>NZ_JBDLYJ010000012.1:0-261677 GCF_051337345.1 Amycolatopsis sp. MEPSY49 | reverse complement strand
GTCAGCGCGCGGCGGCTGGTGGTGGGCGGCTCGGGTCAGCGCGCGGCGGCTGGTGGTGGGCGGCTCGGGTCAGCGCGCGGCAGCTGGTGGTGGGCGGCTCGGGTCAGCGCGCGGCAGCTGGTGGCGGATGGCGCGGCTCAACGCGTGGCGGGCGGCGCGGGTCAGCGCACCGCCACGGCGTCGGCCGGGGTGCGGGCCGCCTGGGCCCAGCGGACCGCCGGGTCCATCGCCGCGCCCGCGGCCAGGAACACCGCGCCCAGCAGCAGCCACCCCGGCAGGCCCCACCCGACCACCACCGTGCTCAGCAGCACCGGCCCGACCGCGCGCGCCACCGACACGCCCGTGCCGAAGAACCCCTGGTACTGCCCCTGCCGGTCCGCCGGGGCCAGCGCGAAGCCGATATCCCACGTGCCCGCCGACTGCAGCATCTCGCCGAACACCTGCACCAGCGCGCCCACGACCAGTACCGCGAACGCCGTCCACGGTGACGTCCCGGCCGCCAGCGCGAAGGCCACGCAGGACACCAGGAGCAGCACGCCCGACCGGCGGACCATCCGCGCCGCCGCGCCGATGCTCGCCAGCCGCCCCGCCACGCGGACCTGCAGCAGCACCACCACGACCGTGTTGAGCACGAACAGCGCGGACACCGTCCAGCCCGGCGCGGCGGTCCGCTCGACGATCCACAGCGGGATCGCGACGCTCAGCAGCGGCATCCGCAGCAGCAGGACCGCGTTCAGCAGCGTGACCAGCGCGTACGGCCGGTCGCGCAGCACGGCCAGCTTCGGCTCGCCGGCGCGCGGCACCGACGCCGCCACGGGAGGCAGCGAGAGCATGAGCACCGCCGTCACGACGAAGGCCGCGGCGTCGAGCGCGAAGACGATGACGTACGCCGATGCCGTGTCGGCCGAGAGCGCGAGCCCGCCCAGCCCGGCGCCGACGGCGAGGCCCGCGTTGCCCGCCGACTGGAGCCGGGCCCGGATGCGCGTCCGGCGGTCCGGGTCGGCGAGCGCGGCCAGCAGGGCCTGGCGGACGGCGGCCAGGCTGGTCTGGCAGCTGCCGTACAGGCACGCCGCCAGCGCGAACAGCAGCGGCGTGCGGACGAACGGGAACACCAGGATCGACGCGCTCGTCGCCAGCGCCAGCAGGATCGCGCAGCCGCGGGCGCCGTGCCGGTCGGCGAGGTGGCCGAGTGGCACGCCCGCGACCGAGCCCACCGCCCAGCCGAGCGTGAGGCCCAGCCCGACCTGCGCGGGCGTCAGCCCGGCGACCCGCGTGAAGAACAGGACCGAGCAGGTCAGGAAGGCGCCGTCGCCGAGCGAGCCGGCCAGCTGGGCGGCGGCGAGCAGCCGCGCGGGGCGGTCCTGGGTCAGCGTCATGGAGCTACCGTAGATCGCTACTTGGCCCGATCCCAGATCCAATTCTCCAGGATCGGATTGGGCCAATGTAGGCTCGCCGGATGGACTTCCACGTCAGCCTGGCCGGGCGCGGCGACCTGTCGGTCCGGATCTACCGGCAGTTGCGGGACGCCGTGCTGGACGGCCGGCTGCGGGCGGGGGAGCGGCTGCCGCCGACGCGGGAGCTGGCGCGGCGCCTGGCCGTCTCGCGCAACACCGTCGCGGTCGCCTACGACCGGCTGACCGCCGACGGCTTCGTCACCGGTCGCGTCGGAGCCGGGACGTACGTCAGCGGTTCGCTGCCCGCGCCCAAGCCGCGCAAGGCTCCTTCGCGGCACGGGCCGCGGCCGAAGGCGGTCTGGCGCTCGCTGCCGGCGCCGGCCGCCGCGGTGGCGGGGGAGCCGGAGTTCGACTTCCGCGTCGGCGTCCCCGACCCGGCGTTGTTCCCCCTCGAGACCTGGCGGCGGCTGCTCGGGCGCGAACTGCGGACCGGCTTCGCGCACTACGTCGACCCGGGCGGCCACGCGGGTTTGCGCGCGGCTATCGCGCGCCACGTCGGCGTTTCCCGCTCGGTGCGCGCCGACGCGGACGACGTGCTCGTCACCCAAGGCGCGCAGCAGGCCCTCGACCTGTTGTGCCGGGTGCTGCTTTCCCCGGGCGACCGCGTCGCCGTCGAGGAGCCCGGCTACCGGCAGGCGAGGCTGTTGTTCGCCTCGCACGGCGCCGAAGTCGTCGGGGTGCCGGTGGACGGCGAAGGCCTCGACGTCGACGCGCTGCCGACGCGGACGAAGCTGGTGTACGTCACGCCGTCGCACCAGTTCCCGCTCGGCACGCCGATGTCCCTGGCCCGCCGCACGGCGCTGCTGGCGTGGGCCGAGAAGGCGGACGCGGTCGTCGTCGAAGACGACTACGACAGCGAATTCCGGTTCTCCGACCGGCCCCTGGAGCCGTTGCAGAGCCTGGACCGCGGCGGCCGCGTGGCGTACGTCGGGTCGTTCTCGAAGACGCTGCTTCCCATGCTGCGCCTGGGTTTCCTGGTGGCTCCGGCGTCGTTGCGCGACGCCTTGCGCGCCGCGCGCCAGCTCTCGGACTGGCACGGTGACGTCCCGGCCCAGGCGGCGCTGGCCCGGTTCGTCGACGAAGGCCTGTTCGCCCGCCACATCCGCCGTGCGACGAAGGTGTACGCGGAGCGCCACGAGCGTCTGATGTCCACTGTGGACCGGCGGTTCGCGGGCCGGCTCCGGGTGGTGCCGTCGGCGGCGGGGCTGCACCTGTGCGCGCTGGCCGACACCGACCTGGAGCCGGTCGCCGCGCGGGCCTCGGCGGCGGGAGTGGCGGTGCAGACGCTTTCCGACCTGTGCGGCGGATCGCCGTCACCGGGGCTGGTGCTGGGCTACGGCTCGATCCCGGTGGAGCGGATCGACGACGGGCTCGCGGCGCTGGATGCGGCCTGGGGCTCGACGTAGTGGTCGACCCGGCGGCGCGCGGCGATGAGCAGCCCGCCCGCCGCCGTCACCGCCGCCGTGGCGAGGACCAGCAGCCAGCCGTGGCGGAAGTCCGTCAGGTCCGGCGTGCCCGCGAAGACCGCCACCAGCACCGCCGTCCCGAGGACCGTGCCGATCTGGCGCGTCGTGTTGACCATCGACGAGCCCGCGCCCCAGCGGGCCGGCGGCAGGACCGTGCCGACCACCCCCGACAGGCTCGGCAGGATCAGCCCGACCCCGATGCCCGTGAGGAGCTGCCCGGGCAGCATCGCGCCGGCGTAGTCGGGCGTCGAGCCCATGCGCAGCAGCCAGATCAACGTGCCCGCGCCGAACGAGACGCCGCCGAGCGCGACCACCGGACCCGGGCCGAAGCGGTGCACGAACCGGCCGCCGAGGATCGACACCGGCACCACCATCAGCGGCCCCGGCGCCAGTGACAGCCCGGCCACCAGGATCGAGTCGTGCCAGATCGACGTCAGGAACAGGACGTTGCCGAACAGCATCGCGGCGAACCCGGCCGCGAACACCCCGGTCGTGACGCACGCCAGCCACAGCGTCGGGACGCGCAGGGCCGGCAGGTCCAGCACCGGCACGGCGTGCCGCGCGGAGCGCACCGGCACCCACACCAGCGCGACGGCGGCGATCGCGAAGGCGAGGACGACGGGCGCCGACGTCCAGCCGTGGTCGGGTGCTTCGACCAGCGCGTAGGCGAGGGCGCCGACGCCGGCGAGCAGGCCCGCCGCGCCGAGCAGGTCCGGGACGCCGGTGGTGGTGTCCCGCGTCTCGCGCAGCACCCGCGGCCCGGCGAGCAGCGTCAGCGCGCAGATCGGCAGGTTCACCAGGAAGACCCACCGCCACGACGCCTCGACGAGCAGGCCGCCGACGGGTGGCCCGAGCGCGGCGGCCGCGGCGCCGACGGACGCCCAGACGCCGACCGCCATCGGCCGCCGGTGGGCGGGGAACGCGGTGAGCAGCAGGGCCAGTGACGTCGGCATGACGAGCGCGGCGCCGACCGCCTGCACCGCGCGGAAGGCGATGAGGAGGGGAATGGACGGCGCGGCGGCGCACGCGGCGGAGGCGAGCGTGAACACGGCGACGCCGAGCAGGAACAGCCGCTTCCGGCCGTACCGGTCGGCGAGCCGCCCGGCGGGCGCCAGGCAGGCGGCGAACAGCACGGTGTAGCCGTTGAGGACCCACGACAGCGTGGCGAGGTCGTCGCCGGGGAAGGCGGCCCGGATCCCGGGGAACGCGATCGTGACGATGAACGTGTCGAGGCTGGCGAGGAACGCCGCCGTCGAGACGACCAGCAGC
This sequence comes from Amycolatopsis sp. MEPSY49, assembly GCF_051337345.1. NCBI lineage: Bacteria > Bacillati > Actinomycetota > Actinomycetes > Pseudonocardiales > Pseudonocardiaceae > Amycolatopsis > Amycolatopsis sp. MEPSY49. The sequence goes on along the minus strand of NZ_JBDLYJ010000012.1, from coordinate 257,488 downwards.
ACGAGGCCGGGCTTCGGCGCGGTGTCGGTCATGGTCCTCCTAGGTTTGAAAAAGCAACCTAGCCGGATCAGGTGGGTCTCAACAAGAGACTGACCAGTTGGGCGCGATGGAGGTCACGCCGCCGGCGCTCGGCCCGGAGTGCCGCGAAGGACGCATTCGCGGCGCCGGAGGTCCCGAATGCGTCATTCGCGACGTTCTGGTGCGGGGAGGGGCGGGGAGTGGGCAGTGTGGGATCGGGAGCGGGCGGAGCGGCCGTTCCGAGGCCGGCGTTCCGAGGCGGCTCAAGCGGCCGCGGCCCGCTCCTCCGCCCTCGCCTTCAGCGCCGCGAGGGTGTGCTCGATCGACCGCACGTTGTACCCCGGCCGATCGGCCCGGCCCGTCACCCGCGGCCCCATGAACTTCCGGACCACCCAGCTGCCGATCCGGTACCAGTTCTCGGTGACCCGGCAGCCCGCCGCCGTCGGCGTCAGCACGTACTCCCACCTCGACACCCGCGACCCGATCGGGGTCCGCACGTCGAACGCGAACCGGCGGTTCTCCTCGAACGCGACGACCCGAACCCGCGTCCACCACCGCAGGTCGCCGTTGCGGTTGCGGCCGCGGAAGCGCGCGCCGAGGCCCGGCTCGTCCAGCCAGCGGCCGCCGACGTTCTCCGGGCTCAGCTCGCCCATCCGGGGCAGGTCGGTGACCCACGACCACACCGTGCCCGCGTCGGCCGGGACGTCGATGCCGCGCGAAATCGTCGGTTCCACGCCCCGACGGTGACAGCGCCCCGGCACACCCGGCAAGGGGTTCCCGCGGAGTCCGCAGCGGAGGAGAGTCGACGGTGAAAAACTCCCGCGCGGAACCGGGTTGCCGACCGCGGGTTCTGGGTATCTCGCGCGCGGAGGAGTGTCCCTACACGGAGGGTGCGGTGGTCAGCGTGATCCCGATCGAGGTGGTGGGAATGGCCGTCCCGGTGCCCGGCGAGGCGCCGCTGATGCTGTTGCGGGAGCCGGACGGGGCCCGCCGCTGGCTGGCGATCATGATCGGGTACGGCGAAGCCGAGGCCCTCGTGCGGGCGCGCGAGCAGATCGCGCAGCCGCGCCCGGGGACGATCGAGCTGCTCGGCGACGTGCTCGCGGCGTTCGGCCAGGGCGTCGCCGCGGTCGAGCTGACCGAGGTGCGGGACGGGATCTTCTACGCCGACCTCGTGCTCGCCTCCGGTACGCGCGTGTCGGCCCGCCCGAGCGACGCCGTCGCGCTCGGCCTGCGCCAGGGCGCGCCGATCAGAGTCGCCGAAGAGGTGCTCGACGTCGCGTCGGTGCAGCTGGAGGTCGAGCAGGAGGCCGAGGGCCCCGCCGCCGACGTGCTGGACACCGAGGCCGAGGTCGCCCGGTTCCGCGCCGAACTCGACGGGCTGCGTCCCGAGGACTTCGACGACCTGTAGAGAATCGGCTCCCGTACCCCAGGTGACGGGAGAGCCATGCCGGACTTCGCGACGAGCACCGAGCCGCACCGGCGTGAGCTCGTGGCCCACTGCTACCGCATGCTGGGCTCGGTGCACGAGGCCGAGGACCTGGTCCAGGAGACGCTGGTCCGCGCCTGGAAGGCGTGGGACGGCTACGACCCGGCCCGCGCGTCGGTGCGCACCTGGCTCTACCGGATCGCGACCAACGCCTGCCTGACCGCGCTCGAAGGCCGGGCCCGGCGGCCGCTGCCGTCGGGGCTCGGCCGGCCGAGCGACGACCCGGCCGCCCCGCTGACGCCGTCGTTCGAGATCCCGTGGCTGCACCCGTTCCCGGACGCGCGCCTCGACGACCCCGGCCTGCGCCTGGCCCGGCGCGGCACGCTGCGGCTGGCGTTGCTCGCGGCGATGCAGACGCTGCCGCCGAAGCAGCGCGCGGTCCTGATCCTGCGTGACGTCCTGGAGTTCAGCGCGGCGGAGGTGGCCGGCTTCCTGGAGACGACGCCGGCGGCGGTCAACAGCGCCCTGCAGCGCGCCCGCGCGGGTCTGGGCGGTTTGACCGTGGACGAAGTACCCGAACCGGACGACTCGGCGGTGGAAGCGGTCCTGGACCGGTACGTCCGCGCGTTCGAGTCCGCCGACGTCGCGGGCCTGGTCGGGCTGCTGACCGGCGACGTCGTGATGGAGATGCCACCGGTGCCGCTGTGGTACCTCGGGCCGGACGGCTACGGCCGGTTCCTGGAGCGGCTGTTCGCGATGCGTGGCCGCGACTGGCGCATGACTCGCGCGGCCGCGAACGGCCAGCCCGCGCTGGTGGCCTACTGCCGCGACGACACCGGGGTGTACCGGCTGCACACCCTGCAGGTGTTCACCGTGGCCGGCGGGCGCGTGGCGCACAACGTGGTGTTCGCCGATCCCGCCGTGCCGGCGCTGTTCGACCTCCCGGCCGTGCTGCCTTGAGTCCACAGTAGACACCGGTGGCCCGGCGCCGCGGGACTGCCGCTCGCCGGCAACCGCGATCCGGAGACGCACGCTTTCCCGGCCGGCACGCTGTTCTCTCGCACCGCCGTCGTCGTGGACGTGGCCGGACTCGGCGGGCTCCGGCCCGCGCGGTAGGTTGCGTTGCGTGCCCCGTCCCGCGACCGTGCCCGAGGCGGTGCTGCGCGTCTCGATCGTGGAGCGGTTGTTCGCCCGCGCGGACGACGAGCGCCCGCTGTTCACCCACCAGGACCACAGCCACGCCGCCGAGCACACGGTGACGTGGGCCGAGTTCGCCGCGCGGGTCCGCGTCGTCGCGGGTGAGCTGCGCCGGGTCGCCGAGCCGGGGGAGCGGGTCGCCGTCCTCGCCGGGCAGGAACTGGCTTATCCGCTCGCGTTCTTCGGCGCCCTCGCAGCGGGGCTGATCGCCGTCCCGCTGATGCCGCCGGGGAACCGCGCGCAGGCCGAGCGGCTCGGCGGGGTGCTGGCCGACTCCGGCGCGCGGGTGTGGCTGACGTCGTCGGCCGCGGCCGCGCGGGTCCGCGAGTTCGGCGACCCCGGCGCTCTCCTGGTCGTCGACGAGCTGGCCGGGCCGGGCGCCGACCCGGTGCCGGTCGCGCCGGAGAGCCCCGCCTACCTGCAGTACACCTCGGGCTCGACGCGGGAGCCGGCCGGCGCGGTGATCCCGCACCGGGCGATCGTCGCGGCCTGCTGGCAGGGCAGCCGGGCCTACGCCGTGGACGAGGGCACGACCTGCGCGGGCTGGATCCCGTTCTTCCACGACATGGGCCTGATCCAGCTGCTGTGCCTGCCGGTGTTCGCCGGCGGGCGCGCGGTGTTCATGGCCCCGGCCGAGTTCGTGCACCGGCCGCGGCGGTGGCTGCGGCAGCTTGCCGACTACCCGGCCGTGTTCACCGCCGCGCCGAACTTCGCCTACGACCTCGCCGTCGAGGCCGGCGCCGAAGACGGCCTCGACCTGTCGGACGTGCGGGTCGCGCTCAACGGCGCCGAGCCCGTCCGCCCGCGGACGGTCGAACGCTTCCTCGAGGTCTTCGGCCCCTACGGCTTCCGGCGCGAGGCGTACCGGCCGTCGTACGGGCTCGCCGAGGCGACCGTCTACGTCGCGAGCGCGGGACCGGAAGGGCCGCGCGGCGCGGTGTTCGACCGCGAAACGCTCGCGCAGGGCCGGGCCGTCGAAACCGTCGACGGCCAGGAACTCGTGTCCGTCGGGCGTCCGGTCGGGCAGGACGTGCGGATCGTCCACGAAGGACAGGAGCAGCCCGAAGGCCTGGTGGGCGAGATCTGGCTCCGCGGCCCCAACGTGGCCACCGGCTACTGGGGCCGCGGCGACGCCGCCGCGTTCGACGCGAAGCTGGCGGGCACCGGCGGCTGGCTGCGCACCGGCGACCTCGGCGTGGTGCACCGCGGCGACCTCTACGTCACCGGCCGGCTCAAGGACCTCATCGTCGTCGACGGCCGCAACTTCCACCCGCAGGACATCGAGGCGGCGGCGGGCGAGGCCCACCCGGCGGTCCGCCGCGACCGCGTCGCCGCGTTCGGCGTCGCCGACGAGCACGGCGAAGGCGCGGTCGTGGTGGCGGAGTGGGCCCGCGACGCTGACGCCGACCTCAAAGAGGTGACCCGCGCGGTGCTGCGCGCGGTGTCGCGCGAGCACGATCTCACGCTCCGTGCGGTACATCTGGTCCCTTCCGGCGGACTTCCGCGCACATCGAGTGGCAAGGTCGCCCGGTCGGCGGCGAAGGCACGTTATGGTGGCGCCCGTGGGTGATCACCGCGCCGAGGTCACGAAGGTCGTCAGCGAGACCTTCCGGCTCGACCCGGCCCTCGTCGAGCCCGACGCGCCGCTGGAGGAGCTGGGCATCGACTCGAAGGGCCGGATCAAGCTCCTCGCGGCGCTGGAGGTCTACTACGGCGTGACGATCGACCTGGACCAGCTCGATCGGTTCACCGACGTGGGTTCGGTGGCCGCCGTGCTCGCGGAAGCCCTGGGAACTGGCGGATCTACAGGAGAGGCTCGGAAATGAGCGGCGGGGGGTACACCGCGACGACGGAAGCGTTGTCGACGGCGTCCAAGACCATCGGGGACCTGGCGGAACACCTGCTGGACGACAACCCGGACCTGCAGACCCCACAGGTGACCGCGGAGGGGTTCGGCCGGGCGCACAACGCCCACGCGGCGAAGTACACCGCCGGCGCGCAGGCGCTGTGGGCCGCCGTCTCCGGCTACAGCAGCACGCTCGGCTCCTTCGGCACCAACCTCGGCACCGCCGGATCGAGCTACAGCGCCAACGAGGACAACCAGGCCGGCGCGATCACGAACGCCGGGGGCTCGCTCTGATGGCCGACGAGAACAAGAAGAAGTGGTCCGACGTCAAGGCGCTGCTGGACGACCCCAGCGTCCCGGCCCCGCAGAAGAGCGCGCTGATCAGCAGCTGGCTGCGGGAGAACCCGCCGCCCCCGCCGTTCCTGGCCGACCAGGAACCGGACGACATCAAGCAGAAGCGGCAGGAAGCCGAGAAGTACGCGAACGCGTACAACGCCAACCCGCTTTTCGCCGGGCAGTCGGTCGACGAGGCCTTCGACAAAGCCAAGTCGAGTGGTGACCAGAACTCCTACAACGAAGACCAGGAAAAGAAGGCCGTCGACGAGGGCAAGTCGAAGCTCGACGGCACCCAGCCGCCCGCGGCCGCCGACGGCGGCGGCACCACCGGGACGAAGACGTCCGACGAGATCTTCGACGCCGCCGCGCCCGCGCTGAAGCTGTTCGAGACCTTCGGGTCGCTGCTGGCCAAGATCCCGGCCGACTGCCGCGGCAACACGCGCGCGCTCGACCTCGACAAGGACATCCGCGCGCCGTTCGACGAGCAGCGCGGGATCAGCTTCGAGCACTTCATCCAGGACGCCGCGCACTTCAAGACCGGCTCGGAGACGGTGGACCGGACGGTCGAGGACACCGGTTCGCAGCTGGGCACGCTCTACAAGACGTGGAGCGGCGCGGGCGCGGACGCCGCGGCCGACACCTACAACGACAAGATCCAGCCGAAGGCGGCCAAGCTCGCCCAGACGCTCGGCAACGTCAGCGAAGCGACGCAGACCACCGCGACCACGGTGTTCCAGCTGTGCAAGGGCAAAGCCGACGCCGTCATCGGCATGTACACCGACCTGGTCGGCAAGGCCGACTACACGATGGCGCAGAAGGTCATCGCGGTCGCCAGCGGCGAGCACGGCAACGAGCAGGACCTGGCCCAGATCGCGGGCTGGATGGACCTCAACTTCGGCACCAACCTGGTCAAGACCCTCAACGACCAGGGCTGCTGCGACGGCGACGAGATCAAGAAGCACGGCCAGGACCTGGCCAAGCAGTGGATCCAGAACCAGTTCAACCCCGACATGTGGGACCGGCTGTACAAGGGCTTCGAGAAGACCTGCAAGGACACGAAGGACCTCGTCGACCAGGCCTACGACGCGCTCGACAAGGTCATGGGCGCGGTGAAGAACGAGTTCGAGGGCGTTTCGCTGCCCGGTGGGTCCGGTACGGGCGGGGCCGGTGGCCCGGGCGGTGCGGGCGCCGGCGGCGCCGGTGGCGGTTCCGGAGCGGGCAACGGGTACGGGACCGGGAACGGCTCGGGCACGGGTGGTTCCGGCGGCGGTTTCGGGTCCGGCGGTGGTTCCGGGGCCGGGGGTGGTTCCGGTTCCGGGGCGGGCAGCGGCTTCGGGTCCGGTTCGGGCAGCGGCTCGGGCATCCCGGGTGACGGTTCGGGGTCCGGTGGCTCCGGCGCCGGTGGCTCGGGCATTCCGGGCGGTGGTTCCGGCTCGGGCTCGGGGTCCGGTGGATCGGGTTCCGGCGGGTCGGGGTCCGGGGGTGGCGGTTCCGTGCCGCCGATCCCGGACACGGACACGCCTTCGGGTGCCGGGTCGGCCGGTGGTGGCTCCGGTTCGTCGGGCGGCGACCAGGAGGCGGCTGCGGAGGCGGCCAAGAAGCAGGCCGCGGAGGCCGCGGAAGCCGCCAAGAAGCAGGCTTCGGAAGCGTTGGGTTCGTTCGACGGCGGCGGGAGCGGTGGCGCCGGCCTCGGCGGTGGCGAAGGCCTGGGCGGCGGGTCCGGTTCGGGCTCGGGCTCCGGCTCGGGTTCCGATGACACGTCGCCGTCGTCCGTGCCGCCGCCTTCGTCCAGTGGTCAGGACGCCGCGGCCGCGGCCGCCGAAGAGGCCAAGAAGAAGGCCGCCGACGCGCTCAAGGAGTTCAGCGGCCCGGGGATCCAGACCGAGTCCGGCGACAGCGCCGGTTCCGGCTCCGGGGGCGGCGGTCTCGGCGGTGGCGAAGGCCTGGGCGGCGGCTCCGGCTCGGGCTCCGGTGGCGGGTCCGGCTCCGGTGGGTCCGGCGACGACGGCAAGGCGGCGGCCGAGCAGGCCGCGGAAGAGGCGAAGCAGAAGGCGGCCGACGCGCTGAAGGAGTTCAGCGGCGAAGGGATCAAGACGGATTCCGGCGACGGCGCGGGACTCGGCGACACCGGATCCGGCGAAGGCAAGGACATCGACGGGGACGGCAAGCCCGACGGTCTCGACACCGACGGCGACGGCAAGCCCGACGGCAAGGACACCGACGGCGACGGCAAGCCGGACGGCCTGCTCGGCGAAGACGGCAAGGACGCCGACGGCAAGGACGGCGACGACACCCCCGACACCCTGAAGGTCAAGCAGGGCGACAAGACCTTCGAGATGACCGAACCCGACCACGACGGGAAGATGGACATCAAGGTCGGCGCGGGAACCGACGCCGTCAAGGACTTCAAGCTCGACTGGTCCACGGACGCCGACGGGCAGAGTCCACAAGGGACGGACGACACGTACTGCCCCGGCCCGGACGGCAAGATCCACATCGAGGACGGCGACCTCAAGATCACCGCCGAGCGGCCGGACGGTCCGGACGGGCCGACCGTCGTCACCGTCGACGACGGCAGCGGCACCCCGACGACCTACACGCTCGGCGAGGACGGCAAGCCGTCGGACGTCCTCGGCGACACGCCCGGCAAGAAACTCGACGACGACCTGCCCACCCATCGCGGCACGCTCGAGGACCTCGGGTCGTCGTCCGACGGCGGCGGCTCCGGCGCGCACCACGCCGGCGATGGGCCGGGCGGGCACGAGGGTGGCGGCGCCGGCGCCCACCACGGCGGCGGTGGCGCCGGGGCCGGGATCGGCGGGGGCCCGCACGGCGGCGCCGGGCTGTCCTCGGCCGGGTTCGACTCGCACGCCGGGCTCGGCGAGACACCGGTGTCCGGCGGCGTGCACAGCGGCGCGGGTGCCGGCATGGGGCAGGCGCAGCCCGCGGCCGCGTTCGCGCCGGCGGGGGCGTCGGCCGGGACCGGCGGCCAGCCGATGTCCGGGATGCCGGGCATGGGCGCGATGGGCGGCGCCCACGGTGGTGGCGGGGGCGACACCGAGCGGCGGTCGCCCGCGTACCGGATCGAGGGCGCGGTGTTCGACAACCTCGGCGAGCCGGGCCGCCGGATCATCGGCTCCCTGAACGACGACGAAGACCCGCCGTCCGCTCGCCGGACCTGGTAGGAGGACCCATGACCGACATCGCCGCGATGAAAGCCGAGCTGGCCGGCCTGGTGCGCGAACAGTCCGAGCGGCGCGCGCTGCGCGAGCAGCGGGGCGAGGAGATCAAGGCCCGGTCGCAGGAGTACATGACCAAGCAGGTCCAGGCGGCCGAGCGGTACGTCCAGCACGTGCGCGAGATGGCACAGCGCAAGACGAAGTCGGGCTGGAGCACGGACCGCGGCACGGAACCGCCGTCGGCGTTCGACACGGACGCGTTCGGCGGCGAGCCCGGTGGGGCATCGCCGTTCGCGCCGTCGGCCGCACCGCCGCCGTCGGCGCGGGACGAGGCACCGCGGCGGGCGCGCCGAGCACGGGCGGCGGAGTCCGACGACGATTTCGACAACAACCCCTGGTGAGCCGGTAAGGCTCGCGGAGGTCGACCGCGGGTCTCCGGCGGTTGCGAGGCGGCGGCGGTGGCCGAGCAGCCGGCCCGGCGATCACGGCTCCCAGAGGTCGACCGCGATCTCCCTCAGCCGTTCGGTGAACACCCCGGCCGGGCTCGCGCGCTCCAGCAGCTCGCGCAGCCCGGCCTCGAACTCCGCGCGGCGCTCACCGAACAAGTGCGGCGCCGAGCTGGACAGCGAAAACACCCCGGCCACCACCTCGTCCACCGTCCGCGTGACCACCCGCCCCGGGACCGTGAACCGTCGCGGTCCGTGGAAGCCCGCGCCGCGGTAGATCTCCGCCTCGCCGCCCGGCGTTCCCCGCGGCAACGTTCCCTGCCCGGCCCGGCGCACCGATCCGAGGTACTCCCGCACCAGCTCGGTGATCTCCGCGCGCGGCACCGATCCGGCACCCTCGTGGGTCGCCGCGTGCACGTGGGCGCAGACCCCGCCCGGTTCCAGCATTCCGCGCACCGCCGCGGCGTCTCTCGGCCGGTCGAACCAGTGGAACGACTGGGCGAACGTCACCAGCCGGAACCGGCCCAGGCCGGCCGGTAGCTCCTCCGCGCGCCGGTGCACCCACCGGCAGCCCTCGGACAGCCGCCGCGCTTCCGCGAGCATGTCTTCGTCGGCGTCGAGCCCGACGGCCTCCTCGAACGAGCCGGCCAGCAGCAACGTCAGCGACCCCGGCCCGCAGCCGACGTCGAGCAGGCGCCCCGACCCGTCCAGGCCCAGCTCCGCCACGAACGCCTCGGCCAGTTCCGGGGGATACGCGGCGCGACCCCGCGTGTAGTACCCGGCACTGCCCGAATAGAGGGACGGATCCCACTCCCACACCTCAGCCACGCGCCCAGCGTAGATACTCGGGTGTCATGGACTCCGCGAACTGGTGGCGCGACGCCGTCGTCTACGAGGTCTACGTACGCAGCTTCGCCGACGCGGACGGGGACGGCACCGGGGATCTCGCGGGCCTGCGCTCGCGCCTGGGCTTCCTCGCCGACCTCGGCGTCGACGCCGTGTGGACCACCCCGTGGTACCGCTCGCCGATGGTCGACGGCGGTTACGACGTCGAGGACCACCGGACCCCCGACCCGCTCTTCGGCACCGATTCCGATGTCCTGGACCTCGTCGCCGAGGCGCACCGGGCCGGGCTGCGGCTGCTGATCGACGTCGTCCCGAACCACACCTCCGACCGCCACCCCTGGTTCCGGGCGGCACTGAACGGCGGGCCCGAACGCGCCCGCTACCACTTCCGGCCCGGCCGCGGCCCCGACGGCGAGCTCCCGCCGACCGACTGGCGCAGCGTCTTCGGCGGGCCGGCCTGGACGCGGGCGGCCGACGGCGAGTGGTACCTGCACCTGTTCGCCCCGGAGCAACCCGACCTCAACTGGGACAACCCGGAAGTCCGCGCCGACTTCGAGGAGCTGCTGCGGTTCTGGTTCTCCCGCGGTGTCGACGGCGTCCGCATCGACGTCGCCCACGGCCTGCTCAAGGACCCGGCCTTCCCCGACCTCGGCGCCGACGACGAGGAGATCGCACAGCCGCCGGACCGCGCCGCGCACCCGCACTGGGACCTCGACGGCGTCCACGACATCTACCGCGCCTGGCGGAAGATCGCCGGCGAGTTCGGCCCGGACCGCGTGTTCGTCGCCGAGGCGTGGGTCGACCGGCCGGACCGCCTGGCCCGGTACGTGCGCCCGGACGAGCTGCACACCGCGTTCAACTTCGACTACCTGCGCTGCGACTGGGACGCGGGCGCGCTGCGCGAGGTCGTCGACCGGACCCTCGAAGCACTGCACGCCGTCGGCGCGCCCGCGACGTGGGTGCTGTCCAACCACGACGTCGTCCGGCACGTGACGCGGTTCGCGCCCGACGGCGACCTCGCGCGTGGCCGGCAGCGGGCCCGGGCGGCGCTGCTGCTCATGCTCGCCCTGCCCGGCGGCGCGTACCTGTACCAGGGTGAGGAGCTGGGCTTGGAGGAAGTCCAGGACCTGCCGGAGGGCGTGCTCGCCGACCCGACGTGGGAACGCTCGGGCCACACGCGCCGCGGCCGCGACGGCTGCCGGGTCCCCTTGCCGTGGTCGGGCTCCGAGCCGCCGTTCGGTTTCGCACCCGACGGCGTGCGGACGTGGCTGCCGCAGCCGGAGCACTGGCGGACGGCGACGGCCGAGGCGCAGGCGGGCGATCCCGCGTCGATGCTCAGCCTGTACCGGGCCGCGCTGGCCGAGCGCCGGGCGAACCCGGCGCTCGGGGACGGGACGCTGACGTGGATGCCCTCTTCTCCCGGCGTGCTGTCCTTCACGCGGGAACCGGGCTTCGGGTGCGTGGCCAACCTGTCGGCGGAACCGGTCGAACTCCCGGCCGGCGACCGGGTTCTGCTGTCCAGCGTGCCGCTCGATGACGGCAAGGTGCCGCCGGACGCCGCGGTGTGGCTCGCCAGGAGGTGAAGCGACGTCACCCGGCGGGTTTGACTCCGTAGCGGCCGGGTACCCGGTCGCGTTCGCTGCCGCCGTTTCGAGCCGGAGGTCGTCCGATGCCCGTCCGATCCGCCGCCCCGCCCGCCACCGACGTCGTCGGCCTGGCGCTGGAAGTCCTTGCGGCCCAAGGCATGAGCCGTCCCGCCGCGCAGACCGCCCTGAAGGCGATGGCCCAGGAGAGAGGCCTGACGGTGGCGCGGTGCGCGGCGCTGGTCGTGGCCGCCGTCGACGGGAGGATGGGCTGATGGCCGTCGCCGGCGGGTTTTCGCGCGCGGGCAACGACGACACCGCCTCCGTCGGCGGGGGCGTGCTGCTCGCCGTCGGGCTGGTCGTCGCGTTCTTCACGTGGTGGTCGTGGTGGACGGTCGCGGGGATCGCGCTGATCGTCGCCGGCGTGCTGTGGCTCACGGTGGGCGACCGGCACGAGTAAGCGGGCCGCGACCGGGAAAGCCTCTCCCACACCACCGACGAGGAGGCTTTCCGTGCCCGACCACGACGAGGACGTCATCGAACTGCTGCAGCGGCAGCACCGCGAAATCCGGGAGCTGTTTGCCGCGCTGGAAACCGCCGAGGACGACCGGCGGCGGGAGGTGTTCGCCGATCTCGTGCGGCTGCTGGCCGTGCACGAGACGGCGGAAGAACTGGTGGTGCACCCGGAGATCCGGGACCTCGAGCCCGCGGCCGGGCCGGTCGTCGACGCGCGGCTCGGCGAGGAGCACCGCGCGAAGGAACTGCTGACCACCCTGCAGAAGATGGGGCCCGGCGCCGACGGGTTCGACACGCTGCTCGTCCAGCTGCGCGACGACGTCCTCGCGCACGCCGACCACGAGGAGCGCGAGGAGTTCCCGCTGCTGCGCGCCCACCGGCCGCCGGAGCGGCTGCGCGCCATGGCCGCGACCGCCAAGCTGGCCGAAGCCGTCGGACCGACCCGGCCGCACCCAGGTGTCGAGAGCGCGACGGCGAACCTGGTGCTGGGCCCGCCCGCGGCGATCATCGACCGGGCGCGCGACCTCATCCGCGGCGCGCTGGGGCGGTGAGGGCCGTAACGTCCGAAGAACCTCGAGCGCCCCGGGACCCGGAGGAGTTCGCGGAGGAGGCCGGGCTCGACCCGACGCCGCAGGAAGTCGAGGAGTACCAGGAGCTGGCGAAGAAGAACCCGCCCTGGTCGTCGCCGGACTGAGTGGGTACCCCTTCGGCATGGCAGACGGTTCCGCCCGCAAACTGCGGCGCTACCAGGAGATGCGTGACTTCGGCCGGACCGCCGAGCCGGCCGGCGGGGCCGCGGGCGGGCCGGGAGGGCACCGGTTCGTGGTGCAGCGGCACCGCGCCCGCCGCCTGCACTACGACTTCCGGCTGGAGCTCGACGGCGTGCTGGTCAGCTGGGCGGTGCCGAAGGGCCCGACGCTGGACCCGAAGGCCCGCCGGCTGGCCGTGCACGTCGAAGATCACCCGATCGAGTACGCCGACTTCGAAGGGGTGATCCCGCGCGGCGAATACGGCGGCGGGGACGTCATCGTCTGGGACCGTGGCGAGTGGCGGCCGGTCGACGCGGACCCGGCGAAGGCGATCGAGGACGGCACTCTGCACTTCGACCTCGACGGCGAGAAACTGGCCGGCAGGTTCGTGCTCGTCCGCACCAACCGCGGCGAGAAGGACCAGTGGTTCCTCCTGCACAAGGAGGACGACCACGCCGAAGCCGGCTGGGACGCCGAGAACCACCCGCGCTCGGTGAAGAGCGGCCGCACGAACGAGGAGGTGGCAGCCGCGCCCGGCGCGTTGTGGCACGGCGACCGGCCGGCCGCGCAGGCGGAGGAGACCGTCGGGTTCACCGCCGCCACCGACGACGAGCTGGCGGCCCTCGACGACCTCGGCGCCAAGGGCAAGTGGTCGGTCGCCGGCCGCGAGCTGTCGCTGACCAACCTGGACAAGGTCCTCTTCCCGCCGGCTGGGGCCGGTGAGCCGGTGACCAAGCGGGACCTGATCCGCTACTACGTCACCGCGGGCCCGGTCATGCTGCCGTACCTGGCGGGCCGGCCCCTCAACACGCACCGCTTCCCGCAGGGCGTCACCGAGACCGGCTTCTGGCAGAAGGAAGTTCCCAAGCACGCGCCCGAGTGGCTGACGACGTGGCGCAACGAGCGCGCCGCGGCGGGGGAGAGCCAGCGGTACGTCGTGGCGGACAGCGTCGCGACGCTGGCGTGGCTCGCGAACTACGGCGCCCTGGAGCTGCACGCCTGGACGTCGCGTGCCGCCGACGTCGACCACCCGACGTGGGTGCTGTTCGACATCGACCCGGGCCCGGAGACATCGTTCGCCGAGGTCCTGGAACTGGCGCGGCTGCACCGCACGGCGCTGGAGCACCTGGGCCTGACCGGGCGGCCGAAGGTGACCGGGCAGCGCGGGATCCAGGTGTGGGTGCCGATCGCGCCGCACTGCACGTTCGAGCAGACGCGGGAGTGGGCGGAAACCGTGTCGAAGACGATCGGGCGGGTGCTGCCGGACCTGGTGAGCTGGGCGTGGTCGAAGGACAAGCGCCGGGGCCGGGCCCGGCTCGACTACACGCAGAACGTGCTGAACAAGACCCTGGTGGCGCCGTACAGCGTGCGCCCGCGGCCGGGCGCGCCGGTGTCGGTGCCGCTGGAGTGGGCCGAGCTGGACGACGACGGCCTCACCCCGGACCGCTGGACGATCCGGGACGTCCCGGAGCGGCTGGCGAAGCACGGCGACCCGTTCGCGGTGCTGCTCGGGATCGAGCAGAAGCTGCCGGGCCTGTAAGGGCTCGTGAGCGCGTAACAGTGCTCTAACACTGTTACGCACTCACGAGAGGGGTCAGGCGTGGACGGTCTCGAGCTTCCGGGGCTGCAGCCGGTCGAGGTCGGGGCGGGACAGGTGCGGCCGGCCGCCCGCGTGCTCGGTCGTCGCCGCGGCGGCCGCCACCGCCAGGCACGCCGCCGTCTCCAGCGGGCGGCGGCGGGTCAGCGCCGCCGTCAGCGTCGCGACCAGCGCGTCGCCCGCGCCGGTCGGGTCGACGACCTCGGTCTCCACATGCGGCACGAACCACGACTCCGCCGGGCCCGCGAAGAGGTTCCCCTGCCCGGCCACCTCCAGCACGACCAGCGACGGCCCGCGGTCCCGCAGGTCGGCCGCCGCGCGGGCCGCGCTCGCGACGTCGTCCACCGGCCGGCCGGTGAGCAGCTCGGCTTCGTGCCCGTCGGCGCGCACGACGTCGGCCAGCGCGAGCAGCTCGTCGGCCCGGTCTTCGGGTGCCCCGTCCAGCACGACCCGCGTGCCCGCGGTGTGCGCGAGCCGCGCCGCCAGCAGCGCCGCCGGGGCCGGCTGCTGCAGCTGGACGATCAGCGAGCTCGCCGCCGAGATCGGCGCGGACGCGGCGAAGACGTCGGTCTCGGTCACCAGCGTCCCCTCCGGGACGTGCTCGAGGTAGCGGCGGCGGCCGTGGGCGTCGACGACGTCGATGAGCAGAGCCGTCTCGGTGCCCGGCCGGCGGACCACGTGCGACGTGCCGATCCGGTCGGCGCGGGCCTGCGCGCGCAGGGCGTCGCCGGTGCGGTCCCGGCCGACCACGCCGACCAGCGACACGGCCACGCCGAGCTGGCTCAGCGCGACGGCCTGGTTGGCGCCCTTCCCGCCGAGCATCTCCTTCCGGTGCTTCACCGGCGCCGAGGAGTCGGCGCCGGGCGCGTCCGGGACCTCGACCACCAGGTCGCGGGCGATCTGCCCGACGACCACGACTTCGCTGTACATCACCGGTACCGCCGGTCGGTCATGGCGCCTCCTCGGTTGGCGTAGATCGGCTACCCGGTTCCGCGCGGTGGGTAAACCGCACGTTCGGGTCGCGCGGCCGCCGTCACCGGGTGATCCGCCGTTCCCCCGGACGGCGGTACCGGTTCGCCCGCGTCCCGGAGGTGGATCGCCTCGTCTCCGGGTAAATCAGGGAGACGAGGACACGGGTGGAAGCGAGGTTCGGGTGACCGAGACGTTGGTGAACGCGGCGGACCGGTGGAGACCGCTGACCGAGTTGCTGGGCGCGCTGCTCGAGCGGATCACCGCCGAGCTGCCGGGGTGCCTGGGCGCGGGACTCACGGTGGGGCAGGGCGGCCGCCCGCCGCGGGTGCTGGCGGCCGCGGGCGTCGCCGCCGGCCTGCTGCCCGTTTCGCTGGCGGAGGGCGGCCCGGTCGCCGTCGCGGCCGCCACCGGTGAGCCGGTGACCACCGACGACCTCTTCGCCGACGAACGCTGGCCCGGGCTTTCCGGTGCCGTCACGGGCCGCCCGGAGCTCGCCGCGATCCACGGCGCGGCCGCACTGCCCGGCCTCTGGGAGGACACCGGCGCGTTCGTGCTGTCGGCGGTGTTCGACCGGCCGCTCGACGCCGGAGTCCTGAGCGTCCTGCGGCGCTACGAGAAGCTCACCGAGACGACCCTGGTGGTCGCCGAGACCGCCACCTTGGGCGACCCGGACCAGACGCTGGATCTGCTGGCCTCCCGCGCCGCCATCGAGCAGGCGAAAGGCGTGGTCATGGCGGTCCGGCGGTGCGCCCCGGACGAGGCCTGGCAGACGTTGCGCCGGGCCAGCCAGGAGTTCAACGTGAAGGTCCGCGAGCTGGCCGTCGCGCTGGTCGAGCACGTCGGCGGCGGACGCGCGCCCGGGCCCGGCGGCGCCCCCGAGATCCGCCCCGGCGCCCCGGCCCGGCACGCGGCCGAACGGCTCTGGTCGGCGTTCACCGCGGAATAGGGCGTTTCCGTTCCGGCGGTTTGGGTATCAAGACCCCGACCTTGATCACCCCACCCGCGACGCCGGCCCCGGACGCCGGCGCGGAAGGCCTGCCGAACCCGTGTCCCCCACGTCCCCGGTCCCCACCCGGTCCGCGCCGCTCACGGCGCGCCGTACGGAGTATCGCCCCGGTCTGCTGGTGCTGACCTTCGCCGGCGAGATCGACGCCCTGACCCTGCCGATCCTGGAACGCGAGCTGGCGGCGTCCCCACCGGGGACCACGGTGGTCGACCTCACGCAGGTGGCGTTCCTCGGCCTGGCCGGCGCCCGCGCCCTGGCGGCCGCCGCGCAGCTCGCGAGCACGGAGGGCGGGCGGTTCGGGGTGGTGGCGAACAGCCGCACGCTGGCCCGGCTGTTCCGGATCACGGGGCTGGCGGCGGTGGTGCCGATGTTCGCGTCGTTGTCGGACGCGCTGCGCGAGCTGCTGGCCGCGGGGGTGCGGGACACGGCCTNCGCGTGATCGCGGCGACGGGCTCGGCGAGCACGATCGCGAAGGTCCCGTACGAGGAGGCCTACGGCGACGGGTACGAGGACATGCAGCGCCGGATCCCGGACTGCACACGGGCGAACCAGCAGATCGGCTTCTCGCCCACGCGGACGCTGGACGACATCATCTCGGCCGTGGTCGCCGACCGCCGCGGTTCCTGATCCGGTCCCGATGTAGTGAATGACTCATTCCTGTCGCCTGGCGACAGGAATGAGTCATTCACTACAGCAGGTGCTCCTCGGTACCCGCCTCGCTCAGCGCGGGAGCCAGCGGGCCACCAGCACCCCGGCGTCGGACCTCAACTCCCCGCCGGCGTGCGCGACGACCGCCTGCGTCAGCAAGCGCGCGGTCTCCGGCGGCAGCGTCCCGCCCGCCAGGCACCCCGCCACCCGCTCCCGCCCGAACGGCGTCCCCATCCGGTCCGTCGCGCCGGCCAGACCGGGCGAGTACAGCGCGAGCACGTCGCCGGGGCGGAGCCGCGCTTCCGTGGCCCGCGGTGGAGCTTCGAACCCGGTCGCCACCGTGCCCGTTTCCGGCAGCACGGCGTCGCCGCGGAGGATCAGCGGGGGTGGGTGACCGGCGTCGAGCCAGCGCACCACGCCGGTCACCAGGTCGAGCTCCGCGACCACCCCCGTGACCGCCGCGCCGGACCCGGCCAGCCGCCGGCCGACCGCCGTGTACTGCTCGTCCAGCGTCGCCCCGTCACGCCGCGCCGCGCGGTAGGCCGCCAGCGCGTTCACCACCGCATAGCTCGCGTCGCCCGTGTGCGGGCCGGCGTCGAACATGGCCAGCCGCGCCCACCGTTCCGAGAGCGCGTAGTCGAACACGACCCCGCACAGGTCGTACGCCGGCTGGACGCTCGCGCCGACGACCACGCTCTCGGTCGCGCCGGTCAGCGGCGGCAGGCTCTGCCACAGCAGCTCGGCGGGGGACCCGCGGTGGCGCCGGCGGCGGCGGACGTCGAGACCGTCGCCGTACTGGGTCGTGACCGTGACGAGGTGCCCGAGCAGCGTGCTCAGCCACCGGCACTGCTCCCGCAGCACAGGGTCGTCGGGGTCGGCGTCGTCGGTGGGGACGATCTCCAGCACGCCGAGCCGCTCGACGCCGTCGAGCAGCACCGTCCACAGGGTGGGGCCGGGGTCGTCCCGCGTCACCGCGGTCCCGGCGCGGCGGAAGACGTCGCCGGCGACGGTGGTGTCGATGTCCAGCTCCGCGGCCGAGTCGGCGCGCACGAGCGTCCGCTGGTCGTAGTCGGCGAGGTACAGGCCGATCCGCAGGTCGAGCGCGCGGCCGGCCGCGGCGACGACGGCGGGCAGCCGCTCGGGCGGTGCCCGATGGGCGCCTTCGAGGAGATCGACGAGCGCCTTCAGCGGGCCGTGCAACGGCTTCCCGTCGCGGACCGAGTGGCTGTAGGGCGCGCGGGGCGGCCCGGCCAGCTCGTCGAGCCGCTCGTTGACGGCGTGGGCGAGCATGTCGCGGTCGACGCGGGGCAGCGTGGTCAGGCCGTTGAGGTAGGCGTCCAGCTCCAGCAGGCTCTGGCTGCCGCCGAGCGCGAAGTAGCGCATCCACAGCTGTTCCAGGGTCAGGCCGCTGCGGGGGAAGCAGGCGGTGAGCAGCCGTTGTTGTTCGTCCTCGGGCAGAAAGTGCATGGGCGGCTCACCTTCCCCGCGGCACCGGCGTGAGCAAGCCGGTGGCGGCTTCGGCCGGGCTGAGGCCGTCCGCGCGGGCCAGCGACAGCAGCCGGTCGAACGCGGCGTCCTCGTCGAGGCCGTCGCGGCCCATCAGGAACCCCTTCGCCATGGTGACCAGGTCGCGGTCGCGCAGGGTGTGCTTGAACTGCTCGCTGAAGCGGCTCGCCCGCTCGTAGGCGCGGGCGTTGGCGACCAGCGTGGCGGCGCGGGCGGCGAACGACGCCAGCGTCCGCTCGTCGGCTTCGCTGAACGCGCCGGCGGTCGTTGCGTAGATCTTGATGGCGCCGTGGCAGCGGTCCCCGGCGATGAGCGGGGTGGTGAGCACCGAGCGCAGCCCGGCCGCGCCGGCCGCGGCGCACCACCGCGGCCAGCGCCGATCGGTGGTCACGTCGTCGATCCGCATCGGCGAGCACTCCGCGAGCGCGGCCATGCAGGGGCCCTCGCCGAGCTCGTACTGCAGGGTGTCGGCGTCGCGCACCAGCGGGCTCGACGCGCTCGTCGTGGCGGGCTGGCCTTCGTCGTCGACGAGCGTCACCCCGGCGCCGGCCGCGCCGGCGATCGTCTTCCCCGCGAGCGAGACGACCAGTTCGAGCACCGAGTCGACGGTCTCGCGCGACAGCAGCAGCCCCGACATGCGCGCGGCGACCACCGCCAGCTCACCGTCCAGCGGCAGCCCGTCCGCCCGCTCAGTCGCCATGGCCGCTGAATACCAAGGGGAGGCCGCGGTCAAACGTGCACATGGCCGGGCGCGAAGTGGGTACCCGGAGCGCCCCAGCGGGAGGAGCGGACGTGAAACTGCCGGAACCCACCACGACGGCCTCACCGTCGCTCGACGACGTCACCGGGGCGCTCGAGGCCCTCACCGCCGTCCTGCGGCAGGAAGACGATTTCCGGATCCTGCTGCGGCACGTGTGTCTCCAGGTGTGTCACGCCGTCCCGGGCGTCGCCGAAGCATCCATCACGCTGGTGCGCGCCGAGGAGCCGCACACGGCGTCCGCGACCGCCGCCGTCGTGGGCGAGCTCGACGCCGACCAGTACCGCCTCGGCGACGGTCCGTGCCTGGAGGCCGTCCGCAGCGGCAAGATCGTCCGCACGTCGGTGACCGACGCGATCGAGCGCTGGCCGTCGTTCGCGAGCGGCGCCAGGGAAGCGGGCTTCGGGAGCTTCCTGGCGGCGCCGCTGGTGGCGGACGAGGAGTACACGGGCGCGGTGAACTGCTACGGCCGGCAGGACGACGGCTTCGAGGAGATCGAAGCGCAGCTGCTCGAGCTGTACACGACGGCGGTGGAAGCGGTGTTCCGCGTGTACCACCGGTACCTGGCGGCCCGCGAGACGGCCGAGCACCTGCGAACGGCGCTGACCTCCCGCGCGGTCATCGACCAGGCCAAAGGCATGCTGATGGCGATCCGCCGGGTCGGCGCGGACGACGCCTTCGCGCTGTTGGTCGAGCAGTCGCAGCGGGAGAACGTGAAACTGCGCGAGATCGCCGAGCGGTTCGTGGAGCGGGTCGTTTCCAGCGGGGCTGTTTAATCGGATCGATGCACCGAGACGACAGTGGGGTCCTGCGGCACCCGACGATCTTCGAAGACGACGGCCGGATCACGTTCGTGCGCACTGCCGACGTCGACGCTGTCTTCACAGCCTTCGGCCTTGACCCGGCATCGGCGACACTGCGGAGCCTCGAGGACTGCTGGGCGCCCTCGGGAGCTGCCTACGACGGACGGCCGTGTCTGCGGGTGGCCGCGTCAGGCGCCTGGACGGCGGCGATCGAGCCCGTCCGAGACCGACGTGGTGATCGCCACGATGAACTTCATGGGCCAAGGGTGGCTCGGCCACATCGCACGTGGCCGCCTGCAGTTCGGCCTCGAGGTCGGGCAGGCCTACGACGGCCTGGCCGGTGAGGCGACCGCGCGGTTCGAGCAGCCGCTGCGGGAAGCCGGTCTCATCGACCGGGAGACACCGCGTGATTCGCGTACCGAGTTCGTCGTCGCTCTGGCTGTGCTCGCGGACGAGTTCGGGTTCGGCTTCACCGCCGAGCAGTTCCGCGGACCGCTGCCCACCGCCTTCTTCCCGACCTGACGAGCCCCGCCGGTGGCCGGGGTCGCCGGTGAGCTCACGGTCGTCGCCGTCATGAGCGCACGAACGTCCAGGTCACCGGGATGGTGCCCGAACCGGGATCGGCCAGCTGGGCGAACGCCGGCGCGCTGAGGTCGATGTGCGCGCTGTCGCAGCTCGGGCACTTGTCGGCCACGGGCACGGTGATCGTCCGGCCGTTGTACGAGACCCGGATGGACACGCCCTGGCACAGCGGATCGTTGTTCGGGTTGGCGGTGGTCCAGTACGCGGCGGGCGCGGCGACGAGCATTTGCGTGGCGGCGTCGATCTGCGTGCCGCACGCACCGAAGCCGGCGTCGTTGTAGTAGGTGGCGCGCCCGTTGATGGGCTGGTCGAAGGGAATGTCGGCCCACGCCGTCCCGCTCGTCGTCAGGGGAAGCGCGGCGGCGGCAGCCAGCACGGCGAGCGACTTGATGGTCTTGTGCATTCCGTTCCTTTCCCTCGGGGCGGCAGATGTTAACCGACTCGCGCAATACCGCGCCAGGACCGGAAAATGTCCGGACGACATTTGTTGTCATCGTTGACAAGCTTGCCCGGAAGATTCCGCTGTGAAATCATTTGCCGCGATTTCGGGAATGGGCGGAATCGTCGGAAAACCGCCGTCGTGTGGTGGCTATTCGTACTGGCGACCCGAGGAGGGCTTCGATGCCGGACCTGGCCTACGCACCCGCGGTGGACGCGGACGCCGTCCGCGAGCTGACCGTCGGCTCCCTCCTCCGTGCGGCTGCCGAGGCAGGCCCCGACGCGCCCGCGCTGGTCGAAGGCGTTCCCGACCCCGGGGCCCGGCGCCGCTGGACGTACTCCGACCTGTTGTCGGAAGCCGAAAAAGCGGCTCGGGCGCTGCTCGGCCGGTTCCGGCCGGGCGAGCGGGTGGCGGTGTGGGCCCACAACATCCCCGAGTGGGTGCTGCTGGAAATGGCGGCGGCCCTCGCCGGCACGACGCTGGTCACCGTGAACCCCGCCCTGCGCGAGAAGGAGCTGCGGCACGTGCTGAGCCAGTCGCAGGCGGCCGGCATCTTCCTGGTGGCGGACTACCGCGGCAACCCGATGGCGGAGACGCTCGACCGGGTGCGTCCCGGCCTCCCGCACCTGCGGGAGACGGTCCTCTTCGAGGACTGGCCGGCGTTTCGCGAATCCGGGTCCCCCACCGAAGTGCTGCCCGAGGTCAACCCGGGCGATCCGGCGCAGATCCAGTACACCTCCGGCACGACCGGCACCCCCAAGGGCGCGGTCCTGCACCACCGCGGCATCACCAACAACGCCCGGCTGTCCTACGCGCGGACCCTGGAGATGCGGCCCGGCGAGGCGTTCGTCAACCCGATGCCGCTGTTCCACACCGCCGGGTGCGTGCTGGCCACCCTGGCGCCGATGGCCTCGCTCGGCACCCAGGTCCTGCTGCCGTGGTTCGACCCGGGGCTGCAGCTGGAACTGATCGAAGCCGAACGCGGGGTGGTGTTCGGCGGGGTCCCCACCATGCTGCTGGCTCTGCTCGGCCACCCGCGGTTCGCCGGCACCGACTTCTCGTCCGTGCGCTACGCCCTGGCCGGCGGCGCGA
Organism: Amycolatopsis sp. MEPSY49; assembly: GCF_051337345.1. Classification (NCBI taxonomy): domain Bacteria; kingdom Bacillati; phylum Actinomycetota; class Actinomycetes; order Pseudonocardiales; family Pseudonocardiaceae; genus Amycolatopsis; species Amycolatopsis sp. MEPSY49. The sequence continues at coordinate 235,941 of NZ_JBDLYJ010000012.1, read as the reverse complement.
CCGTCCCGCCCGAACTGGTCAGGCGCGTCGAGGCCACGCTGGGCGTGCCGATGAGCATCATCTACGCGCAGACCGAAGCTTCACCGGGGATCACCATGACCCGCCTGGACGACAGCCCCGAAGACCGGGCGGAAACGCTCGGGAAGCCGTTGCCCGGCTGCGAGGTCGAGATCACCGACCCCGTCACCGGCGACGTGCGCGCCCACGGCGAGATCGGCGAAGTGTGCACCCGCGGTTACCACGTCATGACCGGCTACCACGGCCGGCCCGACCAGACGGCGGAGGTCATCGACCAGGCCGGCTGGCTGCACACCGGAGACCTCGCCACCATGGACGACCGCGGCTACCTCCGCATCGAGGGCCGGGTCAAGGAAATGATCATCCGCGGCGGCGAGAACATCTACCCCCGGGAGATCGAAAACGTCCTGCTCGGCCACCCGGCCGTGCACGAGGTCGCGGTCGTCGGCGCCCCCGACCCCGAATGGGGAGAACAGGTCGCGGCGTTCGTCCGGCTCACGCCCGGCGAGACCGCCGGCGAAGCGGAACTCTTCGCCCACGTGCGCCGGCACCTCGCACCCCACAAGACACCCCGGATCTGGCGTTTCGTCACCGAATTCCCGTTGACCGGTTCCGGGAAGATCCGCAAGCACGTACTCCGCGACCGACTGGGGCGGTAAGCCCGGCCGGTGGCGTGGTCTCCGGCGGCGACCTCCGCCGTGCGACGATCTGCGGGGAACCCGGATCGGACGAAGGAGCCTCAGACCTTGCCCTTGGTGCACGCTCTGTGGTCTCCGGGCCGGGGTCTGCTGCTCTGGGCCGAGCACGACCGGCGCCCGGCCGGCACGTCTAGCCGCTCGGCGCACATCGCCCTTCCGCATCCGTTCGCGGTCTCCAGCGCGCAGCTGACCGCGCTGCATCCCGGCAAGCCCACGTCGGCGACGTTGCTGCTGCCGTCGCGGGCGAACCGGCCGCTCGCCTCCTCCGAGCCGACGGCGGGCGCCCACCGGCGTGCGCCGTCGCTGCGGCCCTGGTCGGTGCCGGCGTTGATCGTCGACGCGACCGAGCTGGACGACCTCGACGACTCGGCCTCGTACGGCTCGTCGGTCGGCTACCTGCGGGCAGTGGCCCGCCTGGCCGCGGATCTCGTGCGGCGCGGCCGGGTGCTACCGACGTTGGTCCGCCGGGGCGACGCGGCGGAGGCCCGCTGGCGGCCCGTGCTCCAAGGCGTCGACTTCGTCGCCTTCGGCTCGCTGGTCGAGGCCATGCCGCCGGTCGGGCGGGCCGAGCAGATCGCGCCGCTCACCGGGGCGTCGCCGCGCGCGCTCGCCACCGATGCCCTGCACGCACTGGTCGACACTGCGGTCCGGGACCGGCTGGCGCGGGCGGATCCGCCCGTCGACCTGCGCGGGAGCCGGGGCGCGGCCGGGGTGTGGCTGTCCGCGTTGCAGGGCGGCGACGCCCGCGTCGAGCTGCCGCTGGATGAGCTCGGCGTCCTGGCCGACGCCGTCGCGAAGTGGGACGAGGTCGCCGACACCGACGTCGTCGACGGGCGGGCGTGCTTCCGGCTGGCCGAAGCCGGCACCCTGCGCCGGCCGGCCGAGGACGATCCCGACGACCAGACCGGCGACGGCACCAAGTGGCAGCTGCAGTTCCTCCTGCGGGCGACGGCCGATCCGAGCCTGCTGCTGTCGGCGGGGCAGATCTGGTCCGGTGAGGCGAACGGGCTGGTCAGAGACCCGAAGGGGCTGTTCGTCGCCGAACTGGGCCGGGCCGCGCTGGTGGAACCGATGCTCGCGCCGGCGTTGCGCCGGACCCAGCCGTCCGAGTACGACCTGACCGTCGAGGAAGCCGAACAGTTCCTCACCTCGGGCGCGACCCGGCTGATCGAGGCCGGGTTCGAAGCGCAGCTCCCGGCCACCTGGGACGGCCGGCGCCGGCTGGGGCTGCGGCTGTCCGTCCGCAGCACGCCGTCGGAACAGGTCGTCGCCCGCAGCCGCGTCGGCCGCGACGAGCTGGCCGCGTTCCGCTGGTCGATCGCGGTGGGCGACGACGAAATCGGCCAGGAAACACTGGCGAAGCTCGTCGCGGCGAAGACACCGCTGGTGCGGCTGCGGGGCCGGTGGATCAGCGTCGACGCCGACCGGCTCCGCGCCGGTCTCGAGTTCCTCCGCCGCGACCCGCGGCGGCAGACCGAGCGCCCCACCGCGGCCGAACTGCTGGAGCTCGTCCGGCTCGGGCAGGAGACACCGCTCCCGGTCGCCGAGGTCAGCGCCGACGGCTGGGTGGGGGACGTCCTGGCCGGCCGGGTCCACCAGGAGCTCCGGCCGGTCGGGCTGCCGCCGTCGTTCCGCGCCACGCTGCGCCCCTACCAGCAGCGCGGGGTCGCGTGGCTGGCGTTCATGGCGGCGCTGGGGCTCGGTGCGTGCCTGGCCGACGACATGGGCCTCGGCAAAACCGTCCAGACGCTGGCGCTCGAGGCCGTCGAGCGGGCGGCAGGCGAGCGCCGGCCGACGTTGGTGCTGTGCCCGATGTCGCTGGTCGGCATGTGGCAGCGGGAGGCCGCGACCTTCGCCCCGGGCCTGCGGGTCCTCGCCCACCACGGCGGCGCCCGCGCGCACGGGGACGCGCTCGCCGAGCAGGTCGCCGCGGCCGACCTCGTCGTCACGACCTACGCCACCGCGACCCGGGACGCCGGCGAACTCGAGACGGTCACCTGGCGGCGCCTGGTGCTCGACGAAGCGCACGCCATCAAGAACGCCGACACCGCGACGGCCAAGGCGGTGCGGCGGTTCCCGGCCGGGCACCGGCTCGCGCTGACCGGCACCCCGGTGGAAAACCGGCTGGCGGACCTGTGGTCGGTGCTGGACGTGCTCAACCCCGGGCTGCTCGGCACCAGGTTCGAGTTCCGGCAGCGGTTCGCGGCCCCGATCGAGCGCGGCGGCGACACCGCCACGGCGGCCGCGCTGCGCCGCCTCACGCAGCCGTACCTGCTGCGCCGGGTGAAAACGGACCCCGCGATCGTCCCCGAACTCCCGGAAAAGATCGAAATCCGCCAGGAATACCGGCTCACCCGCGAACAGGGCACGCTCTACAGCGCGATCGTCGACGAGATGATGACGAAGATCGAGAACAGCCAGGGCATCAAGCGCCGCGGCAACATCCTCGCCGCGATCACGAAGCTCAAGCAGGTCTGCAACCACCCGGCGCACCTGCTGCACGACGGTTCCCCGATCGGGCAGCGCTCCGGCAAGGTCAGCCGCCTCGAGGAGATCTTGGCGGAAATCCTGGCGTCGGGCGATCGGGTGCTGTGCTTCACGCAGTACACCGAATTCGGCCACCTGCTCGTGCCCCACCTGACGGACCGGCTCGGCGCCGAAGTCGCGTTTCTGCACGGTGGCCTGGCGAAAGGGGCGCGCGACGCGATCGTGGAACGCTTCCAGGCCGGCGACGGGCCGCGGATCCTCCTGCTCTCGCTCAAGGCGGGCGGCTCCGGGCTCACGCTGACCGCCGCCGGCCAGGTCCTGCACCTGGACCGCTGGTGGAACCCGGCCGTGGAGAACCAGGCCACCGACCGGGCGTTCCGGATCGGGCAGGGCCGCACCGTCCAGGTCCGCAAATTCGTCTGCCCGGGCACCATCGAGGAACGCATCGACACGCTGATCACCAGGAAACGCGCGCTCGCGGGCATGGTCGTCGGCGAAGGCGACAGCTGGCTCACCGAACTGTCCACGGACGCGCTGCGCGGGGTGCTCACCCTGGGGGAGGAGGCGATCGATGACTGAGCCGCTTCCGTGGTGGCCGACCCGGTTCATGCGGGCGTTGACGGCGATCGGGATCCTGCTGCCCGCACCCGGCGAGGGACGCGTCGGGTCCTTGACGGTCGGCGCCGGGCGCGTCGACGCCGAGGTGCGGGACAGCCGGACTTATCAGGTGCGGATCGGCCTGACGGCGTTCGGGAAGACGGAGTGGGCGGCGATCACGCACGCGCTCGCCGCGAAGGCGTCGGCCACGGTCCAGCTGCTCCGCGGCGAGCTGCCCCGAGACGTCGAAGAGGTCTTCAAGGCGGTCCGGCTGCCGTTGTTCCCCTCGTCGGCGTGGGAGGTGTCGCTGGACTGCACCTGCCCGGCCGCCGAGGTGCCGTGCGGCCACCTGAACGCGGTGTTCTCCGCGCTCGTGGCGCGGGTCGCCGACGATCCGTTCACCGTCCTCGCATTGCGCGGCCGGGACCGCGAAGCGCTGCTCGAGGAGCTGAAGAACCGGCTCATCTCCGCCGAGCCGCTCGATCCCGACGACCGGTCGCCGGCCTTGACCGAAGTCATGGACACGTTCTTCGACTGCGGCGCGGCCCCCGGCCTGGGCGGCGCGGCGCCGCTGCACGGGCCGCGGACGTCGGTCGACGCGCTGGTGGACCAGGCCCCGCCGTTCACGATCACGGCGGGCGGCGAGGACGTCGCCGAGCTGCTCCGGCCGGTGTACCGGGCGCTGGCCGAGGAGCAAGGCGCCTAGCTTCGGCGAGCCCCTACTTCCGCCGCCCCAGCGCCTTGGCGCGGTCGTGCGCCCAGCCGGCCAGGACGACGCCGGCCGCCGTCACCACCACGGAGCAGACCAGCGTTCCGGCGAACCCCGCCCCCAGCCAGGTCAGCAGGCCGGTGTTGCCGTGGTCCAGCAGCAGCCGGATCGCGCCCTGGGCGCCCAGGACCGTCAAAACCGCCCCCACGATCTGCAGCACGTCGAACTTCACGACTGTCCCCTCCCGGTGTTGATACAAGTGCATCATAACCATGGGTGATATCGTCGGCGGCGTGGCGGGGAGCCGGATCACGGTGCGGGTGGGCGAGCGGCAGCTCGCGCTCTCGAACCTCGAAAAGGTCCTCTACCCGCGGCACGGCTTCACCAAGGGCGAGGTGCTCGACTACTACACCCGCGTCGCGCCGGTGCTGCTGCCGCACATCCGCGACCGCGCCATGACCTTCGTGCGGTTCCCTGACGGCGTCGCCGGCAGCTCCTTCTTCGAGAAGGACGTCTCGCGCCACGCGCCCGATTGGGTGCGCACCGCGCGCCTGACCGTCGGCGGGCGCGGGAAGGACTCCGAGGTCGTCGCCTACCCGTTGATCAACGACCTGCCCGAGCTCGTCTGGGCGGCCAACCTCGCCGCGCTCGAACTGCACGTCCACCAGTGGACCGTCGACGCCGACGACGAGCGGAGCACGCCGGACCGGCTCGTCTTCGACCTCGATCCCGGGCCCGGCGCCACGGTCGTCGACTGCTGCCGTGTCGCCGAGCGCCTGCACGACGTGCTGACCGCCGACGGGCTCACCCCCGTCGCGAAGACCAGTGGCTCCAAGGGGATGCAGCTCTACGCCGGCGTCGTGACGACGGACCCCGGCGAAACATCGCAGTACGCGAAGGCGCTTGCGGACCGGCTCGCCGCCGAGACGCCGGACCTCGTCGTGGCGCGGATGACGAAGACCCTGCGGCCGGGGAAGGTCTTCATCGACTGGAGCCAGAACAACCCGTTCAAGACGACGGTCGCGCCGTACTCGCTGCGCGGGCGCGACGAGCCGACCGTGTCCACCCCGGTCACGTGGGACGAGGTGCGCGCCTGCCGGCACGTCTCGCACCTGCGCTTCACCGCCGGCGAGGTGCTCGAGCGCGTCGACGACCTCGGCGACCTGTTCGCGGACCTGGGCCGGACGCGCGCCGCGATTCCCGCATTCGGCTGAATTTCGGAAACCGCAATTCTCCGGTGTGGACACCCCGGTTCCGGGGGTGTCGGTCGGACGGTTCGGTGGAATTGCGAAACCGCACGCCCGACCAGGCGATTTCGATCGTCCCTTGTGGACTTTTGCACGTGCAGACGGCTGTGTCGCTGCACACCCCGGCGGGCGGGCGGATCTTGTTGTGCGGCAAGGTGGACGGAGTGGGTACGGTCTACCCGTAACCGTTCGTCCTGAGCCGCCGGAGCCGGTCATGAAGATCCAGAAACCGCCGCGGCTTTCGCGTGCTTTCGGCCGTTCGTCGCCGGGAGCGTTGTGCGAGCCGTTCTCGGTGACCACGACGTTCCCCGGTAACCGGTGCACGCTTCTCGTGGTGGTGGGTGACATCGATTTGGCGACCGTCGCCACTTTTGTCGAATGCGCGGAAATGGCACTCGCGCGCGGCGGCGCGCTCGTCGTGGACCTCGGCGGGACGACGTTCTGCTCCGGCGCCGGCCTCCGGGCGCTGCACCGGGTGCAGCACCGCGCGGACGAGCTGGCCGTCCCGGTCGCGTGGGTGGTGCGCACCCCGGCGGTCCGGCGGCTGCTGCGGGGGACCGGCGTCGCCGGCTTCTCCTGCTACCGGGATCGGGCCGACGCCCTGGCGGCGGCCGGCTGATCCGCTTCGACCGGCCGGGCACGGTGCCCGGCGGGGTCCGGGAAGAAAGGAAACGGGTGTCCGTCCTGATCGACACCGATCTCGAGTTCTGGTTCCAGCGCGGCCTGCGCGCGTACCTCGGCGAGGTGGCGGGCGCGCTCGGCTTCGGCTTCGAGTCCTGCACCGTGGACGTCGACGTCCCGGTGTCGGCCTACGTCGCGGTGGACTGGCGGCTGCGCCGCTACCCCGACCGCGACGTGGCGCTGCTGTGGGACGAGGTGCACGGCTGGGCCGTCGCGGTCGAGGCGGCGTGCGGGGAGGAGATGATCGTGCTCGCCTACCTCGGCGGGGCCGACATCCTCCCGCCGTCGCGCGTGGTCGTGCGGTTCCTGGCCGCGCTGCGCGCCGGGGACCTGGCACCGGACGGGCCCGGCTCACCCGTGCTGCGCCGCGCGGGCAGCCACCAGGACCTGCTGCCGTTGCTGCCGGCCGGGTGACGCGACGCGGGGCGATCCTCCACACTGGAGCGATGGGGACGGTGCCGGACGCGGTGGCGCCGATGCTGGCCGTCGACGGGACGCTCCCGGACGACGACCAGCACGGCTACGAGTGGAAATGGGACGGCTTCCGCGGCTGCGCCCGGGTCGCGGCCGGCGGCGAAGCCCGGATCACCAGCCGCAGCGGCAGCGACCACACCCACCGCTACCCCGAGCTGCAGGACGTCTTCGCGCCCGCGCTCGGCGGGCACCCGGCGGTGCTCGACGGCGAGGTCGTCGCGCTGAACGCGGCCGGCCGCCCGGAGTTCGAGCTGATGCAGCGCCGCGCCATGCACGAGCCGACGGCGAAGCTGCGCGCCGAGGTCCCGGTCGTCTACTTCGCCTTCGACCTGCTGCGGATCGGGAGCGAGCCGCTGCTGGACCGGCCGTACGAGCAGCGTCGCGAGCTCCTGGCCGAGCTGGTCCGGCCCGCCGACGGCCGGCTCGTCGTCCCGCCCTGGTACTCCCGTGCCGACATCGCGCCGGACCAGCTGCTGGCGACGGCGGCCCAGCACGGCATCGAGGGCGTCGTCGCGAAGCGGCTGGACGCGCCTTACCTGCCCGGCACGCGGTCGCCGTTGTGGACCAAGCACGCGCTGACCCAGACGCGCGAAGTGGTCGTCGGCGGCTGGCGGACCGGCGCCGGCCGTCGCGCGGGCACGCTCGGCGCGTTGCTGCTCGGGGGCTACGACGACGACGGCGCGCTCGTCTACATCGGCGACGTCGGCACCGGGTTCACCGACGAGGCGCTCGACCGCCTTCGCGACGTCCTGGCACCACTGGCCCGCACGCAGTGCCCGTTCGGCACCGAAGTGCCGCGAGACCGCGCCCGGGGCGCGCACTGGGTCGAGCCGGACCTCGTCGGCGAAGTCGTCTACCGCCGCGTCACCCCGGACCTGCGGCTGCGCCACACGTCCTGGCGCGGCCTGCGCCCGGACCGGACCCCCGCCGAGGTGCGCGTGCCCCGGCCGACGGGAGCGGGATGACCACCTCGGTGCACCTGGTCGAGATCACCGACGCGAACCGCGACGCGGTGTGCGCCCTGCGCGTGCGGCCCGGCCAGGAGCGGTTCGTGGCGTCGGTGGCGAAGTCCCTCGACGACGCCGTGACGACGCCCGAAGGCGAGCCCTGGTACCGGGCCGTGTACTCCGGCGACGAGCCGGTGGCGTTCGTGATGCTCAGCTGGAACGTCCCGCCCGGGCGGGACGGCATCCTCGGGCCGTACTTCCTGTGGCGGCTGCTCGTCGACGGCCGGCACCAGGGGCGCGGGATCGGCCGCGCCGTCCTGGACGAGGTCGTCGCGCTGGTACGGGCCGCCGGCGCGACCGAACTGCTCACGAGCCACCAGCCCGGCGACGACGGACCCGGCGCTTTCTACCGCAGGTACGGGTTCGCGCCGACCGGCGAGATCGACCACGGGGAGATCGTGCTGCGGCTCGACTTGTGATCGCCGTCACGGCCGGTCACATCGGTGCGGTGGGCGGAGTCGTGGGAGTGACGGACACCGAATCCCGGCGTCCGCGCCCCTCGAAGGAGTTCCGATGTCCACCGCCTACGTGATCGTCACCCTGTTCGCCGCCGCGTTCGTCGGCTTCTCGGCCGTCTCGGTCTTCACCCGCGCGAAGTGGGTCGTCGAGCCGATCACCTCCTACGGCGTGCCGCAGGCGTGGTGGAACCGGCTCGGCGCGGCGAAGGCCGCCGGCGCGGCCGGCCTGGTCGTCGGCTTGTTCGTGCCGCCGATCGGCGTCGCCGCGGCGATCGGGCTGGTGCTGTACTTCCTCGGCGCGGTGGTCACGGTGGCCCGCGCGCGGTCGTACGGGCACCTGGCGTTCCCGGTGCTCTACCTGGCCCCGGTCGTCGCGTCGCTGGCGCTGCTGTCCTGACCGGCGAGCCAGGTGAGCGCGTCGGCGGCGTGGCTCAGGACGGAGATGTGCCCGTCGCCGGGGGAGAGGCGAAGCTCGGCGCCGGGGATCCGCTCGGCGAGCCACTTGCTGTGCGTGGCGGGGATCATCCGGTCGTCCTCGCCGTGCACCAGCAGGACCGGCGCGGTGATGGCGGCGAGGTCGCAGCCCCAGGGCCGGACGGCGGAGAGGTCGTCGTCGATCAGGCCGACGGCTCCGAGCGCGGGCCGGACGACGTCGTTGAGCCAGGACCACGACCCGTTGAGGGCGGCGAAGTCGGCTTCGGTGAAGACCTCGGGATCGAACTCGGCGGCGGCTTCGTACTTTTCCTTGGCGGCCCGCCCTTCGGCGGCGGCACGCAGGGAATCGGCACTGGCGGCGGCCATGCCGTCGAACCAGCCCTCGGCTTCGAAGGGCGCGACGGCGGCGAGGATCGCGACGGCTCGGACGCGGTCGGGGAGCAAGGCGGCGGTGGCGAGGGCGGGCGCGCAGCCGCCGGAGTGGCCCATGACGGCGAAGCGGCCGACCCCGAGCGCATCGGCGACGGCGGCCGCGTACTCGGCGGCGTCCCCGATGGTCCGGTCGGGCACGGGCGTGGAGGAGCCGTAGCCGGGCCGGTCGTAGGAGATCCACCGGACGCCGAGCGTGTCGGAGAGCGGCAGCAGCGGTCCGGGCGGGGCGCCGAGGTTGGGCGTGCCGTGGTGCCAGAGGACGGTGAGGGGCGCGGGGCCGCCGGTGTCGTAGACGTGCAGGGTGCGCCCGCCGGGCAGGGCGAGGTCGGTTTCGGTGACGTTCACCGGGCCAGCTTTCCCGCCAGCCAGGCCAAGGACAACGGGTACCGGTAGTCGATCGCGGCGTGACCCGCCTCGAACAGCTCGAAGTGGATCCGCTCCGCCGGCAACCCCGCCTTGAGGACCTCCGCCCGGAACGCCTCCGCGCCCACGTCGAGGAAGTACTCGTCGCTCGTGCCCGCGTCGATCCAGACCGCTCGCCACGAACTCACCGCCGACGCCCGCGCCGGGACCATGCGGACCGGGTCCCAGTCCAGCCACCGCTGCCACACCTCCGGGCGGAGCACTCCGGTCGCCGGGTCGAACGGCAGCTCCGGCGTCCCGTCGGGGCGGGCCGAGAAGCACGCCGAGACCCCGAGCAGCTGCAGCAGCGTCGGGTCGTCGGGGGACGTGAACGCCGGGCGGGACCGGAAGTCCGCCCACCACTCGTGGATGTCGCCGCCGTAGCCCCGCAGCGCGCGGACCGCCTTGCCGAAGTCGGGGACGTAGCACAGCTCGTAAAGCGAGTCGCCCGCGTGCGTCGCCAGGGCGCCGAAGAGGTCCGGGCGCAGCATCGGCGTGATCATCGCGCCGAAGCCGCCCGAGGACTTGCCCGCGATCGCGCGGGACTCGCGGTCCGGGATCGTCCGGTAGTGCTCGTCGACCCACGGGACGATCTCGTCGCACAGGTACGAGTGGTACCGGCCGGTGCCCGGGGAGTCGACGAACTGCGAGCCGCCGTAAGCCGTCCACGCGTCGACGTACACCACGACGCAGCCCGGCGCGCCGTTCGCGAACACCGCGTCCGCCGTCTCCACGAACGGCTGCCGGAACGGCGTCCGGTTGGCCCACATCGACAGGTGCCCGGTGTAGCCCTGGATGACGTACACCGCCGGGTACCGCTCGGCGCTGTCGTCATACCCCGGCGGGACGTACACCCACAGCGGCCGCTCGTGCGGGTCGCCGAGCGGGTTGTCGCGCAGCAAGGCGGAAGTGACGGTGTGCCGGTCGAGCCGGCCGGCGAGGTCGCCGTCCCAGGGCAGCATGTCGCCAGTCAACCACGGCCCAACCGGTTGCGGGGGCTAAGCGATACCTCTTTTCCGCGCGTAGCGTTGAGCCGTTTCGCCTCGACCTCCGTGTTATGGGCACGGTGGTGGGTCAGGGGAATGCGGGGTAGAACCATGAAACATCCGGGGCCGTTGTGCACACTGCTCGCCGGTGTCGTGCTCGCCGGCGGGATCGGGATCGTCAACCTGGCGACCGGGACCGGTGTCGCACCGGTCGCCGGAGCCGCCAACGCGGCCGCCGCCGGCACCACGGCGGCGCCGCCCAAGACGTCCGGCGTGCCGAAAACCGAAGCACCCCAAGTGGATGCGCCCGCCCGGGCGGACTACGCGGGGCGCGTCACCGGCGGCGGCGCGTCCGTCGCGGTGTCGGTGCGCGACGGCCACGCCATCGCCTACCTCTGCGACGGCAAGAAGGTCGAAGCCTGGCTGCAGGGCGTGACGGTCGGCGGGAAACTCGACCTCAAAGGGGCGAAGAACGCGAGCCTGACGGGCAGCTTCGACGCGGCCGCGGTCACCGGGACCGTGACGGCGTCCGGCAAGACCTGGCAGTTCATCGCGCCCACGGCGAAGAAGCCCGCGGGGCTCTACCGCGCGGCGCCCAAGGTCAAGGGCAAGCCGGCGAAGGTCGGCTGGATCGTGCAGCCCGACGGCAGCCAGGTCGGCATCCTCACGACCGAGGCGGACTCGGCGGCCGCTCCCGCGCTCGACGCGGCGGCCGGCACCGCGACCGTCGACGGCGCGCCCGTGACCGCCGAGCCGGTCAGCGGCCTCACCGGGAACGGTGACTTCTGATGACCACGGCGGGCAACCGCGCCGCGGCCGCGCTCCTCGTGCCCCTCGTCGTCGGCGCCGTCGTCTCGGTGGTGCTCGGCGTCTACGGCAGCCTGCACACGCCGACCGGCGTAGCGGTGAACGTCGCCGGGTTCTCGAGCCCGATGGCGGTGAAGGCGTGGCTCGCGACGGTCGTCGTCGTGCTGGCCGTCGTCCAATTGCTCTCGGCGCTGGCGATGTACGGCAAGCTCGGCCGGAACGTCCCGGCCTGGGTGTCGCCGGTGCACCGGTGGTCGGGGCGGCTCGCGTTCCTGGTGTCGATCCCGGTGGCGCTGCACTGCCTCTACGCGCTCGGGTTCCAGGCGTTCGACACGCGCGTGCTGCTGCACTCGCTGCTGGGCTGCTTCTTCTACGGCGTGTTCGTCGCGAAGATGCTGCTGCTGCGCAAGGACGGCGCGCCCGGATGGTCGCTCCCGGTCCTCGGCGGGCTCGTGTTCACCGGGCTCGTCGGGCTCTGGCTGACCGCGTCGCTGTGGTTCTTCACCCAATCGGGCTTGACGTTCTAGGGGGGATCGTGGGCAACGAAGACACGGACCCGGCGGTCACGCGCCGGACGGCGATCGCGGCGGCCGGCGCGGGACTGGTGGCGGGCTGCAGCACGTACGGCGGCAGTACGGCCACATCGTCCGCCGCGCCGGCGCCCGCCGCACCGGGTGGCACCGAACTGGGCGCGGCCGCGGACGTCCCGGTCGGCGGCGGCAAGGTGTTCGCGGACAAGCAGGTGGTGGTGACCCAGCCGGCGGCGGGGACGTTCGCGGCCTTCTCGGCGGTCTGCACGCACCAGGGCTGTACGGTGGACACCGTCGCGGACGGCACCATCGACTGCCCCTGCCACGGCAGCAAGTTCAAGATCGCCGACGGCTCGGTCGCGAACGGCCCGGCGGCCAAGGCCCTGGACAAGAAGGCGGTCACCGTCGCGAAAGGCAAGATCACGCTGGCCTGAGAAGTGGTGGGTGCATGACGTCCGGGGCGGGCGAGCGGCTCCTCGAGTTCCTCCGGGAGGTCCGGGCGACCACCTCGTGGACGGTGGCCGTCGAGGAGACGGGCACCGGGTCGCAGTGGCGGCTCGGCGGATCGACGTGGCAGGCCACCGTCGTCGTCGAGCCCGGGCGCTGGCTCGGGGTGGAGTTCGAGGCCCGGGATCCGGTGACCGGCCGGAGCGCCACCTACGACATCGACACCGACCTGTACGGCATCGCACGGGACGGGCAGCGCGGATTCGCCGAGGAGATCGAACGCGACATCGTCGAATTCCTCGGCAACCTCAGAAAGGGATCCGTGCTGCGCGGGAACGACGGGGCGAAGTTCGTGCTCGTCTTCCCGCTGGACGGTTCCTGCGTCCGCGTGGTCCGGGGCCGCTTCCTGACCCGCGCGTCCACGCACGCCGATCTCGCCGCCGCCCGGGCCGGCGGTGACTTCGTCCCGGTGGACTGAGACTCCTAGGCGTAAGCCTTCACGACGGTCAGCCCGTCAACTGTCCACAGTGGACCTGACGTGTCCAGTGACCCCCGCGTGACGCGGCCGTCCGCACAGGCGAACCGGGTGCCGGGGACGGAATCGTCCGCGACCGCCGTGCACTGCACGCCGCCCTCCAGCGTCAGCAGGAACGGGTCGGCGGTCCCACCGGGCTCCGGCGGCACGGGCAGCGCACCGCCGTAGGCCAGCAGCACGGCCTTCACCACCGAGGCCGGGCAAACGACCCGTGTCCCCGGGATGGCGAAGCACGGGTCGTACGTCGTCCCGCCGCTCGTGCAGCGGTACGCGTCGTGTCGGCCCGTCACCGCCGACACCGAGCCGCAGACCCCGGTCGCCCGGTTCGCCGTGGCCCGCGGCCGGTACTCGACGGTCTGGGTGAACCGCTGCGCACGGCTCGTCGTGACCCGGACGTCGAACGCGGGGCCCTCCCCGGCGAGACCGGCGGTCACCGGCCCGATCCCGGGCGCGAGGAACCGGCGCACCACGTCGCCGCCGGCCGGGTGGCACGACCCGAGCGCGGCTCAGACGGCGGCCTCCGGCCGGTCCGCGGTGACGTGCCCCGCGCCGGCGTCCGCGGCGCACGCCGCCACCTCGGGAGCGGGCTCGGCGGCGTCGGTCAGGCCGAACAGCGCGGCGAGGCGGTGGGTGGCCGCGGCGAGCGTGGTGCCGATCGCGGGCCCGGGCTCGGCCCGGCCGCGGACGGTGCCGGGAAGCCGGCCGAACGGGACGTCGTAGGTCACGGCGGAGCCCGGCCAGAGCAGGTCACCCTGCCGCGAACGGCCGGCCGGCCCGCCGGCGGTGACCATCCGGGCGGCCGGTGCGGGCCAGCCCGGCGGCAGGGTGATCCGGTAGGGCACGCGGGCGTTCGACGTCAAGGTGACGCTCGCGTGGCCACGGCCGGCGCTCACGCAGGCGGACAGCGGTGCCGCCGGGTCGAGGCCGCCGAGGGCGACGACGACGCCGTCGGAGCCTGCCGAGCGGCCGGCGCAGCCCGGCCGGGGCGCCGGTGCCGGCCGGGCTTCGCGGCCGAGCGCGGCGAAGTCGAGCAGCCCGCCCCAGACCGGGCCTTCCCGGGCCACGTCCGCGACGATGCTCCGGCTCGCGGCGTCGTACACCGCGGGGACGAGTGTTCCCTCCCTGATGACGACGGGCGCGAACCCGGCCGGCGGCGGCGCGGGCAGGGGAATCCGCACCCGCACCGGCGCGGTGCCGTCGAAACCCAGGTCGGCGCCGCCGCCGACCCGCCGCGTCAACGGCGGCGCGACGGCCGGTTCCGGCACCGGCCGCACGGAGACGCGCGCGTCGACCTCGATCCCGGCGACCGTCCCAGCCGGACTCTCCGTCGCGAGAAAGCGGTGCTGCACCAGCACTCCGGCCCCACCGAGCAGCAGCACGAGCACCGCCGCGGTCAGTGCGAGCCGGGCCGGCCGGTCGTTCGTGGCCATCGGCGCCTCCCGGAACACCTACTTCCGGCAAGTCACCGGACCCCTCCTGGTCGTTAGCCGCCGTGGCCCAACCGTGACAGCGCGGGACCTACGCTGGGGGCGTGGCCGAGCTCGCCCAAGTGAACGTCGCGGTGCCGCGGGCGCCGCTCGACGACCCGGTGATGGCCGGTTTCGCGAACGCCTTCGACGTCGTCGCGCGGCTCGCCGAAGCCGCGCCCGGGTTCGTCTGGCGGCTCGCCGCCGAGTCGGGTCACGCGGTCCTCGCCACCACCGCCGGGGTCGAAGTGGTCGTCAACGTGTCGGTGTGGCGCGACTACCAAAGCCTGCACGAGTTCGTCTACCGCGGCGCGCACGGACGGTTCCTCCTGCGCCGCCGCGACTGGTTCGCACCGACGCCGCCGCCCGCGACCGCGTTGTGGTGGGTGGCCGACGGCCGGCGGCCCACCGTCGACCAGGCCCTGGCGCGGCTGGGGTTCCTCCGGGACCACGGACCCTCGCTCCAGGCGTTCACCCCGGTCCGCCGGTTCACGGTGGACGGTCGCCGCGTCCGGTAACCGGTCGCCGCCGGGCCGCCCGTCTGGCACCATCGGACCGGTGAGCCCGGTCGAGATCGCCTGCGACGAGTCGGGCTCCGAGGGCGAGAACCTCGTCGGCGGCGAAACGGACGTCTTCGCCCACGCCGGCGTCCGCCTGACCCCCGAGGCCGCGCGTGCCTGCGTGGCCGAGATCCGGGCCCGGATCGGTTCGCCCGCCGAGGAGTACAAGGCCAACCACCTGCTGCGCGCCAAGCACCGCCCGGTGCTCGAGTGGCTGCTCGACTCCGGCGGCCCCCTCGCCGGCCGCGGGCACGTGCACCTGACCGACAAGACGTTCTTCGCCGTGCGGGCCGCGGTCACGCTGCTGGCCGAGGACGGCACCGACGCCATGGCGCGCACCCTCCACCGCGCCGGTCCGGCCGCGTTCGGCGCCGAGCGCTGGGCGTACTTCCTGGCCGCGTTCACCAGCGTGCTGCGGCTCCGGCCGCGGCGCGGCGTGACGACGTCTCCGGCGGAGTTCTTCGCTCTGGCAGCCGAACTCGCCGCGACCCCCGGCGAAGCCGGTGAAATCCTGGGCCGGCTCAAGGACGGCGGCGGCCGCGTCGCCGACTACCGCGTCCGGCTGGCGACCGACCCCGGGCTGATCCCGGTGCTGGATCCGCTGGTGCCCGCGGTGATCCACACCGTCCGGCACTTCAGCACCGGCGGCACCCCGGTCGCCCTGGTCCACGACGAGCAGCTGGCCCTGACCGGCGAGCGCGTGCTGCAGCTCAAGGCGACGCTCGGGCACCGGCTGGCCGGCGTCCGGTTCGTCGACTCGCGGTCCGACGCCCGCGTGCAGGTCGCCGACTTCCTCGCCGGGGTCGCCCGCCGGATCGCCTCCGACGCGCTCAACGGGCGCGGCGACGCCCGCCTGACCGCGTTGTTGGAGTCCTTTGTGGACACCGAATCCGTGTGGAACGCCGTCAGCAGTTGACGACCTGGGTCGGTGACGTCGTGTTGTCGAGCCGCTTGACGTACGCGCCGCCGGTGCGATGGGCGCAGGCGGCGTCCTTCGTGCCGAACGGTCCACTGTAGACGGCGTACACGTCGGCGCCGTTCACCTGCTGCCGCAGGGAGCCGCATCCCGTGCTCGGCGCGTGCAGGTACGCCGAACCCGGGTGGGCGTCGAGGAACCGTTGGACGTCGGCGCGGTAGCGGGCCGGGGTGATGGCCGAACCGAGGATCACGACGAACGAGCCGTCGCACGCGGGGGTGCTCATCGCCGTCGCCAGGCCGAGGTCGGCGCCGCTCGCGACGCTGGTGGCGACGGACGTCCGGACGCTGACCTGCGTCGTCGTGACCGGCGGGGCGGTGACCGGCGGCGCCGCGGACGACGTCGACGCGGGCGGCGCGGAGGTGGGCGTGGTCGCGGCCCGCGACGACGGCTTGAGAACGGTGAACCACCCGACGACGGCCACGAGCGCGAGCAGGGCCACCGCGGCGACCAGCCACGGCGCCTTCGACGGCCGCCTCGGCTCCGCCGTCGGGGCCATCCGGGTGGCCTGCCGGGTCGGGGGCGAGGCGACGTGGACCGGGCTGGTGCCGCCGAGCGCGGCCCGGGCGGCGTCCGCCAGCTCCGTCACGCTGCCGAAGCGCGCCGCGGGGTCCTTCGCCATGCCCCGCGCGATCACCGCGTCGAACGCGGCGGGCAGCCCGGGCCGCAGCGCGCTCGGCAGCGGCGGCGGCTGGTGCAGGTGCGCGCCGATCAGCGACGCGGCCGTCGTCGCCGCGAACGGCTTGCTGCCGGTCAGGCACTGGTGCAGCACGCAGGCGAGCGAGTAGACGTCGACGCGGTGGTCGGCCGGCCCGTCGGTGAAGCGCTCGGGCGCCATGTAGTCGAGGGTGCCGACGGCGCCGCCGGTCGCGGTGATGCCGGTGGCGGGCCCGGCCGCGCGGGCGATGCCGAAGTCGACGAGGTAGGCGAACCCGGTGGCGCCGACCAGCACGTTCGACGGTTTGACGTCCCGGTGCACCAGGCCTTCGGCGTGCGCGGCCGCCAGGGCCTGCGCGACCTGCCCGACGACGTCGACCGCCTCCGCCGGGGCCAGCGGGCCGCCCGCGGCCAGCCGGCTGCCCAAGTCGTCGCCGTCGACCAGGCGCATGTCGAGGTAGAGGCGCCCGTCGATCTCACCGTAGGCGTGGATCGGGATCACGTGCGGCTCGCGCAGCCGCGCCACCGCGTGCGCCTCCCGCCGGAACCGCTCCTGGAACTCGCGGTCGGCCGCGAACTCCGGGGCGAGCAGCTTGAGGGCCACGACGCGGTCGTGGCGCGAGTCGTAGGCGCGCAGGACCTCGCCCATGCCACCGCGCGCGATCGACGACTCGACGCGGTACGGGCCGAACTGCCAGCTCACGCGCACCCTTTCCGCAAGGCACCCCGGACACCGGGAAGTCTGCCCTACGCGGCGCGGCGTTACAGACACCGCAGCCCACGTACCCTGGGCTGGTGCGGACCCGCCCCACCCTGACCTGGACGTCCCCGGACGCGCCGCTGCCCCGGACCTCGAGCCTCGACGAGCTCGCCGACGTCGTGACGCGGCGCGGGGTCGCCGTGCTCAGCGGGGCCGGGCTCTCCACCGAGTCCGGGATCCCCGACTACCGCGGCGAGTCCGGCAGCCTGCGCAAGCACACGCCGATGACCTACGACGAGTTCGTCACCAGCGCCGAGGGGCGGCAGCGGTACTGGGCGCGCAGCCACCTCGGCTGGCGCACCATCGCCCGCGCCGCTCCGAACGACGGCCACCGCGCGGTCGCCGCCCTGCGCGACGGCGGGTACCTCGGCGGCGTCATCACGCAGAACGTCGACGGCCTGCACCAGGCGGCCGGCACCGCGGACGCCGTCGAGCTGCACGGCAGCCTCGACCGGGTGATCTGCCTGGACTGCCGCCGCACCAGCCCGCGCGCCGAGCTGGACCGGCGGCTGCGGGCGGCGAACCCGGACTTCGGGGGCGCCGCGACCCGGATCAACCCGGACGGCGACGTCGAGCTGCCCGAGGACGTCGTGCGCCGGTTCACGCCGGTGCCGTGCACCGAGTGCGACGGCGTGCTCAAGCCGGATGTGGTGTTCTTCGGCGAGAACGTGCCGCGGCCCCGCGTAGAGCAGTGCTACCGCCTGGTCGACGAGGCCGGCGCGCTGCTGGTGCTGGGCTCGTCCCTGACGGTGATGTCGGGCCTGCGGTTCGTCCGCCACGCGGCGGCCGCGGGCAAGCCGGTGGTGATCGTCAACCGCGGCGAGACACGCGGCGACCGCCATGCCTCGCTCCGCGTCGACCTGCCGCTGGGGCAGGCGCTCACCGAGCTGGCGGCGCGGCTGGGGTGCGCGGTGCCCGGGGATCGCGACCGAAGCGCGTGAG
The DNA here is from genome assembly GCF_051337345.1 of Amycolatopsis sp. MEPSY49. Lineage (NCBI taxonomy): Bacteria > Bacillati > Actinomycetota > Actinomycetes > Pseudonocardiales > Pseudonocardiaceae > Amycolatopsis > Amycolatopsis sp. MEPSY49. Next base: position 217,630 of record NZ_JBDLYJ010000012.1, on the reverse strand, counting down.
CAGCCGGTCCTGCCGGGACGCGCCGGGCGCGGCGGCCGGTGGCTCGGCGAAGACGCGGGAGTTCAGCGCCAGCCCCGCGAAGATGTCGTCGTAGCTCTCGTCGATCCACGCGACGAGGCCGGGGTCGAGGGTGTCGTCGGCGCCGAGGGCGCGGGCGAGGTCCCAGGTGTGCACGGTGCTGTCGGTGGTGCGGACGGCGAGTGCGCGCCGGCCGGTCAGCTTGCCCAGCGGGTAGTCGACGACCCGGTCCAGCGCGCCGTCTTCGGCGAAGGCCTCGGCGCAGATCCGCACCGATTCGGTGAACGCGGTGACGGGGTCGTCGCCGAGGGCGTCGGCGTCGCGGGCGGCCAGGAAGTCCTCGCGGGTGGCGCCGCGCAGGAGCCCGACGTAGTTGAGGTTGCCCCGGGTCATGTGGTTCACCAGCGCCCGCACGTCCCAATCGGTGCACGGTGTCGGCGCGTGCCAGCCGTCGGGCGGGACCGCGCGGAGATGGCGTTCGAAACCCTGGCCGGCCAGGAGAAAGCGATCGAGGAGCATGCCCGCCAGTCTGGCCCGGTGCCGGGCGCCGCGCAGGCGGGTTTCCGACGCCGTGGACGAGCCGGCCCGGGCGGGCTGGGGGAAACGCGCCCTGGGCCGGCTCTGCGACGGACCTCCACAGCCGGTCGTTGCCTGCAAGACGCCGTGGCCACCCCGCGCGTTACACCGGTTGCAGCCCCGTCCACGACCAGCGCGGCATCGCCAGCCCACCGGGCACTTCTTCGGCCGGCCCGGGGTAGGTGAGCACTTCGGCCACCGCCCACTCCATGTAGGACCGCAGCGCGGCGCGGAACTCGGGGTCGGCGGGCAGGCCGGCGTCGTCCGCGGCCCCCATGAAGCAAGCGACGAACCGGCGGCCGAGGTCGCTCATGTCGCCGTTGCCCGCGTGCATCCGCAGTACCGCCGAGTGGTCGTTGCACTCGGCCGAGAAGCGCGGCGGGCCGCCCATGACCTCGGCCCAGTACCAGGCCAGCCGCTCCACGTGCCGGGGATGCTGCCCCGGGTGCGAGAACGGGTGGTTCAGCTCGGGGTCGGCCAGGCAGCGCTCGTGGTGGGCGGCGGCCAGCGCGAGGAACGCGGGGTCGCCGCCGGCGAAGTCGTACAGCGTCGGACGCACCCGTCGAGCCTGGCACGCGGGGCCGCCGGACGCCAGGACGTCAGCGCGCCGCCGCGGCCGCGCGCTCGGCGGCCGGGGTGAACCCGCCGTAAGCATCCACCGCGCGCTGGACGTCTTCGGCCACGAGGTCGTGGTTCAGCGCGCCCGCGGCGGCCGCGCCCTGGGCCGCGGCGATGATCACCGTCGCCCGCGCGTCGACGACGTTCCCGGCCGCCCACACACCCGGCACGTTCGTCTTGCCCATCGGGTCGGTGGACCCCTCTTCGTAGCCGAGCCCGCGCAGCAGCTCGTCGTGCGGGACGGTCCGGGTGCGGATGAACAGGGCCGCCCGCGGCACGAACCGCGCTCCCAGCTCGACCCCGTCGAGGTGCCCGCCGGAACGCCGTACCGCCGTGACGGTTCCCTCGACGACCCGGATGCCCCGCGCGTCGAGGCGGGTCCGGTCCTCTTCGGACAGTGGCGTGGTGTGCGGGAAGTACACGACGTCCGGCGACCACTGGCGCACCAGCAGGGCGTGCTCGACGCTCAGCGGTTCGGTGCCGAGGACGCCGAGCGGCCGGTCGCGGACCTCGTAGCCGTGGCAGTACGGGCAGGTCACCGCGTCGGTGCCCCAGCTTTCGCGGAGGCCGGGGATGTCGGGCAGGTCGTCGTGGACGCCGGTGGCGACCAGGACGCGGCGGGCGGTCAGCTCCCGGCCGCTCGCCAGCTCGGCCGTGAAGCCGGCTTCGAGCCGGGTCACCCGGTCGTCGAGGACCTCGACGCCGTAGCCGGCGAGCTCCTCGCGGCCGATCTTGAGCAGTTCGGACGGTGGCAGGCCGTCGCGGGAGAGGAACCCGTGCATGTGCCGGGCGGGCGCGTTGCGCGGCGAGCCGCCGTCGACGACCGCGACGCGCCGCCGCGCCCGGCCCAGCATCAGGGCGGCGCTCAGACCCGCCGCGCCGCCACCCACCACCAGGACGTCATAGCTGTTTTCGCTCATGCCGCCACCATGAGCCCGGCTTCGCGAATCCGACAACAAATGTTGCCGTTTCCGCAACGAGGGCGTTTCCTGGAGGCATGACCGACGCGATCACCCAGGCCCTGTCCGAGGTCGGCCCACGCCTCAAGCGGGTCCGCACGCAGCGGCGGGTCACGCTGGCCGACCTCTCGGCCGCGACGGGCATCTCGAAGAGCACGTTGTCCCGGTTGGAGTCCGGCCAGCGCAAACCGAGCCTCGAGCTGCTCCTGCCGATCGCGCAGGCCCACCAGGTGCCCCTCGACGAGCTGGTCGGCGCCCCGGAGGTCGGCGACCCGCGCGTCCGGCTGACCGCCCGCCGCCTCCCGCGCAGCAACGGCGCGACGATGACCGTCCTGCCGCTGACCCGCCAGCCCGGCGCGCCCCAGGCGTTCAAGATGATCCTGGAACCGGAGACCGGCGAGCCCGACCCGCAGGTCCACGAGGGCTACGAGTGGCTCTACGTCCTGTCGGGCCGGCTCCGCCTGATCCTGGCCGACCGGGACATGACGCTGGGCCCGGGGGAGGCGGCGGAGTTCGACACGCGGCTGCCGCACTGGTTCGGCGCGGTCGGCCGCCCGGCGGAGATCCTCAGCCTGTTCGGGAAGCAGGGCGAGCGGCTCCACCTGCGGGCCAAGTCCCGTTAGAACCCGATCGCTTCGCGCAGCAACAGGACGGTGGCGCGGCCGGGGCGTGGCTCGGCGTTGAGGATCAGCAGGCGGTTGACGGCGCTGGGCCACCCGTGGACCTCCTGCGTGCGGACGCTTTCCAGCGGCAGGCAGTGCTCCTCGACGCGGCGCAGCGCCGTTTCCAGGTCGGGGACGATCTTCTGCGCGCCGACGACCCAGATCGCCTGGGCCGCGCCCCCGGCGTAGGCGGGCAGCTGGCTGCCGCTGCCCGAGGCGGCCACGAGCGAACCGGTCTCGGTGACCGCCGCGACGCTGCCCACGACGACGTCCGGGCTCGCGAGCAGCCGCCGGATCTCGTCGGCGCCGGTTTCGCGGTCGATGGCCAGCACCCGCGGCTTGACGGCCTGGTAGCTCCCGGTCGCGTTGAGGTCGCCGTCGATGCCGGACCGGCGGAGGGTCTCGCTGGCCCCGGTGAACACGGCGGCTCCGGCCGGGATCAGCTCTTTGACGCGGATGCGCGCGGCCGCGGCGTCGTCGAGGATCTCCACGGCGAACCCGTGGGCGGTCAACGCGGCGGCGGCGCGCTCCAGGCGGCCGGCGGTGGCCGGCTCGGCGAACGTGGTCATGCTGGCTCCAGAACGTGGTCGGATCGCTTTCCCGGTTCGACCGCGCGGCCACCCGAAACGTCAGGCCTGACATTCCGGGGCGCTGTCCGGTCGTACCGGTGACGACGAAGGGAGCGCGATGACCACAGTGGCCGCGGTCATGGGCGAGCGACGCCCGCTGATCGACGTCGCGTACCGGCTCCTGGGCAGCCTCGCCGAGGCCGAGGACGCCGTCCAGGAGGCCTACGCCCGCTGGTGTGCGCTGTCCCCGGCCCAGCGGGACGCGATCGCGTCCCCGGGCGCCTGGCTGACGACGGTGACCGGCCGCATCTGCCTGAACGTCCTCGGCTCGGCCCGGGCCCGGCGCGAAACCTACGTGGGCGACTGGATTCCCGAGCCGGTGCCCGAGGACCAGGGCGGCGACCCGGCCGACCGGATCACCCTCGACGAGTCGGTCAGCATGGCCTTCCTCGTCGTGCTCGAGGCGATGACGCCGGCCGAGCGCGTCGCGTTCGTCCTGCACGACGTCTTCTGCCACTCGTTCGCGGAGGTCGCCGAGATCGTCGGGCGGACGCCGGGGGCCTGCCGCCAGCTGGCGTCCTCGGCCCGCCGCCGGATTCGCGCGTCCCGCGGTCCGGCGACTCCGGCCGCCCGGCAGGCGGGGATCGTCCGGGACTTCAAGCAGGCGTGGGAGGCCAAGGACATCGACGCCCTGATCGGCCTGCTCGATCCCGCCGCCACCGCGACCGCCGACGGCGGCGGCCTGGCCACCACCTTCCTGCACCCGCTGCGAGGGGGCGAGCGGATCGCGACCGCCTGGGTCGAGCTGGCCCGGCGCCGGCCGCCCTCCACGGCGTTCGCCGAGCGCACGGTGAACGGGCGGCCCGGGCTGGTGGCGGTGGAGGACGGTGTCACGGTGACGGTGTTCGCGTTCGACGTCGCCGCCGACCGGATCCGGCACATCTGGGTCGTCCGGAACCCGGAGAAGCTCCGCCGCTGGACGAGCTAGGGGAGTGTCTCCGGCAGGCCGAAGCCCGCGTACATCTTCGGGTCGAGGAAGCCGATGATCTCGGCGATGCGCTTGCCGCGCAGCGTCAGCACGTTCACGCAGCCGATGCGGAAGACGCCGTCCGGGTGGCGCTGGTAGCACGCGAACGCGAGCTGGCCGGCGGCCCGGACCGGCACCAGCCGCCACGGCGTGGCGAACACGTTGCCGGCGAGGAAGCGGGCGACGTCGTCGCGGCCGTCGAACCAGGCGGGCAGCGGCGGCATCGTGAAGCGGGCGTCCTCGGCGAGCAGGTCCAGCAGCGCCGGGACGTCCGCGCGTTCCCACGCCGCGACGAAGTCCGCCACCAGCGCGCGTTCCGCTTCCTCGCCCAGTGCGCGCAGCGTCGCTTGCTGGCTTTGCGACGGCGCGTGCTCGTCGAGGGTCTTGCGGGCCCGCTGCAGCGCGCTGTTCACCGAAGCGACCGACGTGCCGAGTGCGTCGGCGACTTCCGCGGCCGAGAACGCGAGCACTTCGCGCAGGATCAGCACGGCCCGCTGGGTGCCGGGCAGGTGCTGCAGCGCGGCGATGAACGCCAGCTCGACGCTTTCGCGGAGTTCGAAACGGCGTTGCGGGTCCCAGTCTTCCTCGGGGTAGGGCTCGACGAACACTTCGCCGTCGATCGGGTCGGCGAGCGGGTCGCCGGGATTGGCCGCCGGGTGGAAGTCGCGCGGCAGCAGGCGTTTCGGGCGCTGCTTGATCAGCCTCAGGCAGGCGTTGGTGGCGATCCGGTAGAGCCACGCGCGCACCGAGCTGCGCCCCTCGAACCCGGCCAGGCCGCGCCACGCGCCGAGCAACGCCTCCTGCAGCGCGTCTTCGGCGTCGTGCAGGGCACCGAGCATCCGGTAGCAGTGGGCGCGCAGCTCGCTCTGGTAGGGCCGCACGAGCCGGTCGAACGCGCCGCGGTCCGCGCGCCGCGCCGCTTCGAGGAGGTCGGCTTCGGTGTCCATGCGCGCATCCTGCCCGATGGTCAGCCGAGTTCGCGCTGCATCAGGAGGGTGTCGAGCCAGCGGCCGTGCTTGAACCCGACGCGCCGCAGCACGCCCGCGTCGGTGAAACCGGCGGCGTGGTGCAGGTTCCGCGACGCGGGATTGCCGGAGTCGACGACGACCGCGATCGCCTGCCGGGCGCCGGCTTTCGCGCACCGCTCGAGCAGTTCGTCCAGCAGCCGCCGGCCGTGGCCGTGCCCGGCGGCTTCGGGCGCGAGGTAGATCGTGGTCTCCACCGTGTGCCGGTAGGCGGGCTTGGGCCGCCACGGCGCGGCGTACGCGAAGCCGTCGACCTTCGTCCCGCGCAGCACGAGGAACGGCAGCTCGCTGATCTTCGCGCGCCAGTGATCCGGGGTCGGCGGCGTGGTCTCGAACGTGTAGACCGAGTCGGTGACGTAGGGCGCGAAGACCGCCGCGATGCCTTCGGCGTCGGCCTCGACGGCTTCCTCAATAGTGGACATGACAGGTATTATAGAGGAATGATCGATCCGGTTGTCCTCGGCCGCCGCCTGCACGACCTGCGGGCCGACCGCGGCCTGGCCTTGACCGCGCTGGCCGCACGGGCGGCCGTGAGCGTGAGCATGTTGTCGGCGATCGAGCGCGGCGAGAAGGCGCCGACGGTCGTGGTGCTGTCCCGTGTCGCCGACGGCCTGGGGCTGTCCTTGTCGCGGCTGCTCGCCGATCTGGAGTCGGACCGGGTGATCGTCCGCCGCGCGGCGGAGCAGGACCACATCGCGGAGCCGGGTGGCTGGCACCGCACGGTCCTGACGCCGGTCGTCCCCGGCGTCAACTTCGAATGGATCCGCACCACGTTGCCGCCGGGGTGCGACGCGGGCAGTTTTCCGGCGTACGCGGCGGGTTCGCACGAGTTCGTCACCGTCGAGTCGGGGACGTTGTGGCTGGGCGTCGGCTCGGCCGAGTACGTCCTGGCGGCGGGGGACTCGGTCTACTTCCCGGCGGACGAGACGCACTCGTACGCCAATCGCGGCGAGGAGCCGTGCTCGTACCACGTCGCGGCACTGGTCATGCGCTCGCGCTTGACTCATCCGATCACTTCCTCCTAGCCTGATTTCGCGCATTCCCGATCCGCCGTCGGAGCACCGCATGGTGTTTCCGCCGTGGCCAGGAAAGGGAGATTTTCGTGAGCAGACCGTTGAGTCGTCGTCGGGCCGTCACCTGGGGAGCGGCGGCGGGCGCCGCGCTGCCATTCATCGGATCTCCGGCCGCCGGTGCCGAGGAGTCGGCTGCGGACGGCCGCGTCTTCGACGTCACGAAGTCCGGCGCCAAGGGCGACGGCCGCACCATCGACACCGCAGCGATCAACCGCGCGATCGACGCGGCCGCGGTTCGCGGCGGGACCGTGTACTTCCCGGCCGGGACGTACGCGAGCTATTCGATCCACCTCAAGAGCAACGTGGCGCTGTACCTGGCGGCGAACGCGACGATCCTCGCGGCCACCCCCGCCGGCGGCAAGGGGTACGACCCCGCCGAGCCGGGCGCGGGCAACCCGTACCAGGACTTCGGGCACAGTCACTGGCACAACAGCCTGATCTGGGGCGAGAACCTGGAGAACATCACCATCGAGGGGCCGGGCAAGATCGACGGCAAGGGCCTCGTCGCGGGCGGCAGCGCGGAGTCCGCGCCGCTCAACGGCAACAAGGCGATCGCGCTGAAGCTGTGCCGCAACGTCGCGATCCGCGACATCACGATCGTCAACGGCGGCCACTTCGGCATCCTGCCGACCGGCGTCGACAACTTCCGCATCGAAGGCCTCGTGATCGACACCAACCGCGACGGCATCAACATCGACTGCTGCAAGAACGTCCGGATCTCCGGCACGACGGTGAACTCGCCGAACGACGACGCGATCGTGCTGAAGAGCTCGTACGCGCTGAACCGGGTGCGCGACACGGAGAACGTCACGATCGACAACTGCTTCGTCAGCGGCTACGACCTCGGGACACTGGTCGACGGCACGTTCAAGACCTCGTCGTACGGGCGGACCGGCCGCGTCAAGTTCGGGACCGAGTCCAACGGCGGGTTCCGCAACATCGCGATCTCGAACGTGGTCTTCGAGTACTGCCGCGGCCTGGCGCTGGAGACGGTCGACGGCGGGTGGCTGGAGGACGTGACGATCGGCAACCTGACGATGCGCAACGTCCAGATGCCGCTGTTCCTGCGGCTGGGCGCGCGGATGCGCGGGCCGGCGGGCATCCCGGTCGGCTTCCTGCGCCGGGTGAGCATCAGCGACGTCACGACTTTCGCCGCGGACCCGAGGTACCCGTCGTGCGTCGCGGGGATCCCGGGCCACCCGATCGAGGACGTCAAGCTGAGCAACATCCGCCACCACCTGGCGGGCGGCCTCACCCCGGGCGACGCGGTCCAGAACCCGCCGGAGCTGGAGACGGCGTACCCGGAGCCGTCGATGTTCGGCACGCTGCCGGCATACGGGTTCTTCATCCGGCACGCGCGCGGAATCAGCATGGACAATGTGGACGTCCGATTCGGAGCCCCGGACACGCGCCCGGCGTTCGTGGCGCGGGACGTGGCCGACCTGGACGTGCACCACTGCCGCGCGGACAAGGTGGCGGGCACGCCGACGTTCGTCTTGGACGGCGTGGACGACTTCCGGGTGAGCGACGGCCGCCCGATCCCGGAGGCGAAGGTGGAGCACGCGGACCACGAGGAGCTGTAGCGCCGTCCGGCCGGGCCCCGGCGCGGGACCCGGCCGTTTTGGCCTTACCGGCGGCTTGCCGCTGCTAACGTCCGGTGGGTGAAGGTGTGGTGGTGCGGGCTGGCCGTGAGCACGGTCGTGCTGTCGGCGGCATGTGCCGGCGGCGGATCGGGGACCGGGCGGCTGATCCCGCCCCCACCGTCCACGACGGACACCCCGGTCACGACCGGGTTGCCGACGACCACGACCCCGGGGACCACGACCCCGGGGACCACGACTTCGGCGACCACGACGACTACGCAGACGCGGGCCCACACGCCGACGGCCACGGCGCAGAAGCCGACGACTCCCCGCCACACGACGACCCGCCGCCGGCCACGCTGACCTCAGCGGCCCCGCAGGTCCGGGCGGGCCAGACCGATGCCCGCCAAGGCGATCAGCGCCACCGCCACCACCGCGACGATCACCTCCAGGACCGGCACCCGGGCCGCGGTCGTCGTCAACGTGATGATGCTCGACACCAACAGCAGCACGCCCGCCGCCAGGCTGAGCCAGCACAGCGGGGCCGTCCTCGGGATCACGTGCCAACGGGTCTGCCCGGCCATCGCGCCTCCTCGTTCGGTTGCCTTCCCGAAGCTGCCCCGATCGCGTGTCGATCAAACCGGACGGCGACGTTCCACTGGCCGGAACACCAGACTGTCCTGCCCGCCCGGCCCGGTGCGACGGTCGACAGCATGGCACCCGTGAAAGCGGCGATCGTCGGCCCCGGCAACATCGGCACCGATTTGCTGGCGAAGCTGCGACGCAGTGAAGTGATCGAAGTCGGATACATGGTCGGCGTGGTCGAGTCCGACGGGCTCCGGCGCGCCCGCGCGCAAGGGATCGAAGCGTCCGCCGAGGGCGTCGACTGGCTGCTGCGGCAGGACCCGTTGCCGGAGCTGGTGTTCGAGGCGACGTCGGCGAAGGCGCACGCCGCCAACGCGCCGCGCTACGAAGAAGCCGGCATCCAGGCGATCGACCTCACCCCGGCGCACCTCGGCCCGATGGTGTGCCCGCCGGTGAACCTCGGCGCGCACCTCGACGCGCCGAACGTCTCGATGATCACCTGCGGCGGCCAGGCCACGATCCCCATGGTGCACGCGGTTTCCCGGGTGACGCCGGTGCCCTACGCGGAGATCGTCGCGTCGGTGGCTTCGCGCGGAGCCGGACCCGGCACCCGCGCGAACATCGACGAGTTCACGCGCACGACGTCCAGCGCGGTCGCCGAAGTCGGCGGTGCCGGGCGCGGCAAGGCGATCATCATCCTCAACCCGGTCGAGCCGCCGATGATCATGCGTGACACCGTGTTCTGCGCGATCGGGCTCGACGCCGACCGCGACGCGATCACCGCGTCCATCCACGAAATGGCCGAAGAAGTACGGAAATACGTGCCGGGTTACACGCTGCGCGCGGACCCGCAGTTCGACGACGCGCGCGAGGAGTGGGACGGCAACGCGCGGGTCGGGATCTTCCTCGAGGTCCGCGGCAACGGCGACTACCTGCCGGAGTACGCCGGGAACCTCGACATCATGACCGCCGCGGCCGCCCGCGTCGGTGAGCTCATGGCGCGCGCGAAGCAGGAGGTGCCAGCGTGACCCGTCCAGTACTGAAGCACGACGTCCGGATCGTCGACACGACGCTGCGCGACGGCAGCCACGCGATGGCCCACCGCTTCACCGAACAGCATGTGCGCGACACCGTGCGCGCGCTGGACCGCGCCGGCGTCGAGGTGATCGAGGTGACCCACGGCGACGGCCTCGGCGGCTCGTCGTTCACCTACGGCTTCTCCGCCGTCGACGAGCTGAAGCTGATCTCGGCGGCGCGCGAAGAGGCGAAGCAGGCGAAGATTGCCGTGCTGCTCGTGCCGGGGATCGGGACGGCGGAAGACCTCCAGCGCGCGTTCGACGCGGGCGCGGAGATGGTGCGGGTGGCGACGCACTGCACGGAGGCCGACGTTTCGCCGCAGCACTTCGGGCTCGCGCGCGAGCTCGGCATGGAGACGGCCGGGTTCCTGATGATGGCGCACCGGACGCCGCCGGAGGACCTCGCGAAGCAGGCGCGGATCATGGTCGACGCGGGCTGCCAGGCGGCGTACGTGACGGACTCGGCCGGCGCGTTGCTGATGCACGAAGCCAGGGAACGGTTCGAGGCGCTGGTCGCCGAGGTCGGCGACACGGCGTGGGTCGGCTACCACGGCCACCAGAACCTCTCGCTCGGCGTCGCGAACTCCGTCCTGGCGTACGAGGCCGGGGTCCGCTACATCGACGGGTCGCTCTGCGCGCTCGGCGCGGGCGCCGGGAACTCGCCGACCGAGGTGCTCGCGGCGGTGTTCGACCGCCTGGAGATCGACACGGGCCTCGACGTCGGCGGTCTCCTCGACGCGGCCGAAGAGGTCGTCCGCCCGTACCTGAACCGCTGGCCGAAGATGGACCGCAACGCGATCGTCCAGGGCTGGGCCGGGGTCTATTCGAGCTTCCTGCTGCACGCGGAGCGCGCGGCGGAACGGTACGGGGTGCCGGCGCAGGCGATCCTGCGCCGCTGCGGCGAACTCGCGCTCGTCGGCGGCCAGGAGGACATGATCATCGACGTGGCGGTGACGCTGGCGGCGGAGGGCTAACCCGCGAACCGGTCGAGCGCCGCGAGTTTCCAGCCGCGCTTGACGTCGCTGGCCCGGTGCCCGGAGTGGTCGTCGACCAGCAGCTCCGCACCGGGCCACGCTTCGGCCAGCTCCCACGCCGTCGCCACCGGGCAGCTGAGGTCTTGCCGGCCGTGGATCAGCACGCCCGGGATGCCGGCGAGGCGTCCCGCGTCGCGGATCACCGCGCCTTCCTCGAGCCAGCCGGCGTTCGCGTAGTAGTGCGTCGTGAGGCGGACGAACGCCAGCGCGGCCTCGTCCACCGGCGCGTCGCTCACCGGCGGCGCGCCGGGCTCCAGGGACAGCACCACGTCTTCCCACCGGCACCATGCGGCCGCCGCGCGCTGCCGGACCGCCGGGTCGGGGTCGGCCATCAGCCGCGCGTACGCGGCGACGTCGTCGTCGGCGCCCAAGGTGAACCGCGCCCATTCCTCGGGGAAGAACCGCCGCAGGCCGCGGTAGAGCCAGTCGATCTCGCGGCGGCGCGTGGTGCTGATCGCGCTCACGACGATCTCGGTGACGCGCTCGGGAAACTGCTCGGCGTACACGAGCGCCAGGGTCGTGCCCCACGACCCGCCCGTCACCAGCCAGCGCTCGATGCCGAGGTGCTCGCGCAGCTTCTCGAGGTCGGCGACGAGATGGCCGGTCGTGTTGTCCCGCACCGAATCCAGGGCGTGCGGCGTGCTCCGGCCGCAGCCGCGCTGGTCGAGCAGCACGACCCGGTAGCGGGCCGGGTCGAACGCCCGCCGCATGCCCGGCGTGCTGCCCTGCCCCGGGCCGCCGTGTAGCACGACCGCGGGCTTGCCGGCCGGGTTGCCGCTGGTCTCCCAGTAGATCCGGTGCCCGGCACCGACGTCGAGGAAGCCCTGGTCGTAGGGCTCGATCGGCGGGTACAACTCGGCCATGGCGGGTGTCCTCCTTCGGTCAACGTCCGGTATTGCCCGGTCCGCGCCGCGCCTCCGGCCGACAGAATCGGTCCCGTTGATCATTCCACTTCAGCTGAGGGGACTTCGATGAAACGCAGGATCTTCACCGCGGCCGTCGCCTGCGCGGCCACGTTCGCCGGGCTGCTCGGGGCCGCTCCGGCGGCCCAGGCGGCGACGGCGGTGACGTTCACCCCGCGCACGGTGACCTCGCCGCACGAGACCCAGTACGTCGCGGCGCTGGGCTCGGTGCAGCTGCCGATGACGGCCACGCAGACCGCGTACGTCTACTCGACGCTGCGCGTTAACAACGCGTCGAACACGACGCTGATCGACAACGAGGTCCGCTGTTCGAGCACGAGCGGCTGGACGAAGAACGAGGTGCTCGGGCAGAACGTCATCATCGCGAGCGCCACCAGCACCCCGGCGTCGTTGCGGGACATCAGCGTCACCACCCGGTTCCTGGTGCACCCGGGCGCGGCGGGCACCGTCACGTGCACGACGTACCTGCGCAGCGCGAACCTCGGGCTGGGCAACTCGACGGTCAGCCTGGTCAGCGGTGAGCTGAAGTTCGCGGACACCAGCGTCGCGAACACGACGGCCGGCACGCCGCCGCAGGCCGACGACGGCGACACGCCTCCCGGCCGCGTCATCGGCCTCAGCTCCGCGGCCCCGACCGTGCGCGAACCCGCCTCGGACGTCTTCGAGATGGCGCCCGTGACCGGGCTGAGCGTGTTCGGCGACATGGAACTGATGGCGTGCTACCCCGAGCCGACGGGCGGCTGCCCGGTGAACAGCATGACCGCCCGGGTGACGCTGTTCGTCAACCAGTGGAAGGCCGACGGCACGCTCTGCAAGTCGGACGCGTCGTCGAGCGTGACGGCGTTGGTCCGTCGCGACGTCCACCACTACGTGGTCCCGCTCAACACGCACTTCACGGCGGCGACGGGCAACGGCTGCGTGCCGAAGTTCAATTTCTACGTGAAGACGGACTGGGTGAGCGGTTCGACCGGCGCGGTTCAGATGGCGTCGGGCGGTCTGCCCGACGCCATCGGCTCGACGGCGAAGCACTACGACGCGATGAGCCACGCTTTCGCGGTCGCTTACTGAAGTCAGGGGGGCGCGCCGGTTTCCCGGCGCGCCCCTTTCCGGTGTCAGGCGGGCTCGCCGAACCAGCGGTGCAGCGAATCCGCCAGGCCGGTCGTTGTGCCGTCTTCGCACGCCCAGGCGATGTAGCCGTCCGGGCGGATCAGCACGCCGGTGAGCGACGGCTCGCTGACGCACTTCGCCGTCAGCGTGGTGACGTGTTCGGCCCAGCCGCTCGCGGTTTCGCGTAGTTCGGCGTTCTCGGCGAGGTCGAGCAGGAGCGCCTTGCCGTCCTGGAGGTGCTCGCCGAGCCGGGTGCCGTCGGCGAACGCGAAGTCGGGCGCGCCGCGGCCGGTGAGGTCGTGCTCGCCGTCGATCGGGTACCGGTGCAGGACCCCGGAGAGCTTCTTGGCCAGGTAGGTCGCGCCGTCGTCGGTGAGGAGCAGGTCGGTGACGACCTGGCGCAGCGCCTTCGTCCGGACGTCGCTGCGCATCAGCGCGACCTGTGCGCGGGTCCACTCGAGGACCCATTCGCCGATCGGGTGGCGTTCGGTCGTGTAGGTGTCGAGCAGGCCGTCCGGCGCGGTGCCGTGGATGGTCGCGGCGAGCTTCCAGCCGAGGTTGACGGCGTCGCCGATGCCCAGGTTGAGGCCCTGGCCGCCGAAGGGGGAGTGCACGTGCGCGGCGTCCCCGGCCAGCAGCACGCGGCCCTTGCGGTAGGTGGTCGCCTGCCGCGCGTTGTCGGTGAACCGCGTCGCGCTGTGGACCTTGGTCACCCGGATGTCGGCGCCGGACACGCGCCGGAAGCTCTCTTCCAGCTCTTCGGCGGTGATCGGGGTGTGCCGGTCCTCGGGCGGCCCGTCGAACTCGACGGTCAGCATCCGGCCGGGCATCGGCCCGTGGACGTAGAGGCCGCCATTGCCGTGCTGCCAGCCGGCGGGGAGCGCCTCGGCGCCGGTCAGCTCGGCGAGCGCCTGGCGCCCGGTGATGGCGGGATCGGTCCCGGGGAACTCGAACCCGGCGTGCTTGCGCACGAAGCTGCGGCCGCCGTCGGCCCCGGCGAGCCAGCCGGCGCCGATTTCACTTCCGTCGTCGAGCCGCACGGTCACGCCGTCGTCGCCGGCGTCGAACCCGGTCACCTCGACGCCCCGCCGGATCTCGGCCCCCAGTTCGAGGGCGCGGGCGCCGAGGATCGCCTCGACGGCCTGCTGCTGGATCACGACCACCCGCGAGGCCGGCCCGACGTCCCGGAAGGCGGGATCGTCGAAGTCGACGCCGTTCGAGGCGACCATGATCCCGGCGAAGTGCCCGACCGGCAGCGCGGGCTTCGGGCCGCCCCCGCCGCGTGATTCGAGGAACTTCTTGATCTGTTCGGCGTTCTGCTGCACGACTTCGTCCACCGCGGGCAGCAGGCCTCGGCGGTAGAAGGCCTCGGCGGTCGTCAGGTTGACCGACCCGGCCTTGATCGTCAGGTCCGGCTCGCTCAGCCGCTCGACGACCAGCACGTCCACGTTCTTCAGCCGGAGTTCGCAGGCGAGCATCAACCCGACCGGTCCGCCCCCGGAGATCACCACATCCCTGTTCATGGATCCGATGATGCCGCGAAAATTTTACCGAGTCAAACTTTATGTCAGGTCTATACTCTCGGCTCATGGCGGATCACGGACTGCGCGAGCGCAAGAAGCGGGCCACGCGCGAGCTGATCTCGAACGTGGCCACGGGCCTGTTCATCCAGCGCGGCTTCGAAGAGGTGACGGTGGCCGAGATCGCCGAGGCGGCCGGCGTCTCCAAAATGACGGTGTTCAACTACTTCCCCCGCAAGGAGGACCTGTTCCTCGACCGCCACGCGGACCGGTTGGCGGAGTTGACCGACGTGGTCCGTTCCCGCGCGAAGGGGGTGTCCCCGGTGGCTGCGCTGCGCGCGCACCAGCACGCGCTGCTGGCTTCGGGGCATCCGTTGTCGGGGGCCATCACCGGTGGGCCGGGGTTCTGGTGGGTGCTGACGTCGAGTCCGGCGTTGTTGGCGCGGTGGTACGAGCAGGAGCGGGAGATCGCTTCGGCGTTCGCGGAGGTGCTCGTGTCGGAGACAGGGGAGGTGTTCCGGTCCCGGATGGTGGCGGGCTTGCTGACGACGGCGATCACGACGGTGTTTTCGTACGCCATGGGGCGGATTGTGGCGGGGGAGGATGCGGAGGTGGTCCGGCGAGAGCAGGTTGCGGTGATCGATCAGGCTTTTGATCTGGTGGAGCAAGGTGTGGGCGACTTCCCGGCCTCGTCGGGCTGAGCCAGGCCGCGGCGCGGATCCGGAGTTCACCGGCCGGCCACGACGTCGCGGCCGGCCGGCGTCAGCGGAGTGCTTGGTTCGCGCCCTCGGCGACCGCCGCGGCCACCGCTGCCAGCGCGGGGGAGTCCAGCTTCCACTGCTGCCAGTGCAGCGGGACGTCCAATGGCCGGTCCGGGGCCAGGTCCACCAGGGCGTCTCCACGGGGTGCCGCCTGGATTTCCGGGACCATGCCCCAGCCCAGGCCGGCCGCCACCGCGTCCGCGAACGACTCCGATGCCGGGATGTAGTGGCGGACCAGCGTGAACGTGCGGCGGCGGGTCAGGGCGCGCAGGAAGCGGTCCTGCAAGTCGTCCTTGCGGTCGAACAGGACCACTGGTGCCTGTGGCAGGGACGCCGGCAGCGGGTCTTTCGAGAGCCATCGTTCGACGAATCCGGGGGAAGCCATCGCCCGGTAGCGCATGCGGCCCAAGCGGCTCGATGTGCAGCCCTGGACCGGTTGCGGCGAGGCCGTCACCGCCGCCATCACCAGGCCTTCGCGCAGGAGCGCCGCCGTGTGGTCCTGGTCCTCGCGTTGCAGGTCGAAGCAGATGCCCAGCGACTCCGGGACGTGCGCCAGGCTGGGGAGGAACCACGTGGCCAGGGAGTCCGCGTTCACCGCGATCGACAGCGTCCGGGTCGACGAGCCGAGGCCCAGCTCGGCCAGCGCGTCCTGCTCCAGCTGGGCCAGTGAGCGCGCGAAGCGGATCAAGACCTGACCGGACTCGGTGAGCGTGACCGGCTTCGTCCGCAGCAGGAGCACGCGGCCCGTGCGCTGCTCCAGGGCCTTCACCCGCTGGCTGACCGCCGACGGCGTCACGTGCAGCACCGCCGCCGCGGCGTCGAAACTTTGTTCGTCCACTACGGCCAGCAGCGTCCTGACCTGGTCGAGCGGGAGATCTGACATCACGAGCGCTAATGTTACGTAAGAATCTTTAGCTGGAGTAATCCCGCAGGACGGTCGTACCGTGGGGTGGTGCTGCCACTGCTCCTCGCCGGGTTCGGGACCGGTCTCTCCCTCATCGTCGCCATCGGTTCGCAGAACGCCTTCCTGCTGCAACAGGGCCTGCGCGGCGGTGCCGTCGCCCCGCTCGTCGTCATCTGTGCCGTGTCGGACCTCGTGCTGATCGGGCTCGGCGTGAGCGGGATCGGGGCGGTGCTGGAGCAGTGGCCGACGGCGATCGGGGTGATCGCCGTCGGGGGCGGGCTCTTCCTGCTCGGCTACGGCGCCCTCGCCGCGCGGCGGGTCTTCCGGCCGTCGGTCATGGCCGTCGGCGAGGAACGGACGCCGTTGCGCAAGGCCGTGCTCGCCTGCGTGGCGTTCACGTGGCTCAACCCGCACGTCTACCTCGACACGGTGCTGCTCCTCGGCTCGGTCGCGGTCGCCCACGGCGACGGACGCTGGCTGTTCGGCCTCGGCGCCGGAATCGCCAGCGCCGTGTGGTTCAGCGCCCTCGGCTTCGGCGCCCGGCGCCTCGCCGGCCTTTTCGCCCGGCCCGCGGCTTGGCGCGTCCTCGACGTCCTCATCGCCGTGACGATGACGGGCCTGGGCGCGACGATGCTGCTGAGCCACGTGTGACTCACCAGAGCTGCCCGCGCTCGTCGGCCGGCGGTCGTTCCAGCTCCAGCAGGAACTCCTTGCGTTTCACGCCGCCCGCGTACCCGGTGAGTTTCCCGTTCTTCCCGACGACCCGGTGGCACGCGACGAGGATGCTGAGCGGGTTCCGCCCGACGGCCGCCCCGACTTCGTGCGGCAACGCCCCGACGGCCCGGGCGAGGTCGCCGTACGTCGCTGTTGCACCGTAAGGGATCTTCGCGATCTCGGCCCAGACCGCGCGGTCGAAGGCCGGCCCGTCGGCGCGGGTGGGCACGTCGAACTCCGTGCGCTGGCCGGCGAAGTACTCCTTCAGCTGCGCTGCCGCGGCCGGGAACGCCGAGTCTTCGCGCGGGCCGAAGGCGGTTCGGGCCGGCCGGGTCCAGTGGTGCGGGAAGTAGAGGCCGGACACGACGTCGTCGTCGCCGACCAGGGTGAGCTCGCCGATCGGCGAGTCGATGATCGTGTGGTGCATCAGTTCTCCCAAGTGGTGCCGTCGATTCGGGTGCCGCGCAGGCCGGGCACCCGGACATCGGCCGCTTTCGAGGTCACGACCGTCCGATGAGGACGCCACGACGTCGACCGCAGCAGCCGCCGGGTCATGCCCGCCCAGCCGGCCGGGGTGGCGCAGACCACCCAGACGTCCGGGTCCGGCGCCACGAACCGCCGGGCCTGGCGCAGCCACGACGCCGCCGTTTCCGGCCACGTCACGGTCGCCAGGACCAGGCCGCCCCAGGCTTCGGCGATCCGTTCGCCGTCGGCTCGCGAGGCCGGATCGGCGGCCGTCCCGAGCACGACGTGCCGGGCCGGGCCGATCAGCTTCACGAGTGCCTCGAGTTCCGCGGCGGTCATGCGGCATCGTGGAAGACCAGGCCCAGGGTGTGCCGCCGGCCCGACCGCACGGCCGAGACGCCGTGCCGCACCGGCGACGCGGACCAGCCGCGAGCCGAGCGGACCGGGCGGTCGCGGGTGGTGAAGACCAGGCCGCGGCCTTGCGGGATGAGCGTCGCGGTCCCTCGGGACTGGGCTCGTGGGCGTTGCTCGACCAGCAGGAACTCGCCGCCGGTGTGGTCGACGCCCGGTTCGTTGAGGTTGATCACGACTTGCAGCGGGAACACCTTGTCGCCGTAGAGGTCGCGGTGCAGGGCGTTCCAGCCGCCGGTTTCGTAGCGGAGGAGGATCGGGGTGGGCCTGCGTTGCCCGGCGTCGTGGCAGACCCGCAGCCACTCGTCCAAAGTGGACGGCCACTCGGGTTCGCGGCCGAGCCGGGTGTACCAGTCCTGGGCGATGGGCAGCAGGCGTGGGTAGAGCGCTTGTCGCAGTCGTTGTACGGGTTCCGGGAAGGGCTCGGCGAAGTAGTGGTAATCGCCGTGGTCGCCGAAGCGGTGGCGCCGCAGGTTGACGGTCGCGCGGAACTGGTCGGGCCGGTCCCAGAGGGCGACGAGCTGCGCGCACTCGGTGGGTGTGAGCAGCGGGGGAAGGAGCGCGCAGCCGTAATCGTCGACCTCGGCGGCCACCGCGCCCCAGTCGGCCGCGGCGACTCGTTTCTCGAAGGTGCTCATATTGGGTAGACGCTCTGGCGGAGCGAAACGTGAGATCGGGCGGGCCGGGAATTTGACCGGGCGTTGTCCGCCGGCGGCAAAAGGTGCGGCAGTGAAGGCGACGGGAAGGCGAGGTGGACGAGGAAAGGGGAAGACGGGGAGGGAGAGGTGCTGGGGAGGGGGAGGCGCGGGCAGGGGCGGTGCGAGCGGAGGAAGGTGCGGGCAGGGGAAGGTAGGAGGCCCAGCGCACACCCCGCCATTCGGCCGCCCTGCCTCCGGCCCGGCCCGCTCCGGCCCCCGCCACGGCCCCGGCCCCCCGGCAGGAGGCCCTCACCTACTCCGCAACCTCAAGCGGCCTCCAAGGTCAACAGCGTGCGCTTGGCTTCCTCGCCCCCCGCGTACTGCCCGTACGACCCGTCCGACCTGACGACCCGATGGCAAGGCACCACCACCGGCAACGGGTTGAGCGCGCACGCCGTGCCGACCGCGCGGACCGCCCTTGGGCTCCCCGCCGCCGCTGCCACCTGGGCGTAGCTCTCCGTGTGGCCGTAGTCGATCTCCGGCAAGTGCTCCAGTACCGACAGGCGGAACCCGCGCGCCAAGCGGAAGTCGAGGGGCACGTCGAAGGTGCGGCGGCGGCCGGTGAAGTACTCCTCCAGCTGGCGGGCCACCGCGGCGAGGCGGGCCGGGGCGCGCAGGATCCGGGGGCTGATCGCCTCGGCCAGCGCGGCCAGGACCGCGTCGTGGTCCTGGCGGTCGAACGCCACCTTGACCAGGCCTTCCTCCGTCGCGGCCAGCAGTAGCGGGCCGACCGGGCTGTCGACCGTGTCGTAGGCGACGTCCAGCAGGCCTTCGCGCTCGGCTTCGGTGGTGAGCCGTTCGTGCATGTGGTGCGGCAGGACCTGGGCCTCGAACGGGAACGACCAGATTGCGTCGATCATGAGTGCGCTCCTTCCAGGGGGTAGACGGCCCGCAAGGCCTTGACGCCGTCGGCGGCGGCGCGGCGGGCGGCGTCCGCCGTGCCGCCGGTGATCTCCGCGATCTCGCGGTAGGGCAGCCCGGCCAGGTAGTGGTAGGCGACGGCCGTGCGCTGCTTGTCCGGCAGCTTCGCGAGCGCGTCCCACAGGTCGCCGTTCCACGCGTCGGCGCGGCCGGCGCGGTCCGGGATCTCGCCCACCGGCAGGGGGCGGCGGGCCTGCGCGCGGGTGACGTCGATGGCCTTGCGGTGCGCGATCGTGACGAGCCACGCCTGGACGTTGGCGTCGGCCGGCAGCTCGGGGTAAGCCTTCAGGGCCGCCAGGAAGGTCTCCGACCAGGCGTCTTCGGCGTCCGCTCGGCCGAGGACGGCCCGGCAGACGCGCAGGACCATCGGCCCGTGCTCGGCCACGATCTGCTCGAACGGTTTCACGATCACACCCTGTAGACGTCCGGAGCCGCGCGAATGTGAGGTCACACCTTCGTGGTACCCGTGACGACGGTGGCGCCCAGCTCCTCCGACTCGTGCACCCGCGGCGTGAGCCCGGCCGCGGCGAAGATCCCGCTCAACACCGGTGCCTGTCCCGAGCTCGTCTCCACCAGCAGGGTCCCACCCGGCGCGAGCCAGCGCGGGGCGCCGTCCGCGACGCGGCGGGCGAGGTCGAGGCCGTCAGAACCACCGTCGAGCGCGACGCGCGGTTCGTGCAGGCGCGCCTCCGGCGGCATGGTCGCGACGGCCTCCGACGGGACGTACGGCACGTTCGCCAGCAGCACGTCGATCCGGCCGCGCAGGGACGCCGGCAGCGCGTCGTAAAGATTTCCCAGATAGACCCGAGCGCCGGGCAGGTTCACCCGCGCACAGGAGACAGCCGCGGGGTCGACGTCGGCCGCGTGCAGCTCACGGGGCTCCACCACAGCGGCGAACGCGGCACCCAGCGCACCGGAGCCGCAGCACAGGTCCAGCACCACCGGGTCCGGCGGCGCGAACGAGACGGCGACGTCGACCAGGAACTCGGTGCGGTGGCGCGGCACGAACACCCCGGGCCGCACGGCGATCCGCAGCCCGTGGAACTCCGCCCAGCCCAGCAGGTGCTCCAGCGGCAGCCCGGCGACCCGGCGCGCCACCAGCGACTCGAGTTCGGCGGGCGTCGACGCGGCCGCGACGAGCAGGTCCGCCTCGTCCTCGGCGAACACACAGCCCGCCGCGCGCAGCCGGGAAACCACAACTGAAGTGTCCAACAGGGACCGAGCCTACTGGACCTGTACCGCGTCCCCGACGTTCAGGCCGTCGAAGAACGCGGCCGAATCGGCGTCGGTGAGGTGGACGCAGCCGTGCGACGGCGCGTCGAGCGGCCCGGCGTGGAAGGCGATGCCGCCGGCGGCGAAGAACACCGAGTTGGGCATGTCCGTGCCGTACACGCTGCTGGTGTGCTCGCGGTCCTTCCAGACGACGTGGAACGACCCGGCCGGCGTCGCCTGGTCCGGCGGCCCGAAGCCGGCCGGGACCGGGCCGCGCACGACCCGGCCGTCGCGCAGCAGCCAGGCCAGGTGCCGCGCCAGGCTCACGCACGCGCCGGTCGTGAGCGCGCAGGGCGGCGCGGGCGGCGGAGTGGTGGTGGCCGAAGTGGACGTCCGGGTCAGCGGCGCGGGTTCCGCGATCGGGCTCGGCGTCGTCGTGCGTGGTGCCGCGCACGACGCCGTGACCAGCGTCAACCCCAGCAGGGTCAGCACCCCGGTTCCGCGCATCCGTCGTCCCCTCGCCGAAAGTTCTCCCGTGGTCAGTACGGGTGAGCGGCCCCGGAGGTTGAGCCGCGCGTGCACACGGGTTGTCCCTGCGTGCACCGCGCCTACCGGAACGGGTACCCGGGCGGACAAGGTCGAACCATGACGAAGCTGAGCGCCGAGCAGATCGCCCGGCACGCCTACGCGGCCGGGTTCCGCGGCCAGGGCCTGACCACCGCGGTCGCGGTCGCGCTGGCCGAGTCCGGCGGGCGGACGACCGCGCACAACGCCACCCCGCCGGACGACTCCTACGGCCTCTGGCAGATCAACATGCTGGGCGCGCTCGGCCCGCAGCGGCGCCGCCAGTACCACCTGAAGTCCGACGACCGGCTGTTCGACCCCGACACCAACGCGCGGGTCGCCCACAGCATCTCGGGCGACGGTCACGACTTCACGCCCTGGTCGACGTACACGAACGGCGCCTACAAACACCACCTGACGGCCGCGCGCAAGGCCGCCCAAGACGTCGCGAAGTACCACGGGAAGACCGGCGGTGGGCCGAGCGCGGGTGGCAGCCCGCTGCGGGTGGACGACGCGGTGCTGCACTCCTACGTACACCGGACCCGGCACGTCGCAGACGCCCTGGGCACCGCGACCGGGCAGCTGCGCGACGTCCGCGAGATCGCGCGCGACAGCTTCGGCAAGATCGGCGAGGAGTCGGGCTTCGCCGACGCGCTGGCCGGGTTCGGGCTGGCGCTGCAGCGGCAGGTCAAGGGGGTCGGTGCGCACGCCGACGGGCTCGCGTCGGCGGCCGGGAAGGCCGCGAAGTCCTATCGCGAGCACGAGACGGCCACCGCCGCCGCGTTGACCGGGAAGGGCTGACATGGACACCGCCGCGCTCGCGCGTTCCTTCGCGAAGGACCTCGTCGCGCACCGCAACAAGCTCGCCGGCAAGGCCGAGGACGCCGTCCGCGCCGAATACGCACTGCACCAGGTGACCGGGGCACTGGACGCCCAGCACGACGCCTACCACAAGGAAAGCACCACGGTCCTGGAACACTGGCACGGCCGCGGCGCCGACGGCTTCCGCCACAACAGCGCGAAGCTGACGAAGGAGCTCCGGGTCACCGGTGCGGCCGGCGCGGCGGCGGAGAAGATCGTCGCGCACGTGGCGTCCACAGTGGACAGCGGGCACACGGCCGTGCAACGGCTGGTCGACGAATACACCGCCCAGGCCCAGCAGGTTCTCGACGCGGGGGTCGCGGCCGGGACGCAGGCGGCGCTGATGCGGGCGGTCGGGCACGCCGCCGATCTGGCCCCGCGGTACACGCGGCAGTCGGCGTCGACCCTGCGGCACGTCGACGCGGAACTCAAGGCGGCGGCGAAGAAACTGCGCGAGCTGCGGAAGGAACTGACCCACGACGGAGTCGTCGACAAGACCGCGCCGACGAAGGCGGCTTCGGGGCGGGGCACGGAGATCGTCCACGCGGCGCGGAAGGAACTGGGCACGCGCGAGAACCCGCCGGGCAGCAACCGGAACCCGTACGGGCCGACCGCGGCGTGGTGTTCGTCGTTCGCGACGGCGATGTGGCGCAAGGCCGGTGTGAAGATCCCGGTCCTGCCCTTCAGCGGCGACGTCTACCACTGGGGCGAACGCAACGGCCACGCCTACGGCAAGAACTCGCTGCACGAAGCGAAGCCGGGGGACGTGCTGATCTTCGGCACCGGGCCGCAGAACACGTCGACGAGCACCCACATCGGCATCGTCGAGAAGGTCGACGGGAACCGGGTCACGATGATCGAAGGCAACTCCGGGGACGCCGTCCGCCGGAACACGCACACGCTGTCGGCGTCGACGTTCTACGGAGGGGTGCACCCGTGATCACCGGAAAAGCCGCCGACCGGACGGTCGCCGTCGAGGTCGCGCCCGGCGGGGCGCTGCAGGAGCTGACCCTGGAAGCCGCGGCGCTGCGGCTGGAACCGGACGAGCTGGCGCGCCGGATCCTGCTGCTGACGGCGGCCGCGTCGGCGCGGGCCACGGCTTCCTTGTGGCACAACCAGGACGGTGTCGAGGCCCTCGGGTTGCCGGAGCCGGGGGAAGCCGCGGAAGAGACCACACCGGACAGCTGGCGGGCGCAGTGACCAGGACGGCCGAGGAGCTGGCTGACGACGCTTTCGCGGCCCCGGAACCCGGCTACGGGGCACGGCTGGCGGCGATCCGCGCCACGGCCGCGGACGACGGGGTCGCCTTGGTGGTCGACCTGCACGGCGGCCTGGTGGACCTGCGGTTCGACCGCTGGGCACTGAACAAATCGCCGGGGGAGCTGGCCGGGCTGATCCGGCGGCTGGCGTCGGAGGCTGGCGCGGATGCCTTGCGGCAGGGCCGCGAGCTGCTGGGCGACCTGCTACCTGAGGGGTCGGAAGGCCCGAAGATCGCGGAGCGGCCCGCGAGCGTGACCGATGCCGGGCCGAGGATCCGGCCCCGGCGGGACCCCGAACCCGGCGAGTTCCTGCCCGATACCTGGGCAACCTGAGTCGCGGGAGACTGCTCAGTGGACGTCGTCGACCATGCGCGCCAGGCGGTCGGCGAGCCAGGCGCCGTCGGCGGGGGTGACCGTCACCCACGGCTCGCCGCCCACGTCCTCCGGGGTCACCGCGTACCGGCCCGCCGCCGTGTCGAACCAGGCCAGGACCGGGCTTCGGCCGGCCGGGCCCGTCGCCGCCAGCTGGCCGGCCGCGTACCGCTCCGCCGTCACCAGCGTCGCCAGCGGACGGACCGCGCGGCCGGTGATCCCGGCCGTGCTCAACGCCCGCTCGAACGCGTCGTACCCGCTGCGCGCGTACGCGTCCATCGCCGCCGAATACGCCGCCCGTGGCAGCCGCAGCTGGTCACCCGGGCCGGCTTCGAGGTCGCCCACCATCCGGGCCACCGCGGGGACCAGGCCGTCCGGGCGCACCGGCTCCAGCACCAGGTCGCGGTCGTCCAGCACGGCGAGCACGCCGGCGCCGTCCCGCGCCGCCGCGAGCAGCCGCCAGGGCGCTTCGCCCAGCACCAGCGCGTCGACGCTCAGCGTCGGCGAACCCAGCAACACGACCAAGTCCGCCAACTCGGGGTCGACGTCGTCGCCGTCCGTGAGACCCGCTTCGGCAAGGCCGGCGAACACCTGGACGCCCAGGTCGTCGCGCTCGGCGTGCGTCGCGCCGTGCGACGGCACGTCGAACGGGTACGGCGGCGGCCCGCCCGGTCCCAGGTCCTCCCAGAGGAGATCGAATTCCAGATGCGACAGGATCACTCCCGCCGCCGTCGCGGTGCGCCGCGCCATGGTCCCCCTTCCCGTGCCGAGCGGCCGGCGTCCGGCACGATGGTGCCGATGGCCGAGCCGCAGTCGATGGACGTCCCCGCGAGCGGGTACCTCGTCGTCCGCGCTTCCGGCGCCGCGGCCGCGCGGGCGGCGATCGTCGGCGGCCGCCGGGACCCCGAGGACGTCCAGCTGCTGCTGCGCTGTCCGGTCCCGCGGGCGGTCGCCGAGTCCGGCGCGAAGCTGACGTTCGCCGACGCGACGCTGCACCTGCAGCCGTCCGGCGTCGTGATGCTGACCGTCGCGGCGGCGAAGCTGTCGATCTCCTTCGCCGAGCTGCGGCCGCTGATGTTCCGGCCGGTCGAGGTCGACGCGCCGCTGCGTTCGCTGTTCGCCGGCGCCGTGGCGCACGTCGTGGCGGCCGGTCCGCGGCTCGACCCGCACGGCCTCGCGCACCACCTGCTGGGCCTGGCCGAACTGGTGCTGCGGAGCGCGCTGCGCGTCGAACTCGACCGCGTCGACGCGCTCGCGGCCCGCCGGCGCGAAGCCCTGGAGTACATGCGCGCCCACCTCGGTGAGCAGTCGCTCAGCGCGGACAAGATCGCCGAGGCGCTGTACATCTCGCGTCGGCGGCTGTACCAGCTGTTCGACGACGGCCAAGGTGTGTCGGAACGGCTGAAGGGCCTGCGGATCGAGCGCGCGAAGGCGTTGCTGGCCGACCCGGCGAAGGCGGGGCGGGGGATCGCGGAGATCGCGCGAGACTGCGGATTCACCAGCGCCCCGCACTTCTCGCGGACGTTCCGCCAGGCGACCGGCCGGACCCCGCGCGAGTTCCGGGAGCGGACGCTGCGGGGGTGAGGTCGACGCCGGCGACGAGCGTCCCGGCCAGGCCGGCGACCTCCAGCCAGCCGCGGCCGCCGGGGGAGTGCAGGGTGAACACGGCGGCGCGCGGCCGGTCCGGGTCGAGCACGACGGCCTGCAGCTGCGCGCCGGACAGGCCGATCCGCTCGACGATCACCACCGGGTAGCCGCGGCTGGTGTGCGCTTCGCTGACTTCGCGGATGCCGGGGGTGGTGTCGGCGAGGAAGTAGCCCAGGTCGGCGGCTTGTGCCAGGGGGCCGTCGACCGGGACGACGCCGGCGATGAGCACGGCGGGATCGGCGTCGCGGTGTTCGACGAGGGCCAGCAGCCCGGCCCGTTGCTCGTGGGCGATCTCCGCGCACTGCACGGCGGCGGCTTCGAGGCCGAGGTCGCGGGCGGCGTCGGGGCCGCGCAGCCGGGCCATCAGCGCGTGCAGCTCGGCGGTGGTGCGCTCGACCGAGTCCAGGCTCACCGGGGTGATCCCCGGAACGGCGGGGAGTTTCACCGGCCACCCAGCGCCGCGGCGAACGCGCTGACGGCACCCGCCGGCGGCGTGACCGGCACGACGGGGGTCTTCGCGACGGTGCCGCCCAGCTCGCGCCCGACGGCCGAGAAGGTCTCCAGGTGGGTGCCGACGTCGGCGAAGTCGGGTGGTTGCGGCAAGGGGGCGCCGTCGCCGAGGGCGCTCAGCCGCTCGGCGACGCGGGTCGCTTCGGCGTGGTGGGCGCCTTCGAGGTCGCGGGCTTCGGCGAGGACGCGGTCGAGATCGTCTCGGCGGGCCGCGAGCCGCGCGCGGGCGGCGGCGAGGTCCGGCTGGGTGGCGGGGGAGAACTGGGCTTCGGTTTCGGCTTGTTCGACGTCGTCGTGCGCGGTCGTCAGGGCTTGGCGCGCCGCGGTGGCGCGGCGGTCGAGGTTCTCGGCCAGGCGATGGTTCGCCAGGAGGGTGCCGGCCCAGTCTTCGAGAACGCCGGCGGCGGCGTGGAGGGCTTCGGTGGTCGCGGCGAGGCCGGCGGCGGCTCGTTCGGCGCGGTCCGCGAGTGCGCGGGCGGACCGGCCGGCCCACTCGGGGATTTCGCCGGGGGACGGGATGTGGGCGAGCCGGGTCGCGGTGGCGGTGCAGCGACGGGCGGCTTCGGCGACCGTGTCGGGGCTGCCGGGGACCGGGTCGAAGCCGAGGCCGCGGAATTCAGGCATCGGCACGGTCCGGTTGGCCGGGGGCGGGGTGGCGGGGCTCGGACAGTTCGCCGAGGGCAGGGCGGCCGGGCTCGCGATTTCGGTCAGCCATCTGCGCGGTCCAACTCCTCGGCGGCCGTAGCATCCGTTGCCCGGTACGCCTTCGCGGCCGTCCGGACTCCGGTTGCCGCTGCGAAGAAGTCCCTCTCCGCCGCTCGGATCCGGCCGGACCACTCGCCGGTCAACGCCGCGAGCGCGCCCGGCACCACTGCTGGTCCGAGATCGCCGGGTGGCGCTTCGATCTGGGCCGCCGCGGCCGCGTACTCCTCGGCCGTGTCCTCTAAGCGCAGCGCCAGCGCGTCGAGGGCCGCCGGGTCGGCGTGGAAGCCCGTCATTCGCCGAACACCGGTGGGTACGCCGGTGGGAGGTCGTCGAGCAGGTCGTAGCCCTTCGCGTACTTGTCGCGGTGCTCGGTGTCCTCCTCGCGTCGCGTTCCCTGGCCCGGCGGGTACATCCCGTACCCGCCCGCCGTGCCGCGGCCGCTCGTCCCGCCCGGTCCGAAACCCGTTGTCCCGCTTCCGAAACGGCCCGCGCCGGCTCGGCCACCTTCGCCGAGCGCGCCGGAACCCGGCGTTCCGGAACCCGGTGTGCCGGCCACGGGGATTCCCGCGAAGCCAGGGCCGTAGCCGGCCGCCGGCGAGCCCGGCCCGGTGGCGCCGATGACCCCGTCGAGCGCGGCCGGGACTCCGACTCCGGTGAAGGCAGGCGGCAACGCGGACGCCGTCGACGTCGAGTCGTCCGGCTCGTCGTGGGATCCCTCGTCCGGCGGCGGGACCGGATCGCGGGGGACCGGCGGCGCGGGCGGGGTCCGGACCACCGGCGGCCGCGGCTCCGGACCCAAGCCGGCGGTCACCGGCGGGGCCGTGTCGAACTCCGGGGGCAGGCGGTGGCGGACGTCGTGGCTCGCGCTCTCGTACTGTTCCATCACCCGGACCGCCGCGGCCTTGGCGTCGTCCGCTTCCTTCTTCGTCGGCAGCTTGTCGTCGAGCAGCTGGTCCAGCATGTACGTGCCCTCGGGGCCGTCGAGCCGCTTCACCGCGTACCCCTGCCGGAACCACCGCTCGGCCCAGTAGTGCACCGGTTCGGGCATCCGGTGCTTGGCTTCGCTGACCACCGACGTGTACGTGTCGAGGCCGGCGCCGACGCGCTGGGCGTTCTCGCCCACCGTCGCCGCCCAGCCGGTCAGCCGGTCCACCGAGGCCGCCGCCTGGTCCGCCGACGGCCCCTGCCACGACTCCCGCAGCTTCCGGACCAGTGCCGACACCTCTTCGGTCGCGGCACTGACGCCGGCGGCCACCTCCTGCCACCAGGCCGCGTGCACGCCGAGCTTGGCCGGGACGGCCGACTGCACCATGTCCCACAGTTCGCGGTGCTCGTAGCTGTCCCAGTTGATCCGGCCGAACGTGGCTTCGCGGTTGTTGACGGCCTTCTCCCGGCGGACCCGCCGGGCCTTGGCCCGCTGCCGCGCGGTCGGCGCGTGGTGGGTCGAGTGGAACTCAGGCATCGGCGTCCCCCGCCGGCAGGGCCGCGGCGGCTTCTTCGTCGTTGCTCTGGTGCATCGCCACGACGGTGTCCAGCGTCTGCCGCAGCGTCGCCAGCTCGGCCAGGTACGACCGCAGCGCGGCCTGGACCCCGCCGGCCTCGGCGCCGCCGCGCACCGCGAACGAGCGGCGCATCCAGTGGGCGACCGGGCCCTTGCCGTCGGCCAGCTCGGTGTCGAGGCCGCGGGCCGTTTCGAGGTGGCGGGACAGCTCGTCGTAGTGGGCGTCGATCGCCGTCTTGGCGTCGTCGACCCCGCCGTACCGCAGCTCGATGCCACCGGCGTCCACCGGCCCCGCGCTGACCAGTTCGTTCTTCTCGCGCTGCTGTTCCGCGCGCAGCTGCCGCCGCGCGTCGGCCTCGTCGCGCACCGTCGCCATGGAGGTCCTCCTCGCCACCCAGGCGTCCATCCTGGCCAATGCCCGCCGCGTTGAGAAGGGCGACCCACCCGGGTGCACGGGTGGACATGAAGACTGCACGGGCGGATAGGGCAGGATGTCCGGATGATCCCGCGTCGTGCGTTCGGAGCCGTTCTCGCCGCCCTCGTCGGTCTCGTGGTGCTGGCGGGACCGGCTGCCGCCCACACCGAACTGGAGTCCAGCTCACCCGCCGAAGGCGCCTCGCTCACGACCGCGCCGACGGAGGTCAAGCTGACCTTCGGGGAGCCGGTGACGCTGCCGCCGGAGGCCCTCAAGGTCACCGGCCGCGACGGCACCGCCTGGACGGTCGGCACGCCGTCGGTGACCGGGGCGGTCGTGACCGCGCCGGTGACGGCCGCCGGACCGGCCCAGGCCTACACGCTGACCTGGAAGGTCATCGCGAAGGACGGCGACAACCTCACCGGTACCGTGCACTTCACCCTCGCGGCCGCCCCGGCGACGACGGCGGCCCCGACGACCGCGTCGACGGTGGCCGCGCAGGCCCAGGCGCCCGCCCCGGCCGCGGTGGACACCGGCATCCCCGGCTGGATCTGGGCCGTGGTCGCGATCGCCGGCCTGCTCGCCGTCATCGTCGTCGGGCTGCGCCAGCTGATGGGCCGCCGGAAGGACTGAGCTACTCCTGCGGGACCGTCACGACCCAGCGTTCGGGACGGCGGCGCAGGTAACCCCACCAGTACAGCGCCGACACGACCAGCACGCCGGCGGTGATCCCGAGGTCCAGCGCGCTCTGTTCCACCAGGACGTAGGCGAGCGCCCCGACGGCGAGCACCGGCACCACCGGCCACGCCGGCATCCGCCACACGTGTGGCTTGCGGTGCGCGGCCCGGCGGCCCCGCAACGCGGCGGCCGCGACGCTCAAGTAGAGCGCCACGACGGCGACCCCGGTGACGCCGCTGAGCGTGTCCACCGGCACGAAGCAGAGGACGGCTTCGGACAGCCCGACCACGAGCGTCGCGACCCAGGGCGCGCCGAACCGCCGGCTCACCACGCTCATCGCGCGGTTGACCGGCGTCGGCCACGCCTGGTCGCGCGCGGAGGCGTAGAGCACGCGCGAATTCTGGATGACCATGACGATCACCGCGTTGACGATCGCCGCCGCGATGCACAGGCTGATCGCGGCGCCCACGCCCGCGTTGCTCCAGCCGGTCACCAGCGCGGTGAGGTCGACGCCGGCGAGCGCGGCGGCGTCCGGCACCGCGAGGGTCACCGCGACGACCGGGACGAGGATGACCAGCGCGCTGATCCCGAGCGTCCAGAACACCGTGCGGGCGACGGTCCTGCGCGGCTCCCGCATCTCCTCGGCGAGGTAGACGGCGGTGCTGAAGCCCTGGACGACGAACAACGCGACGGCGAGCCCGGCGACGACGGCGATCAGCCCGATCGGGCTCGTCCCGAGGCTCGGCTTCAGCAGCACGGCCGGGCTTTGCGTCGTGTGCGTGAACCCGAGCAGCGACACGGCGAAGATCGCGACGACCTCGATGACCAGGAAGATCCCGGTGATCCAGGCGTTGGCGCGCAGGTTCAGCAGGCCCATCACGGTGGACGCGAGCATGACGAACGCGCCGGCGACGGACGGGTCGATCTCGGCGACCGCGGCCACGTAGTCCGCGACGCCGATCGCGATGATCGGCGGCACGACGAGGATGACGATGAACGAGAGCATGAACGTCAGCCAGCCGGCGAAGCGGTTCGCCACCGTCGTCACCATCGCGTATTCGCCGCCCGCGCTCGGCACCAGCGTGCCGAGTTCCGAGTAGCAGAAGGCGATCCCGACGCAGAGCAGCACCGCGAGGGCGATGGCGAGCGCGGTGCCGGTGCCGAGGTCGGCGAACAGCGGGGGCACGAGGACGAACAGCGACGACGCCGGCGTCACGCAGCTGAGCGTGAGCAGGGTGCCGCCGCCGACGCCGATCGAGCGGGTGAGGGTCTTCTTCGCTTCGGCGGGCGCGGTGACGTCGGGCGGGGCGGGAGTGCGGGGCATGGGCGTTCCCTCCGGCCGGGGGCAAGGTGCGACGGATGGAACAGCACCGATTCGTTGTTGTCAACGCGGCAAAGACGACTGAAATCGTCGTCTGCCTGGACGTGGGCCTTCGGATTTAGTCACTGGGCGTGACGGCGTGCCGGGATTGCCCTGTGTCACCCGTGTCGGGGATGATCCGGGGCGTGAGCAGCCAGGACACCCCGAGCCGGCCCGCGCCGCCGGTGCTCGACGACATCTCGCGGCAGATCATCGCGCAGCTCCAGGAGGACGGCCGGCGCGCGTACGCGACGATCGGCAAGGCGGTCGGCCTGTCCGAGGCCGCCGTCCGGCAGCGGGTGCAGCGGCTGTCCGACTCCGGCGTCATCCAGATCGTCGCCGTCTCGGATCCCTTGCAGGTCGGGCTGTTCCGGCAGGCGATGATCGCGATCACCGTCGAGGGACCCCTCGAGCCGGTCGGCGACGCGCTGGCCGAAATGGACGAAATCGCGTACGTGATCCTCTGCGCCGGGCGCTACGACCTGCTGTGCGAGGCCGTCTGCGCGGACGACGAGGCGCTGCTGCAGCTGATCTCGACGCGGATCCGCGCGCTGCCGGGCGTCCGGCACGCGGAGGCGATGGTGTACCTCAAGCTGCGGAAGCAGACCTACCAGTGGGGTACTCGCTGAGGGTGACGACGAAATCCGAAGGTAGGTGCTCGGAATTAGTCGCACAAGTTCGGCTGGACGACTGAATCGCTTGCCTTGGTGGCTCAGGGCGTGCGATAACCGAGCCATGACCACTACCGCCGACCTCGCCTCCGCCGACGCCGCCGGCCTCGCCCAGGCGGCCCGCAGCAACCTCTGGATGCACTTCACCCGCCACTCCGCCTACGACGAGACCGACGTCCCGGTGATCGTGCGCGGCGAAGGCCCGTACATCTGGGATGCCCGCGGGAAGCGCTATCTGGACGGGCTCGCGGGCCTGTTCGCGGTCCAGGTCGGCCACGGCCGCGAGGAACTCGCCGAAGCCGCCGCGCGGCAGACGAAGCAGCTCGCGTACTTCCCGCTCTGGGGTCACGCGCACCCGACGGCGATCGAATTGGCTTCCCGGCTGGCTTCCGCGGCTCCCGGGGATCTCAACCGCGTGTTCTTCACCGTGAGCGGCGGCGAATCCGTCGAGACGGCGTGGAAGCTGGCCAAGCAGTACTTCAAGCTCGTCGGGAAACCGGGCAAGCACAAGGTGATCAGCCGCGCGCTGGCATACCACGGCACGTCGCAGGGTGCGCTGTCGATCACCGGCATCCCGGGCGCGAAGGCCGACTTCGAGCCGTTGGTGCCGAGCACCCTGCGCGTGCCCAACACGAACTTCTACCGCGCGCCCGAGCACGCCGACGACTACGTCGCGTACGGGCGCTGGGCCGCCGACCAGATCGAGCAGGCCATCGAGTTCGAGGGCGCGGACACGGTCGCCGCGGTGTTCCTCGAGCCGGTGCAGAACACGGGCGGGTGTTTCGTGCCGCCGCCCGGGTACTTCGAGCGGGTGCGCGAGATCTGCGACAAGCACGACGTACTGCTGGTGTCCGACGAGGTGATCTGCGCGTTCGGCCGCGTCGGGTACGACTTCGCCGCGAAGCGCTACGGGTACCAGCCGGACATCATCACGACGGCGAAGGGGCTCACGTCCGGGTACGCGCCGCTGGGGGCCGTGCTGGCTTCGGAGCGGTTGATGGAGCCGTTCACCCGCGGCGAGACGACGTTCATGCACGGGTCCACCTACGGTGGGCACCCGGTGTCGTGCGCGGTGGCGTTGGCGAACTTGGATCTGATGGCTCGTGAAGGGCTTTACGACCACGTGCTTTCGCACGAAGGCATGTTCAGGTCCACTTTGGACAAGTTGACGGATCTGCCGATCGTCGGGGACGTCCGGGGCGCCGGGTTCTTCTACGGCATCGAACTGGTGAAGGACAAGGCGACCAAGGAAACCTTCAGCGCCGCGGAGTCGGAGCGGGTGCTGCGCGGGTTCCTGTCGGAGGCGTTGTTCGAGGCGGGGTTGTACTGCCGGGCCGACGACCGGGCCGAGCCGGTGGTGCAGTTGTCGCCGCCGTTGGTCTGCGGTCAGGCGGAGTTCGACGAGATGGAGCAGATCCTGCGGGACACGCTCACCCGGGCGTGGAAGATGCTGTAGGTCGCGCCTCCGGCCCCCGGTTTCCACGTTAGCGGAGGGTACCGACAGTTTCGGTGCGTCGGCCCGAAAGGGCGGAGTCGCGCGGTCGCCGACGTCTTGAATGACTCATTCAGGTCTTGGGACGTCGATCCACCGAGCAGCGAGTGCTGAAGGTGCCCTTCCTCGCATGTGATGAGAGGAAGGGGTCCTTCACCAGGTCCGAGAACCTGAATGACTCATTCAAGGCGGCTCGCGAGGCCGGGGGCGGATTGGCCCGAAAGGGGCGGGGAATCGCGTGTTCCCCGCCCTCGCCGGGCTTCCTGAGTACCGTGGACCGCGGGGGACCGGGGGAGCGGCCGGTGACCGGCCCGCCCGAGCCTCGACCGGCCGCGCGCCCGGGAGGAGACCCGATGACCGCGACCACGGACACCCCGCGCCTGCCGTTCGATCGGCCGAACGTCCTGGAGATCGCGCCGCTGTTCGAGGTGCTGCGTCGGCAGGGGCCGGTCGTGCCCGTGACCACGCCCGCCGGGGATCCGGCCTGGCTCGTCACCGGGTTCGAAGAGGTCCGGACCGTCTTCACCGATCCGCGCTTCGGCCGCTCGCACCCCGCGCCCGAAGAGGCGTCCGCGCTGTCGGCGGCCGCCATCCTCAGCCGGCCGCAGGGCGACCACGAAACCGAGCACGTCGAGCACGCGCGGATGCGGCGGATGCTCGTGCCCGCCTTCTCCGCCAACCGGATCCGGCGGCTGGCCGGCCACGTGCAGGAGCTGGCCGACGGCTGCTTCGCCGCGATGGACCGCGCTCGGCGCGGGGACGAGCCCGTCGACCTGCACGAACACCTCTCGTTCCCGCTGCCGGTGCTGGTGATCTGCGAGCTGCTCGGCGTCCCGTACGAAGACCGCGACACCTTCCGCGTGCTGTCCGAGCGGATGGGCCGGATGGACATCGGTTCCGGCGCGGAAGCCGCTCTCGACGAGTTCGCCGCCTACATGGGCCGGCTCGCGGCGGCGAAGCGGCGTGACCCGGGGCAGGACGTCGTCTCGGACCTGGTCCGGGCGCAGGCCGACGACCCCGCGTTCACCGACGACGACCTCGCCCGGCTCGCGGCCGGCCTGCTGTTCGCCGGTCACGAGACCACCTCCAACCGGATCGACCTCGGCGTCCTCTACCTGCTCACCGACCTCGCGCGGCGCGACGCGCTGGTCGCCGACCCCGACGGTCTCGTGCACGGCGTGGTCGAGGAGATCCTGCGGCTGTCCGCGCCGAGCGGCCTCGGTGTCCTGCGGTACGCGCACGACGACGTCGAGATCGGCGGAATCACCGTCGCTCGTGGCGACGCGGTCGTCCTGGCGCTGGGCGCCGCGAACCGGGACCCCGCTGTTTTCCCGCACGCCGCGGAGTTCGATGCCGGGCGCAAGCCGAACTCGCACGTCGCCTTCGCCTACGGCGGCTGGTTCTGCATCGGCGCCAGCCTGGCCCGCACGGAGCTGCGCGTCGTGTTCGGCTCGCTGTTCCGCCGGTTCCCCGGGCTGCGGCTCGCGGTACCGGTCGACGAGCTGGAAGTGCGGACGAACCGGGTCACCGGGGGAGTGGACCGCGTGCCGGTCCTCTGGTAGACCTGCGGCGGTGACGCTGTGGGACAGGCTCGGGATGGATGACAAGCTCATCAAGGTGCTGAAGGAGATCCCACCGGGACCCGACGCGCCGGAGTTCGGCCCGGCCTACGTGACCCTCCACCAGCTGGCGGTCGAGCTGGACCAGCGGTTCCCCGAAGTCCGCAAGCAGCTCGACGTGCCCCTCGGCGGTGGCTCGACGCGCCACGCGGGGCTGGTCGAGCTGCTGGGCAAGGAACTGGTCGACAAGATCAAGCGCTACGGCGACGTGTACCCGATCGAAGCGGCGCAGCTGTCTTCGGTGCGGTTCCGCGAGCTGCGGCTGCGCGGCCCGGGTGGGCGTGACCTGGTGGGCGCGTCGCGCACCGACCTGCCGCTGATCCGCCTGCGGCCCAAGGACCAGGACTGACGGTGCTGCCCCCGCCACCGGTCCGGGTCCTGCTCGCCGAACGCGACCCGGCGGTGCGGGCCCGGCTGGGCACCCTGCTGGCCGAGGTGGACGGCATCGAGCTGATCGGCTCGGCCGCCGACGCGCCGTCGGCCCGGACGGCGCTGCGCCGCCGGCTGCCGGACGTGGTGCTGCTGGACCTGCGGCTGGGCCCGCTGGGGCCGGTGTTCCGCCGCCCGGCGGTGCTGGCGCTGGTGACGTTCGACTCCGACGCCGGAATCCTGCGCGCGCTGCGCGACGGGGCATCGGGGTACGTGCTGCGCTCGGCCCGGCGCAACGAGCTGATCAAGGTGGTCCGCCTGGCGGCCGACGGGCACGCGGTGCTGTCCCCGGACGCCTCCCGCCGGCTGGTCTCGGCCGCGACCCGGCTGTCCGGCCCGCGCGACGAGCGGCTGGCGGGAGTCGACCGGCTGTCCGCGCGGGAGCGGGAAGTGCTGGTCGGCATCGGCTCGGCGCTGTCGAACGCGGAGATCGCGACGCGGCTGGGCGTGGCGGAACCGGTGGTGCGCGGCCTGGTGGACCAGGTGGTGCGGAAGCTGGGGTGCACGCACCGGACCGAAGCGGGGCTGCTGGCGTACGAGCGAGGACTGTGCCGGCCGGGGTCGTGAGTGGTAATTCGGGTTAGAACCCGAATTACCACTCACGACAACGTCAGAAGCCTGCCAGGCCGTTGGGGACTCCCACCCCGGTCGGGGCGTCATAGCCCGGTCCCGCGACGCACAGGTAGTCGCCGCCGCACTTCTTGCCCGCGCCCGCCGGGTCGTTGTGGCCCGTCGTGATGTCCGTGAACCGGGACGCGTTCGCGTACCAGCCCGACGGTGCCGGGACACGCCCTGACCGGCCGATCAGCCCCGCGACGAACGGCGCCGACGCGCTCGTGCCGTTCACCGGCAGCCAGCCGCCCGCGTCCGCGTAGTGGATCGCGATGTCCTCGGCCGCCGCGGCCACGTCCGCCACCGTTCGCTTGCCGCAGTGGGTGTCCTTCTGCCACGACGGCTTCGCGATGTACGCCGAGCAACCGCTGCCGCCGTACAGCCACGCCGACTCCGTCCAGCCGCGAGCCGACGACGGGTCGCGGGCCAGCGACGTCCCGCCGACCGCGATCGTCGTCGCCAGGACCGCCGGGTAGCTCGCCGCGGTGAAGCCCGAGTCGCCGGAGGCGGCCACCACCGCCACGCCCGGGTGCTGGTAGTGGCTCGCGAACGCCAGCGGCGCGCCGCCTTCACGCGCGCCGTAGCTGTTCGACACCACCGTCGCGCCCAGGCGGACCGCCGTGTCCTCCGTCTCCGCCAAGTCGGCGAATTTCGGCGTGTTCCCTTCGACGACCAGCAGCCGGCACGACGGGCACGCCGCCGACACCATCGAGACGTCCAAAGTGGACTCCAGGGCCCAGCCGAAGCTCGGCTCCGGCAGCGGCGCGGAAAGACCCTGCTGGTTGACCTTGCGGAAGCAGCCGTTCGCCGTCGTGCACGGCGGCAGGCCGTACTGCGCCCGGTACGCCGCCAGGTCGGCCTCCAGGTTCGGGGCGTCGTAGGCGATCGAGATGCCGACGACCGTGTCCGGACCCGGCGTGGCCGGCAGCCCGTACGCCGACGCCAGGTCGTCGGCACCCCAACCGGCCGGGCCGTCGGCCGGCGCGCGCACCGCACCCGGGGTGTACGTGGTGAGGCAGCGCACCGCCCCAGGCTGCTCGGGACACGCCGCGCGCGGTGCCGGTGCGGCGGTCGCGGCCGGAGCGAACCCGGCCACCGCCACCACCGCGGCCAGCACGCCGATCCATCTTCTGTTCACTGTGGACACTCCCCTCAGGCCGGGTAGACGTGGTAGGCGGCGGTGATCGTCTCGGCCACGGTCGCCCCGGCCGCGTCGGACGCCGTCACGCGCAGCGAGACGTCCGTGCCGCGGAAGGCCTCCGTGACCGCGGTGAAGTCCGCGTGGAAGACCCCGCCGCCGCGGGCGGTGACCGCCGCGTCGAGCCAGGTGGTGCCGTCGGTCGAGTACTGGACCGTCGCGCCGGTGACGGGCGAGGCGACGCTCTGCTGCAGGTGCCCCACGCTCAAGTCGAGGCTCTGCGGCCCGGACACCGTGGAGCCGTCCGGCCGCAGCCCGCCGACGGCGTACCCGAGGGTCAGCATCGGCTCGACGGCGCACGACCGGTCGACCCCGCCCTTTTGGCGCACGCAGACCAGCGCCGCCGGCAGCTCCGCGCCCTCGACGTGCTGCGACTTCCACGTCCACTCGGTGTGGGTCGCGGTGCTCTGGCGGTACATCGGCCCGGTGCGCCCGGCGTCGACCGTCAGCCCCAGGGTCGACGGCCCGGGCGCCACCGGCTGCTCCAGCGTGAGTTCGGTGATCCCGGCGGGGTTGCCCTCGGCGATCGTGGTGCCGTCCTGCGTCAGCGCGTAGTGCCCGGTGACGGTGTCGCGAGCCTCGCCGTAGAAGCCAAAGCCGGCGTGCCCTGGCTGGTTGTCGCTGAACGGCGTGACCGACAGCCGCAGCAGGTCACCGGCGCGGGTGGCAGCCGGTTGCTCCGGCGCGGTGCCGTCGTTCAGCGGCAGCAGCGCCACGCCACCCGAGGGGTGGAGCGGAAACTTGTTCCACTCCTCGGTGACCGCCGAACCGCCCTGGTAGGCGTGGAACGGCTCGTACTGGCCGCCGGCCCAGCCGGGGAACGGCCCGGGCAGGACGTACTTCGAGAACCCGCCGAACCAGCGCAGGTCCGGCGCCGCCGAGACGTACTCGACCTGCTTGCGCGGCAGCTGGATCGGGTGCGAGACACGGCCGCTGACGTCCTCGAACGAGAACATCCCGCTGCGCTGCCGCAACCCCAGCGACGAGTACTCGCTGAAGTAGGTCGAGTCGACCGCGGCGACGTCCTTCGCCGTGATCACGTACCGCTGCCGCGGAATCGTGCCGGTGCTCGCCTTCTGCAGCACGTATTCGTACGGCGTGCCCGGACCCGGCGGGGACACGAGCCTGCTGTACGGGTACGTCTGCAGCGCGCCCGTCTTCACCGGGACAGCCGTCGGCGACACCGCGATCGGCACGCCGGGCCCGGCGTCGAAGTCGACGAGCAGCGCGGGCCCCGTCTTGGCCGCCCGGCGGAACAGGAACCCGGTGTCGTCGAGCAGCGCCGGCCGCGGCGTCACCCAGGTCAGCGTGCTCGAAGCGCGGGAAGCGTCGACGCGGACGGTCTTGTCCGCCTTGACCGCGAACTCGGGCTGCGCGCTGAAGCGCACTTCCGTCGGGTTGCCGTCGGTGTCGGCGGTCCAGAACAAGCCGAGCGCGCTGTAGTTCCCGTCGGGGACGCTGAACTTCGCCGTGCCGCCCGAGAAGTAGTTGAGGCTCTCGTTCGGGTCGAGGAGGTTCCCGTCGTCGGTGTTGTAGAGGAACGCGACGCCGGTGTCTGCGGGCTGGCCGGCGATGTCGGTGGCGTCGACCGACACCGTGCGCATCACCGAACGCGGCCGGACGGCCGGACGCGCTCCGGGGAGCGCGAAGCGAGCGCCGCCGGCGAAGAGCCCTTGCCCGCCGAAGTGCCCGCGCGCGTTGTCCTCTTTGAACTGCTTCGCCAGCGCGGGCCCGAACGTCGCCGGGTCGGCGGGCAGCGGCGCGCCGGCCAGCAGCGCGCCGACGTCGAACAGGTTCAGGTCCAGCCCGCGCCCGAGGTAGGGCAGGGCGGTGCCGGGGACCTCGTAGTCGCGGTCGCCGAGCCGCAGGTGCACCAGCGCCCGCGCCATGCCCTTCTCGGCGGCCGGCCGGACGTCGAACAGGGACCGGCCGTCGGCGGTGGTCCGGACGCTGACGCGCTCGCCGGTGATCAGGGTGGCGGACGTCGGGGGCGCCGCGGCGCCGGCCGGTGGGGGAGCGAGTCCCACGAGCCCGGCGAGCGCGACCCCCAGGACGGACAAAGTTCTTCGCACTGGCACCTCCGTGTGGTGGTTGATCACCACTACCGACGGGCCAGGCACCCGGGCCGTTGAGGCCGGGCCGCGATCTTCCCCGAATTACCTCGAACGGCTCAACGACGCACAGTCTCCGAGTGCGTGGCCGGAACCGGCCGCGCGACGCCGAAACCCCCGTACGGACCGGCTTTCGCGCGCTTGCGGACCTCGTCGAAGTGCCGGTGCACGGCTTCGGCCGCGGCATCCGCGTCGCGCAGCAGGAGCGCGTCGACGATGGCCTGGTGCCGCTTCGCCGTGGCCGTCGGGGACGACGCCGGCCCGCCCAGCTCGCTCTCGGCGATCCGGTAGACGTCCCAGAACAACCCGGTGAGCTCGCGGGCGAGGTCGAACCCGGCCTCGGCGCAGATGAGGTCGTGGAACTCGCGGTCGGCCTCGGCCGCGTCGGGGCCCTTGCGCTTCATCCGCGTGACGCAGGCCTGCAGCTCCTCGACCAGGCCGGGCCGGTGGTCGGTGGCGACCCGGCGGGTCAGCTCGGTCTCGAGCATCTCCCGCACCTCCAGGAGGTCGCGCAGGCGCCCGACGTCGGTGGCGCCGCGGGCGCGGGTGCGGAACAGCAGCCACGTCTGCAGCGACTCCGACCCGGCGGAGCCGACGAACGTGCCGTAGCCGTGGCGGATCTCGACGATGCCGAGGGCCTGCAGGGCCTTGATCGCCTCCCGGATGGAGTTGCGGCTGACGCCGATGTCCTCCATCAGGCTGAGCTCGGTGGGCATGGGCGCGCCCGGCGGGAGCTCCCGCTCGACGATCAGGTCGATGATGCGCTTGGTGATCTCTTCGCTGCGCTGCGGACGGGCCACTGCTGTCCTCCCCGGATGCGTCGTGAGAGGACATCCTACGTCATACGTCCAGAAGGGTTGACCGGCACGCGAAGCCATCCTAGGCTCACGCCGGTCATAGGACGTCCCATGTCCTACCGTTCGAGGCCCGCAGGAGACAGCGATGTCCCAGAGCCCGTCGCTCAGCCGCCGCCAGTTGCTGCGCTACACCACCTTCGCCGGGGCGGCCTTGGCGTTCCCCACCGTCCTCGCCGCGTGCGGCGGGCCGGCGTCCACCAACAAGACCGGCAGCTCGGCGGGCTCGCTGACCGCCGTGATCGGCTACGGCAACAATCAGACGTGGGACCCGCTGCAGACGGCGTCCGCGTTCTCGATGGCCGCGATCCTGCACTGCTACGAGTCCCTCGTGGAGGGTGACCCGATCACCCGCGCGCCCTTCCCCGGCCTGGCGAAAGCGCTGCCCGCCGACACGAGCGGCACCAGTTTGAAGTTCGAGCTGCGCGACGGCGCCAAGTGGCACGACGGGCAGCCTGTCACCGCCGACGACGTCGTCTTCACCTACGCCCGGGCGCTCGACGAGAAGGAGAACGTGCTGATCCACAGCTTCTTCTCGCATTGGCTCCAAGAGGTCCGCAAGACCGGCGACCGCGCGGTCGAGTTCGTCCTCAAGTTCCCCTTCCCGTACGCGCTGCAGCGGATCCAGTGCTGCAAGATCGTCCCGAAGCACGTCTACGACGGCAAGTGGGACGACGCCAAGGGCGGCAAGGTCGTCGGCTCCGGCCCGTACAAGGTCGTCGAGCAGGCGCCGCTGAGCCACACCAGCTTCGAGAAGTTCGCCGACTACAACGGCCCGCGCCCGGCCGCGTACGACAAGATGCTGTGGAAGTCCATCGTGGATTCCGCCCCGCGCGTCGCCGCGATCTCCGGCGCCAAGCCGGACGCGCAGATCGCCGAAAACATCCCGGCCGCCAACGCCGACCAGCTCCGCAAGGCCGGCCGCACGGTCGAGTTCGCCGACGGCGGCAACAACCTCTTCCTGCTCTTCAACACCGCGCACGCGCCGTTCGACAAGAACCTCGTGCGCCAGGCGCTGCACTACGCCATCGACAAGCAGAAGATGATCGACATCGGGCTGAAGGGCGCCGGCTCGCCCGGGACCTCGTTCATCAACCCGAAGCTCCCGTCGTCGCAGCCCGCCTCGCAGGACTTCGTGTACAACCCCGAGAAGGCCAAGCAGCTGCTGCAAGAGGCCGGCGTGAGCAACCTCAAGGTTACGCTGTCCACGACGAACACCTCGCTGGTCGCCGACTGCGTCAAGGTGATCAAGGAGGGCTGGGACGCGATCGGCGTCCAGACCACTTTGGACTCCCAGGACACCAAGGCGCTGTTCTCGAAGCTGGACGCGGGCGCGGACTTCCAGGTCGTCGCGACGACGAACAACCCGCTGCAGTTCGGCAACGACCCCGACCTGATGATCCGGTACTACTACGACGCCAAGTCCATCCTCACGAGCAAGTACGCCCGGTTCACCGGCGCCGAGGCCCAGTCGCTGCTCGCCCTGCAGGACCAGGCCGCGGCCGAGACCGACGAAGCCAAGCGGACCGCGCTGAACAAGCAGCTGCTGGACCGGATCTCCGAGCAGGCCGTCATCTACCCGGTGGTCTTCACCCAGCTCGGCACGGCCTGGGACCCGAAGGCGATCACCGGCGTGCGCGCCCAGGGCTACCCGGGCATCTACCTGAACCAGGCCAAGCCGGTCTAGGAGGAGAACACCCGTGGCCGTCGTCGCCCGGATGCTGCTCAGCCGCATCCTCGCCCTGATCCCGCTGCTGCTCGGCGTGATCCTGTTCGTGTTCATCGTGATGCGGTTCGCGCCGACCGACCCGGCGCTGGCCGCGTTCGACGGCGCGAACGCCACCGCCGAGCAGCTCCAGCAGTTCCGGCTCGAGAACGGGCTGCTGGACCCGCTGCCGCTGCAGTACGTCCACTTCGTCTGGCACCTGGTGCAGGGCGACTTCGGCACCAGCGTGATCACCAAGCAGCCGGTCGGCGAGACCATCGCCACCGCGCTGCCGCTGACCGTCCAGCTGACCCTGCTCGGCCTGGCCATCGCGCTGGTGACATCGCTCGTGCTGGGCGTGACGTCGGCGTTGTTCCGCGATCGCTGGCCGGACAAGGTGATCCGCGTGGTCACCCTGGCCGGGGTCGCCGCGCCGGCGTTCTGGGTGGCGCTGCTGCTGGTGCAGTGGCTGGCCGTGGACCAGGGCCTGTTCCCGACCAGCGGCTACGTCAGCCCGGCGGACTCCTTCGGCGGCTGGCTGAACTCCCTGACGCTGCCCGCGGTCTCCCTGGCGCTCCCGGTGGCCGCCCAGCTGACCCGGGTGATCCGGACGTCGATGGTCGAGGAGCTGGACAAGGACTACGTCCGCACCGCGCGCGGCGGTGGCCTGCCGCCGGTGGTAGTGGTCGGGCGCAACGTGCTGCGCAACGCGCTCGTCACCCCGCTGACCGTGCTCGGCCTGCGGGTCGGCTACCTGCTCGGCGGCGCGGTCGTGATCGAGACGATGTTCGCGCTGCCGGGGATGGGGCAGAACATGATCCAGGCCGTCAAGGACGGCGACACCGCCAAGGTGCAGGGGTTCGTCATCACGATCGCCCTCGGGTTCGTCCTGGTCAACCTGATCGTCGACGTCCTCTATCTGATCGCCAACCCGCGCCTGCGGAGCCACGCGTGAGGCGGCTGCGCGGGTCCTGGCCCGCTCTCGCGATCCTCGGCGTCCTGGTGCTGGTCGCCGTGCTCGGCACGCTCGTGGCGACCCACAGCCCGGACGCGCTCAGCACCGACACCGGCGGGCCCAGCGGCTCGCACTGGTTCGGCACGGACACCTCGGGCCGGGACATCTTCTCCCGGCTCGTCGCCGGCACGCGCTGGTCGCTCGCCATCGGCCTGGGGGCGGTGGCGCTCGCGCTCGTGTCGGGGGCGGTGATCGGGGCGTTCGCCGCGACCTCGCACCGCCGGGTGGACGCGGTGATCATGCGCGTCCTGGACGTCATCATGGCGTTCCCGGGCATCGCCCTGGCGGCGGTGCTGGTCGCGGTGTTCGGCCACGGCATCCTGGTGCTGATCCTGGCCATCGGGTTCCTCAACATGCCCCCGGTGGCGCGGGTGATCCGGGCGAACGTGCTGGCCCAGTACGGCGAGGACTACGTCGCGGCCGAGCACGTCATCGGAGCGAAACGGTTCTTCGTGCTGACCCGGCACGTCGCCGTCAACTGCGCCGCGCCGGTGCTGGTCTACTGCACGGTCACGGTGGCCGACGCGATCGTGTTCGAGGCGTCGCTGTCGTTCATCGGCGCCGGCATCCAGCCGCCGGACCCGTCGTGGGGCTCGGTGCTCGCCGACGGCAAGGACCTGGTCCTGACCGGCGGCTGGTGGGCGACGCTGTTCCCCGGCCTGCTGATCCTGGTCACGGTGCTGGCGCTGAACATCCTGTCCGAGCGGATCTCCGACGCCTGGGCGGCGCCGTCGGCCCGCGCGGTGAAGGCGGCCGAAGTGGCGAAGGCCGTCGAAGCCCGCGACGACGCCGACACCGCGCCCGTCCTGCCGATCGCCGGGCTGCGGGAGGCGGGGGAACGCCTCGCCCGCACCGCCCGTTCTCTCGACCACCGCGAAACCGTCCTGGAAGTCGACCGGCTGAGGATCGCCTTCCCCGGGCGCCACGAAGGCGTCGACGTCGTCGACGGCGTGTCCTTCAGCGTCCGCGCCGGGGAGGTCCTGGGGCTCATCGGCGAGTCCGGCTGCGGCAAGACGCTCACGGCGTTGTCGATCCTCGGCCTGCCGCCGACCGCCCGGGTGTCCGGGCAGATCCGGTTCGCCCAGCGGGACCTCCTGGCCCTGCGGCCGGGCGAACGCCGCCGGCACCTCGGCCACGACATCGCGATGATCTACCAGGACGCGTTGAGCTCGCTCAACCCGGCGATGACCATCCGCGCCCAGCTCAAGCAGTTCACCCGCCGCGGCGGCACCCGCACCCCGGCCGAGCTCCTGGAACTGGTCAACCTCGACCCCGAGCGGACGCTGCGCGCGTACCCGCACGAGCTGTCCGGCGGTCAGCGCCAGCGCGTGCTGATCGCGATGGC
This sequence comes from Amycolatopsis sp. MEPSY49, assembly GCF_051337345.1. Classification (NCBI taxonomy): domain Bacteria; kingdom Bacillati; phylum Actinomycetota; class Actinomycetes; order Pseudonocardiales; family Pseudonocardiaceae; genus Amycolatopsis; species Amycolatopsis sp. MEPSY49. The sequence goes on along the minus strand of NZ_JBDLYJ010000012.1, from coordinate 174,266 downwards.
GCTCTCGCGGGACCCGAAGCTGATCGTCGCCGACGAGCCCACCACGGCCCTCGACGTCACCGTGCAGGCCCAGATCATGGCGCTGCTGCTGCGACTGCAGGAGGAACTCGGCTTCGCGCTCGTCCTCGTCTCGCACGACCTCGCGCTGGTGTCCGAGATCGCCGACCGGGTCGTCGTCATGTACGGCGGCCAGGTCGCCGAGCTGGGCGCGACCGCCGAGGTCGTCGGCTCGCCCCGGCACCACTACACGCGCGGCCTGCTCAGCGCCGTGCTGTCGCTGGAGGAGAACGAGGCCCGCCTCACACAGATCAAGGGCGTCGTCCCGGCCCCGGCCGAGTTCCCGGCCGGCTGCCGGTTCGCCGACCGCTGCCCGGCGGCCCGCGCCAAGTGCCACGAAGAGACGCCGGTCCGCTTCGGCGAGCCGGTCGACCACCTCGTCGCCTGCCACTTCCCGGCGGTCGACATCGCGCGCGAGAAGGAGGCGACGGCGTGAACCTCCTCGAGGTCGACGGCGTCCACGTCGTCCACAGGATCCGCGGCCGCGGCCTGTTCGGCCACCAGAGCGTGTACGCCCTCACCGACGCCCACCTCGTGGTGAACCCGGGCGAGACGATCGGCGTCGTCGGCGAGTCCGGCTGCGGCAAGTCGACCCTGGCCAAGGTGATCGTCGGGCTGCAGCGGCCGACCGCGGGAGCGGTGCGCTTCCGCGGGGAGCCGCTCGTCTCCGGGCGCGAGGTCGGCATGGTCTTCCAGGACCCGTCGACCGCGCTGAACCGGCGGCTCGCCGTCGCCAAGATCATCCGCGACCCCCTCGACGTGCACAAAGCGGGGACGCCGGCCGAGCGCGACGACCGCGTCCGCGAGCTGATGTCCCTGGTCGGGTTGCCGACGAGTGTCGCCGACGCCGTGCCGGGCCAGCTGTCGGGCGGCCAGCGCCAGCGCGTCGCCATCGCTCGGGCGCTGGCGCTGCGGCCCGCGCTGCTGGTCGCCGACGAGCCGACGTCCGCCCTCGACGTCTCGGTCCGCGCCCAGATCCTCAACCTGCTGCTCGACCTGCGCGAACAGCTGGAGCTGGCGATGGTGTTCGTCTCCCACGACATCCAGACGGTGTCGAAGATGAGCGACCGGATCGTCACGATGTACCTGGGCCGGATCGTCGAGGAGGCGCCGGTGGGGGCGCAGGCCCGCCACCCGTACACGCGGGCGCTGTTCTCCGCGACGCCCAGCCTGCTCCACCCGGTCGAGCCGATCGTCCTGACCGGCCCGGTGCCGTCGGCGACGAACCCGCCGAGCGGCTGCCCGTTCCGCACCCGCTGCCCGAAGGCCACCGACGAGTGCGCGGCCGAGCTGCCGCCGCTCGCCGCGGCCGAGGGCGGGCACACCTACCGCTGCATCCATCCCGAGATCCCGACCGGAGTGAGCGCCTGATGCCGAAGTTCGCCGGAATCGTCCCGCCGTTGTGCACGCCGTTGACCGACGACTTCGCCGTGGACACCGACTCGCTGCGGCGCCACGTCGAGTTCCAGCTCGACGCCGGCGTGCACGGCGTCTTCGTCCTCGGCTCCTCCAGCGAGGTCGCCTTCCTGCCTGACGCCCAGCGCCGCGTCGTCGTCGAGACGACGGTCGACCAGGTCGCCGGCCGCGTCCCGGTGCTCGTCGGCTGTATCGACATGACGACCCTGCGGGTCGCCGAGCACATCAAGGTCGCCGAGGCCGCCGGGGCCGACGCCGTCGTCGTGACCGCGCCGTACTACACGCGCACCCACGTCGCCGAGGTCGACCGGCACTTCCGGCTGCTGCACGAACGGACGGCGTTGCCGATCGTCGCCTACGACATCCCGGTCGCGGTGCACACGAAGCTCGACGGGCCGATGGTGCTCGACCTGGCCGCCGACGGCGTCCTCGCCGGGCTCAAGGACTCCAGCGGCGACGAGGCGTCCTTCCGCGCGGTGCTGCTCGGCAAGCGCGACCGCGGCCTCGACTCCTTCGCGGTGTTCACCGGGTCCGAACTCGTCGTGGACGCGGCCCTGGCGATGGGCGCCGACGGCGCCGTCCCGGGCCTCGGCAACGTCGACCCGGTCGGGTACGTGCTCATCCACGACCACTTCAAGTCCGGCAACCTCGCCGCGGCCCGGCGCGAGCAGGAACGCCTGCTGAAGCTGTTCTCGATCACGGCCGTGGCGCCGCCGAGCCGGATGGGCCGGGGCTCGGCCGGGCTCGGCGCCTTCAAGGCCGCGATGAAGCTGCGCGGGTTCATCGACAACGCTGTCATGGCCCCGCCGCAGCTCCCGCTCGACGACGAGGAACTGCTGCGGATCAAGGAGAAGCTCGCCGAAGCGGGGCTGCTCTGATGCTCCACTACGGCGCCGACTACAACCCCGAGCACTGGCCCGAAGACGTCCGCCGGGAAGACCTGAAGCTGATGGCCGAAGCGGGCGTCACGATGGTGACCGCGGGGATCTACTCGTGGGCCGGCGTCGAACCGCGGCCGGGGGAGTACGACTTCGGCTGGTTCGACACCGTCATGGACGGCCTCGCCGGTGCCGGGATCAAGGTGTGCCTGGCGACGATGACCGCGTCCCCGCCGCCGTGGCTGACCCACGCGCACCCGGAGATCCTGCCGGTGCGCGCCGACGGCGTCCGGCTCTCGCCCGGGGCGCGGCAGCAGTTCTGCCCGTCGAGCCCCGTCTACCTCGCGCACGCCGCCCGGCTGGTCACGGAGCTGGCGACGCGCTACGCCGGGCATCCTGCCTTGGCGATGTGGCACGTCGGCAACGAGTTCGGCTGTCACATCCGGGCGTGCTACTGCGACGAGTCCGCGTCGGACTTCCGTGTCTGGCTGCAGGACCGGTACGGCACGATCGAGGCGCTCAACGCGGCGTGGACGACCACCTTCTGGTCCCAGCGCTACTCCACTTGGGACGAAGTCCTGCCACCCCGGGTGGCGCCGACGTTCCCGAACCCGGCGCAGCAGCTGGACTTCCACCGGTTCTCCTCCGACGCCGCGCTCGGTTGCTTCCTGACCGAAGAGCGGGTGCTGCGCCGCGTCACGCCGGACGTCCCGATCACGACCAACTTCGTCGGCCTGGTCCAGAAAGCCCTCGACTGGCACCAGTGGACGCCGCACGAGGACGTCGTCAGCCTGGACTCCTACCCCGATCCCTACGACCCGCGTGCCCACGTCGAGGCGGCGTTCGCCTACGACCTGGTCAGGTCCACGAAGGACCAGCCGTGGCTGCTGCTCGAACAGGCGCCGAGCGCGGTGAACTGGCGGCCGCGCAACAGTCCCAAGCCACCCGGGGCGATGCGGCTCGGCAGCTGGCAGGCCATCGCGCAGGGCGCGGACGCCGTCCTGTTCTTCCAGTGGCGCCAGACCAGCGGCGGCGCCGAGAAGTTCCACTCGGCGATGGTGCCGCACGGCGGCCGCGACACCCGGACGTTCCGCGAGACCGCCGCGTTGGGGCAGGAGCTGGCTCGCGTGCCGGAGCTGGCCGGGACGCGCGTGCGCGCCGACGTCGCCCTGCTGCACGACTGGCCGAGCTGGTGGGGTCTCGAACTGGACTCGCACCCGGCTCAGCTGGAGTACCTGGAGACGCAGCTCGCGCACTACGCCCCGCTGTTCGACGCCAACGTCACCTGCGACGTCGTCCACCCTTCGCGGGACCTCACGCCGTACAAGCTGGTGGTCGTCCCGAACCTGTACCTCCTGGAGCCGGCGGCCGCCGACAACCTGCGCGCGTACGTCGCGGGTGGCGGGCACCTCGTGGTGTCGTACTTCTCCGGCATCGTCGACGGCTGTGACCGCGCGTACCTGGGCGGCCATCCCGCGCCGCTGCGGGACATCCTCGGCCTGCGGGTCGACGAGTTCTGGCCCCTGGATGGGCCGGTCGATCTCGATTTCGCAGACGGCACAACGGGTTCCGGGACCATCTGGGCGGAGTGGATCGAACCCGAGGGTGCCGAAGCCGTCGCTTCGTTCGCTTCCGGGGAGCTGGCCGGGCGTCCGGCGATCACACGGCACGCCTTCGGCGACGGTGTCGCCTGGTACCTCGGCACCCGGCCCGATCTCGCGCCGCTGTTCGGCCGCATCACCGCCGAAGCCGGGGTGGCGCCGGTGCTGGCCACCCCGCCCGGCGTCCAGGCCGTCGTCCGGCACGGCGGGGAAAGCGCTTACCTGATCCTGCTCAACCACGGCACCGAGCCGGTCACCGTCGACCTGCGCCGCGCCGTGCCGGACCTGCTGACCGACCCGTCGCGGCCGGTGCGCGAGGTGCGGCTCGCCCCGCGAGGTGTCGCCGTCCTGAAGGGATGAGAATGAGAACACTGGGGAGATGGGCCGCGCTCGTGGCCCTGGCCGGCTCGCTGCTCGCGGTGAGCCCGGCACAGGCCGCGCCGCAGCTCGACCAGCAAGTCCTGTTCAAAGCCGCGCAGGATCCCGGGTACAGCTGCTTCCGGATCCCGGCGATCGTCAAGTCCACCCACGGCACCCTCCTGGCCTTCGCCGAAGGCCGCATCGACAACTGCGGCGACACCGGCGACATCGACCTCGTGCTCAAGCGCTCCACCGACGGCGGGAAGACGTGGTCGCCGCTGCAGGTGGTCAACCGCGGTGGCGGGGACACCCACGGCAACCCGGTGCCCATCGTGGACAGCCGCACCGGCCGGATCGTGCTGATCACGACGTACAACAAGGGGCGTGCCGACGACAAGGCGTGCGACGTCCCGTGCCCGCGCACGCCGCATTCGCAGTACAGCGACGACGACGGCCTGACCTGGTCGGCGCCCGTCGACATCAGCGCGCAGGCGAAACTGCCGGACTGGGACTCCTGGTACGCGTCCGGTCCGGTGCACGGCATCCAGCTGACCCACGGCCGCCATGCGGGACGGCTCGTGTTCGGCTTCAACGCGGAGACCAGTGACGGCACGCACTCGATCGAGAACCACGCCGGGCTCGTGTACAGCGACGACGGCGGGCGCAGCTGGCACGTCGGCGCGGTGAACAGCTACCCGCACCCGGTCGGCGGGACATACACGCAGAAGCCGTCCGAAGTCACCGTCGTCGAATTGCCCGACGGTTCGATCTACGCCGGCGGTCGCGAGCAGGGCGGCACCGACATCGGCAACCGCGACTACGCCCTCAGCCGCGACGGCGGCGAGACGTTCACCAGGTCCTTCACCACCATCCCCGACCTGGTGACGCCGATGGTGCAGGGCGCGGTGCTGCGCGTCGGCAACCGCCTGCTGTTCTCCTCGCCGTCGGACACCGACCGGCGGCGCTGGATGATGATCCGCTCGTCCTACGACAACGGCCGGACGTGGGAAAACGCCGAGGAGGGCACTTTGATCACGACGGACTGGTCGGGATACTCGGACCTGGTGCAGATCAGCGGCTCGAAGATCGGGCTGATGTACGAAGGCGGCGCGGTCGACGCGCGGGACGAGATCCGCTTCGCGCGCTTCGACGAGTCCTATCTGGGCTGGCACAACTCCGCGGGACCGTCCACACCGGACGTTTCGGGGCACGCCGACGCGCGGGTGCTCGGCGGAGCGTCTCTTGCTGCCGGCCGCTTCGGTGGGGCGGTGACGCTGGACGGCGTCGACGACTACGTCCGCGTGCCGTACGACCCGGCCCAGCCCCCGGGTGACGGCGACCTCGCGTGGACGGGGTGGTTCCGGTACGGCGCCACGAAGGGCAACCAGGTGCTGTTCTGGCTGGGCGGGATGGGCACGACCGCGCCACAGCTGTGGCTGCGCGGCGAACCGGCCAACCACCGGCTGATCGCGATGATGACCACGGCGGCGGGGAGTGCGTCGATCACTTCCGCGCAGGCGTACGACGACCAGGCCTGGCACCACGTGGCGCTGGAGCGGACCGGCGGGAAGCTGCTGCTGTGGGTCGACGGCGTCCAGGTCGCGTCCGGGGCCGCGGCGGCGGGGTCGGTGAGCCGGATCGTGTCGTTCCAGCTGCAGCTGGGGCAGCGGCTGGACAACCAGTTCCGCTGGAACGGCTCGTTCGACGAAGTCCGCTTCTACCGCCGGGCCTTGACGACGTCGGAACTCGACGCGATCCGGCTGCGGAACGCGCCGGTGACCGCGGGGCAGGTGCTGCGGCTGCCCTTCGACCGTATGCACGGGTGAAGATGTCGTGAGTGGTAGTTCCCGAACTACCACTCACGACCTCCTTATGGCCCTTATCGGGCGGCCCGCGAGTTGGTTGACTCCTCGCGTGAGGATCTTCGGTGCGCTGCTCACCGTCCTGCTCGCCACCGCCGGCTTGGCGGTTCCGGTGGCCGCGGCGGATCCGCCGTCCTGGACCGGGCCGCTCAGCACCCGCGGCCGGTACATCGTCGACGCGCACGGCGACCGGTTCAAGCTGAAGGCCGCCAACTGGCACGGCGCGAGCGGCACGTGGACCGGCTCCGGCGATGTGAACGATCCGGCGAACCACCACGCCGGCGAGATCGCCTACCAGACCCCGCTCGGGCTGGACCGCGCGTCGATCGACACCGTCATCGACGGGCTCGCGCAGCTGGGCCTCAACAGCGTCCGGCTGCAGTTCTCCAACGCGATGCTCCACGACACCCGGCCCGTCCCGGACCTGGCCGCCAACCCGGACCTGCGCGGCCTGACGCCGCTGCAGGTCTACGACCGTGTCGTCGACCGGCTGACCGCGCGCGGGTTCGCCGTCATCCTCAACAACCACACCACGACCTCGCGCTGGTGCTGCGGGCTCGACGGCAACGAGCGCTGGAACACCGCGCAGACCGAGCAGCAGTGGCAGGACGACTGGCTGTTCATGGCGCGCCGCTACGCCGCGAACAAGCGGGTCGTCGGCGCCGACCTGTACAACGAAGTCCGCCGCAACACCTTCGACGACCCGAACTGGGGCTGGGGCAACGGCACCGACTGGCAGCGCGCGAGCCAGCAGGTCGCCGACCGCATCCTCACCGAGGCCAACCGCGACCTGCTCATCTTCGTCGAGGGCATCAACTGGACCGGATTGCCGATCGACGGCTTCCCGCACGGCCGGCCCACGCTGGAACCCGCCCGGACGCTGTCGCACACGCTCGTCGACTCCGGCAAGCTCGTCTATTCGGCGCACTTCTACGGCTACACCGGGCCCAACCACTCCGGCGCCACCGGCATCGGCGAGACGCACGACCCGCGCTACCGCGACCTCTCAACCCAGGAACTGCGGGACACCCTGTACCGGCAGGCGTTCTTCGTCTCGGCCGACACCGGCAAGCACTACACCGCGCCGCTGTGGATCAGCGAATTCGGCGAAGGCCGCAACACCACCGACCCGGCGTCGCGCGCGTTCTTCGAGAACTTCGTGAACTACCTGGCCGAGACCGACACGGACTTCGCCTACTGGCCCGCGGTGGGCTTCCGGACCGACGGCTGGGCTCTGCTCGGGTACGACTCCGCGGGCCGGCGCATCGACGTGCTCGACGGCACGGACTGGCGCGGCCCCGCCTGGCGGCGGCTGATCTCCGCGCCGTCCCGGACCGGGCAGATCCCGGCCGCCGAGCACTGGTCGATGCTGAACCTCGACTACGCCGACTTCCGGGAGTCGCGCCAGGTCCGCGCGCTACCGGACTGGAACCCCGGTGCTCGCAAGGGAGTCTGTCCCGACGGCCAGCGGCTCGCCGGCCTGGCCCACACCGGGAACCGGGGCCTGTGCACCGGGACGCTCGCCGCTCCGGCCGGGTACGTGGTCGTCCGGGACGAGATGTACGTCGACACCGACTGGGCGTCCGGCTACACGAAGACGCAGTGCCCGCCCGACCACGCGGTCGTCGGGTACAGCGTCCAGGGCGCGGCCTTCTCGGCGGTGCTGTGCGGGCGGTCTCCGACGCCGCTGGGCCGCGCGGGCCGCACAGTGTGGTTCGACCGCGGCGACAACCGGCCGGCCGGCGACCTCGGTGGCGACTTCGCGACGGGGAACTACAAGGGCCAGTGCGCGCTGGGGGAGTACGTCGCCGGTGTCGCCTACACCGGCCGGATCGGTTCGAGCCGGACGCCGGACGCGCTGCTCTGCCGGTCCTAGACGGTCCGGCAGGTCAGTTCCGGGCGGCTCAAGGCGTTGCCGCTGCCGGTGAGGGCGATGAAGCCGAACGTCGTCGCGCCGCCCGCGTCGAGCTTCGCGTTCCAGGCCGCGTTGTCGACCGTGACGGTGTCGCCCTCGACCGTGAAATTGCCGTTCCACAGGCCGGTGATGCGGTGGCCGCCCGGCAGGGACCAGCGGACGCTCCAGCCGGTGAGGTCGTCCGTGCGGTCGTTGCGGACCGTCACCTCGACCTGGTAGCCGCCCGGCCAGGAGTTCGTCACCTGGTAATTGGCGGCGCAGCCCAGGTCCGGCGGAGCGCTGCTGCCGGTGGTCGGCGGCGGGGCCGCCGAGGTCGTCGCCGGGGCGGCGACCGGCGTGGCGTCCGGGACGAGCGCGGTCCCGATCAGCACGCCGGCGGCGAGCAGGACAGCTCCGGCGACGCCGGCCAGCACGACCCGCCGGCGGGGGCGGTGCACGCGCAGCAAGCGGGTCTCGGTGCGGGGCCGGGGGCGGGGCGGCGGCAGCGCACGGCCTTCGGTGACGGCTTCGAACAGTTCCTGGACCTCGGCCATCGACGGGCGCCGGGCGGGATCGCGCTGCAGGAGCCGGCCGAGCACCTCGGCGAGGGGGCCGCTGTGCTGCGGCGGGATCGGCTCCTCACGGGCGACCCGCAGCAGAAGGGCGATCGGGTTGTCGTCGTTGCCGAACGGGGGCTGACCTTCGAGGGCGCGGTAGAGCGTCGCGCCGAAGGAGAACACGTCGGCCGGGAAGCCCGCTTCGCCGCCGCCGGCGACTTCGGGGGACAGGTAGGCGGGGGTGCCCGCGATGAAGCCGCCGCCGGTCACGGTGCCTTCGCCGGTGGCGCGCGAGATGCCGAAGTCGGCGATCTTGGCGAGACCGCCGTCGGCGAGCAGGACGTTGGCGGGGGTGACGTCCCGGTGCACGATGCCTTCGGCGTGCGCGGCGGCCAGCGCGGAGGAGACCTGCACGCCGATGCGCGCGACCTCGTCGGCGGGCAGGCGCTCGCGGTCGAGCAGGACGTCGGCGAGGCTGCGCGAGGGCAGGTACTCCATGACGAGGTACGGCTCGCCGGCTTCCTCGACGACGTCGTGCACGGTGACGGCGTGCGGGTGCCGCAGCCGCGCGGTCAGCCGGGCCTCGCGCAGGGCGCGCTGGGCGGCCTGCTCACCGGCGGCCTGCCCGAGGGCGGGGTCGTACCCGAGCTGCTTGACGGCGACGACGCGGTCGAGCCGCTCGTCGCGCGCCCGCCAGACGACACCCATGGCGCCCTGGCCGACCCGTTCGGCAAGGCGGTACCGCCCGGCGATCAGCTGTCCTTCGTCGGTCACGACGACCTCCCGGCCTCCCCCGGAACACACGGACGCGGGGGACGATCGGTTCGAGCTTAACGACGGGCGGCCCGGCTCGCCGACGGGCGCCTCACGCGGTGAGTGCGTGCAACTGGTCCCACGTCGGGACGTACGGGGTGAACCGCAGCTTCATCCCCGCCTCCGACGGCAGCTTGTCCGCCTTGCGGGCGTTGCAGCTGCGGGACGTCCCACCGCACGCGGCGACCGTGTTCAGCCACGACGTCCGGGCGCCGCCGCGGCTCAGCGGCGTCACGTGGTCGATCGTCGTGGCGCGGCCGCCGCAGTACGCGCAGCGGTGACCGTCACGCGTCAGCACTCCTCGGCGGGACCAGCGGGGCGGCTGCGTATATCGCCACTTCATCACGACATACCGCAGCAACCGCACGATCTTCGGGCGCGGGAACAGCCCGTACGCGAGACCGTCCTCGGCCTCGTGGATCTCCGCGACGTGCCGCACCAGCATCCGGATGGCGTGCGGCACGGACACGGTCTGCAGCGGCTCGTAACCGGCGTTCAGGACGAGAACCTTCACAACGCACCTCTTTCCTCTCGGCGAAAATCGTCGCCGAGAGGAAAGAGGTGCGTCAATCGGTTTCAGCGCAGCGGATGCGCGCGGAAGAAGCGCCAGATGACCGGGGTGGCGTCGATGACCGTCGGGGTGGCCGAGTCGTTGTTCGGCTGAGTGCTCGGCCAGACGTGCCCGGCGCCCTCGACGCGGTAGTGCTCGAGCGCGCAACCGAGCCACTTCTGGACGACCACGCCGTCGACCGGCGACCACGACACCGGCCCGGCGAAGCAACCGTCCCTTGTGGACCACGCCGCCAGCCAGTCCGGGATCGCCGGGAGGCCCTTGGCCGGGTTGCCCGTGTACGGGATCGTCGTGTCGGCGGTGCCGTGGAAGTCGAGGATCGGCACGCGGCGGCTCGGGTCGCACGCGCCGCCCTGCGGGTAGAACGCGCCCGACACCGGGGCGAACGCCGCGATCCGGCCGGCCAGCCGGCAGGCCAGCACGCCCACGAACCCGCCGCCGTTGGACTTGCCGGCCGCGAAGATGCGGGTGTTGTCGACGCAGAGCGTGCGCTGCAGCGAGTTCAGCAGGTCGCTGGTGAACAGGACGTCGTCCGCGGCCGCCGAGTAGGGCGCGCCGGTCCAGGCCGACTCGCCGTCGGTGCCGATCAGGCCCTGCGGGTACACCGAGATCGCGTCGAGCGCCGAGAAGCCCGACAGCTCCTCCTGGTACTGCGACGTGCGCTTGTGCCCGTGGAACGACAGCACCAGCGGGTAGGCCCGGTGCGGGTTGTAGTGCGCCGGCAGGTGGACCGTGTACTCGCGGTCGAGGCCGCCGGAGACGACGTGCCGCGTCGTCGTCACCCCGGCCGGGACTCCGGCCGCGCGGCCGCAGCCGGTGGTGCGGACCGGGTGGTCGACGGCGCCCGCCGCGGCGGCGGGAGCGGCGAAGGCGGTGGTCAGGGCAGCGGTCGCGGCGAACGCGGCGGCCCACCGGGGAAGGCGTCCGGGCACTCGATCCTCCTTGATCGGCAGCGGGGCGTGGTCAGCATCACCCCGGCGGCCGGGGGAGTCTGCATTGCGTTCATAAAGTGCGCGGCCGGACTGTCGGACCCCCTCGGTAGGATCGACCCAACCAAGGCCGACGCACCCGGAAAGGAACGGAAGTGACCACCCCGATCGAGACGCTGGAGTTCCAGTCGGAAGCGCGTCAGCTCCTGCAGCTGATGATCCATTCGATCTACTCGAACAAGGACACCTTCCTGCGCGAACTCGTGTCCAACGCCTCCGACGCGCTCGACAAGCTGCGGCTGGAGTCGTACCGCGACAAGGACCTCGGCGCGGACACCTCCGACCTGCACATCGCGCTCGAGGCGGACGCGGCGGCGCGGACCCTGACCGTGCGCGACAACGGCATCGGCATGACGCGCGACGAGGTGGTCGCGCTCATCGGCACCATCGCCAAGTCCGGCACCGCCGACTTCCTGACCAAGCTGAAGGAGGCCAAGGACGCGGCGGCGTCGCAGGACCTCATCGGCCAGTTCGGCGTCGGGTTCTACGCCAGCTTCATGGTCGCGGACAAGGTCACGCTCGTGACCCGCAAGGCCGGCACCGGCGAGGGCGTGCGCTGGGAGTCCACCGGCGAAGGCACGTACACGATCGAGCCGGTCGAGGACGCGCCGCAGGGCACCGCGGTGACCCTGCACCTCAAGCCCGAGGACGCCGAGGACCACCTCTACGACTACACGTCCCCGGCGAAGATCCGGGAGATCGTGAAGAAGTACTCCGACTTCATCACCTGGCCCATCCGGATGAAGGGCGAGGGCGACGACGCGGAGGTCGAGACCGTCAACTCGATGAAGGCGCTGTGGGCGCGCTCGTCGAGCGAGGTCACCGAGGACGAGTACCACGAGTTCTACAAGCACGTCAGCCACGACTGGCAGGACCCCCTCGAGACGATCCGGCTGCAGGCCGAGGGCACCTTCGAGTACCAGGCGCTGCTGTTCCTGCCGTCGCACGCGCCGATGGACCTGTTCCTGCGCGAGCGCAAGCGCGGTGTGCAGCTGTACGTGAAGCGCGTCTTCATCATGGACGACTGCGAGTCGCTCGTCCCCGAGTACCTGCGGTTCGTCAAGGGCGTCGTCGACGCGCAGGACCTCTCGCTGAACGTGTCGCGGGAGATCCTGCAGCAGGACCGGCAAATCCAGCTGATCCGCCGTCGCCTGGTGAAGAAGGTCCTCTCGACGGTCAAGACGATGATGACCGCCGACGCGGAGAAGTACGCGACGTTCTGGCGCGAGTTCGGCCGGGCGGTCAAGGAGGGCCTGCTCGACGACTTCGAGAACCGCGAAGCCATCCTCGAGATCTCGTCGTTCGCCTCGACGCACGACGCGGAGAAGCCGACTTCGCTACGCGACTACGTCTCGCGGATGAAGGAGGGCCAGGAGCACATCTACTTCATGACCGGCGAGTCGCGCTCGGCCATCGAGAACTCGCCGCACATGGAGGCGTTCCGGGCCAAGGGCTACGAGGTGCTGGTCCTGACCGACCCGATCGACGAGATGTGGGTCGACGCGGTGCCGGGCTTCGACGGCAAGCAGTTCCAGTCGATCGCCAAGGGCCAGGTCGACCTGGAGTCGGACGAGGACAAGAAGGCCACCGAGGTCGCGCGCGAGCAGCAGAAGAAGGACTTCGAAAGCCTGCTGACGTGGATGGGCACGGCGCTGGGCGAGGACGTCAAGGAGGTCCGGCTCTCGTCGCGGCTGACGACGTCGCCGGCGTGCATCGTCGGGGACACCCACGACCTCACGCCGACGCTGGAGAAGATGTACCGCGCGATGGGGCAGGAGCTGCCGCCGATCAAGCGGATCCTGGAGCTGAACCCGGACCACGGGCTGGTCACCGGTCTCCGGGAAGCCCACGCGGCGCGCCCGGACGACGAGGGACTGGCCGAGACGGCCGAACTGCTCTACGGCATGGCGCTGCTGGCCGAGGGCGGCGAGCTGGCCGACCCGTCGCGGTTCATCAAGCTGCTGGCGGGCCGCCTGGAGAAGACCCTCTGAGCCGCAGACGTGAGTGGTCATTCGGGTGCTGACCCGAATGACCACTCACGACACGGTCAGGGGGCCGCGTTCATCAAGTCCAGCGCGCTCTGCTGCCGGGCCGCGTCGGCCTGGTCGAACGGCCCCGCCCACAGCAGGCCGTACGCCTCGGCGCTGTTGCGGTCGTTCGCGTACGCCGAGTTCGCCTGGCGCTGCAGGTACCCCGTGTACGGGTGGTCCGACAGCGCCGCGTTCAGCACCGCCAGGTCCCGTGCGTACACGCCCTTGAACGTCGGGCCGTCCGCGCCGCCGCCACCGGCGCTCTCGCCCGGGTCGCGGAGGATGCCGCCCGGGTTCAACGAGCCGTTCGTCGTCGACGCGTTCGCCATCGCGCGGGCCTTCGTCAGCAAGCTCGCGTCGCCCGTGGCCCGGTACAGCTCGGTCAGCGCCGTCAACGGCACGCCCTGATTGTACGACCACACCGCCTGGCCGTTGTTCGCGCACGTCGACGTGGTCAGGCCGTCGTTGACGAGGTTCGAGCCGTTGATCATGCCGCTGCCGGCGAACCAGGTCCAGCCCGCCCGGGCCCGCGCGAGGTACACCGTGTCGCCCGGGATGCGGTTGTGCAGGGCCGCGTTGAGCTGGATGTACAGCGAGTTCGGGATGGCGTTCTTGTAGGTGCGGCTCGTGCTCCACCAGACCCCGCCGCCGCAGACGCCGTCCCAGTACGCGTACATGTGGTCCGCGTCCGCCCGGGCCGTGTTCAGGTACTTGCTGTCGCCCGTCAGGTCGTAGGCGTCCACCCACGCCAGGCCCCACCAGCCCGTGTCGTCGATGTAGTCGTTGCGGAACTGGCCGCCCTGGGCCGCGAGGTTCTTCGTGTACGTCGTGTCGATCGCGTACCGGTAGCTGCTCATGCCGCTGATCCGGACGTTGTCGATGATCGCGGTCAGCGCGTTGGCCGAGTTCCACCAGCCGGTGGTGTCGAACAGGCCGGTGCCGAGGTTGTACCGCTCCATCAACGCCGTCGCGGCCGCGGTCCGGCGGTCCCACGCGTTCCACGTCGTGCGGGCCCAGCCGGTGCAGGCGATGGTGCCCGAACCGGCGGGCTGCCCGCACGCCCGCAGCAGGCCGACGCCCTTGGCGTTCCAGTCGTCGACGTTGTACATCAAGGTCCGCCAGCCGGTCCCGCCCGACGGCGTCGCCGTGTCACCGAGCTTGCTGCCCGACGCCCACGTGCGCCCGGCGTCGAACGAGCGGTCCAGCCAGACGTGGTCGCCGGCCGCCCCGCCGGTGATCGCTGCCCAGCCCATGTCGTCGCCGTCGTCGAGGTGCAGGGAGAGCCGGCGGCCGCTGACGGTCGCCGACGCGCCTTCGCGGTCACCGGGGGAGAGGGCGGGATCCCTGGCGTCGCAGTACTTGTCGCAGATCACCGCGAGCGTGGCGGTGGGTGCCGGGGCCGGCGTCGGGGTGGGGGTGGCCGCCATGACGACGGCGAGCAGGGGAGTCAGGAGGTTCATCGGTCACCTTCCGCGCTGAAGGGCGATGACTCCATTCTCGGGAGCTAATAATATTGGTCCAGTCCTCACCGGGACAGGTTTCGGACAGGAATTCACTCCCGGCGCGAGCTGAGGAGCAGCAGGCACAGCACGGCGACCCCGGTGACGAGCCCGGCGACCAGCAGCATCGGGCTCAACGTCGGCGGGGTCGAAGCCGTCGCCTGCTGCACGGCCGGCGCCTCGGTGGCGGGCGCCGCGGCCGGCGTGCTCGCGACCGGCGGAGTGGCGGCCGACGAAGTCGCTGCCGGCGGCGCCGCGGCCGCGGCGGTCGTCGTCCGCGCCGGCGTGGGCCGGGCCGCCGCCGGGGTGGTCGCCGGTTTCGGGGCCGCCGTCGTGGGCGCGGGCAGGACCGTCACCGACGCCCGCATGTCGGGGTGCACCGAGCAGTAGTACGAGTACGTGCCGGGCTGCCGGAACGTGTAGCTCCAGGTCTGGCCGGCCGACAGCCGCGGGCTCCGGAACGCGACCGGCGCGCTCGTCGTGACGACGTCGTGGGGCGCCTCGTCGTGCTGCATCCAGGTGACGGTGTCGCCGACCCGGACGGTCAGCGCGGCAGGGGAGTAGGCGTAGTCCTGCATCATGACCACCTGCGTCGCCGCGGCCGCCGGCGCGGCGAACGGCACGGTCAGGGCCAGCAGCAGCGCGGCGATGGCCAGCGCGGCTCGCCTCATCGGACGAACTCGATCGCGATCTCGGCGTGCAGCCGGCGCCCCGCCACGAACCGCGCGACCCGGCCTCGCCGGGGCTTGCGCCGAGCCGGGAGGACCGGACCGGCGGCCCAGACGACCAGGCTGTGCTCGTCGCGGTGCCGGACGTCGCCGCGCAGCCGCACCGCCCGTCCGGCGACGCGGCCGTCGATCACCAACGGGTGCTCGGCGACCTCTTCGGCGGTGCAGACGACCTCGGGGCTCCGCAGGGTGACGGCGAGCGCGGCACCGGGCGTCCAGTGCCCGTCCGTCGCGGTGAGCCGGCGGCGCAGCAGCGGGATTCCCAGCACGCGCAGGGAGAGCTCGATGACGCACCGGTCGCGGCGCAGGGTGTAACCGGTCCGCGGCAGGACGGCGGTGTCGGGCATGTCGGGAAGACCTCCGGGGAAGGGGGGCGGGTGGCCCGGCAGGGGAACCGGGCCACCCGCGGCGGGTCAGCAGCTCGCCTGGTCCAGCAGCGGGGTGAGGACCGTTTCGAGCCACACGGTGTGCGTCTTGATGTACTGGTCGAGGTTCAGCAGGTCGGTCACCTGCTGGCCCAGCGACGTCTCGAGGTGCGCGCTCTTGATGTGGGCGATGATCGGCGCGAGCGTGTCGGTGACGACCTTGTCCGCCGACCCGTCGAAGGCCGGCGCGAGCACGGTTTCCAGCCAGACCGTGTGGGTCTTGATGTACTGGTCGAGGTTGAGGATGTCCTGCACCTGCTGACCCGGTGAGGTCTCGAGGTGGGCGCTCTTGATGTGGTCGATGATCGGCTGCAGGACCGACTTCGGCACGCAGGAGCCGCCGCCGGCCGGGGTGGTGGGCGCCGGCACCGAGTGGGTCGGGTCCGACGTCGGCGCGGACGTCGGGGCCGAGGTCGGCGGGGCGCTGGTCGGCGCCGAGCCGGTGACCGTGACCGTCGCCTTCATGTCCGGGTGGATCGAGCAGTAGTAGGAGTAGGTCCCGGCCTTCGTGAAGGTGTGGCTGAAGGTCTGCCCGGTCTGCAGCGTCGGGGACGTGAACTTCTCCGGCCCGTCGGTGACGACGATGTTGTGCGGCGCGGTGTCGTGGTTGGTCCACGTCACCGTGTCGCCGACCGAGATGGTCAGGCTCGCCGGGCTGAACTTGTAGCCCATCGCCTCGACGGACTTCGTCGACGGCGCGGCGGCCGCGGCCGCGCCACCGGCCTGTTCCTGCGCCAGGCCTTGGTAGAGCGGGACGGCCAGCGGGCCCTGCTTCGCGAGCGCGGCGAGGTCCACGTTCGCCGACGCGGCCGGCGCGGCCTGCTCGCTCTGCCCGCCGCGCAGCGTGGCGAGGCTGAACAGCGCGGCGGCCAGCGCGAGGATCGCGACGGCGACGGGCCAGTTCCGTCGTCGCCGCACCGCCTCCGGCTGCTCGGGGGTGGCGGGGTTGGGGTTGTCCACTGAGGACTCCTTTCGCGGGGTGCGATCAGCGGCCGGGACTGGCCGTGACGAGGAAGCTCGCCGCCAGGAGGACCACGATGACGAGCGTGGTCTCGGCGGCGACGGAGTAGACGAACGGGCGGACGGTGCCGGCGTCCCCGCGCAGGACGACGGCGAAGTCGAGCCGGCGGCCGACCCAGCCGCGGCTCGCCTGCGCGGCGAGCAGCACGACGGCGAGCACCGCGAGCTTGACCAGCAGGGTGCGGCCGTAGGCGGTGCCGAAGACCCGGCCGACGCTGCCGACGGTCTGCCAGGCGAGCACGACGCCCGCGGCGACCACGACGGCGACCGACGTCATGGCGAGTTTCGAATACCGCGGGATCACCGACGCGAGCTCGCCGGGGTCGCGGCGGGCCAGGACGCCGAAGAGGAGCACGGCCAGGCCGCCGATCCACGCGCACGCCCCGGCGAGGTGGGCGAAGTCCGCGAGCTGCGTCAACCACGGCGAGGTGCTCTCCACCGCGTGGCCGGTGAGGCCGGTGGTGCGCAGCAGCCCGAGCAGGATCGCCCCGGTCCCGGCCCGCCAGGGCAACGCGGTCGCGGCGGCGGGGCCGCGTTGCAGCAGCCAGGCGAGCACCACCCCGCCGAGCAGCCACAACAGCGCCCTGGCGAACCAGATCCGGCCGAACTGGCTGTCCAGCGCCTGGCCGAGGAGGTCCCAGGCCAGGAAGTCACCGGCCGGGCGCTGGGCGGCCCACGCCGCCTGCAGGCCGAGCCCGGCAAGCGTGCCGAGCAGGCCCAGCAGCCAGCCCGTCACCACCACCGACCGGGCGCCGCGGTGGCCGGCGCCCGCCGGCCAGAGCACGGCGAGGAACAGCAGCCCGCCGGCGAACAGGGTCAGGCCGGTGTAGTCGACGGTGCGCGCGAACACGTACCACGCCTTGACGTCGTCCACCCGTCACCGTCCATTCGCGACGGTGGCGGCCGGGATGCCCACCGAGTCCGCCGGGACCATCGCGGGTTCGAGGCCGCCGTCCGCGGTGCGGCAGTATCCGAGGACGAGCGCGCCGAGCCCGTCCGGGCCGGTGACGCCCAGGCCGGTGGTCACGGCGCCGAGGAGCGGCAACGCGCCCACGGTGTCCAGGACCTGTTGCGCCGCACCGGGTTGGCAGGCGGGCACTTCGGTTCCCGGTGGCGGGGGTGCCGGTTCCGGCGGGGACGTCGGGGCGGGCAGCTCCGGGTCGGGAGCCGGAGCCGGCGTCACGTCGACGCCGCCGGGTATCGGCGGCATCGGCTCGGCCGGCCGGTCGCCGACCGGTACCGCGGGCAGCGGGGAAACCGGGACGTCCGACGGCGGCAGCGCGGACGGAACGGGCTGCGCACCCGGCGTTTCCGGCGCGGCGGAGTGCCCGCCGTCCGCGACCGCGGGCGGGGTGGCCGCGTCCGCGGCGCCGCCGGGCCGCAGGCCGATGCCGGACGCGTAGCCGACGACGACCACGACCGCGCCGGCCAGGCTCGCGGCGATGACGTGGTCTCGGCGCAGTGCGGGTCCTCGCACGGTGTGGTCCTCCAAGGAAAGCGTTCTCCGCCCGGGAAGGGAATGGCCCGGAATGGCGGGAGTGGCGGGGAAACAACGGGATGCGGGGAGCAGAAAACCAGCTGCCGCGTTACCGGGCGTGATCCTCACATGAAGGCCGTGTTAAGTCAGGCGACCGGTCGACGCCGCCGTACGGTGAGACAGTCCGCCGGACGCCGGTTCGGCTACGCCATTCGGGTGGCTCGGATGGCGGACTGTCGGAGTAGCTGCCCGATATGACCGGTTTGTGGGGTCCGGGTCCCGTGGTCGGTGAGAATTGCTTAACGCAGCCGTTTCCGAACGGCCTCTCGGGTTTCCCGTCGTGCTCGCTACGGTTCGCGCAGTCCCCGAATTCGCGAGAACGCGAGGAAAACATGGCCGTCCGCTTGTCTTTTCCCGTCCGGATCGCCGCCGCGCTGGCCGCCGCGGGCTGCGCGGTGCTGCTCGGCGCGCCCGCGGCGGCCGCGCACAGCGTCCTGGTGTCCAGCTCGCCCGCCGAGGGAGCGGCGATCGCCACCTCGCCGGCCGACGCGGTGCTCGTGTTCAACGAGCCCGTCGAGAACCGGTTCACCGAGCTCGCGGTGCTCGGCCCGGACGGCACGTCGCACTGGGAAGCGGGGCCCGTGTCCGTTGTGGACGGACGGGTGTCGGTGCCGCTGCGCCCGCTGGGCCCGGTCGGCGCCTACGCGATCCGGTACCGCGTCACCTCCGCCGACGGCCACCCGGTCTCCGGGACCGTGCCCTTCCGGCTCACCGTCGCGGGCCCCGGGTCGGCGGTGCCGGCCGCCGCGACGGCGGCGAGCCCGGCCGGCGACGCCGCGGTGCCGCTCTGGCCGTGGATCACCGGTGGCGCGATCCTGCTCGGCACCGGTTTCGCGGTCGCCCGGCGGCTGGCCCGCGCCGACGCCTGAGCCGTGGGCGTGTGTGCGTCCGCGCCGGCGCGGGTAACCCCCGCCCATGACGAACCTCGACGACACCCCGGTCGCGAAGCTGGACGAGTTCGTGCTCGCCCGGCTCGCGGAGGACGAAGAGCGCGTCCGCGACGGCGAACTGCCGCTGCTCGACGAGGCCGAACGGCGGGGCAGGCTGCGGATCATGTACGCCGACGATCGCGACGGTCTCATCCTCGCCGGCGGGCCGGTCGAAGCGATGGAGGACCGGCATCCGGTGCCGTTCGCCGAAAAGGCCGAGTTCCTGCGCCGCGAGATCTCCGGCGCCCACGACGATGCCTCGGTGAAACTGATCGCCTCGGTGTACGAAGCCCACCCGGACTGGCAGGACGGCTGGCGGCCCTGACGGGTTTCGCGGCCCGCCGGAACGGGAACGTGCGAAGTATGTCCGGAACCGTGCTCACCGACGTGACGGCGATCCGCGCAGCGGCGACGACCCTGCGGAGCCCGCAGGACCTCGACCCGCTCGTCCGGCGCATCGGGCGCGCCCGGATCGTCCTGCTGGGCGAGGCGACCCACGGCACGGCCGAGTTCTACCAGTGGCGAGCCGAACTCACGCAACGGCTGCTGGCCGAACGGGACTTCTCGTTCGTCGCCGTCGAAGGGGACTGGGCGGAGTGCCACCGGGTGCACTCCTGCGTCGCCGGTGCCCCCGGCGCGCCGAACGACGCCGGCCAGGCGCTGTGGGGCCTCCGCCACTGGCCGACCTGGCGGTGGGCCAACGAAGAGGTCGCCGGGTTCGCCGGCTGGCTGCGGGCGTTCAACACCACCGGCGACGGCGTCCCGTGCGGCTTCCACGGTCTCGACGTCTACAGCCTGTGGGACTCCCTGCGTCGCGTGCTGGGTTTCGTCCGCGAGCACGCGCCCGACCAGGTCGAGGCGACGATCCGCGCGTTCCGCTGCTTCGAGCCCGACGGCGAAGACCTTGCCGAACTGGTGCCGGAGAACTGCCGCGACGAGGTCGTGCGCCTGCTGACGTCGGCCCGCGCCGGGGTGCCGGGCGCCGAGGGCTACTACCGCGAGTTCGTCCGCGGCGGAGCGCGCGCCCGGAGCGCCCGCGCCACCCACCTGAGCGACACCCTCGACCGGCTGCTGCGGGCGTACGGCCCGCGGTCGAAAGCCGTGGTGTGGGCGCACAACACGCACGTCGGCGGCACCCTCGGCCGGCTGACGCGGGAACGGCACGAGGCCGACGGCGTCGTCACGGTCGGGCTCGGCACCCACCGCGGATCGGTGATCGCGGCCGGCCACTGGGGCGGTCCGGCGCGCCGGATGACGGTCGAGCCCGCGCGCCCCGACAGCTTCGAGGGCGTGCTGCACGACGCCGTGCCCGGCGAGGACAGCCTGTTCGTCTTCCGTGCCGACGACGTCTGGGCGCGCGAACCGCGCGGGCAGCGCGCGATCGGCGTCGTCCACCGCGGCGGCGGGTACGTCCCGACCGTGCCGGCGGCCCGCTACGACGCGTTCGTCCACTGTGACGAGACCACCGCGATCACCCCGCTGCACCGCTGGGAGCCGGCGGAGGACCCCCTGTTCGTTCCGGCGCAGACCCATGCGCGTGGTGGATGACGGACGGCTCGTCTTCGCCGACCGCGAGGACGGCGGCCGGCGCCTCGCCGGCGAACTGCTGCGCCGGCGCTGGGTCTCCCCGCTCGTGCTCGGCCTCGCCCGCGGCGGCGTGCCGGTGGCCGCGGTCGTCGCGCGCCGGCTCGGCGCCGAGCTGGACGTCGCGGTGGCGCGCAAGATCGGCGCGCCCGGACGGCGCGAGTTCGGCGTCGGCGCGGTCACCCCGGACGGCCCGGCGATCTACGACGAAGCGATCCTGCGCGGGCTGAAGCTCACCGCGGCCCGGCTGGCGCGGGCCGAGCACCGCGAACGCGCGGAGGCACGCCGCCGGCTCGAGCGCTACCGGGCCGGCCGGCCGCCGGCCCGGCTCGACGGCCGGGACGTCATCCTCGTCGACGACGGGCTCGCCACCGGCGTCACCGCGACGGCGGCCCTGCGCGACGTACGGGCCGCGAACCCGCGGACGGTCGTGTTCGCGGCGCCGGTCGGTGCCCCGGGCGCGGCGGCGGCATTGCTGCGCGAAGCCGACGACGTCGTCTGCGTGACCGAACCGCCGGACTTTCGCGCGGTGGGTCAGTGGTATGCCGACTTCCACCAGACGAGTGACGAGGACGTGCTGCTCCACCTGGGCGAACACCGGGGTTGACCGGATGGGTGACGGGGTATCACCCGACGGGGTACCGACCGGATGGGCAGGCGCGGGATGATCGAACGGGACGGGCTCGGCGCCGCGGCGCGCGGGCTGAGGCAGTACCTGCTGGCCGTCGCGGCCGAGCTGGACGCGCCCGCCTGGTTCTGCGAGGTGGACGCGCCCGCGACGGCGTACCTGGCGCTGGAGCGGCGGCTCGCGCGGTTCCCCGACCACGAAACGGCGCTGCTGTGGGACGAACGCGACGGCTGGGCGGCCGCCGTCGAGTCGGCCACCGGCGAGGACGTGGTCGTGCTTTCCTACCTCGGTTCGGACGTGCTGCCGGCGCCGGAAGCGGTGGTGGCGTTCGTGCGCGGCCTCTACGAAGACGACTACCCGGGCCAGCCGGATCCCCCGGACTTCCGCAGACCCGGGGCCCCGGACGGCTTCGACGAGCGCCTCGCCGCTTACGCGAGTGGCGAGACCGTCTGCCTGCCCGAGGGCCAAGCCTGAACTGGAACTAGCGCGGCGGGAGGACGCAGAACTCGTTGCCCTCCGGGTCCGCGAGCACGATCCACGGATCGTCGGGCGGGTCGTCGAGGACCTTCGCGCCCAGCATCACCAGCCGTTCGACCTCGGCGCGCTGGTCACCTTCCGACGGCGCCAGATCGAGGTGCAGCCGGTTCTTCACCGACTTCTCCTCGGGCACCGGCTGGAACAGCAGCGCGGGACCGTCTTCGAAGTCCAGTTGCCGGTACGTCAGGCCGTGCGAGTCGGTCCAGGTGCGGCTTTTCCCTTGCCGCAGCGCCTTCTCCCAGAACTCCGCCAGCAGGTCGGGCTGCCGGCAGTCGACGGCGATGGCCAAGATCCGCGTCACGCCTCCGCCACCACCCGGTTGATCGCCTCGGCCACCAGGTCCGGTTCGCAGACCGTGACCGTCAGGCCGCGGTGGCGGACCAGACCCCACGGGTCGATGCCGCGGACCGGCTCGCGGAACCGCAGGCACACACCGCCTTCGGTGGTCGTGCCGAACGTCAGGCCGCGGTCGGCGAGCGACAGCCGGACGCCCAGCGCGCGCACCGGGCTCAACGGCCCGCTGACCTCGGCGCCGGCGATGTTGCCCAGCGGGGTCGTGACGAGCCACGGCCCGAAGCGCACGCGCAAGCCGTCGGCGTCCAGGTCCAGCCCGCTGTGGGCGCCCAGCGCCCGGCGCAGCCGGGGGAACCGGACGCAGAAGTCCGCGTGCAGGCGGTAGTGCACGACGACGGTGGGTTCCGCCACCGCCGCCGGGTGACTCGTGGTCATGCGCCGCCGCCCATCGGCGGGATGTCCGGGTCGTCGTCGGCGGGGCCTTCGGGGTCACGCCACTCTTCGGCGCGGGATGGGCCGTTGCCCTGCAACGTCCCTCGCAGCTCGGCCTTCAGCCCGTCGTCCTCACGCGGCGAGTGCTGGTCGCTTTCCCGGTGCATGGCAACCTCCTTCACGCGGCGTCCTCTCCGGCTACCCGGCGCCCCCGTGCCGAAACCGAGCGGGCGCCGGCGATCCCGAGCACCAGCCCGGCGACCGCGGTGAGCCCGTGCAGCACGTTGTCCGCCCAGTTGACGTTGATCGGGTCCTCCGGCGTGCTGAACGCCGTGGCGAGCACGCCGTACGCGGTCATGCCGGCGAAGCCCACGAACAGCACCCAGCAGTAGATGATCGCGCCGGCGCCGCGCGTCGCGGCGAGCAGCCCGAGCACGCCGACCGCGGTGTGGACGAGGTTCAGCAGCACGCTCGCGCTGAACAGCCCGACCACCTGGCTGCTCGTCACGTGGCCGACCGTCGCCGTCTCCGGCGTCAGCCATCCGGCGATCCCCAGTGCGAGGTAGAGCAGCCCGAGCACGGCGACGACCGGGCGGAGCCAGGCGGGGCCGGTCCGGGAGCGGGTCTCGGCGGACGTCATGAAAAGCCTCCTTTTCCCTTGCGGGCCGGATACCCGGCGAACCGGACGGGAAACGGGAGGGGTGGAAGGGGCAGGACGGCGGGCTGGGGGGCCGCCGTCCGGCCACCGGCCGGGACCCGCGCCGGTGTCCCTGCAGCCACGGCGCGGGCCCCTGGTCTCAGGGGGAACGCCAGTCGTTCCCGTCGTGGGCGGTGCCGTGCTGGGCGCCCATCAGGACCAGCCCGCCGTCGACGACCAGCGACGTGCCGGTGATGTAGCCGGCCGCCGGGGTCGCGAGGAACGCGACGGCGGCCGCCACTTCGGCGGCGTGCCCGGTGCGCCCGAGCGGGATGCCGGGCCGCCGCTGCTCGCGCGGGTCGGCGTCGGCCTGCCCGGTCATCGGCGTCGAGATCTCGCCCGGCGCCACGGAGTTCACGGTGATGGCGTGCTCGGCCAGCTCCATGGCGAGCACCTGCGTCAGCGCGCCCGCCCCGGCCTTGGCGGCGCAGTAGGGCGCGGCACCGACGCGGGGGATGTGCTCGTGCACGCTGGTGATGGTGATGATCCGGCCGCCGTGGCCGGCGTCGATCATGTGCCGCGCCGCGCGCTGGGACAGCAGGAAGACCCCGTCGAGGTCGACGTCGAGGACTTCGCGCCACTTTTCGTAGCCGAGGTCGAGCACCCGCTGGCTGCTGCCGGTGCCGGAGCAGTTGACCAGGACGTCGATCCCGCCGAGGTCGGCGGCGAACGCGTCGACGACGTCGGCGGCTTCGGGCAGCCGCGTGAGGTCGAGCTGCCGGACGTGCGCCGTCACGCCGTGCGAGCGGACTTCGGTGGCGGTTTCCTCGGCGCCGTCGGCGTCCGAGTGGTAGGTGATGCCCACGTCCAAGCCGCCGCCGGCGAGAGCGACGGCGACCGCGCGGCCGATGCCGGAGTCCGCGCCGGTCACGACGGCGCGTCGCGGCGAAGCGGCGTCGGCGGGCAGTGGCGCCGGGAGGGACACGGGCGGCTCCTTTCGTTCCCGGTCGGCTACCACGTCCATCCGGGACTAAACCCGGCCGCCGCGGGGTAACCCGTCCGGATGAGATTGGCCGTGCTGGACATCGGGTCGAACTCCGCTCAGCTGCAGGTCGTGGACGTGTCCGCCGGGGCACCACCGCTCCCGGCGCACGCGGTGAAGGAGCCGACGCTGCTGGCCGAGGAGCTGCCCGACGGGACGCTGAGCGAGACCGGCGTCGAGCGCGTGGCGGCGGCGGTGACCCGGTCGGTCGACGCGGCGGTCCGGCTCGGCGTCGACCACCTGTACCCGTTCGTCACCGCGGCGGTGCGCGACGCGGCGATCCGCGAGGACGTCATCGACCGGATCCAGGCGGACTCCGGGATCCGGCCCCAGTTCCTGTCCGGCGAGGAAGAGGCCCGCCTGACGTACTTCGCGGCGCGCCGCTGGTACGGCTGGTCGGCCGGGCGGCTGCTGCTGATCGACATCGGCGGCGGCTCGATGGAGCTGGTGCTCGGCCGCGACGAGCAACCCGAGCTGGCGATCTCCCTCCCGCTGGGCGCGGGCCGCCTCACGCGCGAGTTCCTGACGGCCGACCCGCCGACGCGCGCGCAGCTGAAGGCGGTGCGCCGCCACGTCCGCGACACGTTGTCCGAGGTGCTGGACCGCCTGCGCTGGGAGGGCCCGCCGCGGCGCGTGGTCGCGACGTCGAAGACGTTCAAGCAGCCGGCCCGCTTGACGGGCACGTCGCCGCAGCGCAAAGGCCCGTTCGTGACACGCGAGCTGGCGGTGGCGGACCTGCGGAAGTGGCTCCCGAGGCTGGCCCGCGTCCCGGCGGCCGAGCGCGCGGGGTTGCGCGGGATTTCCCGCCCGCGCGCGCGTCAGGTGGTGGCCGGGGCGCTCGCGGCGGAGGCGACGCTGTCGGCGCTGGACGTGCCTCGCGTCGAGATCTGCCCGTGGGCGCTGCGGGAGGGGATCCTGCTGCGGCATCTGGAGCGGGTGGTGGACAAACCGGAGCTGCCGTTGCAGCCGTTGACCCGGCACCCGGGCGCCGTCGTGCGGCAGTTGCGGTCCGTGGAGGAACAGCCGGCGCCGAGCTGAGCGTCTGCCGGCTTTCAGCAGCCTTTGCCGGGCGGCCGCGTCGCCCTCCGGTTCGAACGCCGCCTCGCGCACCCGCGGGAGAAGGTGTGGCGCGCGCTGACCGAGACCGCTCAGTTGCGCGTGTGGTTCGTCGAGGTCCTCGACTACGACCGCTGCCGGCTGGACTTCGCGCCGGGCGCCGAGCTGGCCTTCGTGGCCGACGGGATGCCGACCGGCCACGGCACGGTCACCGCCTACGACCCACCCGCGCTGCTCGAGTACACCTGGGCCGGCGAGGTCCTTCGGTGGGAACTGGCGTCCGACCGCGAAGGCTGCCGGCTCACGTTCACCAACGTCGTCGACGATCCGGACACCGCCGCCGCGGTCACCACCGGCTGGCAGACCGGCCTCGACCGGCTGTCGAGCCACCTGGACGGCTGAGGATGCGAACCGCCACCCCGTCGGTGTTCGACATGCTCGCCGAGCCCCATCGGCGCCGCATCCTCGACCTGCTGCGCGCGGGCGAGCGCAGTGCCGGCGAGTTCGCCGAGCACCTGCCCCTCGCCCAGCCGACGGTGTCCAAGCACCTGAAGCTCCTGCGCGAGGCCGGCCTGGTCGAGGTCCGCCAAGACGCCCAGCGCCGCGTCTACCGGCTCCGCCCGGCCCCGCTCGCCGAGGTCGACGCCTGGCTCACCCCGTACCGCGAGCACTGGCGCGACCGTCTCGACGCCCTCGAACGCCACCTCGACTCGATCGACTGAGCCGCCAACTCGCCGCGAGCCGGGCGTGTGTCCGGGCTTCGACCGGGTAACCGCGCCGTTCCCCGAGCGGAAGGAGACCCCCGTGAGCAAGCCGAATCCGATCGAACTGCAGAAGTACCTCTCCGGTGTCGATTACCCCGCCCAGCGCGACGATCTCGTGCGCGCGGCCGAGCGGAACGGGGCCGATGACGGCACCCTCGACGTCGTGCGGGGCCTGCCCGACCGGACCTACGACGGCCCGAGCGGGGTGAGCAAGGAGATCGGCGGCTGATCCCCGGACGCGGCCCGGGCGGGGTGCCGCTCGCCCGGGCCGTCACAGCCGCGGACGCAACAACCGCGTCACTGCCGACATCACCACGGACGTCATCGTCGTCAGCGGAACCACGCACGCCTGGAACCCCAGCACCAGTGGGTGGACCGCCACCAGCGAGATCAGCCACATCTTCCAGCGCGGCGGGGGTTTCATTGGTCGCGGCCGGCGAGCGCGCGTGGCGAAGTGGAAGTCGCGGCTGTCCTCGGTTTGGCGCGCCGGCTGTACACCGTGGTCACCGGTTCGGTGTCCGATGTGGACATGAAGTCACCGCCCGAAAGCAGGAGGAACTCCTACAGCAGGGAACTGACCCGTGGTGGGACGACCGCGCCGAGTTCGGCGACCGCGCGGCACACGTCCGCCGGGGCGATCCGCTCCAGGCACGGGTGGCCCGGCACCGGGCACACCCGGGCCCGGCTGGCGCGGCACGGCGCGCTCTGATCGCCCAGCAGTACCACCGGGACGCCGTACGGGGCCCAGCGCTCGGCCGGGACCACCGGGGCGAACAGCGACACCACCGAGGTGCCCGCCGCCGCCGCCAGGTGCGCCGGACCCGTGTTGGGCGCGACCACCACCTGCGCTCCCGACAGCACCGCCGCCAGCTCGGCCAGGGACGTCCGGCCGCCGAGGTTCACCGCCGATGTCCCCGCCACGCAAGCCGTCAGGTGCGCTTCGCCCGGCGCGCCCGTCACGAGCACGCGATGCCCCTCGGCCGCCAGCGCCTGCACCACCCGATGGCTCCACGCCGGCGACGGCTGCCGCGCCGGTACCGACGCGGCCGGGTGCACCACGACGTACGCGCCGCCGCCCGTCAAGCGCGTGACGGGCGGCAACGGACGCCGCAGGGCCAGCGCGCCGTGGTCGTCCGGGGGGAGCTCGTACCCGGCCGCCTCGGCGAGCGAAAGCATCCGGACCGGCTCCGGCGGGTCGCCGTCGACGCGGTGGCGCAGGTCGAGCAGGCTGCCCGGGTAGTCCTCGGAAATCGCGCCGATCCACGGGACGCCGGCCTGCCGCAGCAGCAGCGCCAGCGGCAGCGGCGACTGGTGGAACGACGTCAGGATCAGTGCCCGGTCGAACGACTTGGCCCGGATCAGCGCGACGAACTCGCCGGTGTCCTCGGCGGTCACCGGCGGCGGCGCGGGGTCGATCCACGGCGCCGTCCACGTGAGCACCTCGTCGACGCCCGGCAGCAGCTCACCCGCGGCGCGCCCGTGCGGCCCGGCCAGGAGAGTCACCTGAGACGCCTTCGCGGCGACGGCGCGGAGGCACGGCCCGGCGAGCAGGACGTCCCCGAGGTTGTCCTGGCGGGCGACGAGCACCCGGCTCATCCAGCGACCCCGGCGACGCGCAGCGCTTCGGACAGGTCCCGCGCGACGGCCGCGTGCCGGCGCGCGCGGGCGATCTCGGGCTCCAGGGTGCGGGCCGTCGGCACCAGCACCGCGCGCGCCCCGGCGGCCAGCGCGGCGTCGACGTCGGCGCCGGTGTCGCCGATCACCACGCAGGACGCGGGATCGACGCCCAGCTCGTCCGCCGCGCGGAACACCATGCCGGGCCGGGGTTTGCGGCAGTCGCAGCCGTCGCCGTCGTCGTGGACGCAGACCTGCCACGTGCCGAACGGGCCGAACAGCTCCTTGACGCGCGCGTTGACCGCCGCGAGCTGGTCCGGGCTGATCAGTCCTTTCGCGACACCCGACTGGTTGCTGACCACGCCGACCGGCACGCCCCGGTCCCGCAGCCCGCGCACCAGCTCGACGGCGCCGGGCACCGGGCGGACCCCGGCCGGGTCGTTGAGGTACGGGACGTCGACGATCAGCGTGTCGTCGCGGTCGAACAGCACCGCGACCGGCGGCTTCGGGCGCCGCGCCGCGATTTCCCCGCGGACGCGGTGGTAGCACGCGGCCGGCGGGATCAGCGCGCTCGTCACGGCCATCCGGGCGACCTCGCCCGGCGTGCGGGGGCCGGGCAGGATCCGGCGGGTGGCGAACTCCGCCGTCAGCCCGGCCCAGATCCCGGCCGCCAGCACGGCTTTCCCGCGCTGCCGGAACACCGGGAGCGCCAGCGCGGCGAGACCGGCCACTGTGGACAGTGCGTGCAGCCCGAGCCGCCCCTGGCCCGCGCCGGTGCGCTGCCGCCAGAGGACGCCGTGCTTGGCGCGCATGAGCGCGTTGTCGGCGTTGCCACGCTGGGCTTTCAGACTGTAGAAGAACCCGGCCCGGCGGGCGGGGTGCGTCGTCAGCCGCTCGCCCTGGTCGATCCGGTGCCCGGCTTCGGCGACGCGCAGGGCGAGGTCGGAGTCCTCGCGGAACGCGCGCGGGAACCGCTCGTCGAAGCCGCCCGCCTCGACGAGCGCGGCGCGCCGGTACGCCATGTCCGCGGTGATCCACCGCGCGGTTTCCAGACCCGCGGTGCTGCGCTCGTCGTCGGTGGGACGGCGGTCCGCCGGCAGCGGGACGGTGATCCGGCCCTGGGACGCGGCGACCTCCGGCGGCAGCCACAACAGGTCTTCGGCGAGCTGCCGGTGCCAGTCCGGGGCGAGCACGACGTCGTCGTCGACGAAGGCGATCCACTCGCTCTCCGCCGTCCGCCAGCCGAGGTTCCGCGCGGCGGCCGGGCCGCGCCCGCCCGAACGGAGCACGCGGACGCCGCCGGGAACGTCCAGTTCGGACCCGCCGGGGCGGTCGTCCACGACGAGGATCTCCGCCGGTCGCGGGCCGTCGCCGCCGAGCACGGTTTCGAGCAGTGGCCGAAGCGTCTCCCGGCCCGTCGTGGGGATCACCACGGTGTAGTCGAGCGAAGCAGTCACCGGACCGGGCTACCCGCGTGGCGCCCGGTCAAACGGCGTGTCGATCGCGGGCGCGCGGGTAACCGGGCAGGGAGACGACGGAGGTGCGGATGACCGCGGGGACGATCGAAATCCGGAACCCGGCCGACGGCAGCGTGGTGGGCAGTGTGCCGACCGCGGGCGAAGACGAGATCGACGCCGCCCTGTTGCTGGCGAACGAGACGCGGGCCGCGTGGGCGCGGACACCGGCCGCCGAGCGCGGCGCGCTGCTGCACACCGCGGCCGAACGGCTGCGGGCCCAGGCGGACGAACTCGCCGCCGCCAACGAGTCGGAAACGGGGCGGCCGCGCGACGAAGCCCGCGAAGGTGTGCTCGCCGGGGCCGGCACGCTCGACCAGTACGCCGAGCTCGGCCCGGTCCACCGCGGGCGCAGCCTGCTCGGCGACCCGGGCGCGACCGACCTGATGGTGCCCGAACCGCGTGGCGTGGTCGTCGCGCTGACGCCGTGGAACGACCCGGTCGCGGTGGCCTGCGGCCTGCTCGGCGCGGCCCTGGTCACCGGGAACACCGTGGTGCACAAGCCGAGCGAGCGCGCGCCGCGCACCGGGCAGCTGCTCGGTGAAATCCTCGTCGGTGTGTTCCCCGGTGGTGTGCTGCAGACCCTGCAGGGCGACGGCGGGGTCGGCGCGATCCTCGCGATGCGCGACGACGTCGACGTCCTCGCCCACGTCGGCAGCACCGCGACCGGCCGGTCGATCGCCGCGAGCGCGGCCGCGACCGGCGCGAAGACGCTGCTCGAGAACGGCGGCAACGACCCGCTGGTGATCGACGCGGACGTCGACCCCGTGTGGGCGGCGGGCCAGGCGGCGCTGGGCGCGTTCGCCAACTCCGGCCAGATCTGCGTCGCCGTCGAACGGATCTACGTCCACGAAGCCATCGCGGACGCGTTCCTCGCCGCACTGGTCAAGGAGGCCGAAGCGCGGAACCTCGCGCCGCTGGTCGACCGGCGCCACCGCGACCACGTGCACTCGCACGTCGCCGACGCGGTCGAGCGCGGGGCCCGGGTGCTGACCGGGGGAGAAGTGCCCGGCGGACCCGGCGCGCACTACCCGGCGACGGTGCTCACGGGATGCGCCTCCGACCTGCGGGTGATGACCGAGGAGACGTTCGGCCCGGTGGCCCCGGTGCAGGTCGTGCCCAGCTTCGACGAGGGGCTCGCCGAAGCGGCGAAGGGCGACTACGGGCTCGCGGCGACCGTCCTCACGGCGTCGATGGCGAACGCCCAGCGCGCGTGGCGGGAGCTGCCGGCCGGGACGGTGAAGATCAACAACGTCTTCGGCGGCGCCCCCGGCGGGGCGGCGCATCCCCGTGGCCGGAGCGGCAACGGCTACGGCTACGGGCCGGAACTGCTCGACGAGCTGACCCAGACGAAGCTCGTGCACGTGGCGCCGCCCGGATGACCGACCGGCACGAGAGAAACCGGCGTCCGGTCCGGCTGAAGGCGGGGGACGAGGTCCGGCGGGGCCTCGCCGCCGCGGTCGGCACGGGCGGCACGGACGTCGACGGATCCGACCGGACGCCGGTGGCCTGGTTCGCCCGCGCCCTGCGGGTGCCCGGCCGCGAACGGCGGATCCTCGTCCAGACGGCCAAGGCCACGCTCGCGGCGACGGCGGCGTGGCTGCTGGCGACGCTGGTGCTGGAGCTGCCGCAGCCGTTCCTCGCGCCGTACGCGGCCATCTTCCTGGTGGAAGCGACCGTGTACCGGTCGCTGCGCGGGTGGCTCCAGCAGGTCGGCTCGGTGGCCACCGGCGTGCTCCTCGCCGCCGTGGCCGGCCAGGTCATCCCCTCGCAGGCGGTCGCGCTGGCCGTCGTCGTGTTCGTGGGCCTGCTCCTGGGGAACTGGCGGCGGTTCGGGGACTCGGGGGTCTGGGTCGGCGTCACCGGCATGCTGCTGATCTCCTACGGCACGGCCCGCGACCCGGCGCTGCTGGGCGACCGCCTCCTGGAGACGGCGCTGGGCGCGGCCATCGGCGTCGCCGTCAACACGCTGATCTTCCCGCCGCTGTACGGCGAACGCGTGGCCACGGCGACCGGCCGCCTCGCGAAGGCGCTGGCGGGCCTGCTGGAGTCGCTGTCGGACCTGGTGCGCCACGACGAACCGGGCGAGGTCGACGACCTGCTGGCGCGAGCCCAGGACACGCGGAGCCAGGTGCTGGCGGCGGAGGAGGCCGTCGGCCTGACGCGCGAAGGGCGGATGCTGAACCTGCGCCGCGGCCGGCCCACGTCCGGCGCGCACCACGAACGTCCACTTCGGACACTCGTCGCGCTGTGGCCCGCGGTGGCCCAGCTGATCGCGGCGGTGCGCACCACCGCGGAGGCGAGCGACCGGCACCCGTTCGACTACCCCTGGGCGGACGCGCGGGACACCCTGGCCGACCTGGTGCACCTGCTGGCGGGCGCCGTGCAGGCGGTGGCCGTCGCGGGGGAGCCGGTCGACCTGGACGGGTGCCGCGCGTTGCTCGAAAAGCTGGAGGAGCGGCTGGTGACGGCGGACGAGGACGGCGTGCCGGCCCGGCTGGGCCTGGGCACGATGATCCTCCCGGCTCGGTTGCTGGTGGAGAAGCTGGAGAACCGCTGACCGGGCGTGGCCGGCATGACGTGAATGACTCATTCATGTCGTGTGGCGACATGAATGAGTCATTCACTACGTCGGTGGGGCGGGCCGGGTCGTCACGGGACCGCGATGGCCTCGGCTTCCGAGCGGTGGCGGCGGCAGGCCGTGCAGACCATCGTCTGGCCCAGCAGCGAGCCGTCCCCGGCGACCAGCCGGGCGACGTGCAGCGTGGGCAGGCCGCATTCCTCGCAGGGGATCGGCTTGCTGTCGCGGCTGATCATGACTCGGTTCGGCATCGTGGGGCCCCTTGGCGGGATCGAAGGTCCTGCCCGGCTACCCCGTGGCGTGCGCCACACTCGTCTGGAGCAAGGACCTCACTCGAAAGGAGTAGTCAGGACGCCGGGTACTGCTGCGCTCCGAGCACGGTCGCCAGGTGGACGGCGTTGCGGACCAGCGTCGCGTTCGTCGAGGCCACGGCCTTGGGCGTCTCGTCGAGGTCCTGGTAGTCGCCGCCCTGCATGGCTTCGCCGTTCCAGTACGTCGCGCCCTGCGCGGGCACCGTGAAGCCGGTGTCGTTCAGCGCCTGGAACAGGTCCGCGATGATCTTGTGCGCGCCGTCTTCGTTGCCGACGACGGCGGCCACCGCGACCTTGCCGAACATCGCCGGGCGGCCCTCGTCGTCGGTTTCGGACAGCTCCGCGTCCAGCCGTTCGAGGACACGCTGCGCGACGCTCGACATGTGGCCGACCCACGTCGGGGTGGCGATCAGCAGGATGTCCGCGGCCGCGATCTTGCGGCGGATCTCCGGCCATTCGTCGCCGGCGCCCATGTCGGCCTCGACGCCCGGGCGGACGTCGTGGTCGACGACGCGGACCAGCTCGCCGGTCGCGCCGCGCTCGGCGAAGAGGTCGAGCAGCTGGCGCGCGATGAGGTCGCTGCTCGACTTGGCGGGCGACGGCTTGAGCGTGCAGGTCAGCGCGAGGACGCGCAGGGTCATGACTGCCTCCTGGGTTGGGTTCCGACGCCGACGTGCGTGAAGCCCGCGACGGCGTCGGGATCGAGCAGGTTGCGCGTGTCGACGACGATCGGCTGCGCGGCCGACGCGGCCAGCCGGGCCCAGTCGAGGTCCCGGAACTCCGGCCATTCGGTGAGCACGACCAGCGCGGCGGCGTCCTTGGCCACCAGGTACGGGTCGTCGACGACCTGGACGGCGTCCAGGCCGGGCACGGCTCCCACGGCCGGGTCGTGGGCGGCCAGCTCCGCGCCCGCCCGCGCGAGATCGGCCGCCACCGCGAGCGCGGGCGAGTCGCGCAGGTCGCCGGTGCCGGCCTTGAACGCCAAGCCCAGCAAGCCGATCCGCGCGCCGGCGAGGGACCCGGCCGGCGACCCGGTGACGGCCTGGCGGACGGCCCGCACGACCCGCGCGCGCTGCCGGGCGTTGACGCGGACCGCGTCGCGCAGGATGCCGAACTCGACACCCGCGGACTCGGCCGCGTGCAGCAGCGCCGAGGTGTCCTTCGGCAGGCACGACCCGCCCCAGCCGGGGCCGGGGGCGAGGAACTCCGGGCCGATCCGCGCGTCCAGGCCCATGGTGCGGGCGACCTCGCGGACGTCGGCGCCGAACCGCTCGCACAGTTCGGCGAGGACGTTCACATACGACAGCTTCACCGCGAGGAACGCGTTGCTCGCGTACTTCGCGAGTTCGGCACTGGCCGAGTCGGTCGCCACGACCGGCGCGCCGGTCGGCTCGTACAGCCGCGCCACGCGCGAAGCCGCAGCCGACCCCGGCGGGTCGGCCCCCACCACGACCCGGTCCGGGTGCAGGAAGTCCTCGACGGCGTGCCCTTCCCGCAGGAACTCGGGGTTGGCCACGACCGGCAGGTCGTCCCGCCCCAGCAGCCCGGGCAGCCGGACCGCGGTGCCGACCGGGACGGTCGACTTCGTGACCACCACGCAGCCGGGCCGCAGCAGGCGCCCCAGCTGCGGCACGACCTGCTCGAGAACCCCGAGGTCGGGCCGCCCGTCCTCCGCGGGCGGGGTCGGCAGGCAGAGGAAGACGACACCGGCGCCGTACAGCTCGGCCTGGGCGTCGGTGAAGGTGAGCGTCTCGTCCTCGATGCCCTGGGCGACCAGCTCGGCCAGGCCGGGCTCGGCGATGCCCACCTCGCCCCGGCCCAGGGCGTCCACTTTGGACTCGTCGGTGTCCACGCAGGTCACCCGGTGCCCCAGCCGCGCGAAGCAGGCGGCGCTGGTCAGGCCGACGTAGCCCGCGCCGACGATCCCGATGTGCTCAGCCATGCGCCACCCGCGCTTCCAGCGCCGAGCGCGTCGCGGCCAGCACGCGTTCCTCGCCGAGGAGCAGCAGACCGCCGTCGGGCTCTTCGCCGTGCGGGTCGCCGACGTTGCCCGCCCACAGCACGACGTGCTGCCGCGCGGCCGGCGGCGGGCCCCACAGCCGGGGCGGGGTCGGGCCGAACAGGAGCACCGACGGTGTGCCGAACGCGGTCGCGAGGTGCCCGACGCCGGTGTCGCCGCAGACGACCAGCGCGGCCCCGGCCACCAGCGCGGCCAGTTCCGCCAGGTCCGTCCGCCCGGCCAGCACGGCGTCGTCGCCGAGCCCGGCGCGGTCGGCGATCGACGACGCCAGCTCGCGTTCGGCGGCGCTGCCGGTGAGCACCACGCGGTGCCCGGCCGCGGCGAGCGCCCGCACCACGCCGGCGAAGCGCTCCGGCGGCCAGCGGCGTGCGGGGAACGCGGCCCCGGGGTGCACCACGACGGCGTCCGGCGCGGGGCTCGGGCCCGGCGGCACCGGCAGCCGCAGCGCCGTGCGGTCCGCTTCCAGGTGGGCGTACTCGACGAGCCGGCACCAGCGGTCGACTTCGTGGACGTCGTCGCGCCACTCGAGGCCCGGGACGTCGGGGAAGTCGGGGTGGTGGTGGGTCAGCACCTCGGCGGGGTCGGTGGCCAGCAGGTCGTGCAGGCTCTCGGGGCCGCTGCCGTGCAGGTTGACGGCGAGCCGCGGCGGCGGCCCGGGCCACGCGAGGTCGCCCAGGCCCGCGGTCGGCAGCAGCTCGTCCACCGCGTCGATCAGCTCGACGAGGTCGCGCAGCCCCTCCGGCGCGGCCAGGACCAGGCGGTCGTCCGGGTACGCGGCCCGCAGCGCCCGCAGCGCGGGGACCCCGGTCAGCAGGTCGCCCAGCCCGAGCGCGCGCAGCACGAGGACCGCGGAGCTCACGGCCACGACCCCTCCTCCGACGCGCACACGACGAGTTCGCGCACCTCGGAGCCGGGCGGCTGCCGGAGGGCGAACACGACGGTGTCCGCGACGTTCTCGGGCTGGTTGAGCTTCGCGTCCGGCGGCGGCTTGTACTGGTCGGTGCGGCCGTCGAAGAAGTGCGTCCACATCCCGCCGGGGATCAGCAGCGTGACGCCGACGCGCCCGGCCAGCTCCGCGGCCAGCGCCCGGGTGAACCCGACGACGCCGAACTTCGAGGCACAGTAGGCGGTTGCGTCGCTCACCGCCTTGATGCCCAAAGTGGACGCCACGGTGACGACCGTCCCGTGCGACCGCTCCAGGTGGGGCAGCGCGGCGCGGACGACGGCGGCGGTCCCGAGCAGGTTCACCTTCACCACCCGCTCCCAGTCCTCAGTGGACACTTCGCCGAGCGGGCCGCAGGCATCGGTGCCGGCGGCGGTGAAGACACCGTCCAGTCCTCCCGCGCGGTCGGCCAGCTCGCGCACCGCGGCCTCGGTCGCGGCGGTGTCGGTCAGGTCGGCTTCGACGTATTCGGCCGGGTCCTCGGGGCGGACGCGGTCGAGGACGTACGGGGTGCCGCCCGCCTTGCGGACGGCGTCGACGGTGGCGGCGCCGAGGCCGGAGGCGCCACCGGTGATCAGGACGTTGCCGAGGGGTCGCATCGCACTCCTTCGGGGATCGGGGGTTTCAGGCACTGGCCGCCGCGGCGACCAGCCGGGACGTCGAATAGCCGGGGACGGTCGGGACGAGCACGACCTCGCCGCCGTGGCGTTCGACGACCTCGCGTTCGGGCAGGTCGGCCGCCGCGTAGTCCCCGCCCTTCACCCACACATGCGGGCGCAGCCGCTCCAGCAGAGCGGCGGGGGAGTCTTCGTCGAACACGGCCACGGCGTCCACAAAGGACAACGCCGTCAGCAGCCGGGCCCGGTCGCGGTCCCGCACCAGCGGGCGGCCGGGGCCCTTGAGGGCCCGCACCGACGCGTCGGAATTGAGGCAGACGACGAGGGCGTCGCCGAGCGCGCGGGCCTGTCGCAGCAGGCTCACGTGCCCGGGGTGCAGCAGGTCGAAGCAGCCGCCGGTGGCGACGAGGCGGCCCCCGCGGTCCCGGACGCGCTCGGCGAGCCCGAAGGCGTCGGTGGCCGGCTGCGGGTCCGCCACCGGGCCGTCGTTCGTGGACAGCGCGGTGGCCCCGCCGTCGGCGACGAACCGGGCGGCCGCCTCGACCGCGGTCGTGACGGCTTCCCCCGCGTCGGCCCCGTCGAGCAGGGCCGCGGTGGCGGCCGCGGCGAACCGGTCGCCCGCACCACACGTGTCGGGCGCGGCGTGCCCCGGCACCCGTGCCGCGGCGGGGATCGGCACGGCCGTTTCGCCGAGGCCGTCGGACAGCACGGCGCCGCGCGAGCCGACGGTCACCGCGACCGCGCCGGCGTGCCAGTGCCCGCGCAGCAGCTTGGCCAGCTCGGCCGGTTCTTCGTGCCCGGCGAGCACCGCCTGCGCCTCGGCGAGGTTCGGGGTGACCAGCGCGGTGCCCGGCACCGGCTGCGCGCCGCGCGGGTGCGGGTCCCAGACCACCGGGATCCGCTCGGCCCGCTCCCGCAGGAGCCGTCGGACGTGCGGGTTGCGCGTCAGGCCGCGCCCGTAGTCGGCGACGAGGATCGCGCCGGCGTCTTCGAGGGCCTCGCGCACCGCGGCGGGCAGCGGGCCGGCGGTGGCCGTGCCGTCGCCGGAATCCAGGCGCAGCAACGACTGCCCGCCCGCGCGGACGCGGGTCTTGCACACCGTCGTGCCGCGCAGCGGCAGCGGCAGCACGGTGACGTCGGGTTCGAGCAGGCCGGTGAGCGTGTGCCCGCCTTCGTCGTCGCCCAGCGGCGTCACCAGCACGACCTCGGCCGCGGACCGCGCCGCCAGCAGGGCGGCGAGGCCGGCGCCACCGGGGCGGCGCCGCCGCGCGGTCAGGTCGACCACCGGCACCGGCGCCTCCGGGCACAGCCGCTCGGCGGTGCCTTCGACGTCGACGTCGAGCAGCGTGTCGCCGAGGACGACCAGCGGCCTCACGCGGTCACTCCGAGCGCGTCGTCGAGCGCCGCGCACAGGCCGTGCACCAGGGCCAGGTGCATCTCCTGGACGGTCGCGACGGTCGGCGCTTCGACCGTCACGGCGTCGTCGCACAGCGCGGCGAGCGGGTTCGGCGCGGGCCCGGTCAGCGCCCACGTGGTGACGCCCAACTCGTGCGCGGCCTTCGCCGCGGCGACGACGTTCTGGCTGGTTCCGCTGGTGGACAGGCAGACCAGCACGTCACCCGGCCGCCCGTGCGCGCGCACCTGGCGGGCGAAGACCTCGTGGTCGCCGTAGTCGTTGACGATGGCCGTGGTCGCGGAGGTGTCCGCGTGCAGCGCGATCGCCGACAGCGGCTGCCGCTCGTGGCGGAACCGCCCGACGAGCTCGCCGGTCAGGTGCTGGGCCTCGGCCGCGCTGCCGCCGTTGCCGCAGGCGAGCAGCCGGCCGCCGCCTTCGAAGACACCGGCCAGGTGCCGGCCCCAGCCGGTGATCTTCGGCGCGGATTCGCGGGTCCGCCGGGCGGCCTCGGCGAGAGCGGCGAGATGGTCTTCCATCACGGCACCTCCTTCTCCTCCGGCGACGCCGCGCCGGCTCGTGTCGGACGGGGACGCCGGAGCACGAACGGCCCGAGCGCCAGCAGGTCGATCGGCGCCGAGCCGAAGCACTCGAGCGCGTCGCGCGGCGAGTCGACCATCGGCCGGCCCGCGGTGTTGAGGCTGGTGTTGATCACGACCGGCAGCCCGGTGCGCCGCTCGAACCCGGCGAGCATCCGGGCCAGCACGGGGTTTTCCCGGTCTTCGACGGTCTGGACGCGGGCGGTGCCGTCGACGTGCGTGACGGCGGGGATCTTGTCCCGCCAGTCTTCGGCGACGTCGTGCACGAACAGCATGTACGGGCTCGGCAGCGGGCCGCGGGTGAAGATCCCGGCCGCCCGCTCGGCCCGCACCATCGGCGCGACCGGGCGGAACTGCTCGCGGCCCTTGACGTCGTTGAGGCGTTCGAGGTTCGCCTTGCGGCCCGGATGGGCCAGCAGCGACCGGTGGCCCAGCGCCCGCGGGCCGAACTCGGCGCGGCCCTGGAACCAGGCCACGACGGCGTCGTCGGCGAGCGCTTCGGCGACGGTTTCGGCGACGTCGTCGGGACGTTCGTAGGGCAGCTTCGCCTTGACGAGGATTTCTTCGAGCTGTTCGTCGGTCCATTCGCGACCCAGGCCGGCGTCGCCCATCGGCGCGCCGCGTTCCCCGGCGTCGGCGGCCAGCTGCAGGGCCGCGCCCAGCGCCGTGCCGGCGTCGCCCGCCGCGGGCTGCACCCACACCCGGTCGAACGGGCCTTCGGCGTGCAGCCTGCTGTTGGCGACGCAGTTCAGCGCGATCCCGCCGGCTAGGGCGAGGTCGCGGTGGCCCGTCCGGTCGTGCAGCCAGTCCGTCAGCTCCAGCAGGATGTCTTCGAGGACTTTCTGGACACTCGCCGCGAGATCGGCGTGCCGGCGCGTGAGCTCTTCGCCCGGTCCCCGGCGTGGGGCCAGCTCCCCGAGGCTCACCCCGTCGGCGTGGAAGCCGCCGTCGCCGGTGACGTGGACGTGCTCGCAGAGTTCGTCGAGGTACACCGGCTTGCCGTAGGAGGCCAGCGCCATGACCTTGTACTCGTCGCTGGAGCGGGCGAAGCCGAGGTGCTCGGTCAGGTCTTCGTAGAGCAGGCCGAGCGAGTGGGGAAGCCGTTGCGCCGCCAGTTCCTTGAAGCGGCCGTCGCGGTACTCACCGGCCAGGTAGGACGTGCTTTCGCCGCGGCCGTCGGCCACCAGCACGGCGCAGTCGCCGAACGGCGCGGCCAGCGCGGCCGACGCGGCGTGCGCGACGTGGTGGCGGACGAACCGGACGATGCCCGGGTCGAGACCGGGCAAAGCGGACCTGAGGAACAGCGGGGCCCGTTTCGCGAACTCGGTCCGCAGTTCCTCGCCGCTCGGGTCGTGGCCGGGCAGACCGGGTTCGACCAGCGCGGGATCGTAGGAGTAGCCGACGGCGTCGAGGTCCTTCGCGGACAGTCCGGCCCGTTCCAGGCACCAGGCCGCAGCCTGCGCGGGCTGCTCCCACGTGGAGAACGGGACGGCCTGCTTGCCGTGCTTGCGGCGGCTGAAGCGTTCTTCTTCGGCCGCGGCGACGATCTCGCCGTCCACCACCAGCGCGGCGGCCGGGTCGTGGAAGACGGCGTTGATCCCGAGGATGCGCATCGACCTGCCTCTGGCGTTCCGGTGCGGACTCCTTCGCCGGTCCGCTCTCGCCTATAGCGCTACCCGGCGAAGTCACCCATAAACGAATGCGCGCAAAACCCCTGGGCGTCGCTACTCACCGCAGCGGTGCTCGGCGGAACCACGCCGCAGTGCGACGGAGACCGTCGTCGGCGTCGATCTTCGGTTCCCACCCCAGGACGTCCCGCGCGAGGGAGATGTCGGGGCAGCGGCGCTTCGGGTCGTCGACGACGGCGTCGATCTCCTCGATGGGCGAGTCGGACCCGGTGATTTCCTTGATCCGCTCGGCGACCTGGCGGACGGTCAGCTCGTGCGGGTTGCCGATGTTGACCGGTCCCGGGTGGTCCGACCGCGCGAGGGCCAGGAGGCCGCGGACGGTGTCCTCGACGTAGCAGATGGACCGCGTCTGCTCGCCGGTACCGGTGACGGTGATCGGTTCGCCCTTGAGGGCCTGGTCTACGAACGCGGGGATCATCCGGCCGTCGTGGGCGCGCATGCCGGGGCCGTAGGTGTTGAAGATCCGCGCGATCCCGGTGTCGACGCCGTGTTCGCGCCGGTAGGCGAAAGTGAGTGCTTCGGCGAAGCGCTTGGCCTCGTCGTAGACGCTGCGGGGGCCGATGGGGTTGACGTTGCCCCAGTACTCCTCGCGCTGCGGGTGCTCCAGCGGATCGCCGTAGACCTCGCTGGTGGAGGCGAGGACGAACCGGGCGCCGTCGCGGCGGGCGAGGTCGAGCGCGTGCTCGGTGCCGTGCGAGCCGGCGCGCAGCGTCTCCAGCGGCAAGGCGAGGTAGTCGCGGGGCGACGCGGCCGAAGCCAGGTGGAAGACGACGTCGGCGCGGCAGCCCAGCGGCATCGGCTGCGTGACGTCGTGGCGCACGAACCGGAACTTCTCGTGGCGGCGCAGCTCGTCGAGGGTGTCCGCCGAGGACGTCGCGAGGTTGTCCACGGCGATCACTTCGACGTCGTCTTCGAGCAGCAGCTCGCACAGGTGGGCGCCGACGAAGCCGGCACCCCCGGTCACCACCGCACGTTCGAACCGCCTGGTCACTCCCGGATTCGTCATGCCGTTGCGGCTACCCGGCGGCTCCGGCCGCAAACCCGTGTAAGCCCATGGCTGGCGGGTACGCCGGAGGCATGCGAGTTCTGCTCACCGGATGGGCCAGTTTCCTGCACGGCGAAGCGACCGCGGGCGACGTCCTCAGCTTGCGCGCGGTGGGGGCCGCGCTCGAGCGGGCGGGGATCGACCACGACGTCGTGTGGAGCCCCGGCTTCCGCCCCGGTACCCGGCACCTGCCCGACGCGCCACCCGAGGACTACACGCACGTGGTGTTCGCCTGCGGCCCGGTGCACGGGCCGCAGGTGCGTTCGCTGCACGAGCGGTACGCGTCCTGCCGCCGGATCGCGATCGGCGTGTCCGTGCCCGACCCGGATGACCCGGCGGTGACCGGGTTCCACCAGGTCTTCCCGCGCGACGACGGAGTCACCCCGGACCTCTCCCTGGCCGCGTCGGTCTCGACGACCCCGGTACTCGGCGTGGTCCTCGCTCCGCACCAGCCCGAGTACGGCGGCGCGGGGCGGCACGACGACGTCCACGACGCGCTGACCGGCTGGGCCGCCGGCCTGGACTGCGCGCGGGTACCGCTGGACACGCGGCTGGCGCACGAGGACTGGCAGCGGTGCGCGACGCCGGACCAGTTCGTCTCGCTGGTGTCCAAAATGGACGTTCTCGTGACCACGCGGCTGCACGGGCTGGTGCTCGGGCTGAAGGCCGGGGTCCCGGTGGTCGCCGTCGATCCGGTGGCCGGCGGCGGAAAGGTGACCGCGCAGGCGAAAGCGCTCGGCTGGCCGGTCGTCGCGGCCGAGGATGCCGG
This sequence comes from Amycolatopsis sp. MEPSY49, assembly GCF_051337345.1. NCBI lineage: Bacteria > Bacillati > Actinomycetota > Actinomycetes > Pseudonocardiales > Pseudonocardiaceae > Amycolatopsis > Amycolatopsis sp. MEPSY49. The sequence goes on along the minus strand of NZ_JBDLYJ010000012.1, from coordinate 133,032 downwards.
GGACACCGCGCTGCTCGACGCCCGCCTGAAGTGGTGTCTGTCCACTGCGGTCGCGCCACCGCCGACGCCGTCGCTGGCGGGGCTCGTGGACGAGCTGGCGGGCTCGCGGTGAGCGCGCGCACGACCGTCGTCATCGCCACCCACAACCGCGCCGGCGAGCTCGCCCGCACCCTCGCCCAGCTGTCCTCTTTGGACCCGCGGCCGCCGGTCGTGGTGCTGGACAACGCTTCCGAGGACGACACCGCCGAGGTTGCCGCGGGCTTCCCCGGCGTCCGGCTGATCCGGCTGCCGCACAACCTCGGTGCCGCCGCCCGCACGCTCGGGGTGCTCGTCGCCGAGACGCCGTACGTGGCCTTCAGCGACGATGACTCGTGGTGGGCGCCCGGCGCGCTGCCGGAAGCCGAACGGATCTTCGACGAGCACCCGCGGACCGGCCTCCTCGCCGCGCGCACCCTCGTCGGCCCGGAATGCCGGGACGACCCCGTGACACCCGACATGGAACGCAGCCCGCTCGGCCGCCCCGACGGCGCCCCCGGGCCGCTGGTGCTCGGGTTCCTCGCCTGCTCCGCGATCGTCCGGAGGACGGCGTACCTCCAGGTCGGCGGCTTCAGCCCACTGCTGCACTTCGGCGCGGAGGAGCAGTTGCTCGCCTACGACCTGGCCGCGCGCGGCTGGGACGTCTGCTATGTCGGGCACCTGCGGGCCCACCACCACCCTTCGCGGTCGCGGCCGCCGTCGTCCTGGCGCCGCCGCGCCGAACTGCGCAACCGGCTGCTCATCGCGGTGCTGCGCCGGCCGCCGCGGGTCTGCCGCCGGGAGGTGGCCCGGACGCTCGTCACCGCGCCCGGCGCCGTGCTCGGCGCGGTGGCCCGGCTGCCCCGGGCGCTGGGCTCCCGCCGCGTCCTGCCCGCCCACGTCGAACACCAGGCCCGGACTCTGGAAAGGACCGCCGAATGGCGCGCATCTCGGTCGTGATCATCACCTGCAACCGGCGTGAGCAGCTGCGGGAGACCCTGGCGCACATGACGTCCTTACCGGACGATCCGCCGATCTTCGTCGCGGACAACGGGTCCGCCGACGGCACGGCCGACATGGTCGCCCGCGAGTTCCCCGGCGTCCGGCTGTTCCCGTTGCGGGAGAACCTCGGCGCGGTGGCGCGCAACATCGCCGTCGAGGAGGTGACGACGCCGTACGTGGCGTTCTGCGACGACGACACGACGTGGCAACCGGGCGCTTTGACCCGGGCTGCGGACATTTTGGACGCCCACCCCGGACTCGGCTCGGTGACCGGCCGCTGCCTGGTCGAGCCGGGCCTGGCCGAGGACCCGATCACGCCGGAGCTGCGCGAATCGCCGGTGCCGGGCCCGTCGTGGCTGCCGGGGCCGGCGCTGCTGGGCATCATGGCCGGGCTGACCGCCGTGCGCGTCAGCGCGTTCCGCGAGGTGGGCGGCTTCTCGACGCGGATGTGGCTGGGCGGTGAGGAAGAGCTGTTCGCGTTGGACCTCGCCGCGCGCGGCTGGTGGATGTGCTGGGCCGAGGACGTCGTGATCCACCACGCGCCGTCGAAGCTGCGCGACCCGCGCCACCGCCGCCGCCTCGGCATCCGCAACACACTGTGGACACTCCTGCTGCGCCGTCCCTGGCCGGCGGTCTTCCGCCGCGGCCGCGAGGTGCTGCGCACGGCCCCGCGCGATCGCGCGACGGCGGCGGCCCTGCTGGACGTGCTCCGCGGCCTGCCGTGGGTGCTGCGCGACCGCCGCGTCGTCCCCTCGCACGTCGAGCACGGCCTGTATCTGCTGGAAGAACCCCAGCGCACCTCGAAGGCCCGCCGCTACGTGGGCTGACGCGGTCGTGAGTGTTCAGGGCGGTCAACCGCCCTGAACACTCACGAGGGGTCAGCGAGCCTCGGCGGTGGCCGCGGTCTGGGGCACGAGCTTGTGGTACGCCCTGAGCGTGTCGGCCGCGACGCGGTCCCACGAGTAGCGGGCCACCGCGCGGTCGTGCCCGGCGGTGCCGTAGGCGTGGCAGAGCGCCGGGTCGTCCAGCAGCCGCCGGACCCGGGACGCGAGCTCCTTCGGCTGCTGCGGCCGGACCAGCAGCCCGGTGACGCCGTCGACGACGGTGTCGGTCAGCCCGCCCACCGCGGCCGCGACCACCGGGACACCGCAGGCCATCGCCTCCAGCGGCACGATCCCGAACGGCTCGTACCACGGCGTGCACACGACGGCGTCGGCCGAGCGCAGCAGGGCCGGCATGTCCTCACGGGACACCTGGCCGGGCCACCGGACGCGGTCGCCGACCCCCAGCCGGTCGGCCAGCTCCCGCAGCCGCTTCGCCTCCGGGTCCTGCGACAGCCGCCCGCGCTCGGGACCGCCCGCGATCACCAGCTCGGTGTCCGGCAGCTGGGCGAGCGCGGTGATCGCGATGTCGAAGCCCTTGCGCGGCACCAGCCGGCCGACGGCCACCAGGCGGTGGCGTTCGCGGCGGCGGGCGGTCGGCCCGTCGGGGGAGAAGCGCCCGAGGTCGACGCCGCAGGGCACGATCGAGATCCGCGACCGCGGCACGCCGAGGCGCGACAGCTCGAACACCTCGTCGGAGCAGGTGGCGACGACGCGCCCGGCCTGCCTGCCGATGATCCGCTCCAGCCGGATCCGGTCCGCGGGGCTGGTGTCCTGGTTCCCCTGGTACCGCTTCTTGACGACGCCGAGGGCGTGGAACGTCTGCGCGACCGGCGTCGCGGTCGCGCTCGCCGCGAGGACGGTCGCGAGGCCGGACATCCAGAAGTGGGCGTGCGCCACGTCCGGCCGGTCGGCGGCCCACCGGTCGCGCAGGAAGCTCCCGAACTCGCCCATGTACGGCAGGAGGTGGTCCTTCGGCTCCTTCCGCGGCGGCCCGGCGGGCACGTGCACGACGTCGTACCCCTGCGGGGTCCGGACCTCGGGCGGCTCGTCGAGGCTCTCCCGGCGCGTGTAGACGGTGACGTCGTGGCCGGCGCGCGTCAGGGCCGCCGACAGCTCCGCCACGTGGACGTTCTGCCCGCCGGCGTCGGCTTCGCCCAGCGCGGCGAGTGGGTTGGCGTGCTCGGACACCATCGCGATCTTCATCGGTGAGGCGTTCCCTTCGGGGTCAGCGGGCCGTCTCGGCGAGGAGGTGGTCCCAAGCGGTCAGGAAGGCGTCCAGCCCGTGGTTCTTCAGGGCGTGTTCGCGGGCGTTCTTGCCGGCCAGCGCGGCGAAGTCGGGCTCGTTGACCAGCTCCCGGAAGCCCCGGGCCAGCACGGAGACGTCGGTGGACAGCACGCCCGCGTCGGGCGGCACGGCCTCGATCGCCTCGGTGGCGGCGAAGACGACGACCGGCATGGCCAGGTGCATCGCCTCCAGAAGGGACAGTCCCAGCGACGTCCAGCGGGCGGTGTGCAGGTAGACGCGGCGGCGGGCGATCTCGTCGTGCAGGGCGGGCGCGGGGACGTCGCCCTGGCCGCGCACCGGCCCGGACAGCTCCTCGGTGCCCATGCCGAACAGGTCGACCGGGGCGGCCCCGGCGAGGGCGTCCAGCAGGTCGGCGCCGGTCACGCGGCGGCGGCGCACCGGCTCGTTGATCATCGACACGCCGGCGGCGAGCTCGCCGGTGTAGCGCGCGCCCGGGTCGGGGATGCCGTGCGGGACGACGGTCGTGGGCGCGCGGCCGCAGTCCCACATCGCCTCGTTGAAGTGGGTCACGTGCGTGACGGTGATGTCCGGCCGCGCCGCCAGGGGGTGCTCGCTCGAAGCGGCGTACGGCCGCGGCGCGTTGTGTTCGACGTAGACGGCCGGCGCGCCGAGCCTCGCCACGAGGTCGAGTTCCTCCGGGCGCTGCACGACCACGACGTCCGGCTCGGCGTCGGCCAGGCGGTCGAGCGGAACTTCGGTGACGGACGGCCAGTCGCGGCCGGCCTTCCCGAGTCCCCACGGTGCGCCCTCCGGGGACACCGGCAGGAGGTACTGGTGGCGGCCGCGGACGAAGGCGTCGGTCCACGAGCCGTGCACGTGCCAGAGCAGTACTCTCAGGCGCCGGGATCCGGGTTCGGTCATGGCCACCTGGTTTCCCGGAGAACGCCTGTTAAACGTGCCCCCCGCGGGGGTACCCGGCTCACGGCGCTTGCGTCGGCGAAGGGACGGCCATCGATGCGGTTCACCCCACGGGGTACCCGGTTCTTCGACCTGCTCACGGACGCGGCGAGAAACCTGGTGACCGCCACCGCGGTGCTGCGCGACCTCGTCGCCGCCGAGCCCGGCGAGCGGGAGCCGCTCGCCAAGCGCCTGCACGAGGTCGAGCACCAGGGCGACGAGCTGATGCACACGATCATGGTCGAGCTCAACAGCTCGTTCGTGACGCCGTTCGACCGCGAGGACATCCAGGCGCTGGCCGGGAAGATCGACGACGTGCTCGACTTCATGGACACCGCGGCGGACCTGGCCGTGCTGTACCGCATCGAGGCGTTCCCGCCGGGCACGGACCTGCTGGTCCGGGTGCTGTGCCGGTGCGCCGAGCTGACCGCGAACTCGATGCCCGGGCTGGCGAAGGTGGGCGAGCTCGAGCCGTACTGGATCGAGATCAACGAGCTGGAGAACGAGGCCGACCGCGTCTACCGGCGCGTGCTGGCCCACCTGTTCGAACCCGGCGGGGACGCCCTCGAAGTGCTGAAGACCAAGGAGGTCGTCGAGCAGTTCGAGCTGGCGGCCGACGCCTTCGAGCACGTCGCCGACGTGGTGCAGACCATCGCGGTGAAGGAGTCCTGAGTGACGGGCACGGCCGCCCTGGTCGTCGTGATCGTCCTGACGCTCTTCTTCGACTACACCAACGGGTTCCACGACGCCGCGAACGCGATCGCGAGCGCGGTGTCGACGCGGGCGCTGACCCTGCGCGCGGCGCTGCTCCTGGCGGCGGTGATGAACCTGGCGGGCGCGCTGCTGTCGACGGGCATCGCCGCGACGGTGGCGAAGGGCATCATCGACGTCCCGGCCGGCCCGGACGCGCTGACGGTGGTGTTCGCCGCGCTCACCGGGGCGATCACCTGGAACCTGGTCACCTGGTACTTCGGGCTGCCGTCGTCGTCCTCGCACTCGCTGATCGGCGGCATGGTGGGCGCGGCGCTGGCCGCGGCGAGCACCGTGCACTGGGCGGGGATCACCGAGAAGGTGCTGATCCCGATGGTGGCTTCGCCGCTGCTCGGGCTGGGGCTGGGCTACGTCGCGATGGTGGCGGCGCTGTGGCTGCTGCGCCGCGCCAACCCGCACCGCAGCGGCCGGGTGTTCCGCCGGTTCCAGATCCTGTCGGCGTCGGCGCTCGCGCTGGGCCACGGGTTGCAGGACGCCCAGAAGGGCATGGGCGTGATCGTCCTGGCCCTGGTGGCGGCGGGGGAGCAGTCGACGTTCGCGGTCCCGTTGTGGGTGACCCTGCTGTGCGCGGTGGCCTTGTCCCTGGGCACCTATTCGGGCGGTCTCCGGATCATGCGCACCCTGGGGCGCCGGGTGTTCCCGCTGGACCCGCCGCACGGGTTCGTGGCGGAGTCGGTGGCCTCGTCGGTGCTGTACGTGACGGCGTTCGCGGTGAAGGCCCCGATCTCGACGACCCACGTGATCACGGCGGCGATCATGGGGGTGGGCGCGACGCGCCGGCTGTCGGCGGTGCGGTGGGGGATCGCGCGCGACATCGTGCTGGGGTGGGTGCTGACCTTCCCGGCGGCGGCCGCCGTGGCCGCGGCGGTGTACCTGGTGGCGGACGCGCTGACCTGAGCGGCGTGGGTCGGTGTGGGCAGGGGCGATGACAGGAATGAGTCATTCACGTCGTCTGGTGACATGAATGAGTCATTCACGTCATCCGGCCGCGCCGAGGTCGCTGACCTGAACCGCGTTTGCCTCTTCCTCCCGCGGGAAACCGGCCTCCGAGACCCGTACCCGGAAAGGGAGAGCCATGAAGGCAGTGACCTGGCACGGCAAGCGCGACGTCCGCGTCGAGGACGTACCGGACCCCAAGATCGAGGAGTCCACCGACGCCGTCATCCGCGTCACCTCGACCGGGATCTGCGGCTCCGACCTGCACCTCTACGAAGTGCTGGGCGCGTTCATGACCGAAGGCGACATCCTCGGCCACGAGCCGATGGGCGTCGTCGAGGAGGTCGGGGACGCGGTCACCGGCATCAAGCCCGGGGACCGCGTCGTCATCCCCTTCAACATCTCGTGCGGCCACTGCTGGATGTGCCAACGCGGCCTGCAGTCGCAGTGCGAGACCACCCAGGTGAAAGAACACGGCAAGGGCGCCTCGCTGCTCGGCTACACCAAGCTCTACGGCCAGGTCCCCGGCGGCCAGGCCGAGTACCTGCGCGTCCCGCAGGCGCAGTACGGCCCGATCAAGGTGCCGGACGGCCCGCCGGACGAGCGGTTCGTCTACCTCTCCGACGTCGTCCCGACCGCGTGGCAGGCCGTCGAGTACGCGAACGTCCCGGAGGACGGCACCGTCGTCGTCTTCGGGCTCGGGCCGATCGGCCAGATGTGCGCCCGGATCGCGCGGCACCGCGGGGCCGCTCAGGTGATCGGCGTCGACCTCGTGCCCGAGCGGCTCGCCCGGGCCCGCGAACACGGCGCGACCGCCCTCGACACGCGCGACCACAAGGACATCGGCGACAGCATCCGGCAGCTGACCACCGGCCGCGGCGCGGACTCCGTCATCGACGCCGTCGGCATGGAGGCCCACGGCGCTCCGGTCGGGAAGCTCGCGCACACGCTCGTCGGCCTGCTGCCGCAGCCGCTGGGCGAGAAGATCACCGAGAAGGCCGGCATCGACCGCCTCAGCGTGCTCTACGCCGCGATCGACGCCGTCCGCCGCGGCGGCACCATCTCGCTGTCCGGCGTCTACGGCGGCATGGTCGACCCGATGCCGATGATGGAGCTGTTCGACAAGCAGGTGCAGCTGCGGATGGGCCAGGCCAACGTCCGGCACTGGCTCGACGACATCATGCCGGTGCTCACCGGCGACGGCGACCCGCTCGGCGTCGAGGGCTTCGCCACCCACAAGCTGCCCTTGGCCGACGCGCCGCGCGCGTACGAGATCTTCCAGAAGAAGCTCGACGGCGCCCAGAAGATCCTGTTGCAGCCCAACGCGTAACCCGGGAGGGAACTGACTCTTGCGAGCCGTCACCTCGCTGCCGTACGAAATCACCGTCTCCGACCACGTCCGGATCCCGGCGTCCGACGGGACCGTGCTGTCCGCCCGCATCTGGCGGCCGGTCTCGTCGGACACCGAGCCGGTGCCCGCGATCCTCGAGTACATCCCGTACCGCAAGCGCGACCTGACCGCCCCGCGCGACTCGATCCACCACCCCTACCTCGCCGGCCACGGCTACGCGTGCGTGCGCGTGGACATCCGGGGCACCGGCGAGTCCGAGGGCGTCCTGGCCGACGAGTACCTCGAACGCGAGCAGCTCGACGCCGAGGACGTCCTCGAGTGGATCGCCGCGCAGCCGTGGTGCACCGGCGACACCGGGATGATGGGGATCTCCTGGGGCGCGTTCGCCGCCCTTCAGGTCGCGGCGCGGAAACCGCCGAGCCTGCGCGCGATCGTGATCTCGTCGTTCACCGACGACCGCTTCGCCGACGACATGCACTACATGGGCGGCTGCCTGCTGTCGGACAACGTCGCCGAGTCGGGCACCATGTTCGGCTACGCCACGCTGCCGCCCGACCCGGCGGTCGTCGGCGAGCGGTGGCGCGAGATGTGGCTGGAGCGGCTGGAGAACTGCAGCCTGTGGATCGAGAACTGGCTCGGCCACCAGCGCCGTGACGACTACTGGCGGCACGCCTCGGTGTCGGAGAACTACAGCGACGTCCAGGTCCCGGTGCTGGCCTCCAGCGGCTGGGCCGACGGCTACTCCAACGCCGTCATCCGGCTGCTCGCCCACCTCGACGTCCCGCGGCGCGGGCTGATCGGGCCGTGGTCGCACAAGTACCCGCACCTCGGCGAGCCGGGGCCGGCGATCGGGTACCTCCAGGAAGTCGTGACGTGGTGGGACCACTGGCTGCGCGGCGTCGAGAACGAGGCCATGGACGGGCCGATGCTGCGGACGTGGATGCAGGAGAGCGTCCCGCCGTCGACGTCCTACGAGGACCGCCCCGGCCGCTGGGTCGGTGAGGCCACCTGGCCGTCGCCGCACGTGAAGCCGCAAGAGCTTCCGCTGGCGCGGCACCGGCTCGCGCGGCCGGAGGAGACCGTCGAAGACGAAGCGCTCACGGTGTCCTCGCCGCTGTCGGTGGGGCAGTTCTCCGGCAAGTGGGCGTCCTACAGCGCCCCGCCGGACCTGCCCTACGACCAGCGCGAGGAGGACGGCGGTTCGCTGGTCTTCGACACCGACGTGCTCACCGAGCGCTGCGAAATCCTCGGCTCGCCCAAGGTGCGGCTGGAGGTGTCGGCCGACCAGCCGGTGGCGATGATCGCGGCCCGGCTGTCCGACGTCGCCCCGGACGGGCGCGCCACCCGCGTCACGTACGGCCTGCTCAACCTGACCCACCGGGACGGCCACGACGAGCCGGCGCCGATGGAGCCGGGGGAGCGGTGCGCCGTCGAGATCGAACTGAACGCCGTCGCGCAGGCTTTCCCGGCGGGGCACCGGATCCGGCTGTCACTGTCCACTTCGTACTGGCCGCTGGCGTGGCCGCCGCCGAAGCCGGTGCTGTTGAGTGTCCACACCGGACACAGCGCGCTGGAGCTGCCGGTGCGGCCGGTCGCCGAACCGGACGAGCTGCCCGCCCGGCCGTTCGGCAAGCCCGAAGGCGCGCCGCCGATGCCGGTGACCGCGCTGACGCCGGGGGAGCAGCGCTGGACCGTCTCGCGCGACCTCGTCGACTACCACTCCGCGCTCGACATCGTGAAGAACGCCGGCACCGTGCGCTTCGACGAGCTCGACCTCGAGGTGAGCCGCGACGTCCGGGAGCGCTACACCTGGGAGGCCGACGACTTCTGCTCGCCGGTCGCCGAAACCGAGTGGATCGTGACCTTCTCCCGCGGTGAGTGGCTGGCGCGCAGCGAGACCCGGACGCGGGTGTCCTGCACGGACACCGAGTTCGTGATCGACGCCCGGCTCGACGGCTACGACGGCGCCCGCCGGATCGTGTCCCGGAACTGGCACCGGCGGATCCCGCGTGACCTGGTCTAGTTTCACGACCGCGTGACGGGGTAAGCACTCCGTGTGCGGATCGTGATCACCGGGGCCACCGGCAACGTCGGGACGGCGCTGCTGGACGCCCTCGACCCTGCCTGCGACGTCGTCGGCCTGGCGCGGCGGCTCCCCGACACCACGGCCGAGCCGTACCGCCGGGCGGGCTGGCGCGCCGCCGACATCGGGGTCCGGGGCGCCGAGCAGGAGCTGACCCGGCTGTTCGACGGCGCGGACGCCGTCGTCCACCTCGCGTGGGCCATCTCGCCGGTGCGCGGCGACCCGCCGATGTGGCGCACCAACGACCACGGCACCCGGCACGTCCTCGCCGCGGCCGCGGCGGCCGGGGTGCCGCACGTGGTCGTCGCGTCGTCGGTCGCCGCGTACGGGCCCGCGCCGCGCTGGGAGAAAGTGCCGGAAACCCACGCGTGCACCGGGATCCCGCACAGCGCCTACAGCCGGGGCAAGGCCGCGCTGGAGACCCTGCTCGACCGGTTCGCGGAGCGGCACCCCGAGGTGTCGGTGGCGCGGATCCGGCCGTGCGCGATCGTCCACCGGCGCGCGGCCGGGCAGTTCGCGCGCTGGCTGCTCGACCCGGTGGTGCCCGCCCGGATCGTCGGCGGCCGGCGGCTGCCGGTTCCGCTGTGGACCGGCCTGCGCGCCCAGGCGGTGCACACCGCCGACGTCGCCGAAGCGATCCGGCTGATCCTCGACCGCGGTTTCGCCGGCGCGGTCAACCTCGCCGCGCCCGAGGTCCTCGACTCCGACGCGCTGGCCGCGGTCCTCGGCGGCCGGCGGATCCCGGTTCCGAAGCCGTTGGCGCTGGTCGCCGTCCGGGCGGCCTGGGCGGGCGGCGCGCTGCCGGTGCACCCGGGCTGGCTGGAGCTCGCCGACCGCGCGGCACTCGCCGACCCCACGCTGGCGGAGACCGCGCTGGGCTGGCAACCTCGGTACGACGCCGCGTCCGCGGTCGCCGAGCTGGTCGCCGGGTTCCGGTCGGGCGAGGGGGCGGCGAGCCCGCCCCTGGCCCCGCCGCGCCGCGGTGGGGTCGTGTCCAGGCTGCGCTCGCTCACGCGGGTGGGGCCGAGCCACCAGTCGCAAGCCTGAACGGGAGGCCGCCAGTGAGCACCGAAGCCGCCGACGCCGTGGTGATCGGCGCCGGCCACAACGGACTGGTGGCGGCGAACCTGCTGGCCGACGCGGGCTGGTCGGTGCTCGTGCTGGAGGCGACCGAGCACGTGGGCGGCGCGGTCCGCACGGCCGAGGTCACCGAGCCGGGCTTCCGCAACGACCTGTTCAGCGCCTTCTACCCGCTCTCGGCGGTGTCGCCGGTGATCCGGGGCCTGAAGCTGGAGGAACACGGCCTGCGCTGGCGGCACGCGCCCGACGTCCTCGCGCACGTGCTGCCCGACGACCGGTGCGCGGTGCTGTCGCGGGACGTCGACCGCACGGCGGCCTCGGCCGACGAGTTCGCCCCGGGCGACGGCGACGCGTGGCGCCGGCTGTTCGAGCAGTGGCGCGAGCTCCGCGAGCCGCTGCTGAACGCGTTGTTCACGCCGTTCCCGCCGGTCCGCCCGGCGCTGAAGCTGCTGCGGCGCACCGGAACCGGGGACGCGCTGCGCCTGGCGCGGATGCTGACGCTGCCGGCGCGCCGGTTCGGCGACGAGCTGTTCACCGGCGAGGGCGCGAAGCTGCTCGTGGCGGGGAACTCCGCGCACAGCGACCTGTCCGTGGACAACGCGGGCAGCGCGGTCTTCGGCTGGCTGCTCGCGATGATCGGCCAGGACGTGGGCTTCCCGGTCCCCGAAGGCGGGGCGGGGGAGCTGGTCGCGGCCTTGGTGCGCCGGCTGGAGTCCCGCGGCGGGCAGGTCCACTGTGGACGTCCGGTGCGCGAGGTGCTCGTCGGCGACGGCCGGGCGCTCGGCGTCCGGGACGATTCCGGCGTCGCGGTGCGGGCGAACAAGGCCGTCCTCGCCGACGTGCCGGCGCCGGTGCTGTACCGCAAGCTGGTGGGGGCGGAGTGGCTGCCGTCGCGGCTGCTGGAAGACCTCGGCAAGTTCGAATGGGACAGTGCGACGGTGAAGGTGGACTGGGCGTTGTCCGGCCCGATCCCGTGGACGGCCTCGGAGGCGCGCGGCGCCGGCACGATCCACTTGGGGACGGACCTGGACGGGCTGTCGGCGTTCGGCGGCGAACTCGCCCGCGGCCGCACCCCGCGCCGCCCGTTCCTGTTGCTGGGCCAGATGACCACGACCGACCCGACGCGCTCGCCGGCGGGCACGGAGGCGGCGTGGGCGTACACGCACGTGCCGCGCGGGACGATGGAGAACCGCACCGCGCTGGAGCGGCGGGTGAAGCGCATCGAGGAGACGGTCGAGGCGAACGCGCCGGGGTTCACCGACCTGATCAAGGCCCGCTACGTGCAGGGGCCGGCCGAGCTGGCGGACCACAACCCGGGCCTGGTGGGCGGCGCGATCAACGCGGGCACGACGGCGATCCACCAGCAGCTGTTCTTCCGCCCGGTCCCGGGGACGGGCCGCGCGGACACGCCGGTCGACCGCTTGTTCCTGGCGGGCGCGTCGGCACACCCGGGCGGCGCGGTGCACGGTGGGCCCGGATCCAACGCGGCTCGCGCGGCGCTCGCGCGGGCTGGTGTTTTGGGTGGGGGATATGCGGCGGTGATCCGGGCGGCTCACCGCGCGATCTACGGCTGAGCGCGGGGTGTGGCGGTGATCCGGGCGGCTCGCCGTGCGATCCGCGGCTGAGCGCCGGTGCCTCCGGCCGCCACCCGGGATCCACCGCCGAGCCCGGCGTTCTTTCCCTGCCTTATTTCGCTTGCGGCCGCACGCCGCCTGCCGCATACTCGGCCGCCGATGCCGGGACCTGCGGAAACGGGTGGTTCGTGTTCGATGTGATCATCGCCGGGGGCGGGCCGACCGGCGCGATGCTGGCCGCCGAACTGCGGCTGCACGACGTGCGGGTCCTCGTGCTGGAAAAGGAACCCGAGCCCGCGTCGTCGTTCGCGCGCGTCGTGAGCCTGCACGTCCGCAGCCTCGAGCTCATGGCGATGCGCGGCCTGCTGGACCGCCTCCTCGAACGCGGCCGCCGGCGCCCGGTCGGCGGGGTCTTCGCCGCCATCCCCAAACCGGCACCCGAAGGGCTCGGCTCCGCGTACCAGCTGGGCATCCCGCAGCCCGTCGTCGACCGGCTGCTCGGCGACCACGCGGCCGACCTGGGCGCGGAGATCCGGCGCGGGTGCCCGGTGACCAACCTGGAACAGGACGACGAAGGGGTGACCGTCGAACTGGCCGACGGCGAGCGGCTGCGGTCGCGGTACGTCGTCGGCTGCGACGGCGCGCGCAGCACCGTCCGCAAGCTGCTCGGGGTCGGCTTCCCCGGTGAACCCGCGCGGACGTTCACGCTGATGGGCGAGCTGGCAGCAGCCGCGCCGCCGGAGGAGATCACGGCGAAGGTGACCGAGGTCCGCGAGACGAACAAGGCCTTCGACTTCCGGCCCTTCGGAGAGGACGTCTACCGCGTTGTGGTCGCCGAATCGAAAGCCGGCGCGGAACCGCCCGGCATCGAGGACTTCCGGCAGGCGTTGCACGCCGTCGCCGGCACCGACTTCGGCGTGCATTCCCCGCGTTGGCTGTCTCGCTTCGGTGATGCCACCCGGCTGGTCGAGCAGTATCGGGTCGGGCGCGTGCTGCTGGCCGGCGACGCGGCGCACATCCACCCGCCGGCCGGCGGGCAGGGCCTGAACCTGGGCGTCCAGGACGCGGTCAACCTCGGCTGGAAGCTCGCCGCGCGGATTCGCGGCTGGGCGCCGGAAACCCTGTTGGACACCTACCACGCCGAACGCCATCCGGTGGCCCAGGACGTGCTGGACAACACCCGGGCCCAGGTGGAACTGCACTCCCCCGGGCCGGGCCCGCGGGCCGTGCGCGGGCTGCTCGCCGAGCTGATGGACTTCCCCGAGGTGAACCGGTACCTGATCGAGAAGATCACCGCGCTCGGCATCCGCTACGACTTCGGGGCGGCCCCGGACCTGGTCGGCCGCCGCCTGCGTGACGTCGAACTGAAGCAGGGGAGTCTTTATGACCGGTTGCGCGCAGGCCGCGGTCTGGTGCTCGACCGCACCGAGCGGCTGAGCGCCGGGGGCTGGGCGGACCGGGTCGACGTCATCGCGGATCCCACGGCGGCCGTGGACGCGCCGGCGCTGCTGCTCCGCCCCGACGGGTACGTCGCCTGGATCGGCGAGCACCAGCAGGAGCTGGACGCCCACCTGGCCCGCTGGTTCGGCGAGCCCGCCGGCTGATCACGGACGCGGGTGGCCGCTCTTCGACCGGGCGTACTTGCCGGTCGCCAAGTCCGCCAGCCGGGCCAGCGACTCCGTGTTCCGTGGCTTCACCAGCAGCGACTGGAGGGCCGCCGGAAGCACCTTGCCCGGGCCGCGCACGATGTGCTCGGTCATCCGGACCAGCGTCTCGCCCTCGCCGTGCGGCACGAGCGTCAACCCGACCGCCGCCGCGCCCAGCGGCCAGCCACGTGCTTCCAGCGACAGCGACCGGCCCGGCTCGACGGCCGTCACGACCGTCTGGTCCTGGATGTGCACCGGCCACGGGCCGACGCTGTGGTGGATCCGCGAGCCCACGGCGGGCCAGTCCCCGTCGACGCCGCGGATGTGCGAGCTCCCGACCACCCAGCCGGCATAGAGCCAGCCGTCGGCCAGCACCTCGAACACGGCTTCGGGCGGTACGTCGATCACGCGGCTGACCTCGGTCACGGCTTCCTCCTGCTGGTCGGGACGAACGAGGAGTACCCCGTCCGGGACGGGGTATGCCCCGCGCCGGAGCAGGAGGTGGCGATGGCAGCCAACGGACGGAAAGCGCCCGAAGGACCGGGCGAGCTCGACAAGCGGACGTGGGGCGGGGTGCTCAAACGCACCTTCAAGCAGTTCAACCGCGACAACCTGACCGACTGGGCCGCGGCGCTCACGTACTACGGCGTGCTGTCGCTGTTCCCGGGCATCATCGTGCTCACGGCGATCCTCGGCCTGCTGGGCCCGAACGCGATCCAGACCGTGATCGACAACATCAACCAGCTGGTCCCGGGGCAGGGCAAGGACATCCTCGTCGGCGCGATCAAGGAGCTGGCCGGCTCGCGCGGCCTGGCCGGGCCGCTGGCGATCATCGGCCTGCTCGGCGCGCTGTGGTCGGCGTCGGGCTACATCGGGGCGTTCATGCGCGCGTCGAACGCGATCTACGGCATGCCGGAGGGCCGGCCGGTCTGGAAGACGATCCCGCTGCGGATCGCGCTGACGGTCGGCATCGTGGTGCTGCTGGCGGCGTGCGCGCTGGGCGTGGTGGCGACCGGCTCGGTGGCCCGCCGGATCGGCGACGCGATCGGGCTCGGCTCGACCGGTGTCCTGGTGTGGGAGATCGCGAAGTGGCCGGTGATCGCGCTGCTCGTCAGCCTGGCGTTCGCCCTGCTGTACTGGGTGGGGCCGAACGTGCGGCTGCCGGGGTTCAAGTGGCTGACGCCGGGCGGGCTGCTGGCCGTGGTGCTGTGGGTGCTGGCGTCGGCCGGGTTCGCGTTGTACGTGGCGAACTTCGGGTCGTACAACAAGACCTACGGTTCGCTGGCCGGGGTGATCGTGTTCCTTGTATGGTTGTGGATCTCGAACATCGCGGTGTTGCTGGGGGCCGAGCTGGACGCCGAGGTGGCCCGCGGGCGCGCGATCGAGGCGGGCCGCGAGGACGACCAGGCGGAGCCGTTCCTGCCCCCGCGCGACACGAAGGCGATGGACGAGGACGAAGCCGCGGACGTGGCGAGGGAAACCGAACGGAGCTGAGCGGATGGCCTGCCGGATCACGGAGCTGGTGCTGGACTGCCACGACCCGGACCGGCTGGCCGAGTTCTGGTGCGCGGTGCTCGGCTACGAGGTGATCGGCCACGAGCCGGACGGCCTCGAGCTGGGCCCACCGGGCGGCCGGTTCGGTTCCGGCCCGCCGACACTGGTCCTGGCGCGGACGGAGAACCCGAAGCGCGGCAAGCTGCCGTTGCACCTGGACGTGAGCCCGGCGGGGACGGACCAGGACACGGAGCTGGCGAGGTTGCTGGCGCTGGGGGCCCGCCGGGCGGATGTGGGCCAGGACGGGAGCGAGTCCTGGGAGGTGCTGCAGGACCCGGAGGGCAACGAGTTCTGCTTGCTGCGCAAGGACGTGGGGGAGGCCTGAAGCGACGTCATGAACGACTCGTTCATGACGCGGCGCGCAAGGGGCCCAGCAAAGTCAGGTCAGCGCGGCCGATCCGGTCGCCCGCACGTCATGAACGGGTCGCTCACTTCGTCAGACGACATGAACGACCCTTTCATGACATCGCCGCGACGCCGGGCAGACCGCGCGGCCACGACTTTGCCGGAGCCCTGACGTCCGGCGCGCGGTGAACGACTCGTTCATGACGCGGCGCGCAAGGGGCCCAGCAAAGTCAGGTCAGCGCGGCCGATCCGGTCGCCCGCACGTCATGAACGGGTCGCTCACTTCGTCAGACGACATGAACGACCCTTTCATGACATCGCCGCGACGCCGGGCAGACCGCGCGGCCACGACTTTGCCGGAGCCCTGACGTCCGGCGCGCGGTGAACGACTCGTTCATGACGTGGGGTTGGTGGCGGGCGGCCTCGCGGTGCTGGGTTGGTCAGGACGTGCGGGGCGTGGTGAACGACTCGTTCATGACGTCCGGCGCGCTGAAAGACCCGTTCATGACATCAGCCAGCCGGCATGCCCACTCGCGTGGCAGCACCCTTCCCCTGCCCCTCGGGAACCCTCAGCTTTCCGCGGGCTCCACGGCACAGCGACGCCACCGAACCTGATCCCCGGCCGGATCGGCGTGCCAGACAGCAGTCCCTTCGGACTCCCAAGTGGGCACCAACCGCCCGGTCACGACCCGCCCCCGGGCCACCTGGCCGAACAACTCGACCCCGTCGGCGCGCCGGGCCGCCGGAATCCACGCCGGGAACCTCGTCCGCGGCAGCTTCCGCTCGACCCACTCCCGCGCCGATCCCTCGCTGCCGTGCTCGGACTCGACGATGCTCGACACCGGGCCGTCGCCGCCGACCGTCAGGCCGATCGACGCGCGCCAGCGCACGGGGGAAGCGTCGGAGTTCATCGGTCCCAGGTTCCCGGACGAGCGGGTCCGCGGGCCAGTACACGGACGGGTGGATCGACGCTCACTCACCGTGTCTCCTGTCACTCGCCAGGGTAAGAGCCACCCGGGAGTTCCCCGCCCGGGTGATCTTCAATCACGCGCGGCTGAGCAGCCGCGCGCACGCCTTCTCCAGCACCGCCCGCGCTTCGTCGCCCTCGAGCCGCGCGGCCCGCTTCGTCGCCGCCGAGATCGTGCGCTCGGCGCGGTAGGCCTCCACCAGCCGGGGGTCCACATAGGACGACCGGCACACCGCCGGGGTGTTGCCGAGCGCCTTCGAGACCTCCTTCATCACCCCGGACTCCGCGCGCTTGGCCGCGGCTTTCGACGCCGGCGCCTCGGCCGCGGCGAACGCGGCCGCCGCCAGCACCGTCGCGTTCCACGTCCGCAGGTCCTTCGCCGTGCAGTCGTCGCCGGCCAGCTCCTTGAACCGCTCGTTGATGTCGGCCGCGTGCACCTCGTGCCACGTCCGGCCCTCGCGGTAGACGAGCAGCCGGTCGCTGCCGGACTTGCTGCGCAGCAGCGACTTCACCACCGAGGCGAGCGCGGCGTCCCGGATCGCCACTTCGCGGTCGAGACCACCCTTGGCGACGTAGCAGAACCGGCATTCGTCGCCGCGGACCGACGCGTGGGAACGCAGGAGCGTCGCGACGCCGTGGGTGCCGTTCTCCTCCGCGTACTCCTCGCCGCCGGTGCGGAAGATCCCGCGGTCGAGCATCCGCAGCGCCGCCGCGAGCACCCGCTTCCGGGTGAGCCCGGACCCGGCGAGGTCCTCCTCGACCGCCTCTCGCCACGCCGGCAGCCGGCGCGCCATCGCCAGCACGCGGTCGTGCTTCTCCTCGTCGCGGTCCCGGCGCCACTGCTCGTGGTAGAGGTACTGCCGCCGCCCGGCGTCGTCGGTGCCGACGGCCTGGACGTGCCCGTTCGGGTAGGGGCAGATCCACACGTTCCGCCAGGCGGGCGGGATGACCAGGCCCTTGATCCGGTCGAGCAGCTCCGGGTCGGTGACCGGCGAGCCATCGGGCATGGCGTAGGAGAAGCCCCGGCCGCGGCGGATCCGCCGGATGCCGGGGCCGCGCAGGTCGCTGCGGCGGAGTCGGGTGCGTCCCATCGCCGCGAAATACCCACCCGGCGTACCGGGAAACCATGATTGCCCGACGGCGGGCCGGGTAAGCCGGGGGAAGTCAACCGGAAGGGAGCGGTTCGCATGAGCACCGCCACCAAGCCGCTGGCCGTCGTCACCGGCGCGTCCAGCGGGATCGGGCTCGAGCTGGCGAAGCAGTTCGCGCGGCACGACTTCGACGTCGTGCTCGCCGCCGAGGACGCCGAGCTGGCCGCGGCCGCCGACGAGGTCCGCGCCTGCGGGGCGGAGGTCGAGACGGTCCGGACCGACCTCGCCGCCGCCGACGGGGTCGAGGAGCTCGTCCGGCACCTCGACGGCCGCCCGGTCGAGGCGCTCGCCGTCAACGCCGGCGTCGGCATCAACGGCGAGTTCGCCGGCGACACCCGGCTCGAAGACCAGCTGACCGTGGTCGACCTCAACGTCCGCTCGGCCGTGCACCTCACCAAGCGGGTCGTGCCCGGCATGGTCGGCCGGGGCCACGGCCGGGTGCTGTTCACCTCGTCGATCGCCGGCACGTCCCCGGCGCCCTACCAGGCGGTCTACGCCGCTTCGAAGGCGTTCCTGACGTCGTTCTCCGAAGGCCTGCGCGCCGAGGTGAAGGACAAGGGCGTCACCGTGACGGCGATGCTGCCCGGCCCGGTCGACACCGAGTTCTTCGAGCGCGCGGACATGGAGGACACGAAGCTCGCCGCCGGCGACAAGGACTCGCCGGCGGAGATCGCCGAAGCCGGCTACGAAGCCCTGATGAACGGCGAGGACAAGATCGTGCCCGGCGCGGCGAAGAACAAGCTCCAGTCGGCCGCGTCCCGCGTGCTGCCGGACGAGGCCAAGGCGAAGCAGCAGGGCAAGATGATGAAGCCCGGATCGGCGGACGAATGAGCGTCGTCAAGGAAAAAGCCAAGCAGGTGCAGCGCGGTTACGCCGGCGACGCCGACCGCCCGCTGGCCGGGTACGTCGGGGTGATGGGAGCGTACGGCACCCTCGTCGGCGGGCTCACGGCCCTGGGCCGCGTCCTCGGCAAGCGGCTGCCCCGCCGGTTCGGCCTCGGCGACACGGTGCTGCTGGGCACGGCGACGTTCAAGGCCAGCAGGCTGCTGGCCAAGGACGCGGTGACGAGCCCGCTGCGCGCGCCGTTCACGCGGTACGAAGAGCCGGCCGGCGACGACGAGCTCAACGAGTCCGTGCCCGGGAAGGGGCACGTCGAGCACGCGCTGGGCGAGCTCCTGTCGTGCCCGTTCTGCTTGAACGTGTGGATCGGCACCGGGCTGGCGGCGGGCCTGGTCATCGCGCCCCGGCCCACCCGCCTGGCGGCGACGGTCCTGACCGCCGTGGGTGTCGCCGACGCGCTCCACTTGCTCTACGACGCAGGCAAGAAGCTCGCCTCCGGCTAACCGGCACTTTCACGTGAAAGTGCCGGCCACGCGCCCGGCGGGTGCGGCGGGAGGGCCAGCTCGGCGAAGACGCCGTAGTGGTTGCTCGCCTGGACGCCGTCGATCGGGTCCACCAGCACCCGCCGGCACGCGGCGACCGCCAGCGGTGGTCCCCACGGGCCGCCGCGGACCAGCACGTAGTCGATCCGGCGGCCGGTCTCCAGCGGCATGTCCCCGGCTCGGACCAGCGCGTTCGCCGGGGTGAACGTGTGCCCGGCCTCCTCGGGGTACAGGCTCGCCCACGCGTCGGTATAGCAGACGCTGGCGCCGTTCAGCGCCTGTTTGCCGGTGAGGAACCGGATGCTCGCCGAGTCCGGTGGCGCGTCCAGGTCGCCGAGCAGCACCACGTGCTCTTCGGGCCGGGGGAGCAGCTCCTCGACGAACCGGGCCGTGCGCAGCGCCTGCACTTCGCGTTCGGCTTCGTACCCGTAGGGCCAGCTCGGCTTGTGGTGGACCATCCACAGTGGACCCCACGGCGGCGGCGCCAGCACCTGCGCGACGACGGTGGCGCACCACGCCGGCCGGATCGGCCGTCCGGCGGGCCGCTGGTCGATCTCGTGGGTCTCGCCGATCGGCCACCGGCTCGCCAGGGCCGCTCCGACCCCGCCGTCGACGCCGGAGTGCGCGACGACGTGCCAGCCCTCGCCCAGCAGGTCGGCTACGCCGTCCGGAGCGATCTCCTGCAGCGCGACGACGTCCGGCTCCAAGGCCCGCAGGCGCCCGGCGAGCAACCTCCGCCGGTCCGGCCAGCACGCGTACTCCGGCGCCAGCACGTTCATCGTGAGGACGCGCAAGCGGCTCATCCGGGTCCGCGCCGCAGCGGGCGGACCGCGGGCCCCTGCACGACTTCGCCGTCGACGCCGAACCGCGAGCCGTGGCAGGGGCAGTCCCAGGTCTTCTCGGCGTCGTTGAACGAGACGAGGCAGCCCAGGTGCGTGCAGTGCGCGCCGACGGTGTGCAGCTGCCCGGCTTCGTCGCGGTGCGCGGCGACGAGCTCGCCGCCGACGCGGACGACCTCGGCGTCGCCGGGCGCTAGGTCGTCGAGCTTCTCCGACCGCCACAGCGCCGCCACGTGGTCGCCGATCAGGTACTTCGCGACGGTCAGGTTGTCCTCGGCCACGCCGAGCACCGAGCGGGCGTCGAAGCGGTTGGGGTCGAACAGGTCCGCGGCCGGGTGCGGCTCGCCGAGGATCCGCGCGGCGAGCACGTGGCCCGCGGCGGTGCCGCCGGTCATGCCCCACTGGCCGAACCCGGTGGCCACCCACAGGTTCTTCGTCCCCGGCAGGTACCGGCCGACGTACGGCAGGAGGTCCACAGTGGACATGTCGTGCGCGGACCAGCGGTGGGTCACCCGGTGCAGGCCCGCGTGCGCGTCCGCCCAGTCCGCGAGCCGCTGGTACCGGCGCTCGACGTGGACGTGCGCCCCGACGCGGTAGTGCTCGCCGCCGGCGATCACCATCGGCGTGCCCGACTCGGTGTAGCCGCGCACGGAGTGGTGGGTGTCGGCGTCGAGGAACATCCCCGAGGGCGGCGCGTTCCCGGCCGCCGGACCCGCCACGACCAGGTCGCGGACCGGCTCGAGCCGCGCGAAGTACAGGCCGCGGTCGAGGACGGGGTAGTGGGTCGCGACGACGACCTCGCCCGCCACGACGTCGCCGCGCGAGGTGCGGACGGTCTGGCCGTTCAGCGCGGTCGCGCGGGCGTTCTCGACGACGGTGCCGCCCGCGCGCTCGACGTCGGCGGCCAGCCCGAGCAGCCACCGGCGCGGGTGGAAGTGCGCCTGCCCGGTGGTCCGGACGGCGCCGAGCGTGGGCACGTCGAGGGCGACGTCCGTGGTGAACGAGGCGGACAGGCCGGCCGCGGCGGCGGCTTCCGCCTCGCGCTTCAGCGAGTCGACGGTGTTTTCCCGCGTTGTGTAGACGTAGCTGTCCGCGCGCGTGAAGCCGCAGTCGATGCCCAGGTCGGCCGCGGTGGCGGCGATCCATTCGAGGGCCGCGGTCTGCGTCTTGGCGTAGGTCTGCGCCGCCTTCTCGCCGTGCCGCGAGGTCAGGTCCGCGTACTTCGCCCCGTGCTGGGCGCTGACCTTCGCGGTGGTGTGGCCGGACACCCCGGCGGCGACCCGTTCCGCTTCCAGCACGACGACCGAGCGGCCGCCGCGGGCGAGCAGCAGGGCGGTGGTGAGCCCGGCGATGCCCGCGCCCAGCACGGCGACGTCGGCCGACTCGGGGACCGGCACGCCGGTGCGGTCCGGCGCGGGCGCGGTCTCGACCCAGAGGGAAAGCGGTTCGGGCAATGCGGTCATGCGCGCGGGTTGCCCGTTCCCGCCGTCCCGAAACTCGGCCGTCCGGCCCGTTTCGGCCGGTGGGGCCCGGGTAGGTCTCGGACATGAGTACCAACATTTTCGTGATCGGCCTGGACGAGGAGAACCAGCGCGTACTGGACCGCTTGCCGTGGGCGGGGACGTACGAATTCCACGGCCTGCTGACCCCCGAAGACCTGCAACACGGCGACATCGACTTCGAAGCGCTGCTGAAGACCGCGCAGCACCAGCTGGACGCCTTCGACGGCGATGTCGGCGCCATCGTCACCTACTGGGACTTCCCGGCGGCGACGCTCGTCCCGATCCTGTGCGCCCGGTACGGCCTCCCCAGCCTCTCGCTGGAGGCGGTGCTCAAGTGCGAACACAAGTACTGGAGCCGGCTGGAGCAGCGCAAGGTGATCGACGAGCTGCCGAACTTCGGCATCGTGGACCTCGACGACGAGCACCCGGCCCCGCCCCGCGGGGTCGGCTTCCCGATGTGGCTCAAGCCGGTCAAGTCGTTCTCCTCCGAACTCGCGTTCAAGGCCGGGAACGAGGCCGAGTTCGCCGACGCGGTCGCCGAGATCCGCGCCGGCGTCGGCCGGGTGGGCGAGCCGTTCGGGTACGTGCTCGACCAGGTGCAGCTGCCGCCGGAGATCGCCCGGGTCGGCGGGGCGGCCTGCCTGGCCGAAGAGGCCCTGCACGGCGTCCAGGCCGCCGTGGAGGGCTACGTCTACCACGGCGAGGTCGTCGTCTACGGCGCCCTCGACTCGATCAACTACCCGGACAGCTCGTCGTTCCTGCGCCACCAGTACCCGTCCCAGCTCGGCGAGGAGCCCGTGCGGCGGATGCGCGAGGTGGCCGAGCGGGTGATGCGGCAGATCGGCTACGACAACGGCACCTTCAGCATCGAGTTCTTCTGCGACCCCGAATCGGGGCAGGTCGCCCTGCTGGAGATCAACCCGCGGCACTCGCAGTCGCACGCCGAGCTGTTCGAGTTCGTCGACGGCGTCGCCAACCACGAGATCATGGTGCGCCTCGGCCTCGGCCAGGATCCCGGGCGCCGGCCCAGCAAGGGCAAGTACCAGATCGCCGGGAAGTGGTACCTGCGCCGCTTCGAAGACGGCGTCGTCACGCGCGTGCCGAGCCCGGAAGAGATCGCGGCGATCGAGGACCGGATCGACGGCACGCAGATCGAGATCGTGCCGGCGGCCGGGCAGCGCCTTTCCGAGCTGCCGGAACAGGACAGCTACAGCTTCGAGCTGGCGCAGCTGTTCGTGGCGGCGCACACCGAGCACGAGATGACGCAGAAGTACCAGGCGTGCGTGGACGCCCTGCGGTTCGAGTTCGGCGAAGGGTGACGACCGGGTTTCGACCAGCACCGGGCGGGCTATCCGGGACCACGCGCGAGGTCTACCGTGGGTCCGCAGGAGGTGGTCGCCGTGCCCGCAGTCCGGCGGGACGTCGTGGTCGCCGGTGCGTCGGCCGGCGGGGTCGAGGCGCTGCGCGCGCTCGTCCGGTCGCTGCCCGCCGACTTCCCGGCCACCCTCTTGGTGACCATGCACCTGGCGCCGGGTTCGCGCAGCGCGCTGCCGATGATCCTCGACCGGGCCGGCCCGGTCCCCGCGATGGCCGCCACGCACGGCGCCCCGCTGCGGCCGGGCCGGATCTACGTGGCGCCGCCCGACCACCACCTGCTGGTCGACGGCGATTCGGTGATCCTGACCAAGGGCCCGACGGAGAGCAGGCACCGGCCGGCGATCAACGCCATGTTCCGGTCCGCCGCCGTGACGGCCGGGCCGCGGGTGGTCGGCGTGGTCCTTTCGGGCGCGCTCGACGACGGGGCGCTGGGACTGCGCTCGATCGTCGACCGCGGTGGGGCGGCGGTGGTGCAGGACCCGGCCGATGCCCTGTACGCCGGGATGCCGGAGAGCGCGCTGGCCCTGGTGGACGCCGAATGCGTCCTGCCGGCGGGCGAGCTCGGCCCGGCGCTGGACAAGATCGTCCGGGTCCCGGTGGACGGAGCGGACGTTCCGCCGCCGTCGCCCGCACTGCTCATCGAGGACCGGATCGCCCGCGACGGGGTGCGGCTGGGGTCGGTGGCGCCGGACGCCGCGCTCCCGCCGTCCGGGTTCACCTGCCCGGACTGCCAGGGAGCGCTGATGGAAGTCGACGCGGCGGGTCAGTACCGGTGCCGGATCGGGCACGCGTGGTCGGCGGAAGCCCTGCTCGGCGCCCACGACACCGAACTGCAGCGGGCACTGTGGATGGCCCTGCGCACGCTGGACGAGAAGGCCGCGCTGGCCGAGCGCCTGCGCAAGGATTCCGAGCGCCGGCACGGCATGCTCGCGGACCGGTACGCCGGCACCGCGAAGGAGTGCGCCGCGGCCGCGGAGACCCTGCGCAGGTTCTTGTTTTCGCTCGGCGCGGAGGCCGGGGCCTCGCCATGAGCCTCGCGGCCGGCGAAGTGCACGTGGAGCCGAGTCACGGGACCGGGGCGACGACCGCGTTCGTCACCGGGGTCCTCGCCATCGACTCCTACCCCCAGCTGCGCGACGGACTGCTCAAGCTTTCCGCGGAAGCCCCCGACGGCCTCATCGCGGACATCGGGGGCCTCACCATCCACGATCCCGCGCTGGTGACCGTGTTTTCGCTGGTCGCCATGCGGATCGGCGACTGGCCGGGCATCCCGTTCGCCGTGGTCACCGACCGGCCGGAGCACCGTGCGATGCTCGGCGCCCGGACCGTCGACCGGTTCGTGCCGGTGCACGACGACCGGGATACCGCCGAGCAGCGGCTCCAGCGGCCGCCGCGCCGCCGGGCCGCGCAGCTGCTGGCCCGCTCGGCGAACTCGTCGGCCCTCGCCCGCGACTTCGTCCGGCGCGTCTGCGCGGAGTGGACCGTGCCGGACCTGGCCGAGGACGCCCTGCTGGTGGTGACGGAGCTCGTCGAGAACGTCATCCGGCACACCGAGTCGGCGCCGCGGGTGCGGCTGGAGCTGCGGCGCGACCTGCTGAGCGTCGCGGTGACCGACGACGAACCGCGGCCGGCGGTCCTGCGGGAGCGGCTCGGCGCGCTCGAGCCGGGGCTCGGCCTGCGGATGGTCGCCGAGGTGGCGAAGGTCTGGGGCTGCAGCCGCTCGTGGTCCGGCGGCAAGGTCGTCTGGGCGGTGCTCCCCACGCGTACCGCTCCGTCCGGTGACCGCGACGGCCGGTAGCGTGTCGGACCGTGACCGAGCCCACCGAGCCGAACGGCGAATTCGAGTCGGTGCTCGCGTACCTGAAGGAGTCGCGGGGCTTCGACTTCACCGGGTACAAGCGCAGCAGCCTGATGCGGCGGGTCCGCCGGCGGATGAGCCAGATCGGCGTCGACAACTACCCGGACTACATCGACCAGCTCCAGGTGAACTCCGAGGAGTTCGTGTCGTTGTTCAACACGATCCTGATCAACGTCACCGGGTTCTTCCGCGATCCGGATGCCTGGGAGTACCTGCGTGACCACGTGCTGCCCGGTCTGCTGGCCGAGCGCCGTCCGGAGGAGCCGATCCGGGTGTGGAGCGCCGGCTGCGCGGGCGGCCAAGAGGCCTACAGCCTCGTCATGCTCTTCGCCGACGCCATCGGCGTCGACGCGTTCCGCCAGCGGGTCAAGATCTACGCCACCGACGTCGACGAGGAGGCGCTGGCACAGGCGCGGCACGCGGCCTACACCCCCGTCGAGGTCGAGGGCCTGACCGAGGGCCAGCTGGAGCAGTACTTCGAGCTGCAGGGCAGCCGCTACTGCTTCCGCAAGGACCTGCGCCGCTCGGTGATCTTCGGCCGCAACGACCTGGTGCAGGACGCGCCGATCTCGCGCATCGACCTGCTGGTCTGCCGCAACACGCTGATGTACTTCAACGCCGAGATGCAGACGAAGATCCTCGAGCGGTTCCACTTCGCGCTGGCGCCCAAGGGCATGCTGTTCCTCGGCAAGGCCGAGATGCTGCTTTCGCACGCCCGGATCTTCGAACCCCTCGACCTCAAGCGCCGCGTGTTCCGCAAGGCCGTCAACGCTCCGGTCAGCTACAACCACTTCGTCTCGCCGGGGTTCCCGCAGCGCCGGAACCGCGACATCTCCGGGCTCGACGAGCTGCGCGAGCACGCGTTCTCGGCGAGCCCGGTGGCGCAGATCGTGGTGACCGAGGACGAGGTCACCGCGCTCGTCAACGCGCAGGCGGAGGTCGCGTTCGGACTGTCCGAACGCGACATCGGCCGCCCGCTGCGCGACCTCGACGTGTCCTACCGCCCGGTGGCGCTGCGCGCGTACGTCGAGCAGGCGCGCCTGGAGCGGCGCTCGCTGCGGATCAAGGACGTCGAGTGGCGCCGGGCCGGTGAGGTCGTCTGGTACGAGGTGCACGTCAACCCGCTGGTGGGCAAGGAGAAGAAGCTCGTCGGCGTGTCGGTGGTGTTCCACGACGTCAGCTCGGCGCGGCAGCTGCTCACCGAGCTGGAACACACGAACCGCCAGCTGGAATCGGCCTACGAAGAGCTGCAGTCGACCAACGAGGAACTGGAGACCACCAACGAGGAGCTCCAGTCCACGGTGGAGGAGCTGGAAACCACGAACGAAGAGCTCCAGTCCACCAACGAAGAGCTGGAGACGATGAACGAGGAGCTCCAGTCGACCAACGACGAGCTCCAGACGATCAACGACGCCCTGCGCGAGCGCAGCCTGGACCTCGACGAGGTCGACGAGTTCTTCGAGTCGGTGCTCACGTCGGTCCAGGTGGGCATCGTGGTGGTCGACCGCGAGATGTTGGTCAAGGCCTGGAACCGCGGCGCCGAGGACCTGTGGGGCGTGCGCCGGGAGGAGGCGGAGGGGACGCACCTGCTCAACCTGGACATCGGGCTCCCGCTGGCGGAGCTGCGACCGGCGGTCCGCGACGCGCTGGCGGACGCGGGCTTCCACACGGAGATCGTGCTGGAGGCGATCAACCGCCGCGGCCGGGCGACGGTGGTGCACCTGCGCTGCGGCGCACTGCGCGGGGCGAACGGCGAGAGCCAGGGCGCGCTGCTGATGATGGAGGAAACCCCGGCGGCGCCCTAGGTTCCGGGCCGCGGGGCTCCCGTGATCGTGCCGGCGCCCCGCGCCCGGAGCGTGCCCGCGTCAGCCGGACTGCGGGTCGCTGTCGTCGTGCTGGTCGCCGCTCGACGTGCCCTGCTCGCCGCGCAGGGTCTCGCGCTGGGCTTCGGGGGTGTCGCCGTGCGGGTCCTCGCCCTCGGCCGGGTCCGTCGGGTGCTGCGTGCGGTCCTGCGACGTCATCTCGGATCCTCCCTGGAGTCGTTTCCGGAGACGGTTACCCCGGCGGCTCCCGTTCAACCACCCGCGGCTGATCCGTTTGCGCGGATCTTCGCCGGGTAGCCGGGTGCGACGCGGTTGTCCGCCGGCGAATGCGCCGGGCCGCGGCGAGGTGAAGGAGACCGAGATGACCACGTCGGCGGAACCCGTCCGCCCGGGCCCCTTGGCCGCCCGGCCCGTCGTCCTCCGGCCCGCCCCGCGGCTGCTGCGGCTCCCGGGCGTCTACCGCCCCCAGGAGGACACCGCTTTGCTCGCCGCGGCGATCGACGACCTGGCGATCCCGCCCGGCGCGCGGGCCCTCGACCTCTGCACGGGCACCGGCGCCCAGGCGCTCACCCTCGCCCGCCGCGGCGCGGAAACCGTGCTGGCGCTGGACCTTTCCCGCCGCGCGCTCGCGTCGGTCCGCCTCAACGCCCTCACCCGGGGCTTGCGGATCCGGCCCCGCCGCGGCGACCTCACGACCGCGCTGGGGGAGGGGCCGTTCGACGTCGTCGTCGCGAACCCGCCGTACGTGCCGTCCCCGGCCGCGACGGTCCGCGCCACCCGCGGCTGGGACGCGGGCCCGGACGGCCGCGCCGTCCTCGACCCGCTCTGCGCCCAGGCACGCACGCTCCTGCGGCCCGGCGGCGCGCTGCTGATCGTCCACTCCACACTGTCCGATGTAGACAAATCGCTGCGGATGCTCACCGCGCGGGGACTTCGGGCCGAGGTGGACCGGACCGCGCGCATCCCGTTCGGTCCGGTCCTTTCCGGACGGACGGAGTTCCTGGAGGCCGCCGGCCTGATCGAGCCGGGGCAGCGGATGGAGGAGCTGGTGGTGCTGCGTGCCGTCCGCTGACCGTCCCCGTCGCGTCACCGTCGTCCCGGGTGGACCGGTCCTCGTCGAAGGACCGGTCGAGCTGTGCACGCCGGACGGCGAGGTCGTCACGTCCGACCGGTTCGTCGTCGCGGTGTGCGCGTGCCGCCGGAGCAAGCGGTTCCCCTTCTGCGACACGAGCCACCGCAAACGCGTCCGGACTCAGTCTTCCGGCGGTTGACGCAGCGACGACCGCCCGGCGCGCCAGCTCTCCAGCAGCCGGGCGCCGAAGCGGCCCTCCAGGAACTCCGTAGCCTGGATCCCGAACACGACGTCGGCGGCCAGCCCGGGCTCCCGCTCGAGCAGGTCGCCGAGCACGTCATGGCGCATCACCTGTTCGTGGACCGCGTCCGCCTCGATGTGCTCGGTGTAGAAGAACCGGCACGCCTCGGGCGCGTCCAGCCGCCGCAGCGCCTGGTCCAGCCGCGTCGCGGACGGCGCCGTCGTGATCTCCGCCGCCGCGAAGTGGCCGCACAGCGCGCCCCGCAGCGATCGGTGCAGGCCGAACATCGACATCATGTTGACCACCGCGAGCATCGTGCCCGGCACCCGGTCGATCAGCTCGAGGTAGCCGTCCGGCAGGCCCGCCGCGCGCAGCAGGTCCGCGTAGAGGCGGGAGTGCGCGAGCTCCGCGCGGCCGCCGCCGAACTCGTCGAACTCCACCGCCACCAGCGCCGCCTTGGCCCGGCCGCGCAGCCGCGGGATCACCCACGCGTGCGGGTCGGCTTCCTTGTGGTGGTAGATCGAGCGGTGCGTGAAGTACTCGCGCACCTGGTCCCAGTCGCCGTGGTCGCGCAGGAAGTGCGACACCCCTTCGGCGTCGATCGGCTCGACCAGCAGCGCGTCGAGCTCGGCGGTGACGTCGTCGCCGCCCGGCACGTTTTCCCGCAGCGCGGCCAGGAACCGCGCCTCCAGCGCCCCGCGCAGCCGGAGCAGCTCCGGGTCCCATTCCCAGTCGGCCGAGACGCCCGGCAGGCCCTGGTAGTGCAGCTCGTAGCAGAGGTGCAGGGCGAGCTGGAGGTCGTCGCCGAGCGGGTCGGCGTCCGCCAGGCCGTCGAAGCTCAGGTCCGCGCGCGGCTGTTCGCGGAGCAGCGTGTGCAGCACGGTCTCCGAAAGCGGACCGCGGGACGCCGGCAAAGCGGCCGCGGCGGTGAAGGTCGTCATGGCCGGGGTTTACCCGGTCAGCCGCGTTCCATGCCCGACCGGCACGGTCCGCGCGGTGAGCCACCGCACCGCCTCCGCCGTCCCGCGCCCGGCGACCGCGCGCTGCTGCACCGATCCGGTCCCGTCGGCACGCAGGGCCGCGACGAGCGCCTGGACCTCGGCCAGGTCCCCGCTGTCCTCGAGCGCCGTCCGGACGTGGTCCAGCAGCGCCTCGACCCGCGACCACGCCGGGCGGCGCGTCTCTTCGAGCGGATCGACCAGCGGGCCGGTCAGCCCGTGGCGCGCGGCGGCCCACACCGCCGCCGCGGCGACCTGCGGGGAGAGCGGCGCGGCTTCGCGTCCGGCGGCGAGGTCGGCCAGCGCCCGCCGCACCAGCGCCCGGCTCAGCAGGGCCTGCAGCACGGCGTGGTCGACGGTCAGCGCGGTGTCGGCGACGCGGAACTCCACGGTCGGGAACCGGCCGGAGACCCGCGCCAGCCAGAACGTCTGGTCCGGGTCAACCAGCGCGCCGCAGCCGACGAGCGTGTCGACGGTCCGCCGGTACTCGGTGTGGTCCCGCAGGTGCGGTGCGACGCCGGAGCCGGGGAAGCGGGACTGCAGGACCATCCGCCAGCTGTGATAGCCGGTGTCGCGCCCGTGGTCGAACGGCGCGTTGGCCGACAGCGCGAGCAGCGTGGGCAGCCAGCGGCCGAGGTGGTTGACGACCGCGACCGCGGTGTCGGGATCGGCGACCCCGACGTGGACGTGGCAGCCGCAGGCTTCGTAGTCGGCGACCAGCGCGCCGTAGGCGGCGTCGATGTCGGCGTAGCGGCCGGTGGCCGCGGGCGGCGGGGTGGCCGGCCCGGGCCCGACCGGCGTCCCGGTGGCCAGCAGGGCGCAGTCTTCGGCCGCGGCCGCGCCGGCCAGCACGCGCCGGGCGGCGGTCAGCTGGTCACGCAGCTCGACGGCGGTGGTGCAGACGCCGCTGGCGGCCTCGATCTGCGTGAGCCGCAGCTCGCGGTGCACCCGGACGCCGTCCGGCAGCGGGCCGTGGTGGCGGTACCGCGCCAGGACCGGCTCCGCGCACGCCGAAGCGTGCCCGGTGCGGGGGTTGACGAGGAGGAACTCCTCTTCGACGCCCATCGTGGGCGGGCCGTCGGACATGGGCGGGCTCCTTCCGCGCGGGCGCTCGGCGGCGGATACCCGCTCGGCGGCCGGAAATGCGCCTGTGCCCGGCCTTTGTTTGGCCGTCGACGCGCGAGGGGTACTTCTGACCCATGACAACTCACGAGCGCCCGCGCGTGGCCGGAGCCGATCCGCCGCTGACGCACCGGCTGCCGTCGCCCCGCGCCCCGGCCGACGGCGACCTCCGGAGCAGGCTCCGGTGGAAGTCGCCCGACGCGATCGTCGTGCAGGTCGGTGGCGAGATCGACCTGTGCACCGCCGGGACGCTCGAAGCGACGCTGGCCGAGCACGTCCGCGCCTGCCCCGGCGTCCTCAGGGTCGACCTGGGCGAGGTCCGGTTCTTCGGCGCCGCGGGCCTGCGGGTCCTGGTGCGCGCCCATCGGCACGCCGAAGCCGCCGGCGTCCACCTCGTCGTCGACCCCGGCCGCTCCCGCGCCGCCGTCCGCGCTCTCGAACTGCTCGACGAACTCGAACCGCTCCTGCGCTAGCCGCTGCCGGTCAGCAGGTCGACTACGTCTTCCGCCCGGTTCTTTTCCGCGAAGGCGCGCCGCTGCCGGTCCGCGCCGCCACCCTCGGCCGCCAAGCGGGCCGTTGCCTCCCGCGCGAAGTCCAAGTCTCCCGCCGCCTCCAAAGCAGGTGCGGTCAGCGCGATCAGGTCGTCCAGCACCGCCTTGGCCGGTTCCAGGTCCCCGGTCCCGGGATGCGGGCAGCAGCCGGTCACGCCTTCCTTCGACGCCCGCCAGAGCCGGCCGCGCAGCACCTCGTTCGACAGTTCCGGCGCCGGCCCGTCCTCGGCCAGCGCGGTCGCGACGAGCCCGCGGGCCAGCACTCCCAGCAGGACCGCTTCCGTCGGCGTCGCGGCGACGTCGGAGATGCGGAACTCCAGCGTCGGCTGCTTCTCCGACAGCCGGACGTCCCAGTAGATCATCCCGCGGTCGAGGATCGCGCCGGAGCGCAGCCAGCCGTCGACGATGCTCTCGTACTCGTCGAGGGACGCGAACCGCGGCGGCGGCCCGGCCGAGGGCCACCGGCTCCACTGGTGGTAGCGCCAGCTGGCGTAGCCGGTGTCAAAGCCGTCGGCGATCGCCGAATTCGCGGTGATCGTCAGCAGTGCGGGCAGCCACGGCCGGACGTGGTTGAGCACGTCGATCCCGCGCGCCTGGTCGGGAATCGCGACGTGCACGTGGCAGCCGCAGGTCAGCGAAGTCCGCGCGGTGGCGCCGAAGTGCTCGGCCATCCGCTGGTAGCGCGGGTTCGGCGTAATCCGCGGCGGCTCCGCTTCGGACAGTGGGGGCGCGCCGGCGGGCAGCAGCCGGTAGCCGCGGGCCCGGGCCGCCTTGGCCAGGTCTTCGCGCAGCCCGCCCAGCTGGCGCAGTGCTTCGGCGTGCGTGCTGCAGACGCCGGTCGCGGCCTCGGCCTGCGACAGGTTCAGCTCGTGTTGCAGCTCGCCTTGGACGTCCTCGGCGGCTTCCGCGGCGTCGACGACGTCGTCGCCGGCCTGGGAAAGGTGACCACGCCGGTCGACGACGAAGAACTCCTCTTCGATGCCGAAGGTCAGCACGTCCGGTTTCACCGATGATCTCCTGCTGGTCGGGGAGCCGGTGGGATACCCGGGCGGGGTGCCGCGCAAACGGCGTTTTCGCGGGCCGCGAGCGGGTAACCGGACGGTCATGAACGCCTCCACACCGTCGCTGCTGGCCGCCGACGCCGGGGCCACCGTGCGCCGGCTGGCCCGCTGCGTCGGCGACGGCGAGCTCGACTCACCCGCCGAGATGTACCGCGTGCTGGGCGCCCTGCGGCTGCTCGCGGACGACCTGACCCACCTGCTGCCCGCCCTGCAGGGCCGGCTGGAGGAAGGCCTGCTGTCGGGCCGGGTGACCGCCGGCCACGGCGGCGGCGACGCCGTCGCGGCGACGTGGGACGCGGTGGGGGACGTCGGCCGGGCACTGACCCACGCCCGGACCGTGGCCCTGCTGATGACGAAGGAACTGGAGAACGCCCAGGTCACCCTGCGGGACCTGGCCGCACCGTGAGGACACCGATGTCGACCGACGCGATCGTGCTGCTCAAGAACGACCACAAGACCGTGGAGAAGCTGTTCAAGGAGTTCGAGAAGGCGGGTGACGAGGCGTACGGCGAGAAACGCCGGATCGCCGACTCGATCATCGAAGAGCTGACCGTCCACGCGTACATCGAGGAGGAGATCTTCTACCCGGCCGCGCGCGAAGCCGTGCCGGAGACGAAGGACCACGTCCTGGAAAGCGTGGAGGAGCACCACGTCGTCGTGTGGATGCTGTCCGAGCTGCTCGGCATGGACCCGAAGGACGAGACCTTCGACGCGAAGGTGACGGTGCTGACGGAAAACGTCCGCCACCACGTCGAAGAGGAAGAAGACGAGTGGTTCCCGGAGGTCCGTTCGGCGATGGGCCGCAAGCAGCTGCAGGAACTGGGGCAGCGGATGATCGACGCCCGCGGCGACGCACCCAAGAACCCCTTGGAACTCAAGAGCGCCAAGGCCTGAGGTGACCGGCGAAGGCGGCACTTCCCCGGGAAAGTGCCGCCTTCGCCGTCACTGCTGGGCGACCACCCGGACCGACTTCAGATCGGAGTCGGCCGGGTCGGGCAGCTCCATGCCCGCTTTCAGCCCGCTGCGCAGGTAGTCCAGGATCGGCCGGGTGATCACCTCGCCCGGCAGCACCCCGGGCGCACCCGGCGGGTACGGCGTGATCATCTCCGCCGCGATCCGGCCCGCGGCCTCGCCCACCGGTACCTGCTCGGTGCGGCCGAAGAACGCGTCGCGCGGCAGCATCGCCGTCTCGAGCTCGAACTCGTGGGGCGGCGGGATCTCGACCTTCGGCGGCTTCTCGAACGAAGGCGCCGCCTCGAGCAGCGCGCCCAGCGCGTCGATCAGCGTGCCCGCCGTCGCGTCGTCGTCGGAATGGGTGAACTGGGCCACGATCCGGCGGTGGTCGGACAGGCCGACGGTGACGCGCTGTTGCTCGCGCAGCCAGTCGGCGGCCTGGTAGCCGCTGATGCGCAGCGGGTCCAGGTCGAGCACGACCTTGAGCGGGTCGACGGAGTCCGCGAGGTCCGGGCCGAGGAACTCGTCGTGCAGCACGGTGAACCCCAGCTCGCCCAGCCGGCCGCGCACCGAGGTCACCAGCTGCAGCGCCCCGTCGAGCAGCTGCTTGCCCTGCTCGGCCATCTGCCGCCGCCACCCGTCGAGGGCCGCGTACACCAGGGAACTGGGGCTGGTCGTGCCGAGCAGGTCTTCGCGCGCCTTCAGCACGTCCGGGTCGACGCGGTCGCCCTGCAGGTGGAACACCGAGCTCTGCTCGACCGCGGCACCCATCTTGTGCACGCTCGTGACGCACACGTCGGCGCCCGCGTCCATGCCCCACGGCGGCAGGCCGTCGTGGAAGGGCAGGTGCGCGCCCCACGCCTCGTCCACGATCAGGGGAATCCCGTGTTCGTGGCACCACTCGGCGACGGCGCGGATGTCGCCGCACGTGCCGTAGTCGGTGGGGGTCACCATCAGGGCGCCCTTGACCTCGGGGTCGCGCTCGTACGCTTCGGCGAACTCCCGGACGCCCGGCGGGTGGGTCATCCGCTGCTCGGCGTCCCAGTGCGGCCGCACCCACACGGGGTGCACGCCGCTGACGATCAGGCCGGAGATGACCGACTTGTGGACGTGCCGCGGCACCAGCAGCTTCTCGTGCGGGCCGGCGACCGCGAGCATCGCGCTCTTCACCGACAACGAGCTGCCGCAGGTGGAGAAGAACGTGTGCTCGGCGCCGACCGCGTCGGCCATCAGCTGCTGGGCTTCGGCCAGGACGCCTTGGCGCATCAGCCGGTCGTCGAGGCCGTTGAGCGCGATGACGTCGGACGTGAACACGTCGGCGCCGACGACCTCGAGCACCCGCGGGTCGATGCCCCGGCCCTGCTTGTGGCCGGGCGCGTTGAACGGGACGTACCCGGTGCGGTGGTAGTCGCGCAGGGCTTCGAGCACCGGTGCCTTGCTGTGGTCCATTCCGCGCGGGTAGCCGGAAGCCGGCCGGGTGAAACACCCCCGTGGTGTGACCGTTCGTGGTAGGGGTATCCCGGTGGGCATGGAATGGCACGAAGAGCTGCACGAGCGGGCCGACGAGCGGGTCGGCGCGCTGGCGGACCGGCTGTGGGCGGTCGCGACCGCGCTGCACGAGCGGCCGGAACTGTCCTATGAGGAGCACGCGGCCGCCGAGCGGCTGACCGGGGAGCTGGCCGCGGACGGGTTCGAGGTGGAGACCGGCGTCGCCGGCCTGCCCACGGCGTTCGCCGCCCGGGCGGGGAGCGGGCGGCCGTGCGTGGCGCTGCTGATGGAGTACGACGCGCTGCCGGGGCTGGGGCACGCGTGCGGGCACAACCTGATCGCCGCGGCCGGGCTCGGTGCCGCGCTGGCGGCGCGCGAGGTGCTGGCGGACGGCCCGGGATCGCTGCTCGCCGTGGGCTGCCCGGCCGAGGAACGCGGCGGCGGCAAGGTGGCGCTGGCCGAGGCGGGCGTCTTCGACGACGTCGATGCGGCCCTGATGGTCCACCCGGGCGTGCACTCGTGGTCGTGGGCGCCGCTGACCGCGCAGGTCGAGCTCAAGGTGACCTTCCACGGCCGCGCGGCGCACCCGACCGGCGACCCGGAGGCGGGCATCGACGCCCTGGCCGCGCTGATCCAGGCGTTCGGCGCGGTCTCGGCCCTGCGCCAGCGGCTCCCGGCCGGTTCGCACGTCCAGGGCATCATCACCCACGGCGGCGACGCCACGAACATCGTCCCCGACCGCGCCGAAGGCCGCTTCGGTCTCCGCGCGCTGACGACCGACGCGCTGGACCGCCTGGCCGAGGACGTCGCGACGTGCGCGCAGGGCGCGGCACTGGCGACGGGCGCGAAGGTCGACGTCGAACGCCTCGGGCGCGGTTACGCGCACTTCCGCGACAACCCGGTGCTGTCGGAGCGGTTCACCGAGCACCTGGCGGCGTGCGGGATCCACGCGACCCCGCCGGCGCCGGGGGTGTTCCTGGGGTCGTCGGACATCGGCGACGTGAGCGTCCGGGTCCCGGCGATCCACCCGTTCGTGGCGATCACGGCGGAGGAGTACTCCGACCACACGGCGGAGTTCGCGGCGGCGGCGGCGAGCCCGCGCGGCCGGTCGGCGATGCTGGCCTCGGCGGCGGCGCTGGCCCGGACGGCGATCGACCTGCGCACGCACCCGGCGCTGGTCAGCCGGGCGTGGGACTGCTTCCGGGACCTGGAGCGGAACGGCCGTTGACCGGCCGGCGGCGCAGGAGCCGCTCGACGTGGTTCATCGCCTCCACGCCCTCCGGGATCGCCTGCATCAGCCAGTTGTGGAACATCCCGCTGTACTCGCGGTAGTCCACTTCGGTCCCGGCCTCGCGCGCCCGGGCCCGGAACCGGCGGCAGTCCGGCAGCAGGACGTCCCGCGTCCCGATGAACAGCGTGATCGGCGCCAGCCCGGTGGGGTCGGCGTGGATCGGGCTGACCAGCGGGTCGCGCGGATCCGTGCCTTCGGCGTACATCCGGCCCGCTTCGCGCAGCCCGGCGATGCCGAGCATGGGGTCGGTTTCGTCGAGCAGCTCCGAGACCGGGTCCTCGAGCAGGACGTCCAGCCACGGCGAGTACAGGATCAGCCGCTCGGGCTGCGGCCGGCCGCCGGCACGCAGGTTCTGCGCGATCGCCAGCAGCGCTTCGCCGCCCGCGGAGTCGCCGGAGACCACGACGCGCCCGGCCTCGATCCCGTCGTAGGCCGCCTGGACCATCGGGATCGTCGCCGTGTGGTCGTGGTGCGGCACCAGCGGGTACACCGGCAGCGTCACCGCGCAGCCGAGCCGCGCGACCAGGTCGGCGGCGACTTCCAGTGGTGCTTCTCGACCTGTTCGACGTACCCGCCGCCGTGCAGGTGCAGGACGTGCAGGTCGCTCGCCGCACCATCGCGCGGCCGGAACGTGTAGCAGGGAAAGCCGTCGACCTCGTGCTGCTCGACCTCGCAGCGCCGCCGGATCTTGCGCGGAGGCCGGGCCATCGACGGCTTCTGGTGCCGGGGGAGCAGGTGGTGCAGCGCCGAGGCGTTGTCGTAGAACCGTTTCTGGCCCGACGCCCGCAGCAACCCCATCCTGACCTTCGCCTGCACACTGACCACCACGTACTCCTTCCCGTCCGGGCCCGGGTACCCGAGCCCGGACGGCGCCCAACTAGGCGACGGAGGTGTAGTGCGACGCGTCACCTTCGAGCGACTCGCTCGGCCGCCCGTCGATGCCCACCGGGACGTCGCCGGCCACCGTGACGCGGTTGAGGCGCCGGGGGAGACCGTCGTAGTTGTCGATCGCGTAGTGCTGCGTGATCCGGTTGTCGAACAGCACCAGCTGGTTCGGCTCCCACGCGACGCGCACGACGTTCTCCGGCCGCGTCACGTAGGACTGCAGCAGCCGCAGGAGGTCCCGCGACTCGCTCACCGACAGGCCTTCGATCCGCTGTGCGAACCCGCCGATGAACAGGCCGCGTTCGCCGGTCACCGGGTGCACCCGCACAACCGGGTGCACCGTCCGGTACTTGCGCGAGACGAACTGGGCGCGGCGTGCCTGCTCCTTCTCGTCCACCGTCTCCGGCGGCTGGACGTAGTCGTAGTCGTTGGTGTGCACGGCCCGCAGCGTGTCGGCGAACGCCCGCAGCGGCTCGGGCAGGTCGCGGTAGGCCGCGGCCGCGTTCGCGATCAGCGTCTCCCCGCCGTAGGGCGGCACCACGAGGCTGCGCAGCGTGCTGGCCTTCGGCGGGTTGAGCACGAACGTGACGTCGGTGTGCCAGTGGTTGGCCCGGCCCAGCTCGCTGTCCACCGGCAGGATCGTCGGGGCGCCGTCGACGGCGGGCACGGTCGGGTGCGCCTTCGTCAGCTCGCCGAAGCGGGCGGCGAAGCGCTGCTGGCCCTCGTCGTCGAGCTCGGTGTTCCGGAACACCAGCGCCTTGTGCTCGTGCAGGGCGTCGGCCAGGAACGCCACCTGGGACGCGTCGAGGTCCCCGGCCGGGTCGAGGCCGATGATCTCGGCGCCGATGTTCCCGGTGATCTTGCGGACGTCGGTGCTGATCGCGGTCATACGGGCTCCTTCACTCGGTTGCGGTTGACGGGACGCGCGAGGCCGTAGTGCTCACGCAAAGTGGTGCCGGCGTACTCGGTGCGGAAAAGCCCGCGCCGCCGCAGCTCCGGGACGACGAGGTCGACGAAGTCGTCGAGCCCGCCGGGCAGGGTGGGCGGCATGACGTTGAAGCCGTCGGCGGCGCCGCCGGTGAACCAGGCCTCCAGCTCGTCGGCGACCTGGACCGGCGTCCCGGCGAAGACGCGGTGCCCGCGTCCGCCGGCCAGCCGTTCGAGGAGCTGCCGGATGGTCAGGTCTTCGCGCCGGGCCAGGCCGACGACGAGGTCGAAGCGGCTCTGCCCGCCTTCGGTGAAGCTGCCGACGTCCGGCAGCGGGCCGTCCAGCGGGTAGCCGGTGACGTCGTGGTCGAGCATCTTCGACAGCTGCCGCAGCCCGTAGTCCGGCGTGATCAGCGCGTTCAGCTCGGCCTCGCGTTCGCGGGCTTCGGCTTCGGTGCGGCCGAGGATGGGCGAGATGCCGGGCAGGATCTTGATCTCGTCCGGCGTCCGGCCGTACTTCGCGAGCCGGGCCTTGACGTCGTCGTAGAAGGCCTTGCCCTCGGCGAAGGTCTGCTGAGCCGTGAACACGGCTTCGGCGTGTTTCGCCGCGTACTCCTTGCCGGTTTCCGACGACCCGGCCTGCACGAGCAGTGGATGTCCCTGGACCGGCCGTTCGATGTTGAGCGGTCCCTGCACCTGGAAGTGCGGGCCGTCGTGCGCGATGGCCCGGATCCGGTCGGTGTCGGCGTAGACCCCGGTCTCGCGGTCGACGAGTGCGGCGTCGTCGTCCCAGCTGTCCCACAGCTTCTTGACGACCTCGACGAACTCCTCGGCCCGGTCGTACCGCGCGTCGTGCGACGGGCGCTTGGCCAGGTTGAAGTTGCGGGCCTCGTCGATGCCCGCCGAGGTGACGATGTTCCAGCCCGCCCGGCCGCCGGAGAGGTGGTCGAGCGAGGCGAACTTCCGGGCCAGGTGGTAGGGCTCGTTGTAGGTCGTGGACGCCGTCGCGATGAGTCCGATGTGGACCGTGTGTGCCGCGAGGGCCGACAGTAGCGTCAACGGCTCGAAGTGGCTGTGCGAGTTGTGCTTGACGTTGCCCCACAACGCGACCCCGTCGGCGAGGAAGAGCGAGTCGAGCTTGCCGCGTTCGGCCGTGCGGGCGATGTCGACGTAGTGCTGCAGCGTCCGCGCGCGGCGCGGGTCGGTCGACGGGTGCCGCCACGCGGCCTCGTGGTGGCCGTTCGGCATCACGAACGCGTTGAGGTGCATCATGCTTTCTCCTTGGGACGCCAGGTCGAGAACCGCCGTTCGAGGGCGACGAAGCCGGCGTTGACGAGCACGCCGAGCACCGAGACCGCGATGATCCCGGCGTACATCCGCTGGATCTGGAAGTTCACCTGGCTGGTGTTGATGAGGTAGCCGAGCCCGGCCTTCGCGCCGACCATCTCGGCCGCCACGAGCACCAGGATCGAGTAGGACGCCGCCATCCGGATGCCGGTGAAGACGGTCGGCACGGCCGAGGGCAGGATCACCTTCCGGAACAGCCGCGGGCCGGCCACCCCGAGCGAGCGGGCCGCCTTCACCAGCAGCGGGTCGACGGTGTTGACGCCGGCGATCGTGTTGAGCAGCACCGGCCACACGCAGGCGTAGACCACGAGCGTCACCTTGGACAGCTCGCCGATGCCCAGCAGCAGCGTGAACACCGGGAGCAGCGCGAGCGCGGCGGTGTTGCGGGCCAGTTCCAGCAGGGGCTGCAGGAACCGCGCGACCGGCCGGTACCAGCCGATCAGCAGCCCGAGCGGCACCGCGACGGCGACGGCCACCGCGAACCCGGCGGCCGACCGGCCGACGCTGGCCAGGAGGTGGTCGGCCAGTTCGCCGTCGAGCGCGAGGTCCCAGAGCGCCTGCAGGTCCTCGGACAGCGGCGGCAGGAACGTCCGGGTGCCCTCGTCGAGGACGAACCGGGGGACCAGCTCCCACAGCAGGACGAACAGGACGACCGCGGCGGACGCGTGCACCGCGCGGGCGAGCTTCTTCCGGAACCACCGCGGCTTCGGCGGCCGGGGATCGGGTCCGATGTGGACGGCCGGCTTCTCGAGGGTGGTGGTCATCCGGCCGCGCTCCGTTCGTGTTCGGCCGCCTTGCGGACCTCGTCGTGCAGCAGTTCCCAGAGCCGGTGCCGCTGCCGCCCGAACGTCGGGTCGGAGCGGACGTCACCCGAGCGGTCGCCGAGCTCGACGTCGACGACGGCCTTGAGGCGCCCGGGCCGGGACGTCAGCACGGCCACCCGTTGTCCCAGGTAGACGGCTTCGTCGATGCCGTGGGTGATGAAGACGATCGTCTTGCCGGTGCGGCGCCAGATCCGCAGCAGCTCGTCCTGCAGCTGCTCGCGGGTCTGGGCGTCCAGGGCGGCGAACGGCTCGTCCATCAGCAGCACGGCGGGGTCGTAGGCGAGGCTGCGCGCGATCGCGACCCGCTGCTTCATCCCGCCGGACAGCTCGTGCGGGTAGCGGTCTTCGAAGCCGGAAAGCCCGACCAGGGAAAGGTATTCGCGCGCCCGCTCGGCCCGCTCCCGCTTGCCGAGCGGGCCGCCTTCGAGGCCGAACTCGACGTTGGCGCGGGCGGTGCGCCACGGGAACAGCGCGTACTGCTGGAAGACGACCCCGCGGTCGAGCCCGGGGCCGCGCACCGGCTCGCCGTCGATGAGCACTTCACCGGACGTCGGGGTGGTGAGCCCGCCGAGCAGGTCGAGCAGCGTCGACTTGCCCGAGCCGCTCGGCCCGACCAGCGAGAGGAAGGTGCCGTCGGCGACGTCGAGGGAGACCTCGTCGAGCGCGGTGAGCGCGCCGAAAGTCTTGGTGACGGACCGGATGCTGATCACTTGGTCACCGCCGGGGCGCCGTCGCGGTAGGGGTTGAACTCGTTGGTGTAGAGCTTCGACGTGTCGATCTTGTCGCCCTTGATGTAGCCCTGCTGCTTCAGCCACGGCTCCCAGAGCGTGTAGTCCCGGTCGGCGATGAGGCCGCCGTGGGTGACGCCGACGCTCTTCCAGTACTTGAGCGTGTCGGTGTTTTCGTTGCGCCCGCGGGCCTGGATGATCTTCGTGAAGCGGGCGATCACCTGCTCGCGCGGGGTGGTGCGCTCCCACTCGATCGCCTTCGCGACGGCGAAGACGAAGATCTTCGTGGTCTCCGGGTACTTCCTGATGAAGTCGGTGCGCAGCACGTACGGGCCGCCGTTGTACGGGCCGAACGCCTGGACGTCGCTGAAGAGCGGCCGGATGCCGCCGACGGCGAGGGCGTGGTCCTGCAGGATCCCCTGCAGCGCGACGACGTCGAGCTGGCCGTTGCGCAGGGCCTGCTCGGCGTTCACCGGCGGGATGACGACCAGCTGGACCTGCTTGATCTCGTCGTCGGACAGCCCCTGCTTCTGCAGCCAGGTGTCCAGCGCGGCTTCGAGGTTGGCGCCCGCGGTGTTGACGCCGACCTTCTTGCCGATCAGATCGCGGGCGGTCCGGATCGGACTGTCCTCTTTGGTGTAGTAGCCGATGAACGCCTTGTCGTCGGAGCCGTAGTAGTTGACGACCGCCTTGACCGGCGCGCCCGCTTCGACGAGCTTGACGACCGCGCCGGTGAAGGCGCCGCCGAAGTCGGTCTGGTCGGTGGCGGCGGACTGGATGTCCTGCGGGCCGCTGATCGTGTTGCCGACCCACTTCAGCTTGACCGGACCGAAGTAGCCCAGGTCTTCGGCGAGTTCGGGCAGGGTCACGGCGTTCGCGCTGCCCTGGTAGCGCAGTTCCAGCTTCTCGGGTTGCCCGGGGGTCCCGGTCGCCGTCGCCGAAGCGCAGCCGGCCAGCAGCGCGGCGGCGAAGGCGAGCAGGGGCAAGGTTTTCTTCACGGTGGTTTCGTCCGTTCCGGGAGTCGGCGGGGTTGCCTCGATTGTTCGGGGCCGCCGGGCGGACGGTCAATTTTGCGAGTTCGTGAAATAACTCCGCTGGTTCACGAGGCGTGCGAGAGTCCGGTGAGGAGCGGACCGAGCGGGTCGTCGTAGAGGAGGTCGAGCAGGACCGCGCCACCGGCGGTGGCCAGCTCCGTACCCGGGAAGCTCGTCGGCACAACGGTTTCCGCCGGATCCGCGCACGTCCGCGAACGTTCGCCGACCTCGTCCCGGATGGCGGGAAGGCAGCCGGGCACCTGGGCTACACTCCGGTCGACCACGACGAGCACGGCCGGGTTGAGCACGTCGAGTAGCAATGCCGCCGCCTGCCCGATCAGCCGGGCGCGATCGTGGAACATCCGCACCGCCGCGGTTTCCCCGGCCGTCGCGAGCGCGAGCAGTTCCGGAAAGGGCATGCCCGCCTTGCGCGCGAGGGTCGCTTCCGAAACGGTGGCTTCGAGGCAGCCCGTGCGCCCGCACCGGCACGGCTCCGCGCTGTCGTCCACCGGCAGGTGCGCGACGGCCCCCGCGGCCGAGCGTGGTCCGTGGTGCACGGTGGCGCCGGTGGCGAACGCGGCGTCGACGACGTTGCCCGCGAAGAGCTGCACCACGCTGTCGCGTGCTTTCGGGTGACCGAAGAGGCGCTCGGCATGGACGAGGGCTCGCGCGTGGCCGTCGACCTCGACGGTCAGCCCGGTGCTCGCCGTGAGCAGGTCGCGCACCGGCACGTTCTTCCAGCGCAGCAGCGGGTGTTCGACGACGGTGCCGGATTCGCGGTCGACCCAGCCGCCCGTGGCGACGCCGAGCCCGAGCGGCTCGCGGTCCGGGGCGTGCCCGAGCAGCAGGTCGTCGAGGATCTCGGCGGCGCGGGCGAGCAGCTCTTCGGCGGCCAGTCCGTCGTGGGGTTCTTCGTGCTGCACCAGGACGTTCCCGCGCACGTCGAGCAGCGCGACGGTGGCGTGGTGCACGGCGAGGTGCAGCGCGCCGGCGACGTGCCGCCCGGTGTCGAGGTCGACGGGCACGTGCGGCCGCCCGACGCCCCGTTTTTCGGCCTCCGGGAGTTCCCGCAGCAGCCCTCGCCGCATCAGCTCGGCGGTGTGCCCGGTCACGGCGGCGGCCGACAGCCCGGTCCGCCGCGCGACGGTGCTGCGCGCGATCGGGCCGTCGTCGAGGATCGCCCGCAGGACGGCGCCGGCACCGGCACTCCGCCGGGCGCCGCGCGCGTCCGTCCTCTGTGGACTGCCGACCGGGGAGGCCATGGCCAGATCGTGGCAGACGGCGGCGCGGGAGCCCAGCGTGCCCAGGATGCGGGCTCTTGACGCATACCCATATGGGCATATGATGGCTCGCGTGGCACGAGCAGCGACGACCGCCGACACCTTCAACGCCGTCGCCGAACCCCGGCGGCGGCAGATCCTCGACGTCCTCATGGACGGCGAACGCTCGGTCGGCGACCTCGTCGACCTGCTCGGCCTCGCCCAGCCGCAGGTGTCCAAGCACCTGCGCGTGCTGCGCGAGGTGGGTGCCGTGGACGTGCGCGGCGACGGCCGGCAGCGGCTCTACCGGCTCAACGGGCCCGCGCTGAAACCCATCCACGACTGGGTCAAGCGCTACGAGCGGACGTGGGCCGAGCGGTTCGACCTGATGGACGAAGTCCTCGAAGAACTCAAGGAACAGGAGCAGTGACGTGGAGATCACCACCCCCGCCGACGACCGGATCCTCATCACGCGCGAATTCGACGCGCCGAAGCACCTCGTCTACCGCGTGTGGACCACGCCGGAGCTGGTGCGGCGCTGGTGGAGCGGGCACCGTGGGACCACCACCGAAGTCGAGCTGG
This sequence comes from Amycolatopsis sp. MEPSY49, assembly GCF_051337345.1. NCBI lineage: Bacteria > Bacillati > Actinomycetota > Actinomycetes > Pseudonocardiales > Pseudonocardiaceae > Amycolatopsis > Amycolatopsis sp. MEPSY49. The sequence continues at coordinate 90,325 of NZ_JBDLYJ010000012.1, read as the reverse complement.
ACCTGCGGCCCGGCGGCCGCTGGCGGTACGTGCTGAAGACGAACGACGGCGCCGAGGTCGGCTTCCACGGCGAGTACCGCGAAGTCGTGCCGGACGAGCGGATCGTCTACACCGAGGTGTTCGAGCTGCCGGGCGTCGACCTCGACTCCGTGGACGGGCCGCTCAACACCGTCACCTTCACCGCCCTGGACGGGGACCGCACGCGGCTCGAACTGCTGACCGTGACCGGCAGCAAGGAACTGCGCGACACGATCCTGCAGTCCGGCATGGAGGTCGGCGTTCGGGAACAGATGGTGCTCATCCAGGAACTGGCGGACTCCCTGCGGTAGCCGCGCGCAGGAACCGTTCGCCCGTCTTGGCCAGCTCGGCGGCCAGGTCCGGCGCGTCGAGCACCTCGAAGTCGACGTCCAGGAGCCCGAGGTACAGGCCGAGCATCTGCGCGTTGTCGGAGCCCACTTCCGCGACGCAGCGGTCCGCGCCTTCGGGCGTCACGTCGACCGCGAGCGGCAGCCGGGCCCGGACGTAGGCCTCGGAAGCGTGCAGGCGCACCTTCGCGTGGAACCGCCACGTCGCCGCGCCGACGCTGCGCTGGACGAACTGCGCGACATCGCCCTCCGGCGGCTCGCGCGGGGTGAAGCGCGGCCCGTTCGGCACCTTCGGCGTCATCCGGTCGACGCGGAACGTGCGCCAGTCGTCCCGCGCGGTGTCCCACGCGACGAGGTACCACCGCCGGCCCCAGCTGACCAGCCGGTGCGGCTCGACGTCGCGGCGGCTCGCCGTCCGGGTATGGCTCGTGTAGTCGAACCGCAGCCGCTCGCCGGCCCGGATCGTCGCCGCGATCGCGCTCAGCACGTCGGCGTCGACGGCCGGGCCGCCGCCCGGCACCGCGACCGTCGCGGCCTGCAGCGCGTGGACCCGGTGCCGCAGCCGCGACGGCAGCACCTGCTCCAGCTTCGCCAGCGCGCGCACCGACGTCTCGGCGATCCCGGCGACCCCGGTGGCCGTCCGCAGCCCGACCGCGACGGCCACCGCTTCGTCGTCGTCCAGCAGCAGCGGCGGCAACTGCGCGCCCGCGCCGAGCCGGTAACCGCCCTGGACGCCGGGGGAGGCCTCGACCGGGTAGCCGAGGTCGCGCAGCTTCCCGACGTCGGTGCGGACGGTGCGCGCGGTGACGCCCAGCCGCTCGGCGAGGTCGGCGCCGGTCCAGTCGCGCCGCGTCTCGAGCAGCGACAGCAGCCGCAGCAGGCGGGCGGAGGTCTGCAACATTTCTCGAGGATCGCACGAATCGCGGAAGGAAGTCTTCCGCAATGGTTCGTAACGTGCTGCTCATGACGAACCCCTTCCGCATCGAGATCCCGCAGACCGAGCTGGACGACCTGCACCGCCGCCTCGCCGGGGCCCGGTTCGCCGACCCCGTGCCCGGCGACGAGCCGGACTGGTCCCGCGGCATCCCCACCGCCGCCGTGCGCGAGCTGGCCGAGTACTGGCGCGACGGTTTCGACTGGCGCGCGCAGGAGGCGGCGCTCAACGCGTTCCCGCAGTACACGACCGTGATCGACGGCCAGACCGTTCACTACCTGCACGTCCGGTCGCCGCGGGCCGACGCGCTGCCGCTGCTGCTCACCCACGGCTATCCCGGCTCCTTCGCCGAGTTCCTCGACGTGATCGGCCCGCTCACCGAGGCGGGACCGGACGCGTTCCACGTCGTCGTCCCGTCGGTGCCGGGCTTCGGGTTCTCGACGCCGCTGAGCGGCCCGGGCTGGGAGCTCGCCCGGACGACGGACGCGTTCGCCGAGCTGATGACGCGGCTCGGGTACGAGCGCTTCGCCGCGCAGGGCGGCGACATCGGCGCCGGCGTCACCGGGCGGCTCGCCGCGCTGTACCCGGACCGCGTGATCGGCACCCACGTCAACAGCGACCGCGGCACGATCGCGCTCGCCGGCGAACAGCTTCCGTTGCCCGGGAACCTGTCCGAGGCCGAACAGTCCGAATTGGACGCTGCGCGCACGGCGTGGCGGGCCGGCCGCGGCTACCTCGATCTCCAGTCGCACAAGCCGGAGACCATCGCGGCCGCGCTCACCGACTCCCCGGTCGGGCAGCTGGCGTGGATCGCCGAGAAGTTCCAGGCGTGGACCGGCGACGGCGTCGACCGCGACCGGCTGCTGACGACCGTGAGCCTGTACTGGTTCACCCGCAGCGGCGCGACCGCGGCCCGGTTCCTGTACGAGGCCGCGCATTCCGGCCACGGCTGGCTGGCGCCGTCGGACGTGCCGGCCGGCTGGGCGGTGTTCAACAGCTCGCCGGTGGTGCGGCGGATCATGGATCCGGAGGAGAAGATCGCGCACTGGTCGGACTTCGCCGAGGGCGGTCACTTCGCCGCGATGGAGGAGCCGGAGCTGCTCGTCGCCGACATCCGCGCGTTCTTCCGCGGGCTGCGGCCGTGAACGTCCGCGCGCTCAACCGAGCGCTGCTCGCGCGGCAGCACCTCCTCGACCGGTCTTCCGGGTCCGCTGCCGCGACGATCGAGCACCTGGTCGGGATGCAGGCGCAGGCACCGCTCGCGCCGTACGTCGGGTTGTGGACGCGGCTCGCCCGGTTCCGGCCGGACGAGCTGGCGTCCCTGGTCACCGGGCGGGACGCCGTGCGCGGGCTGCTGATGCGGGGGACCGTCCACCTCGTTACCGCCGAAGACGCGCGGACGCTGCGGCCGCTGGTGCAGCACGTGGTGGCGAACGGCTACACCGGGCACTTCGGCCGCCGCGTCGGCGACGCCGACCTCGACGCGGTGGCGCACTTCGGCCGTGCGCTGCTGGACGAGCGGCCGCGCACCCGGCGGCAGGTGCAGGACGCCCTGTCCGCGCGCTGGCCCGAGCACGACGCCGAAGCGCTGTCTTACGCGGTGAGTTACCTGGTGCCGACCGCGCAGGTCACGCCCCGCGGCGTCTGGGGCTCGACCGGCCCGGCTGTCCTGACCACGCTCGAAGGCTGGCTGGGCCGTCCGCTGGCCTGCCGTCCGTCGCTCGAGGCCGTGATCCGCCGGTACCTCAGGGCGTACGGCCCGGCTTCGGTCGCCGACGTCCAGGCGTGGTCGGGGCTGACGAAGCTGCGGGAGGTCGTGGCGCCGATGGGCCTGCGCACGTTCCGCGCGGAGTCCGGCGAAGTGCTGTACGACGTCGAAGACGGCGTGCTGCCGGACCCGGACACCCCGGCGCCGGCGAGGTTCCTGCCGGAATACGACAACGTCCTGCTTTCGCACGCGAACCGCGCCCGGGTGCTCCCGCCCGGACGGCGGGTCCCGTTGCCGCCGGGCAACGGCGCTTCGCGCGGAACCGTGCTGGTGGACGGCTTCTACCGCGCGGACTGGCGGCTGCGGCCCGAAGCACTGGAGATCTCCGCGCACGACCGGCTCACGGCGGCGGAGCGGGCGGAGATCGAGACGGAAGCCGGGCGCCTGCTGGAGTTCCTCGCCGCGGGGGAGATGGCGCTCCGGTTCACCGAAAGCTGACCGCCGGACCGCGCGGTGGGCCAGAATCGGCGCGTGCAGTTCGCGATCCTCGGGCCGGTCGAAGCCCGTCGTCCCGACGGGACCGTCGTCGCCCTCGGCGGTCCGCAGCTGCGGGGGCTGCTTGCGCTCCTCGCCCTCGACGCCGGGCGCTGATGCCCTACCTCCCGGCCCGCAACCGCGTGCTGGAGCAGATGCCCGCCCGGTCCGGGAGGCGGCGAACGCCTTGGTGCTCAAGGACTTCGCTTCTTCAGCGGATCGTGCCCCCAGTTCATGAGCGAGTACCGCCAGGTCGTCTCGTCGACGTCGCCGGACGGCCGCTGCGCGAGGTGCCGGTGGACGTAGCCGACGACCTTGCGCATGTGGGCGAGGTCGTCGGCGGATACGTCGTTCTTCTTCTTGTTCAGGATGCCGATGATCCGCCGGCCGGACTCGTGCCCGACGGACTCGCCGCCGTTCTTGTGCTGCCCCGCGTCCTTGGACTCGTCGGTCCTGAGCCAGTCTTCGAGCTGCTTGGCGGTCATGTTGACGTTCTCGCCGAACTCGCGGCGCGTCTCTTCGTCGTCCATTCGGGACGCATACCCGCTTCGATCACGGGTAGCCGCACCCGAGGAGGTGGTTCTCGTGAGCAAGGACTTCAGGAAGGGCGACCGCGTCCGCTGGGACGCGGGCAACCAGAGTTCCGTCGGGACGGTCGAGGAGAAGATCACCAAGGACACCCACGCGGGCAAGCGGGACGTCAAGGCGTCGCCGGAGGAGCCGCAGTACCTGGTGAAGAGCGAGAAGTCCGGGAAGACCGCGGTGCACCACCCGGACAGGCTCCACAAGGCTTAGCGCGCGGCGCGGACCTTCGCGGCCACTTCGGCCAGCTCGCCGCGGTCGCGTACCCGCCAGTCGGCGGCCAGGGTGAAGCCGTCGCCGGTGTGGCGGGGGATCACGTGCAGGTGGACGTGCGGGATCTCCTGGCCGGCGGCCTCACCGTCGGCCAGGAACAGGTTGATCCCCTCGCAGCGCAGATCCGGGCGGCGCAGCGCGGCGGCCAGCTCGTGCGCGATCCCGAACATCCGCACACCCACCGCGGGCGGCAGGGAAGCGAGGTCCTCGTGGTGCGTGCGGGGAAGCACCAGGAGGTGGCCGGTCGTCACCGGGCGCAGGTCGACGATCGCGACGAACTCGTCGTCCTCGTGCACGAACGCCGCCGGCGCCCGGCCGGCGAAGATGGCGCAGAAGACGCACTCGCCGTCGGCGGTGGTCGCGGGCAGCGCGGGTGGCCGGGCCATGGCGCCGACCGTAGCGAGGTGGTTACGCCGCTGTCAGGTGCTTTTCCGTCCACTCCGCGAAGGTCGTCAGCGGGATGCCGAGCGCCCGGGCGAACTCGGGGCGCGCGGGGTGGCCGACCTCGTTCTGCCACTCGTGCCGGACCGCGAACGCGGGCGCTCCGGCGGCGATCGCCTCTTCGGCGGTCATGTCCGGCGCCGTCAGCTCGACGCCGAGCGCGCGCGACAGGATCTCGGCGACCCGCGTCATCGTCATCAGTTCGCTCGCCAGCTCCAGCTCGACGCCGTCGAAGCGCGCCGGGTCCGCGAACGCCGCGGCGGCCGCGGCACCGATGTCGTCCACCGCGACGAGGGCGAGTTCGGTCGCGGGCTTGATGGTCGTGACGAGCCGGCCGTGGGGCAGCAGGAACGACGGCGGCAGGAAGTTCTCCATGAAGAAGCCCGGTTTGAGCAACGTCCAGTGCGCGAAGCCGGCGTCGCGGACGCGGTCCTGGATCGCCGTCTTGGTCTCCAGGTAGTGCTCCATCGACGTCCAGCGGCCCTCGGCCCAGCCGGGCACGGTCCGGTGCTGCCCGGCGCCGGAGACGGACGCGTGCACGAACTGCGGCACGCCGGCTTCGCGGGCCGCGTCGACGAGGTTGCGGCCCTGGACCCACTCGGAGTCGCCTTCGAGGTTCGTCAGGTCCGGCATCTGGACCGAGAACACGCCGCGCACGCCCTTCATGGCGGGCGCCAGGGAGCCGGGGTCGTAGAGGTCGCCTTGCACGATTTCGGCGCCTGACGCGCGGAGAGCCTGCGCCTTTTCGGGATTCCGCACCAGCGCGCGGACGGGCACACCGGCCTTCAGGAGCGCGCGGGCGGTGGCGCCGCCTTGCTTGCCGGTGGCGCCGGTGACCAGGACGGGGGACATGGGACTCCTCGGGCCGATAAGTGGCGGGGCCCGCCACTTCCTGGTCGCTACACTAGTCACTAAGTGGCGGCCCCCGCCACTTCCTGTTCCGGAGGTGGTCCGTGCCGCGGTCCGACGCCCGCCGCAACTACGCGCGCATCCTCGCCGTCGCCGAAGAGGAGGTCGCGGCGCGTGGCGCCGACGCGTCCCTGGAGCAGATCGCCCGGACGGCGGGCGTCGGCTCGGCGACGGTCCGCCGCCACTTCCCGAGCCGGCCGGCGCTGCTGGAGGCGGTGTTCCGGCGGCAGGTGGACGCGCTGGCCGGGCAAGCCCGCGCGCTGGCCGAGGAATCGGACGCCCGCACGGCGCTGCTGGACTGGCTGCGCGCGGTGACGACGTACGCGGCGACGGCCCGGGGGTTGGCAACGGCGTTGGTCCGCGCCGACGAGTCGATGGCCCACGCGTGCTCGACGAAGATGACCGAAGCCGGCGAGCCGTTGGTACGCCGGGCGATCGAGGCGGGCGCGGTCGGCGCGGACGTCACGGCGGCGGACCTGATCGCGGTCGTGACGGGGATCGTGCTGGCGACCGAGCACCACCGCGACCCGGCGGCCGAGGCGCAGCGGTTGCTGGAGCTGGCGGTGCGCGGCATCAGCCCGTCATGAGTGACTCATTCATGTCGCCAGGTGACATGAATGACTCATTCCTGTCGCCAGATGTCATGAAAGGGTCGTTCATGTCGTCTGACGAGGTGAACGACCCGTTCATGACGTGCGGGCGACCGGATCGGCCGCGCTGACCTGACTTTGCCGAGACCCTGTCGCCAGATGACGTGAATGACTCATTCCTGTCGCCAGATGTCATGAAAGGGTCGTTCATGTCGTCTGACGAGGTGAACGACCCGTTCATGACGTGCGGGCGACCGGATCGGCCGCGCTGACCTGACTTTGCCGAGACCCTGTCGCCAGATGACGTGAATGACTCATTCATGTCGTGCGGAGCCGTCCAGAGAGGTGCCCCTCACGGGCGTTCGGCGGCGGTGAGCCAATGGTGCAGCGCCCACCACGACCGCACGGCGTCGAGCACCCGGCCGCCCGTGTTCTCCGCCAACGGCAACGGTGTCAGCTCCGCCAGCCGGTCCAGCCGGTACCGGACCGTGTTCGGGTGCAGGTGCAACGCCTCCGCCGTCGGGCGCAGGCGCTGGCCGTGGTCCAGGTACGCCAGCGCCGTCGCCGCCAGCTCGCGGTGGAACGGGTTCGCCGGGTCCAGCGAGCCGAGCAGGGCCGTCGTCAGCAGACCCGCCAGCAGCGGCTGGGCCGTCAACGCGATCTCGCCCGCCAGCGCCGTCAAGTCGTGGTAGCCGGGGCCGGCGAGGCGCGCCGCCGCCGTGCACAGCCGGTGCACCTCCTGCAACGCCGGCAACGCCGCCGGGGGCGCCACCACCAGCAGGACGTCCTCGGCGAGCGCGACCCCGGCGGGTGACCGCACGGCCAAGCCGGTCAGCCTGCCCTCGACCAGGCCGTACACCCCGCCGAACTCCAGCAGCGCCTGCTCCAGCGTCCGCGCCTGGGCCGGGTCGCTGACGTCCGACACCACGCAGCAGTACCGGACGTCCGGGTGCAGCCCGGCCCGCCGGAGCTCTTCGGGCGTCGGCGGGTGCCCCGAGAGCAGCAACGTCCGCAGCAGCTGGGTCCGCGCGTCGCGCACCGTGCGCGACAGCTGGAGCTCGGCCGCGTGGTAGCCCTTGACGATGTGGTGCTCCAGCGCCCCGGTGTAGCGGTCGGCGTCGAGCACGGTTTCGAGGATGACGTCGTCCGGCACGCCCGCCGCCCGGGCGCGCTCGACGGCGACGCGGGCCGCGTGCGTGCGGCCGGCCTGGACCCCGCGCAGCAGCTCGGTGAGCGGGACACCCTGCGCCGCGCGGTCCGCGCCGAGCGCCTCGGCGGTGGTGTAGTCCTCTCGCGCGGGGCCGTCCGGGCTCGCCGTCGCCCGGAGCGCGGCCGAGAGCAGCACCTGGATGTGCCGCCGGTTCTCGGCCTCCGGCAGCCGCGCGACCTCGGGCGACTCGCTGCGTGCCGCTTTGACCAGCTCGTCCAGCACGGACTCGTCCGCGGCCAGGTCGTCGAGGATCCGGCGGAGCAGCGGCCTCACCGGGCACCTCCCGAAACCGTTGTGGCACCGCCACAACCGGCACCGCCGACGTTGGGCGGCCGACCCTACCGGACGGGCTCCGGTGCCCGGTTATCGTGGCAATACCGGACAGTAACCCCTGTCCGGGGCAAAAACCACCGCCGCACCTCTTCAGCGTCGAAAGGTGTCCTGTCGTGCGCACTTCCCCGAGAACCCGCCGACGGCGGTCCTACCTCTCGCGCCTGGCGTACCTGACCTCCGCCGTCGCCGTGCTGGCGACCGGCGCGGCGGTGCCCGCGACCGGCGCGCCCGCGGCGCTGCGGGAGGTGATGTTCGTCGGCAACAACTGGGAGGGGACGGCCGACGTCATCCAATCCCGCGGCTCCTTCACGAAGATCGGGCGGATCAACATCATCCCCGACAAGGACGACCGGCTGCGGGAGATCTACCTGAACCCGATCAAGCTGGCGTTCTTCCTCGGCATCCGCAACGGGCCGGGGGAGGGGCACGACCAGTTCGTCGACGACATGTACACGACCCCGGACGGGGCATCGGTGGTGGCGTCGCGGCCCAGCTTCGCCGACGTCGTCTCGATCAGCCTGAGCACCGGCCGGATCAACTGGCGCTTCCCGGTTTCCGGCTTCCGCGCCGACCACATGGCGGTCTCGCCGGACGGCCGCCGCGTCGCCGTCTCGGCCTCGACGTCGAACACCGTGCACGTGCTGGACATCGTGACCGGGCAGCAGGCCGGCTCGTTCGCGACCGGCGACAAGCCGCACGAGAACGTCTTCACCGCCGGCGGCCGGTACCTGTGGAACATGTCGATCGGCAACGTCGACACGAACCTCGACGACCCCGGCTGGGACTTCACCAAGGGGGACCGGCGCATCACGGTCGTCGACGCCACGACCTTCCAGCAGGTCAAGGTGATCGACATGCGCGACCGGCTCGACGCCTTCGGGCGCCGGGACCTCTCGGACGCCGTGCGGCCGGTCGCGTTCACCCCCGACGAGTCCAAACTGTACTTCCAGGTGTCGTTCTTCAACGGCTTCCTGGAGTACGACGTCGCAACCGACAAGATCACCCGGGTCAAGGAGCTGCCGAAGAACCCGGCCACGAGCGACGACCGCACCACGTTCGTCAACGACTCCCGCCACCACGGCATGTCGATGAACCCGGCCGGCACCAAGCTCTGCGTCGCCGGGACGATGGACGACTACGCCACGGTCGTCGACCGCGCGACCCTGCAGCAGGGCACGCTGGTGCCGGCGGTGAAGCCGTACTGGGCCACGGTGAGCGGCGACGGCAGCGCGTGCGTCATCTCCGAAGCCGGCGCGGACCGCGTCACAGCGATCGACTTCGCGACTGGGCAGAAGCTGGTCTCGGTGCCGGTGGGCGACCACCCGCAGCGGGTCCGCATCGGCCACGTCCCCGACGGCTGGACCGGCCCGGCCGCCTGAAAACCGTCAGGAGAAGTCGTAGGCCATCGTGAACCAGCCGCGGACTTCGTCGTCCACATCGGACACTTCGCGCAGCTTCAGCTGGTGTCCCACCCGGGGCCCCGACGCCCACCGCGCCGGGGCGATCCGGGCCGTCTCGACCGGCCGCGGCAGGAACAGGTACACCAGGACGTCCCGCGAGCGGGGCCGGAGCTCGGCGAGCTTCCGGTCCCGCTTGAGGAACACCCCGACCTTGACGGCGTCCTCGTGGACGTCGCCCAGCGTCCGCAGGTGGTCGAGGACGGCGTCGTAGATCGCGCGGAACTTCGGGTCGCGCCCGGCGAACGTCTCCTCGACCGTGCAGCCCGGGACGCACGTGTGGCCCTGGCCGGCGCGCGCGAACTCGCGGTCGCAGCGCGGGCACGTCCAGCGGGTCGCCATGCCGTCCAGGATGGCACTCACAGCGGCGCCGGGCCGAGCGCGGGGATCGTGGCGGCCGCGTTCACCAGCCGCCGCGCCGCCGTGGCCGCGGACTTCCGCTGCGCCGGTGGCAGCCGGTCCAGCAGCGCGCCCAGCGCCGCGTGGCGCTGCTCCAGGATCCGCGCGACCAGCTCGTGGCCCGTGTCGGTGACCTCGAGGGTCACCACGCTCCGGTTGCGCGCGTCGCGCCCGCGCGCCACGTAGCCGAGGGACTCCAGCCGGTCGGCCAGCCGCGTCACCGACGACGCGTTGACGCCCATCGCCGCCGCCAGCTGCGAGCTCGGGACCCGGCCGAGGCGGTCGAGGATGAGCAGCAGCCGCGTCTGGGGGAACGAGACCTCGGGCGGCGCCGCGTGCGCGCACTCCCACGCGATCCCGACCAGGACCAGGGTGAGGCCGTCCAGGGCCACCACGTCCGGGTCGGCGCCCGGGGCCGCGTCTTCGAGGGTTTGCATGAAGCAATACTTGCCAACGACAAGAGCATCGGTCAAGATGGGGGACCGGCACTCGCCCGGCTCTCTTTGGCGCGTCCCTTTGAGACCGCAGAAAACCCTTGTGGCGCAAAAGAAATCGGTTTGAACCCCTTCGCGACGGGAGCCGTAGTACCCCGTGCAGGCACTTGTCGCCAGGAGGAGGAACGATGCCGGATCACCGTGGCATGACGGCCAAGGCCAGGGCTCGGACCGTGCTGGTCGTCGTGGCCACGCTCGCCGTGGTCGCCGTGGGCTCGGTCATGGTGCTGAAAGCGAGCGCCCAGACCGCACCCGGTTCGACGCAGGCGCAGGTCCCGGCGTACGGGCACGACATGGCGGGCATGCAAATGGGCTCTGCCGCTCAAGCCGCGGCCGAAATCGCCGGCGCCGGGCCGGTCACCGAGCTGGACAAGACGTTCCTGGTGAAGGTCCGCCAGGCCGGGCTGTGGGAGATGCCCGCGGGCACGCTCGCCCAGACGCACGCCAGCAGCGACGCCGTGAAGCGCGCCGGGCTGCACCTGCTCGACGGGCACTCGCACCTGGACCAGCTCGTCCGCGAGGACGCGAAGATGCTCGGCGTGACGCTGCCCGACCAGGCCAGCGCCGAGCAGCAGGGCTGGGTCCGCCAGCTGATCGCCGCTCAGGGCCTCCAGTTCGACAAGCTGTTCGTCAACCTGCTGCGCGCGTCGCACGGCAAGATCTTCGCGACCATCGCGGAAGTCCGCGCGGGCACGCAGAACGACGTCATCCGGCGGCACGCGACGCAGGCGAACCAGACCGTCCTCGACCACATGAACGTCCTGGAGGACACCGGGCTGGTCGACCCGGAGACCATCGCCGAGGTCGCCGCCGCGGTGAACCCGCCCAAGTGACTCAGGCGGTCGTGCGGAACGTGCGGCGGTAGGCCGACGGCGACGTCCCCATGACGCGGGTGAAGTGGTACCGGAAGGTCGCGGGGTGGTCCAGGCCGACGGCCGCGCCGACCTGCTCGACCGACTGCGCGCCGCGCTCGAGCAGCGGCAGGCTGGCCGTGATCCGCTGGGCGACGACCCAGCGCAGCGGGCTGGTCCCGGTCCGCCGGTGGAAGTGCCGCAGGAAGGTGCGCGGGGCGAGGTGGGCCTGGGCGGCCAGGCCGGCGACGGTGATCGGCTCGGCCAGGTGCGCCAGGGCCCAGGCCATCGCGCGGGACACGCCGTCGCCGCCGGCCGCCTCGGGCACGGCGGCGGCCACGACCTGGGCCTGGTCGCCCTCCCGGTGCGGCGGGCCGACGAGGTGCCGGGCGATCGCACCGGCGACCCGGGCGCCGTGGTCCCGGCGCACCAGGTGCAGGCACAGGTCGAGCGCGGCGGCGTTGCCGGCGCCGGTGAGGACGTCGCCGCCGTCGACGTACAGCACGCCGGGCCGGACGCGGATCCGCGGATACGACTCCCGCAGGAGGTCCGTGTACTGCCAATGGGTCGTCGCTTCGCGGCCGTCGAGGAGCCCGGCCGCGGCGAGCGCGAAGACGCCCGAGCAGATCGACACGACCCGGGCGCCCCGCGCGTGGGCGTCCCGCAGCGCGGCCACGAGTTCGGGAGGCACTTCGGCCCGGGCGTCCGGCACGGCGGTGACGACCACGGTGTCGGCGGCCGCCAGGACGTCCTGGTGCGACGGCGAGCAGACCCGCAGGTCGTACCGGGGCGCGGCGGCCGGCGACCCGAACACCTCGACCACCGCGCCGAGCTCGAAGGAAGCGATCCCGTCGAACGCCGGCGCCGCGACGGTGTGGCGGCTGCCGGGGGACGCGGACGGCATGGCGCGATCTTAGCGGTCCGGGGCGGTCACGCCGGTTCCGCGAACGCGGCCCCGCGGACAGGATCGGATCCATGATCATCCATGCGCTGAACGATGTCATCGGCACCGGCCGCGAGGTGACGGGACCGGAGTGGGCCAGCCGCCGCCTGGTGCTCGCGGCGGACGGGGCCGGCTTTTCGGTGAACGACACGGTCGTGCGGGCGGGCGCCGAGATCGAGATGTGGTACGCCCACCACGTGGAAGCCGTCTACGTCCTCGAGGGCCGGGGCGAAGTGACGGACCACGAGACCGGCGCGGTGCACCGCCTCGAACCCGGCGTGCTGTATCTAGCCGACGCCCACCAGCGGCACACCCTGCGCACCCACACCGAGTTCCGCGCGGTCTGCGTGTTCGACCCGCCCCTCACCGGCCGGGAGGTCCACGACGAGCGCGGCGCCTTCCCGCCGCCGGCCGCTCAGGATCCCGCGAGGTAGCGCTGGACGGTCGGGCCGACCTCCTCGACGACCTCCGCCGGGGTCAGCGCGACCACCGGCGGCAGGCGCAGGACGTACCGCGTCAGCGCCAGCCCGAGCAGCTGGCTCACCACCAGCCCGGCGCGCCGGGGCGCGTCGGCCGGGTCGCCGAACCGCAGGACGGCGGGGGTGACCTGGCCGGCGAACACCTCGCGCATCTTCTCGACCACGGCGTCGTCGGCGACCGCCGTGCGCAGCAGCGTCAGCAGGATCTCGTCGGTCGGCGGCCGCTCCCACAGCGCGAGGAACTGCCGGGTCAGCAGGGCGCCGACGGTGCCCGGATCGGCCGCGGCCAGGTCCGGGAGGTCGAGCTCGACGTCCACCGCCGCCGCGAACAGGCCGTCCTTGCTGCCGTAGTAGCGCATCACCATCGACGGGTCGATGTCCGCGTCGGCGGCGATCGAGCGGATCGTCGCGCGGCGGAAACCGTCGGCGGCGAACCGGCGGCGCGCGGCGTCGAGGATGGCCGCCCGGGTGGCGTCGGATCGGCGGAGTGGCTCGGTCATGTCAACAAGTGTAGGCCAACACTTGTTGACAAGCCAGCGCGGCCGTGCCTACCGTGGATGCCAACAGTTGTTGGCAAACTTGGAGGAGCCGTCATGACCCTGCCCGCCCGTACCGACGTCCTGATCGCCGGCGCCGGTCCCGCCGGCCTCGCCACCGCGATCGTCCTCGCCGAAGCCGGCGTCGACTTCCTGCTGCTCGACTGCCAGGCCGAGGGCGCGAACACCTCCCGGGCCTGCGTGGTGCACGCCCGGACCCTGGAGGTGCTGGCCGAGCTCGGCGTCACCGGGCGGCTGAAGGACCTGGGCGTCGTCGTCCCGACGTTCACCGTCCGCGACGGCGCGACGGTGCTGGCCAAGGTGCCCTTCGGCGGGCTGCCGACCGCCTACCCGTACACGCTGATGGTCCCGCAGGACCGGACCGAAGCCGTGTTGCTGGCGCGGCTGCGCGAAGCGGGCGCCGACGTGCACCGCCCGTACGAGGTCACGTCGATCGCCGGGGACGACACGGGCGTCACGGTCGAGACGACCGGCGGCACCGTGCGCGCGAAGTACGTGGTCGGCGCCGACGGCATGCACAGCACCGTGCGCGAGCAGGCGGGCATCGGGTTCACCGGCGCCACGTACGCCGAGTCGTTCGTGCTGGCCGACGTCCGGATGAACTGGCCGCTGGACCGCGAGGAGGTCAGCCTGCACCTGTCCCCGGAGGGCGTGACGGTGGTGGCCCCGCTGCCCGGCGGTGATGACCACTACCGCGTCGTCGCGACGGTCGCCGAGGCGCCCGAGCACCCCGGCGTCGCCGAGATCCAGTCCATTGTGGACACGCGAGGCCCGGAGGGCGCGCGCTCGCGGGTCACCGAAGTGGTGTGGAGCTCGCGGTTCCGCGTCCACCACCGGGTGGCCGACCACTACCGCGCGGGCCGCGTCCTGCTGGCCGGCGACGCGGCGCACGTGCACAGCCCGGCCGGCGGGCAGGGCATGAACACGGGTATCCAGGACGCCGTCGCGCTCGGCCGGCTGCTGGTCCGGGTGGCCGCCGGCGAGCCGGACGCGGTGCTGGACACCTACGAAGCGACGAGGCGCCCGGTGGCGACGGAGGTGGTGGCGTTCACCGATCGGATGACCCGGATGGCGACGCTGCGGCCCCGCCCGGCGCGGCTGCTGCGCAACACGGTGCTGAAGACGGTGTTCTCGTTGCCGCCGATGCGCGCGAAGCTGGCTTACCAGCTGGCCGAGCTGGCCGCCCGCTGACCGGGCGACCACCGGCCGAGCCACTGCTCCGCGCCGTAGTCCTCGTACCGCTTCACCTCGGTGAACCCCAGCTTCGCCGCGAGCCGCATCGAGGCGACGTTGGCGGTCTGGGTGCGCAGCGCCACCGGCTCCCCAGGCCGTGCCGAAGCGAACCACGCGAGGGCCGCCGCGCACGCCTCGGCGGCGTACCCGTGCCCCCACGCCGAGGGAAGGAACAGGTAACCGATCTCGGTCTCCCCGTCCGCACGGGGGTCGAGGGTGACCATGCCGATCATCGCGCCGTCGAGGTCCACCACGAAGGACCCGAACCGCCGTCCTGGCAGCTCGGGCACCGCGGCCTCGACCTCGGCGCGTGGCCGGGACCCGCCGATGTACGTACCCACCTCCGGCGAGGCGAACAGTTCGACGTACGCCGGCCGGTCACGGGCTTCGGACTCGCGCAGCACGAGCCGCTCGGTCTCGATCGGGGCAGGTGGCCAACTCACACCCGTCAACCTAGCGGGCCGGCGGCACGATCCCGTACTCGTGGATCTTGCGGTAGATCGTCGCCCGGGAGATGCCCAGCAGCTTCGCCGCCCGGACCTTGTTGCCGTCCGCGTCTTCGAGGCACTTCACGATCGCGTCGCGCTCGATCGACTCGAACCGGTTCAGCGGCCGCCGCCCGACGGTGTGGAACTCCGCCGGGAGGTCGCCCGGGCGGATCGTGCCCGCTCGGCGGCGCTGGGCCACCGCCCGCAGCACCTGGTAGAGCTGCCCGGTGTTGCCCGGCCACTCCGCCCGCATCAGCAGGTGCAGCGCCGCGGCCGAGCACGTCAGCCGCCCGCCGTAGCCGAGCTTGCTCAGCACCAGCGGGACCAGCTCCGCCAGGTCCTCGACGTGGTGGCGCAGCGGCGGCACCCGCACCGTCCGCGGGAACGACTTCAGCAGCTCGGCCAGCGCCGGCTTCGTCTCCGCCTCCGGCACGAGCGTGAGCACCACCCACGGCGCGTCGGCCCGCTCGCGCAGCTCCCGCAACGTCGTGGCCAGCGCGTTCGCCGCCGGCGTCGCGAGCCGGTCGGCGTGGCGGACGACCAGCGTGCGGATCGGGGCTTCGGCGTGTTCACGCAGCAGAGCGGCCCAGTCCGTGCCGCTCGCCACTGCGGCGTCCACGGTCAGCAGCCTCGCCGCCGGGTGGTGCCGCTGGTGCAGGCCCTTCGCCAGGGTCAGCTTGCCGGTCCCCGCCTCGCCTTCGAGCGCGACCCACTCGTCGCGCTGGTGGCCCGTGTCGAGCTCGTGCCCGCAGCGCAGCCACAGCGGCGCCGAGCCGACCACGCCCGGCAGGTACATCGGCAGCATCGGCGTCGACGGCACCGCGAGGGCCTCTTCGGCCTCGATCAGCTTCACCGACAGCACGCCGCCCGCGGTGTCGGTCTCCCGCTGGCCCGGGACGCGGCGGCAGAACACGCGGACGCGCAGGCCGCTGGACAGCGCGAGCGTCGCCGAGGTCCGGCGCCCGTCGGTGAGCGCAGCGGTGCCGTGGCTCAGCAGCACCGACTGGTCGGCCGGGTCGAGCAGCTGCCGCGCCCGGTCGTTCATCATCACGATGTCCTCGTTGAACGCCAGCACGATGCCCGTCCACCGGCGGCAGGTCTGCAGGTAGGCCTGGAAGAGGATCATCTCCCGCAGGTCGCTGTGGCGCAGCAGCGCTTGCCGGATCTGCTCGGCCGTCGACCGCGCCAGCGCGATCAGCAGGCCGCCCGCGTCCTTGTACCAGCAGGTGAGGTCGACGGCCCCGATCTTCTTGCCGGAGATCGGGTGGTGGATCGGCACGCCCGCGCAGGCCAGGTTCTCCAGGTGCTCGGCGTAGTGCTCGTGCCCGAACACCGTGGTCGCGCGGCCGTCCTCGAGCGCGGTGCCGATGCCGTTGGTCCCGACGGACTGCTCGCCGTAGCTGAACCCGGGCACCAGCTCGACGCGTTCGAGGTGCCGCTTCAGGTCGGCGTCGCCGGTCCGCTGGGTGAGCACGACCCCGCTGGCGTCGGTGAGGATCAGGCTGATCGGCTGGCCGTCGAACTGCTCGCCCAGCTTGTCCAGCACCGGTTCGGCACCGCGCATGAGCGGGATGTCGAGGTTCTGGTCGCCGAAGTAGCGGGGGTCGATCCGGTCGGCCTCCACCCGGAACTCCCGCGAACGCCGCCAGGAGGCCAGGATCGTCTGCCGGACCGTGCCCGGCGGCACCGGTTCGGCCGTCAGGAAACGCACCCGGGTCCGGGCGAGCTCGTCGTCGGCGAGCAGGGTTCCGGGCGCCATCTCGTCCACGTGACCTCCAGCTTCCCGCGGTCCACGTGGGTGCGGGCACACCCGTTGTGCCGCCCGTTCAGCCTAGATCCGGCGCGCGGCGCGCGGTGTCTCAAATTGAGACGGCCGGGCGGCGCCCCCGGCGGTCCGATGGAGGCACGACCCACCGCTGACCAGGAGGAGTGCCCATGGCCGCCGATGCCGCGGAGACGTACAACCCGTGGACGATCGTCAACCTGGTTTTCACGCATCTGGCCGAACAGGGGCTGCACCCGACGTTCGGTGAAGAGGGTCACCCGGGCGAGCCGGCCGCGGCGTTGCTGCGCGCGCTCGGGATCACCCCGACCGTCGAGGGGGACGCGCGCGTGCGCACGAGCGTCCACAGCGAGCTCGCCGAGCTGCGCGCCCGGATGCTCGGCCCGGGCGGAACGCCCTGAGCAGCGGTTCTGTCTCAGATTGAGACCCGCGTCACTCCGCCACGCCCCTTCAATGGTCAACGCAGGACGTCCGCCCCGACGGCGAGCGACCGACAAGGAGTTGATCCATGAGTCGCCAGAGTGTGGCGAAAGCCCACCAGAAGATCCAGGAACTGTCGTGGGAGCCGGCGTACCACACCCCGGTTTCGCACTACGGGACCGACTACACGTTCCAGAAGGCCAAGAAGAAGGACCCGTTGAAGCAGGTCCTCCGCTCGTACTTCCCGATGCAGGAGGAGAAGGACCACCGGGTCTACGGCGCCGAGGACGGCGCGATCCGCGGCAACATGTTCCGCCAGGTGCAGGAGCGCTGGCTGGAGTGGCAGAAGCTGTTCCTGTCGATCATCCCGCTGCCCGAGATCTCGGCCGCGCGGGCGATGCCGCTGCTGTTCCGCACGGTCCCGAACCCGGAACTGCACAACGGCCAGGCGATCCAGATGATCGACGAGGTCCGGCACTCGACGATCCAGCAGAACCTCAAGCGCCTGTACATGCAGAACTACATCGACCCGGCGGGCTTCAACTCGAGCCTGCGCAACTTCCAGAACGACTACTGCGGCACCATCGGCCGCCAGTTCGCCGAAGGCTTCATCACCGGGGACGCCATCACCGCGGCGAGCATCTACCTCACCATCGTCGCCGAAACGGCGTTCACGAACACGCTGTTCGTCGCCATGCCGGCGGAGGCCGCCGCGAACGGCGACTACCTGCTGCCCACGGTGTTCCACTCGGTGCAGTCCGACGAGTCCCGCCACATCAGCAACGGGTACGCGACGCTGCTGATGGCGTTGTCGGACGAGAGCAACCACCAGCTGCTCGAACGCGACCTGCGGTACGCGTGGTGGAACAACCACGCCGTCGTCGACGCCGCGATCGGCACGTTCATCGAGTACGGCACCAAGGACCGCCGCAAGGACCGCGAAAGCTACGCGGAGATGTGGCGCCGCTGGATCTACGACGACTACTACCGTTCGTATTTGGTCCCGCTCGAGAAGTACGGGCTCGTCATCCCGCACGACCTCATCGAAGAAGCCTGGAACCGGATCTGGAACAAGGGCTACGTCCACGAGGTCGCGCAGTTCTTCGCCACCGGGTGGCTCGCCAACTACTGGCGCATCGACCCGATGACCGACGAAGACTTCGAGTGGTTCGAGTACAAGTACCCGGGCTGGTACGACAAGTACGGCAAGTGGTGGGAGAACTACGCCCGCCTCGCGACGCCGAACGGGCACCACCCGATCGTCGCCGAAGACGTCGACTACGTGTACCCGCACCGCTGCTGGACCTGCATGGTGCCGTGCCTCATCCGCGAGGACATGGTGGTCGACGAGGTCGACGGCCAGCACCGCACGTACTGCTCGGAAACGTGCCGCTGGACCGACGCCGAGGCGTTCCGGCCCACCTACCAGGGCCGCAACACCCCGAACATGGGCCAGCTGGTCGGCGCCCGCGAGTGGGAGACGCTCTACCACGGCTGGAACTGGGCCGACGTCGTCTCCGACATGGGCTTCGTCCGCGACGACGGCAAGACCATGGTCGCGCAGCCGCACCTGAACCTCGACCCGAAGAAGATGTGGACGCTCGACCACCTGCGCCGGATGCCCGAGGTGCAGTCGCCGAACGTGCTGCTGAACCAGATGACCGACGAGCAGCGCGCCGCCTTCGTGGCCGACTACAACCGCCAGGGCCCGGCCGGGCGCCCGGCGCCGCAGCAGGCCTGACGAGACGGGAAGGGCCGCACTTTCACGTGAAAGTGCGGCCCTTCCCGTCTCGTCAGGCCTGCTGCGGGGCCGGGCGCCCGGCGCCGCCGCAGGCCTGACGAGCCGGGAAGGGCCGCCCTTTCCCGCGAAAGTGCGGCCCTTCCCGTCTCGTCAGGCCTGCTGCGGGGCCGGGCGCCCGGCGCCCCCGCCGGCCGGACGAGACGGGACGGGCCGCACTTTCAGGTGAAAGTGCGGCCCCCAGGTGGGCACTTTCACGTGAAAGTGCCGGATTGGGGCTGGCATGGCGGAAAAGCACCGCGTCCGGTTCGAGCCGGTCGGGATCGAAATCGACGTCGACGAGGACACCACGATCCTGCGCGCCGCCGCCGAGCAGGGCGTCATGCTCATGCACGGTTGCAAGGAGGGGCAGTGCGCGGCGTGCAAGTCGTTCATCCTCGACGGCGACGACGTCGAACACGACCGCTACTCGACCTTCGCGCTCCCCGACTACGAAAAGGAGGAAGGCTTCACGCTGCTGTGCCGGGCCCACGCCTACGAGGACCTCACGATCGAGCTGCTCAACTACGACGAGGAGATGATCCAGTCCGGGCTGCCGATCCAGGAGGCGACCGTCGAGGTCGTCTCGAACGAGAACGTCACGCACGACCTCCGGCACCTGGTGGTGCGGCTCGACGAGGAACTGAAGTTCTTCCCCGGGCAGTACCTGGACTTCGCGATCCCGGGCACCGAGGAGACGCGGTCGTTCTCGATGGCCAACACCTCGGCGCGCGACGGGCTGCTGGAGTTCGTCATCAAGATCTACCCCGACGGGTTGTTCTCCCGGTTCCTGGACGCGCAAGTCGCGGTCGGCGACCGGCTCCGGGTGACCGGCCCGTTCGGGGTGTTCACCCTCCGGGACAACCCGGGCGCGGACCTGGTCTTCGTCGGCGGCGGCGCCGGGATGGCGCCCATCCTGGCGCTGCTGCGGTCCATGGCCGAGCGCGGCCTCGACCGGAAGGCGGTCTTCTACTACGGCGCCCGCCGCCGCCACGACCTCTGCTTCGAGGCGGAGCTGCGGGAGCTGGAGGAGAAGCTTCCGAGCTTCCGTTACGTACCAGCGCTTTCCGAGCCGGGCGACGACGGCTGGGACGGCGAGACCGGCCTGATCACCGACGTCCTGCGCCGGGCCGGCCTGAACCTGACCGGAGCCGACGCCTACGTCTGCGGGCCGCCGCCGATGGTGGAAGCCGCGCTGGAACTGCTGCCCGCGCTCGGCGTCGCCGACAAGCGCGTCTTCTACGACAAGTTCACCACCACGGGCGAAGGGTAAGGAAACCCATGACAGCCACCTCCGAACGCAGCGTGCCGAAGCCGGCGTTCACCGACGCCGAAGCGGGCGCGAAGGTCTTCCCGGACTCCACTGCCCGCCAGTACAACTACTTCACCCCGGCCAAGCGCAAGCAGAGCCACTACGAAGACGTCACCGTCGAGGTGCAGCCCGACCCGCGGCACTACCTGTCCCAGGGCTGGCTCTACGCCTTCGCCGACGGCAAGGCCGGGTACCCGCTGGAGTGGACCGCGCTGAAGGCGTGGGGCTCGGACCGCCCGGTGCCCGAACGCGGCCCCGGCTCCGGCGGCAAGGGCTACGACTGGCCGGCCCACGGCTGGCACGAGTTCCGCGACCCCAACGAGGAGTGGGAGCTCACGCTCTACCGGTACAACGCGAACGTCGTGCGCCAGCTCAACCAGAACATCGACGCCGCGCGCCAGGCCAAGGCGTTCGAGCAGTGGAACCGCAACTGGGTCGAGTTCGTCGCCAAGCACGTCGGCGCGTGGATGCACGTCGACCACGGCCTCGGCCTCTACCTGTTCGCCAACGCCAACCGCCGCGCGCCGACGAACATGCACAACAACGCGATCTCGGTGAACAGCATGCACCGGATCCGCGCGGCCCAGGACCTGGCGCTGTACAACCTCACGCTGACCGAGGAGATCGAGGGCTTCGACGGCACGGCGCACCTCTCGACCTGGAACGAGGACCCGGCCTGGCAGGGCGTGCGGGAGACCGCCGAGCAGCTGACCGGGATCTGGGACTGGGGCGAGGCGATCTTCGCCGCCAACATCGTCTTCGAGCCCCTCGTCGGCGAGCTGTTCCGCAGCAACCTCGTGCAGCAGGCCGCGCCGGCCAACGGCGACTTCGTCACCCCGACGCTGATCGGCGCCGAGGAGTTCGACTTCTCCGAACGCGACCTCCGCTACACGAAGCCGATGTTCGACCTGCTGGTCAACGACAAGGAGTTCGCCGACCACAACCGCGGGCTGCTGCAGAAGTGGCTCCAGGAGTGGGTGCCGAAGAGCATCGCCGCCGCCCGGGCGCTGCAGCCGCTGTGGTCGCAGCCCGACGCCAAGCCGATCCGGTTCGAGGACGGTCTCGACCGCGTGAAGAGCCGGTTCGCCGGAATCCTGTCCGAATTGGGCCTCAAGGCACCCGAGGAGCTGGGCCAGTGACTGTCTTCAAAACCGCGGAAAGCCCGTTCAAGGCGGACAACACCGCGTCCAACATGTGCGGGTTCACCCTGATGAACAACCAGGTCGGCGCGATCATCGCGGAGGTCATGGCCACCAAGGACAACGTGACGGTGACGCCGCTGCCCTCGATGATCCGGGTCGACGCGGTCGGCCGGACCGACGTCGTCTACGCCGAGGTCGACGAGGCCGCCGGCGAGGAGGAGGGCTGGTTCAACGCGGCCGAGTTCGAGGAGAGCATGTCCACCCACTACGGGCGGATGATCCACGAAGACGACCGCACGATCATGTTCGCCAACCCCGAGGACGCGGCCGAGTACCTCGACTTCGACCTGAAGCCCCTCAAGTAATTCCCCAGGAAGCACTCGATCCCGCTCAGGAGGATCAACCATGTACGAAAAAGACGGCGAAAAGTATTTCGTGGTGGACGCCCACACCCACTTCTGGGACGCGAGCCCGGACAACTGGGTCAAGGGCCAGGAGGAATACGCCAAGGGCTGGATCGAGTGCTTCCACGCCTACCAGGGGCTCGGCCCGCAGGAGACGCACTGGCCGATCGACCGGTTCCAGAAGTACTCCGAGGAACTGATGATGCACGACCTGTTCGAGGTCGGGCACGTCGACACGGCCATCTTCCAGCCGACCAACCTGCGGCAGTGGTACAAGAACGGATTCAACACGACCGAAGCCGACGCGGCGCTGGCCGAGAAGCACCCCGGCAAGTTCCTCGTCAACACCACCTTCGACCCGCGTGAAGGCGACGAAGGCATGAAGGCGTTCGAAGACCGCGTCAAGCGCTACGGCTGCAAGGGCGTCAAGCTCTACACGGCCGAATGGCGCGGGGACTCCCGCGGCTGGAGCCTGAAGGACCCGGAAGCCGCGCGGTACCTGGAAAAGTGCGAGGAGCTGGGCGTCAAGAACATCCACATCCACAAGGGACCGACGATCTGGCCGCTCGACAAGGACGCCTTCGACGTGTCCGATGTGGACCACGTGGCGACGAACTTCCAGGGCCTCAACTTCATCGTCGAGCACGTCGGCCTGCCGCGCATCGAGGACTTCTGCTTCATGGCCACCCAGGAGCGGAACGTCTACGCGGGGCTGGCCGTCGTGGTCGGCGGCCTGATGCACGCCCGGCCGAAGTTCTTCGCGAAGGTCATGGGCGAGCTGATGTTCTGGCTCGGCGAGGACAAGCTGATCTTCGGCGCGGACTACGCTATCTGGGAACCCAAGTGGCAGGTCGAAGGTTTCGTCGACTGGAACATGCCGGGTGACGAGGAGCTGTCGGACTTCGCGCCGCTGACCGTCGACCAGAAGAAGAAGATCCTCGGGTTGAACGCCGCGCGCCTGTACGACATCGACGTCCCGGAGGAGCTGAAGCTCGCGAACCCGGAGAACGTCGAGCCGGTCGGCGTGCCGAACTCATGACCACCCTGGTGCTCGGTGCCCGCGCCGCCGTGTGGGCGGCGCTGGGCACCGTCCGCGATCCCGAACTGGACGAACCCCTCACCGACCTCGGGTTCGTCGCCCGCTGCGAAGTGGACGACGCGGGCGACGCCGTCATCCGGCTGCGGTTGCCGACGTACTTCTGCGCGCCCAACTTCGCGTTCCTGATGGTCGCCGACGCCTACGACGCCGTGGCGGGCGTGCCGGGCCTGACCGGGCTCGACATCCGGCTCGACGACCACTTCGCGTCCGACGTCATCAACCGCGGGGTGGCGGCGCGGCAGGGGTTCGTCGCCTCGTTCGAGGGCGAAGCCGCCGACGAGCTCGACACGCTGCGGTACGACTTCGTCCGCAAGGCCGTCCTGGCCGGTACCGACCGCGTCTGCCGGTCCCTGGCCGGACGTGATCCGACGTCGATGATCCTCGGTGAAGTCCCGCCGAGCCCGGACCTCGACCGGCTACGCGCCCGCCGCCGCGAGCTCGGCCTGCCCGCCGAGGACGGCGACCCGCTGCTGCTCGACCCGGCGACCGGGCGAGCGGTGGCCCCGGCCGACGCGAAGCGCCACCTGGCGTTCGCCCGGCTGACCCGCACGAGCATGGAGGCCAACTCCGGCGTGTGCCGCGGCATGCTGCGCGCGCGGTACGCGCTGACACCGGAAGAGGAGGGCACGGGATGAAGGCCGTGCGGCTGCAGAAGTACCACCAGCAACCGGTGATCGAAGAGGTGCCGGAGCCGCGCGCCACCGGGCCCTTCGACGTCGTGGTCAAGATCGGCGGCGCCGGCGTGTGCCGCACCGACCTGCACATCATCGAGGAGCAGTGGGCCGAGAAGTCCGGCGTCGCGCTGCCGTACACGATCGGCCACGAGAACGCGGGCTGGGTGCACGAGGTCGGCCCGGCGGTGACCAACGTCGAGGTCGGCGACACGGTGATCCTGCACCCGACGCCGACGTGCGGGCTGTGCCACGCCTGCCGTGCCGGCGACGACATGCACTGTCCGAACGGGAGCTTCCCGGGCATCGATTCCGACGGCGGGATGGCGGAGTACCTGCTGACGTCGGCGCGGGCGTGCATCAAGCTCGACCCGGCGACCCAGCCGCAGGACGTGGCGGCGCTCGCCGACGCCGGCATCACCGCCTACCACGCGGTGCGCAAGGCCGTCCCGCTGCTGTACCCGGGCACCACCTGCGTCGTCAACGGCGCCGGCGGCCTCGGGCACATCGGCATCCAGTCGCTTCGCGCGTTGACGGCCGCTCGCGTGATCGTGGTCGACCGCAACGCCGACGCGCTCGATCTGGCGTCGACCTTGGGCGCCGACGACACGGTGCTGGCCGACGGCAAGCAGGTCGACGCCGTGCTCGACCTGACCGGCGGCAACGGCGCGGAGGTCGTGCTCGACTTCGTCGCCGAGCAGGGCGCCCAGCAGGACGCGTTCGCGATGACCCGGCGGGCCGGGTCGCACTTCGTGATCGGCTACGGCAGCAACATCGACATCCCGACCATCGACCTCATCTCCACCGAGCGCAACGTGATCGGCAACCTGGTCGGCACGTACAACGACCTGGTGGAGCTGATGGTGCTCGCCCAGGCCGGGAAGGTCACGCTCCACACGAAGAAGTACCCGCTGGACGCGGCTCTCGACGCACTGGCCGACCTCGACGCCGGTCGCGTGCGCGGTCGGGCCATCCTCACCCCCTAGGAGCAGGAAACATGGCGAAGGAACTGCGGTTCGGCTCGGACGCCCGCGACCTGCTGCTGGCGGGCGTCGACAAGCTGGCCGAAGCGGTCAAGTCCACCCTCGGCCCCAAGGGCCGCAACGTGATCATCGAAAAGATCACCGGTTCGCCGGTGGTCACCAACGACGGCGTCACCATCGCGCGCGAGATCCACCTGAAGAACCAGTTCGAGAACATGGGCGCGCAGCTGGTCAAGGAAGCGGCGATCAAGACCAACGACGTCGTCGGCGACGGCACCACCACGGCCACCGTGCTGGCTCAGGCGATCGTCCACGAAGGCATGCGGGCGATCGCGGGCGGCGGCAACCCGGTGCTGGTGAAGCGCGGGATCGACCACGCCGTCGGGCTGCTGGTGGCGCACCTGGAGAAGCAGGCGCACCCGGTGGTGTCCGAACAGGACTACGCGCGGGTCGCGGCGATCTCCGCGAACGACGACGACACGGTCGGCGCCGTCATCGCCAAGGCCCTGCACACCGTCGGCGACGGCGGCGTGGTGACGGTCGAGGAGTCGCCGTCGATCGGGATGAGCGTCGACTTCGTCGAAGGGTTCGAGTTCGACAACGGCTACCTCTCGCCGTACCTGGTCACCGACCCGGGCCGGCTGGAGGCGGTGCTCGACGACCCCTACATCCTGATGTGCGCGGAGAAGATCACCAAGGTGCAGCAGCTGATGCCGTTGCTGGACAAGGTGATGCGCGCGCCGAGGCCGCTGGTCGTCATCGGCGAGACGGTCGAGGGCACGGCGCTGTCCATGCTGGTGCACAACCACATGAACGGCACGTTCCAGTCGGTCGCGATCCGCGCGCCCGGCTTCGGCGACCGGCGGCTGCACAAGCTGGAGGACCTCGCCGCGATCGTCGGCGGCGCGGTGCTCTCGCGGCAGTCCGGGTTCACGATGGAGACGATGACGCTGGAGCACCTCGGCCGGGCCAAGCAGGTCCGGGTCACCGAGAACCGCACGACGATCGTCGGCGGCGCGGGGTCGTCCTCCGCCGTGGACTTCCGGGTGGGCCAGCTGCGGGCGGAGCTGGAGCGCGCGCAGTTCGGCGTCGACGAGGACGTCCTCACCGAGCGGATCGGCGCGCTCACCGGCAAGGTCGCGGTGGTCCGGGTCGGCGCGGCCACCCCGGCGGAGCTGAAGGAGCTGCAGCACCGGGTCGAGGACGCGCTGTCGGCGACCCGGGCGGCGATGGCCGAGGGCATCGTGGCCGGCGGGGGAGCGGCGCTCCTACACGCGGAAAAGGCCTTGGAGGGCTTGGGACTCGAAGGCGACCAGGCGATCGGCGTCGAGATCGTCCGGCGGGCGCTGGCCGAACCGGCGTTCCTCATCGCCCACAACGCGGGCCACCCGGCGCACGAGATCGTCGCGCGGACCAGGGAGCTGGGCGACGACGAGGGCTTCGACGCCCTGCACGACCGCTACGGCGACATGATCGCGCTCGGCGTGGTCGACCCGCTGCGGGTGTGCCGGTCGGCGGTGCAGAACGGGGCGTCGGTGGCGGGCCTGCTGCTGACGACCAACTCGCTGATCGCCGAGGAGCAGACCCCGTGGGGCGGCAGCGCGGCGCTGATGACGGAGTTCGGCCCGCTGGACGAAGGGCTGCACCAGCCCTCGCCCGACGCGAGCACGCCGCAGTCCCTCGGGATGGGCCCCTCCGTGGGCTGAGCCCACGGGGATGGGAGGTCCTCTCGCCGGTGTCCTGAGCTCCGGTGAGGGGACCTTCGCCGTCGCGCGGTCCCACCGGCGCGGTGGGCCCATGACGTGAATGACTCATTCCTGTCACCAGGCGACAGGAATGAGTCATTCACGTCGTTTCGCCGGTCACGTCACCAGGCCGTGGCGGGCCAGCTCCCGCCCGGCCAGCTCCTCGATGACGTCCCGGTCCCGCTGCCGCCAGCCCGTCGCGACGTCGCCGGCCGACGTCAGCCGCCGCAAGGGCTGGGTCGTCAGCGCCCGCAGCGCCAGCAGGTCCATCCCCTCGTCCCCGAGCGCGCGCAACCGGGCGGCCGCCGAAGCGCGGCGCGTGAACTGCCAGCGCAGCGGCAGCCACGTCGCCACCAACGTCACCACCGGCAGCGCGACGATGATCGCCGCCATCCACCACGCGAGGCTCTCCACGGCCTCGATCTGCCAGTGGCCGGCGTTCACCAGCTTGGTGCCGGCGTCCGAACCACCGTGGAGCGCTTTCGCCAGCGCGTCGCCGACGAGCGGGAGCCCGCCCGCCGAGTTCGCCGCCGAGTCGAACGTCCCCCGCAGCCCGGTGCCGGCGTCGACGAGCCCGTCCCCGGGGGCGCGCAGCTTCATCACCTCGTCGTACACCGACGTCGCCAGCCAGACCGCGAAGATCACGAGCAGCAGGGCGAGAAGATCGCTGACGAGCTGGGCGGTGCGGCGGATCGGCCGTTCGGCGTAGAACTGCATCGGAACGCCTTTCGCGGTGGGGGAGCGCGGGCGCCCGTGACGTACCCGCGCTCCCTGCCGGCGAACCGTGGCTAGCTCCGCACGACCTCCGCGAGCCCGCTCGGCTCGGGAAGGACAGCTTCGGCTCGGAGCCGTGGGCCGGCTCCGGACGGCCTCCGTTCGGCGGCGGCGGTGGCCGGTCGGCTCGGAACGCCTTTCGCGGTGGGGGAGCGCGGGCGCCCGTGACGTACCCGCGCTCCCTGCCGGCGAACCGTGGCTAGCTCCGCACGACCTCCGCGAGCCCGCTCGGCTCGGGAAGGACAGCTTCGGCTCGGAGCCGTGGGCCGGCTCCGGACGGCCTCCGTTCGGCGGCGGCGGTGGCCGGTCGGCTCGGAACGCCTTTCGCGGTGGGGGAGCGCGGGCGCCCGTGACGTACCCGCGCTCCCTGCCGGCGAACCGTGGCTAGCTCCGCACGACCTCCGCGAGCCCGCTCGGCTCGGGAAGGACAGCTTCGGCTCGGAGCCGTGGGCCGGCTCCGGACGGCCTCCGTTCGGCGGCGGCGGTGGCCGGTCGGCTCGGAACGCCTTTCGCGGTGGGGGAGCGCGGGCGCCCGTGACGTACCCGCGCTCCCTGCCGGCGAACCGTGGCTAGCTCCGCACGACCTCCGCGAGCCCGCTCAGCGCCGGCGGCAACGCTCCTTCGTGCAGCACGCCCAGCCGCTGCGTCGCCCGGGTCAACGCCACGTACAGGTCCGCCGCGCTGTCGGCGAGGATCGCCGCCGGGTCCACCACCAGGACCGCGTCGAACTCCAGCCCCTTCGTCTCCGACGCGAGCACCGCGCCCGGCACCCCCGGCGGCCCGATCACCACGCTCGTCCCGGGACGGCCGGCTTCCTCGCGGACGAACTCCTCGACCGCCGCCGGGAGCTCGTCCGCGGTCACCCGCCGGGACCACGGCGGGACCCCGCACGCCCGGACCGACTCCGGCGGCCGGACGTCCGGGGCGAAGTCCGCCAGCACCGCCGCCGCGACCGCCATGATCTCCGCCGGCGTGCGGTAGTTGACCGTCAGCGAGCGGTAGACCCAGCGGTCGGCCACGTACGGCGCCAGCATCGGACCCCACGACCGCGCGCCGGCCGCCGAACGGCGCTGGGCAAGGTCGCCCACCACCGTGAACGACCGGCCCGGGCAGCGCCGCATCAGCACCCGCCAGTCCATTTCGGACAGTTCCTGCGCCTCGTCGACGACGACGTGCCGGTAGGTCCAGTCCCGGTCCGCCGACGCCCGCTCGACCAGTGTGCGCGTGTCGGCCTCGACGAACCGCTCGGCCAGATCCTCGGCGTAGAGCAGGTTTTCCGCCGACAGCATGACGTCCTCGTCCATCTCCTCCCGGTCCAGCTTCATCGTCTGGAAGACGCCTTCGGCGTATTCGGCCTCGGCCTTCCGTCGTCGCGCTTCCGCCGCGGCGGCCGTCTTCTCCGCCGTCTTGTCGTGGCCCAGCAGGTCGACCAGCTCGTCGAGCAGCGGCACGTCCGAAACCGTCCACGAGGAACCCTCGACGCGGAACAGCGGCGAGTCCGCGGGAACCGAGGTGTACAGCGAGGACAGCAGCTCCGCCGGCGTCAGGATCGGCCACAGCGAGTCGATCGCCGCGCCGAACTTCGCGTCGCCGGCGAGGTCGGCCAGCAGCCCCTTCCGCATACTTTCCCACTCGTCCTTGTCGTCGCGGCTGAGCCAGCCGCGGCCGATCCGGCCGATCGCGCGTTCGGTGAGCACGTACGTGACGATCTCGGTGAACACCGCCCGGGCCTCGTTGTGCGGCAGCCCGCTGTCGCGCGCCTCCTGCCGGGCCCACTCCGCGGTCTCGGCGTCGATCCGCACGGTGACGTCCTTGAGCACGATCGGCAGCGGTTCGGCGGGCAGCCGCTGCCGGTCGGCGACCGCCGCCTTCAGCACGTCGAGGATTTCCAGGGATCCTTTCAGCCGCGCGGCTTCCGGGGTGTCTTCGGCGGTGACGTGCAGGCCCGGGACGAGGTCGCCGGTGGTCGTGAACACGACGTCGGTCTCGCCCAGCGACGGGAGGACGCGGCCGATGTGGTTCAGGAACGCCGGGTTCGGCCCGACGACCAGCGCGCCGTGGCGTTCCATCCGCTCCCGCTGCGTGTACAGCAGGTACGCGACCCGGTGCAGCGCCACGACCGTCTTCCCGGTGCCCGGCCCGCCCTCGATCACCAGCACGCCCGGGTGGTCGAGCCGGATGATCTCGTCCTGCTCGGCCTGGATCGTCGCGACGATGTCGCGCATGCCCTCGCCGCGCGGCGCGTTGACCGCCGCGAGCAGGGCCGCGTCCCCCTGCGCGTCCCCGCCGGGCCGGCCGAGATCCTCGTCGGTGAAGCCCAGTACCCGCCGGCCGCGCGTGTGGAACTGGCGCCGCCGCCGCATGTCCTCCGGGTTCGCGCCGGTGGCCGTGTAGAACGGGCGCGCCGCGGGCGCCCGCCAGTCGAGCAGCACCGGCCGGTACTCGTCCTCTTCGTCGAACAGGCCGACGCGCCCGATGTAAGTCCGCTCGCCCGAGACGGCGTCCAGCCGCCCGAAGCAGAGCCCGTTGTCGACGACGTCCAGCCGCTTCACCTGCCGGCCGAGCGCGCGCACGCTGACGTCCCGTTCCATGGCGCCGACGCCGTTGCCGCCCAGGGCGGCCTCGTACTCGGCCTTGACCCGCGCGCGCTCGGCGTCGAGCCGCGCGTACAGCCCGGCGACGTGGTCGCGTTCGGACCGCAGTTCTTCTTCGTACCCCTGTGTCACATTCCCTCTTCGTTGTCCCGCGACGGCTTTCAGGCGGTGGGCGTGCCGAACCACTTCCGCAGCGCGCCGGGCAGCCCGTCCTCGTCCTCGCCGGCCCAGACGACGTGGCCGTCGGGCCGCAGCAGCACCGCCGGCACGTCCAGTTCCTCGCTGACGTCGACGACGTGGTCGACGCGGTCCTCCCAGCCGGCCGCCGAAAGCCGGCCGGTCTGGTCGAGCAGCAGCCCGCGGCCCGCGTGCATCAGCCCGTACAGCCGGCCCTGCTTCAGGCCGACGTCCCGCAGCCGCCGGCCCAGCAGGGCGGGCCCGGGACCGAAGTCGTAGCGGATGCCGATGGCGATGATCTTCTCGGTGAGGTACCGGTTGACCTCGTCGAAGTCCATCAGCTCGGTCAGCAGCCGCCGCGCCGCCTGCGGCCCGGGCTCCAGCAGGAGCAGCTCCATCTGGGCGCGGGTGTTGTTCAGCACCTCCTCGGCCACCGGGTGCCGCTCGGCTTCGTAGGTGTCCAGCAAGCCCTTCGGCGCCCAGCCGTTCACTTCGGCCGCCAGCTTCCAGCCGAGGTTGAACGCGTCCTGGACGCCGAGGTTGAGCCCCTGCCCGCCGACCGGCGGGTGGACGTGCGCCGCGTCGCCCGCCAGCAGCACCCGGCCCACCCGGTAGCGCTCCGCCTGCCGGGTCGCGTCGCCGAAGCGCGAGAGCCAGCGCGGCGAGTGGACGCCGAAGTCGGTGCCGGCGGTCTTGCGCAGCTGCTCCTTCAGCTCGTCCAGCGTCGGCGGCGTCCGGCGGTCCTCCGCGACGCCGTCGGCGGGGACGCCGACCCGGTAGGTGCCGCCTTCCACCGGCATGAAGCCGAACCGCTTCTCGGTCTTGCGGACCTCGACGTTCGCGGTGTCGATCTCTTCCCGCGAGACGCCCACCTCCACCTCGCCCAGCAGTGTCTCGATCCGGCTGGGCTCGCCGGGGAAACCGACGCCGAGCAGCTTGCGGACGGTGCTGCGCCCGCCGTCGCAGCCGACGAGGAACCGGCCGCGTTCCCGGGTGCCGTCGGCCAGCTCGACCGTCACGCCGTCGTCGTCCTGGCTCAGCCCGGTCACCTCGCGGCAGCGCCGGATCTCGGCGCCGAGCTCGAGAGCGTGCTCGGTCAGCAGACGGTCGATGACCGGCTGGTGGATGCCGAGCGTGTAGCCGTGCGCTGTGTCCAGCTTCTCCGGCGACGGCTTCGGGATACCGGCGAAGAAACCCCCGACCGGGTACTTCGTGCCCAGCTCGAGGAACCGTTCCAGCAGCCCCCGCTGGTCCATCACTTCGATGCTGCGCGCGTGCAGCCCGAGCGAGCGGACGGCCTTCGTCGGCTCGGCGTCCCGCTCCAGCACCAGCACGCCGACGCCGTGCAGCCGCAGCTCCGCCGCCAGCATCACGCCGGTCGGGCCGCCGCCGGCGATGATCACGTCGAACAAAAAAAGACCCCCTTGGATCACCCGCGTTTCCGCAGGTTGTGGCAACGGCTGAGAATTGTGCGGCACAACGGGGGTCTTGCCGCAAGCCCGGGGGTGCGCTATACGTTAGACATGGAGGGGAGTGGTTTTCCTCCCTCCCGTCTCCGGGACGACTTCCCAGATCCAAGCCTTGATACCAGGTTCCGTTTCCGTGCGGCCGGCTGATCTATGACGGCGGTCATAGTGTGCTTCCGGTCGCATTGTGCTCTCATGGGACTATGACAGCTGTCATAGAAATCCGGGAGCTGGGTGACCACCCGGCGGACCGGGACCGCGTCGCCGCGCTCGTCGCGGCCTGCTCGCCGGAAAGCCTCCGGCTGCGGTTCCTGATGGGCGGCCCGGCGCGACCGGCCGAGGTCTTCCGGCGCTACCGGCGCTTCCTGCTCGCCGGGACGCCCGCGCTGCTGGCCCTGCGCGACGGGGTGCCCGTGGGGCTGCTCAACTTCGCCGCGGAGACCCCGGGCGAAGCCGAGATCGGGATCCTCGTCGCCGATCCCTGGCAGCGGCAGGGGATCGGCAGCGCGCTCGCCCGGTGGCTGTGGGCGTCCGGGCGGTGGCCGGGCTGGACCGTGCGGGCCACCGTGCGCGCGGGCAATGCCGGCGCCGAGGCTTTGCTGCTGCGCCAAGGGTTCCGGCCGGTGCCGTCCTACGAACGCGGCGAGCGGGACTTCGCGCTCGTCGTCCCGGACTGGGCTACCATGACGGACGTCATGAAGGAGGCGGCGGATGACGCGGACACCCCGCGAGCGGATGGTGCTGAGCGCCGCTCAGCTGGTGCGGATCCAGGGCGTCGGGGCGACCGGCATGCGGGACGTGGTCGCGCACGCCGAGGCCCCGCGGGGGTCCCTGCAGCACTACTTCCCGGGCGGTAAGGAGCAGCTGATCGCCGAAGCCGTCGCGTGGGCGGGGGACTACGCGGCCCGGCGCGTCGCGCGCGTCGCGGCGAAGATCGCGGAGCCGACGCCGGGCAAGCTCTTCGAGGCGATGGCCGCGCAGTGGCGCGACGAGTTCGCGGCGCAGGGGTTCGACGGCGGCTGCCCGCTGGTCGCGACGGTCGCCGACACCGCGGCCACCAGCGACAGCCTGCGCGAAGCGGTCGGCAAGGCGTTCGAGGGCTGGCAGCGCCCGGTCGCGTCGACGCTGCAGGAACTCGGTGTGCCGGCGGCCCGCAGCACGTCGCTGGCGGTGCTGATGCTCAGCGCGCTGGAGGGCGCGATCGTCCTGGCGCGGGCGCACCAGGACGTCGCGCCGCTCGACACGGTGGTCGCCGAGCTGCGGCCGCTGCTCGACGGGGCCGTGTCCTAGCGACCGTCCTGGAGGTCGCGGAAGAACTCCCGGATGTCCGCGACCAGGACGTCGGGCGCCTGCAGGGACGCGAAGTGCCCGCCGGTGTCGTACTCGGTCCAGCGCGTGATGGTGTTCGACAGCGCCGCGAGCCCGCGGATCGCGTGGTCGCCGCGGAAGTTCGCCACCGCCGTCGGCACGCCCGACGGCGCCGGCCGCTCGCCCCAGCCGTCCTGGCCCGCCTCCAGGTAGAGGCGCGCCGCCGAGCCGGCGGTACCGGTGAGCCAGAAGATCGTCACGTCGGTGAGAACGGCGTCGCGGTCCACCGGCGTCTGGGTCGTCGCGGCGGGGTCCCAGCCGACGAACCATTCGAGGTTCCACGCCAGCTGGCCGGCGGGGGAGTCGTTGAGGGCGTAGGCGAGCGTCTGCGGCCGGGTGGCCATCTGGGTGGCGTAGCCGGAATGGCCGTACCACCAGGCCTGGTTCTCGACCGCGCGTTTCCGGTCCTCTTCGGACAGTCGCTCGAGGTCACCGGGCGCGGTCGGGACGCCGGCGTTGGCGACAGCGTTCACGTGCACGCCGAGCACCGCCTCCGGCGCGGTCCGGCCCAGCTCGGGCGAGACGATGCTGCCGAAGTCGCCGCCCTGGGCGCCGTAGCGCTCGTAGCCGAGCCGTCGCATCAGTTCGGCCCACGCCCGGGCCGTCCGCCGGGTGTTCCAGCCGCGGTCACGCGTCGGACCGGAGAAGGCGAAGCCGGGCACCGAGGGGGCGACGACGTGGAACGCGTCGGCGGGGTCACCGCCGTGTGCGCGCGGATCGGTGAGCGGGCCGATCACGCCGGCGAAGTCGGCGACGGTGCTCGGCCAGCCGTGGGTGAGGATCAGCGGCGTGGCGTCCGGTTCGGGGGAGCGGACGTGCAGGAAGTGCACGCGCTGGCCGTCGATGGTGGTGGTGAACTGCGGGAACGCGTTGAGCCGGGCCTCGTGGACGCGCCAGTCGTAGCCGGTCTGCCAGTACTCGACGAGCTCGGCGAGGTAGGGCTCGCTGACGCCGTAGTCCCAGCCGGCGCCGGGCAGTTCGCCCGGCCACCGCGTGCGGGCGAGGCGGTGGCGCAGCTCGTCGAGGTCGGCCTGCGGGACGTCGATGCGGAAGGGATCCATGGGGCCACCGTTCCGCTCATGTAGGACAGGATCGGTCCTAGACGGGTGCGAAGCTGTGGGCATGCGTGAAACCTCCGGCCGGCTGCTGCGGTTGCTGGCCCTGTTGCAGTTGCCGCGCGAGTGGTCCGGAACCGAACTGGCTTCGCGGCTGGGCGTGACCACGCGGACCGTGCGCCGGGACGTCGACCGCCTGCGTGAGCTGGGCTACCCGGTGCGCGCGGCGATGGGCCCGATCGGCGGCTACCGCCTCGGCGCGGGCGCGGAGCTGCCGCCGTTGCTGCTGGACGACGACGAAGCGGTCGCGGTCACCCTCAGCTTGCGTACGTCGGGGTCGGAGGCGGCGCAGCGCGCGTTGAGCAAGCTGTCGCGAGTGCTGCCGTCACGGCTGCGCCACCGCGTTGCGGCGTTGGAGGCGAGCACGCTGGCGCTCCCGGTGCGGGGGTCCTCCGTGGACCCCGCGGTGCTGACGGCGGTGTCGGCGGCGATCCGCGACGCTTCGACGGTGCGTTTCGACTACGTGGACCACTTCGGTGGTTCGTCCCGCCGGTCGGTGGAGCCGCACCGCTTGGTTTCGTGGGGCCGGCGTTGGTACGTGGTCGGCTGGGACGTGTCGCGCGAGGACTGGCGGACGTTCCGCGCGGACCGGCTGTCGTTGCGGACGCCGAACGGGCCGCGGTTCACGCACCGCCCACCCCCGGACGGTGATCTGATGGCGTACTTGACGCGGACGATGGGCCGCGAGATGTGGCCGTTGCGCTGCTCGCTGCGGGTGTTCGCACCGGCGTCGGAGCTGGAGGGGCGGGTGGAGGGGGAGGTGACCCCGATCGACTCCGCCACTTGCCGGCTCGAGCTGGCGTCGGATTCGTGGGACGTCGTGGCGTTCGTGGCGGGGATGCTGGATGTGGCGTTCGAGGTGGAGACCCCGCCGGAACTGGCCGAACGGCTGCGCGTGCTGTCGGCGAGGTACGCCGCGGCGACCTAGGTGTGCGTGCCGCCGTCGATGCGGATTTCCGTGCCCGTGATGAACTTCCCGTCCGCCGAGGCCAGCATCGCCACCACGCCCGCCACCGTCTCCGGGCCCGCCACCGCGTTGCCCACCTCCGTCGTGTGGTCGGTCGGTAGGATCGGCAGCAACCGCCCGAACAGCGAGAAATCGACGTCCGACGGCAGCCAGCTCGCCGCCGAGTCCGTGATGCCGCTCTTCACGCTCCCCGGCGCGATGGCGACCGCCCGCAGACCCCGCTTGCCGTACTCCAGCGCCAGCGAGTGCGTGAACGCCTGGATCCCGCCCTTGCTCGCGCAGTACGCCGCCATGTACGGGTGCGCGAACGACGCCGACGTGGAACTGAAGTTGACCACCACGCCGTGCTCGGATTCGAGCAGCGTCGGCAGGGCCGCGCGCGTCACCAGGAACGTGCCCGTCAGGTTCACCGCCAGCACCCGGTTCCACAGCTCCAGCGACGTCTCGTGCGTGTGCGACGCCAGCAGGATCCCCGCCGCGTTGACCACCACGTCGAGCCCGCCGAGCGCGTTCACCGCCGACGTCACGCCGGACTCCACCGATGCCTCGTCGGCCACGTCCATTACGTACGTCGTCAGGCCGCCGGGTGGCGCGGCCTTCTGGGTCTCGATCAGGCCCGCTTCGGAGACGTCGGTGCCGACGACCTGGGCACCTTCCTCCAGCAGGCGGTACGTGGTGGCCCGGCCGATGCCGGAGCCGGCTCCGGTGACCAGGACCCGGCGATCGCGCAGGCGTTCCATGGCGATCACCGTAGCCAAGGAACTACAGCTCGGGCACCCTCTCGGAGGCAGGCGGCGGCCCCGGCGGCGTTCCGTCGCCGAACGGGCGGCCGCCCAGCTCCTCGCGGCCGTGCGGCGTCAGCCACCCGGACGTGTCCGGCCCCAGCGGCACGATGCCGGTCGGGTTCACGTTCTTGTGCACCACGTAGTAGTGCTCCTTGATCTGCGCGAAGTCGATCGTGTCGCCGAAGCCGGGCGTCTGGAACAGGTCGCGCGTGTAGGCCCACAGCACCGGCAGCTCGGTGAGCTTCTGCCGGTTGCACTTGAAGTGGCCGTGGTAGACGGCGTCGAACCGGACGAGCGTCGTGAACAGCCGGACGTCGGCCTCGGTGATCGTGTCGCCGACCAGGTACCGCTGGTCCGCCAGGCGCTCGGACAGCCAGTCGAGCCGCGCGAACAGCTTGCGGTACGAGTGCTCGTACGCCTCCTGGGAGCGCGCGAAGCCGCACTGGTAGACCGCGTTGTTGACGTCGGTGAACACCTTCTCGGCGACGTCGTCGATCTCGTCGCGCAGCTTCTCCGGGTACAGCTCCGGCGCGCCGGAACGGTGGTAGGCGGTCCACTCGGTCGACATGTCCAGCGTCATCCGCGCGAAGTCGTTGGTGACGACCTGGCCGCTCGGGACGTCGACGAACGCCGGCACCGTGATGCCGCGCGGGTACTCCGGGTCGCGCTTGAAGAACGCCTCCTGCAGCCGCTCGATCCCGAGCACCGGGTCGCGGCCGTCGGGGTCGAGGTCGAAGCTCCAGCTTCGCTCGTCGTGCACCGGCCCGGCGATGCCCATCGACAGCACCGGCTCGAGGCCGAGCAGCCGCCGCACGATCACCGCGCGGTTGGCCCACGGGCACGCGCGCGCGACCACCAGCCGGTAGCGGCCGGGCTCGACCGGCCAGCCGTCGCGGCCGTCGGCGGTGATGCGGTCCGGGATGTAGTTCAGATCCCGCTTGTACTCGCCCTTGTCGGTCATCGGCGTCCTCAGCAGTCGTCGGTCGGGGGAGCGGTGTCCAGCGCCGCGGCCAGCCGGGCCAGCACCGGCCCGGCCGTGCGGACGTCCTCGGCGCTCAGGTGGTCGAACACCGAAGCCCGCACGCGGGCGAGGTGGCTCGGGTAGGCCGCCTCCAGTTTGGCCAATCCCGCGCCGGTCAGCACGGCGTTGGACGCGCGGCCGTCCTCGGCGCACTTGCGCTTCTCGACCAGGCCGCGGCGGGTGAGGTCGTCGACGACCCGGCTGATCCGGCTCAGCGAGAGCCCGGTGGTCGTGGCCAGCGCCGAGATGCGGAGCAGGCGGTCCGGCGCCTCCGACAGCGCGACGAGCACACCGTAGTCGGTGATCGCGAGGCCGGTCTCGGGCAGGAACTGGTCTTCAAGCGCCCGCGGCAGCGCCGTCGTGATGCGCATCAGGGCCCGCCAGAACGGGGCTTCGTCGAGGTCGAGCGCGGACTGTTCACCCATACCGGCGAGTCTAGACAAAGCTTGCTTGCGCAACCAGTGAAAGTGAGTACAGTGTCGTTGAACCCTCAATCACCTGGGGGCGCCACCACGAGGAGATGACGTAGAGCCATGACCAGCGCGACCACCTACCCCCAGCTGACCGGTGAGTACACCCTGGACGCCGCCCACTCGCGGATCGGGTTCGTCGCCCGGCACGCGATGGTGACCAAGGTGCGCGGCAGCTTCAACGAGTTCACCGGCACCGCCACGATCGACGGCGACGCCCCGGAGAAGTCGTCCGCCCAGGTGACCATCCAGGCACACAGCATCGACACGCGCAATGCCGACCGCGACGGTCACCTGAAGAGCAACGACTTCCTGTCGATGGACGAGTACCCGCAGATCACCTTCACCTCGACCGAGATCAAGCAGACCGGCGAGACCAGCTTCGAGGTGACCGGTGACCTGACCATCAAGGATGTCACCCGTTCGGTCACCATCCCGTTCGAGTTCGAGGGCTCGGCCAAGGACCCGTTCGGCAACGACCGGATCGGCTTCGAGGGCTCGACCACGATCAGCCGCAAGGACTACGGCATCACCTGGAACGCCGCCCTCGAGACCGGTGGCGTCCTGGTGAGCGACAAGGTCACGCTCGAGTTCGAGATCTCCGCGATCAAGAACGCCTGACCCCGGGAGCGGGGCCGGCCTTCAGGGCCGGTTCCCGCTCGCCCGCAGGTTTTCGATCCCGACGTCGAGCGCCGCTTCCAGGTGGTCGATGCGGCCGGTCGACAGCATCACCACCACGCCACCCTGCAGGCCCGCCAGCAGGGCGGCCGCCGTGCGTTCGGTGTCCAGGTCGGGGCTCACCTCGCCTGCCGTCTGCAGGTGGCGAATGCCCGCCTCGAGCTCGTCCTGCCAGCGCCGCATCAGCTCGGTGACCACCGCCTGCGCGCCCGGCGTCGCGCGGCCCAGCTGGGAGATCAGCACGTTGAGCGGGCAGTGCTGCCCCCGGCTGTCGTAGTGCGAAACGACGGTGTCGCGCCAGCGCTGCCAGCCCGCCCACGACGTCAGCCGGCCCAGTTGCGGCTGCTGGACCGCCAGGACCTGGTCCGCCTCGAAGCGCGCCACCGCCAGCAGCAGCTCTTCCTTGCCCTCGGGGAAGTAGTGGAAGAGCTGGCTCTTGCTGGTGGCCGTCCGCGCGCGGATGTCGTCGAGCGTCGTGACGGCGACCCCGCGCTCGCGGATCTCCGCCGCGGCGCCTTCGACGATCCGCTGCCGCGTCGCGGCGCCCTTCCGGGTCAGGGTTGGACTCACGGGTCCATTTTAAACCGGTGTCGGACGGGCCCGCCACCACGCGACAATCCGGTCATGTCCACGGTCACGCCGTTCGCGGTCCTCGCGCTCATCGGTGCCGGGTCCGGCGCGGTCACGGCGTGGGTGCTCCTCCGCCGCGACCGGCCCGCGCAGGTGCTCACCCCGGCGGCCCGACGGGAGGGGCTGGACCCCGCCACCGAGTGGAAGATCTTCGCCGACGAGCGCGAAGTCCGCCTGGCCGGCGTGCACGAGTTCGCCCGCTTGGCGGACCGGGACCCTTCGCTGCGCCAGGACTTCGTCGACCACTTCGTGGTCCAGCTCGGGTACGGGTGGCATGAACTCGCTGCCTGGCAGGCCCGGCTCTGGCCGGTGCTGCTGGCGCGCCTGCGTCGCGGCTCACCGCGCTTCTGGCCCGGGATGGACCTGCACGTGCCGTCGATGGTGCTCCACGACGTGGACCTGCGGGGCTGCGAACTCGGCGACGCGACGTTTCGCGACGTCCGGTTCGCGGGCACCGCCCGGTTCGGCGGCGCGGTCGTCACCGGCCTGGTGAGCTTCGAAGGAGCACGCTTCACGCGCCACGCGCTGTTCCGCGGTGCCACCTTCGAGGCGGGCGCCGATTTCGAGAACGTCGTTTTCACCGGCACGGCCTCGTTCACCGGAGTCACAGCCGGCGGCGAAGTGTGGTTCGACGGGGCCCGGTTCTCGGCGCACACCGACTTCTCCGAGAGCGCGCTCGCCGACACGTCGTTCGCCGATGTGGGCTTCGCGGGCCGGACGTCCTTTCGCGACGCCCGGTTCCGTGACGCCTTCTTCGGTGGAGCGCGGTTCAGCGGGCACGCCGACTTCACCGGGGCCACGGCCGAGCGGTTCCGCTTCCCGCGGGCGCGCGCCCGCACCGACGTGTACGCGCGCCGCACCTGGCCGCCGGGCTGGACGCTCGGGCCGCCGTCCCCGCGCAAGCCGGGCCACTGGGCCGAGGTGCAAGTGACGTGAATGACTCATTCCTGTCGTCAGGCGACAGGAATGAGTCATTCACGTCGTTTCCCGGACCGGCACCTCCGCACCATCCCGCAGGAAGACCGGGATCCGCTCGGCCGGAGCATCCGCCTCGACCCAGCCACCGCCGTCATGCCGGGAGCCCGTGACCGCGTCGGTCCAGAAAGCACCGGCCGGCAGGTACACCCTGCGGGACGTCACCCCGGGCCCGAGAACCGGCGCCACCAGCACATCCGGCCCCAGCAGGAACTGGTCGGAGACGTCCCAGGAACCGGCGTCCCCGGGAAAGTCGACGAACAGCGGCCGCATCGGGGGGACGCCCTGCTCGTGCGCCACCCGCATCTGCTCCATCAAGTACGGCCGCAGCCTTTCCCGCAGCCTCAGCGACCCCACGATCGACGAATAGGCCGAATCGCCGTAGGACCACACCTCGTTGGGGCCGCCGGTCATCGCCGGGCCGAACGGCGACCGCGGGTCGCGGAAGCCGTGCAGGCGGAACAGGGGGCAGAACACCCCGTACTGGAACCACCGCACCATCAGCTCGCGGTACTCCGGCGACGAGGGGTCGCCGCCGTGGAACCCGCCGATGTCCGTGGTCCACCAGGGGATCCCGGCCAGCGCCACGTTCAGCCCCGCGCGTACCTGGGCCCGCAGCGACTCCCACGTCGCCCCGACGTCGCCCGACCACAGCGCCGCCCCGAATCGCTGGCTGCCGGCCCACGCCGACCGGGACAGCAGCACGACTTCGTCGTCGCCTTCGGCGCGGATGCCGTCGTGGAACGCCTGCGCGTTCGCCTGCGGGTAGAGGTTGAACACCTCCGCCCCCGGGCCGGCGTGGAAGCCGAGGTTGTGCGGGTGGCCGGGCTGGATCTCGGGCTCGTCGCCGTCCAGCCACCACGCGCGCACGCCCAGGTCGTAGTA
The DNA here is from genome assembly GCF_051337345.1 of Amycolatopsis sp. MEPSY49. Lineage (NCBI taxonomy): Bacteria > Bacillati > Actinomycetota > Actinomycetes > Pseudonocardiales > Pseudonocardiaceae > Amycolatopsis > Amycolatopsis sp. MEPSY49. Next base: position 50,304 of record NZ_JBDLYJ010000012.1, on the reverse strand, counting down.
GTTCTCCTTGACCTTGCCCCAGACGAACCTCCGCGCCGCCGGGTTGGTCGCGTCGTAGAACGCCACCGGCATCTCGACGTCGAACCCCTTGTCCTTCCAGGGCGCGTGCGCCGGGACGCCGTTCTCGGCGGCGACCAGGAGACCCTGTTCGTGCAGGGCACGGTAGTTCGACGAGAGCGGGCTCACCGACGGCCACACCGACACCATCAGCTTGGTACCCAAAGAGGCCAGCTCCCGCACCATCCCGGCCGGGTCCGGCCACTCGGCCGGGTCGAACCGCCAGTCGCCGAGGTGGGTCCAGTGGAAGAAGTCCGCCACGATCACCGACAGCGGCAACCCACGCTCGTGGTACTCCCGAGCCACGGCGAGAAGCTCGTCTTGGGTGCGGTAGCGCAGTTTCGACTGCCAGAACCCGGCCGCCCACTCCGGCAGCATCGGCGCGTACCCGGTCGCGTCGGCGTAGTGCCCGAGGATCTCTCGGGGGCCGTCCCCGGTGGTGACCCAGTAGTCGAGCTGGCGGGCGTCGTCGGCGACCCAGCGGGTGCCGTTGGCGGCCAGCTCGACCCGGCCGACCGCCGGGTTGTTCCAGAGGAAGCCGTAGCCGCGGCTGGAGAGCAGGAACGGCACCGACACCTCGGCGTTGCGCTGCACCAGGTCGAGGACCAGGCCCTTCTGGTCGAGCCGGCCGTGCGTGTGCTGGCCGAGGCCGAAGATCCGCTCGTCCTCGTAGGCGGTGAACCGCTGCTCCAGGCGGCCGTACCCGTTGCGGGACGGCATGAACAGCCGCGCGCCGGGCCACCAGAAGTGGGCGCGCTGCTCGGCCAGCAGCTCCTCGCCGGTGCCGGTGCGGACGAACTTCAGCTGCGCGTCGATCCCCGTGTCGGTGTCGGCGATCTCGACGATCGCGGTGAGCGCGCCGTTGACGACCCGGCCGGTGCGCTCTTCCACCGTCGCGGTCGCGGCGGACGGCTTCGCGGGCAGCAGCGCGCCCGGGACGTCGTCGAGGATCCGGTGCCGTCCCGCGCGCACGCGCAGGCTGCCGTCGCCCCACGGCTCGACGCGCAGCACCTCGTGCCGCACGGTGACCTCGAGCGAGCGGCCGTCTTCGGACGTGATCACGCGGTCTCCTTAGTCTTTGACGGCGCCGCTGGTCAGCCCGGCGACGACGTACCGCTGGGCGACGACGAGCAGGACGGCCGCGGGGATCGCGGCGAGGACGGCGGTGGCCATGATCCCGTTCCAGTCGGCGGACTGGTTGCCGACGAACCGGTAGATGCCGACCGTGATCGGCTCGAACGACTGGCCGGTGGTGAGGGTGACGGCGAAGAGGAAGTCCGCCCACGCGAACAGGAACGAGAACAGGCCGGCGGTGACCAGCGCGTTGCGGCTGACCGGCAGGATGATCGAGACGAACGTCCGCCAGTACCCGGCACCGTCCACTCGGGACGCTTCGGTGAGCTCCTTCGGCACGGAGATCATGAACGCCCGCAGCAGGAGCACGGCGAACGGGATGGTCGCGGTCGAGTCGGCGAGCACCAGCCCGAGGTAGTTGTCGATCAGCCCGAGGTTGCTGAAGACGGTGTAGAGCGCGTTGGCCATCACGATGCCGGGGATCATCTGCACGATGAGCAGCACGAACACCAGCACCGGGCCGCCGCGGACCTTGAGCTGCGCGAGCGCGTACGACGCCGGCGCGGCGATCGCGACTGACACGAGCACCGTGCCGAGCGCGACGACGACGCTGGAGAGCAGGTGCGGTCCCTGCGAGGACAACGCCTTGCGGTAGCCGTCGAGCGTGCCGCCGGCCGGGAAGAACGCCGGGTCCGGGCGCAGCAGCGCGCCGCTGGGCTGGAAGGAGGCGTTGACCATCCAGTACAGCGGGAACAGCAGCACCGCGACGATCAGGACGCCGAAGACCGTGCGCGGCCACGAAGAGGTCTTCATGCCACCGCCTCGGCCAGCGTGGCCTTCGCCGAGCGCAGGTACAGCAGCCCGAACACCGTCGCCACGAGGATGAGGACGTTGCCGACCGCGGCGCCCTGGCCGAACGCGAAGTCCTGGAAGGACAGGCGGTACGACCACGTGGTGAGCGTCTGGGTCGCGTTGGCCGGGCCGCCGCCGGTGACGACCATGATCACGTCGAACACCTTGATCGTGTAGACCAGCCCGAGCATGAGCACGATCCCGGTGACCGGCCGCAGCAGCGGCCAGGTGACGTGCCGGAACCGCTGCCACGCGCCCGCGCCGTCCAGCGCCGCGGCTTCGTAGAGCGACGCGGGGATCGCGCGCAGGCCGCCGTGCAGGATCACCAGGTTGAACGGGATGCCGATCCAGATGTTGGTCAGGATCACCGCCGGCAGCGCCCAGCCCGTGCTGCTCAGCCACGGCACCGAGTCGAAGCCGAGGAACCGCAGCGCGGCGTTGAGCACGCCGTGGTCCTGGTCGAACATCCACCGCCAGACCGCGCCGCTCACCACCAGCGGCAGCAGCCACGGCAGCAGGAGCAGCGACCGCAGCAGCGCGCTGCCGAGGAAGCGGCCGGTGAAGAACACCGCCAGCGCCAAGCCGATCCCGAACTGGAACACGAGCGAGCCGGCGGTGAACAGCACCGTGTTGAGCGCCGCCGTCCCGAACAGCGTGTTGTCGAACACGGCCGCGTAATTGCTGATGCCGACGAAAGGTGCTTCGCCGGTGTAGAACGACTTCACGGTGTAGTTCTGCGTGCTCATCACGACGTTCGCGGCCAGCGGGTAGCCGAAGAACACCACGATGTAGGCCAGCGCGGGCAGCAGGAACGCCCACGCGGCGAACCGGGTGCCGGGCCGGGGTTTCCGGCCGGCGCGGGGCGGTGCCGCGACGGCCGGGGCGACCAGGGTCACGAACCGCTCGCTTGCTGGGCGGCCTTCAGGGCCTGGTCCGCGGGCTGCTTGCCGGTGAGCGCCGCCTGCAGCGCGTCGGCGAGCGCCTGCGAGACCTTCGGGTACTTCTCGCCGAGTTCGGCGGTACGGGACCGGGCGCTGCCGACCTCGTCGACGAACGCCTGCATCGCCGGCTGCTCCGCGCCGAACTTCGCGGCGGTGGCCGTCTTCGACGGGATGTAGGCGTGGGCCTTGCTCCACTCGAGCATGGTGGGCTCGGAGAGGATGCAGGAGAGCACCTTGCCGGCGGCCTGCTGGGCCGGCCCGCTGGTGACGGGCACGGTGCCGACCTCACCGCCGAGCGCGACGACCGGTTTCGCGCCCGCCTGCGGCACCGGGATGGGCACGACGCCGTAGTGCAGCGACTTCTCCTCGTCGAGCCGGGCCAGGTTCCACGACCCGTTGACCATCATCGCCGCGTTGCCCGCGACGAACTGGTCGGCGACGTCGTTCTGGTTCCACGTCACCACGGACTTCGACGCCGACCCGGAGTTCACCAGGTCCGTCACGAACTGAAGCGCTTTCACGGACTGCGCCGAGTCCAATCGGGACAGTTCCGCGCCGTTGCTCCAGAAGAAGGGCAGGAACTGCCAGGTACCCTCTTCGGACGGGATCGCGGAGAAGGCGAGGCCGTACTTGCCGTCCTTGGTGAGCTTGGCCGCGGCGGCCTTCAGCTCGTCCCACGTCTTCGGCGGTGCCACCCCGGCCGCGGTGAGGAGATCCTTGTTGTAGATCAGCGCGAGGCCGTTGACGCCGGGGGCGACGCCGTAGACCTTGCCCTGGTACGTCCCGGCCTTGACGATGCTGTCGTAGTAGCCGTCGGTGGTGATGCCGTAGGTGTCCAGCGGGGTCAGCGCGCCGGTGGCGGCGACCTGCTGCAGCGTCGGGTTGTCGGTGAAGAGCAGGTTCGGCAGCGTCTTCGAGCTCGCGCCCTGCAACACCTTCGGCAGCATCTGGTCGGTCGGCACCTTCTGCCGCTCGATCTTGATCCCGGTCCGCGCCGCGCACGCGTCGAGGATCTTCTGCCAAGCCGCCGAACCCTGCTCGTCGGCGTAGTAGTCGAGCTCGGTGATCGAGGACGCGGGCGGCGCGTCGTTCGACGCGGCGGGTGGCGTGGGACTGGGGCTGCACGCGGCGACCAAAGCGGCGCTCGCGGCCAGGATCAGGGCGCGACGGGGCAGGGACATGGTGATCCTCCTACGACGCTGGAGCAGAACCGGGTCAGGCGCGGGGCGCGGCGGTGGAATCGCGCTGGGTGAGGCGAGGGCCGAGCAGCCGGACCTCCGGGGTGGTGTGGCCGGCGAGCCGGCGCATGGTCATCTCGACGGCCTGGGCCCCGACCTCCTCGGCCGGGATGGCGACCGTGGTCAGCGCGACCGCGTGGTGCTCGGCCATGCTGTCCGGGCAGACCGCGACGACGGAGATGTCTTCGGGCACGCGCAGCCCGCGGTGGCGCAGGTCCGACAGCAGCCCGGGCAGCACGGCCTCGTTGTGCACGACCAGGCCGGTCAGGTCCGGGTCGGCGGCGAGCAGCTCGTCGAGGCAGGCGCTCACCGCCTCGTAGGAGTGGGCGCACGGGCGGTTGGTCGCGCGCACGTCGTGGGTCTTCGCGGCGTCGTCGAACCCGCGCAGGAACCGCGTCGCGTAGCTCGTGCCGCGCCGGTAGACGGCGGGGGAGGGGCCGATCAGCGCGATCGAGCGGTGGCCGAGGTCGGCCAGGTGCGCGACGCACGCCGAGCCGGCGGCGGTGAAGTCCAGGTCCACGCAGCTCAGCCCGGCCGGGTGGTCGGGCACGCCGATGAGCACCACCGGCAGGTCGAGCGCGATGAGCATCGGCACCCGCGGGTCGGCGGCTTCGACGTCCATCACCATCAGCGCGTCGGCGATCGCCGACGACGCCACCCGCTGCAGCGCCGCCGGGCCTTCGTCCTTCGTGAGCAGCAGCAGGTCGTGGTCGTGCGCGCGGGCCGCGGTGACCGCGGAGGCGACGAACTCCATCACCACGGCGACGTTGAGGTCCGTGCGCAGCGGCACGACCAGGGCCAGCACGTTCGTCTTGCTGCTGGCCAGCGCCCGGGCCCCGGCGTGCGGGTGGTAGCCGAGCTTGCGGATACTCTCCTCCACCAGCCGCCGGGTCTTGGGCGAGATCGAGCGCTTGCCGCTGATCACGTACGACACCGTGCTGGGGGCCACGCCCGCCGCCGTCGCGACGTCGTTGATCGTGACCACGGGCAGCCTCCTGGGGACGGGCGGGGCGGTGGGTCCGTCGAAGCGCATCGACGATGGCACGAAGGTAGAAGACGCCGGTCGGAAACACAAGCACGATTTGCCGTGCGCGGATATTCGATTCGCATTCGACGATCACCGGCCGTGTCGAAATTGTCGAACACCGCTGATGATGGCTCTTCCCGCAGCTCAGTACGCGATTTTGGCGGACGTCCGGACTTCCTGGGAGCGCGCCCAGAAAGTCTTGACCCGGTGCTCACACGACTGTAATAGTCGACACCATCCTCACCTTCGACGCGAATGTTCCGCGCCGCACTGTCGAAACGATTCGACGATTCCGGGAGGCCGTCCGTGCGCCAGTCCCCGCTCCGCCGCGCCCTCGTCCCGGTGGTGGCCGCCACCCTGCTGCTGGCCCCCGCGCCGGCGCTCGCGGCGCCGCCACCGCCGTTCCGCGACCCCGCCCTGCCCCTCGCGGCGCGGATCGACGACCTGCTGTCCCGGCTGACCGCGGACGAGAAGATCTCGCTGCTGCACCAGTACGAGCCGGCCATCCCGCGGCTGGGCATCGGGGTGTTCAAGACCGGCACCGAAGCGCTGCACGGCGTCGCCTGGTCGACCGACTACAACGCAGGCGGCGCCGTCGTGAAGGCCGACGGCACGGTGTTCCCGCAGGCGATCGGACTGGCCTCGACGTGGGACCCCGCGCTGGTGCAGCAGGTCGGCACGGCCGTCGGGCAGGAGGCGCGCGGCTTCAACGCGCGCAATCCGACGCTGTGGGGCCTCAACCTGTGGGCGCCGGTGGTCAACCTGCTGCGCGACCCCCGCTGGGGCCGCAACGAAGAGGGCTACTCCGAAGACGCGTACCTCACCGGTGAGCTCGCGACCGCCTACGGCCACGGCATACAGGGCGACGACCCGCGCTACCTGCAGGCCGCACCGACGCTGAAGCACTACCTCGCCTACAACAACGAAGTCAGCCGCGACACCAGCAACTCCTCGGTGCCGCCCAAGATCCTGCACGACTACGACGAGCAGGCGTTCAAGATCCCGCTCCAGGCCGGCGCGGCCAACGCCGTCATGCCGTCGTACAACCTGGTCAACGGGCGGCCCAACACCGTCAGCCCCGACCTCGGCGGCCTGCTGCGGAAGTGGGCGCCGCAGGACATCGCCGTCGTCAGCGACGCCGGTGCGCCGTCCAACCTGGTCAACTCGGAGAAGTACTACGCCACCAAGGCGGAAGCCGACGCGGCGGCGATCAAGGCCGGGCTCGACAGCTTCACCGACAACGACACCAACGGCTCGATCACCGTCGAGGCGGTCAAGGAAGCGCTGTCCCGCGGGCTGCTGACGATGGCGGACGTCGAAAAGGCCGACCGGCACCTGCTGTCGCTGCGGTTCCGGCTCGGCGAGTTCGACCCGCCGGGCCGCAACCCGTACGCGAAGATCACGCCGGCGGTCATCAACTCCCCGGCGCACCAGGCGCTCGCCCGCAAGGTGGCCGGCGAGCAGGTCGTGTTGCTGCGCAACAACGCGAACGCGCTCCCGCTCGACGCGGCGAAGAAGAAGGTCGCCGTCGTCGGTCCGCTCTCCGACACGCTGTACGAAGACTGGTACAGCGGCGCGATGCAGTACCGCGTCACGCCGAAGCAGGGCATCGCGGACCGGCTCGGGGCTCCGGTCGCCTCGTCCGAAGGCGTCGACCGGATCGCGCTGAAGGACCTCGCCACCGGCCGCTACCTGACGGCGCCCGCCGCGCCCGGCAAGGTGACCGCGGGCGGAACCACCGCGGGGACGGCGGAGTCCTTCGACGTCTTCGACTGGGGCGCGGGCAAGAACACCCTGCGCGCGGCCGCGAACGGCAAGTTCCTGAGCTACTCCGGCGGTGCGCTGGTGAACGACGTCGACCAGCCCGCAGGTTGGTTCGTGCAGCAGCAGCTGAAACTCGACCCGCAGCCCGACGGCAGCTACGTGCTCGAGTACGCGGGCAACGAGGTCACCGAGCCGTGGTTCGGCCCGAACCGCTTCGCCGTCGTCGGCGCGGACGGGGTCCTGACGATCTCGTCGCCGGACGCGGCGCACGCGACGAAGTTCGGCCGCGAGGTGCTCACCAGCGGCGTCGCGTCGGCGGTCGCGGCCGCGAAGGGCGTGGACACGGCGGTCGTCGTGGTCGGCAGCATGCCGTTCATCAACGGCCGCGAGGCGAACGATCGCACGAGCACCGAGCTCGCGCCGGGGCAACGCGCGTTGATCGAGGCGGTGCGGAAGGTCAACCCGCACACCGTGGTCGTGGTGGAGAACAGCTACCCGACGACCGGCTGGGACACGCTGTCCGTGCCCGGGATCGTCTGGACCAGCCACGCCGGCCAGGAGACCGGGCACGCCGTCGCGGACGTGTTGTTCGGCGACGTCAACCCGAGCGGGCGGCTCACCCAGACCTGGTACGCCTCCGACGCGGGGCTGCCGAGCATCCTCGACTACGACATCGCGAAGACGGGGATGACCTACCAGTACTACCGGGGGAAGCCGTTGTACCCCTTCGGGTACGGGCTCAGCTACACGAGCTTCCGGTACGGCGCGGTGCACGCTTCACGGGCCGGTTCTTCCGTGCGGGTCAGCGTCGACGTGACGAACACGGGAAGCCGCGCGGGGACCGACGTCGTGCAGCTGTACTCGAAGGCGTCCGGTGTGCAGCGGTTGCGGGACTTCTCCCGCGTGACGCTGTCGCCGCACGAGACGCGGACGGTCCGGTTCGACGTACCGGTGGCGGACCTGGCTTCCTGGGACGTCGCCCGCGACCGGTCGGTGGTGGCGCGGGGCTGGTACGACTTCGCGGTGGGCCGCAACGCATCGGAGGTGTCGGCGGCGCAGCCGGTGTTCGTGCCGGGGGAGCGGGCCGAGCCCCGCGACCTGAGCCGTCCGACGCAGGCGCAGAACTTCGACGACTACTCCGGGACGACGTTGACGGACACGTCGAAAACGTCGGGTACGTCGGTCGCGGCGGTCGCCGGGAGCTGGCTGGCGTACCGGAATGTCGCGCTGGACGGACCCGCGCGGTTCACGGCGTCGGTGTCCACAGTGGAGCCGGCGCGCGTCACGGTGCGGTTGGACTCGCCGACCGGCCGGATCCTGGGCACGGCAACGGTGCCGTCGACCGGGGACCGGTACGCGTACACGACGGTGACGGCCGCGCTGGCGGAGGCGACCGGCCGCCACGACGTCTACCTGACCTTCGACGGACCGGTGAACCTGGCGACGTTCTCGCTGCGGTGACTAGGGTTTCCGGCCGACCCCGGCGTACGGCAGGGTGTTGATGGCGGGGTCGTCGGACATGTCGCCGACGCCCTCGGGCTTCCACATCGCGCAGCCGACCACGCCGGGGTCGACCACCTCGAAGCCGTCGAAGAAGGCGAGGACCTCGTCGTGGGTGCGGGGGACCGGCTGGTTCTGCTGGTCCTGGTTGTTCTTGTACACCTCGACGGCCTCGTCGAGCCGCTTCGACTCGGAGTCCGCCGCGACGTGCGTGACCGCCAGGAAGCTGCCCGGCGCCAGGCGGTCGCGGTAGCGGGCCACGATGCCCACCGGGTCCCACGAGTCGGGGACGAAGTGCAGCAGCAGCAACATGAACACGCCCACCGGCTCGTCGAGGTCCAGCAGCTCGCCCGCTCCCTCGAAGATCTCGTTGGCGTCGCGCAGGTCGGCCTGCAGGACCGTGCAGCGGTCGTTGCCCTGCAGCAGCAGCCTGCTGTGTGCGACGGCCACGGACTCGCGGTCGACGTACACCACGCGGCACGACGGGTCGGCCTGCTGGACGATCTCGTGCAGGTTGCCGGCGGTCGGGATGCCGGAGCCGATGTCGAGGAACTGCCGGACGCCGCTGCCGACCATGTACCGCGCCGCGCGGCGCAGGAACGCGCGGTTGAGGCGGGCCGCGTCGCGCACGCCCGGCATGATCTTGAGGATCTGCTCCCCGAGGGCGCGGTCGGCGGCGAAGTTGTGGTCGCCGTCGAGCCAGAAGTCGTACACCCGCGCCGGGTTCGGCACCGTGGTGTCGATCTCCGGCGGTACCCAGCTCAGCTCCCCGGTCACGGGACCTCCCACCCTCGCCCATTCTGGCGAGCGGGAGTGTAGCGCTCTCACCCGTTCGTGCGGACCCGCCGACCGGCGCCGCCCGCTAAAGTGACGCGGTCACGAGGAGACGAGGCCATGACGAACGTGCCCGGCCGGTGGCCCGTGCTGGGGCACACCGTGCCCCTGCTCCGCGATCCGCTGAAGCTCTTCACCTCCCTTCCGGCGCACGGAGATGTCGTCGAACTCCGCCTCGGCCCGCTACCGGTGCACGTGGTGACGACGCCCGAGCTGACCTGGCGCGTGCTGGCCACCGACGCCGACAAGTTCGACAAGGGCCTGGTCTTCGACAAGATGCGCCCGCTCTTCGGCGACGGCCTGGCCACGTCGAACGGCGAGCTCAACCGCCGCCAGCGCCGCCTGGTGATGCCCGCGTTCGGCCGGACGCGCATCGCGGGCTACGCCGAAAGCACGATCACGAAGCTGGCCGGCGAGCTGGTGGGTTCGTGGCAGCCCGGCGAAGTCGTCCAGTTCGACAAGCGGATGCAGGACCTCGTGCTCACGATCGCCGGCCAGACGCTCTTTTCCACCGCCCTCGGCGACGAAGCACTCGCGGAAATCCGGCGCTCGATCCCGATCATGCTGAAATACGTGCTCATCCGAGCGTTCTCTCCGAAATTCGTGGAAAAACTGCCGATTCCCGCGAACCGGAAGTTCGACGCCGCGGCCAAGCGGTTGCGCGAAGTGATCGGCGAAACCGTGATCACCGCCCGGGAAGCAGGCGCCGACCACGGTGACCTGCTGTCGATGCTGCTGCTGGCCCGCGACGAGGAAACCGGCGAGGGCATGTCCGACCGGCAGGTGCACGACGAGGTCATCACCATCCTGACCACCGGCGCCGAGACCACCGCCGTCGCGCTGGCCTGGTTCTTCCACGAGCTGGGGCAGCACCCGGAGGTCGAACGGCGCTTCCACGCGGAGGTCGACGCGGTCCTGGGCGGCCGGCCCGCGCGCTTCGAAGATCTGCCGGACCTCGTTTACACGCACCAGATCGTCAACGAGATCGTCCGCCGCACGCCGCCGCTCATCCTCATGCGCCGCGCCCGCGAGGACGTCGAACTGGGCGGTGTCACCCTCCGCGCCGGCAGCGAAGTCGCCGTCAGCCAGCACACGCTGCACCGGGATCCGCGCTGGTTCCCGGACCCGGACCGCTTCGACCCGGACCGCTGGGCTCCCGGCGAGACCGCGGAACTGCCGAAGGGCGCGTACATCCCGTTCGGTGCCGGCGCGCGGCTGTGCCCGGGGCACGTGTTCGCGCCGACGGAGATCGGCATCGTCGCCGCCACGATCGGGGCGCGCTGGCGGCTGGTCCCGGTGCCGGGCAAGAAGGTCCGCGCCCAGCTCAAGGCGACCATGCAGCCGAACCGGCTGCCGATGACCGTGGTGCCGCGCGGGACCTGACGGTACGCGGTCGGCTACGAGGTGTAGTGTTCCCGAGTTCCTTCACCTGTCCGAGAGGAAGAACAGCGTGAAGCTGCCCGTCAAGGTGACGTCGGCCTTGTTCGCCTGTGGTGTTCTGCTCGCTTCACTGACCGCCGCGATGCCGGCCGAGGCCGCCGCGATCTCCTGCACCGACACGGATCTGCCGGTCACCGGCCCCGGCCTCCCGCCGCTGGTACCGGGCGCGCCGGCGACGGTGCAAGGCCGGCTGTGCCTGCCGGCCGGGGACGCTCCGGACACCGTCCAGTTGTTGGTGCACGGCGGGACGTACAACAGCGCGTACTGGGACCTGCCGTACGAGCCTGACCGCTATTCGTATCAGCGCGACATGGCCAAGCACGGCTACGCGACGTTCGCCGCCGACCAGCTCGGCGCCGGGAGCAGCAGCCACCCGCTCAGCCTGCCGCTGTCGGTCTGGGCCGCGGCCGAGTCGATGCACGAGGTGGTCGGGCACCTGCGCGCCGGCCGCGTCGGCGGGGTGCCGTTCGCGAAGGTCGTCATCGTCGGCCATTCGGTCGGATCCGGGGTGGTCGCGGTCGAGGCGTCCACCTACCACGACGTCGACGGCGTGGTCCTCACCGGCATCACGCACCTGCCCGCGCTGCCGGTGCTGGCGCTCGGCGCGGCGCTGGGCCTGCAGCCGGCGCTGCTCGACGGTCAGCTCGGTAGGCTGGGCAGCGACCCGCTGTACTTCACGACGAAACCGGGCGCGCGCGCCGGGTTGTTCTACGCGGCGGGCGATGCCGACCCGGCCGTGATCGCCGCCGACGAGGCGACGAAGGACCAGGTTTCGGTGCCCGGGATGGGCACGGTCGCGTTGTTCGGGATCGTGCTCCCGGCGACGAAGGGAATTACCGTACCGGTTTTCCAGGTGGTGGGGGAAAAGGACGTCCTTTTCTGCGGGCTGCTCGCCCTGCGTGACTGTTCGGACGCCGGTGTGCTGCGCGCGCAGGAGGCGCCGTATTACGCCGATCCGTCGAAGCTGTCGATGTACGTCCTCCCGGGTGCCGGTCATTCCGTTGCGTTGCATGAAAACGCGGCGGACTACCGTGACGCCACCCGGTCGTGGCTGCGGGACCGGTTGGCGATCGCTCCGCAGGGTTATCACTCGATTGGATGAATGCTGTTTCGTGTGCCGGACACAATTTCGCGCCAAGATATATCGGCTACCCCGACCGGAGTGCTGACTGAAACCCAGGACAGGCTGAGGTGACTGCTCCTCAACCCCGCGGTGACGACCCGCGGAAGAAGCCGTCCGCCGAACGCGCGGCGAGACGGCTGGGCACGCTCGCGCGCAAATGGGGCTACCTGATCTCCACCACCGCGTACCTGCCGCACACGCCCGAAGAGATCGAGCGCGAACTGGCGGTGCTGGTCGGCAAGGTGTTCGAAGCGGTCGCGAGCGAGCCGCCGGACCTCGACGCGGCCGCCGCCGCGGGCGGGCGGCTCGTCGAGCTGCGCTGCGTGGGCGCGGACAGCCTGCGCCGCACCCTCGAGGTGCTCGGCAAGGCGCTGCTGCGCGAACCGGAGCTGCGCCAGGTCGACGGGCTCGCCGAGCGGGTGGTGCTGGTGCTCGGCGCGCTCAGCTCGGGCTACGGCGAGATGCAGCGCGAAGACATCCAGAAGCGCCAGGAAGGCCTGAGCCGCGCGCTGCTGAAGGTCGAGCAGGAGACGCGGCAGAAGCAGGTCATCACGCGGGCCCAGTTCGAGGAGGTCTTCGCCGGCTCCGCCAGCGGCGTCGCGCTCACCGAGCTGGACGGCCGGGTGCTGCGCGCCAACGCGGCGCTCGCCAAGACGCTCAACCGCACCCCGGCGGAGATCACGTCGATGACGCTGTTCGACCTGGTCCACCCGGACGAGGTCGAACAGCTGCGGGAGTCCTACGCCGAGCTGGTGGCCGGCCGGCTGCACCGGCTGCGCGTCGGACGCCGGCTCGTCGGCAAGGACGGCGAGCCGATGTGGGCGACCTTCGCCGCTTCGGTGGTCCGCGACGCGCTCGGCGCGCCCCGGCAGCTGATCACGATCGTCGACGACGACACCGAGGTGTCGCTGCTGCAGCGGCGGCTGTCCCACCAGGCCCTGCACGACGTGCTGACCGGGCTGCCCAACCGCCAGTTCTTCAGCACCCGCCTGGAAACCCTGCTGCGTGACGCCGACGCGTCCCGCGGGGTCACGCTGTTCCACCTCGACCTGGACGGCTTCTCGCAGATCACCGGCGGCCTCGGCCAGGACCTGGGCGACCGGGTGCTGCGCGGCGTCGCGGCGAAGCTCAAGACGGTGTTCGACGGCGAGAAGGCGCTCGTGGCGCGCCTCGGCGGCGACGAGTTCGGCGTGCTGGTGCAGAACACGGCCGAGACGCCCGGCGTGGTGACGCTCGTCCGGAAGATCACCCACGAGCTCGCGGAGCCGGAGTACGTGGACGGGCACCGCGGGGTCGCGGTGTCGGCCAGCATCGGCGTCGTCCACCGGCCGCCGCGCGACGTCACGCCGGCCGAGCTGCTGCGCGCGTCGGACCTGACGCTGCGCCGCGTCCAGCGGGCCGGCAACCAGTGGGGTTTGTTCGACCGCGAGCTGGACCGCCGCGACCGCCACGACTTCGGCCTCGCCGCGGCGTTGGCGGGTGCCTGGGAGAACGGCGAAATCGAGGTCGGCTACCGACCGCTGGTGGACGCCCGGGACGGCGCGGTCCGGGGCGTCGAGGCGCGGCTGCGCTGGAACCACCCGGCCGAAGGCGTCCTGTCGCACGAAACCTGCGTGCGGCTGGCGGCGGAGACGGGACTGGCGCTGCCGCTGAGCACGTGGCTCCTGCGCACGGCGGCCGAGCGGGTCGTGGCCGCCGACGTCACCGTGCCGCTCACCGTCGAGCTGGCCGCGCACCAGGCCGCCGACCCCGAGCTGGTCGGCGAGATCCGCGGGGTGCTGGAGTCGACCGGCCTCGAACCGGACGGGCTGCGTCCCGGCTTCCCGATGGCCTCGCTGTCGGCGGCGACCGGCGACGCGGCGGACAACCTCAAGGTGCTGGCCGAAATCGGCGTGGGCGCGGAGATCCACGAGTTCGGCGACGTCACGTGCCTGACGGAGTTCCCGGCCCGCGCGGTCCGCGTGGCGGCGCACATCGTGGAGCGGCGCGAGCACCCGCTGGTGGCGCACGCGCTGACGGCCCTGATCGACACGGCCCACCTGGCCGGCGCCGAAGTCGGCGTGACCGGGATCGCGACCGAGGAGCAGGCGCGGTGGTGGCGCGACCGGGGCGCGGACCGGTTGTCCGGGCCGCTGTTCACCGGTTTGCCGGACGGCCTGCCGTCCTGAGGGGTCAGATCCGGACCAGCACCTCGTCGAGGGACTTGCGCCGCAGGTCCGGTACCACGCAGTCGTCGGCCGGGTAGCCGACCGGGATCACCGCGAACGCCTTTTCGTTGCGGGGCCGGCCCAGCAGCTCGCCGAGGAACCGCATCGGTGACGGCGTGTGCGTCAACGCCGCCAGCCCGGCGACCTGCAACGCCGTGAGCAGCATCCCGACCGCGATGCCCACCGACTCGTCGACGTAGTAGTGCTTGCGGACGCCGCCGTCGTCGTCGAGCGCGAACCGTTGCTGGAACACGACGATCAGGTACGGCGCGTCGGTCAGGTGGGGCTTCACCGCGTCCGTGCCCAGCGGCCGCAGCGCGTCGAGCCACGCCTCGCCCAGCCGGCCGTCGTACGAGATCCGCTCCTCCGCTTCGGCGGCCTCGCGGAGCCGCCGGCGCACTTCGGGATCGGTGACGAGCACGAACGTCCACGGCTGCTGGTGCGCGCCGCTGGGTGCCGTGGAGGCCACCGCGATCGCGTCCAGCACCGCGCGTTCGGGCACCGGGTCGGACGAGAACATCCGGACCGACCGCCGCGCCTCCATCCGCTGCCGCAGCGCGGCGGCCTGGGCGAGGGCTTCGTCGTCGGGCAGCCGGGCGGGGCGGTAGGGGACCGGGTGGAAGCTCATGTCCGGATTGTGGCGGGGGACACGCATCCGCCAGCAGGGCCAGACGTACGATTTGCGGGTTTATCCGTTCGACATACGGACAGTAAGGTCATCCTTGCCTCGATTTTTACGCCGAACGGCGCAATACAACTAGGCTGTTCAGCCCTGTCGCGTCCAGTGACCTCCTCATTACCCTCCAGTAGTCAGTGGTGCCGATCACAGTCGCCGGAGGAGGCCCCATGGCGTCGCGCGTCCGAGGACCCGGCTCCGAAGACCGGCGCGAACTGCGGCTCAGGCACATCGCCGGCTGCCTGTCCTGCACCCTCAAGTGCGGGTACTGCGGGCTGCCGGTGCGGCTCACCGGACCGGGCGCGCACCCCGGTTACGGCGTGGTCGAAGAAATCGGGGCGGAACTGGTGCTGCTGCACCGGTTCTGCCGCGGCGCGCTCGGCCGGTGCGGGACGCGGGGGTGCGTGCTGCGGCGCGCCCACCTCGGCCGCGCGACCGAGCAGTACGAAACCGGCCGCCGCCGTCCCGGGCGCTACCAGCGTCTCGGCGTCCGCCGGTCGGCCGACCTCGATCTGTACCGGAAACACTGGCGGGTCGCGAAGATGCGGTACGCGTGCAAGGCGTGCCGGTACTACACCGGCTCGCACTGAGCCGTTCCTTCCAGCACGTCACGGAGGACTCGTGCTCGTTCGTCTCATCCTCGGCCTGCTCATGACCGTCGTCGGCCTCGCCGTCGCCGGCAAGCGGGTGGCGTTCCTGTACCGGCTGATCAAGGCCGGCCAGCCGGACACCAAGCGGTCCGACGACCTGGGTGCCCGGCTCTTCGCGCAGGTGCGCGAAGTGTTCGGCCAGCGCAAGCTGCTGAAGTGGTCGGTGCCCGGCCTGGCGCACTTCTTCACGTTCTGGGGCTTCGTGATCCTCGCTTCGGTGTACCTCGAGGCGTACGGCGCGCTGTTCGACGAGAAGTTCGCGATCCCGTGGATCGGCCACTGGGCGGTGCTGGGCTTCCTGCAGGACTTCATCGCCGTCGCGGTGGCCGTCTCGCTGGGCGTGTTCACGGTGATCCGCATCCGCAACGCCCCCGAGCGCAAGGACCGCGCGTCGCGCTTCTACGGCTCGCACACCGGCGGCGCGTGGCTGATCCTCGTCATGATCTTCAACGTCGTCTGGACGATGTTCTTCTTCCGCGGCGCGTCTTCGGCGTCCGGCAACTTCCCGTACGACAACGGCGCGTACGTCTCGCTCGGCGTCGGGAACCTGCTCGAGCCGCTCGGCCACTCGACGACCGAGGTGCTGGAGACGGTCGGCCTGCTGCTGCACATCGGCGTGATGCTGGTGTTCCTGTCGATCGTGCTGTACTCGAAGCACCTGCACATCTTCGTGGCGCCGATCAACGTCTCGGCGAAGCGGCTGCCGGACGGGCTCGGCCCGCTGCTGCCGATGGAGTCCGGCGGCAAGCCGATCGACTTCGAGGACCCGGGCGAGGACGACACGTTCGGCCGCGGCAAGATCGGCGACTTCACGTGGAAGGGCATGCTGGACTTCGCCACGTGCACCGAATGCGGCCGCTGCCAGTCGCAGTGCCCGGCGTGGAACACCGGGAAGCCGTTGTCGCCCAAGCTCGTCATCATGAACCTGCGCGACAACCTGTTCGAGGAGGCGCCCTACATCCTCGCGGGCACCGAACACGAGGGCGCGCGCCCGCTGGTCGGCCCGGAGGACGACGGCGGCGTCATCGACCCGGACGTCCTCTGGTCGTGCACCACCTGCGGCGCGTGCGTCGAGCAGTGCCCGGTGGACATCGAGCACGTCGACCACATCGTCGACATGCGCCGCTACCAGGTGATGATCGAGTCGGCGTTCCCGACCGAGCTGGGCGGGCTGTTCAAGAACCTGGAGACCAAGGGCAACCCGTGGGGCCAGAACAACTCGGAGCGGCTGGCCTGGACGAAGGACCTCGGCTTCGACGTCCCGGTGTTCGACGGTGAGCTCGCGGAGGACGTCGAATACGTCTACTGGGTCGGCTGCGCGGGAGCGTTCGACGACCAGGCCCGCAAGACGGTCCGCGCCACGGCGGAACTGCTGCACATCGCGGGCGTCAAGTACGTGGTGCTGGGCAAGGAGGAGTCCTGCACCGGCGACCCGGCGCGGCGGGCGGGCAACGAGTTCCTGTTCCAGATGATGGCCCAGCAGACGGCCGAGACGCTCAACGCCGTGTTCGAGGGCCGCGAGCCGAGGCTGCGCAAGATCGTCACGACGTGCCCGCACTGCCTCAACACGCTCGGGCGCGAGTACCCGGACCTGGACGGGCACTACGAGGTGGTCCACCACACGCAGCTGCTCAACCGCCTGGTCCGCGGCGGCCAGTTGACCCCGGTCGCGAGCGTGGACGCCGGCCCGCGCGTGACGTACCACGACCCGTGCTACCTGGGCCGCCACAACAAGGTGTACACGCCACCTCGCGAGCTGGTGGGCGCGACGGGCGCGACGCTGGAGGAGATGCCCCGCCACGCGGACCGGGCCCTGTGCTGCGGAGCCGGCGGTGCGCGCATGTGGATGGAGGAGCAGATCGGCAAGCGCATCAACCTGGAGCGCGTGGACGAAGCCATCGCGACCGACGCGGAGACGATCGTGACGGGGTGCCCGTTCTGCCGGGTGATGCTGACGGACGGGCTGGTCCAGCGGCAGAGCGAGCAGAAGGCGGAGAACGTGGACGTCCGCGACGTGGCGCAGTTGCTGCTGGAGCGGGTGAAAGCCCCGGAGGCGGCTCCCAAGCCCTGAGCGCGCTTACTGGTCGACGGCTTTGATCGTCGCGCAGAACCCTTCGATGGCGGCGAGGTCCTGCTTCGGGACCTCGTCGCCGGAGAAGTGCATGAGGTCGTTCCGGATCCGGCGCGCTTCTTTGAGCAGGTCGAGGAACGCCTGGTGGTCGAGTGGCCACTTCAGCATGTCGAAGTGGTGCCGGTCCTCGAAGAGCCGCACGTAGTTGCCGAAGGTCGGGTTCCCGTTCGCCCACGGGGGCGTGACCCGGTCGAGCAGGTCCTCGGGCAGGGTGCGCTTGGTCTGGCGGCGAAGCCGCAGCTCGGCTTCTTCCAGGAGGGAGAACGGCCGGGCGAGCGTGCCGAACTGGCGGGCGAGATCGTTGGCGGTCACGATGCCGATGAGCTTCTTGCGGTCCTCTCCCCGGACGAAGACGAAGCCGCGCCGGTAGATTTCGTCGATCTGCTCGAAGAGTTCGTCGTCGAAGTCGACGACCCGGACCTGGGTGGTGGCGTCCCGCAACGTCGGCGCGGGGTTCGCCAGGCGGGCCCGGCCGATGGATTCCCAGCTGACCGCGCCGACGCAGAACCCGTCCTCGTCCGTGACCGCCAGCTGGGAGTAGTTCTTGGCCAGCATGAGCGTCACCGCGGTGGCGAGCGGCCTCCCGGCCGTGACGGCCTCGACGGCGGGCTCGTCCGGCAGGACCGCGCGCACCATCCACTTGGTGGGCAGCTCGTCCGGGACCTCGACGTCGGGTGCCTCCGGGTCCGCCGTGCCCGGCTCGTCGGCGACCGGGACCAGCTCGACGGCCGTGTCCATCCGGGCCGTGGTGAACGGCGGCCTGGTCGTGACCCCGTGCTCGGCCAGCTCGGACTGGACGGTCACCAGCGACGTCGCGGTGCGCCGCCGGTAGCCCCACATGCCCAGCAGGTTCCGGACGGTCAGCGTCACGGGCGCCGCACCGTTCTCGACGGCTTCCCACAGGTCGGCCCGGGTCGCGTCGGGATCGAGGTTCGCCGAGGCGTGCTGCCAGCCCGGATCCGGCCGGCCGGCGGCGACTTCGGCGATCCGCCGGGCGGCGTCGTGGCGGCTCAGCCGGCAGACGGTGAGCAGGGAGCCGAGACTGCCGCGCAGGTCGGGTCCGAACTCACCGGGGTCGATGTCCGTCCGCAGCCACCGCACCGGCCGGGCGTGCCGGCACTCCGGCGTCGCGCCGGGGCGGTAGTGGTACTGCCCCGTGACCTCGCCGATGGCGAACTTCCGGATGTTCTTGAGCGGCATGACGACGAGGTCGCCCTCGCTCATCTCCCGGTAGAACCGCCACAGCTGCCCGGCCCAGTTCCCGATCACGGACGCCGACCGTTGCGGGTAGCACTCCCGCAGCCCCGCCTTGAGCGCTCCCTTGTCGCCGAACCGGCCGAGCGCGGGAACCCCGCCCCAGCCGACGATCGCCAGACCTTCGGCGAGGGACTCCCGGTCGCGCTCGCCTTGCCTACCCGCGCGGACTTGCCAAGCTGACTTCATCGTTCTCCTGGTTCCCGGACCGACTGGCTTACGCACCCAGTCGGTCCGGGAACGCCGATCGTCGCCCGGATCCGCGGCGGTTCACCCGTTCGCCGCGTATTTCCCCGCCGTGGTCCGGCTCCGTCTCGAGTCGGGCCACGGAGGAGGGGCGATGGGGCAGCGGGACCACGCGACGATCGAGACTCTCGAAGGGGCCGTCGCGCGGCTTGACGTACGGCGCGGCGCCTGGCTCGTCGGGCGCGCGCCCGAAGCGGACCTGAAGCTCTATTCGGAACGGGTGAGCCCGCGGCATGCCTGGCTCAGGCGCGACCCGCGGGGTACCTGGGTGTCCGACGCAGGTTCCCGCGCCGGCACCTTCGTCAACGGCGAAGCCCTGGCGCCGCGGCAAGCACGGCTGCTGCACGACGGTGACCGCGTCTCCTTCGGGCCGATCACCACCGTCTACTCGGACCTCCACGCGGCCGGGGACGAACCGGTGTTCGCCACCGTTCCCGCCGCACGCACCGGGGCGCTCGCGCTCGTCGCCGGGCCCGTTCTGTTCGTCACCGGGTTCGGGATCGGGGCCGCGCGAGTGCTCCGGCACTTCGACGCCGGGCCCGAGATCGGACTCGGGCTGCTGGTGGCCGGCTTGGCGGTCTCGGCACTCGGGCTGGCACGGGCGCGCCGGCGTACGGCGCGCCCGCGGCGGCCGTCATCCGTCCACAATGGAAGGGTCCACAGTGGACGTTGACGACGGCGCCGGTGCCCTGTGGCCCAGCTCCGCCGTCGGTACGTCTCCCGCGCCGTCGCCGCGAGAGTCCGGGGGTCAAGCGCCGGACTGACGTGAATGACTCATTCATGTCGCCTGACGACATGAATGAGTCATTCACGTCGCTCGGGGTCCGGCCTCCGACGATGGTGCGGCCACCGGGCTCCTTCCGCCGCAGGTCGACGACCCCACTCTGGCACAGCCCTTCCCCTGGGACCCTCCGCCGCGCTACCGTGAACGTACTAGTTCGTACATTAATCCGGAGGGCGACGCGTGACCAGCTACCTGATCGGACTCGTCGGCACCGGCATCGGGCCGTCCGCCAGCCCGGCGCTGCACGAACGCGAGGCCGACGAGCTCGGCCTCCGCTACGTCTACCGCCTGCTGGACCTCGACGCGCTGCGCCGCCCGGTCGCCGACGTCCTGGCCGCGGCCCGGCTCGCCGGCTTCGACGGCCTCAACGTCACGCACCCGGCGAAGCAGCTGGTCGTGGCGCACCTCGACGAGCTGTCGCCCGAGGCCGCCGCGCTCGGCGCGGTCAACACCGTCGTCTTCGAGGGAGGCCGCGCGATCGGGCACAACACCGACGCGACCGGCTTCGCCCGCAGCCTCACCCGCGGCCTGCCGGACGTCCGGATGGACGAGGTCGTCCTGCTGGGCGCCGGGGGAGCGGGCGCCGCGGTGGCGCACGCGCTCCTGTCGCTGGGCACCGGCCGGCTCACCGTCCACGACGTCGACGGCGAGCGCGGCACGAAGCTCGTCGAGGCTCTCAAGCGCCGCTTCGGTGCGAACCGCGCGCAGACCGGCGGCCTCGACGCCGTCCACCGCGCCGACGGCCTGGTGCACGCCACCCCGACCGGGATGGCCGCCCATCCCGGCTCGCCGCTCCCGGCCGAGTACCTGCGGCCGGAGCTGTGGGTCGCCGACATCGTCTACCGCCCGCTGGAAACCGCGCTGCTGGCCGAAGCCCGCGCCCGCGGCTGCCGCGTGCTGCACGGCGGCGGCATGGTCGTCCTGCAGGCCGCCGAGTCGTTCCGGCTGTTCACCGGCGTCGAACCGGATCCGGCGCGGATGCTGCGCCACTTCGACGCCCTCGAGGGGGAGGCCGCCCGTGCCGCCTGAACCGCGTACCGCGATCGCCACCGTCTGCCTCTCCGGGACGCTCGAGGACAAGCTCGCCGCGGCCGCCGCGGCCGGGTTCGACGGCGTCGAGCTGTTCGAGAACGACCTGGTGGTCTCCCCGAGCAGCCCGGCCGAAATCCGCCGCCGCTGCGCGGACCTCGGCCTCTCGATCGACCTCTACCAGCCGTTCCGCGACTTCGAAGCCGTCCCGCCGGCCGTCCACGCGGCCAACCTGCGCCGGGCGCGGCACAAGTTCGACGTCATGGCCGAACTGGGCACCGACACGGTGCTGGTCTGCTCGTCCGTCTCGCCGGACGCGATCGACGACGACGAGCTCGCCGCCGAACAGCTGCACGCCCTGGCGGACGCCGCCCACGAGCGGGGGATGCGGATCGCGTACGAAGCGCTGGCCTGGGGCCGGCACGTCAGCGGCTACGAACACGCGTGGCGCATCGTGCGCCGCGCCGCGCACCCCGCCCTCGGCGTGTGCCTGGACAGCTTCCACATCCTGTCGAAGGGCCACGACCCGGCACCGATCCGCGCGATCCCCGGCGACAAGATCTTCTTCCTGCAGCTCGCCGACGCGCCCGAGCTGCCGATGGACGTCCTGCCGTGGAGCCGGCACCACCGGCTCTTCCCCGGCCAGGGCGACTTCGACCTGACGGCGTTCACCGGGCACGTCCTGGCCTCGGGCTACCGCGGCCCGCTGTCCCTCGAAGTCTTCAACGACGTGTACCGGCAGGCCGACCCGCGCCCGGCCGCGGTCGACGCGATGCGGTCGCTGCTGGCGCTGCAGGATTCGCTCGGCGTCCTGGACGTCCCGCCCGCGCCCGCGTTGACGGGCCACACGTTCGCCGAGGTCGTCACCGACCCGGGCGCGGGGAAGATCCTGGCGTCGCTCGGCTTCGCGCGCACCGGCGTCCACCGCACCAAGCCGGTCGAGCTGTGGGAACAGGGCGAGGCCCGGGTGGTGGTCAACGAGGGCGGCGCGGCGCACGGCGCCGTCGGCGCGGTGGCGCTGGCCAGCACCGATCCGGCCCGGTCGGCCCGCCGGGCGGAGGCCCTGCTCGCGCCGGTCCTGCCGCGGGTGCGCGGCCCGCGCGAGGCGGATCTGGCCTCGGTCGCGGCGCCGGACGGCACCCAGGTCTTCCTCTGCGGCGACGACTGGCGCGACGACTTCGTGCACACCGGCGAAACGGCGGCCGGCGCGGGAATCCTCGGCATCGACCACGTGGCGCTCACCCAGCCCTTCGACCACTTCGACGAGGCGGCGCTGTTCTACCGGTCGGTGTTCGGGCTGACGCCGTCCCCGGTGGCCGAGTTCGCGGCGCCGTTCGGGCTGGTGCGCAGCCGCGCGGTGGCGGCCGGGGAGGTGCGGCTGACGCTGGACAGCGCCCTGGTCCGCCGCGGCGAATGGGCGCCGGCGGTCCCCGAACCGCAGCACGTGGCGTTCGCCTGCGCGGACGCGCTCGCGGCGGCCGCGGCGATGCGGGCCGCGGGTGCGCCGCTGCTGGCGATCCCCGCAAACTACTACGACGACCTCGGAGCCCGCCTGGACCTGCCGCCCGAGCGGCTGGCCGCGCTGCGGGAACACTCGGTCCTGTACGACCGGGACGCCCACGGCGAGTTCCTGCACTTCTACACGGCGCTGGCCGGGGCCCGGGTGTTCTTCGAGGTCGTGCAGCGGATCGGCGGGTACCGCGGGTACGGCGTGGCCAACGCGCCGGTGCGGATGGCCGCGCACCGCGCGCGCCGGGAGACCGGGGCACCCGCGACAACGGCCGTGTGATCAGCGAG
The DNA here is from genome assembly GCF_051337345.1 of Amycolatopsis sp. MEPSY49. Taxonomy (NCBI): domain Bacteria; kingdom Bacillati; phylum Actinomycetota; class Actinomycetes; order Pseudonocardiales; family Pseudonocardiaceae; genus Amycolatopsis; species Amycolatopsis sp. MEPSY49. The sequence goes on along the minus strand of NZ_JBDLYJ010000012.1, from coordinate 27,680 downwards.
AACCACGCGACGCGTGCGACCGCCGCCCCGGGAACCCTTTCCCGGGGCGGTTTTCGTCGTGCCGCCCGCGCCGGGCCGCGCGGCTTTCCCGCTTCCTGCGGTGAAAAACGGCCTGGACACCTTCCTATCAGGACGACTTCCGCCGCCCGGTCGTCAGTCCCCGGTAACCGCCCGGCTACTCGGCGTACAACTGCCCGGTGCGTTTACAACGTTCCGGCAACCGCCTTGACACCGCCTGTGGTACGTACCACTCTAACCCCAACATTGGTCTACACCATTTGGGGCGCTCGGCCACGGTGGCCGGGCAGGGAAGGACGGCATCGAGTGAAACGCTGGCTCAAGCTGGCGGCGGGCGCCGCCGCAGTAACGCTCGCGACCGCAGGCTGCGCGGGCTCCGGCGGAACCGACACGGCCGCGTCGTCGAGTGGCGCTCCCGCGCAGATCACCGGCGACGTCACGGTCTGGCTGATGACGGGTTCCGCGCCGGCTTCGCTGACCGACGCGCTGAACAAGGAGTTCGAGGCGGCCCACCCGGGCGTCAAGGTCAAGTACGAAGTCCAGCAGTGGGACGGCATCCAGCAGAAGCTGACCACCGCGCTGGCCAGCGGCGCGCCGCCGGACGTCATCGAGATCGGCAACACGCAGACCGCGGCGTTCGCCTCGCAGGACGGCGCGCTGACCGACCTCACCGGGGACAAGGACAGCTTCAACGGCGGGCAGTGGCTGAAGGGCCTTGCCGACTCGGGCACCTACGACGGCAAGGTCTACGGCGTCCCGTTCTACGCGGCCAACCGCGAGGTCATCTACCGCAAGGACATGTTCGAGCAGGCCGGCATCGCCAAGCCGCCGACGTCGAACGACGAGTGGCTCGACGCGATCACCAAGCTGAAGACGAAGTTCGGCTCCGACCCCGACTTCCAGGCGCTCTACATGCCGGGCCAGAACTGGTACGCCCTGCTGTCGTTCATCTGGGACAACGGCGGTGACATCGCCCAGGCCGACGGCAAGAACTACAAGGCGACGCTGGACGGCGCCGGCGCGAAGGCGGGCCTCGACTTCTACAAGAAGCTCGTCGACACCTCCGGCACCAAGGCGCCGAAGGACGCCGACGAGGCCAAGCCGCAGCAGGCGACCGTCTACGGCGCCGGCAAGGTGGCCATGATGATCGGCCTCCCGTGGGAACTGGCCACCGCGGCCAAGACCGACGCGAGCCTGACCGGCAAGACCGGCGCCTTCGCGATCCCGAGCAAGAACGCGGGCCAGAGCGCCCCGGTCTTCCTGGGCGGCTCCAACCTGGCCATCCCGGCCAACGCCAAGAACGCGGCCGCGGCCAAGGAGTACATCAAGCTGCTCTCCAGCCCGAAGTACCAGAGCCAGCTCGCCGCCGCCGGCGTCGTGCCCGGCACGTCGACCGACCTCACCGGCCTGGACAAGGACCCGCTGGGCAGCGTGATGGCGAAGGCTTCGGCCAACGGCAAGGCCGTGCCGGCCAGCCCGAAGTGGGGTGACGTGGAGTCCGGCCAGAACCCGGTCAAGGACATGCTGACCGCGTACCTGACCGGCAAGAAGACGCTCGACCAGGCGACCGCCGACGCCAACGCAGCGCTGAACAAGCTCATCGGCGGATGACAGCGACCGCGAATGTGACGATGCCGGCGGGGGCGACCCCGCCGGCATCGCCGCGCGACGCGCGGGCCAAGAAGCGCAGGCCGGGCCGGTTCGGCGACCGGGTGCTCCCGTACCTGCTGCTCCTCCCCGCTCTCGCGGCGATCCTCGTGCTGCTCGCCTGGCCGCTGGTCCAGGTGCTCGCGATCAGCTTCCGCAAGCTCGACATCGGCCAGCTGATCTCCGGCAAGACGATCTGGATCGGCTTCGACAACTACACGAACATCCTCTCGGACCCCGAGTTCTGGACGATCACGGTCCGGACGCTCGTCTTCACGGCGTCGATCGTGGCCGCCACCATCCTCGGCGGCCTGCTCCTGTCGGTGCTCATGCGCCACCTCGACCCGGTCGTCCGGATCATCCTGCAGGTCACGCTGGTGCTCGCCTGGGCGACCCCGGTGATCGCGACGACCACGGTGTTCCAGTGGATCTTCGACGAGCAGTACGGCATCCTCAACAAGACCCTCGACCGGCTCGGGTTCCACGGCTTCATCGGGTTCTCCTGGTTCTCCAGCGGAGCCAGCACGCTGACGGTGATCGGGCTGCTCATCGTGTGGCAGGCCGTGCCGTTCGTGACGTTCTCGCTGTACGCGGGCCTGATCGGCGTGCCGCGCGAGCAGTACGAGGCCGCCGGCATCGACGGCGCCAGCGGGTGGCAGACGTTCCGCGCGGTCACCTGGCCCGCGATCCGGCCGATCACCACGATGGTGACCTTCCTGTCGGTGCTGTGGGACTTCAACGCCTTCGCCCAGATCTGGGCGATCCGCGAGGGCGGCCCGGACGGCGGGAGCACCACGCTGGCCGTCGTGCTCTACCTCAAGGGCATCGCGGGCAACCACTTCGGCGCGGCGGGCGCGATCGCGACCCTGATGCTGATCGTGCTGGCGCTCATCACCGGCCGGTACATCCAGCTGCTGGTCCGGACCCCGGAAGGTGATCTGAAGTGAGGAAACCGCTGTCGCAGCGGATCGCGCTGTCGGTCGTCGGCGTCATCGTGGCGCTGCTGATCGTCTTCCCGACGTACTGGATGTTCGTCACGTCGCTGCGCACGCCCGGCGAGATCCTCTCGCCCAAGTACGACCTGATCCCGACGTCGTTCTCGTTCGGCAACTTCGCCACCGCGCTCGGCAAGGACAACTTCCCGGTCTACCTGATGAACAGCCTGATCGTCACGGTCGGGTCGGTGCTCTGCGCGCTGATCGCCGGGACGCTGGCGGCCATCCCGCTTTCGCGGCTGCGCTTCACCGGCCGCAAGGGCTTCCTGGTGCTGGTCATGGTGGCCCAGCTGGCCCCGGTGTCGGCGCTGTTCATCCCGCTGTTCCTGCTGATGCGGGACGCCGGGCTGCTCAACACGCTGCCGTCGCTGCTGCTGATCTACTTCGCGACCACGCTGCCGTTCACGGTCTGGATGCTCTACGGCTTCGTCAACGGGATCCCGTACGAGCTGGAGGAGGCCGCGATGATCGACGGCTGCAGCCAGACCGGCGCGTTCCGCCGGGTGACGCTGCCGCTGCTCGGCCCGGGGCTGGTCACCACGTCGGTGTTCAGCTTCATCACGGCGTGGAACGAGTACCTGTTCGCGCTCGTGTTCATCCGGGACAAGCCGAAGGAGACGCTGCCGGTGTGGCTGGCGTCGTTCCGCACGGCGTTCGCGACCGACTGGGGCGGGGTGATGGCCGCGTCGGTCATCTACGCGATCCCGGCGCTGGTGTTCTTCCTGATCGTGCAGCGCAAGCTCGTGGCCGGCGTCGCCGCCGGCGCGGTGAAGGGGTAGCCGGTGACATCTGCCGAGAAGCTCGCCGAAGCCGTCCTCCTGCCCGGGTTCGCCGGGACGACCGCGCCGGACTGGCTGCGCAGACGCGTCGCCGAAGGCCTGGGCGGGGTGGTGCTGTTCGGCCGCAACGTCGTCGACGACGAGCAGGTCGCGGCGCTCACCGCGCAGCTGCGGGGTGAGCGGGACGGCGTCGTGGTCGGGATCGACGAAGAGGGTGGCGACGTCACCCGCCTCGACGTCAACACGGGCTCGTTCGTGCCGGGGCCGCTGGCGCTCGGCGCGGCCGACGACCCGGAGCTGACCACGGCGGTCGCCGCCGCGCTCGGCGAACGGCTGGCGGCCTGCGGGGTCACGCTCAACCTGGCGCCGTGCGCGGACCTGACCCTGGCGGCCGAGGACCCGATCATCGGCGTCCGGGCGTTCGGGTCCGACCCGGCGAAGGCGTCGCCGCACGTCGCGGCGTACGTAACCGGGCTGCAGAAGTACGGCGTCGCGGCCTGCGCCAAGCACTTCCCGGGCCACGGCGCGGCGACCGAGGACTCGCACGTGGCGCTGCCGGTGCTGCCCCGGACCGTCGAAGAGCTGCGGGAGATCGAGCTGGTCCCGTTCGCCGCGGCGATCCGGGCCGGCGTGCGATCGGTGATGTCGGGGCACCTGGTCGTCCGGGCCTGGGGCGAGGAGCCGGCGACGCTCAACCGGGTCGCGCTCACCGACGTCCTGCGCGGCGAGCTCGGCTTCACCGGGGCCGTCATCACGGACGCCCTGGAGATGGGCGCGGTGTCCGGGGCTTACGGCAAGCACGACGGCCTCGGCCGGTCCGCCGTCCGGGCGTTGGCCGCGGGGGCGGACGCGCTGTGCCTCGGCGGCGCGGCGTTCGAAGCCGACCACCTGGACGCGTGCGTGTCGGCGGTCGTGGCCGCGGTCGCGGCAGGGGAGCTGCCCTTGGAGCGGCTGGCGGAGGCGGCTGCGCGGACAGCCGCGCTGGGCACCGACCCGGCGCCGGCCGCGGTGGGCCCGGTGGACCGGCGGCTCGGCCTCGAGGCGGCCCGCAAGGCCCTGCGCGTCCAGGGCTCGCCGAGGTTGGCCGGGCCGCCGCTGGTGGTCGACGTCCAGACCGAGCCGACGATCGCGGCCGGCCCGATGCCGTGGGGCCTCGGCGCCCACCTGGCCGAGCTGGTGCCGGGCACGCGGACGCTCACCGCGACCCCGGACGACGCGGCCGCGGTCCTCGAAGCGGCGCGGGACTTCCGCAGCGTCGTCGTGGTCACCCGCGAGGCGCACCGGCACCCGCGGGTGCGCGAGCTGCTGGCCGCGTTGTCCACTGTGGACTTCATCCGGGTGGAGACCGGGGTGCCCGGGCCGGCCGACGGTGCCGGGCCGCGGATCGACACGTTCAGCGGCTCCTGGGTGAGCCTGCGCGCGGCGGCCGAGTACCTGGCCTGAGCTCGTCCGTGACGAAGCCCCGCTTCCCGGCGGGGCTTCGTCCTTTTTGCCGCATCTCCAGACGCCGCCCCGGCTTTTGTACGGGGCTTGTATCGCCGGGCGCCATTCTGTCCGCACACCACGACTGGAGGACGGACAAATGAGAATTCGGATCGGGAAGCGTGCGGCGGGCGTCGTCGGCATCGCCGCGTCGATCGTGCTGGTCGGCGCCACCCCGGCCCTGGCCGCGACGGGCACGGTGCACACCGACTCGGGCGCGCCGCTGACCGTGCGCTCGGCGCCGAGCACGAGCGCGGCCTCGGCGGGCACGGTCGCCGACGGCACCGCCGTGGACATCGACTGCCAGACCACCGGCGAGACGGTCACCGGGAAGTACGGGACCAGCAACATCTGGGACCACGTTCCGGGCGGCTACATCACCGACACCTACGTCTACACCGGCTCCGACGGCCGGATCGCGCCGGACTGCACCGACGTGCCCACCGTGCCGACCGAGGTGTGTTCGACCTCCGGGCTGGGCGACCCGAACACCTGCGCCCAGGCGGTCACGAAGGCGAAGTCGCGGGTCCACACGAACTACGACTCGTCCTACGACGGCTGGTGCGACCGCATCAACGCCCAGAACTACGGCTTCACCGCGAGCGGCTCGACCACGGCGTACGTGCACTGGACGCAGATCCCCAGCCAGTACAAGCACCCGGGCAGCCTCGACGTCCCGGCGGGCGGCCTGGCGTTCTTCTCCAACGGCGGCGCGGGCCACACGATGATCTCCATCGGCGGCGGCAAGTTCCTGTCGAACGACATCAACGGCGCGGGCACGTACACGGAGACGACGATCGCGCAGATCAAGAGCAAGTGGGGCCAGACCTACCTCGGCTGGTCGCAGCCGTGGTTCAAGGTGAACCACTGACCCGCTGAGGCGGGGGAGCGGGTCTCGCCGGCACTGGGGGCGGCGAGACCCGCCCACGGCGACGTCGGCTTGGCGGAGAGCCGGCCGCCGGCGTTCGGGCCGGGCCCGGATGCCGGGCGCAGAGCGGCTCATGGTGCGGAATCCGGCGCTGCTCACCATCCCCGGGCAGCGCTGGGAGCCGGCGAAAGGGGATGCGACCGGCTTCGCGGGACACCGGCCACCCTCACCGCCGGCACTGAACCCGATCGGCCCCTGCCCACCTCCCCCGGGCAGGGGCCGCCTGGCGCTCGAACTCGGCTACTCCGTGCGCTTCATGTGGTGCAGCACGAAAATCCCGCCGATCGGCGGCCGGTCGCGGCGCTCGTGGTCGGTCGCGACGTACTCGTCCAGCACCGCCAGGATCCGGCGGTCCAGCTCCTCGACCTCGTCGGGGGACAGGTGCAGCAGGAACTTCTCGTGCACCGCAACCGACTCCGGCCCCGCCGCCCGGATCTCCTCCTGGAAGATCTCGATCGGCGCGAACCTCGTCTCCGCGTCGGCTTCGGACAACGGCCCGTCGAGCCACCACGTCTCGTTGTTCGACTTGTACGGCTTCTCCAACGCCCCGCTCGCGCCCGTCCGGACCGGGGCCGGCTCCAGCAAGCCCGCCGCCACCAGCTGGCGGACGTGGTGCAGGACCGTGCCCGGGTCGCGGTCCAGGCGGTCGGCCAGCTGCTTGTTCGTCAGCTCTTCGACCAGGCACAACCGCATGATGCGCAGCCGCAGCGGGTGGCCGAGGGCCTTGGCCTCCTCCGGCGTCGCCGGGCGCCGGCGGCGGGGTTCCGTCATGAGCGGAGCGTAGTCCATCGATGGAATCGAGTCACATCGATGGAGAAAACTCCATCGATGTGCGATCCTCCATTCATGACCACCGCGTTCTGGCGGCTGTGGACCGCTGCCGGCTTGTCGAGCCTTGCCGACGGCGTCCTGAAGGTCGCCTTGCCGCTGATCGCGGTCGGCTACACCCGCGAGCCGGCCCTCATCGCCGGGCTCGCCTTCGCCTTCAGCCTGCCGTGGCTGCTCCTCGCGCTGCCCGCCGGCGCGCTGGTCGACCGGCTCGACCGCCGCCGCGCGATGCTCGCCGCCAACCTCGTCCGCGGTGGGCTCCTCGCCGCCGTAACCCTGCTGACCGTCTTCGGCGCGGGCTCGATCTGGGCGTTCTACGTCGTCGCCGTCGGGGTCGGCTGTGCCGAAACCGTCTACGACACCGCGGCGCAGTCGATCGTCCCGCAGGTCGTCGGGCGCGAGCAGCTGGCCCGCGCCAACGGCCGGATGTTCGCCGCCGAGCAGACCGCCAACGAGTTCGCCGGCCCGCCGCTCGCCGGCGTGCTGGCCGCCGCCGGCGTAGCCGCCGCGCTCGTGACCCCCGTGGCGCTGTGGGCCGTCGCCGTCGCGGCCCTGCTGCTCGTGCGCGGCGCGTACCGGATCCCGCGCGAGAGCCGCACCACCCTGCGCGCGGACATCGCCGAAGGACTGCGTTTCCTGCTGCGGCACAAGGTGTTGCGGACGTTCTCGCTCATGGTCGGCACGTTCAACTTCGCCACCGGCGCGACCTTCGCCGTCCTCGTCCTCTACGCGGTCGGGCCCGGCTCGGCGATGGGACTGTCCGCACCGGCGTTCGGCCTGCTGATGGCCACGAGCGCCGCGGGCGGGCTGACCGGGTCGCTGCTCGCCGAAGCCGTCGAACGCCGCCTGGGCCGGATCCGTGCGCTGTGGATCTCCTGGCTCACCGGCGGGCTCACGGTCGGCACGCTCGCGGTGACCGCGAACCCGTACGCTGTCGGCGCGGGCTTCTTCCTAGGCGGCACCGGCGTCATGGTGTCCAATGTGGTCATGGTGTCACTGCGCCAGCGCCTCACCCCGGACCGGCTCCTGGGCCGGCTCAACAGCAGCCACCGCCTGGTGGCGTGGGGGACGAAGTCCCTCGGCGCCCTCGCGGGCGGCGCGATCGCCCAAATATCGGGTCTGCGCACGGTGTTCGTGGTGATGGCGGTGCTGGCCTTCGCCGTCGTGGCCGGCCTCCGCGTCGTGACCGAGGACGCCCTCGCTCAGAGCGGGTGCGTTTCCACGTAAGCGTTCCACACCTTCTTCGGCACGCACATCCGCCACGCGTCGAGGACGAGTTCGCGCATCTCCTCGGCGTCGATCGCCGCGAGCCGGCACCGCACCCACTGGTAGCGCAGGTCCGACGGCTCGGGCATGAGGAACTTCTCCGGCTCGCCGGCGACCAGCGCGTCCCGCTGGTCGCGCGGATAGCCGAAGCCCAGCACGGTCTCGTCCCGCGACAGTGCCGCGAACACGATCTGCCCGACCCGGAACTTGGGCCGGTCCCGCACGACGGCTTCGTACGCGCGGGGGAGCGTCAGGGCGAACGCGCGGACCTCGTCACCGGTGACCATGCCCGTCAGTAAACCGCAAAAGCCGGCGGCGCGGGGTGCGTCCGCGCCGCCGGCTTTCGCCGAGCGTCAGGCCCGGCAGGTCTTGCCGCGGTTCACGCAGTTGACCAGCCCGTTCATGATCCGCTGCGACATCACGTTCGCGAAGTCGTCGTGATCGGAGAACGGGTTGTGCTTCTCCTGCGGGAAAGCGTCCACTTTGTACTGCTTCTTGACCTGGATGTCGTGCGGGATGTCGTAGGTCAGCGAGATCTGCAGCTGCGGAACGGCCTTGAAGCCCTTGGCGCACCGGCCGAACTGGTCCGGGAACACGATGTGCGTGCGGTGGTTGGCGCTGTCGGTGTTCTTCCCGTCCCAGCAGCTCGGGAACGTGTGGACCCGCTTGACCTTGCTGTTCTGCGGGCAGATCGGGTACTTGTCCGTGACGCGGTTCTCGAACCCGGTGCACGTCCAGCTCGCCCGGGCGTTGGCCGGCCCGTTGGTCGACACCTTCGCGTCGCCGTAGAGCACGCGCAGGAACTTCGGCATCGCCACGACCTTGCCCACCGGGCTGCCGCGGAAGGTGATCTGGACCTTCTGCGGGCGCAGGATCTTGCCGTCGTTGCCCGGCAGCTCGTTGTTCTCGTCCTGCCCGGGCAGCGCGCCGCCGGGGGCCGAGGTGCTCGGCGGCGGGGTCGGCGTGCCGGTGTCCTTGCCCGGCTTCGGCGCGCACGGCGCCAGGCCGCCGAGGTCCCGCGGCTTCGGCGCGAACCGGCCGATCGCGATGGCGATGCGGTCGATGATCGCGGCGCGCCGGTCCTTGAGCGGGTTCAGGATCGCGTTCTGCACGAAGTTGGCGCCGCCCTGGCCCTGCGTCGCCGCGATGCGCTGGTTGGCCTCGTCGGTCTGCGTGTCGAGCTGGTCGAGGTTGCTGTCCACCTCGGCCATGGCCTGGTCGGGGACGTCGGCGAGCCTGCTGGCGACGTCCGGGCAGGCGACCTGGACGCTCTTGGCCTCCTGGTCGGCCTGCACGCGGTCGCCGTCGGGCTTCTTCGCGGGCTCGTTCTTCTCCTCCTCGCCGGTGTCGATGCGCACGACCGGCCAGAAGTAGGCGGACTTGTCGCCGTTGCGGCAGGTGGTGCCGGCCTTCACGAGGCTCTTGTTGTTCGAGTCGGCGTTGGTGGAGAGGTTGCCGACGTAGTCGTGCAGGTGCTGGGCGCCGTTGCGGACGCCGGGCTGGGCGATGAAGTTGTCGGGGTTGAAGTGGCCGTTCTCGTTGCGGCCGCAGTCGACGGTGAAGGTGCCGGTCGCCGCGCCGTAGACCGGGCGCGGGTCGAACTGGTTCGGCTGGACCTTCAGGATGTCGACGAAGAACGCGGGGTTCGCTTCGTCGGCGCTCGCTTCACCGGTGTTGCCGGTGGTCGTCGCGACGACGATGCCGCCGACCGCGATCGCGAGCGCGAGGCCGCCGGTCGCGATCTTGGTTCTGCGGGAAATGCGATGGCGCCCTTGGGTGCGGGACATGGATCCTCCGGGGTGTCGGGCTGGCGGGAACGCGCGACACTGGCGGCGCGAGCCCAGGCTCGTACCCACCAGGTACTGCGTCGGCGGGACGGAACGACGCCCGCGCCGGCCACCGACCCGACATCGGTGGGTGCGCGGCCACCTGCCCGTGGCCACGCCGTCAACCGGCTGGTTATCGTTCCGTGATGGAAGCTACACCGGGGTTTGACACCGGGCAAGAAGGTATTTCCGGCAATCACGAACCGTTGTTCCGGGTTCTCGTCTGCGTAGTCGGGCGAGTGCGCGAAAACGTCTCGGAAATCGAGGAAGAATGGCGGACGCGAAAAAAGCGGGCAGGACGGCCCGCACCTGGATCACGCTGGATCGCCGCGCGTGTCCCGCTCCGGCCTGCTCGGGTGTGCGGCCATCCTGGGCCGCTGACCGGCGTGTTGTCCAGCTTCGGCGGGTGTGGCGAAAAACTTTGAACCGATCCGAACTCCCGTCCGTATCCCTGGGTGAGACCCGCCGAATGCCCGCTGGCCGAATGCGCCCCGGCGCGGCAGAATCCGTGCCCATGGCACGGTACGGAACCCAGTTCGGCCCGGACATCACATTCCTGGGCGTCGAGCGCTGCGATTGGGCGGACGCCGCCACTTATCGCGGCGCCGACGTCGTCATTCTCGGCGCGCCGTTCGACGGCGGGACCTCGCACCGCCCGGGGACCCGGTTCGGCCCGCAGTACATCCGCCAGAGCTGCTACCTCCCGCACGACGGCTCTCGCCCGTCGCTGGCGCTGCGCGTCGACGGGCTCAAGGACCTCGCGGTCTACGACGCCGGCGACGTCGAGATGTACTCGGGCGACGCCGAGCGCTCGGTCCGCTCGTTGCAGGAAGCCGTGTACGCGGTCACGGCGAACGGCGCGATCCCGCTGGTCCTCGGCGGCGACCACACGATCGCCTGGCCGGACGCCGCCGGCGTCGCCCAGCACCTGGGGCAGGGCCGTGTGTCGATGATCCACTTCGACGCGCACGCCGACACCGGCGACATCGCGTTCGGCTCGCTGGTCGGCCACGGCCAGCCGATGCGCCGGCTGATCGAGTCCGGCGCGGTCCGCGGCGACCGCTTCCTGCAGATCGGCCTGCGCGGCTACTGGCCGGAACCGGCGACGCTCGACTGGATGGCGGCCCAGCGGATGCGGTCCTACGAGATGACCGAAGTCGTGGCACGCGGCCTCGAGGAGTGCCTCACCGAAGCGTTCGGCATCGCGCTGGACGAGTGCGACGGCGTGTTCCTGTCGGTGGACATCGACGTCTGCGACCCCGGCCACGCACCGGGCACGGGGACGCCGGAGCCGGGCGGCCTGACGGCCCGCCAGCTGCTGGACTCGGTCCGGCGGATCGCGTACGAACTGCCGGTCGCCGGGATCGACGTCGTGGAGGTGTCACCACCGTACGACCAGGCCGAGATCACGTCGTTCCTGGCGAACCGGGTGGTCCTGGAGGCGTTGTCGGGCATCGCGCGCCGCCGTCGCGACGCCGCCGACGGCACCACCTGGGACCCGAAGCTGCCGCTGCTGGCCGACCGCCCGGACCGACGTGAATGACTCATTCATGTCACCAGACGACATGAATGAGTCATTCACGTCATCGCAGCGCGGCCGATCCGGTCGCCCGCACGTCATGAACGGGTCGTTCACCTCGTCAGACGACATGAACGACCCTTTCATGACATCGCCGCGACGCCGGGCACGTCATCGCAGCGCGGCCGATCCGGTCGCCCGCACGTCATGAACGGGTCGTTCACCTCGTCAGACGACATGAACGACCCTTTCATGACATCGCCGCGACGCCGGGCACGTCATCGCAGCGGGGCCGGAGTCGCGGGGATGGCCGACAGAGCCGAGTCGAGGCGGTGGCCGACCGCGTGCCCCACCTGATCCCGCAGTTCCGCCAGCTTGTCGACGTCGATGCCCGTCGCGATGCCTTCGCGGTGGAAGAAGTCGACCAGGTCGTCCGTCGCGACGTTGCCCGACGCCCCCGGCGCGAACGGGCAGCCGCCGAGGCCGCCCAGCGCCGAGTCGAAGCGGCGGATGCCGAGCGACAGCCCTTCCCACGCGTTGGCCGCCGCGCGGCCGTACGTGTTGTGCAGGTGCAGGCCCAGCGGGACGTCCGGCAGCTCGTCGCGCACCGCGGCGACGGTCGCGCGCAGCCGGCCCGGCCGCGCCGCGCCGATCGTGTCGGCGAGGTGGACGACCCGGGCGCCGAGCCGGCCCAGGCGGGCTGCCACGTCGGCGGTCCGGTCCGGGTCCGTGTCGCCGTCGAACGGGCAGACGAACGCCGTCGCCACCGAAGCTTCGATCGCCACGCCCGCCTCCGCGAGCAGTGCGGCGCACGCGGCCAGCCGGTCGAGCGCCGCGTCCGTCGGGACGCCCGCGTTGGCGACACTGTGCCCGTCGCTGGCCGAGACGACCAGCCGCACCGCCTTCGCGCCCGCGTCGATCGCCTGGCGCGCGCCGCGTTCGGTGAAGACCAGGGTGTGCAGCACCGCCGGAGCGTCCAGCAGCGCCTTCACCACTTCACCGGTGTCGGCCATCTGCGGCACCCGGCGCGCGGAGACGAACGACCCGACCTCGAGGGACCGCACCCCGGCGTCGACGAGCCCGCGCGCGAGCCGCACCTTTTCGTGCGTGGGCACGGTGATCGGCTCGTCCTGCAGGCCGTCGCGCAGCACGACCTCGGTGAGGAGGACTTCGGTCATCAGATCACTCCACTCTCGCGGAGGCGGGTGACCGCCTCGCCGGTGACGCCGAGCTCGGCGAGCACGGCCTCGGTGTGTTCGCCCAGCTCCGGCCCGAGGGCGCGGGTCCGGCCGGGCCGCTCGGTCAGCGCCGGCACGATGCCGGGGAAGGTGACTTCGGTGTCGAGACCGGGCACCCGGTGCCGCTCGTGCATGCCGCGCGCGGTGAAGTGCGGGTCCTTCGCGATGTCGGCGGCGGTCAGGATCGGTCCACACGGGACGGACGCCGCGCGCAGCACCGCTTCGGCGGCCTCCTGGGTGAGCGTCGCCGTCCACGCGCCGATCGCGTCGTCGAGCAGGCCGGCGTGGGCGACCCGGCCGGCGTTGTCCGCGAACCGCGGGTCGGCCGCCAGGTCGGCGCGGCCGACGGCCCGCATCAGGCGGCGGAAGATCGCGTCGCCGTTGCCGCTGACCACGATGTACTTGCCGTCGGCGCAGCGGTAGGTGTTGGACGGTGCCACGCCGGGCAGCGCGGAACCGGCCGGCCCGCGCGTGACGCCGAACGCGTCGTAGTCCGGGAGCAGGGACTCCATCAGCGAATAGACCGCTTCGTACAGCGCGACGTCGACCACTTCGCCGGGGGTTTCGCCCGGCTCGCGCTCGCGGCGGAGCAGGCCCATCAGCGCGCCGATCACCGCGTAGAGCCCGGCGACGGAGTCGGCGAGGCTGACGCCGACCCGCGTCGGCGGCCGGTCGGGGTAGCCGGTGAGCGCGCGCAGCCCGCCGATCGCCTCGGCGACGCCGCCGAAGCCGGGCCGGTCGCGGTAGGGGCCGGTCTGGCCGTAGCCGGAGACGCGGACGACCACCAGCCGCGGGTTGAGCGCGCGGAGCTCGTCCGGGCCCAGGCCCCAGCGTTCGAGGGTGCCGGGGCGGAAGTTCTCCAGCAGGACGTCGCTGCGGGTGGCGAGCGCGCGGACGAGGTCCTGGCCTTCGGGCCGGCGCAGGTCGACGGTCACCGAGCGCTTGTTGCGGCCGAGCGTGCGGAACAGCAGCGACGTGTCGCCGTCGTGCAGCCGCCAGCGCCGGAGCTCGTCACCGGTGCCGGGGCGCTCGACCTTGACGACGTCGGCGCCGAAGTCCGCCAGGAGCCGGCCGGCGGTCGGCGCCGCGATGAAGTTGCCCAGTTCGACGACCCGGATGCCGGCGAGGGGTCCGGTTTGCTCGCTCATGCCCGACTCCAAATCACTATGTGAGTTGCAAACCCAGAATACGGGCGAGTGTCGAGGAGTCAACAGCGCGGAGCCTGGATAGACTGTGCGGCACACCACGGCACGGGGCGGGGCGATGGCAGAGGAAGAACGCAGCGGCACGACGCCGGTGCTGGTGCTGAGCAAGTTCAAGCAGATCCTCGAGTCGTTCACCATCGACCACCCCGAGCTGACGCTGCAGCAGATCACCCGGTCGACCGGGCTGCCGGCGAGCACCTGCCAGCGGCTGGTGCACAACCTGGTGCGCGAAGGCTTCCTCGACCGGTACGACGACACCTACCGCGTCGGCCTCGGCCTGGTCCGCTGGGCGGCGCCCGGGACGTTCGGCCTCGACCTGGTCCGGCTGACCCGGCCGGTGCTGCAGCAGCTGCGGGACGAAACCGGCGAGACGGCGTGCCTCTACGTACGCGACGGCGCTTACCGCACGGTGATCTCACTTGCGGAATCCCGGCACGCGGTGGTCCGGCTGTTCGTGGTCGGCATGGTGATGCCGCTGCACGCCGGCTCGGCCGGGAAGGTGTTCCTGGCCTGGGACAAGCTGGCGATCAAGGACGCGATCGGCCACGGCCTGGCCCGGTTCACCCCGCGCACGGTCGTCGACATCGACCTGCTGTCGGAGCAGCTCGGGCAGATCCGCGAGGCCGGCTACGCGGTGAGCTTCGAGGAACGCGACCTCGGGGCGGCGTCGCTGAGCGCCCCGGTGTTCGGGCTGAACGGCGAGGTCAGCGCCGCGATCGGGATCGGCGCGCCGACGCAGCGGTTCACCCCGGCCGAGGTGCCGCGGCTGGCGCCGATCGTGGTCGAGGCGGGCCGGCGCGCGTCGGAGCGGCTCGGGTACCGGCCCGGCGTGGAGCGCGTCGCCGCGCTCTGATCCGTCCGGCGCCCGATTTGTACGGAAGACTGCCTTGTTGCCCGTTGACGCGATCCGGCTCGGGCTCGTCCGTCCTTGACTCCGCACGATTGCCGTCACATTATGAGTCGACCAACCACATGGTGGAGAAGTCAAAGGAGACGACGGATGGCGAACATCCCCGACGCGGCCGCGCCGGACACCGGCACGATCGCGGGCCGGCTCGACCGGCTGCCCATCACCCGCACGCACCGCCGGGCCACCGTCGCCGTCGGCCTCGGCCTGTTCTTCGACTTCTACGAGGTCTTCCTGACCGGCGTGCTCAGCTCGGTGCTCGTCAAGGAGTTCTCGCTCAGCAAGGCCGAACTGCCGCCACTGCTGGCGTCGACCTTCGTCGGCATGTTCTTCGGCGCCCTGCTGCTGGGCCGCCTCGCCGACCGGTTCGGCCGCCGCGGCGCCTTCCTGCTGAACCTCGGGCTCTACTCGGTCTTCTCGCTGCTCGGCGCATTCAGCGGCAGCGCGCTGATGCTGCTGGTGACGCGGTTCTTCGCGGGCATCGGCCTGGGTGCGGAGCCGCCGCTGGCCGACACCTACCTCACCGACCTGCTGCCGGCCCGCAAGCGCGGCCGGTTCATCGCCTGGGCGTACACGCTCGCCTTCTGCGGCTTCCCGGTCGTCGGCTTCCTCGCCCGCGGCCTGACCGAGCACGAGATCCTCGGCGTCGCCGGCTGGCGCTGGCTGTTCGTGATCGGCGCGCTCGGCGCGGGCGCGGTGTTCCTGCTGCGGCGCGGCCTGCCCGAGTCGCCGCGGTGGCTGGAGTCCGTGGGCCGCACCGAGGAGGCCGAGCACCTGGTGGCGGGCATGGAAGCCGAAGCCCGTGGCACCGCCGACGCGACGCCGGCCCCACCGCGCGGCACCACCCGCAAGCGCGCCGGCGCGCCCGTGCGCGAGCTGTTCGGCGCCGGCCTGCGCCGCCGCACCGGGATGATGGTCGTCTTCCACATCCTGCAGACGCTCGGCTACTACGGCTTCGGCACGCTCGTGCCGCTGGTGCTGGCCGCCAAGGGGTACGCCGTCTCGCAGTCGCTGCTGTTCGCCGCGCTGACCTACCTCGGCTACCCGGTCGGGTCCGCGCTGTCGCTGCCGATCGTGGAACGCGTCGAACGCAAGTACCTCGTGGTCGGCTCGGTGCTGGCGATGGCGGTGTTCGGCATCGCCTTCGGCTACGCGGGTTCGATGACGCTGATCCTCGTGTTCGGCTTCCTCTACACCGCGACCAGCAACCTGTTCTCCAACGCCTTCCACATCTACCAGGCCGAGATCTTCCCGACGGCGCTGCGGTCGACGGCGTCCAGCGGCACCTACTCGCTGTCGCGGCTGGCCAGCGGCGCGATGCCGTTCGTCTTGGTACCGCTGCTGAACTCGCACGGCCCGACGACGTTGTTCGCGGTCGTCGCCGGGGCGCTGGTGGTGGTCGCGCTGGACGTCGCGGTGCTCGGCCCGCGCACGACCGGCCGGCGGCTGGAGAGCGTCAACGACGAAGCCGCGCCGCTGCCACGATGACCGCCGCCGCCTCGTCGATCGACCGCCGTGCGGTGTCGACGACGAGGCGGTCGCGGGTCCACGCCTCGTACTCGCGGCCGGTGATTTCGGCCCACGTGGGCGGGACGAGGCCCGGGATGTCGATGTCGCGGGTTTCCGCGCGACGCCGGTGTTCGGCGGGGTCGGAGCAGACGATCTCGGCTTCCAGCACGTGCGCGCCCTGGCCGAGTCCCGTGTCCCGCCAGGCGTCGCGCGTGACGGCCAGGGGATTGACGCACTCGGCGATCACGCTGACCCCGGTGCGCAGCAGGTCGACGGCGACCTCCCGGGCGACGACGTACCCGACCGGCCCGAGTGGCTGTGTCAGGGGAGTGGCGCGGACGATGGCCTGTTCGATCGTGTCGACCCGCAGGTAGGAGAACCCGGTGCGGCGGGCGGCTTCCGCGGCGACGGTGGTCTTGCCGGTGGCGGGCAGCCCGCCGACGACGATCAGCAGCGGAGGCACCGGGGCATGATCGCACGGCGGCGCGGGCGGGAACGCCGGATCGCCAGGAGGCCGAGTCCCTCGATCCGGCGGCCCCGGACCCCACCCGCTCCTCAGGACGCTTCGGGCTTCTGGGCCAGCAGTCCGCGCCGCAACGTCGTCAGCGCGCGGTGCTGGGCCACCCGGACCGCGCCCGCGCTGCTGAGCCCGACCGCCGCCGCCGTCTCCTCGGCCGACAGGCCCAGGATGATGCGCAGCACCAGGATTTCGCGCTGGCGCGCCGGGAGCGTGTCGAGCAGGCCCTCCGACCAGTCCAGGCCGGCGGCGCGCTCGACCTCCTCGCCCGTCGGGTCCGGGCCGGTCCAGCGGTCGGCCGGCAGCTCGGCCATCGGGCTCGTGCGGTCGCGTGCCCGGCGGCGGTGGAAGTCGGACACCTTGTGCGCCGCGATGCCGAACACGAACGGCAGGAAGCCGTCGGCCTCGTAGCGGTACCCCGGCAGCGCGCCGACCACCGCCAGCAGCACGTCCTGGGCGCAGTCCTCGGCGTCCGACGACCCGTCCTGCCACGTGCCGAGCCGGCCCAGGCAGTAGCGGAACACCATCGGCCGCAGCGCGCGCAGCACCCCCGCGACCGCGGCGCGGTTGCCGGCCATCGCGGACCGGACCAGCGCCGGGTCGAGGCCGAACGTCGCGGGCTCGCCCGCGGCGGACTGCGGGGGCATCGGATCCCACCTCTCGTCGGCGACGGACCGTCACGACGCTAGGTGACCCCGCGTGGTCGCGACACCGGCCGGGCGGCCGCCACGACCCGGGTCTTCCGGCCCTGGCGCCCGAGCCGCCGGCGTGCGTGGCGGGGCGGTGCGGCGGCGGCCGGGCCGAACGGCCCTATCGGCCTCCCCGGCCCAGCGATCACGCTGGTGGCCGGGGATTTTTCACAGGAGAAACACAGGGAACGCGATGGTGGACGACGTGGGCTTCGGGCTGCTGCTCGACCGGCAGCAGTGCCTCGCCTTGCTCCGGACGGCGAGCCTCGGCCGGGTGATCTTCACCCACCGGGCCATGCCGGCGGTCCGCCCGGTGCGGTTCGCGGTCGTCGGCGAGGCCGTCGTGTTCGCCGTCCCGACCGGCAGTCCCCTCTACGCGGGCGCGCGGGACGCCGTCGTGGCCTTCGAGGCCGACGACTTCACGGCCGACTTCGGCGCCGGGTGGTACGTCAGCCTGCTGGGGCGCGCCACCGAATCGGTGGCCGACGAGGCCCGTCTCGCCTGCCTGTGCCCGTGCCCGCCGCCGGCGGGCCGCCGGTTCCTGCGGATCCCGGTCGAGGCCATCACCGGCCACCGCATCGGCTGCCACGCCGGGTAACAAAGCCACACCGCCGATCGACCCACCGGATGGACGAACCGGATTGGGCCGACACGGGCAGTCGCCTGTGGGACCCTTGACGGCCCGAGGACACCCTCGGGATCGGAGTGACACGGGGTCGGCGGGACGTGGCGGACGAAATCGGCATGCCGGCGATCCTGGCCGCGGTGGCCGGGATCGCGCGGGAGCTGGAGGTGCCGGCGGTGCTGGACACCGCCGTGGCGGTGGTGTGCGACCTGCTCGGCGCCCGCCACGGCCGGGTCGAGCTGACCGGCCCCGAGGGCGGCGTCGCCGAGTACGGCCGGGCCGGTGGCGACGGCGTGGTCGAACTGCCGGTGCGGGCCGGGCCGAAGACGTTCGGCACCTTCGTGGTCGAACCGGCCGCCGGCCGCGAGTTCGGCCCCCGCGAGCGGGAGGTGCTGGGCGCGCTCGCCGCGGCGACCGCGATGGCCGTCGACAAGGCCGTCCTCGTCGACCAGATGCGCCGCCGCGAACGCTGGCTCGAAGCCTCCTACGACGTCACGCGCGCCCTGCTCGCCACGAAGGACCTGCACGCGACGCTGCGGCTGATCGCCGAACGCGCGCGCGTCGTGGCCGGCGGCACGGCCGGCGCGATCGCGCTGCCGGACGGGCCGGGGCAGCTCGTGTTCGACGTCGTCGAACCGCCGGGCGAGGACGCCGACCGGCTGACCGGGCTGACCGTGCCGACCGAGGGCACGGCCACCGGCGTCGCGTACACCACCCGCCGCCCGGTCGTCGTGCGCGACTACGGCGACCGCGTGCAGGAGCAGCAGCGCGATCGCGCCGAGCCCCTGCCGGCCGTGATCAAGGACCTGGACTCGGCGATCTCGGTGCCGCTGATCGTCGGCGAGGAGACACTGGGCGTGCTGGTCGTCGCGAAGTTCCGCGACAAGACGCCGTTCACCGAAGCCGAAGTCCAGCTCGCCGAGACCTTCGCCGGCCACGCCGCGCTCGCGGTCGAGTTCTCGCGGGCCCAGGACGCGCGCCAGCAGCTGGCGGTGTTCGAGGACCGCGACCGGATCGCCCGCGACCTGCACGACCTGGTCATCCAGCGGCTGTTCGCCACCGGGCTCGGGCTGGAGGGCGTCAGCAGGCTGATCGCGGACCAGGCGGTCGCCGGGCGCGTCGCCGGGTTCGCCCAGGACCTCGACGGCACGATCCGCGAGATCCGCAACAGCATCTTCTCGCTGCAGGCGCCCGCGCAGGCGCAGGGCAGCCTGCGTGCGGAGCTGCTGCGGGTGGCCGTCGACGCGCGGGACACGCTGGGCTTCGAGCCGCGCGTCGGTTTCGACGGGCCGCTCGACGCGGCGGTGCCGGACGCCGTCCGGTCCGACCTGATCGCGTCGCTGCGCGAGGCCCTCACGAACGTGGCGCGGCACGCCGGGGCGACGTCGTGCTCGGTCGAGGTCACTGTGGACGCCGCCGGCCGCCGGCTGACCCTGGCGGTGCGCGACGACGGGACGGGCCCGCCGTCCGGGCCGGGCCGGGTGAGCGGGCTGGGAAACCTGGCCGCGCGTGCGGCACGGTGGGGCGGGGCCTGCGTGCTGGCGGCCGCCGAGGGTGGCGGCTCGCGTTTGGAATGGACCGCGGAGCTGCCGGCGCGGACCGGCGAGCAGGGGAGTGGGCGATGACGATCTCGGTGTTCCTCCTGGACGACCACGAGCTGGTCCGCACCGGGCTGAAGACCGTCTTCGAGTCCGAATCGGACATCGAAGTGGTCGGCGAGGCGGCGACCGCGGCCGAGGCGCTGGTCCGCATCCCGCAGTCCCGCCCGGACGTGGCGATCCTCGACGTCCGGCTGCCCGACGGCCAGGGCGTCGAGGTGTGCCGCGAGATCCGTTCGACGGTCGCGCCGCCGCCCGCGTGCCTGATGCTGACGTCCTATTCGGACGACGACGCGCTGTTCGGCGCGATCATGGCGGGGGCGGCCGGGTACATGCTGAAGCAGGTGTCGGGCCGGTCGCTTGTGGACGCCGTCCGGACGGTCGCCGTCGGCGGCTCGCTGCTGGACGCCACGCTGACCGCGTCGGTGATGAACAAGCTGCGCGGCGCGGACGTGGCGGCGCCGGACCCGCGGTACGAGCAGCTCAGCCCGCAGGAGCGGCGGGTGCTGGACCTGGTCGCCGAAGGCCTGACCAACCGGCAGATCGCCGAGCGGCTGTTCCTGGCGGAGAAGACGGTCAAGAACTACGTGTCGTCGGTGCTGCACAAGCTCGGGGTCGAGCGGCGCACCTCGGCGGCGGTGTACCTGTCGCAGCGACACGCCGACGGCGGCCGTTCAAGCTGATCGCACGCCCACTCGGCGCAAACCCGTGGGGCATCCGACGTATCTGGCCCCCGATGCGATACACCTGTCGGGTGACGCACGGATTGCGTGCGCGACAGAGGGGACGGCATGTCGGGGTTGTCGAGCGGGGACTATGTCACGCAGCAGATCCGGGCGCTGGCGAGAGCCGTGCGCAGCGAAGGGGCCGGCGGGGTCGGCACGCGCAGCTTCCAGCTGGCGGAGCACCTGGCGGCGGAGGGAGGCGTCCACCGCGGCGACATCCTGACGGCGACGGCGACGCTCCTGGCGATGACGGCGTGGTGCGACGGCGAGGCCGAGGCGGCCCGCCGGTTCGCCGAGCTGGCGGGCGAAAACGACGTCGAGTCGCGCGAGCTGGTGGGGCACCTGCTGTGCCTCGAAGTCGGGGCCGAAGAGGGGTGGCTGCCGGAGGAGCAGGCGGAGGCGTTGCTGGAGTACGCCCGCCGCGCCCGCCGCGGCGATCTGGCCCTGCGGGTCCGGGCGATCGCCGGGACGCGCGGCGGAAGGCACCGCCGGGACAACTGACGGTCGTGAGTGAGAAACAGTGTTCTAACACTGTTTCTCACTCACGACCCGTAGCCGGCGCGGCTAGCTCGAGAGCGGTCGGGCGGGATCGGCCAGGGCGTCCGGGTCGACCGTCCGGCCACTGCGGATCAGCTCCCGGACGGCGTCGAGGCCGTCGTCCCACTGGTTGACGTGCAGGCCGGCGACCACCCGGCCGCCCGCCAGCCAGAACGCGTGGAACGCCTCGTCGCTCCCGCGGGTCACCACGCGGTCGTACCCGCCGGGCGGGAACCAGCCGGTGAACTCCATGCCGACGTCGTACTGGTCGGAGAAGAAGTACGGCAGGTCGTCGTAGACCACCTCGCGGCCGAGCATCGCCCGCGCCGCCGCCGGGCCGCCGTTCGTGGCCGCCGCCCAGTGCTCGACGCGGATGCGGCGGTCGTAGCCCGGGTGCCACGCGCTCGCGACGTCGCCCGCGGCGAACACGTCGGGGTCTTCGGTGCGCAGGGAGGCGTCCACGCGGACACCGTCGTCGACCGCCAGCCCGGCTTCTTCGGCCAGCTGCGTCTCGGGCCGCGCGCCGATGCCGACGATCACCACGTCGGCCGGGATGTCGCCCGCCTCCGTCCGCACCGCCGTGACCGCGGTGTCGCCCGCGAAGCCCGTCACGCCGGTGCCGAGCCGCAAATCGACGCCGTGGCGGCGGTGCAGGTCGGCGAAGTACCCGCCCAGCTCCGGCCCGAGCGTGGCGTGCAGCGGGGACGGGCTGGGCTCGACGATCGTCACCTCGCAGCCGTAGGTCCGGGCCGCCGCCGCGGTTTCCAGGCCGATCCAGCCCGCGCCCGCCACGACGACCCGGCCGCCCGCGGCCAGCGCGTCGCGCAGCCGGTCGGCGTGGGCCAGCCGGCGCAGGTAGTGGACGCCCTTGAGGTCGTTGCCCGGCACCCGCAGCCGCCGCGGCGACGCCCCGGTCGCCAGCAGCAGCTTCGTGTAGCCGAGGCGTTCGCCGCCCGCCAGCTCGATTTCGCGGGCGGCGCGGTCCAGCGCCGTGACGCGCCGGCCGGTCAGCACCTCGATGCCCTGCTCGGCGTACCACTTCTCGTCGTGGACGAAGACCGACGCGCGGTCGTCCTGGCCGAGCAGGTACCCCTTCGACAGCGGCGGCCGCTCGTAGGGCAGGTCCGGCTCCGCGCCGACGAGCGCGACGCGCCCGGCGAACCCTTCCGCTCGCAGCGTTTCCGCGGCCTTCGCGCCGGTCAGCCCGGCGCCGACGATGACGAACGCGTCCATCAGGCATTCACCCCGGTCAGTGCGAAGAATTCCTGCCGCGTCTTGGGTTCTTCCCGCAGCAGGCCGTGCAGCGACGACGTCACGGTGAGCGCGCCGGCGGCTCGCACGCCGCGCAGCGACATGCACAGGTGCTCGGCTTCGATCACGACGCCGACGCCCTTGGGCGCGAGGTGCTCCTGCAGCCAGTCGGCGACCTGCTTGGTCAGCCGCTCCTGCACCTGCAGGTCGCGCGCGAACATCTCGACGACGCGGGCGAGCTTCGACAGCCCCAGGATCCGCTCGCCGGGCAGGTACCCGACGTGCGCGACACCGCGGAAGGGCAGCAGGTGGTGCTCGCACAGCGACTGCACCGGGATGCTCTTCGCGAGCACGAGCTCGTCGTAGCCCTCGTCGTTCGGGAACGTCGTGAGCCGGAAGTCGCGCGGCTTCAGCATTTCCGCGTAGGCGTTGGCGACCCGCCGCGGGGTGTCGCCCAGGTGCTCGGACGTCGGGTCCTTGCCCAGGGCGCGCAACAGGTCGGCGACCGCGCGTTCCGCCGCGGGCAGGTCCATCGCGTCGCGCTCGTGGACGACACCCAGGTGCCGCAGCGGCACCGGTTCGCTGACGGGTTCGACGGTCACGGGAGGCCTCCTTCTAAAACCAAGACGAGCCGACGTTAGAAGCCCGCGGGGGTTTTCGTCAACGGTTGTTTGTTTTAGAGTGCTCGGATGCACAAGTCCCAGGCCGGCGCGCTGGCCGCAGTGGCGGCGCTCGACGAGCCGACGCGTCGCCGGCTGTACGAGTACGTCGCCCGGTGCCCCGCTCCGGTGAGCCGCGACGACGTCGCCGCCGCGCTCGCCGTGCCCCGCGCGACGGTCGCCTTCCACCTGGACCGCCTGGTGGAGGAGGGGCTGCTGGTCGTCGAGTACGAGCGCCGCAGCGGCCGCACCGGACCGGGCGCGGGCCGGCCGGCCAAGCTCTACCGCCGGTCGGACCGGCAGGTGAGCGTCTCGCTGCCGGAGCGGCACTACGAGCTGGCCGGCGAGCTCCTCGCGTCGGCGATCGAGGAAGCCGACGAGACGGGCGGTTCGGCACGGGAGATCCTGGGGCGCCGCGCCCGCGAGCACGGCGCGGGACTGGCGGCGCCGGATGTCGTCGCCGCGCTGGAGGAGCAGGGGTTCGAGCCGCGCGCCGAGGGCGACGGCGTGCTGCTCGGGAACTGCCCGTTCCAGCGGCTGGCGCGAACGCACACGCGGCTGGTCTGCGAGATGAACCTGGGGTTGGTCGAGGGCCTGCTCGAGGGCGCGGGCGACCGTCGGCTGCGCGCCCGGCTCGACCCGCAGCCCGGGTTCTGCTGCGTGCGCCTTTCACTCCGCTAGTCGTCGCGGGTCCGAAGTCGTTCGACGTCCGGAGGAGCGCCCCAAGGCGGCCTTCGGTGCGTCTGACGCACCCAAGGCGGCCTTCGGTGCGTCAGACGCAACCAAGGCCGCATTGGGACGGCCTGGCAACGAACCTTCCGGCGCGCGACCCTAGCGCGGGAGGAACGCGAGCACGAACAGGAACGCGCCGAAGCCGACGAGGGCGGCCGAGGCGACGCGGTGGAGGCTTCGGCCGCGCAGTCTTGTCGCCAGCCACGTGCCCAGCAGCGTTCCCGCGCCCGCCAGCACCCCCAGTACGCTGCCGAGTCCGAAGTGGACGGATCCCTGCGCCGCGTAGCCGAGCGTCGCGAAGCCCACCAGCGGCAGCTGGATCAGCTGGCCGGCGGCGATCGTCGTCAACGCGGGCACGCCGAGGGCCAGCAGCACCGGGACGAGCAGGACCGGCCCGCCCGTGCCGGTCAGCGCCGAGCCGAAGCCGACCGCCGCGCCGACCGCGACGGCCGCGGGTGCGGGCAGCTCGCGGGACTCCCGCGGGCGCGCCCAGAGGTTGAACGCGCCGGAACCGGCGGTCACCACGGCGAGGAAGAGCCAGAGCGCCGTCGCCGGGACGACGCCGTTCACCAGGGCGCCGGCCGCCGCGGCCGGGGCCGCGCCGAGTGTGAGCCACCCGCCGAAGCGCCACGGCATGGCCTGGTGCCGGGCGTAGGCGGCGGTGCCGACGACCCCGGTGAACAGGAAGCACCAGCTGCTGGTGCCCGCCGCCGCGTGGACGTCCAGCCCGGCGAGCCAGGTCAGCGCGGGCGGCAGCAGGACGCCGCCGATGCCGATCGCGCCGATGAAGACGCCGACCGGCACGGCCAGCAGCAGGACGGCCACCACGGCCCGGACGCTAACACGCCGTGGCCGCCACGTTCGCGGACGAAGAGTCCGGGGCTCCGGCGAAGTCGCCCGGCTGAAACTGTCCCGGCGCCGCGGCCAACCGTCGACCTGCGTCCGCCCGAGCTACTTGCCCGGCACCACGCCGAGCTGCCCGGCGACACCGGTCGTGATCGCGCTCGCGCCGATCTCCGTGCCCGGCTTGATCCACGGCTGGTCCGGTTCCGCGCCCGCGACCTGGCGCTCGCCGATGAACTGCCCGGTCACCGGGTCGACGATCAGCTGGCGGATCTCGTGGCGGTCGTCGAGGCCGAGGGCGACGCCGGTGCGGCCGTCGAGGTTCGTCTCCGCCGCCAGCACCGTCATGCCCGGGATCTTCGCCAGCGCCCGGTACCACTGCGCGCGCAGCCCGGCCGGCATCATCCCGGCGCGGAGGATCTCGATGCCGTAGTGGAACATCGCCCGGGGCGTCGAGCCGCGGCCCGCCGTCAGCGCCTTCAGCTTCGCGTACAGCGCCGCCGGGTCGTGCGGCAGCGTCGCGTAGAACGCCGGGCTGTCCCAGTCGCCCGGGTCGTCGCACTTCTTGGCCGGCTTGGACTTCGGGAAGAAGTCGCCGCAGCGGCCCTGCCACCGGCCCTGGTCGGTGTTGGTGACTTCGGGCACCGGCGCCTGGGCCTGCGGCACCGAGCCGCCCAGGAACTTCCCGGTGTCGAGGATCTTGCGGTTCTCCTGCCAGACGTCGTGCGCGTCGGCCGGGATCCAGCGGTCGACCTGCTGCTCCCAGAGGTAGGTGTACCCGGTCGCGTCGCCGGTCTGGACGCCGCGCTGCACCCATGTGTGCTCCGCGACGAAGCGGAACTGCCCCGGGCCGACGGGCTGGTCGGTCGCGCCGACGCTGAGGTCGGCCGCCCGGTCGAGCACCTGCGCCGCCGACATCAGCTTGATGTCGGGCCAGTTCGCGGTCGGGTTCGCATTCGGCGACGCGGCCCTCGGGACGTCCGGCGCCGGAGCCGGGCCGGTCTGGACCACGACGGCCACCGTGACGGCTCCGGCGACGGCGGCGGCGACCGGCACGGCGATCCACCGGCGGGACCGCTTCGGTCGCAACGGGACGACGGCGGATTCGGCGGCCAGCTCGGCCAGCAGCCGCGCCCGGGCGGCGGACAGGTCGGCCGGCGCCGTGCGAGCGTCGCGGTGGAGCAGCTCGAGGGTTTCGTCGAGCTCACGCATGGGGGTTCTCCTCGGTGGGGACGAGCAGGGCCTGGAGGCGGTGGCGGACGCGGTGCAGCCGCGAGCGCACCGTGCTGGCGGGCACGCCGAGCGCTTCGGCGACTTCGGCCGGTTCGAGCCCGGCCCAGGACGTGAGCAGCAGGACGTCGCGGTCCTGTTCGGACAGCGCGGCGAGCTCGCCGGCCAGGACGCGCAGGCGGGCGGCCGCGTCGACCCGGCCGGCCACGGCGGTGTCGTGGTTCTCGGCCGGACGCTCTTCGGAGCCCGCTTTCGCCGTCAGCTGGAAGCCGCGGACCTCCTGGCGCAGGTGGTTGCGCAGCAGGTTGGTGGCGATCCCGTAGAGCCAGCCGCGGATGGGCGCCTGGTCCGGGTCGTAGCTGGCGCGTCTTCGCAGTGCGACGACGAACGTCTCGGCCACGAGGTCGTCCGCGGCGTGCGCGCCCACCCGGCCCGCGAGGTACCCGCGCAGGGGATGGGCGTACTCGTCGAAGAGCCGCGAGAAGACCTCTTTCGGATCCTTCGCGGCAAGGTCGGGCCGGTCGAGCCGTTCCACGATTCTGGTCACGCTACTGGTTGTCGCGAGCCGCCGCCCGCGTCCCCGGGTGCCCGTACGGATGAGACCCACGCCACAATCCGCGAACAGCGACGGGGGTTCCGGACAACAGCCGGTATGCCCAGGGGAAGCGCGATGCTGCTGGCCGCGACGAGCGCCGGTGTGGTGGTGGCGATGCTGGTCGTGGCCGCGGCGGTCCGGCCGCCGGCGGTCACCGTGCCGCCGGCCGCGCCGACGCTCACGACGAGCGTGGCGACGACGGCGACGTCCGCGCCGCCGGAGACGACGTCGAAGCGCCCGCCGACGACCCGGGTGCGGCTCGGCCGGTCGTGACGCGCCCGGCGTCCGCCGTCGACGGCCCGTTCGGCGGTACGGTCTCCCCGGTGGTGACGCGCGAGGTGAAGGGGGCCAGGGTGGTGGACCGGGCGAAGCCGGGGGAACAGGCCAGGACGTCGGCCCCTGGGCCGCGGCAGCCCAGCCTGGCCGACGTCGCCGGCATGGCCGGGGTCTCGCACATGACCGTCTCGCGGGTGGTCAACGAGAGCGGGCCGGTGCGCCCGGAGACCCGTGAGCGGGTCCTCGCCGCCGTGCACAAGCTCGGGTACCGGCCCAACACGGCCGCGCGGACACTGGTCACCGGCCGGTCGGGCACGCTCGGCGTGGTCGCGCTGGAGTCGAACCTCTACGGGCCGGCGAGCACGCTGTACGGCATCGAGAACGCCGCGCGCGAGGCCGGCTACGGCGTCGCGATCTGCAGCGTCACGCGGCCGGGCCGGACCTCGATCGGTGACGCGGTGGAAAGCCTGCGGCGCCAGGCGGTCGAGGGGATCGTCGTGATCGCCCCGCACGTGACGGCGGGGCGGGCGCTGGCGGCGGTGCCGGGCGACATCCCGGTGGTCGCGGTCGGCGGCGGCGAGTCGGCGCCGGTGCCGGTCATCTCGGTCGACCAGTACGACGGCGCCCGCCGCGCCACCGAGCACCTGCTCGCCCTGGGGCACAAGACGGTCTGGCACCTCGCGGGCCCGGAGGACTGGCTGGAGGCCCGCGACCGCGAACGCGGCTGGCGCGAAACCCTCGAGCGGCGCGGCCTGCGGGTCCCGGCGGTCGTGCGCGGCGACTGGAGCCCGCGGTCGGGCTACGAGGCGGGCCGGGCGCTCGTCGGCAAGCGCGGGTTGAAGGCGGTGTTTTCGGCCAACGACCAGATGGCGCTGGGCCTGCTGCGCGCGTTCACCGAGGCCGGGATCCGGGTGCCGGAGGACGTCCAGGTGGCGGGCTTCGACGACGTCCCCGAGGCGGCGTACTTCACCCCGCCGCTGACGACGGTCCGGCAGGACTTCATCGAGGTCGGCCGACGGACGTTCGGGCTCCTGGAGGACCGCATGGCGGGCGGCGACACCCGCGCGCGGCACCTGGTGCCGGCCGAGCTGATCGTCCGGGAGAGCACCGGCCCCCGCTGACGAAACGACATGAATGAGTCATTCACGTCGTCTGGTGACATGAATGAGATGCTGCTATGGATGTCAAGTGGTGGGTTCGGGGTCGTTTTTGATGATGGTCCGGTAGAGCTCGCGGGCGATGTAGCGTTTGAGGCA
>NZ_JBDLYJ010000011.1:0-293220 GCF_051337345.1 Amycolatopsis sp. MEPSY49 | reverse complement strand
CCACCACAGGCAACCACCAGGACCCCAGCACCCTGACCAGCCACAACCAGGATGAAACAACCCCATTGGGGCGCTTGGGGCGAGCCGGGCGGTGGGCCTGCTGTGAGCCTGCGTCGAGTTCTTTCCCTTCCCGGCTGGGCCGAACACGTCCGCGTGCTCGCCGGCGCGGCGGGGCTCGACCGTCCACTCGCGACCGTTCAGGCCACTTTGGACGCTTCGCACCTTCCCGCGCCCGGGGAACTCACCGTGGTCGCCCGGCCGGTCGCCGGGACCGACTGGCAGATCGATGCCCTTCTCCGCCGCTGTGCCGATGCCGGGGCCACCGCCGTCCTGCTCTCCGGGACCGAGCCGCTCAGTGCGTCGCGGCTGCTTGCCGATCGGCTGTCCGTTCCGCTGCTCGCCACCTCGGCCTCGCCGCTCGATCTGCTCGTCGAGGCGCGGCTGCTGCTCGCCGCGCCCGAACTCGACCGGGCCGACCTCCTTCTCGCCACGCATCGCGCGCTCGGGGACCGGCTGCGGCCGCCCGAGGAGGTCGTCGCCGTGTTGCGGCGGCTGGTGCGGTCGCGCGTCGCCGTGCTCGATGACCGTGGGGTTCCCCTTGCCGGGGAAGTCGGGGGGCGCGTCCGGCTGGACGAAGCCGTGCCGCAGCGGACCGAACTCGACGACGGCGTCCTGCTCGCCCACCCCGTCCTGCTGCAGCGGCCCGCGATGTGGCTGGCCGCCGAGCTGCGCGGGACCGAGGCGGCGCGCGCCGACGTCGTCCCGCCCGCGCTCGCCGTCGCCGCCGGGGCCTTGCAGCGGTGGCTGCTGGCCAACCGCCTCGAGCTGGAACGCGACGCGCGCTCGCGCACCGCTTTGCTCGGCGACCTGCTGCGCCTGGACACCGAGCCGGGCGCGGACCTGCGCCGCCGGGTCGCCGACGCCGGCTGGCGGCTCGGCGGCTGGCACGTCGGGCTGCACCTCGGCGTCCCGGCGGCCGTCGACACGGTCGCGCGCACGCAGGAGGTCATGCGGGCGCTGGACGTCGAGGCCGTCGTCGAGCACGGCGACGGCTGGACCGGCTGGGTCACCTTCGACCACGAACCCACCGCGGAACGGGTCCGCGCGCTCGCGACCCGGCTCCAGGCGGCGCACCGGACGTTGCGCCTGGGCGCGCACATGGGCGTCGGGCGGCCGCACCCGCGTCCGGAAGGGCTCGCCGCGACGGTCGCGGAAGCCCTCGACGCCGCCCGGCTGGCCGCGACCCGGCCCGAGACGGGCCACTTCTTGCACGTCGACCAGCTCGGCATGGCCCAGCTGCTGCTGGAGTGGACCCGCACCGACACGTTCGAGCCGGCCGCGCGGGCGCTGGTCGCGCCGCTGCGCTCGGTGCCGGGCGACCTGGTCCGGACCCTCGCCGCGTACCTGGACGCGGAGTCCTCGATCGCCGAGACCGCCACGGTGCTCGGCGTGCACCGCAACACCGTGGCGGCCCGGGTCGCGCGGATCGAACAGCTGCTCGGCGTGGACCTGTCCCGCCCGGACGAGCGGCTGGCGCTGCACCTCGCGTCCCGGGCGGTGATCCTCGCGGGGGAGTGACTAGTCGTCGTCCCCGCCGCCGGTGACGTTCCCGACGCTGGCGGGCACGCCCTTGATCATGTCCACGACGGTCTTGCCCGCCAAGCCCGACTTCCCGAACCACGGGTCGGTCATGATCTTGATCGCCGACTCGAACTTCTCGGCGCCTTCCTTGCCGAAGACCTTGCCGAGCTCGTGCACGGAGAAGTTGCTGATCTTGTCGAACTTCTGCATGATCTCGGGCGTCACACCGTCCACCTTGGACAGCTTGTCCTTGATGACGTTGGTCATCTGGTCGGTGAACGGCTTGTGCGGCTTGGGATCCGGGGCCGGCGTGGGATCCGGAGTGGACGAAGACGGCGCGGGGTCGGGCTTCGCCGGTTCCGGTTTGGGCTCCGGGGTGGTCGACGACGACGGCGCGGGCTCGGGCTTGGGTTCCGGAGTGGCCGACGAGGGCTTGGGCTCCGGAGTGGCCGAGGACGGTTTCGGTTCCGGAGTCGCCGACGAGGACGACGGCGCGGGTTCCGGTTTCGGCTCGGGCGTGGGCTCGGGTTTCGGCTCCGGCTTGGGTTCGGGCTTGGGCTCCGGAGTGGCCGAGGACGGCTTCGGTTCCGGAGTGGCCGACGAAGGTTTCGGTTCCGGAGTCGCCGACGAGGACGACGGCGCGGGTTCCGGTTTCGGTTCGGGTTTGGGTTCGGGCTTCGGCTCCGGCTTGGGTTCGGGCTTCGGCTCCGGCGTCGCCGACGACGGCTTGGGCTCCGGAGTCGCCGACGACGGCTTCGGCTCCGGCGTCACATCCGGCTTCGGCGTCACCGGCGGCTTGGGTGTCGGCGTCGGGGTCAAGCTGCTCGTCGGGGGCTTGGCTCCCGCGATCTCGTCGCCCGCCTTGCCCATCTTCGCCAGCGCCTTCACCAGCTCGCCCAGCTTCTTCGCCAGCTGCATCAGCTTCGTGCCGATCTTGCCCAGCGCCGTGGCCACCGTGCCGATCGTCGTCGTGACGAACAGCGCGATCGACGCGCCGAACGTCACCGGGGCCAGCGCAGCCGCGATCAGGGCGCCCTTGATGATCGTCGCGAGCAGCATCGCGATCAGGTCGCGCAGGATGCCGCGGAACGCGCCGACGATGCCGCCGGCGATCATCATGTTCTTGCCGGCCTGGTCGAGGTAGCCGCCGAGGGACGTCAGCTGCTCGGTGACCGCGTCCATGTCCTTCTTGAACTGCTCCGCGGCCTTGCCGGACCAGTCCTTCATGAGCGTGTCGAGGGCCTCCTGGTGCTGCTGGGACCACCCCTCGAGCTTCTTCTTCTCGGCTTTGAGCGCCTCGCTGGCCGCCTGGATGCCGATGGGGTCGCCCATCAGGATGTCCAGCGGCCACCGCAGGATCGTGATGTGCTCGATGAGCCAGCCGATCCCGGCGGTGAGCAGGCTGCCGATCGGGTCCAGCACGAGCCCGATGGTTTCCAGCGCCATGCCCGCCGAGCCGATGCCGATCGCGACCTGGTCGTTCTCCTTGACGGCCTTGTCCAGGCCGACCGCCGCCTCGAAGAAGCCGGCGCCGGCCGCCGCGTTGTCCTTGTTGAACAGTTCGGAGCCGTGGAGGCTGACGTCCTTGCTCTGGTAGTCGTCGCCCACTATTCGAACCTCACGATCGAGTCGACGGCGTCCTGTTCGCCCGACTGGTAGCGCTTCGCCGCCTCGGCGACCTTGTCCGAGAACTCGCCGATGGTCTTGGCGTAGTCCCCGAACTGGTGGTGCGCCTTGTCGGTCCACGCGCTCGCGCCCGCCGCCATCAGCTGGCACGCCGGGTTGATGCCGAACATGCCCGGGTCGCAGACCATGCCGCCGACGAGGTCGGCCGTGCTCTGCAGGTTGCTCTGCAGCTCGTCGAGGTGCTTGCCGAAGGTGGCCAGGGGCTCCGAATCGACCCTGAAGCCGCCGCCGCTCACCAGGGGTTCGATTCGTCGTCGAAGCGGTCGTCGGCCTGGGGACGGCGACGCGGGGCGGGTCCACCGGCCGGCGGTGCGGGCGGGCGCGCCGGGGGAGCGGCTTGCGGCGGCGGGGTCCGCTCGGGTTCGGTTTCCGGCGCCGCGAAGTCGCCGTCCGGCGGCGGGTCCGGCGGCAGGAACGACCGGACCATGTCGGTCGACTCGCCGTCGCCGTTGATGGTGGCGAACGAGTCCGCGACGGTGCGGGCGGTCTGGCGCTGCGCTTCCCGCACCGTGCCCATGATCGCCGCGGTCAGCCGCGCCGGGCCCAGTTCGCACGCGCGGTGCCCGAGCTCGAGGTTCGTGAGCGCGCCGTTCGGCGCGAGCGTGACGGTGACCGCGCCGTCGCGGGAACGGACGGTCGCGCCGGCGGCGGAAAGCGCTTCACTCAGCGCCGCGGCCTTCGACTGCATGTCCCGGACCTGCCGCTCGAGCAGGAGCTGGAAGTCCTCGCCTGGCCCCAGGTTCGGTTGCACGAATTCGACTCCTCGCCACGCCGGGGTGCGGGGCGCCGGCCCCGTGATCGCGCCAGATTAGCGCACACCGGACATTCATCCGGTGATAGCGCGCAGTATGCCTGGATGACTCCCCGATGTTGCCCGCGAATGCCTCGATCGGGTTTGACCCGGACCACGCTCCGGGTTGCACGATCGGGTGCATGACTCGATTGGACGACTACCGGGCGCTCGGCCGCTCCGGGCTGCGGGTGTCGCCGCTGGCACTGGGCGCCCTGACTTTCGGCACCGGCCCCTTCTGCGCCGACGACGACACCGCGCGCAAGGTCTTCCGCGCCTACGTCGAGGGCGGCGGCAACTTCGTCGACACGGCGGACAACTACAGCGCCGGCCGCAGCGAGGAGCTGGTCGGGGAGTTCCTCCGCGACGTCGGCCGCGACGACGTCGTGCTCGCCACCAAGTACTCCGGGCCCGGGTTCCGGGACGGCCGCCCGCACTCGGACCCGCGCCGGCGCAGCAACGGGCGCAAGAACATGGTCGCCTCGCTGGAGGCGTCGCTGCGGCGGCTGCGCGTCGACCACGTCGACCTGTACTGGCTGCACATCTGGGACGGCTGCACCCCGGCCGAAGAGGTCATGGCGGCGTTCGACGACCTCGTGCGCGCGGGCAAGATCCGCGCCGTCGGGCTGAGCGACGTCCCGGCGTGGTACGCGACGAAGGCCGCGATGCTCGGCGGCCCGCCGGTGACCGCGCTGCAGCTGGAGTATTCGCTCCTCGAGCGGGCGATCGAGGCCGAGTACGTGCCACTGGCCGGCGAGTTCGGC
This sequence comes from Amycolatopsis sp. MEPSY49, assembly GCF_051337345.1. Classification (NCBI taxonomy): domain Bacteria; kingdom Bacillati; phylum Actinomycetota; class Actinomycetes; order Pseudonocardiales; family Pseudonocardiaceae; genus Amycolatopsis; species Amycolatopsis sp. MEPSY49. The sequence continues at coordinate 288,399 of NZ_JBDLYJ010000011.1, read as the reverse complement.
ACCGCGATCCAGCCGTGGGGCGCGCTCGGCGGCGGGTTCCTGTCCGGCAAGTACACCCGCGACGGCGCGGGCAGCGGACGGCTCACCGACGGCGCGGTCTTCCGGGCTGCGCCCGAGTCGCGCTGGGCGATCCTCGACGTCGTCCGCGAGGTCGCCGCCGAGGCAGGCGCGACCCCGGCCCAGGTGGCGCTGCACTGGGTGACGCGCCGGCCGCGGATGCCCGCACCGCTGATCGGCGCCCGGTCACCGGAGCAGCTCGCCGAAACGCTCGGCGCGCTCGAGCTGGACCTCACCGACGCCCAGCTGGAGCGCCTGACCGAAGTCAGCGCGCCGGAACTGCCGTTCCCGCACGGCATCCTGGCGCGGCTCAACGCGGGCCTGCCGCACTAGCCCAACCGCGACGCGGCACTTTCACGTGAAAGTGCCGCGTCGAGCTTCAGGACTGGGCGGCCTTCGCGACGCGCTCGATCTCCGCGCACCGCGCCGCCCAGAACTCGCGGTCGCGGGCCGGGGCGCTGGTCGTCCCGTCGAGCTGCTCGCGCAGGATGTCGGCGTGCCCGGCGTGCCGGTTCGTCTCGGTGAGCACGTGCACCATGACGTTGAACAGCAGCACGTCGGGCCGCGGCCACCACGGCACGTGGCCGGGCGCGTCGACCGGGAGCGCCGCGATCGTGGCGTCGGCGTGCGCCGCCGCGCGCCGGAACCGGCCGACGATCTCCGCGCGCGTCTCGTCCTCGGTCGCCCAGAAATCCCGGCCGCGCGCCTCGGTGTCGTCCCAGCGGGGCAGCGGCTCGGGGAACGGCCGGCCGAAGACCTCGCCCAGGTACCGGGTCTCCCACAGCGCCAGGTGCTTCACCAGGCCGAGCAGGTTGGTCCCGGTCGCGGTCAGGGGACGGCGGACGTCGTACTCGCTCAGGCCCGCCAGCTTCTCCAGCACGGCCTCACGGGCCTCGCGCAGATCGTCGTGCAGGTACTGCTTCGCGAAGTCGTCGATCACGACGCCCAGCTTGCCAGGATCAGCCCACCGGCACCCCGCGCACCGTGACCGGCCCCCGGGTCGGGTCCAGTTCCACCGCCTGGTCGACCCCGGACGGCGTCAGCACGTCCAACGCCTTCGGGGCCGTCGCCGGGTCCGCCGCGCAGATCGGCGCCGTCCCGCCCACGGCGCACAGGCCGAACGTGTACTGCCCGGCCGTCGGCGTGAACGGCCGCGCCTGGTCGGGGGAGTTGCCGTCCTGGCCGGTCAGCACCACCGCGAACGTCCAGCCGGCGCCCGGTGTCCCGAACGCGGACTTCGCGACGCTCACCGTGATGTACCGCGTCGCCTGCGAAGCCTGCACCGACGGCGTCGCCAGCGTTGCGCCCGAAGCGTCGACGAGCGCCGGATCGGCGAAACCTTGGACCTCGATGCGGCGGCTCCACGCGTCCGAAGCCGCGATCGTGTAAGCCCGGCTCGGGAACGGCGCGGCGGTCGACGTCGCCGTCGCGGCCGGGTCGTGCGCGTAGATCGTCAGCAGCTGCGCGCCCAGCGGCGATCCGAACGTCGGCGACAGGTCGCGGACCTGCGCGCGGAACACCAGGTTGGTGCCCGAATCGATGACCTGGAACCGCTGCAGGTCGAACGCGCCGGCGTGGAAGTCCCCGGCCGTCGGGTAGGTGTACGAGCCCGGGCCGTTGTCGTCGCCGTCCGGGTCCGGGGTGTCCAGCAGGACCGTGCCGGTGACGAAGTCCGAGCTGATCGTCTTCTGCGCGTACCCGGTGCCGGACCCGGCGGTGGTGGTCGCCGTGACGACGTTCGCGCCCAGCGGGGTCGGCACGGTCGCGCCGAACTTCCCGTCCGCGGCGGCCCGCACCGACAGCACCGACGTGGTGCCGGTGTCGGTGTTCGAGACGGCCAGGTCGACGCGGCTGCCGGCGGGTGCGGTGCCGGTGACCGCCGCGGTCGCGGTGGACACCGACGCCGGCGCGTCGAGCGTGACAGCCAGCGCCGCGGGCGGGGCGTGCGTGACGTACCGGGCGCGGACATCGGCGGGCTGCTCGGGCAGGCGGCCGTCGTCGAGGGCCCGGGCCAGCCGGACCGACTGCGACTGCGCCCAGCTCAGCGGCGCTACCGAACCGGCGGGCTGCCCGGGCGCGAAGCCGATCGACGCCGTGCGCGGGTCCGAGCCGTAGGGCGACGCGGGCACGGCCGGGTTTTCCCACGTCTGCTCGGGAATCAGCCCGGTGCCGCCGGTCTGGGCCCGCATCGCGCGCAGCAACGCCACCGCGCCGGCCCGGTCGCCGGTCTGCACGGCCTGCTCGCCGCGTTCGCCGGCGAGCACCGGCCAGAGGTGGCCGGACCCGGTGTTCGGCCCGGGCCACGGCGCCCCGGTCGGCGCGCAGTTCGTCGGGTCGGGCTCGTAGCAGTCGCCGTAGCCGTCTTCGCTGCCCGGCGCCGACGTGCCGTAGCGGTACCAGCCCGGTCCGGTCGGCGTGTCGCGCTTGATCACCCGGTCGACGACGCCGAGTGACGCGGCGACATCCGCGTCGTTCGCCGGCAGCACGCCCAGGCGGGTCAGTTCGAGGAACCCGGCGTCGACGACCGCGCGCTGGTCGGCGTCGACCGAGCCGTTGCCGAGGTTGTAGAACCACTCCGAATTCGGGTCGCCGTTCTTGGTCAGGCGCAGGAAGTACCGGCCGCCGTAGGGCCCGGTGGACGTCACGGTCCAGCCCTTGACGCCGCGCTGGAAGTGGTCCGCGGTGGCCCGGTAGACGCGGGCGCGCGCCGGGTCGCCGTTGCGGTCGGCGATCACGCCGGCGGCGACGAGCCCGGCGATCTCGGCGGCGATCGTCGAAGGGGAGTAGCCGCCCTGTTCCTCCCAGCGCTCGGAACCGAACGCCGGGCCGTGCGCGACGACGAAGTCCGCGGCCGCGCGGATGTGGCCGGTGTAGAGCGTCCGGTCGCGGTCGAGCCCGGCCTGCAGCGCCATCAGGATCGGGTACGCGCTCTCGTCGAGCTGGTCGCCGCCGGAGTCGGGGGCCTTCTTGCCGTTCAGCATCGAGTTGCGCGGAAACCGGCCGTCCGGCTGCTGCTGGCGCGAGAACAACCACCGCACGCTGGCTCGCGCGGTTTCGCGGTCGCCGGCCGCCAAGAGCCCGGAGAAGCTTTCGTAGAGGTCGCGGGCGAAGATCTCGCGGTACGACCCGAAGTAGACAGGCTTGCCGCCGGGCGCGTCCCCCGCGGACACGGCCTGCCCCCACGGGCTGCCGAGCGACGCGACCACCGCACCCGGGAACGTCTTGTCCTCACTGGCTTTGAGCACGTTGACCGACTGGAAGTACGCGTCGGAGTCCTTGCCGCGCACGGGAACCAGCCCGTTGTCGTATTCCCGCCAGCCACGCGCGTACTCGCGGTAGCTCTGCTCGAACGGCGTGCGCAGGCTCGCGCCCGCGGTCTGGACCGCCGCGCGCGCGTCGGCGCCGAAGCCGAGCGCCAGCACGGCCGGGCGCCGCGGCTGCAGGTCCAGCTGCGCGGTCTGCACGACGTTGCCGTTCACCGCCGACGGCGTCTCGTCGGTCAGCCGGTGGTCGCGGTCGAGCTGGGCCAGCCCGTCGCCGGGCGTGCCGACGAACCCGCTGGACGTGCTCAGGAACCGGCGGTCGGCGCGCAGCGCGGCGGCCAGCGGGGTCCCGTAGTCGCGGGCCGGCGCGCTGGACACCGTGTTCGGGTCGGCGCTGACCAGCGCGGACGTCGCCGCGTCCACCGAAGCCGTGTCCCCGCCGCCGTTGGCCGGGCCACCACCGCCGTTGCCGTTGACGCTCGCGTCGAACCGCACGTAGACCTTGAGGTCGCGCCCGGACCCCCGCAGCGGGTCGAGCCGGGTCCGGATGAGCACGCCGGTGCGCGCGGGGTCGGTCAGGTACTCGGTGACCAGCCGGTACTCGCCGGAACGCGGGGTCGACGTCACCTCGCAGGCCATCCCGCCCGCGCTCGTGCGGACGGTGTAGGTCATGTCGCGGGCCTGCAGGTCGGTGAACGTGCGGCCGTCGGTGACCGCGAACTGCAGCGTCTCGACGTTCGTGTTGTCGATCACCGGCGCGTAGACGTCGGACAGCACGCCGCCCGCGACCGTGAACCACGCCTTGCTGGTGGTGTTGCGGGCGGTGCCCAGGCAGTCCTTGCGGGCCAGGCCGAAGTGCGAGAGCGCACCCGGTCCCGGGTCCGGCGCCGCCGCGGCGGCCGGGACGGGGAGGAGGGCGGCGGCCAGCACCGCGCACAGCACCGCGGACGACGTCGACCGAGTCATCGGCACATCCGATCACGCCTGCTCGCGGCGCACCAGGTCCGAAAGCAGCAGCGGAAGCCGTTACCCGTGATTGAGAAACCGGACCCGTGGGTAGCAAACCCACAGTCCCCCGGGGAGGTGAACGTGGAAGAGCACGAAGCGGACGGCTGGCGGTACCGCGGCACGATTTCGCCACGGACGCTGCCGAGCCTGCGGCGGCACCTGGTGTCGTGGCTGCGCAGACGCGCCGGCGACGAGGTCGGGCGGCAGGCCGACGACGTCGTCCTGGCCTGCTGGGAAGCGATGGCCAACGTGCTGGACCACGCCTACCACGGCCGGCCGGGCCTGATCGACGTCCGGGCGCGGATCGACGAGGACGTGCTGGTCGTCACCATCGCCGACCAGGGGCGCTGGACGGCGGTCACCGAGCGGGCCGACCGCGGCCGCGGCCTGCGGCTGATCCAGGCGCTGGTCGACGGGCTCGACATGCGCTCGACCGACGACGGCACGGTGATCACGCTGACCTGGCCGTTCCCGGTCCGGCGCACCGCCTGAGCGTCCGGCGCCGATGTCATGAAAGGGTCGTTCATGTCGTCTGACGAGGTGAACGACCCGTTCATGACGTGCGGGCGACCGGATCGGCCGCGCTGACCTGGCCGTTCCCGGTCCGGCGCACCGCCTGAGCGTCCGGCGCCGATGTCATGAAAGGGTCGTTCATGTCGTCTGACGAGGTGAACGACCCGTTCATGACGTGCGGGCGACCGGATCGGCCGCGCTGACCTGGCCGTTCCCGGTCCGGCGCACCGCCTGAGCGTCAGTCCGCCGAGGACAGTCCTTCGACGAACCGCGCCGCGACGTCGCGGAGCTTCACGTTCGTGTGCTGTGACTCCGCGATCAGGCGCTTCATGGCGTCGTCGGCGGTGACCCGGTGCACGGCCATCAGGATGCCCTTGGCCTGCTCGATCACCGCCCGCGAGTTCATCGCCGTCTCGAGCTCGGCGACGCGGCGGCGGGCGTTCCGGTAGCGGCGCGTGGACCGCAGGCCGAACGAGACGATCGTGGTGTAGAGCGCCAGCAGCCGCGAGTCGGTCTCGGCGAAACCGTGGTCACCGTAGCCGAAGAGGTTGAGCGCGCCGCCGAGGGTTTCGTCCACGCGCAGCGGCGCGGCGAGGTAGCTGCCGACGCCGAGGCCGCGGGCGTAGGTGGTGAACTCGGGCCAGACCGCCCCGGCCGTGGCGAGCGGCAGCCGGACGATCTCGCCGGTCTCGGCCGCCCGCAGGCACGGACCCTCGCCCGCCGCGTACTGGACGCGGTCGATGTCGACGGCGCGCTGGTCGGTGGAGGCGGCGGTTTCCGGTTCGCCGTCGCGGATCGCGGTGATGCTGGCCATGTCGGCGCCGGGGATGGCCCGGACGGCTTCGGCGCAGACGGCCTCGAGGACCTCGGCCTCGGACGGTTCGGTCTCGAGCGCCGTCGCGAGGTCCGCCATCGCCGCGGTCAGCTCGTCGAGGTGCTCGGGCGGGATCGGTTCGCCGGTCACTGCGGTCACCTCCGTCCGGCCTGCGGCGAACGATACCCGCGCGGGCGGTTCAGGCCGGGGCGGTGGCTCCGGCCCGGCGCTCACTGCTGAACGTCGTGGGTTGGGCGCCGGGGCCACCTGGCGACAGCCGGCAGCACAACCCACCCGGCGACCATCGCTGCCGCCTGCTTACCCGGTGGGCGGGTGACCAACCCTCAGCGGATCGTCACTTTCGCGACCTGGGTGAGGCCGGAGACGCGCAGGACGCGGTCGAGCAGGCGGGGCGCGGTCAGCCGCAGCTCGTGGTCGGCCGCCCGGTCGAACAGGGCGGCGATGCCGGCGCTGTCGAGGTACGTCACGCCGGTCAGGTCGACGGTCAGCGCGGCCCCGGCCGCCAGCTCGCGCTCGAGAGCGGCGCCGAACTCCCCGGCGTTGCCCATGTCGATCTCGCCCCGCACGGTCAGGATCCGGTCTCCGTCGTCGCCCACGGAGGCGACCAGCGTGAGTGCCGTGGTCACGAACCGATTCTCCATTCCAGCGTGACGGTGGTGCCGGCCGGGTCGTGCCGGACGGCGACGGCGTCGGCGAGCGCCTCCATCATCGGCATCCCGCGGCCGCGCATCACACGGTTGTCCGGCGGTGGCTGCTTCCAGTGCCCGCGATCGGTCACCGTGACGACCAGGGTCGCGCCGGCGAAATGGGCCGACAGGTGCGCGGTCCCCTCGGCGCCGGGGTAGGCGTGCTCGACGGCGTTCGCGCAGGCCTCGCCCGCGGCGACGAGGATGTCCTGCGCGAGGTCCTCCCCGAGCGAAGCGGTGCCCAGCCACGCGCGCAGCCAGCGGCGGGTCGGGGCGAGGCTGTCGGGGTGCGCCGGGAAGTCCAGCTCCAGCGGCGGCACCGACCGGCGGTACAGCAGCAGCGCGACGTCGTCCTCGTAGCCTTCCGCCGGCCGCAGCCGGCCCATCAGCGTGGCCGCCAGCTCGGCGAGGTCGGCGTCGCGCGCGCCGTGGGCGACCGAGGTGGCCCGGTCGATGCCGTCGTCCAGCGCCTCGCGGCGGCGCTCGACCAGGCCGTCGGTGTAGAGCATCAGCAGCGATCCGACCGGGACGACCGCCGTGGCCTCCGGGCGCTCGGCGGGGACGCGGACCGCGAGCGGCACGCTGCCGCCCGCGTCGAGGAACTCCGCCGAGCCGTCCTGGTGCACCAGCGTGGCGGGCGGGTGGCCGGCGCTGCTGTAGGTGAGCGTGCCGGTGGCGGGGTCGAGGACGCCGCAGAAGACGGTGGTGCACAAGGCACCCGGCAGCCGGTCGGCGAAGCGGTCGAGCGTGGTCAGGGTGTGCGCCGGGCCGTTGGCCTCCAGCAGCAGCGCGCGGCAGGCACTGCGCAGCTGGCCCATCACCGCGGCCGCGGCGAGGCCCCGGCCGACGCAGTCGCCGACGACGATGCCGATCCGGTCGCCCGGCAGCGGGACGACGTCGTACCAGTCGCCGCCCACTTCCAGGGGCGGGTTCGCCGGTTCGTAGCGCACCGCGAAGCCGTCGGGCAGCAGCGCCGGGCCGAGGATCGAGCGCTGCAGGGCGATGGCGACCTCGCGCTGGCGGTCGTCGCGGTGGGCGCGGCGCAGCGCGTGTGCCAGCGTCCCGGCGAGCAACGCCAGCAGCGTCCGGTCCTCGGTGCCGAGCGGGCGGCCGGGGCCGGGCTCCACCCAGAGCGTCAGCCGGCCGCCGGGGTGGTCCAGCGTCGCGCCCGCGCCGCCCTCCGCGGGCGTCGCGTGCAACGCGGGCAGGGATCGGACTTCGCCGAGCTTCGCGCGCAGCGGCGCGGCCAGGTCGGTCCACCGCCGGTCGCCGGCGTCGGTGGACATCAGCCCGGGTTCGCCGTCGGGTGCCCAGGTCACCGCGAGCACGCGCTCGGCCTGCCACAGCTCGCGCAGCAGGTCCAGCGCCGTGCGGAGCACGTCGGGCACCCCGCTGATGCCGGCGAGGCGCTGGTTCATCGCGGCCAGCGCGGTTTCCCGCTGCACGGCGTAGCGCTCGGCCGTGACGTCGCGGATCGTGCCGACGAGCCGGCGGCGGCCCTCGTCGTCGTGCAGCTCGTTGTAGGCGATGGCGGCCCACACCCGGTGCCCGTCGCGGTGCCGCAGCGGCAGCACGAAGCTCCCGGACGGCTCGGTCCGCGACCGGCCCATCGCCTCGGCGACCTGCCGGTGGGCGACCGGGTCGTCGGCCGGGTCCGGCGCCCACGGGAACGGCGGCGAGTACGGCAGCCCGGCCGGACCGAAGCCGATCAGATCGGTGCACGCGGCGTTCATCTCCACGACCCGCCCGTCGGCGTCGCAGACGAAGAAGCCCTCCTGCATCGACTCGATCATCGCCGCGCGCCACCGCGAGTGCTGCGTCCGCAGGCGGGCCAGCCGGATGGTCGTGCGGACGCGGGCGAGCAGCTCGCGCGCGGAGAACGGCTTGACCAGGTAGTCGTCGGCCCCGGCGGCCAGCCCGTCGACGGCGGCCTCCTGCCCGGCGCGGGCGGAGAGCAGCAGCACGGGCACCGCGGCAGTGCGCGGGTCGCGCCGCAGCCGGGCGAGCAGGCCGAGGCCGTCCAGCCGCGGCATCATCACGTCGCTGATGATCAGCTCGGGCGGCTCGGCGGCCGCGGCCGCGAACGCCTCGACGCCGTCGCGGACCGTGGTGACCGCGTAGTCCTCGCGCAGCAGCCGGGCCAGGTAGTCGCGCATGTCGGCGTTGTCGTCGGCGACCAGCACCCGGGCACCCGTGGCCGGGGCCGCCCCGGCGGCGGGTTCGGGATCACCGTCCGGCAGCCAGCGCAGCGCCTCCTGGACGTACGGCTCGACGGTGTCCGCGGCCGGCCCGCCCATCGACGGCGCCGGGGCGACGTGCTCGGCGGGCAGGTGGCGGGTGCCCAGCGGCAGCCTGATCCGGAACGTCGTGCCCGCGCCCGGGGCGCTCTCGGCGGCGACCGTGCCGCCGTGCATGCCGACGAGCTCGCGCACCAGGGCCAGGCCGATCCCGCTGCCCTCGTTCGAGCGCGCCCGCGCCGACGGGATCCGGTGGAACCGCTCGAACAGCCGGGGCAGCTCGGCGGCGTCGATCCCGATGCCGGTGTCGGAGACGGTGACCTCGGCGTGCTCGCCGTCGAGGGCGGTGCGCACCCGGATCTCGCCGTCGAAGGTGTACTTGACCGCGTTGGACAGCAGGTTGAGGACGACCTTCTCCCACATCCCGCGGTCGACGTGCACCGGCGTGCCCAGCGGCGGGCAGCCGACCTCGAACCGCAGCCCGGCCCGCTCGACGGCGGCGCGGAACACGCTCGCCAGCTCAGCGGTGAACGCCGAGAGGTCCACCGGCTCGAAGCGCGCCTGCATCCGGCCGGCTTCGATCCGCGAGAAGTCGAGCAGGTTGTTCACCAGCCGGCCCAGGCGCAGCGCGTTGCGGTGGATGACGGCGACCTCTTCGCGGACGCGCTCGTCCGCGTCTTCGAGGCTCTTTTCCAGCTCGGCCACCGGGCCGAGGATGAGGGTGAGCGGAGTCCGGAACTCGTGGCTGATGTTGGCGAAGAACGTCGTCTTCGCCGCGTCCAGCGCGGCCAGCTCCTCGGCGCGGCGCTGCTGGGCTTGGTAGGCGAGCGCGCCGTCGACCAGCGCCGCCGTCTGCTGGGCGACCAGCCCGAGGAACGTCCGGTAGGACTCGTCGAGCGCCCGCCCGGCGCTCGCCGCCAGCACGATCACGCCGGTGGCCGCGGTGCCGGGGGCGCCGCCCAACGGCAGGACCATCGCCTCGGTGGGCGGGGTGGACCAATCGCCCGAAGGCAGCTCGCCGAAGGTCGTCGTCAGGTCGGAGACCGTCCGCGGGGTGCCGTCGGCGAGCACTTCTTCGAGCGGCCAGCCGCCGGTGTGCCCGGTGCCGCCGGGGGTGACGGCCGCGAGGGCGAGCTCGCCGACGTCCCCGCGCACGTGGATCGCGGAGTACGGGACGTCGGCGCCGGCCCGCCCGAGCACGCCGGCGACCAGCTCGCAGGCCTCGCCGACGGTGCGGGCGATGCCGGCCTGGGCGCCGAGCTCGCGCAGCGTGGCCAGCCGGCGTTCGCCGATCACGCGCTCGGTCGTGTCGGTGACCGCGGTGAACACGGCGCGCACGGTGCCCGCGTCGTCGTGGACCGGGCTGTAGGAGTAGGTCCAGTACGTCTCTTCCCAGTAGCCGTGCCGGTTCATCGGCAGCAGCAGGTCCTCCGACCAGGTCGCCTCGCCGGTGGTCATCACGCTGTCGAGCATCGGGCCGATGATGTGCCAGATCTCGCTCCAGACCAGCGCGCCCGGCTTGTCCAGCGCGGGGTGCTTGGTGCCGAGCAGCGGCAGGTAGGCGTCGTTGTAGAGGAACCGCAGATCCGGGCCCCACCAGACGATCATCGGGAAGCGCGAGGTGAGGCAGATCCGCACGGCCGTCGTCAGGCTCGCCGGCCACTCCGCGGGTTCCCCGAGCGGAGACGACGCCCAGTCGAAGTCCCGCATCCGGGCGGCCATCCGGCTGGTGCCCGGGAAGACGGCCCGCTGGCCGGATTCCTCGCCGACGGTCATCACACTCCCGATCACGCGGCCCCGGGTGAGCCTACCCGCCGGGCGTGGGCTTCGCCGCGCACGCGAAGGCCACACGCCCGGGTGACACGACCTCAGCCGAGCCAGGTCATCGTGACCGTCGTGCCGTCCTCGCGGTGCACCTGCGCGCTCTGGTCGGCGAGGCTGTCGATGAGCAGCAGGCCGCGGCCGCGCAGCCCGTTCGTGTCCTCGGGGGCGCGCCAGGCGCCGTAGTCGGTGACCGTCACCGTCAGCCGGCCGTTCAGCGCTTCGGCGCGGACGTCGACCGGGCCCGGGTCGCCGTCGCGGTAGGCGTGCTCGGCGGAGTTGGCCATCGCTTCGTAGCCGGCCAGGACGACGTCCTCGCGGCGGTCGTCGCTCAGTCCGAGCGTGCCCAGCCAGGCCGCCAGCGCTTCGCGCAGCTCCGGCAACCGGTCGGCCACCGCGGCGATGCGCCGGTGGAACGACGCCGGGGGCGCGGGCGCGAGGGGGTCCGTCATGCTGGGTCCTCTCCGCGGTGGCGCACGTGGATCAGCGCGATGTCGTCGTCGTGCCGGCCGAGGGTCAGCTCGGCGACCAGCTTGTCCCACGCCGTCCCGAGATCGGCCGCGGCGAGCACGGCGGGGATGCCGGCCAGCAGCCATTCCACCCCGAGGGTGAGGTCGCGGGTGCGGCTTTCGACCAGCCCGTCGGTGTAGAGCACCAGATCCGCGCCGGGCGGGAAACCGGTGCTGCGCTGGGGGAACTCGGAACCGACGCCGAGCGGTTGCGCCAGCGCCTCGCCGATCTGCTCCGGACCGCCGTCCGGGCGGACCAGGATGGCCGGCAGGTGACCGGCGTTGGCGTAGGTCAGCGTGCCGTCGGCCGGCCGGTGGACCGCGTAGAAGCAGGTGACGAAGCTTTCGCCGAACAGCCCGCCGGTCAGCTCGGAGACGTTGCGCAGCACCTCCGACGGGGGCAGTTCCAGCAGCGCGTAGCAGCGGACGGCCGTGCGGACCTGGCCCATCACGGTCGCGGCCGTGACGCCGTGGCCGACGACGTCGCCGATGACGAACGCGGTCGCGCCGGACGGGAGCGCGATGACGTCGAACCAGTCGCCGCCCACCTTGCTCCCGGTCGCCGCGGGCAGGTACCGGGTGACGACGTCGAGGCCGGGGGTCGGCGGCGCCACCGGCAGCATGCTGCGCGAAAGCTCCGACGCGAGGTTGCGTTCGCGCTCGTACAGGCGGGCGTTGTCCAGCGCGATGGCCGAGTAGGCGGCGATGCCCTCCGCGAGGTACTCGTGCCGCGCGGTGAACCGCTCCGGCGCGGAGTGGCCGAAGAAGAACCCGCCCAGCACTTCGCCGCTGGTCGGGCTGATCACCGAGACGGCCAGGTAGCTGCACACGGGCAGGTGCCCCGCCGGCATCCCGTGGTACGGCGCGTTCCGCCCGAACCGCGCGTCCTTCGTGATGTCGGGGCTGCGCACGGTGCCTTCGCCGTCGAAGGTCGGCGCGAACACGTCGGTGTTGCGCGGCATGGGAAACCGCTCGAACGCCTCGCGCGGCACGCCCGAAATCGTGTACAGCGTGTAGGACTCGCCGAGCTCGTCGACCAGGTTGTAGAAGAACGCGCCGAACTCGGCGCCGGTCGCTTTCGTGGCCGCGTCGGTGGCGTCCTGGACGATCCGGTCGATGTCCAGCTGCGCGGTCAGCTCGCGGCCGGTGGAGTGCAGCGCGTCGAGCACCGCCGCCTCGCCGCGCAGCTGCCGCACGGTGGCCGCCAGGTGCGCGGTCGCGGCGTCGACCGCGGCGGCGACGGCCGCCGGTGCCCCGGCGACTTCGCCGGTGGTGTGGACCAGAGCGCCCTGGTCGTCGCCGGCGACCGCGACCGCGGCGGTGATCTCGCGGTCCGGCACCAGCCGCGCGAGCAACGCGGGATCGGTCACGGCCACTGCGACGTGGTCGCCGAGCACCGCGCGCGCTTCGGCCGGGTCGAGCGGCCGGACTTCGGTGGGCGCCGGGGAGCCGGAGGCGTCGGCGAAGGCCCGGCGCACGGCGTCGAGCAGTCCGTCGAAGTCCGGGGCGGTCATCCGGCCGCCAGTGCCTCGGCCAGCGACGGGTAGATGGCCAGCTCGTCGGTCAGCCGGGTGAGCTCCAGCGGGCGCAGGGTGATCCGGCCGGTGGCCACCACCCGCAGCGGCGCGGAGACCGTCCGCCCGCGGTGCGCCCGCACCAGCTCGGCCATACCCGCCGAGGCCAGGAAGGTGACGCCGGTCAGGTCGATGACGAGCGCCGCGGGCTCCAGGCGCGCGGCGCGCTCGGCGAGCTGCCGCAGCTTCGGTGCCAGGGCGAGGTCGAGTGCACCGTCGACGCGCAGCACGGCGGTGCCGTCGCGGTGGTCCAGCGCCACCGTGCCCGCTGAGCTGGCGGCGTCCCCGAGTGTGTCCCCGGTCGCGTCCGTTTCGGCCACGCCGTCCATCCTGCCTGGTCCCGGACGGCCCGGAAAGCCGGAGGGGGTCCTGACACGGCGGCGGCCGCCCGGGACGGGCATGATTGACCCTGGTTGAGCAAACAGCCTTCGTGATCACGCGCGCCCGCCGGAAGTTCCGGGGGCGCTGCCGAAGGCGAGGAGAAGACACGATGACGGAGCACATCCACAGTGAGGGCTCGGCCACCGCTGTGCCATTCGGCGAGTTCCGGATCGCCCGAACGGAGCAGGGCGACGCGGTCGTCGTCGAGGTGGCCGGAGATGTGGACACGACCACCGCGCCCGCCCTCGTGCAGGCCGCGGAAGAGGCACTGGCGGCGGCACCGCCGCTGCTGGTGGTCGACTTGACCCGGGTGGAATTCCTCGCCTCACCCGGGCTGACGGCCTTGCTGACCATCCACCGCGACGCCGGCCCCGGCACCGCGGTGCGGATCGTCGCGTCCGGCCGGGCGACCCTGCGCCCGATCCAGCTGACCGGGCTCGAGGACAGCCTCTCGCTGTTCCCGACCCGCGAGGCGGCGCTGACCGCGTCCTGAGGGGCGTCCCGGCCGGGGGTCAGTCGCCGGCCGGGATCGCCTGGCGCTGGATGGCGAGCAGGGCGACGTCGTCCTGGGCCGGCCGGTTGCCGATCATCGCGGCCATCAGCTGCGCGCAGACCCGTTCGGGCTCGCCGGCGCGCAGGCTTTCCGCCAGCTGCCGCATCCCGGCGTCGACCGGCCGATCCCGGCGTTCGACCAGGCCGTCGGTGTAGAACGCGAGCACGCTTTCCGGCGGCAGGTCGAGCACCGTCGTGCGCCGCCGGGGCTCGCCGATGGTCAACCCGATCGGGGGGTCCGGCGGCACGTCCAGCAGCCGGCCCGGTTCGCCGGGCAGCGCCTGGACGGGCGGCAGGTGACCGGCGAGCGACAGGGCGATGCTTTCGCGGCGCGGTCCGACGATCCCGTAGGCGACCGTGGCCATCGCCCCGTGCTCGAAGTGGTTGGCCTTGCGGTCGAGCTTCGCGAGCACCTCGTCGGGGCTTTCGCAGTCGAGGGCGTACGCGCGCAGGGCGCTGCGCAGGCGTCCCATGATCACGGCGGCCTCCAGCCCGTGGCCGGAGACGTCGCCCATCACGATGCCGAGCCGGTCGCCGGGCAGGACGAACAGGTCGTACCAGTCGCCGCCGAGCCCGGTTTCCGCGCCGGGCACGTACCGCGCGCCGAAGGCCAGGCCGGACACCTCCGGCAGGTTGCTGGGCAGCAGGCTGCGCTGCAGCGCCATGGTGGCCGAGCGGTTCTCTTCGAGCGCCTCGACCTGGATCGCCATGGCGAGGCGGTCCGCGAGCAGCTGCATCGTCGCGACTTCGGCTTCGGTGAACTCCCGCGGCGCGACGGACCCGACGTGGAGCACCCCGACGAGTTCGGCCCCCGCGATCATCGGCACGCCGAGCATCGAGCGCAGGCCGCGTTCCCACAGCAGGGAGTTCACGACAGTCGTCTCGTCGATGTGGTCGAGGATGACGGGCTGCCGCTCGAGTGCCACCCGGCCGGCGAACCCGCTGCCGACCGGCACCCGGACGCCCTGGTGGACTTCCTCTTCGATGCCGGCCGCGGCGAAGGCCACGAGCTGGCTGCCGCTGTGCTGGTACCGCAGCACGGTCGCGGTGTCGACCTCCATGACCTCACGCAGGCGCTGCAGGGTCTCGGCTAGCAGCTCGGCCAGCCCCAGGTGTTCGGCGGGTACACCGAGGATCTTCTCCAGCTGCTGCAGCCGGTCGTGGGCGCCGAGACTCCGGGACATGGAAAGACCCTAGCCGGAACTCTTTTTGACGCCTAACCATCCCGGGTTTCGTCGGCGGGTCCGCAGGGGTAACCACCCGGGCGTGAGCGTCGACTTGGACTGGGTGGCCGTACTGCGCCACGGCCAGAGCACGGGGAACGTGGCGAGGGAAGAGGCGGAGTCGGCGGGGGCGGACGTGATCGACATCGCCGAGCGCGACGCCGACGTCCCGCTGACCGACCTGGGCCGCGAGCAGGCGAAGGCCGCGGGGGAGTTCCTGGCCGAGCGGCCGCCGGACCTCGTGGTCACATCGACCTACCGCCGGGCCTGGGACACCGCGCTCCTGGCCACGCCGGACGGCGTCCCGGTCGTCCCCGACGAACGGCTGCGCGACCGCGAGCTCGGCGTGCTGGACCTGCTGACCTCGCACGGCGTCGAGGAGCGGTGGCCCGACGAACTGCGGCGCAAACGGCGGCTGGGCAAGTTCTACTACCGGCCGCCCGGCGGGGAGTCCTGGGCGGACGTCGTGCTGCGGCTGCGCTCCCTGCTGCGCGAGCTGAGCCAGGACCACGGCGGCAAGCGCGTGCTGCTGGCCGCGCACGAGATGACCGTCTTCGCGCTGCGCTACCTGCTCGAAGGGCTGCCGGAGCCCGACCTGCTGCGCGCGGCGAACGCCACCGAAGTCCCGAACGGGTCGGTGACGGCCTGGGAGCGCGACCGCGACGGCGGGTTCACCATGGTGCTGGCCCAGGAGGTCGGCCACCTGCACGCCACCGACACCCCGCCCACGGCGGACGACGATGCCGCCGAACAGCTCTCCTGACCCGGCGCCGATCAGCCCGGCCCTGCTGCGGGAGGAGCGGATCGGCACCGACGACCGCGGCACCGTGCTCGTGCTCGGCGGCGCCCGGACGGTCCCGGGCGCGCCGGCGCTGTCCGGGACGGCCGCCCTGCGCGCCGGCGCCGGCACGCTGCAGCTCGCGGTGAGCGAACGGCACGCGGGCGCGCTCGGCGTGTCGGTGCCCGAGTCGTCGGTGTTCGGGCTGCCGGAAACGGAGTCCGGGGCGATCGGCGGGGACGCCGTCGACCGGCTGGCCGACGTGCTGCCCGGCGCCGGCACCGTCGTGGTCGGCCCCGGGCTCACCGGTGTCGAAGAGACCGAGGACCTGTTGCGGCACTTGGTGCCCGCCATCGCGCCGGACGCCCGCGTGGTGCTCGACGCCTTCGCGCTCGGCGCGCTGAGCCGGGCCCCGGAACTGGCGAAGCCGCTGTCCGGCCGGCTCGTGCTGACGCCGAACCGGACCGAGGCCGCGTTCCTCGACGGCTGCGACGAAGCCGACGTCGACGACCTCGAGACCGCGGTCCGGATCGCCGAGCGCTACGAGGGGGTCGTGCTGCTCTTCGGGGTGGTCGCCGAGCCCGGCGGGCGGACCTGGCGCGACGGCAGCGGCCACATCGGGCTGGCGACGTCCGGCAGCGGCGACGTGCTGGCCGGCCTGACCGGCGGGTTCCTCGCCCGCGGCGCGGACCTCGCCCAGGCCGCCTGCTGGGCGACGCACGTCCACGCCGTCGCGGGGCAGCGGCTGATCCCGGACACCGGCCGCACGGGCCTGCTGGCGCGCGAGCTGGTGGCCGAGATCCCGCGGGTCATCGCCGAACTGGAACGCTGAGCTGGCGCTGAGCGGTCGGCCGCACGATGACCTCGTTGACGTCGACGCCGTCCGGCTGCCCGATCGCGTAGGAGATCGCCCCGGCGATGGTGTCCGGCGGCAGCGTCACCGCGCGGTAGGTCCGCATCGCTTCCCGCGCACCGGCTTCGGTGATGGAATCGGCCAGTTCGGACTCGACGACGCCCGGCGAAACGGTCGTGACGCGGATGCCGGGCTCGGCTTCCAGCCGCAGGCCTTCGGTGATCGCGCGGGCGGCGTACTTCGTGCCGCAGTAGACCGCGGCCGTCGGCACGACCTCGTGCGCGCCGGTCGAGGCGATCGTCACGAAGTGCCCGCCGCCCTGCCGCCGGAAGTGCGGCAGCGCGGCCGCGATCCCGTGCAGCAGGCCGCGGACGTTGACGTCGATCATCCGGTCCCACTCGTCGACGTGCAGGGAGTCCAACCGCGACAACGGCATCACGCCGGCGTTGGCGACGAACACGTCGAGCCGGCCGTGTGCTTCGACGGCGGCGTCGGCGAAGGCGGTGACCTCCGCGCGGTCGGTGACGTCGAGGCGGTGCACGTCGGCGGTGCCGCCGGCGTCGTGGATCTCCTTCGCCAGCGTGGTCAGCCGGTCCTCCCGGCGGGCGCCGAGCACGACGTGGTGACCTTCGCCGGCCAGCCGCAGCGCGGTGGCGTGGCCGATGCCGCTGCTGGCGCCGGTGATCAGGACGGTCTTCTTCACAGGGTTCCCTCCGGGAAGTCGGCGCCGAGGGTGGTCTCGCGCCAGGTGTCGAAAGTGGACTTCAAGCCGGCGAGCCGGGCGGTGGCGATGTCGTAGGCGGCCTTGCCGAGCAGCAGCCGCAGCGGCGGTTCATCGGCGTCGACGGCGGTGAGGATCGCCTCGGCCGCGCGGACCGGGTCGCCGGGCTGCCGGCCGTAGGTGGCGGTGGTCGCCGCGCGGCGCGCGCCGGCCGTCTCGGCGTAGTCGTCGATGCGGATCGCCGACTGCCGCATCGACGGCCCGGACCAGTTGGTGCGGAACGCGGCGGGCTCGACGATCGTCACCTTGATGCCCAGCGGCACCACTTCGGCGGCGAGGGACTCGGAAAGCCCTTCCACGGCGAACTTCGTCGCGTGGTAGTAGCCGGTGGCCCCGAAGGCCGCGAGCCCGCCGAGCGACGACACGTTCACGACGTGCCCGCTCCGCCGGGCGCGCATGCCCGGCAGCGCCGCGCGGGTGACGTCGGCGAGGCCGAACACGTTGGCGTCGAACAGCTTCCGGACCTCGTCGTCCTCGCCTTCCTCGATCGCGGCGAGGTAGCCGTAGCCGGCGTTGTTGACCAGGACGTCGATCCGGCCGAACGCGCTTTCGGCTCGCTTGACCGCGTCGGTGACCTGCGCGTGGTCGGTGACGTCGAGCGGGAGGGCGAGCGCGCGGTCGCCGTGCTCCGCGACGAGATCGGCGACGCTCGCCGGGTCGCGGGCGGTGACGACGGCGCGCAGTCCGCGGCCGAGCACGGCTTCGGCCAGTGCGCGGCCGAGGCCGGTGGAGCAGCCGGTGATGAACCAGTTTTCGGGCACGACGAAGTACTCCGTCCGTTGTGGAAATGACAGAAGGGTTCAGGAAGCGGCGAGGCTGCCGAGCAGGGCGAGCGCGGCTGCCGAGGAACTGCCGGGCTCGGCCTGGTACACGACGAGCTGCTGGCCGGGCGCGCTGTTCACGGTCAGCGCCTCGTAGCTGAGCGTCAGCTCGCCGACCTGCGGGTGGTGGAAGCGCTTGGTTTCGTGCGTCTTCTGCCGGATGTCGTGGCGGGCCCACAGCCGGCGGAAGTCCGCGCTCTTGACCGACAGCTCACCGACCGTCTCGATGAGCCGCGGATCGTCCGGGTCGATCCCGGCGGCCACCCGCAGGCCGCCGACGGTGTTGACCGCGACGCGCTCCCAGTCCGGGTAGAACTCGCGCGCGTCCGGGTCCAGGAACACCAGCCGGACGAGGTCGTCGCTGTGGGTGTGCCCGGCGAACAGCGCCTCGCCCAGCGCGTTGTGCGCGAGCACCTCGAGGCAGCGGCCGAGGACCAGCGCGGGCGTGTCCGGCCAGCCGTCCATCAGGCGCAGGAGGTTCGGGCTGACCTGCTCCCGCCGGCGCGGCCGGCGGCGTTTCGGCGCCGGCCGGGCCAGCCGGTGCAGGTGCGCGGTGGCGTCCTCGTCGAGGGCCAGCCCGTGCGCCAGCGCGTCGAGGACCTGCGGCGACGGGTTGCGCTCCCGGCCCTGTTCGAGCCGGACGTAGTAGTCGGTGCTGACCCCGGCGAGCACCGCCACCTCCTCGCGGCGCAGGCCCGCCACCCGGCGCGACCCGCCCGCGGGCAGGCCGAGCTCCTCGGGTCCCACCTGTTCGCGGCGGGCCCGGAGGAACTCCCCGAGTGCGTTTTCAGCCATGCACCGAGGCTAACTCCGATCACCGCTGCCTGGGTGGCCGCGCCGCACCCACCCTCACGCTCCCGTGAGCCGGATCGGCTGCCCGTCCTGGTCCGGCCGCAGCAGCGTCGCCGTGGCTTCCCGGCCGTCGACGTCGAGCGTCATCACGGCGTTCCCGAAGTGCGGTCCCGACACACAGCTCCAGGTCAGCGGCGCGGGCGGGACGCCGACGCGGCGCGCCAGCCCCTCGCTCAGCCGGGTCAGCCCGCGCGCCCAGCCGGCGCGGAACAGCCGGTTCATGTACCAGGGGACGGTGTTGTGCACCGGCGAGCAGGTCAGCTGGTGCACCGGCGCCCCCGGGAGGTCGGCGCGCGCGACGTACGCGTGGTGGACGTCGCCCGAGAGCACGCTCACCGACGCCGGGCCGTCGTCCGCGACCCGGGCGATCAGCCGGGTCAGCCGGTCGAACGAGTCGCGGAACGCCGGCCAGTGCTCGAGGTCGGCGAGCTGCCGGAGCCACTCCGACACGCGCCCGACGAGCCCCGGCCGCGCGCAGAGCCGCTCGTTGACCGACTGCGCGGCCGACAGCGCGGTCGGCATCAGCCACGGCAGGGACGTGCCGATCAGCAGGTGGTCGAAGTCGCCGTCGCTCTGCTCCTCGATCCAGCGGAACTCCTCCTCGCCGACCATCGAGCGCTCGCCGCCGCCGAGGATCCGCCCGGCGCGCGAGTCGATGACCAGCAGCCGGACCGGGCCGAAGTCGCGCCGGTAGGACCACCGGGTGCCCTTGGCGCCGTCGGCCTCGCGGTCGGCCCGGTCGGCGAACTCGCGTAGCAGCTCCGCGTTGTCCACACCCGACTTCGTCACCTGCCGGAACAGCTCGTCCTCGGCCAGCTCGCGGGGTCCGAGGTTGCCCAGGTGCTGGTAGACCCAGTAGGACACGAGCGCCCCGCGGATCCGCTCCGGCCACCACGACTCGCGCGCCATCTGCTCGCGCCACGCCTGCGAGGTGTTCCAGTCGTCGCGGACGTCGTGGTCGTCGAAGATCATCGACGTCGGCACGGTGGACAGCAGCCAGCGCACCGACGGCTCGCACCAGGCCTCGAAGTAGAGGTGGCAGTACTCCTCGAAGTCGGCGACCTCCTTGCCGGGCGGCTGTTTCGGGTCGCGCCGGGTGGCGAGCCACTCCTGCGTCGCGTCGGTGGTTTCGTCGGCGTAGACCTGATCGCCCAGCAGGAGCAGCGATTCCGGCCATTCGGCCTCGTCGAGCCCGGCCATCCGGTGGGCGTAGGCGGCGAGCGCGTCCGGGCCGAGCGCGTCCTGCTCCCGCGGCTTTCGGCACGATCCGAACACCAGCCGGAACCGCGGATCGCCCGGGGCCAGCGTCCGGACCCGGCTGGGCGGCAGGTCACTGTCCGGCTCGGGCCAGACGAGCTCGCCGTCGAGCCGGACCTCGTACGGCGTGCTGCGCCCCGGCGCCAGCCCGGTGAGCACGACCAGCGCGTAGTGGTGTCCGGACACCTCGAACGTCCGAGCCGCCGCTTCGGCGACCCGGACTTCGCACGGCCGGTCCGTCTCGACCCAGATCGTCGCCGAGGTGGCGTCGACGTGTCTCAGCAGCGGTCCCAGGAGCAGCTCCGTCATGCCCGGATCCTCGCAGCAGCAAGCCAAGCCGGCAGTTCGAAAGGTCCCGAAACTTTCCGAAAATCGTTGACCGGTCGCCGGTGCGAACGAACGATCGTCGCAGCTGCGCCCTGCTCCCGGAAAGGATTGACTCGAGTGCGAAGACTCTTCACCGCCCTCCTCGCCGCGGTGCTGTCGATCGCCGCCGCGATCGTCCTGGTGGTCACGGCGCAGCCCGCGTCGGCGGCCACGCTGACCCGCGTGACCGGCTTCGGCACCAACCCCAGCAACCTGAACATGTACGCCTACGTCCCGGACCACGTCGCCGCCAAGCCGGCGCTGCTGGTCGCCATCCACTACTGCACCGGCTCGGCGTCGGCGGTGTTCAACGGCTACGCGCGCGACTACGTCACCGCGGCCGACCAGTACGGGTACGTCATCGTCTTCCCGGAAGCCACGCGCAGCGGGCAGTGCTTCGACGTCTCCTCGCCGCAGGCGCTGACCCGCGGCGGCGGCAGCGACCCGGTCGGCATCCTGTCGATGGTCGACTACGCCAAGGCGCACTACAACGTCGACCCCGCGCGCGTGTTCGTCACCGGGTTCTCCTCCGGCGCGATGATGACGAACGTCCTCGCCGCGGAGTACCCGGACGTCTTCGCCGCCGGCTCGGCGTTCATGGGCGTGCCCGCGGGCTGCTTCGCCACCACCGACGGGTCGAGCTGGAACAGCCAGTGCTCGGGCGGCCAGCTGATCAAGACCGCGCAGCAGTGGGGTGACCAGGCCCGGCAGATGAGCGGCGGGCGCAGCGGCCCGTACCCGCGGATGCAGCTGTGGCACGGCACTGCCGACGACACCCTGCGCTACCCGAACTTCGGGGAAGAGATCAAGCAGTGGACGAACCTGCGCGGGGTGAGCCAGACGCCGTCGTCGACCGACGCGCCGCAGTCCGGCTGGACGCGCACCCGCTACGGCGGCACCGGCGTGCAGGCGCCGGTCGAGGGGATCAGCGTCCAGGGCGTGGGGCATTCGCTGCCGCAGAACGGGATGGTGGCGTACGCGATCAAGTTCCTCGGCCTGGACAGCGGTTCGACCACGACCACCACGACGTCGCCCGGCCCGTCCGGCGGCACCACGCTGGGCAGTGCGGCGAGCGGGACCGGACGCTACTTCGGCACCGCGGTCTCGGCGAGCAAGCTCTCGGACAGCGGCTACACCGGCATCCTGAGCCGCGAGTTCTCCATGATCACCCCGGAGAACGAGATGAAGATGGACGCCACCGAGCCTTCGCAGAACCAGTTCTCCTACGGCAACGCCGACCGGATCGTCGCCCAGGCGGCGAGCCAGGGCGCCCGGATGCGCGGGCACACCCTCGCCTGGTATTCGCAGCAGCCCGGCTGGATGCAGAGCATGGAGGGGTCTGCGCTGCGGTCGGCGATGCTGAACCACGTCACCCAGGTCGCGAGCCACTACCAGGGCAAGATCTACGCCTGGGACGTCGTCAACGAAGCCTTCGCGGACGGCAGTTCGGGTGCCCGGCGTGATTCGAACCTGCAGCGCACCGGCGACGACTGGATCGAGGCGGCGTTCCGCGCCGCGCGGGCGGCCGACCCGGGCGCGAAGCTCTGCTACAACGACTACAACACCGACGACTGGAACCAGGCGAAGACGCAGGCCGTCTATCGGATGGTCCAGGACTTCAAGTCCCGCGGCGTGCCGATCGACTGCGTCGGCTTCCAGTCGCACTTCAACCCCAACAGCCCGGTGCCGTCGAACTACCGGACCACGCTGCAGAACTTCGCGAACCTCGGCGTGGACGTGCAGATCACCGAGCTGGACATCGAGGGGTCGGGTACGGCGCAGGCGAACAACTACCGGACCGTCACTCAGGCCTGCCTCGCGGTGGCGCGCTGCACCGGGATGACGGTGTGGGGCATCCGCGACACGGACTCGTGGCGGGCGTCGGCCACGCCGCTGCTGTTCGACGGCAACGGCCAGAAGAAGGCGGCCTACACCGCCGTGCTCGACGCGCTGACCGGCGGTACGACTCCGACGCCGACCACCACGCCGACGACGCCGACCACCCCCACCACCACGACCACCACCCCGACGCCGGGTGGCTGCACCGGCACCTACGCCAAGACGGCGGAGTGGAACGTCGGCTTCAACGGCCAGGTGACGGTGACCGGGTCGAACACCTGGGTCCTCACCATCACCTTCCACGCGCCGCAGAAGGTCATCGGCAGCTGGAACTACACCGGGACCTGGGACAGCACCGGGTACGTGCTGACCGCGCGGCCCAACGGCAGCGGCAACGTCATCGGGTTCACCGTCGAGCACGGCGGGAACCTGACGGCACCCACCGTGACCTGTTCGGCGGGCTAGAACAACCGGCCGACCTCGTCCGCGGGCGGTTCCTCGAGGCTCAGCAGGAACCGCTTGCGGGCGAGGCCGCCGGCGTACCCGGTCAGGCCGCCGCTGGTGCCGACCACGCGGTGGCAGGGCACGATGACGCTGATCGGGTTCCAGCCGTTGGCGTTCCCGACGGCCTGCGCGGCGCCGGGGTCGCCCAGCTCGGCGGCCAGCTGCCCGTNGAACCGCTTGCGGGCGAGGCCGCCGGCGTACCCGGTCAGGCCGCCGCTGGTGCCGACCACGCGGTGGCAGGGCACGATGACGCTGATCGGGTTCCAGCCGTTGGCGTTCCCGACGGCCTGCGCGGCGCCGGGGTCGCCCAGCTCGGCGGCCAGCTGCCCGTACGTGCGGGTTTCGCCGTACGGGATCTTCGTCAGCAGCGCCCAGACCTGCTTCTCGAACGCCGAGCCGCGCGGCGCGAGTTCGAGGTCGAACTCGCGCCGCGTGCCGGCGAAGTACTCGCCGAGCTGGGTTTTCGCGGCTTCGAAGCCGTCGTCGTCGCGGGGCCCGAGGTCGGTGAGGCGGGGCGTCCGGAGGTGGCCGTCGAAGTAGAGCCCGGCCAGCGCCTCGCCGTCGCCGACGAGGGTCAGCGGTCCGATCGGTGACGCGATGACGGCGTGCTTCATGGCGCCCAGCCTACGGGTCAGCCGTCGCTGACCTTCACCGAGAGCGAGTCGACGCTCATCTCGGCGCCGGGCGTGATGTCCGCACCGGGGGAGGTGCAGCCGCAGACCTTGTTCGGGTAGGAGCCGCCGATCGCGACGTCGAAGATGACGAAGAAGCCGTGGTCGACGGCGGCCTTCCAGGTCGCGTCCGACACCTGGTTCTGCTTGACCGAGAACGTCTGGTTGCCGTCCAGGGAGAAGCGCAGTTCCTCGGCGGCGGCGTCGCGGCGGTCCACGACGACGGAGTAGGTGTGGTAGCCGTCCTGGCAGCCGGCGCAGTCCTGGAGGTCGCTGGTGATGCCGTCCGGGTCGTGGCACTCGCCCTGCCACTGTCCACAGTGGAAAGTGGTGGAGTGCTTGCTCAGGGCGTTGACGTCTTCCATGATGTCCAGCTCGCCGATGCTCGGCCAGTTCGTCGCGCCGACCGGGCGGGCGTCGGCGCCCATCGCCCAGAACGCCGGCCAGTAGCCGAGGCCGTGTTCGGGGGAGGGCTGCTTGAGCGTCGCGCTGATCTCCAGCTGACCGCCCGCGGGGGCCGCGAAGTCGGTGCGCTGCGTTTCGATCCGGCCGGACGTCCACTGGCCGTTCGCGTCGCGCAGCGGCTTGATCGCCAAGTGGCCCTGACCGTCGTGGTGGACGTTTTCGGTCGAGTTCGTGGCGGTCTCGATTTCGCCGGTGCCCCAGTTCGCCGCGCCGCCGGGGTAGCCGGTTCCGGTGTCGTAGAGCCAGTCCTGGGTGTTCAGGCCGGTGCCGGCGGCGCCGTCGAAGTCGTCCTGGAAAACGGTGGTCCAGCCGGCTTCGGCGTGGGCCGGGGCGGCGGTGAGGGCGAAGGACAACGTTGCCAAGAGGGCAACCAGCCGCTTGGTGGTGCGCATGGGTTCTCGCTTCCTTGGGGGAATCCGGTCGTCCACGACCTGCGAGGCCGTCCACTTTCGCCGCCGGTCCGCGGTGGCGTCAAGGGATGTGCCCGGAAGTACCCGGTACGCGGTACCCGCGGGCAGTCCCGGCGGAGTCCGGTTTGGAATTTCCCGCTCCGGGGAAACGCGCGCCGGGTGCGGCGGTGGTCTGGACCTTCTTTCGAAGGGTTGCCAGGTAACGAAATCGTGGTCATAGTTTGTTGGCGTCCACAACGAATCCTGCGAACCGCCCTCGGATGTCCTTTCTGGACTCCGCCGTCTCCTCACCGTGGAGGACACCATGATCTCCCGTCGCTCGTTCCTCGGTCTCACGGCCGCGACGCTCGCCACCGCGGTACCTCTCGCGCGGGCCGCGTCCGCCGCGACGCCGGACACGTTCGGCCTGAAGCTGGTGAACGATTCCGGCTCCGGAACCGTGTACGCGTACGTGACCGGCACGTCCCCGGACGGCCGGCTCGTGCTGCTGCGCGCGGACGGAACGCCGTACTACCCGGCGTCGCCGTCGGCCCCGACGACCCCGCTGCCGGAGGACTGCGCCATCCCGATGGCCTCGGGAGCGCAGGTGTCGGTGCCGAAGATGGGCGGGGCGCGCATCTACGTCGTGACGGACGCGAAGCTGGACTTCTTCCTCGACCCGGGGCCGAACCTGGTGCACCCGAGCTTCCTGAACTCCGGCGACCCGAACTACGGCAAGAACTGGTCGTTCAGCGAGTTCACGTTCAACGACACGCAGCTGTTCGCGAACATCAGCTACGTCGACTTCGTGGGCATCCCGATGGGCCTGTCACTGGCTTCGGGGTCCGGCACGGCGACGGTCAACGGACTCCCGGCGGGCGCGCTGGACCAGATCGCTTCGTCGCTCTCCTCGTTGGGCGGTGAGTGGGCGGGCCTGGTGCAGACGGGCGGCGGCGGCACCTTGCGCGTGCTGTCACCGCACCACCACGCGGCGCAGTTCGGCGGCTACCTCGACGGTTACATCGACCAGGTGTGGCAGAAGTACGCGGGCACCGACCTGGTCGTCGACTCGCAGAACCCGGGCCTGGGGAAGTTCACCGGCCGCGTTTCGGGCGACCAGCTGGTGTTCGGGTCGGAATCGTTCGCGAAGCCGTCGACGGCGGACGTGTGGAGCTGCGACAGCGGCCCGTTCGCCCTGGCGGCGGGCGCGAGCGACGCGCGCAAGGCGATCGTCCCCCGCCTGGCGGCGGCGTTGAACCGCACGACGTTGCTGGACAACCCGAACCAGCCGACGGACGAGGACCCTTCTCGCTTCTACGGGGGCGACGCAACGAACCACTACGCGCGGATCGTCCACTCGAAACTGCCGGACAACCGGGGGTACGCGTTCCCGTACGACGACGTGAGCCCGGGCCCGGACTTCAGCGGAGCGGTCTTCGCGGGCGACCCGCAGGTGCTGACGATCACGATCAACGCGGCCCACGGCTGAGGCGCTGCGAAAACTGTCGGTGGTGACGGCTAGCCTCATGAGCATGAACACGGACGACGCGACGGTCCCGGCGGACCAGCTGACCAAGGGCCAGTGGTTCTGGCACGAGCCGGCGCCGGGCCTGCCCGCGTGGCAGCTGCAGGTGACCTCGGCGGAGTTGCTGGGGGACTCCGTCGAGATCTTCACCACGGATGAGGAGAGGGAGCTGGTGTCGTACCCGCGGGGCCGCTTGGTGCGGCTGGCCGGGGCGGCTTGAGGGGTTGTGAGGTAAAGCACTTCCGGGGGGCCGGGGCGAGGTTGGGGGAGCGGATGAGCCCGGCTGAAGCCGCGTTGGGTTGAGCGGTGTTCGTGAAGCGGGCTAGGCGAGGCTGGTGTCGTCGAGCTGCAGGTACCGGCAGCCGAGGCCGGCCATCGCGGCGATCTGCGCTTTGTAGGCCGCGCTCCCAGCGCAACTCCTTGTGGGCCGAGCCTTTCCAGTTGCGGCGCGTGGCTCGCGGCCGGCTACCCCGACCACGTGCCTGGGGTGACGGTCGACCGGCAGTGCGGATTCGCGGCGCGGTTCCACCTTCGTGGTGGTGCGCGCCGGGCCGGAGCTGGCCTCCAATGCCCGCAGCCGCAGCTGAATGGGCCGCTTTTGCCGGCCTTGGTTCTCGACGCGCCGCGCTTCAACGCGGCCGGCCCGCAGGTGTCCGGCAAGCAGTTCGACCTGCCCACCTGGCGCAGCGTCGGCGGCACCGGCCGCCCCGGCCAGGCCGCCCCCATCCCAGGGCCACAACTCCGCCCCCGCCGGCAAGCCGGGCCGGCCTCCCACAAACCTGCCCTCGCGCGCGAAGCCCGGCCCGCGAAGCGGGTCCGGGCTTCGAACACACAGGTCCTGTGGGCGAAACGGCGCAAAGTCCGTTCGCGGCTGCGGTTGTCGGCTCTCGCGCACCCCTGCCTGTGCTCGCCTCGGCCGCGTCCCCAGTGTTTTTGGGTGCCGGCGCAATCCCTCGCAGGCTCAGGCCGGGTTCTCGTGCCTGAGCGCCGCCGGGCGCCAGGTCATGCGGACCGTTGTTCCGTGGTCCCCCGACTCGATGTCGGACTGGTCCGTCACCTTGTCGATCAGCACCAGGCCCCGGCCGCCCGAGGTGCGCAGCCCCGGCTGGTGGGGGCGCGTTGCCGGGATGCCGCAGCCGGTGTCCGTCACGGTCACCGTCACCGTGTCGCCCGTGCGCGCTGCCTCGAGGCGGGCCCAGCCGCGGCCGTCCGGGTACGCGTGGGCCGCCACGTTCGCCAGCGCCTCGTACGTCGCCAGCGTGATGTCGTGCGTGCTGCCCGGGTCGAGCGGCAACTCGCTCAGCCAGTGGGTCAGCTTGCGGCGCAAGCCGGCCATCTCGTTCGGCAGGGCGGGCGCCAGTTCTTCGAACGTCGAGGTGACCACGGCGCCGGCGCTCGGGCGCGCCGGGGGCGTGGTCCCGGTTTGGTCGGCGTCAGTGCTCTCGCCCATATCGATGCCAGCTTCCGGGGTATGTCGATACACGATCCGCTCCCATCGTCAGCCGCGGGTTCCCCCGTTTCCGGGCTTCTCTTCAGAGCTACCCACCGCGACGGGGTCTTACCCGTTGTGCTTTCCGTGACGTCGCGCTAACGTGAAGGTGCTCCTCACGGATGCCGGCCCCTCGGCCGCCCGGAGGAAGCTTCTCGGATCCAGGCTCTTCGGCCTTCTTCCTTCGTACCCGGCTCCGCCGTCCGCGCGGGCCGGCCACCTCATCAGGAGACACCCATGTCCTTTCACGGAATCCTTGACACATCGGGAAAAACCCCGTTCGTCCGCACCGGCTACCGGCCGGCTCCGGACGACGTCGCACTGCCGCTTTCCCTCGTCCGCAAGCACAAGCTGCGCCCGGGAGACGAAATCACCGGCGCCGGCGAGGAAATCACCAGCGTCAACGGCGCCGACCCGGCGGAACCGCGCCCCCACTTCACCGACCTGGTGCCGGTGCACCCGGACGAGCGCCTGCTGCTCGAAACCACTCCGGCGCGCCTGCTGCCGCGCGTCCTCGACCTCGTCACACCTCTCGGCAAGGGGCAGCGCGCGCTGGTCGTTTCGCCGCCGAAGGCCGGGAAGACGACCGTGCTGCGTGACATCGGTCACGGCATCTCGGTCAACCACCCGGAATGCCGGCTGATGGTGCTGCTCGCCGACGAGCGGCCGGAGGAGGTCACCGAGCTGCGCCGGACCGTGCGCGGCGAGGTGATCGCGTCCACTTTCGACCGTCCGCCCGCCGAACACGTCGCGGTGGCGGAACTCGCCGTCGAGCGCGCGAAACGCCTGGTTGAGCGCGGCGAAGACGTCGTGCTGCTCCTCGACTCGCTGACTCGCCTCGGTCGCGCGTACAACCTTTCGGCCCGCCCGTCGGGGCGCACGCTGTCCGGCGGCGTCGACGCGGCCGCGGTGCAGCCGATGAAACGCATCCTCGGCGCGGCCCGCAACCTCGAAGGCGGCGGTTCGCTCACGATCGTCGCGTCGGCGCTGGTGGAGACCGGTTCGCTGGCCGACACGGTGTTCTTCGAGGAGCTGAAGAGCACGGGCAACGCGGAGCTGAAGCTCGACCGCAAGACGGCGGAGCGCCGCATCTTCCCGGCGGTCGACATCCCGGGTTCCGGCACCCGCCGCGAGGAACTCCTGGTCACCCCGGGTGAACTGGCCGCGATGCGCGAGGTGCGCCGCGCGCTGCAGGGCCCGCACGCGATCGAGCAGCTGCTCGACCAGCTCCGCAAGACGGGCTCCAACGCGGAGTTCCTCCTCCGCGTGACGGGCGCCGCCGCCCTGCCCGTGGCGGCGTGACTCAGTTTTCGCGGCGTTCCCGGAGTTCGCCGATCACTTTCTGCCCGGCACCGCGCGCTTCTTCGGCACTGTCGGGCGGATCGCCTTCGCCGGGCTCGTAAAGGTTGTCGTCCGCTCGGCCGGGGTCCGGAGTGCCGGGCCGCGCGATCTCGGGTTGTTCGTTCGGTCGGGACATTCCCGGCTGGTACCCGCCACACCGCGCGGCCAACCACTCACCGAGGCGGCTGGTAGGGGGTGGCGCGCGGGTAGGCGGGCCGTTCGGGCCCGCGGTTCAGCGTGGCGACGAGAAAGCCGAGCCCCACAACGACAACCACGAGCGGCGCGGCTCCCGGCGAGACGGCCCACCAGGCGAGCCCACCGGCGCCGACCACCCAGGCCACGACAAAGGTGCGCTTCGCGGTGAGCGGATAGGGCTTCCGCAGTTCGTGGACGGCGGTCGCGCCGAGCACGAGGAGTCCGGCCAAGGCCACGAGCAAGACGGTCAGGTACACGGGGACGCCTCCTTCGGGGAGTGGGGCACCTCGATGGCGGTTACCCGGGCGGGAAGGGGACATGCCGTGGCGAGAGGCACAAAATCGGCGGCAAGCAGCTGCCCGCGGACGGAATCGCAGCAACCGAGCGAACTGCCGGGCGCCGAGCGCGAACGCGCGTATGCGCCCGCACGGACTGGATCTCGGAACGGTCCGGATCATCGGCCGTCGGAGTACGAGCCGCGCGCGTGCGCCCGCACGGACTGGATCTCGGAACGGTCCGGATCATCGGCCGTCGGAGTACGAGCCGCGCGCGTGCGCCCGCGCGGACCGGACCTCGAAAACCGTCCGGACCACCGGCCGCCCGAGCACGAACCGCACGACTGCCGACCGCGCGGGCGGAACTAGCGGGCGGAACTACACCAGCCGGGGCAGACCGCCTGCCCACCCGCTGCCCCCGGCGATCCGGCACCGCCGGCTACCCAGCCCGCCTCCCGTGCCCAACACCGCCAACCCGGCCCACCCGGACCTCGTCAGGTACCCCGCCCAGTGGCGCGCTGCAGCTCGTCGATCCGCGCCGAGGCCTCAGCCTTCGTCAGCCCGTCCGGCACTTCCTCCCCGGCCTCCTGCGCCAAGGTCTGCAGATAAGACTTCTGCGGCCCGGTCATCGGCTCATCACCGGTCGTCCAGTCGCTCGGGTCCTTCTCCGGGTTCGGTTCCACCTGATCGGTCACGACATCCTCCAATCGAACATCTGTTCGCCTGGATCCGACTGTAGCGCAGGGGCCCGACAATCGCCGCTCACGAGCCGGCCGGGGGCTTCGACGGCGCGCCTGCCTCGTGGCCCGGCCTGCCGTGGGTGCGGCGGTCGTCCTTCATCTGCTGTTCGTGCAGGTGGCGGCGGCCGTCCGTCAACGACTCGAGCAACGTCCGCTCGAAGTCGCGGCACGTCTTGTAGTAGCCGTCGTCGTACTCCTCGACGATCTGGAACGTCCACCGATCGGGTAACACGTTGAGCCCGATCAGCTCCTCGGTGATCCGGCGCGCCCAATCCGAATGGCCGGCCTTCTCGAGCTTCTCGACGGCTTCGCCGAGGGCCAGGTCCGCGCTGCCGGTCAGCTGGTGGAACGAGTAGAGGTGCCCGCGCGCCCGCTCGATCGTCTCGAGCGCTTCGGTCACTTTGCCGACGGCCTCGACCGTCGCGGTGTCGTAGTTGTCGACCATGCGCGGAAGGTGCCCCGTTCCGCGATTTCTACACCTCGCGGAACGGGGCCGCCGTCACGCCGTGGGCCGCGTGGCGCCCGCGTACTGGCTCAGCAGCGGCGAGATCTTGACGACGTCGCCGCTGGTCGGGGCGTGCACCATCTTGCCGTCGCCGATGTACATCCCGATGTGGGACACGGGGGAGTAGTACGCGACCAGGTCGCCCGGCTGCAGCTGGTCGCGCGGCACGGACGTGCCGAAGCCCGCCTGCGCCGACGACGTGCGCGGCAGCGTGATCCCGGCCTGCTTGTAGGCCCACTGCATCAGGCCCGAGCAGTCGAACGTGCTCGGCCCGGTGGCGCCGTAGACGTAGGCGCTGCCGAGCTTGCTCAGCGCCGCGTCGACCGCCTTCTGCGCGGCCGCGGAGGCCGCCTTGACGGTCGGAGCCTTGCCGCCGGTGTCCTTCTGGGCGGCCTTGTCGGCGGTGCTGAGCGTCTTGCTCTGGGCCTCGATCTGGTCGATCTGGGCCTGCAGGTTCTTCTTCTTGCCTTCGATGTCCGACGCGAGCTTGGCCGCGGCGTCCCGGGCGTCCTGCGCTCGCTTGGCCGCGTCCGTCGCCGCCTTCTCGGCGGCGGTGGCCTTCTCGGCCGCGCCGCTGAGGTTGTCCATCGCGGCGTTCTTGTCGGTCGCGATGACCTCGAGGGCCGCCGAGCGGTCCAGGAAGTCCTGCGTCGACGTGCCGGCGAGCAGCGCCGACAGCTTGTTCAGCTGGACGCCGCTGGTGAACGACGCGCCGGCGAACTTGTCGACCTGCGTCTGGTACTTCTGCTTGGCCTCGACTGCCTGCGCACCGGCGTCCTTGGCCGCGGTGACGTCGGCGTTGGCCTTGTCGAGCTCGCCCTGCTTGGCGGTCAGGTCGTCCTTCGCCTTGAGCAGGTCCTCGTTGAGCTTCTCGGCCTGCGCCGAGAGGTCGCGGTACTTCGCCAGGGCGTCGGACCCGGTGGGCGGGGCCTGGAGGACGGGGATGGGGGCGGCGGTGGCCGGCGGCTGGGCCATGGTGACGACAGTGATCACCGAGGCTGCGGCGAGCGCACCTGACACCACGCGCTTGACGGGATGCGAACGCATTCTCGCGCGGGTCTCCTTTGCTGATCGGCCGCCGTCGGGCACCGGGGCGAGTCGGGGGCCTCGCCCGTGTCCGGCGCGCGCTCGACCGCAACAGGAAGAGCACACGGTGGGGTCCGGTACCCGCGAGGGGTATCGGCGGCGATCTCGCGTCGCCGTCTCATCGACGACCGGGGGCCGCGAGATCTCGAACAGGTTACGAAAGGAACACGGCAACGTCCAGGGCTGGCCGGAGACAACTCTGCGTGACGAGAAGAAACACGCCTGGACCAGTGAGTACCGGATCGGTTGTGGCTGGGATTACACCTCGTGCACACCGAGGCGAATGCCGCTTTTGTACGTCCCTTGTATCCGGTGGCGTGATCCTCGTGGCCGTACCGATTCCGACCAGTGGAGGACAGGGATGTTCACGAAGGCCGCCGTGCTGACGGCATTCACCGCAGCGGCGTTCGCCGTGGCCGCACCGGCTCAGGCCGAGCCGGCGGCCACGACGGCGCTGCCCACCGCGAACATGGAGGCCGTGCTGAAGGCGGCCCAGATCGACCCGCGCCGCGCCGACGACACCCAGACGCCGGGCGCGCACGACAGCGTCCTGCTCGTCGAGCAGGCGTTGCAGGCGAAGGGGCTGCTGGCCGCGACCTACGTCGACGGCTACTTCGGCACCACCACGATCACCGCGTATTCGCAGTACCAGAAGTCGCTGGGCTACACCGGGATCGACGCGTCCGGGCTGCCGGGCAAGACGTCCCTGGAGAAGCTGGGCGAGGGCCGGTACACGGTGACGAACCCGGTTTCGGCGGGCAGCCACGTGACGTACCACGGCGTCACGCTCAACACCCGCACGAAGGCGATGCTCGTCGCGGCCGAGGGGATCTTCGGCTCGTCGGTCAGCCTGACCCAGGGTTCGTACAACCCCGGCGGCGTCGACGCTTCGGCCGGCACGCACGACGGCGGCGGCGCGATGGACATCTCGGTGTCCAGCCTGTCGTCGACGAGCCGGACCACCCTGCTGAAGGCGTTGCGGAAGGTCGGGTTCGCGGCTTGGCTCCGCACCCCGGACCAGGGTTTCGCCTACCACATCCACGCGATGGCCATCTCCGACCCGGACCTTTCGTCGGGGGCCCAGCACCAGACCGGTGACTACTACCTGGGCATGAACGGTCTCGCCGGCCGCGGCGCGGACGACGGTCCTTCGGTTCCCAAGGTCACTTGGGAGGAGTACCAGCGCGGCTGAGGTTTCCGTTCGGGTGCGGGAAATCGGCGCTTCCTGATCGGGAGGGCCGATTTCTCCACCCGGTCGTGTGGTGATCATGCGTTCGAGTTCGGCTAACCTTGTTGTATGGCAACGGAAGCGGTGTGGAAGACGGATGCGACGGTGCTGGCCGATCGCATCTGCGCGCTGCTCACCGTGGTGCGTTCAGCTGAGGCTTCGATCGGTGCGTTGCTGGTGGAGATCGAGTCCCGTGGCGTGATGGAGTTGTTCGGCTACCGGTCTGTCGCGCGGTTGCTTGAGCACCTGGCCGACATTCCGAAGTCCGCGGCGGAGACGATGGTCAAACGAGCCCGCGCCCTCCATCCCGGCCATCACCTGGACAGCGCTCCCGCGGTCGCTCCTTTGACTGCCGCTGCCGCTGCGGAGGGTCGGCTGAGCGACCCGATGATCGACACGATCGTCGGCGCCCTGACCCAGATCCCAGCCTCGCACCGCGAGGACGCCGAACAGCACCTGCTGGGGTTGGCCGAGGATGCAGGTCACAAGCAGGTCGCCGCCCTGGGGGCGCGGATCGTGGCGCACCTGGATCCCGACGGCCCGGAACCCGACTCCACTGAGCCGGTTACTCCGAGCCGGGAACTGTCGTTGCGCCGCAGAAGAACCGGGGTGTGGGAGTTGCACGGCCGTTTCGACGATGAGACGGGTACCCGAGCCAGTGCTCTGCTGGACGCGTTGGCCGAACGCCGCACCAGCACCGGCGAAGGCGCCGACCTGCGATCGCCGCTGGAACGCTACGGCGATGCCTTCTCCGACGCGATCGATCTGGCGCTCAACTCTCCCGCCCTGCCGATGCAGGCCGGCGAGCGAGCCCACGTGATGGTCGCAGTGCACCTCAATGACTTGAAGTCCGGCGTTGGCGAGGCCACCCTTGGCGACACCGGCGCCATGTCCGCGGCGGAAGCTCGGATCCACGCGTGCGATGCCATGATCATCCCCGCGGTGCTGGGCGAGAAAAGCGAGCCGTTGAACTTGGGTCGCCTCCGTCGCCTGATCTCCGCGGGCCTGCGCCGGGCGCTGTACCTGCGTGACCGGGGTTGCGCGTTCCCCGGCTGTCACCGCCCGCCGAGGCATTGCCAGGGGCATCACATTCAGCACTGGTCCGAAGGCGGCCGAACAGACCTGCACAATCTGGTGTTGATGTGCGCGCATCACCACAGGCTGTTGCATCGCTCGGGTTGGGAGGTCCGCATCGCCGCTGATGGCTTACCGGAGTTCCTGCCACCAGCGTTCCTCGACAAGGAACGAAAACCCAGGCGCAACAACCTGCATGACCCGCTGCCCTTCGCAGCGTGACAACCGAACATGGGATAGGCCCGCAGCCAGACGGTTACGGGCCTACATCCACGTAAGCTCGCGGCTGCTGGTTGTCGCTGAAGGTTCTGGAAGCGGATAGCCATGGGCCCTGCGCTCAAACTGGGCCACAGAACGGCTTCCACGTAGTCGGCAACGCACCGCCGCCGCTGCACCGTCGCTGCCGCTGCCGCTGCCACTGCCGCCGCTGCCGTTGCTGCCCGTTGATACCGCTACCGCCACAGCCTCCGCTGCTGCCGTCGGCGCCCGCTGCTGCCGCCATCGCTGTTGTCGTCGGTGCTGCTGCTGCCACTGCCGCCACGGCCACCGCTGCCGTCGGCGCCCGCAGCGGCAGCCGCCAGCTCTGCCATCGCTGTCGTCGGCGGCTGTTGCGGCTGCTGCACCGCCGCCATCGCTGTCGTCGGCGGCTGTTGCAGCTGCCGCACCGCCGCCGCTACCGGCGGCGCCCGCAGCCGCCGCCACCTTCGCTGTCGCCGCCGCCACGACCGCCACAGCCACCGCCCGCCACCGCTGCTGCCATTGCGTGCCGCTTCCGCCGTAGCTGCGTCGCCCGCTGCCGGCGTCGCTGCCACATGCGCTGCTGCCGCAGCCGTCGGCGCCGCCACTATCGTCGCCGCGGCCGGGTTCCCCGGAGGCGTCCGGCCAACCAAGCCTGCCCTCCTGATGGTGGTGTTGCCGAGTGGCCCAGCCACTCGCGGACCGGACGGCCCCTCCGCATGCCCGACTTCCCGCGGCCGCGCCGCACCCGGCTCCCACCGAGACGACCGTGGTGGCACGGCCGGGCGCCGCGGTGGTTTGATCGAACCACAACCAACCCGGGGGTGGTCCGATGGACAAGAAGGCGTTCCGGTTCGGCGTGGTCGCGGCCGCGAGCGAGGGCGGTCCGAAGTGGCTGCAGACCGCGCGGCGGGCCGAAGAGCTCGGCTACTCGACCCTCCTCTGCCCCGACAACCTCAACCTCCCCACGCCCACCGCCGCGCTCGCGGCCGCCGCGGCCGTCACCACCGAGCTCCGGGTCGGCTCCTTCGTCCTCGCCAGCCCGCTGCGGACCGCCCGGGCCGCCGCGTGGGAGTCGCACAGCCTGACCGTCGTCACCGGCGGGCGCTTCGAACTCGGGCTCGGCACCGGGCTGCCCACCATGCGGCAGCAGGCGGACGAGCTCGGCCTGCCCTACGGCTCGGGCCAGGACCGGCTCGACTCGATCTCCGAGACCATCGACCATGTCCGACGCCTCGACGGGGACGTGCACACCCCCGTCATGGTCGCCGCCGGCGGGCCTAAGGCGCGGCGGCTCGCCGGGGCGAAAGCCGACATCGTCACCCTGGCCGGCGGTGTGCTGACCACCCGCGAGGAGATGGGCGGCTACGTCGAAGAAATCCGCGCCGCCGCCGGGGAGCGGGACATCGAACTCGCGCTCAACATCTTCGTCGTCGGCGAGCAGGTGCCGCCGTGGATACGGGGTTTCATCGGCGTCGACGCCGAGACGCTCATCGAACACGACTCGCTCAGCATGATCCGCGGCAGCGTGGACGACATGGCCGCCGAGCTCGAACGGCGGCGCGACGAGCTCGGCGTCTCCTACGTCAGCGTCAACAGCGCCTTCATCGAGGAGTTCGCGCCGCTGGTGGCGCGGCTGTCGGGGAAGTGAGCGTCGCCGGGTCGGTGTTCGCGCCGCACAGCAGGACCGCGACGCGCTCTCCCGGCGACGGCCGGTAGGCGCCGTCCAGCAGCGCCGCGAACGCCGTCGCCCCGCCTGGCTCGACCGCCAGCCGGTAGCGGTCCCACAGCGCCGTCCGGGCCGCGAGGATCGCCGAGTCGTCCACGAGCACCGAGCCCACCTCCGTGCGGGTGGCGACCGCGAACGCGATGTCGCCGAGCCGGGACGCGCCCAGGGAGTCCGCGGCGACACCGGACACGTCGACCCCGACCGGCTCGCCCGCCGCCAGGGCCGCGTGCAACGTCGGGGCCGTGCGCGGTTCGACGCCGACCACTCGCGCCCGGCCTTCGACCGCCGCCGCGATGCCGGCCAGCAGCCCGCCACCGCCCACCGCGACCAGGATCGTGTCGACGCCGCCCGTCTGCTCCAGCAGCTCGAGGCCGGCCGTGCCCTGGCCGGCGCAGATCTCCGGCTGGTCGTAGGCGTGGCAGAAGAGCGCGCCGCGGTCCGCCGCGTCCTTCACCGCCGCGTCGTAGGCGTCCGCGTACTTCTCGCCGACCAGCTCGACCGCCGCGCCCAGTTGCCGCAGCTTCGCCACCTTGACCGCCGGTGCGTTCACCGGGACGTAGACCCGTGCGGTCACGCCGAACTCGCGGGCGGCGTGCGCGACGGCGAGCCCGGCGTTGCCGCCCGACGCGGCCACGACGCCGGCCGCCGAAAGCGGGCCCGCGGCGATGATCCGGTTGAACGCGCCCCGGGCCTTGAACGACCCGGTGTGCTGGAGCTGCTCGAGCTTGAACCACACGTCGTCGTCGGCGAACACGGGCGTCCGGCGGACCCGGCCCTCGATCCGCGCGGCGGCCTGCTCGACATCCGAAGTACTGATCACGTCTTCAGCATGCGCGCGGACCGTCCTAAGCACCAGCGACGCCTCCTAGGCTGGCGTTAGCAACGCTTACGGCTGGAGGTTCCGTGCTCGACGCTCGCCGCCTCGCCCTGCTCGCCGAAGTCGCCCACGCCGGCTCGATCGCCGCGGCGGCTCAAAAACTCGCTTTCACGCCGTCCGCCGTCTCGCAGCAGCTGGCGAAACTCGAACGCGACGTCGGCGCGTCCGTGCTGCACCGCCACGCGCGCGGCGTCACGCTCACACCGGTAGGGGAAGCGCTGCTGGTCCACGCGGAGACGATCGCCGGCGAACTGCGCGGCGCGGAAGCCGTGGTCCGCGCGGAGCCGGCGCGGCTCGCCGTCGGCACGTTCGCGAGCGCCGGCACGGCGCTCGTGCCGGCGGCGCTCGCCGGGTTCCGCCGGGCCCACCCGGCCGTCGCGCTGCGGCTGCTGGACCTCGAGCCGCCCGACGGCTACGACCTGATCCGCTCGCGCGAGCTGGACCTGCTGATCACCCACCGCTACCCGGGCGCGCCGCTGCCCGGCGCGCGCGGGCTGATCCGGTCGCTGCTGCGGGCGGAACGGTTCCGGCTGATCCTGCCCCCGGACCACCCGAAAGCCCGCGCCCGCCGGCTCACGCTGGAGGCGCTGACCGGCGAAGACTGGATCTCGGGCAGCCCCGGCGTGCCCAACCGCGCGTGCCTCGACCAGCTCGCCGACGCGGCCGGCGTCACGCTCGGCGTCACCTACGAAACCCGGGACTACCAGGTGATCCTGGCGCTGGTCGAGGCCGGGTTGGGGATCGCGTTCGTGCCGGAGAGCGTGCTCGATCGGGCGGAACCGTCGCGGGTCGAGGTCCGCGACGTCGCCGACGCGCGGCCTGCGCGGGACATCTTCCTGGTGCACCAGCGGCGGCCGGGCGAGCTGGTCACGGAAATGGTGGACCGGCTCAGCCGGCCGGCCGGCCCGCGCTCTCGAAGCGCGCCGAGGCAGCTTTGAGCGCGTCCAGGCACGCGCGCACCGCCCCGCGGTCCTCTTCGCCCGCCCGGCAGATCGCGTAGATCGTGCGGGTCAGCGCCGGCCGGGTCGCCAGGATGCGGACGCCCTCGGGCAGCCGCTCCCGGGCCAGCCGCGGGACCAGCGCCGCGCCGACGTTGCCCGCCACCAGCGCCAGCTGCGTCGGGTAACCACCCACCGTGCAGCTGATCCGCGGCTCCAGACGCTGCTTGCGCAGCACCTGCACCAGCCACTCGTAACAACCGGACCCCAGGCTCCAGCCGATCCACGGCAGGTCGTCCACTTCGGACAGATCGACCGTCTTGCGGTGCGCCAGCCGGTGACCGGC
Organism: Amycolatopsis sp. MEPSY49; assembly: GCF_051337345.1. Classification (NCBI taxonomy): domain Bacteria; kingdom Bacillati; phylum Actinomycetota; class Actinomycetes; order Pseudonocardiales; family Pseudonocardiaceae; genus Amycolatopsis; species Amycolatopsis sp. MEPSY49. The sequence goes on along the minus strand of NZ_JBDLYJ010000011.1, from coordinate 250,579 downwards.
GGGCAGGGCGAGGTCCGCGACGTCGGAGAACAGCGCGATCCGCGTCGTCGCCGGCGGCAGCACCGTCGGCCGGTCCTCCCAGCTCTCCAGCACGGCCACGTCGAGGTCGCCGGCCAGCACGCGGGGCATCGTCTGCTCCGCCTCGCCTTCGTGCAGCGTCACCGCCAGCCGCGGGTGCTGCGCCGCGAGCGTCGCCAGCGCGGGCGGGAGCAGCGCGTGCACCGTCGTCGGGATCGCGCCGATCCGCAGCGGCCCGATGACGTCCTCGCGCAGCAGCTCCAGGTCCGACTTCGCCTCGGCTACCTGCGCCAGGATCCGCTCGGCGTGCGTAGCCAGCACCTGACCCGCCTTCGTCAGCCGGACGCCCCGGCCGCGCGGCTCCAGCAGCGGCTGCCCCGCTTCCCGTTCCAGCTTCGCCAGCTGCTGCGACACCCCCGACGGCGTGACGTGCAGGGACGCGGCCGCCGCGGCGACCGAGCCCTGGGTGGCGACGGCGTGCAGCGCGCGCATCCGCTCGAGTCCGAACACGGTAGTGATCCTACCGAATTCCACGCAGAAACATTCGCTTGTTGTTGACAGTTGCGACCCGCACGCTGGAGGCGTGACCACGACCGCGCCCCGCCCGACGACCACCGCCACGCCCTTCACCGAGCGCTTCGACCCCCGCCTGCTCGCCGCGCTCGGCAGCTTCTGCATCTCGCTGTCGTCGGTCTTCATCAAGGTCTCGCACGCCAGCGGCAGCACGAGCGCGTTCTGGCGCTGCCTGCTGGCCCTGCCGGTGCTGCTCGCGCTCGCCGCGCGGGAACGGCACAAGTCGGGCCCGGCGCCCCGCGTGCTCCTCCCGCTGCTGGCCGGCGTCGGGCTCGGCCTGGACTTCGTGCTGTGGGGCGAGGCGATCCCGCGGGTCGGCGCCGGCATCGCGACCGTCCTGCTCGCCGTCCAGGTGGTCATCGTGCCGCTGCTGGCGTTCGCGTTCCTGCGGGAGCGGCCGGCGAAGCAGTTCCTCTTCGCCGTGCCCGTGCTGCTCGGCGGCGTCGTGCTGGCCGGCGGGTTCGCCGGGAGCGGCTCGTTCGGCCCGGACCCGGTCACCGGCGCGGTGTTCGCGCTGCTCGCCGGCGCCGGGTACGCGGTCTACCTCTTCCTGATCCGGCTCAGCGGCGGCAACGGCGCGCAAGCGCAGTCCCTGGTGCTGGCGACGTTCTCGGCCGGTGCCGTCGCCGTCGTGCTCGGCGTCCCGACCGGCACGCTCGACCTGGGCCCGCGCGCGGAGACGTTCGGCTGGCTGGTCGCGCTCGCCGTCGTCGGCCAGCTGATCGGGTGGATCCTCATCTCCGCCGCGCTGCCCCGGATGACCGCCACCACCGGCGCGACGCTGATGCTGCTGCAGCCCGTCGGCGCGGTGCTCCTGGGCATCGGCCTGCTGGGGGAGACGCCGAGCGTGCTGCAGCTCGTCGGCTGCGCGGGCGTGGTCGCCGCCGTCTGCTTCGCCGGGCGAGTCCGCCGCGGGTGATCTGCGGGCCGGGTTGGTCCCGGCTAACGTCGCCGGTATGCGCGTGCTGGTGGCCGGGGCTTCGGGGTTCGTCGGCCGCCGGTTGTGCCCGGCGCTGGAAGGCGCGGGCCACGACGTCCTCGCGATGACGCGCCACCCCGCGAAGTACCGCGGAGCCGGGACGCCCGTGCGCGGCGACGTCGCCGACGTCGGCTCCCTGCGCGACGCGCTCAAGGGCGCCGAAGCCGCCTACTACCTCGTGCACTCGCTCGACAGCACGGACTTCAAGCGCCGGGACGCCGACGCGGCCCGCGCGTTCGCCCGGGCGGCGGCGGACGCGGGCCTGCGCCGGATCGTCTACCTCGGCGGCCTGGGGGACGACGACGATGCGCTCTCCGAGCACCTGGCCAGCCGCCGCGAGGTCGAGCGGCTGCTGGGGGAGACCGGCGTGCCGGTGACCGTGCTGCGCGCCGGGATCGTCATCGGGCACGGCGGGACGTCGTGGGAGCTGACCCGCCAGCTCGTCGAGCACCTCCCGGCGATGGTCACGCCGCGCTGGGTCGGCACGCGCACCCAGCCGATCGCGATCGCCGACGTCGTCCGCTACCTGTCCGGCGTGCTCGACCACCCGGAGGCCGAGGGCCGGACGTTCGAGATCGGCGGTCCCGAGGTGCTGGCCTACCGCGACATGCTGCAGCGGGTCGCGGCGATCGAGGGGCGGCCGCTGGTGATCGTGCCGGTGCCGCTGCTGTCGCCGAGGCTGTCGTCGTACTGGCTTTCCCTGGTCACCGACATCGACGTGACGACCGGGCGGGCGCTGATCGACTCGATGACGAACGAGGTCGTCGTCCGCGACGACGCGATCCGCCGGATCGTCGAGTTCGAGCCGATGGGCTACGACGAAGCCGTGCTGCAGGCCCTGGGCGAGCGGGCGAAGAGCCGGCGGTCCGCGTGAAGAAGGCTTTCCTCGCCGGGGTGCTGATCACGGGCTCGGGGTTGCTCGGCGCGTCGCTGGCCAGCGGGCCGGGTTCGAAGCGGTTCCACGTCCTGACGGCGTCGGTCGCGGCGACGTGGTTCGCCGGCGCCGGGCGGGTGCCGCGGGGCCGCCGGGACGTCGTCCAGCCGGTCCTGGCCGGGGCGGGCGCGTTCGGCGTGTTCTACGGCTGCGCGCTGGTGGCCCGCCGCATCGCGCCGCTGCGCCGCGCCATCGCGGGCGTGCTCGACCACGCCCACCGCGGTTCGACGCCGTCGGTGGTGGCGTCCGCGCTGGTGACCGGAGCGGCCGAGGAGCTCTTCTTCCGCGGCGCGCTCCACGACGCGTTCGGCCCCCGGGAAGCGACGGCGCTGTACGTCCTTTCGACGACGGCGACGCGCAATCCCGCGCTGGTGCTGGCTTCCGCGGTGATGGGGACGCTGTTCACCGTGCAGCGCGGCCGGTCGGGCGGGGTGCAGGCACCGCTGCTGACGCACGTGGTGTGGTCGGCGCTGATGCTCGCCTTCCTGCCGCGCCTGTTCCCGCCGCCTAGCCCGTGATCCCGTCGTAGGCGGCCATGACCACGCCGAGGCCGCGGTCGTACCCGCCGTCCCAGAGGACCTGGTTCATCACGTACGCCACCACCAGGCGGTTCTCCGCGTCGACGAGGACCACCGAGCCGCCCCACCCGCCCCACGAGCACGTGCGGCCCTCGAGCCGGTAGCCCAGCCCATAGCGCATCTGCGCGCCGAGGACGCGGTCCTCGCCGTGGAACTGCTCTTCGAAGACCCGCTCGGCGCCGGCCGCCGACAGCAACCCGCCGCCGACGAGTGCCGACTGCACCGCGGCGACCGAGCGGGCGTTGCCGTACCCGTTGATGGCGGGCACTTCCGCGCGCCGCCAGGCCTCGGAGTACGAGTCCGAGACGCCGACCAGGAAACCCGGCGGCTTGTCGCCCTGGGGGTCGGGGATCAGCGGCGCCACGCGGTGGTCGTGTTCGGCGGCGAGCCCGATGTGGAAGTCGGCACCCAGCGGGCCGGCCACCTCCTCGGCGAAGAACGTGCCGAGGGTGCACCCGGTGACGCGGCGGACGACTTCGCCCACCAGGAACCCGAACGTGACCGAGTGGTACCCGCCCGCCGTCCCGGGCTCCCACGCCGGCGCCTGCGCGGCCAGCCGCGCGGTCACGGCCGGCCAGTCGAAAAGGTCCTCGACCGCGATCGGGCCGGTGAAGTCCGGCAAGCCAGCGGTGTGCCCGAGCAGATGGCGGACGAGCGTGTTTTCCTTGCCTGCGGCGGCGAACTCGGGCCAGTACGCGGCGACCGGCGCGTCGAGGTCCAGCTCGCCGCGGTCGGCGAGGACCAGCGCGCACAACGCGGTCATCGTCTTGGTGGTGGACCAGACGGTGGTGATCGTGTCGCGGTCCCAGGCCTTCGTGCGGCCGGGGTCGACGTACCCGCCCCACAGGTCGACCACCGGCTCGCCGTCCACGAAGACGGCGGCCGACGCGCCGACGTCGTCGGAGTCGAGCGAGGCCGCCAGGACCGCACGCACCTTGCTGAACCGGTCTTCGCAGTTCCCCCGCAGTTCGGCCACGGCGGCCAGCCAACTCCGTCCGGTCCGGCCGCACCACTCATTTTCCGCACGGAGAATGTTTGTCCGGAACGAGCCAGAACCGGGCGGAAACCTTCACCGACCGCGCCCCGGCTTCCTATGCTGGAGTGAACCCCGGTGCGTGGAGAGGGATGTCGATGCGGACATTGCTCGTGCTGCTGCTCGTGTTCGGTTCCCTGACCCCGATCCCCGCCGAAGCGGCCACGGCGGTGTGCGTGACGTCGTGCGACCCGCTCGACCCGTCGCGGGCCGCGCGGGAGAGCGTTCCCCTGCCCGACAAGGTGATCAACGGCCGCGTCCTGCGCCTGCACGCCTCCGACCCCGACGGCATGGCGTGGGCGAGCATCGACAACGGCGTCGCCGGCGACGCCGTCTGGCTCGACCGCTCGTGGGACGCGGGCGCGACCTGGGACGGCTTGCTGGGCAAGGCGAGCATCCCGGGTTCGTGGACCGGCACCCGCACGCTCATGTACAACCTCACCGATCCGGCGCACCACCGCCGCGGCTGGGTCCGGGCGTGCGGGGACGCGCAAGGTGTCGGCTGCACCGCGTGGATCTACCCGGACGTCTGCGACGCCGCCTGCGACCGCAGCGCTCCCGCCGCCGGGGACAGCCAGCCGGTCGCTCCGACGACGCTCTTCGGCCGCACGATCCGGCTCCACTTCGACGGTCGCGGCATGGCGTGGGCCGGGATCGAAGCAGGCGGTGCCGGCGACGAGATCTGGCTCGACCGCTCGTGGGACGGAGGCGCGAGCTGGCCGGACGGCTCGTCGCTCGGCCGCACGAGCGTCGCCGCGGGCGCGACTTCCACGCACACGACGGCGTTCGCGACGCGCGATCCCCGTGGCCGCCTCTACGGCGGCGCGGTGCGCGCGTGCGGCCGCGAAGCCGCGCACGCACAAGGGAGCTGCACGGCCTGGGCACGCCCGGCGACGACCCGCGCGGCCGGCGCGCTCGACGCGCTGATGTGGTCCTACGAGCCGTACACCGCGTGGTGGCCGTCGAGCTGGTGGAACTCGGCGGTCGCGGTGACGGCGGTCGCCGACGCGGGCGGGTTCGACTCCGCGCTGGCCCGGACGTTCGACGTCAACCGGGCTGCTTTCCCCGCCGGGGCAAGGAGTTCCGACGCGATCGAGGGCGACTTCGTCAGCCGGGCGATCGACGACAGCGCGTGGTGGGGCCTGGCCTGGGTCGCCGTCTACGACCGCACGCACGACCCGCGCTACCTCACCGAGGCGACGGCGATCGCGAACTACGTCCACGGGTTCTGGGACACCGGCAGCTGCGGCGGCGGGGTGTGGTGGAACCGCGAGCGGACGTACAAGAACGCCGTCACGGCGGGGTTGTACCTGCGGCTGACCGCGTCCCTGCACAACCGGCTCACCGGCGACACCGTCTGGGGCCGGCGGGCGCGCACCGCGGGCGACTGGTACCTGAGGAGCGGGCTGATCAACTCTTCGGGACTGGTGAACGACGGGCTGACTTCGTCGTGCGCGAACAACGGCCAGACGGTGTGGACGTACAACCAGGGACTCGGCATCGGCGGGCTGCTGGAGCTGTGGCGCGCCACCGGCGTCCAGTCCTATTTGGACGCGGCGAAGCGGCTCGCGGACGCGGCGATGGCCCGGCTGACGTCCGGCGGCGTGCTCGTCGAATCCTGCGACACCGGCACGGGTTCCTGCGACGACAACCAGAAGCAGTTCAAGGGCATCTTCCTGCGCTACTTCGGCGACCTCGCCACGGCGACGGGGTCGGCGACCTACCGCGCGTTCACCCAAAGGCAGGCGGACGCGCTGTGGGCGAACGACCGCGACGCGCTGAACCGGATCGGCCAGCGCTGGACCGGGACGACGCCGAACGTGACGGACTGGCGCACCCAGGCCTCGGGACTCGAAGCGATCCTGGCGGCCGGGTAGCCCGGCACGCCAGAATGGGCGGCGTGCGGATCCTCCTGCTCGCGGCCGTCGCCGTGCTCGTCACCGGGTGCCAGGCCGAGGTGGCGGGCCACGCCGAGCCCACCGGGTTCATCGTCAAGGACGGTACACAGCTGCGGTTCCGGCCCGTCCTGGCCGAACTGCCGCCGGGGCCGGCGACCGGCTCGGCGAGCGACCGGCAGAGCACCGACCCGGCCACGCAGCAGGCCGCGGCGCAGGCGTTCGACTGCGCCCAAGGCAAGCCCGACCCCCTGGACGGCCGCGACGATCCCGCGTTGCCGCTGATCAGCTGCGACCGCGCGCAAGGCACGAAGTACATCCTCGGGCCGGGGTTCCTCAGCGGTGCGGACGTGAGCCGCGTGGACGCCGCCCTCGATCCGCGGACCGGCAGCTCGGTCATCAACCTCAGCTTCACCGCGAAGGGCGCGCGGACCTGGGCCGAGTGGACCGGGCAGAACGTCGGCAAGCAGGTCGCGGTGGTGCTGAAGAGCCGCGTCCTGACCGCGCCGGCCGTGCAGTCCGCCATCACCGGCGGGGAAACGCAGATCACCGGGAAGTTCACGCTGCCCGAAGCGCGGCAGCTGGCCCGGGACATCGCCGGCGGCTGACGCTCAGCAGGTCGGCGGCAGGGCTTCCCGGCAGGCTTCGGTCTCCGTCTTGCTCGTCGCCTGGCGGAGCAGTTCGTAGAGGGACTCGCGCTGCTCGTCGCTGAGCCCGCTGAACACCTCGTCCTCGACCGCGGCGAGCGCGAACTCCGCCCGGACCAGCAGCTTGACGCCGACGTCGGTGAGCTCGACGACGTGCCGGCGCCGGTCGGCGGGGGAGCGGCGGCGTTCGATCAGGTTTTCGGCCTCGAGGTCGTTGAGCAGCCCGACGACGTTCGTGCCGTCCATCTCCAGGATCTTCGCCAGGTCCTGCTGGGAGCTGCCGCCCAGGTCGCGCAGGACCGTCAGGGCGATCAGGTGCCGCGGCCGCAGCCCGAGCGGGGTGAGCACCGACTCGCTGCGCGTCTGCAACCGGCGCGTCAGCTGGCCGAGCAGCGCACCACACCGGTGGGGCGGCTGGTTGACGACCGGCAGCGAGGACATGAGCCCAGTATATGGGCACCTCAACAGTCGGTGTGCTATTAATGGTTTGTCCAACACCAACGATCTATGGGCGGCTAACGACATGGCGCACCTCCTCCACATCGACTCGAGCATCCAGGGCGAGCGCTCGGTGAGCCGCGCGCTCACCGCGCGGGCCGCGGCCGCGTGGCGCGCCGCGCACCCGGACGGCACGGTCACCTACCGCGACCTGGGCGCGAACCCGCTGCCCCACATCGACGCGGCGAGCGGGCTGGCCGGCATGGTGCCGCCCGAGCAGCACACGCCCGAGCAGGCGGCGGCCTGGGCGCGGACCCGCGAGCTGGTCGACGAGATCAAGGCGGCCGACACGGTGCTGCTGGGCCTGCCGCTCTACAACTTCGGCGCGCCGAGCAGCGTCAAGACGTGGGTCGACCACCTCATCGCGCCCGGGCTTTCGGTCGACCACGAGACGCAGACCGGCCTCCTCGGCGGCCGCGAGTTCATCGTGCTGGCCTCCCGCGGCGGCGGCTACGGCGAGGGCACGCCCCGCGAAGGCTGGGACCACGCCGAGCAGTGGCTCCCGCACGGCCTTTCGCTGACCGGCCTCGAGCCGCGGTTCATCACCGCCGAGCTGACGCTGGCCCACGTCAACCCGGCGATGGCGGAGCTCATCCCGCTCGCGGACGCGAGCCGGGCGACCGCGGAGAAGACCATCGACGACCTGTGGGTTCCCGCGCACGTCTGAGGGGTGGCAGCCGGGCGCCGCGGGCGCCCGGCGACCGTTCGGCGCGCGATTCCCCGCCTTCGACGACTGCGTCCGGGGCCCCGGCGCCGCCGCGCTCACCCGGCCGGTACCGTGCCGCCGGAGGCCGGGTGGCAAGATGCCGGGACCCGGACAGTCGACCTGGGCGAGGAAGGTCAGGTTTGAGCGCGCACACCTCCCAGATGGACGATATCCGGCTGGTCGCGCAACCCAGCGCGTTGCCGGTCACGGAACTGTTCGTCCGCCTGATTCTCACCGACTGGTCCCTGCTGCCGATGCTGGAGCACGTGACCGCCACCGCGAGACGGCTGGTCGAGACCGTGATCGACGCCGGTGACCCGCGGTCACCCGCGTTCGTCACGCTGCGGCTGCGGCTGCGCGCCGACGTGCTGGTGGTCGAGGTCGACGACGACGTGCCCGGGCTGCCCGAGCCGAAGGTCGCCGGCCCCGGCGAGCGCGTCGGCGTCACGCCCGGCGTGGGCGGGGCCCGCACCACCTGGTGCGAGCTCGAGCTGCCCGGCGGGATGAACGCCAAGCAGGTGCGCCTGCCGCGGCGGCAGGACCGCCGGACCCTGGTCGACGAGCCCGTCTCCGGCGACCCGGTGGCGGCGGACCCGGAGGTGCTGGAGCGCCTGCTGACCCGGCTGAGCGGCTGGTCCGGCCAGGGCTGACGTGCGCCGCCGTCCCGTGCTCGTCGTGCTCTACGACGGCGTCCGGCTGCTGGACGTCTCGGGGCCGCTGGAGGTCTTCGCCGAAGCCAACGAGCACGGCGGGCGCTACGAGCTGAAGACGGCTTCGCCCGGCGGCGCCGACGTCCGTGCCAACACCGGGACGCGGCTGGGCGCCGACCTCGACCTCGCCGCCGCGGACCCGCGCGGGGCGACCGTGCTGGTGCCCGGCGGCCCCGAATGGGTCCGCACGATCGCCGACACCGAGCTCGTCGCGCAGATCCGGCGGCTGGCCGACGGCGCGGACCGGACGGCGTCGGTGTGCGCGGGCGCGTTCGCGCTGGCCGCCGCCGGCGTCCTCGACGGCCGGCGAGCCACCACGCACTGGGACCTCACCGACCAGCTCGCCCGCCGCTTCCCGCGGGTCACGGTGGACGGCGACGCGATCTTCGTCCAGGACGGCCCGGTGATCACCTCGGCCGGCGTCACCTCCGGCATCGACCTGGCGCTCGCGCTGGTCGAGGCCGACCTCGGCGCCGAGGTGGCCCGGCTGGTGGCCAAGCACCTGGTCGTCTTCCTGCAGCGCCCGGGCGGGCAGTCGCAGTTCAGCGTCCGGCTGGAGACCGGCCGTCCGCGCACCGAGGTGCTGCGGGCCGTGCTCGACGCCGTCGCGGCCGACCCGTCGGCGCCGCACACCCTCGACGACCTGGCCGCCCGCGCCGGGGTCAGCACGCGGCACCTGACGCGCCTGTTCCGCGAGGAGCTGGGCCGCACGCCCGCGCGGTTCGTCGAGCAGGTGCGGCTGGAGTTCGCCCAGCAGCAGCTGGAAACCACGACCGACCCCCTCGACGTCGTGGCGCGGCGGTCGGGCTTCGGGTCCGCCGAGACGTTGCGACGCGCCTTCGCGCGCGGGCTCGGTGTGACGCCGAGCGACTACCGTGCCCGGTTCCGGACCACCGGCATCGGCTGAACCGGACCCGCCTCCCGATCCGTGCATCCAGGCAGGGAGAGGACGTGGAGGCGAGGAGGCAGCCGTCGTGCGCATAGTCATCGCGGAAGAAGACGCCCTGCTGCGGGAGGGGCTCGTGCTGCTCCTGCGCAGCGAGGGCTTCGACGTCGCGGCGGCCGTCGACCACCCCGGCGACCTGCCGGCCGCGGTCCTGGCGGAGGCGCCGGACCTGGCTGTCGTCGATGTCCGGATGCCGCCGACGTTCACCGACGAAGGGCTGCGGGCCGCCCTCGAAGCGCGCCGGCTCATGCCGGGGCTCGCGATCCTCGCCCTGTCGGCCTTCGTCGAAGACGGCTACGCGGGCGACCTCCTGGCCGCCGGGGGCGGCGGCGCGGGTTACCTGCTCAAGGAGCGCGTCGGCAAGCCTGACGAGTTCCTCGACGCCCTCAAGCGCGTCGCCGCCGGGGGCACGGTGCTGGACCGCGACGTGGTGGCCGTCCAGCTGTCCCGGCCACGGCCCGGCGACCCCGTCGGCACGCTCACCGCGCGCGAACGCGAGGTCGTCGCGCTGCTGGCCGAGGGCCACTCGGTGCCGACGATCGGGCGGCTGCTCGGCATCGGCACCGCGGCCGCCCGGCAGCACGCCGGGGACGTCAGCTCGAAGCTGCGCGTCCCCGACGGCGCCCAGGCGATGCTCAGCTACCTGCGGGCGTGAGGACCTCGGCCTGCTTCTCGCGGTACCGGGCGACGTTGGCGAGCTTGACGTCCTCGTAGCCGCGGACCAGGTCGGGCAGCTCGGCCAGCGCGAGGACCCGGGCGCGATCGACGTCGGCCGCCGTGAACGCCTTCAGCACCATGCCGCGGTAGTCCTCGATCAGCTCGCGCTCGACGCGGCGCACCTCGGCGCGGCCGAACGGGTCGAGCCGCGTACCGCGCAGCCGGCGCAGCGCGTGCAGCACCCGGAACGCCGGGCGGAACCACGGGCCCAGGCTGATCTTGCGCTTCATGCCCACCGCCCGCAGCACCGGCGGGTGCAGCCGGTAGGCGTACTTCGTGCCTTCGCCGAACTGCTCTTCGAGGCCCGCCGTGAACGCCGGGTCGAGCGAAAGCCGCGCGACCTCGTACTCGTCCTTATACGCCATCAGCTTGTACAGGTGCTTCGCGACCGCTTCGGTGATCTCCGTCGGCCCGTCCTCCAGCACCCGCACCCGCTCGACGAACTCCGCGTACGCCCGCGCGTACCGCTTGTCCTGGTAGGCGACCAGATCCGGGATCCGGACGTCGAGCAGGCGCGCCAGCTCCGAACCCGGTTCCGCGTGCACCAGCTTCCGCACGGACGGCTGCGTGACCGGACGCGCCGGCGCGGGGGTGCTCGCGAGCGCGGAGGGGTCGGCGACGAGCTGGCGGCCGCGGCGGAAGGCCTGCAGGTTCGCCGCCACGGCGGTGCCGTTCAGCTCGATCGCGCGCTCGATCACCGCGGCGGGCAGGCCGATCGCGCCGGTCTGGAAGGCCGCGCCGAGCTGCAGGACGTTCGCGAACTGGTCGTCGTCGAACAGCTCTTCGGCCAGGCCGCGCGCGTCCAGCGACACCGTGCGCTTCGCCGCGGCCTCCAGCGGCGCCAGGACGCTGCCGGGGTCCGGGAAGGACACCGTCGTGTCGACGACCATCCGGCCGGTCGGCACCTCGGTCGTCGACACGACCGCGGTGGTGCGCGCAGCGTCGGCCACACCGAGGTTCGCCGCGTCCGCACCGACCAGCGCGTCGCACGCGAGGTAGAGGTCGCACTCGCCGGCGGCCAGCTTCGGGGCCTGCTCGACCGGTTCCGCCGTCACCTTCAGGTCGGACACCACCGCGCCGCCCTTCTGGGCCAGCCCGGTCTGGTCGAGCGTGCGGACGTGCCGCCCGTCGAGCACCGCTGCGGTGGCGAGGATCTGCGTCACGGTGACCACGCCGGTGCCGCCGATCCCGGTGATCCGCACGGTGAAGTCCTTCGCGGACGCCGGGGGCGCGGGGACGGCGTCCGCGGCCAGCTCGCCGAGCTTCCGCCGTTGCTTGCGACCGGTCGGCACGACGGTGACGAACGACGGGCAGTCTCCGGCCAGGCACGAGTAGTCGACGTTGCACGACGACTGGTGGATCGCGGTTTTGCGGCCGAACTCGGTCGCGACCGGCTGCACCGACAGGCAGTTCGACTTGGTGCCGCAGTCGCCGCAGCCTTCGCAGACGCGCTCGTTGATGACCACCCGGGTCGTCGGCGTGGCCTGCTTGCCGCGGCGGCGCTTCCGCCGCTTCTCGGCCGCGCACTCCTGCTCGTGGATCAGCACGGTGACGCCCTTGACGGCGGCCAGTTCCTCTTGCGTGGCCAGGAGTTCCGTGCGGTCACGGACCTCGACGCCGCCGGGGAGCTTGCGGCGCCGCAGCTTCGCGGGCGCGTCGCTGGTGATCACGACCTTCTTCGCGCCTTCGACGAGCAGGAGTTCGGCGACCTTCTCCACCGGCAGCCCGCCGACGGCGTCCTGACCGCCGGTCATCGCGACCGCGGAGTTGTAGAGCAGCTTGTACGTGATGTTGACGCCGGCCGCGACGGCCGCGCGCACGGCGAGGCTGCCGGAGTGGGTGAACGTGCCGTCGCCGATGTTCTGGACGAAGTGCTCGGCCTCGACGAACGGCGCCATGCCGATCCACTGCGTGCCCTCGCCGCCCATCTGCGTCACGCCGAGGACGGTGCCGACCTGGTCGGGTTCCATGAACAGGGCCATGGTGTGGCAGCCGATGCCGCCGCCGACCAGCGTGCCTTCGGGCACCTTCGTCGACGAGTTGTGCGGGCAGCCGGAACAGAAGTACGGCGTGCGCGCCAGCAGCGGCACCGAGATGCGCTCGCGGCGACGGCGCGTTTTGAAGGCGTCCACCGAGGCGATGCCCCCGGGCAGCCGCCGGGCCAGGCCCGTCGCGATGCCGTCCGGGTCCAGCTCGCCGAGCTCGGTGAACAGCGTCCGGCCGTCGCGGTCCTTCTTGCCGGTGACCGCGGGCGCGCCGGGGACGCCGTAGAGGACCTCCTTGAGCGCCGTCTCGACGAACGACCGCTTCTCCTCGACGACGACGATCTCGTCGAGCCCTTCGGCGAACTCGCGGACGATCCCGGGTTCGAGGGGGTGGATCGCGCCGAGCTTGAGCACGCGGATGCCGTTCCTGCGCAGGGCTTCCGCGTCGAGCCCCAGGGACCGGAACGCCTGCTGCAGGTCCAAATAGGACTTTCCGGCGGCGATGATGCCGATCCGGTCGGCCGGGCCGCGCGCGGTGATCCGGTTGACCCCGCTCGCGCGCAGGTACTCCGTGACCAGCGGCAGCCGGACGGTGAAGAGGCTGCGCTCCAGCTCGGCGAGGCTGGTGCCGAGCAGCCGCGACGTCGGCGTGTGCCGGTATCCCTGTTCGAGCCGCGGGGCGGTCCACTGTGGATCGACGATCGCCGTGCCCGAAGCGTCGGCTACGTTGGCGACGACCTTCAGCGACGTCCACACGCCGGCGGCCCGGGACAGCTCGACCGCGTGCATGCCGAGGTCGAGGACGTCCTGGGAGTCGGCCGGGAAGAAGATCGGGATCGCGAGGTCGGCGAGCGCCAGCTCGGACGCGCACGGGACGGTCGAGGACTTCGCGTTCGGGTCGTCGCCGACGAGCGCCACGGCGCCGCCGCGCGGGTCGGTGCCGGCCAGGTTGGCGTGCCGCAGCGCGTCGGTGGCGCGGTCGAGACCGGGGGCCTTGCCGTACCAGAACCCGGTGACGCCGCGCTGCCCGCCGGCGCCCGCGACGAGCTGGCTGCCCATCACCGAGGTCGCGGCCAGCTCCTCGTTGAGGCCCGGGCGGTGGACGACGTCGTGCTTCTCGAGCAGCTTCGCGCGGCGGCCGAGCTCGAGGTCGTAGCCGGCCAGCGGCGAGCCCTCGTAGCCGGAGACGAACACGGCGGGGTCGCCGCCGTGGGCGCGGTCGTGGCGGACGCGGTCGAACAACAGCCGGACCAGGGCCTGCACCCCGCTCAGGTGCACGATCCCCTCTTCCCGCAGGTAGCGGTCCTCCAGCGTGAACGTCTCCACGGCGCGGGCCTCCTTCGCGTCGATGTGCTCAGGAGCACGTGTTTTGAGGCACAGTGCGGCGCTTACCGCAGCGACGCAACAGGCGATGCCGGTCCAGCATCCCAGACGCAAACTTCGGCGGGACTTCGCGTCGACTGGCCCGGATTTTTGCGCGAAGTTACGCTCGGGCGCATGACCGAAGAGCCGCTCGACGCGACCGACCACGAAATCCTCGGCCTGCTGCGCGAAGACGCCCGCCGCACGCTGTCGGACATCGCGGGCCGCGTCACGCTGTCGACGGCCGCGGTCAAGCGCCGCATCGACCGGCTGCGGGAGACCGGCGTGATCACCGGGTTCACCGTGCAGGTCGACCACGCGAAGCTGGGCTGGGGGATCGAGGCGTTCACCGAGCTGCGGTTCGTCGGGAACACGAAGGTCGCGGAGATCCTGCGCACGACCACGCGGATGCCCGAGGCGCAGGCGGTGTTCACGATCGCGGGCGACCCGGACGCGCTCGTGTGGCTGCGGGTGCGGGACATGGCCCACCTGCAGAAGACGATCGACGAGATCCGCCGCCAGCACCAGGTCACCGGCACGAAGACGCTGATCGCGCTGGAATCCTGGTCGCGGGGGACCTGACGTGCTCGTGACGCTGGCCGAGCGCCCGGACCTCGCCGACGCCGTCTACGCGATCCCGTACCCGCCCGGCTCGCCGCAGTTCATGGCCGGCAGCCTGACGAGCCTGCTGGTGCGCGGCCGCCGGGTGGCGCGGCGCTGGCCGCACCTGGTGGTCGCGCTCCTCGAAGACGACCGGCCGGTCGCGCGCGGGGTCATGGTGCCGTTCCGCGGCCGCGGGTCGCTTCCCACGCGCGGCTGGGACGAAGTGGCGGTGTGGGCCGCGGAGGACGCGCTCGACGACGTCACCCCGGACACCGCGTGCGCTCTGGAGATCGCGGTGCACCCGGACCACCAGGGGCGCGGCCACTCCGGCACGGTGCTGTCGGGCATGCGCGCGGCGGCGGCCGGGCTGACGTCCCTGGTGATCCCGGTCCGCCCGCCGGACAAGGCCGCGGCGCCGGAGGTGCCGATGCGCGAGTACGCCGCCGAGACCCGGCCGGACGGCTTGCCGGCCGACCGCTGGCTGCGCACCCACGTCCGGGCCGGCGGCCGGATCGAAGCGGTGGCGCCCTGCTCGGCGACGGTCCAGGCGCCGCTCGAGGACTGGCGCCGCTGGACCGGGCTGCCGTTCGCCGACGACGGCCCGGTCCTCGTCCCGGGTGCGCTGGCCCCGGTGTTCGTGTCGACGGCCGAGGACTTCGCGGTGTACGTCGAGCCGAACGTCTGGGTGTCGCACCGGGTCGGCTAGCCGCGCAGCAGGACTCCCGACGTGCGCTCCCGCTCGAAGAAGAACTCCGGCCACGCGAGCCCGTCCGGCGGTGCGTCGATGGCGGTCGCGCGGCGGCGCAACTCGTTCAGGTAGTCCGTGTCCAAGACCGCCCGCGCCGACAGCGGTTCGCGCAGCATGGTGTCGATCGGGCCTTCGTACAAGTACGCGTCCACGCCCGGGTACCCCTTGCTGCCCGGCGGGTACTCGCGGTTCGTCGGGAAGTACGTCGTGTCGAGCGCGCCCAGCCAGGAGCTCGCGACGGGCGTCAGCGACGGCCACGAACCCAGGCGCCGCTCCAGCCGGGCATTGTCCGAAGTGAACCCGTAGTGGTCCGCCACGACGTACGCCGCGCCGGGGTACTCGCGCTCCAGCTGCGCGACCGCCGCGCTGCCGCCGTCGTGCTTCAGGTGCCCCAGCCCGAACAACATGAGCGCCTTGCGGTGCTTCTGCAGCACCTGGGTCTTCACCACCGCCGTGATCGACGCGTCCCGGTCGTGGAACGGCTCCGCGTCCGACGGGCTGTGGACCCGGCTCCAGTCGATCGGCGGATCGCCTGCCAGCACGCGGATCTTCCGCTCGGCCGGCAGCTTCGTGTTGACCTGCCGCACCAGCGCGAAGAGCTGCTCGTAGAACAGCGAGAACCCACAGCTCGGCTGGGTCGTGTCCCGCCAGACGCGGCTGACGTCCGGGACGTCGCCGCCCGCGACGTAGGTGTCCAGCATCGGCTGGAGGCGCGAGTTCCCGCACTCCACGACGACGTCGTTCACGCGGTCCGGGAAGCGGGGATCCCGGACGAGGTCGAAGACGAACGGCCCGGGGTCCGGACTGGACTTCGCGACGATCGAGTGGGTGCCGAAGGCGGCGAGCAGCGCGCCGACGGGATCGGACGGCGGCCGCGGCTGACCCGCGTCGGCCGGTGCGGCCCCCAGTGCGGCGGCCGCGAGCACGGCCAGGACGGTCTTCACCAAGCGCATGACAGCTCCCCAGAACGAAATACCTACTGTCTTACGACTGTAGGACAACTCGGTCAGCATCCAGCTCCGCCCGGGCCGCTGTCAAGGCCGGGTCAGTGCCTGAACGCCTCCGCGAGCCACCACGAACCGCCGTCGTCGGCGATCTTGGCGTCGATGACCAGCGGCGCGTCGCGCGGACCGGCCAGCCAGTCGCGCACCGCGAAGAGGTCTTCGGCCGACCGGACGGTCACGCCGTCGGCGCCGAAGCCGCGGCCGATCGCGGCGAGGTCGGAGTCGGGGAACCGGACCGTCGTCATGTCGGCGTCGCCGAAGTGGTGGATCTCCGCGCCGTAGGCGGCGTCGTTGTAGACGATCACCACGAGCGGCAGGCCGAGCCGGACCGCGGTGTCCAGTTCGGACAGTGCCATGTGGAACCCGCCGTCGCCGGTGCCGAGCACCGGCAGCCGGTCCGGGCGGGCGAGCGCCGCGCCGATCGCGGTGCCCAGGCCCAGCCCGATGCTCTGGAACGCCTGCGTGAAGCAGAACCCCTGTTCGTCGGGCACCGAGAGGTACGCGCTCGGGTAGCCCATGAAGTTGCCGGAGTCGATCGAGACGATCCGCTCGGCGGGCAGCATTTCGTCGAGCAGCTTGCTCAGCGTCCGCGGGTCGATCCGGCCGCCCTCGGAGAGGTCTTCGTGCTCGACGTCGTTCCAGCGGCCGGCCGCGATCCGGGCCGCGACCTCGTCGGTGCGGTAACCCTGCTGCTCCTTCGCCACGGCGAGGACGTCGGCGGCGGTGCCCGCCACGTTGCCGACGATCCCGAGGTCGATCGGCCGGTGCGCGCCCAGCGCACTCTGCTCGACGTCGACCTGGACGAGCTTCGCGTGCGGGCTGAGCAGCTTCCCGTGCCGCGTGGTCCACATGTTCAGCGCGCAGCCCCAGCCGACGACGAGGTCCGCGCCCAGGATCAGCTCGGCGGCCGTCGGCGACGCGAATCCGCCGGAAATGCCCATCGCGAACGGGTCGCCGTGGAACAGCCCGTGCGCGACGGCCGACGTCGCCAGCACTGCGCCGCATCGGGAAGCCAGGTCCCGCAACGGTTCCCGGCTGCCCCGGGCGCCGCGCCCGGCGATGAACACCGGCCGTTCGGCGGCCGCGAGGAGATCCGCCAGCGCGCGCACCGATCCGGCGTCCGGGCGCACCACCGCGGGCCCCGCGATGTCCGGCACGGGCGACGGCGAAGGCGCCGGCTCGGCCTGCACGTCGAGGGGCAGGTTCAGCACGACGGTCCGGCGCTGCTGCCGCGCGGTCCGGAAGGCCCGGACGGTGTCGGCGACGGCGCTCGCGGCCGAGTGCACCCGCTCCGGCACGGCACCGACGGCGGCGGCGAGCCCGTCCTGGCCGACGCGGAAGTTCGACAGCACCGACGCGCCGGCCGAGTCGGCGGTGAGCACGAGCATCGGCGTCCGGCTCTTGGCCGCCTCGGTGATGCCGGTCATCGCGTTGGTCAGCCCGCACCCCTGGTGCAGCGACAGCACCGAGACCTGCCCGCTCATCCGGGCGTAGGCGTCGGCCATGCTCGCCGCGCCGCCCTCGTGGCGGGCGGCGACGAATCGGACGCCGCCCGCGCGCAGCGCGTTCGTCACCTCGAAGTTGCCGCTGCCCACCACGCCGAACGCCGTGCGGACCCCGAGCTCGGCCAGCGTGCGGCCGACGAGTTCGGCGACGTTCACCGCTCCACCAAGGCGAGTACGCGGGCCGGGCTGCCCGAGCCGCCGACGATCGGCAGCGGTGAGACGACGAGCAGCGTGCCGGTCGGCGGCAGCGCGGCCAGGTTCTGCAGCTGCGTCAGGCCGTGCTTCCCGGCGCCCAGCAGCAGTTCGTGGCAGGGGAACATCGGCTCGAGGCCGGGCGCCTGTCCCGCGTCCGTGCCGACGGTCTCGACGCCGAGCCCGGTGATCGGGGTCTCTTCGGCGAGCCAGCGAGCGCACTCGGGCGAGACGCCGGGGGAGTGCGAGCCGGTGTCGTCGGCGTTGAGGAACGCCTCCTGGTCGTGGCTGCGCGCGTCCCAGCCGGTGCGGTAGAGCAGCCAGCCGCCGTCGGGCAGCGGGCCGTGCTCGGCCGTCCAGGCGCGAACGTCGTCGATCGAGAGCAGGAAGTCCGGGTTCTCGGCCGCCTGCGCCGAGAAGTCCAGCACGACCGCGGGCGCCACGAGCGTCTTCAGCGGCACCTGCGAAACGTCGTGACCGTCCTTTCCGGACACCCAGTGGACGGGGACGTCGAGGTGGGTGCCGGTGTGCTCGCCGGTGTGGATGTCGTTCCAGTACCACCGCGGGCCGCGCTCGTCGTAGCGGCTGATCTCCTCCAGCCGGAACGGGATCGTGTTGGCGAACGGCTCCGGCAGCTGCAGGATCGGCGTGCTCGCGCTCAGGGGAGCGGTGAGGTCGACGATCTCGACCGACCCGTCGCCGAGCGCCTTGCTCAGCCCGTCCAACAACGACATGCCTGCCTCCCGGGTGCCGGTGTGCGTCTCGATCGAGACCCTATGCCCGCCGTGCGCTGCTTGACAGCTCCGTGGTCGCGGGTGTTGTCTTAATGTCGTAAGACAATAGGAAGGTGTCGGGTGATCGAGTTCGTCCTGGACGGCCGCTCGCGGGTCGCCACGTACATGCAGCTCGTCGTCCAGGTGAAGCAGGCACTGCGGGTCGGCCTGCTGCGCCCCGGCGACCAGCTGCCGAAGGTCCGCGAAGTGGCCCAGGCGCTGGCGATCAACCCGAACACCGTGCTCAAGGCCTACCGCGAGCTGGTCCTGGAGGGACTCGCGGAAGGCCGGCCGGGGGTGGGCACGTTCGTCACCGGCAGCCTGGCCGGGCCGTCGCTGGGCAACCAGGCGCAGCTGCGCGACGAACTGGTGTCCTGGCTGGAGCGCGCCGAAGCCGCGGGGATGTCGCCCGACGACATCGCGGCCCTGATCGAGACCACGTTGCGGGGCACCGCGGTGCCCCGCAACCTTGCGTAGGGAGTTCCGGAATGGAGCTGGCCGTGCAGACCCGGGCGCTGGGCAAGCGCTACGGGCGCACCTGGGCGTTGCAGGACTGCGCGCTGGACGTGCCCGCCGGGCGGATCGCCGCACTGGTGGGCCCGAACGGCGCGGGCAAGACGACGCTGCTGCACCTGGCCGTCGGGCTGCTGCGGCCCGACGCGGGGGAGGTGCGCGTGTTCGGCCGCGACCCGCGGTCGGTGCTGGCCGACATCGGGTTCGTCGCGCAGGACACCCCGCTCTACCGCGACTTCACCGCGGCCGAGCTCGTCACCATGGGCGGCAAGCTGAACCCCCGCCGCTGGGACGCCGCGCTGGCCCGCGAGCGGCTCGCCATGCTCCGCATCCCGCCGGACAAGCCGGTCGGCAAGCTGTCGGGCGGCCAGCGGGCACAGGTCGCGCTGGCGCTGGCCCTGGCCAAGCGTCCGCGGCTGCTGCTGCTCGACGAGCCCATCGCCAGCCTGGACCCGTTGGCGCGGCGCGAGTTCATGCAGGCGCTGATGGGGGCGGTGGCCGAGAGCGAGACGACCGTCCTGCTGTCTTCGCACCTGCTCGCCGACCTCGAACGCAGCTGCGACTACCTGGTCGTCCTGCGGCAGTCCCGCGTCCAGCTGACCGGGGCGGTCGACGAACTGCTCGACACGCACCGCACGCTGGTCGGCCCGCGGGCCGGCAGCGAGTCGATCGCCGGGGTGGCGAAGGTGGTCCGCGCGAGCCACACCGAACGCCAGTCGACCCTGCTCGTCCGCCGCGGCGACGGGCCGGTCGATCCGATGTGGACGGAGCACGAGGTGACCCTGGAGGACTTGGTGCTGGCGTACCTGGCCGAAGCGACGGAGGCGCACGTGGAGTGGGGGGTGCCGGCATGATCTGGCTGACGTGGCGCCAGCACCGCAGGCAGGCGCTGTTCACCCTCGGCGCGCTGGCCGTGCTCGCCGCGATCATGGTCCCGACGGGCCTGTCGATGCACGCGAAGTACGACAGTCTCGGCCTCCCCGCGTGCCGGGCCGCGCTCGGCAGCGGGTCGCTGATCACGCAGACCGAAGCGGTGGCGCGGTGCGACAGCCTGGGCCACCAGTTCCAGCAGCAGTTCAGCGGCATGGTGTTCGTCGCGGTCCTGTTCGTCGTGCTGCCGGTCCTGGTCGGCGTGTTCTTCGGCGCGCCGCTGGTGTCCCGCGAGTTCGAGCAGGGCACCCACCGTCTCGTGTGGACCCAGGGCGTCAGCCGCCTGCACTGGGCGCTGGTGAAGTTCGGCCTGGTCGGCGCGATCACGGTGGTGCTGGCGATCGGGTACGCGCTGGGCGTGTCGTGGTGGTTCCAGCCGCTGGTGTCCGCGTCGACGGGCCGGTTGACGTACTTGTCGTTCGACGTCCAGGGCGTGGTGCCGATCGCGTACACGCTGTTCGCGCTGGCGCTGGGGATCTTCGCGGGGACGTACTGGCGCAAGGTGCTGCCCGCGATGGCGATCGCGCTGGTCGGCTTCGCGGCGGTCCGCGTGGCGATCGAGGTCCTGGCCCGGCCGCGGTACCTCCCGGCCAAGACGTTGTCGTTCTCGCCGTCGGGTACCCAGACGCCGAACCCGGCATCGGGTGACTGGGTGATGTCGGAGGGCATCCGCAACGCGGCGGGCGAGATGGTGCTGCCGGACGCGCGGATCGGCCCGTGCCCCGCGAGCGGCTGCGGCGCCGGACCCGGCCCCGCCGAGGCGGGATCGGGGGCGTACAACTGGATGGAGTACCAGCCGGGGGACCGGTTCTGGACGTTCCAGGCGATCGAGACGGGAATCTTCGCGCTCTTGGCGGCGGCGCTGGTGTACTTCGCCCTCCGCCGGCTGCGCACGATCGCCTGACCCAAGCGCCCCAAGGCGGCCTTGGTTGCGTCTGACGCACCGAAGGCCGCCTTGGTTGCGTCTGACGCACCGGAGGCCACATTGGGGCGCTTGGCGACCACCGACGAATGGCGGATTTACAACGTTGTATCAACCCGGTAAACCTACTTTTACAACGTTGTAAAGACGAGCGGAGGCCGTGCCGTGTCGCTGAACCGCAGGCAGTTCGTCACCGGAGCCGTCGCCGCCACCTTCTTGACCGGGGTGAACGCCCCTAAAGCGACCGCCGCGCCGGGCGGGCTCTACACGCCCAACGCCGCTCCGCTGAAACCCGCCGCCTTCCTGAAACTCCCTCCCGGCGCCGTCACCGCGAAAGGCTGGCTCGCCGGCCAGCTGAAGCTCCAGCTCGACGGCCTCTGCGGCCACTACGCCGAGACCTCGCACTTCCTCGACTTCGCCACCAGCGGCTGGGTCCACCCCGAGCGCCCCGGCTGGGAAGAGGTGCCCTACTGGCTGCGCGGCTACGTCGACCTCGCCGCCGTCACGAACGACGCCACCGCGAAAGCCACCGCCGCCAAGTGGATCGACGCCGTCCTCGCCACCCAGCAGTCCGACGGCTTCTTCGGGCCCACCGCGCTGCGGACCGCCCTAAACAACGGCCCGGACTTCTGGCCGTACCTCCCGCTGCTGCAAGCCCTGCGCTCCTGGCAGGAGTACACCGGCGACACCCGCGTCATCCCTTTCCTGACCCGGTTCCTCCGCTACATGAACGCCCAGGGCAAGAGCGCCTTCGACTCCAGCTGGGTGTCCGTCCGCTGGGGCGACGGCCTCGACAGCGTCTTCTGGCTCTTCAACCGCACCGGCGACACCTTCCTGCTCGACCTCGCCGACAAGATCCACGCGTACGGCGCGAACTGGGTCCGCAACCTGCCCAGCCTGCACAACGTCAACATCGCCCAGGGCTTCCGCGAGCCCGCCCAGTATGCGCTGCGCTCCGGCGAGGCGACCCTCACCCAGGCCACCTACCAGGACTACGCCACGGTCATGGCGACGTACGGCCAGTTCGCCGGCGGCGGCTTCGCCGGGGACGAGAACGCGCGGCCCGGCTTCGGTGATCCGCGGCAGGGCTTCGAGACCTGCGGGATCGTCGAGTTCATGGCGAGCCACCAGCTGCTCACCCGGCTCACCGGCGACCCCGTCTGGGCCGACCGCTGCGAGGACCTCGCCTTCAACTCCCTGCCCGCCGCGCTCGACCCGGCCGGGCGCGCCGTCCACTACATCACCAGCGCGAACAGCGTCGACCTCGACGACGTGCCCAAGAGCGAAGGCCAGTTCCAGAACGGCTTCGCCATGCAGGCCTACCTGCCCGGCGTCGACCAGTACCGCTGCTGCCCGCACAACTACGGCATGGGCTGGCCGTACTTCACCGAAGAGCTGTGGCTCGCCACGCCGGACAACGGTCTCGCGGCCGCGATGTACTCGGCCAGCAGCGTGACGGCGAAAGTCGGCGACGGCACCTCCGTGACCATCACCGAGGACACCACCTACCCGTTCTCCGAACAGGTCACCTTCACGGTCCGGACGCCGAAGCCGCTCGCTTTCCCGCTGTACTTCCGGATTCCCGCGTGGTGCGCCGCGCCGCGGCTGGTCGTCGCCGGGACGGCGGTGGCCGCGACCGCCGGACCGTCGTTCGTCAAGGTCGACCGGACCTGGGGAGGTGGCGACGTCGTCACGCTCACCCTGCCCCAGCGCACCACCACGCGGACCTGGGCGGCGAACCACGACTCCGTGTCGGTCGACCACGGCCCGCTGACGTACTCGCTGAAGATCGGCGAAAGCTACGAGAGCCTGGGCGGGACCGCGCAGTTCCCCGAGTACGCCGTGCACGCGACGACGCCGTGGAACTACGGCCTCACCGTCGGCGCCGCCCTGACGTTCTCCCCGGCGAGCGGCTCGCTGCCCGCCAACCCCTTCACCCCGGACGCCGCGCCGGTCAAGATCACCGCCACCGCGCGGAAGATCGCCGAGTGGACCGCGGACGACCAGGACGTCGTCACGCCGCTGCAGGCGTCACCGGCACGCAGCGAGGCGCCGGTCGAAACCGTCACGCTGATCCCGATGGGCGCCGCGCGGCTGCGGATCACGTCGTTCCCGACGGCGGACCCGAACGGCCACCCGTGGCTGCCCGGCGGTGGGGGAGCGGGCTTCCGGATCGTGAACCGCAACTCCGGCAAGGTCATCGGGGTGGACCAGATGTCCACTGCGGACAGTGCGCGGGTGGTGCAGTTCGCGGACAACGGGACCGACGACCACGTCTGGCACCTGGTGGCGAACGGCGACGGCTGGTACCGCGTCCGCAACCACCACTCGGGCAAGGTGCTCGGTGTCGATCAGATGTCCACCGCGGACAGCGCGCGGGTCGTCCAGTTCACCGACAACGGCACCGCGGACCACCTCTGGCAGCTTCTCGACAACGGTGACGGCTGGTGGCGGCTGAAGAACCGCAACTCCGGCAAGGTCCTCGGCGTGGATCAGATGTCCACCGCGGACAGTGCGCAGGTGGTCCAGTTCGCCGACAACGGCTCGGCCGACCACGTCTGGCGGCTCGTGCCGGACGGGCGGGTGCGGGTCGAGAACCGCAACTCCGGCAAGGTGCTCGGGCTGGATCAGATGTCCACTGCGGACAGTGCGCGGGTGGTGCAGTTCGCCGACAACGGCACCGACGACCACCTGTGGACGTTCGAAGCCGCGGCCGACGGCTGGTTCCTGATCCGCAACGCCCACTCGGGCAAGGTGCTGGGCGTGGACCGGATGTCCACCGCGGACAGCGCGATCGTCGTGCAGTTCACCGACAACGGGTCGGCCGACCACCTCTGGCGCCTGCGCGACGACGGCAGCGGCTGGTTCCGGATCGTCAACCGAAACTCCGGCAAGGTGCTCGGCGTCGACCGGATGTCCACCGCGGACAGCGCCCAGGTCGTGCAGTTCGGCGACACCGGCACCGCCGACCACCTCTGGCGGCTGCGTTAGCGCTTGACGCCGACGATCCCGGCCACGCACTTCGCCGAACCCGACAGCGGCGTGAGCCGGGGGCCGTCCGGCCACCACTCGTCGCACACCGCCAGGCCGGGGCCGGAAGTCGCGTTCGGCTGCAGGAACTCCAGGCCCGGCAGCATCGCCTCGATCTCCACGCGGGTGCGGAACCGGCCGGCGCCCAGCGGGCCCTGCACCAGGATCTGCTCGATCCGCTTCGCGATCTCGGTCAGCTCCGGCACCTCGGGGTCGAAGAAGTGCGACAGCACCACGTACGAGCCCGGGGCGAGCGCGTCGATGTACTCGCGCATGACGTCGACCGCGCCGTCGCCCTCGAAGTGGTGCATCGTGCCGACGTGCAGCAGCGCGACCGGCTCGGAGAAGTCGATGTGCTGCCGCACGTCTTCGTTGGCGAGCACCGTCTGCGGCTCGAAGATGTCCGCCTCGACCATGTGCGTGAAGTCGTTCTCCACGAGCAGCGCGCGACCGTGGGCGAGGACCACCGGGTCGTTGTCGACGTAGACGACGGTGTTGTCCTTGTCGATGCGCTGGACGATCTGGTGCGTGTTCTCCGCCGTCGGCAGCCCCGAGCCGCAGTCGAGGTACTGCCGGATCGAGGTCTGGTTCGCCAGCATCCGCAGCGCGCGGTTGTGGAAACCGCGGTTGCCGCGGGCGATGTCGACCGCTTCCGGGACCGCCGTGCGGATCTTCTCCATCACGACCCGGTCGACCTCGTAGAAGTTGTTGCCGCCGAGGAAGCCGTCGTAGATCCGCGCGATGCTCGGCCGGTCGGGGTCGACTCCCACCGGCGTCTGGCTCGGGGACAGCGTCTCGGACATGGCGACCTCGCAGGAACTTCGGCGTGGGGCCACCCAGCGTAGTAGTTCGCGTCCGCGCGGTAAACGCGAGGTCAGCCGCTCGGGCGAAGCCGCTGGTCAGGGATGTCGTCGCGGGCGCGTTCGGCGCGTTCGCGACGCAGCTGCTGAAGGTGCTGCTCGATCCGCCGGTCGAGGTCCAGCGCGGCCTCGGACAGTTCCGCCAGGTCGCGACGGGACCCCGGGCGCCCGACGGCTCCGGTGTCCACTTCGTCCCCTGTCCTGTCCACTCGCGGCACCTCCTGGATCGGATCGGCCCTGACCCCCGTTCAAGGCGTTACTGCCCCAACCGGCGCAAGCCAAAACACGACGCGTCGTGATGCCGGGCACGCCGGTGCCGCCGTCCGGTGGACCCGGCGGCGAAATCCCTGGTGCCAATTTTGACCGAGTGGTAGAAATTCAGCGAACCCCGCGACCCCAGGAGCCGGTGATGAGCGAGCCATCCGTGCAGCTGTATTCGGTCCGCGACGCCTTCGCGGCCGATCCCGACGGCACCCTGCGGCAGCTCGCCGCGCTCGGCCTCACGCAGGTCGAGCCGTACGGCGTCGTCGAAAACGCCGAAGCGCTGCGGGCCGGCCTGCCCGCACACGGCCTGACCGCGCCGACCGCGCACGCCCGGCTGATCGGCGCCGACCAGGCCGCCGTCTTCGCCGCGGCGGCCGAGCTCGGCATCGGCCTGGTCATCGACCCGTTCGTCCGGCCCGAGCAGTGGCAGGACCCCGCCGACATCGCCGCGACGGCGGACGCGCTCAACGCCGCCGCCAAGGTCGCGGCCGAGCACGGTGTGCGGGCCGGCTACCACAACCACTGGTGGGAGCTGGAATCCCGGATCGACGGCCGCAGCGCCTTCGAAGTCTTCGCCGACCAGCTCGACCCCGCCGTCGCGCTGGAGGTGGACACGTACTGGGCCACCGCGGGCGGTGCGGACGCGCCCGCGCTGCTGCGCCGGCTCGGTGACCGCGTCCGCGCGATCCACGTCAAGGACGGCGGCCTCGCCACCGACGCGTCCGGCCAGGTGCCCGCCGGGCAGGGCCGGGTGCCGGTCGCCGACGTGCTCGCCGCCGCGCCGGACGCGCTGCGCGTGATCGAGTTCGACGCCTACGACGGCGACCTCTTCGAGGCCATCGCCGCCAGCCGCGCCTTCCTGACCGGGGCCGGCCGGTGACGGGCGGGCCGGTCGGCGTCGGGATCATCGGCGCCGGCGTCATCAGCGGGACCTACCTCGAGAACTTGACGAGCTTCCCGGACGTCCGCGTGCTGCGGGTCGCCGACCTCGACGACGAGCGCGCGGCCGCCCGCGCGGCCGAGTACGGCGTGCCGCGGCCGGGCTCGGTGGCCGAGCTGCTCGCCGATCCCGAGATCGAGATCGTGGTCAACCTGACGCTCCCGGCTTCGCACGTCGAAGTCGGCCTCGCCGCCCTCGAAGCCGGCAAGCACGTCTGGGCCGAGAAGCCCCTGGCCCTGGACCGCCAGACCGGCCGCAAGCTCCTCGATCGCGCACGGGAGAAGAACCTGCGCGTGGCGAGCGCGCCCGACACCGTCCTCGGCGCCGCGTTGCAGACCGCGCGGCAAGCCGTCGACGCGGGCCGGATCGGGACGCCCATGACCGCGCTGGCCCTGTTCCAGGTGCCGGGGCCGGAAGTGTGGCACCCCGCGCCGGAGTTCTACTTCCAGCCCGGCGGCGGCCCGCTGCTCGACATGGGCCCGTACTACCTGACGACGCTGGTGCACCTGCTCGGCCCGATCCGGCGGGTCACGGGCGCGGGCGGCCGGGCGCGCGACACCCGGGTCGTCGGCTCCGGCCCGCGCGCGGGGACCGAGTTCCCGGTGCGGGTGCCGACGACGGTCACCGCGCTCGTCGAATTCGAAGCCGCCTCGGCGCAGCTCGTGCTGAGCTTCGATTCGGCGCTCAAGCGGACCGGGCTCGTGGAGCTGACCGGCACGCTCGGCACGGCCGTGCTGCCGGACCCCAACCGGTTCGACGAGCCGACCCGGCTGCACCTGCTCGGCCACGACGAGCCGGAAGAGCTGCCGGCGCGCGGGCACGCGGCTTCGCGCGGCACCGGGACGCTGGAGCTGGCGCGGGCGATCCGGGCCGGCGTGCCGGAACGCGCGTCCGGCGAGCTGGCCTACCACGTGCTCGACGCGATGCTGGCCATCGACGAGTCCATGACCCGCGGGCAGGCCGTCGAAGTCACGAGCACCGTGGACGTCCCGCCCGCGCTGCCGGCGGGCTGGGACCCGTACGCGAAGACCCTCTAGAGCGGGACGGTGAGCAGGTTCTGCAGGTAGAAGCGCAGCGAACCGACCAGGTCGACGTCGCCCGGGACGGTCAGCCACTGCACCTGCAGGCCGTCCATGAGCGCGATGAACGTCAGCGTGGCCAGCTCCGGGTCGACGCCGTCCCGCAGTTCGCCGCGGGCGGCGAGGACCGCGAACGACTCGTGGACGCCGGCGCGCGCGGCCCGGTAGTGGCGCACGAAGTACTCGTGCGCCGGGTGGTCCGCGGCGACCGCCTCGGCGGCCAGCCGCGAGTACAGGTCGACGATCCCGGGG
Source organism: Amycolatopsis sp. MEPSY49 (assembly GCF_051337345.1). Lineage (NCBI taxonomy): Bacteria > Bacillati > Actinomycetota > Actinomycetes > Pseudonocardiales > Pseudonocardiaceae > Amycolatopsis > Amycolatopsis sp. MEPSY49. The sequence continues at coordinate 223,383 of NZ_JBDLYJ010000011.1, read as the reverse complement.
TGGCGGACGTTGTGCTCGGCGAGCGCGACGAAGTGGCGCAGCACCTCGAGCCCGGGCGGCACGGTCAGCTGCTCGCGCTCGGAGTCCTCGCTGTCGCGCCGCTCGAGCACGGCGGCGAGCAGCGCCTCCTTGGTGGGGAAGTAGTACAGCAGGCCGGCGTGCGAGATCCCGACGCGCTTGGCGATCTCGCGCAGCGACGAGCCGTGGTAGCCGAGCTCGCCGTAGGCCGCGGCCGCCGCCGTGATGATGTCCTCGCGGCGGATCCGGCCCTTCAGGTAGCCCCCGGTCACGGGGTCGCGGTGGTCTCGGCGGCGTGCACGGGCCCATCATGCCGCAGCCGCTTTTCGCACAACCGACGTGAGCGGACGAACAAATCGGTTGTGCGAACGCGCGTGGCTTGCGAGCATCGCCGGGTGAAGAGCGCGGAGCGGCAGCGGATGATCGTGGAGCGGCTGCGCGACGCCGACCAGGTGGCGGTCGCCGAGCTGGCGTCGGCGACCGGCGCGTCGGAGATGACCGTGCGCCGGGACCTGGACCAGCTGGCCTCGCGTGGGGTACTGCGGCGCGTGCACGGCGGGGCCGTCCCGGCGTCGCCGTCCGGGATCGAGCCGCCGTTCGCCGCCCGGGCGACGGACGCGGTCGAGGCCAAGCGGGCCATCGCGGCCGCGGCGGCCGAGCTGATCCGCGACGGCGAGACGATCGTCCTCGACAGCGGCACCACCGCGCTGGAGCTCGCGCGGCTGCTGCGCGGGCGCCCGGTCACCGTCATGCCGCTGTCGCTGCACGCGGTCCGCGAGCTGGCCGACGACCCGGTCGTCCGGCTGCTGCTGCCCGGTGGCGAGCCGAGGCCGGGGGAGCAGGCCCTGGTGGGGCCGCTGACCGTCGCGTCGCTGCGCGCGCTGCGGTTCGACGTCGCCGTGCTGAGCCCGTGCGCGTTCGCCCTCGATGCCGGGCTCACTGCCTTCGACCTGGGCGACGCCGAGGTCAAGCAGGTGGCGCTCGCCGTCGCGGCCCGCGCGATCGTGCTCGCCGACGGCGCCAAGTGGGGCCGCGCCGCGCTCGCCCACGTCTGTCCCGCCGACCGCCCCGACGTAGTGATCACCGACCCGGGTGCGCCCGAGGACCAGCGCGCGGCGCTGACCGAACTGGGTGTGCTCGTGCACGTCGCCGTCCCCCTGGAGAACCGATGACCGCCCCGCCCCGCCCGCGCGCCGCCCGGTTCGCGACCTTCATGTTCTTCGGCCTCAACGGGTTCGCGATGGGCATGTGGGTGGTGCACATCCCGAACGTCGAGCGCGCGACCGGCATCTCGCACAGCACGCTGGGCGCGCTGCTGCTGGTGCTCGGCGGCGCGGCGTTCGCGGGCATGCAGATCTCCGGGCCGCTCGTCGACAAGCTCGGCCACCGCCGGCTCGTCCCCGCGGCGGGCGTGCTGCTCGGCCTCGCGGTGTGCGCGCCCGGGTTCGCGAACTCGTGGTGGACGCTGGGGCTGTCCCTGATCTTCTTCGGCTTCGGCAACGGCGCGATCGACGTCGGCATGAACTCCCACGCGGTGGTGGTGGAGCGGGCGTACCCGCGCCCGATCATGGCGGCGTTCCACGCGTTCTGGTCGATCGGCGGCGCGTTCGCGGCGGTCATCGGCGCGGCCACACTCGGCGGCGGGGTCCCGACCGGCGTCACCCTCACGTGCACCGGGCTGCTGTGCGTGGTGCTTTCCCTGGCGTCGGCGCGGTTCTTGATGGAGCCGTCGGAGGCACCCGCATCGTCCGCCGCGGAAGAGTCCGCCGCAGAGCCGGTCCGCCGCCGCACGCCGGGCCGCGTGGTGTGGCTGCTCGGCCTGCTGGCGCTGGCGCTGATGCTGTCGGAGGGCGTGGCGAACGACTGGGCGGCGCTGCACATGGAGAAGGTCCTGGGCACCTCGTCCTCGACGGCGGCGCTGGCGTACGGGGCGTTCGCGGTGGCGATGACAACGGGCCGCTTCTTGACGGACCGCGTCGCGGCATGGGCCGGCCCGGCAGCGATCGTTCGCTACGGAGCGGCGTTGGCGGCGGTGGGCCTGTCGATCGCCGCGGCGGCGCCGTGGGTGCCGGTGTCACTGGTGGGCTGGGCGCTGTTCGGGCTGGGCTTGTCAGGCGGAGTCCCGCAGCTGTTCACGGCAGCGGGCAATTTGGATACGCGGGCATCGGGAGCATTGATGGCCCGGGTGGTCGGGCTCGGGTATGTCGGGTTGCTGGCCGGCCCGGCGCTGATCGGCGGGCTGACGAGGTGGATGCCGCTGAACGTGACGTTCGCGGTACCGGTGGTCCTGTGCGTACTGGCGGCGCTGTTCGCCGGAGTCCTGAACCCGAAGCCGGAGCAGGCAAAGCAACCGGTCGCCTGAGCAGACCCCACCCCCGAACCGATACGCAGCCACCTCAGCGGCCCCGACGCCGGGTCAAGGCACGCTTTCCCGCCTTGACGCGGTGCCGGGGCCGTTGAACAATCCGGCGTTTCGGCTCGGGGGAACCCCACACCATCCACAGAGTGTCGACAGTTAAGAGTCACTGCCAGTCGACCTCCTTGACATAGTCGCCCCCGCGGACGCAAACTCTCCCGAAGTGTCGACACCTTGCGATCCGCAGTGCAGCCATCGGCAAGGAGGAGCGGTAGTGATCCACCCAGAAAACCCGGCCGAGGCAGGGACACCCTGATGGCCGCCGTCTGCCTGGACGCGCGGGACCTGCTGCTCGGGCACCGGGCCCGCCGCGGCGACGGGTTCTCCACCGCGTGCCTCGACCTGAACCTGCAGATCCGCGACGAGGAGTTCGTGGTCATCGTCGGCCCCAGCGGGTGCGGCAAAACCACCTTCCTCGAAGCCGTCGCCGGGCTGGTCCCGGTCGCCGGCGGGGCCCTGGAACTCGCCGGGCGTCCCATCAAGGGCCCGGGCCCGGAGCGGTCGCTGGTCTTCCAGCACGCCTCGCTCTACCCGTGGCGGACGGTCCTCGACAACGTCCTCTTCGGACCCCAGGTCCAGGGCCGGCTCAACGCCGAAACCCGCAAGCGTGCCGAGGACCTCCTGGACATCGTCGGTCTCGCCAAGGTCGCCAAGAAGTACCCGCACGAGCTGTCCGGCGGCATGCGCCAGCGCGTCAACCTCGCGCGCGCCCTGGCCACCGATCCGACCCTCCTGCTGCTCGACGAGCCCTTCGGCGCCCTCGACGCCCAGACCCGCGAGAACCTGCAGGACGAGCTCCTGCGGATCTGGCAGGCGGACGCCGTCACGAAGAAGACCGCGATGTTCGTGACCCACGACGTCAACGAGGCCGTGCTGCTCGCCGACCGCGTGCTCGTCTTCTCCCCGTCGCCCGCGCACGTCGCCCTCGAAGTCGTCATCGACGTGCCCCGCCCGCGTGACGCCGCCTGGCGCCGCAGCGCCGAATTCCTCGCCTACGGCGACAAGATCCTCTCGGCCCTCCACCACGAACCCGCAGCTTCGGAGCCGGACCATGACAACAGCGTCACTCCCGCGCACGACCACCGCACCGACAGCGCCGAAACCGCCGGCGGCGTCGGCGAGCTCCGGCTGGGCGCGGCGACACCGTAGCGGGCTGCTCGGCACCGCCGGGATGGCGATCGTCCTGGTGCTGTGGCAGCTCTCGACGGCGCTCGGCCTCGTCGACGTCTCCTTCAGCAGCAACCCGCTGCGCATCGCCGCGGCCGAGGGGAAGCTCTTCGGCTCCGGCGAAATCTACCCGGCGCTCGGCGCGACCGGCCTGGAACTGCTGTGGGGCCTGGGCATCACGTTCGTCCTCGGCATCCCGATCGGGCTCGTGCTCGGCCGCAGCAAGATCCTGCACGACATGACCGAGCCGATGGTCAACATCCTCTACTCGGTGCCGTACGTGATGTTCCTGCCGATCATCATCTTCTGGTTCGGCATCGACAACACGTCACGCGTGATCGTCATCGTCTGGGCCGCGATCCTGCCACTGATCATCAACATCACGGCGGGTGTGCGGAACCTGGACAGCGACTACACCCGCGTCGCGACGGTGTTCTGCACACCGCGGCTGAAGTTCTTCTACACCATCGCGTTGCCCGCGACGCTGCCGTACATCCTCGCGGGCGTGCGCCTGGCCGTCGGCCGCGCGCTGGTCGGCGCGATCGTCGCCGAGCTGTTCCTGGCCAGCCAGGGCCTCGGCTACTTCGTGCAGACGCAGACCTCCAACTTCAACATGGACTCGGCGATGGCCGGGATCGTCCTCCTCGCCGTGGTCGCGCTGCTCCTGAACTGGGCCGTCCGCCTCGTCGAACGCCGTTTCACCCACTGGGCAGGTGCACAATGAAGATCCTCCTCGTAGCGGCGAGCCTGGTGCTCGGCCTGACGGCGTGCGCGGGCGGCGGGGCCGGCGGCACGGTCGCCGCCGACGCCAACGGCGCGCTGCCGGTCACCATCGGCTACACCGCGCTCGGCGCGGGCTACTCCGACCTCTACACCGCGCAGGACTACGGCATCTTCGCCAAGCACGGCCTGAACGTGAAGCTCAACCGGCTCAACGACAGCTCGCAGCTGGTCGCCGGGCTGGCCAGCAACAGTGTCCAGATCGGCGTCGGCGTCGCGGCCGACACCGCGGCGGCGATCATGAAGGGCGCGGACCTCAAGTACGTGGCGATGTCCGAGCCGCACTACAACCTGGAGATGTGGGCGAGCCCGGAAGTCAAGTCGGTCGCCGAGCTCAAGGGCAAGAAGGTCGCCATCACCTCGCCCGGCTCGGAAAGCGATTTCGGACTGACGGCGCTGCTGGAGGCGAACGGCCTCAAGCGCGAGGACGTCACCGCGGTGTTCGTCAAGGGCGTCCCGGCCGAGGTGGCCGCGCTCGGCAGCGGCGCGGTGTCGGCGATCCTCACCCAGCCGCCCAACGGCACCGAGAGCCGCGAGAAGGGCGCGCACCGGCTGGCCGCGCTGTCGAACATGCCCTTCCCGCTGGGCGCCTACACCGTGCAGTCGAAGTACCTGCAGAACAACCGCGAGGTCGTCAAGCGGTTCGTCGCGGCGGAAGCCGAGGCACTGCAGTACATCCGGAGCCACAAGGACGAGACGGTCAAGAGCATCCAGAAGTACAGCGGCGTCAAGAGCACCGAACTCGCCGCCTACGCCTACGACTTCTTCCTCGACGTCTGGGCGAAAACCCCGGTGGTGGACGAGAAGGTGATCAAGCAGGCCTTCGACGAAGCCGCGGAGAACGCCAAAACCACTGCGCCATCGGACATCGCGAAGTACATCGACAACAGCCTGACGACGTCATGACCTTCGCAGCCGAATGGTCGAAGTACCTGACCGAACGGGACCGCGCGGTGCTCGCGGCGACGTCGTGGGCGAAGCGCGCCCCGTTCGGTCTGGGGGAGAACCCCGCCGTGCTCGTCGTCGACCTGTACTACGCGGCGCTGGGCCTGCCCCGGCGCGACATCCTCGACGCGGTCGCGGACTGGCCCAGCGCGTGCGGCGCGGACGGCTGGGCCGCCGTCGACCGGACCGTCCCGCTGCTGCGCGCGGCCCGGGACGCCGGCGCGCCGGTGATCTACTTCCACGCGACGCCGCCGGAGTACGGCCGGTGGAACCGCAAGCCGGGCGGCGCCCTGACCCCGAAGTCCACTGTGGATCCGAACGCGATCGTGTCCGAAGTGGAGCCCTGGGCGGGTGACGTCGTGCTGGAGAAGATCGGCCCCAGCTGCTTCCACGACACCCCGCTGGACACCATTCTCCGGATGGGCGGCCACGACACCCTGCTCGTGGCCGGCGAGGCCACCAGCGGGTGCGTGCGCTCGACCGTCGTCGACGCGTGCAGCCGCGGGTACCGCGTCGGCGTCGTCGGCGACTGCTGTTTCGACCGGTTCGAGGCATCGCACTGGCTGAGCCTGTTCGACCTGGACCAGAAGTACGCGGACGTGCTCACCGCCGAGGCGGCGATCGGCCACCTCCGCCAGACCTCGCGAAGGATCCCGGCATGACCGACCTGCGGAAGTGGCTCACCGAAGCCGAAGCGGCGGGGGAGGTGCAGACCGTCGAAGGCGCCCACTGGGAGCTGGAGATCGGCGCGCTGTCCCAGGTGAACTACCGGCGTTCGCACCCCAAGGCGCTGGTGTTCGACGCGATCAAGGACTACGCCTCCGGGTCGCGGGTGCTGTCCGGTTCGGTCAGCAACCCGCGGCTGCTCGGGTCGGTCCTGGGGCTCGGGTGGGACAACACCGACGAGGACCTCGTCGAGAAGCTCGCCGTCAAGCCGGGGGAGTGGATCTCCCGCTCCGGCGACTTCCGCGCGGTGTCCGTATCGGACGGTCCGCTGCTGTCCCATGTGGACGACGACGTCGATCTGCTGAAGTTCCCGGTGCCGCGCTGGCACGAGGGCGACGGCGGCCGGTACATCGGCACCGGTTGCGCGGTGGTCACCCGCGACTACGACACGGGCCGGATCAACCTGGGCGCCTACCGGATGCAGGTGCAGGACGAAGGTCGCGCGGTGAGCGTCAACATCGAGGCCGGCAAGCACGGCGCCCAGCACCTGCGCCGCTGGTTCGAGGCCGAGGGCCGGGCGCCGATCGCGGCGTCGCTGGGCCACCACCCGGCCTACCTGGTGGCGGCGGGGGTCGAGGTGCCCGGAGACGTCTCGGAGTACGACTACGTCGGCGCGATGGCCGGCGAGCCCGTGCGCACGATCGACGGGCTCGCGACCGGGCTGCCGCTGCCGCACGACGCCGAGATCGCGATCGAAGGCTGGGTGCGGCCGGACAACAAGCGGCCAGAGGGGCCGTTCGGCGAGTGGACGGGTTACTACTCCGGCTCGCGCGACCCGATCCTCACGATCGACGTCGAAAAGGTGTACTACCGCGACGACCCGATCCTGCTCGGCGCGCCGCCGGGCAAGCCACCGCACGACTACTCGTACATGCGCACGGTCATGAAGTCCGCGATCATCACGGATTCCCTGCGCAAGACGGGCCTGCCGGGGCTGCGGGGCGTCTGGGCGCACGAGGCGGGCGGCGGCCGGTCGCTGCTGATCGTCGCGATCGAACAGCGGTACGCCGGGCACGCGCGCCAGGCGGCGTACCTGACGTCGCAGCTGCCGAGCGCGGCGTACATGAACCGGTTCACGGTGGTCGTCGACCACGACGTCAACCCGCGCGACCTCGGCGAGGTCGTCTGGGCGATGTGCGGGCGGACGGACCCGTCGCTGGACATCGAGGTGATGCGGCGGACGTGGGGCAGCCGCGTCGACCCGCTGACGCTGCCGGGCGCGGTGCCGTTCACCAGCCGGGCGATCATCGACGCGTGCCGCCCGTTCGAGCGGCTGGGCGACTTCCCGGCGGTGGCGGAGTCGAGCCCGGCACTGGTCGCGGACGTCAGCCGCCGCTGGCCGCTCGGCTGATGACGGTGCCGGATCTGGTGGACCTGCCGGACCTGCGGCGGGAGCTGCTCTTCACCGCGCTGCGCGGGGTGGAGGGCGGCTCGTCGCTGGCGTTCACGATCTTCCAGGAGATCGCGGTCGGCATCGTCGAGGGGCGCCTGCCCCCGGGGCACGAGGTGAACTCGGCGGAGCTGGCCCGGCGGTTCTCGACGTCCCGGACCCCGGTGCGGGAAGCGTTGCTGCTGCTGGAACGCGAGTCCCTGGTGATCATCCCCCCGCGCCGGCGGCCGTACGTGTCCCCGGTGGACATGGCGCAGGTGCGGGAGATCTACGAGATCCGTGCTTCGCTCTACGCGCTGGTGAGCGAGTTGCTGGTGGCGCGGGCGTCGGACGAGGAGATCGCCGGGCTACGGCGGTGGCAGGGTCTTTTGGAGTCGGACGCCGCTTGTGGTGACGTCGACGCTTACTTCTGGCACAACGTCGGGTTCCGCAACGCGGAGGTGAGCTTGGCGAAGAACGGGGAGTTGCAGCGGCGGTTGAGTTCGCTGGGGCTGCAGATGCACCGGTTCCGGCATTTGAGCCTGTCGTTGCCGGGGAGGCTGCTGCATTCGGTGGCGGACCACGAGAGGTTGGTGAACGCGTACGCGGACCGGGATGCGGCGTTGGCGGCGGCGGTGAGCAAGTCGTTGGTGATGCGGGGCTACCGGGCGATCGAACGAGCGGGCGGCGTCTGACTCACTCCGTTTCGGCGAGCCCCGACCAGCCGGAAGCCTCGATCGAGTGCAACCCGGTCATGATGATCGACCGCGTCAACGCCACCGCCAACACGGCATCCCCATCGGCATACGCGGCCAGCAACCGCTCATGATCGGCCACCGACCGCGCCAACCGCCCCGGCAACGACAAGCTCACGTGCCGCAGCTGCAACGTCCGCAACCCCAACGACCCCAGCAACCGCGTCAGCTGCCGGTTCCCCGCCGCCTCCGCCTCGGCTTGGCGGAACGACACGTTGTGCCAGAAGTACGCGTCGACGTCTCCCGCCGCAGCGTCCTCCCGCAGCCGGGCCTGCCACGAAGCCAGCACCGACAGATCCGGCGACCCCGCCACGATCAGCTCGCTCACCAGCGCGTGCAGCGACGCCCGGATCTCGTACAGCTCCCGCGCCTGGGCCAGCGTCACCGGAGCGACCCGCGGCCGGCGGCGGGCCGGGATGTCCACCAGCCCCTCGCGCTGCAGCGTCAGCAACGCCTCGCGGATCGGGGTCCGGGACGTCGAAAACCGCCGGGCCAGCTCCACCGAGTTGACGTCCGCGCCCGGGGGCAGGGAGCCGTCGATGATGCGGCGGGCCAGGTCCTCGACGATCCGGTCGACCAGCGAGACGTCCGTGCGTCCGTCGAGCAGCATCCGGCGCAGGACGTCGGGCGGTTCGGTCACGCGGGTTCCTCCGGGTCGGTCGTCGCCACCACCCGCAATACTTCCAGCATCTGCCGCGCCGCGGGGGGATGACTCGCCTCCAGGAGCCGCACGGCCGCGATCCGGCGCCGCGGGGCCGCCGGGGCGATTGCCACCGCGACGACGTCGGGGCGCTGTGCCACCAGCGCGAGCCGCGGGGCCGCGCCGATGCCGATCCCGGCCGCGACCAGGCCCTGCACCGACAGGTAGTCCTCGGTCGCGAAGCCGATCCGCGGCTCGAAACCGGACAACCGGCACAACGTCGTGAACGCCTCGTCGTACGGCGGCCGGTGGCTGCGCACCACCCACGTCTCGCCCGCCAGCTCCCGCAGCTCCACTTCGGACTCCCCGGCGACCGGGTGGTCGAGCGGCACCAGCACGCACAGCGGGTCGTCGGCCAGGTGCACCCACTCGACGTCGGCGGGCACCGAGCGCGGGTCGAAGTCGTAGTCCCAGACCAGGCCGAGGTGGATCGAGCCGTCGCGCAACGCCGCCGTCATGTCCGACGCGTGCGCCGAGCGCAGCACGATCTTCGTCTCCGGGTACCGGCGCTGGTACTCGCGCACGACGCGGGGGATGAGGTCGGCACCGGCCGTCGGGAACGCGCCGAGCCGCACCGACGAGTGCTGCGCCTTGAGGTCCGACATCTCCTGCTCGATGTGGGCGATCGTGCCGAGCAGTCCGGTGCTGCGTTCGGCCAGCAGCCGGCCCGCCTCGGTCAGCTCGATCCCGCGCGGCCCGCGCAGCATCAGCGGCACACCGAGCTGCCGTTCGAGCAGCGCCATCTGCTGCGAGACGGCGGAATGGGTCATGAACAGCGCCTCGGCCGCCGCGGTGAACGAGCCGTGCTCGGCCACCGCGGAGAAGATCTGCAGCCGCCGCGCCTCGAGCACTCCGGTCCCCTTCGTCACCGCCCCAGCAGGTCGGCCGGGTCGGCCCTGGTCAGTTCGCCGTCCCACGGTTCCGGCGCCAGCTCCCATAGTCCCACCCGGGCCAGCGCGCGGCGAGCCGTGTAGTCGACGAGGTCCCCGACGGTCCGCGGACGCGGGTAGAACGCCGGCACCGGCGGCGCGACGATCGCGCCGGCCTCGGTCACCGCGACCATCGACTTGAGGTGCCCCAGGTGCAGCGGCGTTTCGCGGACCATCAGCAGCAGCGGCCGGCCTTCCTTGAGGCAGACGTCGGCGGCGCGGCTGACCAGGTCGTCGGTGTAGCCGGTGGCGATCGCCGAGAGCGTCTTGATCGAACAGGGCGCGACGAGCATGGCCGCGACGGGGAACGAACCGGACGCGATCGCCGCCCCGATCTCGCCCGGCCGGTGGGTGACGTCGGCGAGCGCGCGGACGTCGGCCAGGGTGAGGTCGCATTCGTGGCGCAGCGTGAGGATCCCGGCCTTCGACAGCACCAGGTGCGTCCGGATCCCGGGCTGTTCCCGCAACAGTTGCAGGACGCGCACACCCAGGCACGCTCCGCTGGCACCGGTGATCGCCACGACCACGTTCCGGGTTTCCGTCACGACCGCCGCCTTTCCGTTGTGGACTGCCATCGCAGCACGATCGCGCGCCGGAAGCGAGGTTTCCGCTGTCAGATCTCCTTACGCCTGCTGCCAGGAAAGCGCGCTGGTCCCCGGTCCGGCGCCGACTTAGCGTCAGGGCACCAACCCGACCGGTGGAGGTGAGTCGGACGGAAGTCCTCGACACGCACGCGCACATCGTGCCGCGCTCGCTGCTGACCGCGCTGGAACAGCGCCCCGTCGCGGGGTTCTCGGCGCGACGCACCGAGCAGGGCTGGGTGGTGGCGGTGCCCGGCACCGGCGAGACCCGGCCGATCGGCGCGCGGATGACCGACCCCGGCGCCCGGGACGGCTGGCAGCGGCAGGCCGGCGTCACGCGGCAGATCCTCTCGCCGTGGCTGGACATCCAGTCGGCGCCGCTGAACCCGGCCCGCGCCCGGGACTGGGCGCGCACGGTCAACGACGCGATGGCCGAGTCGGCGGTGGGCACGGTCGCGCTGGCTTCGGTGGCCACCGACGACGGCGACCAGGCTGCCGAAGACCTTCTTGAAGCGTGGAAGCGGCCCGAGTTCGCCGGGCTGATCCTCAACACCGACCCGCCGTCCGGGCCGGCGCCGCACGAGCCGTCGATCGATCCATTGTGGACGCTCGCCGCCGCCGAAGGCATCCCGGTGGTGCTGCACCCGCCGACGTGCGGGCCGTCGGCGGACCTCGCCTCGCTGGGCACGATGGGCAACGTCCACGGCCGGCTCGTCGACAACACCGTCGCGGTCACCAAGCTCATCCTCGCCGGTGTCCTCGACCGCCACCCGGACCTGCGGCTGGTGCTCGTGCACGGCGGCGGGTTCCTGCCGTACCAGGCCCACCGGCTCGACGGCGGGTACCGCACGAAGGAAGCCTTCGCCGGCGAACTGCGGCGCGGGAAGCCGTCGGCGTACCTCGGCGACTTCCACTACGACACGGTCGGCCTGTCCGGTCCGTCGATCGCGTTCCTCGCCGGGCTCGTCGGTCCCGGGCGCGTCCTGCTCGGCAGTGACTACCCGTTCGCGCTCGGCGACCCCGAGCCGGTCCGGACGGTCCGCGAAAGCGGCCTCGACGACGCGTTCGTCGAAGCGATCCTGCACACCAACGCCGACGCGCTTTTCCGGAGGCCCGCATGAGCAAGCCCTTGGCCGTCCGCCGCCGCGGCGCGGGGGAGCCCCTGGTGCTGCTGCACCCGCTGGCGCTGTCCGGCGAACTGTGGACACCCCTGGCCGAAGCCCTGTCCGACGAGTTCCAGGTGTTCGCCCTCGACCTGCGCGGCCACGGCGACAGCGCCTGGGACGGCACGCCGTTCTCGATCGAGGACCTCGCCGACGACGTCGCCCGCACGCTCGACGCGCTCGACCTCCGGTCGGCGAGCCTGCTCGGGCTGTCGATGGGCGGCAGCGTGGCGGTGAACTTCGCCGGCCGCCACCCCGAGCGCGTCCGGTCGCTCGTGCTCGCCGACACCACGGCCTGGTACGGCGAAGACGCCGTCACGACGTGGGCCGAGCGCGCCCAGAAGGCCGTCGCCGTGCCGCGGGCCAAGCAGGTGGCCTTCCAGCTCGACCGCTGGTTCTCCCCGGAGTTCCGCGAGCGGCACCCGGAGGAGGCCGACCGCGTGGTCAAGATCTTCCTGCGCACCAACAGCGAAGCCCACGCCGCCGCGTCGATCGCGATGGGCGCCATGGATTCCCGGCCGCTGCTGCCGTCGGTCACCGCGCCGACGCTGGTGCTGGTGGGCCGGCACGACTACGCCACCCCGCCGTCGATGGCCCGCACGCTGGCCGACGGCATCGCGAACGCCGAGCTGGAAGTCCTGTCCGACCTGCGGCACCTGTCGCTCATCGAACGCCCGTTGCTCGCCGGCCGCGTCCGGCAGCACCTGCGCCGCGTCACGGAGACCCGATGAAACCCGCCCGCTTCACCTACCACGCGCCGCGCGAGCTGGACGAGGCCCTCCAGCTGCTGTGCGATCTCGGCGACGACGCCAAGGTCCTGGCCGGCGGCCAGAGCCTGATGCCGATGCTCAACTTCCGCCTCGCCCACGTCGAGCACCTCGTCGACGTCAACCGCCTCGGCGCGGAGTTCGGCACGCCGACGTTCGGCGAGGACACGATCACCATCCCCGCCCTGGTCCGCCAGCGGCAGCTCGAACGCTCGCCCGAGGCCGCGCGGCTGCTTCCGGTGCTCACCGAGGCCCTGCACCAGGTCGCGCACCCGCAGATCCGCAACCGCGGCACGATCTGCGGCAGCCTGGCCCACGCCGACCCGGCCGCCGAGCTGCCGAGCGTGCTCACCGCCCTGGACGCGAAGTTCACCCTGGCCTCGGCCCGGGGCGTCCGGACGGTGCCCGCGGCGGACTTCTTCCTGTTCCACCTCACCACGGCGCTGGAACCCGACGAGCTGTTGCTGGAGGTGAGCGTCGACCGGCCGGCCGCGAACCGGTTCTCCGCGTTCCGGGAGTTCGCCACCCGGCGCGGCGACTTCGCGCTGGCCGGCGTCGCCGTGGTGTGCGAAGTGGACGACGGCGTCGTCACCGCGTGCCGGATCGCGGCGGCCGGCGTGGCGCCGACCCCGCACCGGCTGACCGACACCGAGCTGCTCGTGATCGGGCAGGCCCTCGGACCCGACCTGGGTGCGGCTGCTGAGGCCACCGCCCGCGCCCAGGTCGACCCCACCGGCGACATCCACGCGAGCGCCGCCTACCGCGCCCGGCTCACCGGCGTGCTGGTCAAGCGCGCGCTCGCCGACATCACGGAGAAGGCCCATGCCTGACCTCACCCACCGCGTCCGCGGCACGGTCAACGGCGAGCCGTTCGACGAAGCCGTCGACTCGCGCATGACCCTGGCCGACTTCCTGCGCGAGAAGCTGCGGCTCACCGGCACGCACCTGGGCTGCGAGCACGGCGTCTGCGGGGCGTGCACGGTGATCGTCGACGGCGCCGCGACCCGCGCGTGCCTGATGCTCGCCGTCCAGGTCGACGGCGCGGCCGTCGAGACCGTCGAAGGCCTGGCGACCGACGGCGAGCTGGCGCCGCTGCAGCAGGCGTTCAAGCGCAACCACGCGCTGCAGTGCGGGTTCTGCACGCCGGGGTTCCTGATGAGCGTCACGGCGGCGCTGCGCGAGGACACCGTCCGCGACGAGACCGAGGCGCGCGAGGTGCTGAGCGGGAACATCTGCCGCTGCACCGGCTACACCGGGCTCGTCCAGTCCGTTTTGGACGTCGCGAAAGGACGGTCCGATGCCTGACCCGATGATCGGCGCCCGGCTCCCGCGGCGCGAGGACCAGCGGCTGCTCACCGGCCGCGGCCGCTACCTCGACGACCTCGACCTGCCGGACGCCTTGGCCGCGGCGTTCCTGCGGTCGCCGCACGCGCACGCCCGGATCACGGCGTTCGACGCGTCCGAGGCCCGCGCGCTGCCCGGCGTCGTCGCCGTCTTCTCCGGCGCGGACCTGATGGAGATCCAGAAGCCCTTGGCGCCCAAGGTGCAGCACCCGAAGCTGCGCGACTACCCGCGGCTGCCGATGCCACCGGAGGAGCTGCACTACGTCGGCGAACCGCTCGCCGTCGTCGTCGCGGAGTCGCGGTACCTCGCCGAAGACGCGCTGGAACTGATCGACGTCGACTACGAAGTGCTGCCCGCCGTCGGGTCGACCGCCGCCGCGCTGCGCCCCGGCGGCCCGCTCGCGCACAGCGGTGACGAGTCCAATGTGGCCGTCCTGCTCACGCAAAGCGCCGGCAACGCGGCGGAAGCGCTGAGCACCGCGCCGCACACGCTGAGCGAGGAGTTCTACCAGATGCGCGGCGGCGGCCACTCGATGGAACCGCGGGCCGTGGCCGCGCGCTTCGAGCCGGCGACCGGGCAGCTGACCATCTGGGACACCACGCAGTCGCCGCACTACGCGCGCCAGCAGCTGTCGATGATCTACGAGATGGCCGAGGACGACCTGCGCGTGATCGCCCCGCCGGACGTCGGCGGCGGCTTCGGCCCGAAAGCCCAGTTCTACGGCGAAGAAGTCGTCATCCCGTGGGTCGCGAAGAAGCTGCGCCGCGCGGTGAAGTGGGTCGAGGACCGGCAGGAGAACTTCGTCTCGGCGATGATGGAACGGTCGCAGACCCACCGCGTCGAGGTCGGCTTCGACGACGACGGCCGGCTGCTGGCGGTCAAGGACGTCATCGAGCACGACCAGGGCGCGTACTGCGCCGGGCTGCAGGTGCCGTCGATCACGACGTCGACCGTGCCCGGCCCGTACAAGGTGCCGAACATCGACATCGAGCTGCGAGCCTGTTACACCAACATGGTGCCGACCTCGTCGGTGCGGGGCGCGGGCCGGCCGCAGGCGGTGTTCGTGATGGAACGCATGATGGACCGGATCGCCGCGCACCTCGGCCTGGACCCCGCGGAAGTGCGGCGGCGCAACCTGATCCAGGCCGACGAGTTCCCGTACCAGGTCGGCATCATGTTCCGCGACGGCAGCCCGCTCACCTACGACAGCGGCGACTTCCCGGCGTTGCTGGAAGGCGCGCTCGAACGCATCGGCTACGCCTCGGCCCGGGAAGAGCAGGCCCGGCTGCGCGAAGAGGGCCGGTACCTCGGCATCGGGCTCGCCGTGTACGTCGAAGGTTGCGGCCTGGGCCCGTACGAGGGCGCGAAGATCCGCGTCACCAACCGGGGCCGGATCCTGGTGACCCTCGCCGCGGCGGGGCAGGGTCAGGGTTACGAGACGATCTACGCCCAGATCGCCGCGGACGGCATCGGCTTGGACATGTCCTTCATCGACGTCACCACCGGCGACACCGCCCGGATCCCGTTCGGCCAGGGCACGTTCGCCTCGCGCATCACGGCCACCTGCGGGCCTGCGGTGTTCGACGCGGCCAAGCAGATGCGGGCCCGGCTGCTCGACACGGCGGCGGTGCTGCTCGGCTGCTCTCCGTCCGAAGTGGACTTCGACGGCGATCTCGTCTGCCTGGGCGGCGACCGCGAGAAGTCCGTTTCCCTGCAACAGCTCGCGCAGGTGGCGAACATCGGCAAGCACGGCATCACGCTGCCCCGCGGGATCACCGCCGGCCTGGAGACGGCCAGCTACTTCTCGCCGGAGCGCGCGGCCTACGCGAGCGGCGCGCACGCGGCGCTGGTCGAGGTCGACCCGGAGACCGGCGGCATCACCATCCTCAAGTACGTCATCGGCCACGACTGCGGGACCGTGATCAACCCGCTGCTCGTCGACGGCCAGGTGCTCGGCGGGTTCGCCCACGGCCTCGGCAACGCGATGTACGAGGAAGCCGTCTACGACGACGAGGCCACCCCGCAGGCGACGAGCTACCTCGACTACGCGCTGGTGTCGTCGGCAGAGGTGCCGCCGGTCGACCTCTTCCACATCTCCTCGCCCAGCCCGCTCAACCCGCTCGGCGCGAAGGGCGCGGGGGAGGGCGGCACGGTCCCGCCGCCGGCCGCGATCGCCAACGCCGTCGAGGACGCGCTGCGCCCGCTCGGTGCCCGCGTCACCCGCGCGCCCGTCACCCCCGCCCGGATCGTCGATGCCCTGCTCGCCGCCGAAAAGAAGGTTTCCTGATGCTCATCGAGAACTCCTTCGAGGTCGCCGCCGACCCCGACGAGGTGTACCGCTTCCTACAGGACGCTCACAACGTCGCCGCGTGCTTTCCGGGCGCAGAACTGGTCGAAGACCTGGGTGAGGACGCGTATCGCGGCAAGGTGAAGATCAAGGTCGGCCCGGTGACGGCGGCCTACCAGGGCGTGGCGAAGGTGGTCGAGCGCGACGAGGTGGCCCGCACGGCGGTGCTGCTCGCCGACGGCAAGGACACCCGCGGTTCGGGCACGGCCAAGGCCCGCGCGACGATGCGCGTGACGCCCGCGGGTGAAGGCGCGAACGTGGTGCTGGCCACGGATCTGACGATCTCGGGCAAGCTGGCGCAGTTCGGCCGCGGGATCATGGCGGACGTTTCGGGCCGGATGGTAGGGGAGCTGGCCTCGCGGGTGCGGCAGCGCATCGAGCACGGCGACGAGCCGGCCGTCGAGCCGGTCGTCGCGGAGACCGCACCGATGTCCCCATCTCCAGTCGCCGAGGTCCCGGCCATGAAGGTGTCCGCGCTCGTCCGCGTCGTGCTCGCCGGCATCCTCGAACGCTGGGCCGCCCGCCTGCGCGCCACCGCCCCGGAGTCGCCATGACCACTCGCATCACCGTCCCGGCGCCGCCCGAAGCGGTGCCCGTCTTCGACGTCGGCATCGACGACAAGGTCCGGGTCTCCAGCGCGGTCGGGCTCGGGATCCAGAACATCCTCGGCATGGCGGGCCTGCTGATCTTCCCCGCGCTGATCGGCACCGCGTTCAAGCTGTCCGCCGCCGACACCGCCTATCTCTACGGCGTCACGTTCATGACCTCCGGCCTGGTGGTGGTCCTGCAGTCGGTGTTCCTGCTGCGGTTGCCGATCATCCAGGGCCCGTACGCGGGTTCGCTGGCCGCGCTGCTGGCCGTCGGGCACGGGCGCGGCGGCCTCGGCGCGGCGTTCGGGTCGATGGTCGTCGCCGGGCTGATCTGGTGCGTCCTCGCGATCCCGCTCCGGCGGTTCGGCCCGATCACGTACCTGGCGAAGTTCGTGCGCGACCCGATCATCGCCGGCGTGCTCGTCCTCATCCTGGCCACCCAGCTGACGGGCACCGCCCTGCCCAACTGGCTCGGCACGCCCGCGAGCCCGGGTTTCCCGTGGGTGAACCTGCTCGCCGGCGGCGTCGCGGCGGCGCTGGTCGTCGCGTTGACGTTGCTGCCCAAGGGAACCCTGCTGCGCCGCGGCGCGGTGCTGGTCGCGGTGGTCGCCGGGACGATCGTCTACGCGCTGCTCGCGCCGACGAGCTTCGGCGCGGTGGGGGAGAACCTCGGCGTCACGGTGCCGCGGATCTTCCCGTTCGGCTTCGCCGTGCAGGGCGACCTCGTGCTGATCTTCTTCATCACGCTGCTGCCGGCGATCGCCGAGAGCATCGCGACCTACGACATCGTGGCGGACTGGGGCGGCCAGGAGCTGTCCGGCTACCGCGTCTCCCAGGGCGTGTTCGGCGAAGTCCTCGGCAGCACGGTCGGCGCGGTGTTCGGCGGGCTGTCCACTTTGGCCTACCCGGACAACATCGGCCTGCTGCGCGTGACGAAGGTGGGCTCGCGGTACGTCACGCTCGCCACCGGCGTCATCCTGCTGGTGCTGGGCGGGCTCGGCCCGTTCGACCGGCTGCTGCAGGCGGTCCCGCTGCCGGTGCTGGCCGCGGCGGGCACGGTGCTGTTCGGCGTGCTGTTCGCCAGCGCGATCGACGTCCTCTCGGGCGTGCACTGGTCCCGGGACAACCTGATGCTGGCCGGGTTCCCGTTCATCACGGCGATCGGCGGCCTGTTCGTGCCCGCCACGACGCTCAAGGTGATGCCGACGGTCGTCCAGCTGGTCCTCGCGCAGCCGCTGATCCTCGGCACGGTGCTGCTGGTCGTCCTCAAGCTGGCGTTCGGGTTGCGCCGGAACCAGCCGGTTCGGTGTGGACGACGACCGCGGTCAGGTGGGGCACCGCGTGCACCATCCGGTGCTCCACCTCGTGCGCGAGCGTGTGGGCCTGGGTGACGGTCAGGTCCGCCGCGACCGCGACGGCCAGCTCGGCCCGCAGGTGGTGCCCGATCCAGCGCATCCGCATATCACGGACCTCGACCACCCCGTCCACTTCGGACGCCGCCCGCTCGGCCAGCTCGACCGACGCCGGGTCGACGGCGTCCAGCAGCCGCCGGAAGACCTCCCTCGCCGCGTCGCGCAGGACGAACAGGATCGCGACCGTGATGCCGAGCCCGACGAGCGGGTCGGCGGCGGGGAAGCCGAACGCGACCCCGGCCGCGCCCGCGACGACGGCCAGCGAGGTGAAGCCGTCCGTGCGGGCGTGCACGCCGTCGGCGACCAGCGCGGCCGAGCCGATCTCGCGGCCGACCTTGATCCGGTACCGCGCGACGAGCTCGTTGCCGGCGAAGCCGATGACCCCCGCCGCGGCGACCACCCACGGGTGCCCGACCGGCTGGGGATCGAGCAGCCGCACGACGGACTCGTACCCGACGAGCACCGCGGAAGCGGCGACGACCAGCACGACGACCACCCCGGCGAGGTCTTCGGCGCGGCCGAGGCCGTAGGTGTAGCGGCGGGTGGCCGCACGCCGGCCGAGCAGGAAGGCGATACCGAGCGGGACGGCGGTCAGCGCGTCGGCGAAGTTGTGGATGGTGTCCCCGAGCAGCGCGACCGACCCGGTGACGAGCACGAGCACCAGCTGCGCGACGGCGGTCCCGAACAGCGCGGCGAACGACCAGGTCAACGTGCGCAGACCGCGCCGGCTGGTTTCGAGGGCGTGGTCGACGCGGTCGGCGGAGTCGTGGCTGTGCGGGCGCCACCTGGAGTGGCCGTGCCCGTGTCCGTGTCCCATGCTGCGAGTCTATCTGCGCACACACGCAGATACGCAAGTAGTAGGGTTCACGGCATGCACGCGTCGCTGCCGGACTTCGACATGCCCACCGACGAGCAGGTCCACCTGGCGGCGGAGTCGTTCCGCCTCCTCGCCGACCCGACCCGCATCAAGGTGTTGTGGGCCCTGCTGCAGGGCGAGTCGTCGGTGGCGTGCCTGGCCGAACTGGCGGGCGCGGCCCCGACGGCGGTGAGCCAGCACCTGGCGAAGCTGAGGCTGGCGGGCCTGGTGAGGGGCCGCCGGGAGGGAACGTTCGTGTACTACTCGGCGGCGGACAACCACGTACGCGGATTGCTGGCGCAGGCTTTGCACCACGCGGACCACCTGGACCGTGACCTGCCCGCCGAGCACGCCCACCGGCCCTAGCCGATCGGCTCCTGCAGCTCCGTCACCCAGCCCGCCGGATCCGCCGGGCAGTCCAGGTACAACTCCCGCTGCGGCCCCGCCGACGCGAACCCCTGCTCGTCGATCCACCGGACCACCGCCTGCCAGCTCGGCAGGACGCCGTCGATCGCGCCGCGGTGGACCAGCGTTGCCGCGCGCGCCGCCGGCAGGTCCGCCACCGTCAAGCCGTTCAGGTCACCCTGGCCCACCGATGCCGGAACCGCCGCGTGCACGACGACCTCGTCCTCGGCGCGCTGCTCGTAGTAGCACGTCAGCCGTCCCGCCGGGGTGACGTCCGCGGTGGCCAGGCGCCGACCGAGCTCCGCGCACAGCGGGCGGACCACCGGGCCGATCGCCTCCGGCGCGAACCCCGCCGCGACGCCCGTCAGCTCGACCACCCGCAGCGCCGGCAGCTCCTTGACCACGACGTCGGGTGCGGTTCCTTCCGCCTCGATCGTCCGCAACCGGGCCTCGACCTGGGCGAGCCGCGCCGCGCCCTCCGCCAGCGCGGCCTCCAGCTCCGCTCGCCGCAACGTCAGCATCCCGCGCACCTGCTCCGCCGAAACCTCGTCGGCCAGCAGCGTCGCCACCTGCTCGAGGGTGAAGCCGAGGTCCTTCAGCGCGACGATCCGGTTGAGCCGCGCCAGCTGGCCCGCCGCGTAGCTGCGGTAGCCCGTCGCGGGATCGACGCGCGCCGGCCGCAGCAGCCCGAGCGCGTCGTAGTGGCGCAGCATCCGGACCGACACGCGGCCGTGGCGGGCGAAGTCGCCGATCGAGAACACGCGCCGATCATCCCGCAGGCGGGACGAACCCGCCGACGACGTCCGCGGCGAGCTCGGCGAACGTGATCGCGGTGTCGTCCTCGCGGGCCGGCCCGACCACCTGCAGCCCGGCCGGCAGCGGGCCGCCGATCGGCGCGCTCACCGCCGGCAGCCCGGGCAGCGACGCCTGCGCGATCCAGAACACCTGGTCGTCGTAGCGCCGCCGGTCGTCGTGCGCGGGCGCCGTCGTGAACACCGTCGGGCAGAGGAAGACGTCGACGTCCGCGAAGTACCGGGCCCACGCCGCGCCCAAAGCCGCCCGCTGCCGCTCCTGGTCGTCGGCGCCGTCCGGTTCGCGGCCTTCCTGCGCGGCGAAGAACCACTCGACCTGGAAGCCGAACGCCTCCGCCTGGACGACCGGGTCGACACCTTCGGGCCAGCCGTCGACCACCCGCACCCCGGCTCGGGCAAGCGCGTCGACGGCGTCCGACAAGACCGCGCCGACCTCACCGGTGACCGGGCAGGCGGGGTCGTCGAGGACCACGCCGACGCGGAAGTCCGCGAGCCGCGACCGGCGCGAAGACGTCAGCTGCTCGGCAGTGACGCTCAGCGCGAGCCGCAGGTCGGCGGCCGACCGGGCCAGCGGACCGACCGCCGACGGGAACTCCCGGACGAGGTCGGCGGGCGGCCCGGGTGGCTGGAAACCCCGCAGCGGCACGGTTCCCGGCGTCGGCTTGAGGCCGTAGACGCCGCAGTAGGCCGCCGGGATCCGGATCGACCCGGCCAGGTCCGAGCCGTACTCCACAAAGGACAGTCCGGCGGCGAGGGCGGCCGCCGCGCCGCCGCTCGAGCCGCCCGGCGTCCGCGCGTGGTCCCGCGGGTTCAGCGTCCGACCGAACACGGGGTTCTCCGTCCGGCCGAAGTCGGCGAGCAGGTGGTGCACGTTCGACTTGCCGACGACGATCGCGCCCGCCGCCTGCAGCCGTTCGACCACGACAGCGTCCCGGTCCGCCACGGACTCGGCGAACGCGGGCTCGCCCCAGGTCGTCGGCAGGCCCGCGACCGCGAAGGCGTCCTTGATCGTCATCGGGACGCCGTGCAGCGGGCCGCCGGTGGTCGCGTCGGCGCGTGAAGCGGCTTCGAGCGCGAACTCGCGGCGGGTCGCGACGACGGCGTTGACGTCGGAGGCGTCGATGCGCGCGAAGAGCTGTTCGGTCAGCTCACGCGACGACAGCGCGCCCCGGCGGAGGTCGGCGGCCACCTCGGTGGCGGTGCGGAAGAACGTCATGGGTCCGGGATAGAACCTCACACGGTGTCAGGGTCAACTGTCGAGTCCGGCCACGCCCGTTCGTCCTCGGTGCCAGAGCACTTTCGACGAAGGAGCGAAATGGACACGATGGACTTGTACCGGCGCGCCCAGGACGGGTTCGACGCGGTACTGGCGGCGGTGCGGGACGACCGGTGGGACACGCCGTCGGCGTGCGCGGAGTGGTCGGTGCGCGACGTCGCCGGGCACGTCGTCTGGGGCCAGCGTCAGCTGCGGGCCTGGGCGAGCGGCGCGGACTACGGCGAGACCGCGGGCGCGCCGGGCGCACCCCACCCCGCGGTGCTGGCGGGCGCGGACCCCGTCGAAACGTGGCGCGCGGCGGCGGTCCGGACCCTGACCGAGGAGGAGCTGGGTCGTCCGGTTTCCCTGCCCGGCCTGGGCGAGGTGCCGGTCGCCGGGATCGTGCCGTTGCTGATCACCGACCTGGTCGCGCACAGTTGGGACATCGACCAGGACGTGCGCATCGAGCCGGAGCTGGTGGCGGTGGCGTTCGGCTGGGCCCGGGCGAACGTCGTGCGCCGGCCGGGGTTCTTCGGCCCGGAGCTCGTCCCGCCCGCCGGCGCCGACGAGCAGACGCGGATGCTGGCCTTCCTGGGCCGCCGGGTGCCCGTGGCCGTGGGGGTTTCCGGTTCGCGCCCTGGTGGTAGCCACCAGTGATCGCCGTCCGAACGGCGGACGGCGCGGCGTGGCGGAGGGAAGACCGATGCCGAACGCAACCCGCATGACCGCACCCCCGGCGCCGCCCGAACCGGTGGGCCCGGAGCCGGTGCCGCCCGGCCCGGGCCCGGACCGGCCGGCGCCCGACCCCGGCACGCCCGTCCCGGACCCGCTGCCGCCGGAACCGCAGCCCGGCCCCGAACGACACTCATACGGATCACAGATAATACGAGTTACGTATGATCTGGTGTACGGTCGTGGCATGACAACAGCGCAGAAGTACCGGCGGATGGTCAACGCCGGCAACAAGATCGTCGTGGGGCTGCAGCGGCTGGGCGTCGCGTTCGGCCCGATGCAGCTGCTCACCGTCCCGGGACGGCGCACGGGCGTGCCGCGCACGTTCCCGATCGCGGTCATCCCCATCGACGGCGACCGCTACATCTTCCAGGCCTACCCGAAGGCGGCCTGGGTCGCGAACGCGCGGGCGGCGGCCGAGGTGACGCTCACCCGCGGCCGCCGGACGTCCCCGGCGCGCTTGGCGGAAGTGCCCGTGGAGGAGCGTCGTCCGCTCCTGCGCCGGCTGGTCGCGGACAGCCCGGCGAGTGTCGGAAAGCGGCTGGTGACCACGGGTTTGGCCGAGGCGGCCACGCCCGACGCGGCCGCGGCGGCGGCCGAACGCATCGCCGTGTTCCGCGTCGAGCCGGTCAGACGCTAAGGGCCGGTCAGCTCGGTGTGGCCGGGCTCGAACGCCCGCAGCACCTGTTCGGCGGCGACACGCGCGGCGGCGCTCGGTTCGATCGTGCGGTCGCCGTCGGGCTGCGGTGCCGGCGCGCCGCCCAGCAGTTCCACGAGTGCGACGGCGAGTTCGCGCACCTTGACGTTGAACTGCTGGCTGGCGCGCCGCAGCGTCGCCCACGCCTCGTCCGGATCGCAGCGGCGCAGGGCGATGACGATGCCCTTCGCCTCCTCCAGCGCGGCCCGCGACTGCAGGAGGTCCAGCATCTGCTCGGTCCGGTCGGGCCGGGCCGCCTCGGCGACGACCAGCGCCATCGCCGTGAACCTTTCGTGCCGCCGCAAGACCTTCAGCGTCTCTTCGGTGGCGGGCCCGTCGAGCGTCACCGACAGCACCAGCCTGCCCTCGGTGTCCCACGGCGCGGGGAGCGCGGCGACACCCCGGACGCGCGGCCAGTCCGTCCCGGGGTGGCGCTCCAGCAGGGTGGTCAGCGTGAGCGACGGCCAGCGTTCGTCGGCGAAGACGTCCGCGGTGACGACCGGCAGACCGGTGTCGCCGGCGGTCGCGACCGGCCCGCCGAGTCCATCCAGCTGGGCCGGGACGAAGACGTCCGCGAGCCCGTGGCTGGCGGCCACGCGCAGCGGCGATCCGGGGTGGTGCACGGAAACGGCCGCGCCGAGGGCACCCGGCACGTCGGCGGCGATCCGCTTCAGGAGCTCTTCGAGCAGCGCGGACACGGGCTCGGTGAACACGTGATCGTCCTGGACGTCGTGCGGAGGGTCAGGCCGCGTTCCGCCGCCTTCCGCCGGAGCTGAGGTCGCGAAAGGATCCGGTGCGCGTCATCATCGGAAACCACCTCCGGGAACTCGACGAACGGTGGCCCCTGTTCTAGCATGTCGTCAGAACGATGACAATGTCGGGGTCGTCGGAAGGATGACGAATGGGCGATAGTGATCCCGCCGGCGCGGTGAGCCGGCTCCACGAGGTGGTCGCGGCGGCCCGCGCGGGCACCGCGGACCGGGACGGACTGCTGACGGCGCTGGCCGACCTGCGCGTGCTGCGCGAGGAGCTGGCCGGCTGGGAGCCGGAGCTGATCACGGCGGCCCGCACGGCCGGCGCGAGCTGGGTGGCGCTGGCCCCGGCGCTGGGCGTGGCGAGCCGCCAGGCCGCGGAACGGCGCTACCTGCGGCTGCAGCCGTCGCACACGGGCGAAAAGACGGGCGAGGCGAGAGTCGACGCGGAACGCGATCGCCGCGCGGGCGACCGGGCGGTCGCCGACTGGGCCCGCCGCAACTCGGCGATCCTGCGCCAGCTGGCCGGCCGCGTGAGCGCGCTGGACGGCCTCGACCCGGCGGCGCAGAAGAGCGCGGACCGCCTGGGCGCCGCCCTGGGCGACGACGACCCGGCGACGCTCCTGCCGCCGTTGGCCGCGGCGCGGTCCCATCTGGCCGGTGACCACGCGGGGCTGGCGAAGGAGCTGGGGGAGATCTCGGCGGAGACGGACCGCCTCCGCCGCGACGCGGTCGGCAACCGGCGGGCGAGGGACTGAGGCGCGCTCCGCGGCCGCGCGGCTTGCTTGCGGTGGTTCAGGCAGGGCAGTCGGTTCGGTGAGGGGCGGGCAGTGGGTGAGCTGTGTGGGCGACGTGTCCGGGCTGGGCAGTCGGTTCGGTGAGGGGCGGGCAGTGGGTGAGCTGTGTGGGCGACGTGTCCGGGCTGGGCAGTCGGTTCGGTGAGGGCCGGGCAGCGGGTAACCCGTACGGGCACGCACCCGGCGCGCGCCACCGGGTTTGCCCGCTTCCCCGCCGGGCACCCGTCGCGCAAGCCGACCGCGACGGAAGGACCCGCCATGACCGCCCAGCCCCCGGATCCGGACCCCGGCCGGACCCCGGACCTCGAGGCCGGCGGGGGCGTGCCGCCGGGCAGCACGCCGCCCGATTCCGCGCAGACGTCCGGCCTCTCGCACCCGCAGCCGATGCCCGGCAAGACCGCGCCGGTGCTCTGGCTGATCCTCACCGGCGTCCTGGTGCTGATGGTGGCCGGGCTGGTGATCGCGCTCGCCGTCGGCTGGCTGGGTGTCTGAATCCCGCCGTGATCGGGTACCACCCCGGCATGGACGACAAGATCCCCGACCGGACGGAAACCCGCGCCGAGCTGCTGCCCGAGGAACAAGCCGCCGACAGCGCCGATCCCGAAGCGCAGGCCCGCCAGGTGCTCGAAGACTCCGACCGTCGCACCGAGCACCCGAAGCCGACCATGCGCCGCCGTCCCGAGGAGACGGCCTAGTCGCCGCCGCGGAAGTTGTCGTGCGCGCCGGGATGGCCCGGCCGCGCACGCGCTTCCTCGTCCTCCAACGGCCCGTCCGGCTCGTCGCGGCGGGGCGGCACGTCGACCGGGTTTCCGCTCGAGTCCTCTTCGCCGGCTTCGTCATGTGGTTGCGTCATCCTGGCGGCTACCCCGCGGACGCCGGCGTCAACCGCGACGGCTCCCGTGCCTCGCCACGCAGCATCAGCACCGCGACCAGCCCGAACGCGGCCACCACGGCGAAGAAGTAGAAGCCCCACGGGTACGCGACCCCGGCGGTGACCAGCGCGCCGGTCACGAACGGCCCGAGGATCGAGCCGAGCCGCCCGACCGCCGACGTCAGCCCGAGCGCCGTCCCGCGCGCCCGCGCCGGGAACGCCTGGGCCACATACCCGTAGATCAGCACCTGCGCGGAGAACACAAACACCCCGGTCAGCAGCACGACCGCGTTGAGCACGAACGCGTTGCCGATGCGCAGGCTCAGCGCCGCGAGCAGCACGGCACCGGCGCCGAACCAGATCCGGGCGATCGGGCGGATGCCGAACCGGTCGGCGATCGTGCCGGCCAGGACCAGCCCGAGCACCGCGCCGATGTTCAGCACCAGCAGCAGCGTGATCGACGTCGAAATCGGGTAGCCCGCGGTCCGCATCAGCTGCGGCAGCCACGTGTTGAGCCCGTAGACCAGCAGCAGCCCCATGAACGACCCCGTCCACACCGCGATGCTGATCCGCCGGAAGCGCGCGCCCAGCAGGTCGCGCAGCCCGACGCGCTCAGCGTCGTCTTCGCGAGCCGCCAGGTACGCCGCGGATTCGGGCAGCTTCCACCACATCAGCGGCACGGCCAGCAGCCCGACGATCCCGCCGCCGTAGAACAGCACGTGCCAGTCTTCTTTCGCGGACAGCGCGAGGATCGACGTCAGCACCGCGCCGACGTGGTAGCCCGTCATGGTGAACGTGCTCGCGCTCGCGCGCCGCCGCGCGGGCAGGTTCTCCGACATCACGGTCAGCGCCACCGGCATGCACGCGCCGAGCCCGAGCCCGGCGACGAACCGGAAGACCCCGAACGTCGCGACGTTCGGCGCGATCGGCGTCAGCAGGGTGAACAGCGAAAACAGCAGAACCGAGCCGATGAGCATCACGCGGCGGCCGAACCGGTCGGTGAGCGGGCCGAGGCAGGCCGCGCCGACGGCCACGCCGACCAGCGACACGGTGGCGACCGCCGTCGCGCCGGCCGCGGTGAAGCCGAGGTAGCCGCTCTTGAGCAGGGTCGGGATGGTGGCGCCGAGCGCGACCAGGTCGTAGCCCTCGAGCAGGACCGTCAGCCAGCAGAGGACCGCCGTCCACACGGGACGGGCGGGAGACGTCGTCATTGCCGTGCTCCTTAGAAGGGGTAGCCCGCGATGTCCGCGCGGACGGTCAGCCACTGGGTTTCGGTGAAGGCCTCGATGTTGGCCTGGGCGCCGCCGAAGCGGGAGCCGTTGCCGGAGTCGCCGACCCCGCCGAACGGCGCGGTGGGCTCGTCGCCGACGGTCTGCTCGTTGATGTGCACCTTGCCCGAGCGGACCTCGTCGGCCAGCGTCATCGCGGTGCCGACGTCGCCGAGGATGCCGACCGACAGGCCGTACTCGGAGTCGTTGACCAGCCGCGCGGCCTCGTCGAGGTCGCGGTAGGCGCGCACCGGCGCGACCGGGCCGAAGATCTCCTCGCGCCACGCCGGACTCTCGTCGGAAAGTCCGAAGAGGACGGTCGGCGGGTAGAACGGCGCGTCGGGCTTGCCGCCGGCCAGCACGCGGGCGCCGGCCGCGACGCTGCGGTCGACGACGTCGGTGACGTGCGCCAGCTGCCGGTCGTCGATGATCGGGCCGAGCGCGACGTCGTTCTCGGCCGGGTTCCCCACGGGCAGCCGCCGCGCCTTCTCCGCGAGCGCTTCCACGTATTCGTCCACTTGGGACTCGTGGACGAGGTGACGGCCGGTGGTCATGCAGATCTGGCCCTGGTGCAGGAACGAGCCGAACGCGCCGGCGGACGCGGCCTTGGCGACGTCGGCGCCCGGCAGCACGACGAGCGCGTTGTTCCCGCCCAGCTCCAGGTGGACGCGCTTGAGCGAGCGCGCGGCGGCCTCGCCGACCTTCCGCCCGGCCGCCGTCGAGCCGGTGAACGACACGACCGACACCTCGGGCGCGTCGACGACCGCGGCGCCGACGGCGGCGTCGCCGGGCAAGAGGTGCAGCAAACCGGCAGGCAGCCCGGCCTCCTCGAAGACTCGCACGATGCTGACGCCACCGGAAACCGCGGTGCGCAGGTCCGGCTTGAGCAGCACGGCGTTGCCGAGCGCGAGGGCGGGCGCGACCGAGCGGATCGCCAGGATCAGCGGGAAGTTGAACGGCGAGATCACCGAAACCACGCCGGCCGGGACGCGCCGGGCCAGCGACCAGCGCGGTTCGCCCGTGCTCAGCACCTCACCGCGCGGGTGGGTCGGCAGCGCCGCGGCCTCGAAGCAGATCCCGGCCGCCATCTCCGTTTCGATCCCGGCCTTGGGGCGCGTCGAACCGGCTTCGCGGACGATCCAGTCCTGCACCTCGGCGGCGTGCGCCTCCCACAGCTCGCCCGCGCGGCGCAGCACCGCGGCGCGCTCGGCGGGCTTGCGGTGCGCCCAGTCGCGCTGGGCTTCGGCGGCGGCGCGGGCCGCGTCGGCGACATCGCCGGGCGTCGCGATGCCCACGCTGCCCAGGGTTTCCCCGGTCGCTGGTTCGACGACCGCGTGGGTCCCGCCGCTGCCGGTGAGGAACTCGTTGTCCAGCAAGGTCATGATCACTCCGGTGTGGTCGGTTCGGTGTCGACCTGGATCAGCCGCGGGCCGTCCGGGGTCGTCTTGAGCTGGGCGTGCAGGTCGTCGACGTCGACGGCGGTGGTGGCGGGTACGCCGTAGCCGGCGGCGATGGCGGTGAAGTCGAGCCCGGGGATCTCGGTGCCGGGCACGTCCGGCGTCCCGAGCAGCTCGCCGAACCACCGCAGTGCGCCGTAGACGCCGTTGCGCAGGATCACGAACGTGACCGGGACGCGGTAGTGCGCGGCCGTCCACAGCGCCGTGATGCCGTAGTTGGCCGAGCCGTCGCCGATGACGCCGACGACCGGGCGGTCCGGGCTGCCCATCGCGACGCCGACCGCGGCGGGCAGGCCGAACCCGAGGCCGCCGGCGGCGGGGAAGAAGTACGAACCTTCCTGCCGCAGGTCCATCTGCCGCCACCACGCCGAGTTCGTCGACGTCGATTCGACGACGTACCGGGTGTCGGCGGCCTGAGTTTCGCGCAACGCCGCGAAGACCTGCTCGGGGTGCAGCGCCTGCTCGCCCGTTTTGGGCGCGGGGCTCGCGACGTAGTCCCCGCTCGACGCGCGTCCCGGCAGCTTGGCCAGCAGCGCCTCGATCACCGGCGCCGGGTCGGCGACCAGCGCCTCGCCCATCGGGGCGCGGGCCGCGGCGCCGAAGTCGTCGGTCACCTGTACCAGCCGCGTGCCCGCCGGCAGGTAGGCGCCGGGCACGTACTGGTGGTAGCGGAAGACGGGCGCGCCGAGCACGAGCACGAGGTCGTGCCCGGTGAGCGCGTCCGAAACCGAAGCGATGCCGGCCGGCAGCACGCCGCGGAAGAGCGGGTGCCGGTTGGGGAAGGGCAGCCGATGCGGCGACGGCGCCACCCAAGTCGGCAGGTCGAGGTGCTCGGCCAGGGCGACGGCGCGCTCGAACAGGCCGAGGGCGTCGAGGTCCCCGCCGAGGACGAGCGCGGGGTTCTTCGCTTTCGTGATGCTCGTCGCGAGGTCGTCGAGCTGGTCCGCGCTCGGCGTGAGTCCTCTTTGGACGTTGCGGTCCAGCGTCACGGCGGCGTTGTGGTCCAGCTCGACGGCCCAGTCGTCGTAGGGCACCGAGAGGTAGCTCGGCCGCCGGTGCAGCTCGGCCTCGAACACCGCCTGGGCGAGCGAGCGCGGGACGTCCTCGGCGCAGCTCGGCTCGCCGGACCAAGCGGCCAGGGGGCGCATCAGCTGCGTGGCGTCGACGTTGGCGAGCATCGCCTCCATCCCGATGGCCGCGCGGACCTGCTGGCCGGCGGTGAGCACCAGGGGAGAGCGCGAGTAGACGGCGTTGGTCAGCGCGCCCATGGCGTTGCCCGAGCCGGCGGCCGCGTGCAGGTTGACCAGCACCGGGCGGCCGGTCGCCTGGGCGTAGCCGTCGGCCATCCCGACGACGGCGCCTTCGTGCAGGCCGAGGACGTACCGGAAGTCGCCGGGCAGCTCGGCGAGGAACGGCAGTTCGTTGGAGCCGGGGTTGCCGAAGATCGTGGTCAGGCCGCGGCGGTGCAGGAACTCGTGGGCGAGCCGACGGGCGGTGGGCATGCGCTGTCCTCCTCGGGCGGGTTGGACCAGACCCTAGGGAGACGGCGGCGTGTGTTCCAATAAATGTTGCCTCGGTGGTTCATAGACAGGATCGATGATGCGCGACTTCGACCTCAACCTGGTGCGCACGTTCGTGCTGCTCTACGAGACCCGCAGCGTCACCGCGACGGCCGAGTCCCTGCACGTCACGCAGCCGACGATCAGCTACAGCCTGCAGAAGCTGCGGCGCCGGTTCTCCGACGAGCTGTTCCGCCGCACGGGCGGCGGCCTGGTCCCGACCACGACGGCCCGCGCGCTGTACGAACCGCTGCACAGCGCGTTGTCGGGCATCGAGACGGCGGTCAGTGGCGCGTGGTCGTTCGACCCTGCTTCGGCGAAGGCGGCGTTCACGCTGTGCCTGTCCGATCTGGGGGAGATCTCGCTGCTGCCGCGTCTGATGGCGGCGCTGCCTTCTCGGGCTCCCGGCGTGACGCTGACCGTCCGGCCCCTCGACGTCGAGCGCGCCGCGGACCAGCTCGGCCGCGGCGAGATCGACGCGTTCATCGCGTCCCCGCTGATCAGCTCCCAGCGCGTCGCCCGCGTCCCGCTGTTCTCGGAGGGCTACCTGGGCATGGTGGCGCGGGACCACCCGCGCCTGGGTGCGTCGGTGGACTTCTCCGCGCTGGCGGCCGAGCGCCACGTGACGGTGTTCGGCCCGACCGGCCACGACGGTCCGCGCCGCGCGCTGGAGGCGCACGGGCTCCTGGACCGGGTGGTCCTGGAGGTGACGCGCTTCGCGGCCCTGCCGTACCTGGTCCAGGACGGCGAGCTGGTGGCGATGGTGCCGCGCCTGGTGGCGGAGATGTTCGCGGCCCAGCACCGGGTCCGGCTGTTCGAGCTGCCGCTCGAGGTGGAACCGGCGCAGGTGTCGGTGTACACGCGCCACACGCACGCGCGCAGTCCCGCACAGCATTGGCTTGTGACATTCATGCGTGAAGTGCTCAGCTGATTTAACACACATTTTTCTTCGTGCCCATTTCCCGCCGAAAGGTCTGGGCCGAACGTGTAGTGCTTGGTGCTGAACCGATCCCGCCCTGCCTAGTGTCGATCACGGTCCTGACACCCGAGCTAGGGAGGAATCCGGTGAAGCTCGTCCGCCTGGTGAAGAAAGCGCTTCCCAAGAAGAGCCTGAAGGCTTACGCCTGGTACGGCTGGATCTGATCGCGCGGCCGGTCCCGGTCACCGGGACCGG
Source organism: Amycolatopsis sp. MEPSY49 (assembly GCF_051337345.1). NCBI lineage: Bacteria > Bacillati > Actinomycetota > Actinomycetes > Pseudonocardiales > Pseudonocardiaceae > Amycolatopsis > Amycolatopsis sp. MEPSY49. The sequence goes on along the minus strand of NZ_JBDLYJ010000011.1, from coordinate 192,739 downwards.
CCCCGTTCCCTTCGAGGAGTGCCGAACGTGGTCATCGCGCCCGCCCACCGCACGGTCGTCTTCGCTCCCCGCCTGGAAAACCTGCTGCGTGAGCACCGGGACGGCGGGCTCTTCCGCCTCGAGCCGGACACCGTCGGGATCGCCGACCCGGAGCTGATGGACGCCGTGCTGCGCGCCCGCCCGGCGAACGCCGAGGAGCGCCCGACGTTCAAGCCGGTACTGGGCCGCGAGGTCACCCGCGCCGAATCCGCGAGCCTGATGCAAGCGCTGGGCGCGGACGTCCGGGCCGCGCTGAAGCGGCCCGCCGACGACCCCGGCCTCACCGGCGCGTGGCCCGCCGTGCCGCACGACTACCTGCGCCGATTCGTCTTCGGGCCCGAGACGCGCCGGTTCCGTGTGCTCGTCGACCGCCGCCTGGAGCTGACGCCGAAGCTGACGTGGTCGGCCGTCGCCGCCGGGGCCGCGCTGGCCCGCAGGCCGGCGCCGGGCGCGGAACTGTCCACCCTCGCCCGGCACGTCCTCGCCGCCGAGACCCTGGCCGAGCGGCGCTTTCGGATGTACCTCTACCGCCGGGTCGCCGCGCCGATCTGCTTCACCGTGGCCGCGCTGGTGACCAACGCCGTGTGGCTGGGCGCGCCGTTCGACGACGACGTCCCGAACGAGCACGTCCTCAACGAGGCGCTGCGGCTGCTGCCGCCGTCGTGGAACCTCCTGCGCGTCCGCTCGCCGGAGTTCACCGAGGTGGACGCCCGCATCACGCCCGGCGACGACGTCCTGCTGCTGCCGCTGCTGAGCCACCGCTCACCGAAGCTGTGGGAAGCGCCGGACGAGTGGCGGCCACGGCGCTGGGCCGGGCTCGACGCCGATCGCCACCCGGGTTACCTGCCGTTCGGGCACGTCAGCGAGCGCTGCTGGGGCCGGCACCTGGTGCTGCCGCTGGCGAGCCGCCTGCTCGACGTCGTCCGCGCGCACGGCCTGGTGCCCGACCCGCGCCGGACGTCCGCGCGTGTGGAGCTGGACGGCCTGCTGGAGCTGGCCGACGTGCGGGTGGTCAGCCCGCGTCGCAGCGGGCGCCGTTGAGGGTGAACGCCGTGGGAGCAGGGTTCCCGTGCTCGAAAGCCCCGTTCAACCCCGTGCTGACGGTCGCGCCCGGCGCGAGCGTGGCGTTGTAGGACTCGGCGGTCACGGTCACCCGGCTGCCGCTCTGGCGGTACACGCCGTCCCAGCCGTGGGTGACCTGCTGGCCGGCGGTGAACGTCCAGGAGAGCGTCCACGGCGAAAGCGTCTTGCCGCTCTTGTTGGTGATGGCGACGCCCGCGGTGAAACCGTCGTTCCACTGGTCCGACACGGAAAAGCGCACGACGCACGTCGCCGTTTCGACCGGCGGCGGCGCGGCCGAGGTCGAAGCCGGTGCCGACGTCGCGGTTTGCCGCAGCACGGTCGGGATCGGCGTGGGACTCGGCCGGCTGAGCGAGGGAGTTGTCGGACGCGGAGTCGTCGCCGGCGCGAGCGGGTCCTGCGGCCTGGCCTGCCGCTGCTGCGCGCTGCCGGACGTCACCGCGATGAGCACGAGGCTGCCGAGCACCACGACGGCGCCGGCGAACGCGAAGATCCACCGGATCCGCCGCCCGGCCCGCTGCTGGACGGCCGCGGCTTCGCGGGCCCGCTGCTCGAGCCGTTCGCGGTAGCCGTCGCCGGTGTCCTCCGCGCGGGACGGCGCGGGCGCGGGCGGCCCGCCGAGCGAGCGCGGCGTCGCGCCCGTCTCCCGGAGCAGCTCGGCGACGGAGATCTCGTCGTCGTCCCGCCGCCGACCCATGCGAAAACCTCCCGTTCTGCGGCCCGACCGGCGAATCCTAGGAAGCGGCGGCGACCTTGTAAACCGTGTGCACGCGGCGTGCACCCGCCGTGCACGAGACGCTGATGTCCGGGCGGTTTCCTGAGGCGGTGGCCGGACGCACCGGCCCGATCCCAGGAGGTTCCCGATGTCCGACCCGAAGATCATCGCCGTCGTCGGCGCCACCGGCCAGCAGGGCGGTGGCCTGGCCCGCGCGATCCTCGACGACCCGGAGCGGCGGTTCGCACTGCGGGCGATCACGCGCAACCCGGACTCCGCGGCCGCGCGGGCGCTGGCCGCCCGCGGCGCCGAAGTCGTCGCGGCCGACCTGGACGACGAAGCCAGCCTCACGAAGGCCTTCGAAGGCGCGTACGGCGCCTACCTCGTCACGGCGTTTTGGGAGTACAACTCCGTCGAGCGCGAACAGCAGCAGGCGCGCGCGATGGCCGCGGCGGCGAAGGCCACGGGCCTGCGGCACGTGATCTGGTCGACCCTGCCCGACACCCGCCTGCACCTGCGCGACGACCGCGTCCCGACACTGCACGAGCGGTACAAGGTCCCGCACTTCGACAGCAAGGCCGAGGCGGAGGCGTTCTTCGTCGAGGCGGGTGTGCCGACGACGTTCCTATCGACGACGTTCTACTTCGAGGCCTTCCTCGACTTCTTCCGCCCGGTCCGCGACGACGACGGCGTCGTCGCGCTGCACCTGCCGATGGCCGACCGGACGCTGCCGGGCATCGCGGCGGAGGACATCGGCCGGACGGCGTTCGGCGTCTTCGCGCAAGGGCCGTCGCTGGCCGGCGAGACGATCAGCATCTCGGGGGAGAACCTGACCGGCGAGCAGTACGCGGCGGCGTTCGCCAAGGAGCTCGGCATCGAGGTCGCCTACCGGCCGATGAGCGTCGAAGACCTGCGATCGGCGGGTTTCCCGGGCGCGGACGACCTGTCGAACATGTTCTTCTACTACGCCGAGCACGAAGCCGCGTTCGCCGGCGCGCGCGACCCGGAGGCGGTGCGGAAGCTGAACCCGCGGCTGCAGGACTTCGCGACCTGGCTCGCTTCGCGGCGGGAGGCCTTCGAGGGGCTGTGACGGAATACCGGTCCGCGGCCGCCGGTTGCGCTCTGCGTGACCGATGCGGTGCGGTTCGAAGTCCTCGGCCCGGTCCGGGCGTGGCGCGGCGACGTCGAGCTCGAGCTGGGCCCGCCCCGGCAACGGGCGGCCCTGGCGGTGCTGCTCCTGCAGGAAGGCACGCCGTTGTCGCCATCCCAGCTGGTCACGGCGTTGTGGGGCGGCGCGGAGCCGCGGGCGGCGGTCGGCATGGTGCGCTCGTACGTGTCCCGCCTGCGGCACGCCGGCGTCCCCATCGAGTCGGTCGGAGGCGGCTACGCGATCCGCACGGGCACTTCGGACGTCGCGGAGTTCGAGCGCCTTTTGTCTTCGCCGCGCGACGCTCTGGCACTGTGGCACGGCACGCCGCTGTCCGGAGTGAACGGCGAGTACGCGGAGGCGGCCCGCGAGCGCCTGACCCAGCTGCACTTCACGGCCCGTGAGGACTTGGCGGCGGCGGACATCGCGGCCGGTCGGCACGTCGACCTGAGCGATCTGATCGCCGAGCAGCCGTTGCGCGAGCGGCCGCGCGAGCTGCAGATGCTGGCGCTGTACCGCGCCGGTCGCCAGGCCGAGGCGCTGGAGCTGTTCACGTCGACGCAGCGCCTGCTGGAGTCCGAACTGGGCCTCGACCCGGGGCCGGAGCTGCGGGAGATGCAGCGCCGCATCCTGGCGGCGGACCCGTCGCTGGCGCCGTCGGTGTCCCGCCCCTCCCAGCTGCCGCCGGACCTCCCGGAGTTCGTCGGCCGCGCGTCGCTCACGTCCGCGCTGTCCGAGGCACTGACCAGCCCGCGCGCACCGCTCCCGGTGATCGGCATCGAGGGCCTGGCGGCGATCGGCAAGACAACGCTGGCGGTCCACGTCGGCCACACGGTGGACTTCCCGGACGGCCGGCTGTTCCTGGACCTGGCGGAGTCGCCGGACCCGCTGTCCGAGCTGCTGCACGGAATCGGCGTGACGGACCTCCCGGCGTCGGCGAGCGAGCGGGCATCGTTGTGGCGAACCCGCACGTCAGGCCGCAGGGTCCTGGTGATCCTGGACAACGCCCGCCCCGGCGACGACGTCCGTTCCCTCCTCCCGGGCGCAGGAGGCCCGGCAGTGGTGATCACAGCCCGCCGGCGGCTGTACGACGTACCGCACGCCCACTGGACGAAGCTGGATGGTCTGAGCGTCCAGGAGTCGGTAACCCTGCTGGCGCGCTTGGTGGGCCAGGACAGAGTGGCCGCTTCCGCGCGGGAGACGCAGGTACTGGCGTCGCGAACAGCGGGTCTCCCGCAGGTCCTCCAGGCGATCGGCGAGAGGTTGGCATCCCGCCCGGAGTGGACGATGGCGGAGGCGTTGCAGAGGGTGGGCCGCCCAGCCCCGGGAGCGCCGGCAAGGCCCCCGGAGTGCCAGGCGATAGAGAGGCCGTACGAGTCGGCGATAGCGGACCTGACCCCCTGGCAGAAGCACGCATTCGAGCGGCTGTCGGCATTCCCCCACTTCTCGACGACGACGGCATCGGAGGTCCTGGACCTACCACCCCGAGACACGACGATCCTCCTGGAATCCCTGGTGGACGCACACTTGCTGGAGCTGGCAGGCCCGGACGCGTACGGCTACCAGGAGCCGGTGCGCCTGTTCGCTGAATCGATGCAGCCAGACCGAAACCGACCGATGATGCCAGAGGGCGCCGAGGGGGCGATCCAGACCCCCCTGAACGGGGTGCCGGAGGCGCCGTATACTCTTTCTTCAGCAGGTCCGAGTGGCGGAATGGCAGACGCGCTAGCTTGAGGTGCTAGTGCCCTTAACGGGCGTGGGGGTTCAAGTCCCCCCTCGGACACATATTCGTGGCAGGCCTGCCACATCTGACGTACCAGTGCTCGAACGCACTTCAACAAGCTGATCAAGCGCTCTTTCAGTTGCCCCGCCTTCAGTGGCGGTGGTCGTCATGACCGGCGCTGTGATCAAGCCGCTGGTCTTCCCGGCCGTTCCTGACGGCGGACGTCCCCCAGCCGCACCGGCTGGTCCACAAACAGGTCGGCGAACGCTGCCGCTGCCGGTCGTTCCGACGCCGCGCTCGAGCAGCGTCGTGTACGGGCTGGCGGCCGTTGACTGCCGGGGCCGCGTGGCCGATCACGCGATCATTGCCGCCCTTGGCTGGCAGCCCGGCGGCCGCCTACATATCCACGAGTCCCACGGCCTACTCGTCATCCGCCCTGACGTGCACGGCCTCTTCAGCATGACCAACCAGGGGTACCTGCGGCTGCCCGCTGCTGCCCGGCACTGCTGTGGCCTCATCCCCGGGGATCGTGTCCTGCTGGCCGCCGATCCCGGGCGGGACGTGCTGATCGTGCACCCACCGGCCGTGCTCGACGACCTGCTCGCCGCACGCCACGCCGAGCTGCTCGGCGGTGATCTCGGATGACCGCGCAGACCTCGGCCGCGAGCGCAGCCGAGTTGGACGCCGCGCGGCTGCTGCTGGCCCGGATGGGCGTCTCGCCCGAAGACCTTCTCGCCGAACCTGCCACCCGGCCGCCGGTGCCGACGTTCGCGGAGTACATCCCGACCGTCTCGGCTGCCGTCACCGACGGCACCCGCCGCGTGTACGGCTCCTACTGGAACCGCATCGCCGAGCACTGGGGACACCGCCACCTCGACGAGCCGACTCCCTCGGAGATCAAGCAGCTAGTGGAGCACGTGAAGCTCAACGTCGTGGCCCGGCGCAACGCCCGCGGCGGACGTAGTGCCGGCGAGCACTTGATCGCCGCGTTGCGCTGCCTCTACCGGCACGCCGAAGACGACAAGCTGATCGACGCCGCCGACAACCCGGCGGCCAAGGTCGCCAAACCCCGCCGCCTGCCCTCGACCCGGCGGGCGGTGGCCGATACCCGGCTGGCCGAGATCAATGAGACCGCCGCCACGACCGGCAACGACCCGGCGTTGGACAGCCTGCTGTTGCGGCTGCACGCCGAGACCGCCTGCCGCCGCGGCGGCGCACTCGCGCTCCGGCCGCAAGACCTCGACCCGGACCAGTGCCTGATCTTCCTACGGGAGAAGGGGGAGACGGTTCGCTGGCAACCGGTCTCGCCGACACTGATGGCGCACCTGGTCCGGCACGCCGCCGAGCGCGGCGCCCCACGCGACGGTCAACTGCTGCGCTACGCCGACGGCCGGCCGATCACCACCCGCCGCTACGACCACCTCTGGACCCGGCTCAGCAAGCACCTGCCGTGGGTGACCACGCAGCAGATTTCGACTCACTGGTTGCGCCACACCACGTTGACGTGGGTGGAGCGCAACTTCGGCTACGCCGTCGCACGCGCCTACGCCGGACACGCCGACTCAGCCGGCGACGCCGGAACCACAACAACGTACGTGCGGGCCAGCCTCCAGGAAGTCGCCGCCGCGCTGGCCGCGCTCACCGGAGAGCCCCACCCGCTTGCATGAGGTTGGTCGGAACAAATCGGTGCGACCGATCGCCCGAAAGCGGCTGGTTAATGGCGTCCCTCCCCGCCCGAGAGGAGGGACACTGCAGCCAAAGTGCCAGTCGGATCCCCGGGTGAGATCCCGGCGGCAATCACACCAATCGTCCTGCCTGACGGGCTGCTAATCCGCGGCGACGTGCGGCTTGGTGATGGAGCGTCGGCCGCGGGGGGAGCGCGCGGTGAACAACATGCGCAGGTTCGAGCCCTCGGCAGGACTATCGAAGGATGGGAACGGGTCTGACCAGGGTCTTTACATCGGCAAGTTGATGGTCGAGGCGAGCTTCGAGCTGCCTGGCTCTGGCGGTAACCCGTCATGAGCGCCAGCTCGCAGGTGGTTGCCCGGTTTGTCACGATCATTATGGGGTTGGTCATCGGTCTCACGTTTCCTGTTCGGCTTCGGGAATGTGCTGGACCTGGCGTTGAAGTTGCAGGTGCCGGCGCTGGTGGCGCCTGCAGTCGACTTGACGCTGCTGGGGTTACTCGTTGGTACGCGGCATCTGGCCCTGTCCGGGGCCGGCGATGATGTGTTGCGGCCAGCGCGCCGCCTACTGCTGGCGGCGAGCGTCGTGACCCTGCTGTTGAACATCGCTGACCCGGTATTCGCTGGTCAGTGGGGCAAGGCCGCGTTCGACTCGGTAGGTCCGCTCCTGCTGATCGGATGGGCTGAAGCGGGTCCAGGCCTCATTCGCGCGCTGACCGCTGCGAGTTCCGATCTGCAGTCGGTACCGCGAGTTGGGTCCTCGCCCGCGGACTTGGTGAGCGGCAGCCTCGAGCAGGATGTGCCGGACTCGAGGCGGCCGCAGTTCGGCAAGCAGGAAGCACCAGTAGTCCCGGGGCTGCCGCGCTCCGCGAGGAACTCCTGGAGTGCGCCCGGCAAGCGGACGCTGAACACTGGCGCCGTCACCGACGCCCCATCTCTGCGGAGACCCTGCGGAAGCAGCTTCGGGTCGGAGCAGTGACGTCGCCGGATCTCGTGGCGGTGGTAAGACGCGAGAACGAGCCAGTCGTTGCGACTGGCCGTCCGTGATCGGTTACCGCGCTGGCTCGGCTGTTCAGGTGCTGCTCATCGGGGGTCGCGCCAACGGCGACGTCAGCGCTCACGACCGATCGCGCTCGACTCTGGTTCCGGATCGGGTCCGGCTTGGATCTCGGCGAGCCGCCGCAGCATCTGGTTGGTCCCCTGCTCCATCAGGCCGGCGCGTTCAGGGCTGAGCGTGTCGAATTGGCCGTGTGCGGCGAGGTTGCGCATGCCACCGTAGGCGTCCAAGTCCTTGACGTCCTGGACGGTGAGCAGCCCGGCAGTGCGAAGGGCCTTGGCGAGGTTGCTGATGCCGGGCCGATCAGGGTAGGGGACGTTCTTGGCGTCGGCCAGCGCGCGCAACGCGATCTCCAGGGCGGCCCCGCAGAGCACGATCGCTGCAGCCGGGTGGCTCTGCCGGTCCTCCAGCAGTTGCCGCACCTGGCCCATCAGGTCGGTGCGGGTGCCGGCGATCTCGTCGAGCGCGCGTTCACCGACGATCTCGATCACGCCGTGGCGCACTTGCTGGCACCACGCTTCGAGCAGATTGCCGATGGCCCGGATCCCGGTTTCCCGGGACTGGTTCTCGCCGTGGTTGAGGTAGAGCTGCTCGGCCTGGGCCAGCCAGTGGCTGTCTGGCCCGGCATAGACGCGCAGGAACTCCCGGGCTTCGGTCGCGACGGCGACCAGCTTGAACAGCTCGCCCTGCTCTTGGGTCTTCCAATAGCCGCGGCCGGGGCTGTTGGTCTCCCAGACCATGTTCTGGCGAAGACGGCCCGCCAGCTCCTCGGCGTACTCGAGCAACTGTTTCTTCTGCATCGCCGGAGAATGCCACGACACCCCGACAGTTCCGGCGCCGCCACACCCGGGGTCGTCCGTGCGAGGGCAATCAGAACAGTCCGCCCTCGACTGCCGGCAGCCCCCGCAGCCGAGCCTGGGCGGATTGGGGTCAGTCCGATGAGCCACCGGTCTCTGGAGTGGGTCGACGATCGGCTCGAAGCTTGACTTTCATGACAACAATCGAGCAACACTTGGCGGGTTGCTGTGGCACCCTCGCGGCACCTGCATGGCCTTCTGATGGCCCGCCATGTCGTGCGAGGGTGAACTCCTCATCAGTCACGACGGGCCAGCGAGCGAAGCAGGGTGGCACAGGCTCCCCGAGAGGTGCTCCTAATCTTCGGCTAACATGAGCACGAATTGGGAGATGGGTGGACCCTGCAGGCCATGAGTGAGGAGCTTGTGTCTTGCTGTCCACGATCTTCGGCGGCTACGCCATTCTTGTTGCCCTACTTGTCACCTACTCGGCACATATATCCTTATCCGGCCAGGACAAGCAGCGTCGCGATGACGCGTTTCGGGTTCTGAAGCTGGTCTGGGGTACCGCGACTGGCGCAACGGGCCTGACCGCTGTCCTCCTGCAACTGCACAACGCCGGGCTGCTGTGATAGACGCGGATCGTGGTGCCTTGCTCGCTGGTGTGGACGCGGACAAGGTCGGCGAGGGCGTGGACCAGGAAGAGGCCGCGGCCGCCGAGCTGGTTAGCGGGCGCCGGATGGCGGCCGAGAAGGGGATCGGTCAACCGGCCCTGGTCGGCGACCTGGCAGATCACGTGCTCGGCGTCGCGTCAGACGCTCAGTTCGGCGGGGCTTGCGGCGTGGAGCAGGCTGTTCGTGACGAGTTCGTCGACGATGAGTTCGACTTCGCTGAGCCGCTCCGGCCCGAGCCCGCCATTCCGCGCCCGCTCCAGCGCGAAGGTGCGCGCCGCGGCGAGTTTCGGTGGTGGAGAAGATCGTGGTGGTGACAGCGTCGGAGGTGGGATGCAGCGGCAAGGCGCTGATCCGCACGCAAGTCACCAAAGCTGACACCGCCGGGCTCTGGACGCTGCAGACGTCGATCTTCAACGAGAACCGGGCCTCGATCGCGCTGCACCGCGCGGCCAGTTTCAGCACCCTCGGCGTCCGCGAGCGCATCGCCCAGCGCGACGGTAGAGTACCCGAACTCGACGTGGCCGAGGAGCCGGCTGTGCACGTTCATTGGGTCCTTGAGTATCTCAGATCGTAATAGTGGGAGTGGAAACCTCTTGCAGGCCCGACGCGATCTATCTCGCAAGTGAGATGTGATCGTCAGTCGCGGACGGAGGTGGGCGCCCGTGGTCCAGCAGTTCGGGGTGGGCCAGCACCCTGACCTCCCTCCGTACCTGGTGCACTTCACCGGACGGCCGCGCGGGATCCACTCACCTCCGCTTGGTGTCCCCGCGAAACCCGAAGATCGGCTGGCCATGATTTTGACCTGCGGCTTCATTCAGGGATTTTCGACCTTCGGTACGTGGGGACCCGTGGTATGCACGTCCGAGGTTTCCGGTGCCGGCTTGGCTGCCTTGTTCAGCACCGGAGTGACCAGTCGCGGTCCCTATGAGCCGTGGGCAGTGGTGCTCAAACGCGATGCCGCGATTGACCTGGGATTTCGACCGGTTTGGTATATGGACACTCAGGAGAGGGTGGCGACGAATGACCTTCCAGTTCGCATGCTTGACCGGCGGGTCACCTATAACCCTGGACTGGAGGACTGGCTCGCGGAACGTGAGTGGCGACTTTGTTGGGGGGACACGGAAATTCGTCCTGGCAACGTGCCAGCCATCAGTTTGCCCGGCCTGATCACCGCGGTGATAGTGGGTCAATCGGGGTGGCAACCACTGCGCGGTCCAGCTCCCACGTGGTTCGACGGGATCCCGCGCTGTCTCTGGGATGGCCAGAACCTCGTGGTGGACGGGGTATTCGCCCCATAAATACGTTCGTCGGCTCCGAAGAGTTGCCGGTCTCGCCCGTATCCGGCGGCTTCTTGCGACGCTTGCTGAGCGCTAGGACGCCTCGCCTGACGCCAGAACCGCTTCGCGAAGCGGGCCAAGGCCTTCGACGGTCACCCGTCCGATCTGTTTCATCTGGTGCAGTGCGCCCGGAAGTTCGTGGCGGCCGTAGAAGGCGGCAGCGGCATCCATTGCCTGCTGTCGTGCGTTCTTGGCTGGCCCGTGATGAACTGCTCCGGCGGTGTTGGCGAAGTAGTTGACCGCGTCTCGGACGGTGAGCCAGTTGTCGTTGCTGTACATGATCCGCCTGTTGACAAATTGATCCATCGTCGCCTCGTAAGGGTTGAAGGCAAAAGGAGAATCGGGATCGAAGGCATCCTCAATGATGTAGAAGATTGGAGGGTTATCATAATGAAAATGTTCGAACGGTGATACGCCGTTGATCCTGAACTGGATCCTCAGCCCGTGAGTGCGGTTGACCTGGTCGACCAACCGCAAGTTATCGAAGAGCAACTTCCGAAGTAGGGCCGCCGACATCAGTATCGTGTATTCGTCCGTTGACAGCGACCGCTCTTCGAGGTCTCGAAGCGTATGGATGAAGAGTCGTTTTGCGTCCACGTCGTTCACCTCGGAAGCCGTCGTGAGCAGTGTGAGTGCCCGTCGGCTCGGAAGGATAGCTTGCGGCACTCATGTTCGAGGGTTCGCTGTGGTCGGTGACAGATGGTGCGGAAGCGGGCGTCGCGCGTTGCCGGCGCAGTCACGGCGGGGTGAGCTTGACCGGCTCGACTTGACAGCGGCCACCCTGACCCGCAGTATCCGAACAAGTGTTCGATGGGTTCGGGTTCGCTCGCGACTTCCCTGCGTGGGCGTCTCCGGCGCGTGTTCGTGGTGCTGGAGGTGTGGGGTGGCGGTACCGGAGGTAGTCGCTGGGCTCGCGGCGATACCCGGCCTTCGCACAGCCGCACAGTTGGGCGAGCCGAACCCGGATGCCTCGGCGCCTGCAGGATCCCTGCCGCTGGCGCCGGCACTCACCAAGCTGGTGCCGGGCGGGTTGCGGCGCGGTAGCGCGGTGTCCGTCACGGGCTCGACCGCGCTGGTCTTCGCTTTGCTCGCCGAGGCGACCAGCGAAGGATCGTGGGCGGCGATCACCGGCATGCCCGAGGCTGGTCTCGTGGCGGCGGCCGAGCTGGGCGTAGACCTCGACCGGCTCGCTCTCATTCCCCATCCCGGGGCTGAGGCCGCCGCGGTGCTCTCGGCCTTGATCGACGGATTCGATTTGGTGGTGCTCGGCCCGTCCGTCGCACGCGGCATGCAGCCGCAGCTGGCTCGCCGACTGGCTGGACGGGTCCGTAATCGAGGCGCTGTCCTGTTTGCTGCCAGCTCGTGGCCCAACGCCGACCTTGAGCTGCGTGTGTCGAACCGTCGGTGGCGCGGTCTCACCGACGACGGCTTCGGTCACCTGGAGTTCCGGCAGGTTGTCGTGACTAGCCGTGGCCGCGGCGCTGCGGTTCGGCCGCGCACCGTCGCGCTGCAGCTACCAGGCCCAGACGGCGCTATCGCCGTTGTCGAGGCAGCTGCCGGGCGTGGGCTGACCGAGGTCGCTGGATGATCCGCACGTTGCAGTCGTACTCGAACTGGTCGCGGCAGTCACGAGGTGACCGATGATCGACCACCACGTCGACGGATCCGTTCGATCAGGCGCGCGTGGCGAGTTTGGTGGGCTGATTCGGGTCCGGCCTGCGACCAGCAGACTTATCGTCTGTCTACGTGGCCATCGGCTCGACCTGGACCTCTACGACAAGCACAAGCCCTACAGCCATCGCTACCGCCTGCACGGCACGCTGTGCGAAGTCTGTCGCGCACAGGAAGGCTGTGATCCGGCGGCTCGGCACCTCGCCGAGTGGGCGCACCTCGACGTCACCGTTCAGCACGCGCCCGGCGCGGACCCGGGCGACGGGCTTGTCCTCGTCGCCCATCCATCGGCCGCGGGAACGCTGGCTGGCCGGATCGAACTCCGTCTTGACCGCACTGAGGTCGGCGTCGTGACCGCCAGTCCGTGTGCGAGCTGCCAAACGGCCACTCTGGACTACGTCCACGTAGCGGCTGAGTACCGGCGTCTCGGCTTCGGCCGCACGCTGGTGGCGGCCGCGGTGGCCCGTGCCCCGTCCTTTAGGTGGACGGCGCCGCTACCGGACGGTCCAGTGGCGCAGTCGTTCCGTGCCCGGATCGCCATGCGCCGGCGCGGCCCGCCTTGTCATCACCGGCAGCAGGTGAGATCAGAGGGCGAGCCTGTGTCGAGCCCATGATCGGGCGGCCGCGGTGAGGGCCGCGCGGTGGGCCAGGGGTTGGTGGCGTTCGAGGTACTCCCAGATGCCCCAGATCGCGACCGCGAAAGCCGTCGTGGTTTCAGCGGGAGTCTGCTGCCAGAGTGGCAGCTCCTCCGCCCAGGTCTCAGCTGCTTCGGGAGCGTGGCCGGCCTCGATAAGGCGGGTGACGAGGAAGGCCGGATCGACTGCTGGATTGGCGTTTCGCGACCAGGCCCAGTCGACGATCTGGACTTTCTCCTCGTTGCTGAGCAGGTTCAAGGCGTGCAGGTCGGTGTGAGCGAGCGTGCTGCCTGCGACGTGCTCGACCGCGATGGCCTCCCAGCTCGTCAGCTCGTCCAGGTGGTCTCGGGCCCACGGATCGAGATCGTCAGGAGCGTCCTTGACGAGACGTCGCCAGGCAGCCAGCCTGGCCCACTGGTCCGCCAGGGACGGCGCGTCGACGGACACCGTGCTCAGGCCGGCTGCCATCGCCGTGACGACGTCGCGCACCGATCCCAGGTCGGCGGACCCTGGGGAGAGGTCGACGTGTTGGCCGGGCGAGTGCTCGAAGCCGAGGAGAAGCCAGCCGTCGGCCTCGGTGCGCCACCGCAGTCGAGGAGCGACCTCGGGCGGGAGGAGCGGGTTGACCGCGGCTTCGTGGCGGTGCATGCGGCCGCGCTCGCCGTCCGCGTCAGCGATGCCTTTGCAGAAGATGGTGCCCGTTTCGGTGTGCAGGGTGGCGGAGAAGTCGGAGTTGCGGCCTGCGTCGGGAAGTACGGCGTCCTGTACCCGGCCGGCTTCGCGCTCGATCGCGGTTCGCACCGCGACGGGCAAGGCTTCCCAGGTGCTGCGCGACATCGCGTCCGTCCTCCTAGGCCGCGACCGGCGGCGGGTCCTCGTGGCAGCCATTGTGACAGCCCGTGCAGCTGCCGAGCGCGGTACGTGGCCACAGCGCGTCGTCGAGGCAGAAGCCGAGCCGCCGCATTGCCGTGGTCGTCCGGGTGAGGACGGCTGCCGGTGACTCCCCGCTGTTCTGGCCGTCGGTGGGCACGTGGTGGAGGAACCGGCCGGCGACGCGGTCACAGAAGGCGGCGTACTCGTGGGTGTCGAGGATGAAGGTGTGCCAGCCGATGTCGACGAGCTCGCTCGGGGCGAGCGGGGCATCGATGTTGGAGCCGCACGCGGCGAGGAACGCCAACGCCTGGTCCAGGATGCGTTCGGCGAGGTCGCGCTCGAAACGTTCCACCGCGACGATGCGACTGGTCAGGCGCTGGAAGAGGTCTGCGGAGACAAGGGACCGCCCGGTCCGGTGCGTGCTGATGGTGATCGACATCGAGTTCTCCTGGGGTTCGGAGCGCTGGACGAACTCAGCTTCGGCGGCTCTGACGTCGGGAGGGAGACCAAGCTGTGGGGTGTCGCGGGGAGGCGCGGGGCAGATCGGGGCAGATCGGCTTCACGCGGTGACTCAACGCGCAGGCATGGCTACACTCGGCGTGACCGGGGAGGGGTACGTGCCAGAGCCGAATCGCCTCTTGAGGGCAGCGCGGGAACGACTGCCCTCGCCGAGCATGCCCGGTGAACACGCATCCCGAGCCGATGTCGCCGACGGGGTGACGCGCTGGCTGTGGGAAACGACTCAGACCAGGTACCCCTTCGACGCCCACTACGTGGCAAAGCTCGAGCGTGGCGTTGTGCGGTGGCCGAGCGCGGCTTATCGAGCCGCTCTCCGGCACGTCTTGGGCGCGTCGGACGACACCGCCCTGGGTTTCGCCGCCACCACGAGTTCCAGTAGCCCGGTCGTGCCGTCGTCGTTCACCGCTTGGCAGTCCGACGTCGTCGTCGACCGGGCGGTCACAGCGACCGAACAGGACCTCATGCCGACTCTCGCCGGAGTCTGCTCGCGACGGCTGCTGTCCTGGCCGGTTCGGCGCTGGCCGCCGAGCTGACTCCGTTCCTCTGGCCGTCCGTTGCGGCTGCGCCGCGGCGGACGTCGACCGCGTTCACCGTGGCCGAGCTGACCTCGGCAGAAGAGTTTGTCCAGTTCGTTCGTCGCTGGCGTTCGGCCAGCGGCTCCGTCGCACGCTCGACAGCCGTGGCGCAGCTCGACTCCCACCTTCGCCGTCTGAAGGAGGCTCCATCTGGTACCGCGGAGACGCGTCGCGCATTCCGTATCGGTGCCGAGCTCGCCGACATCGTCGCGACGATGGCCTGGGACGAAGCTGCGCACGGCGCGGCGCAGCGCTACTTCAAGCTGGCGGCTCAGCTGGCCCACGTCGCTAGCGATGACGCGCTTGCCTCCGTCGCTCTCGCCTCGCTGGCCCGCCACTGCTTCGACCTCGACCGGCCGGCCGACGGCCTGGAGGTCGTGCAACTGGCGCAGTACGCCACGCGCCGGACGGCCAGCCCGCGGCTGCGCGCTGTCCTGGCCACCCGCGAGGCATGGGCACACGCCCAGCTCGGTGACGCACCCGCGTTCCGACGGACGGTCCGGCTCGCCGAGGACTACTTCAGCGAGGGGCTTCGGGACGGCGACGCAGCAACCCCCTCCGTCAGGAGCTTGGACGAAGCCGAGCTGATGGGCGTCACCGGAGCCCGTTATCGCGACCTGTCGCGACATGACGTCCGGCATGCGGCCGAAGCCCAGGACTACATCGGCCGCGCGATCGCCCTGCGCGATCCCGATCGGGTCCGCAACCGCGTCTTCGACCTCGTCGGGCTCGCCCGCAGCCACCTGATCACCCGCGAGCCGGAACGCGCCGCCGAGTTGATCGGCATGGCCCTGCCTGATGCTGTGCCGTGGACGTCCGGGCGAGTCGGGGTCAAGCTTCGGGACTTCCATCGGGAAGCAGGGGCGTTCGCTACGGTTCCTGCCGTGCGCGACGTCCGCGAGGTCGTCGCAGCGAAGCTCGCCGTCTAGGAAGAGGACAACTCCGTGGTGCGCATCGGAATCACCGGCCACTCCAACCTGACCGCGGCCACCGCCGAGCTCGTGGCCGGCGAGCTCCGCGAGATCCTGAAGGAACAGCGCGACGATCTCGTGGGTGTCACCTGCCTGGCCCGCGGCGCCGACCAGGTCTTCGCCCGAGTCGTTCTGGAGCTGGGCGGGACGCTCGAAGTCGTGCTGCCGGCGGCGGACTACCGCGACCGCAAAGTCAAGCCGGACAACGCGGCCGAGTTCGACAGCCTCATCGCGAACGCGAGCGTCCACACGATGCCGTTCGCCGAGTCGAACCGTGACGCCTACATGGCCGCCAGCGAGCACGTTCTGTCCATCGTGGACAAGGTGGTGGCAGTGTGGGACGGCGGTCCGTCCGGCGGCCACGGCGGAACCGCGGATGTCGTTGATGCCGCGAGGGAGCGGGGGCTGGGCGTCACGGTCGTCTGGCCAGAGCATGCTGCCCGACTCTGAAAGTCCTTCAACAGCGGCCGATCCGATCGCGCCGTGACGGGATTCCCTTCCGTTGCCGGAGGACGTCGTCACAGGGCTCGCACTGCTGGTGGACGCGGTTGTTTCGACCCTCACCAGAAAGCTTGAACTCCGCCTCGCCGGATTCGCCGCAGAGCATGGTGACAGCTTCTCCCGGCTGGGGAACCGCAGTGAGGTCCATTCGATGCCACTTGCCGTTGAGGACCGGCTGGATCGTCTGCGGGTCGACGTAGATGACGGCGGCGACCATCACGACGCCCGAGTTTGGAGGGAATCGAGCCAGGTCTCGATCGTGACCGGCTTGGCGAAGGCGCGCCCCAGCAGTGCCCTCGCGGTGTCGTGGTACTTGTTCAGCACGTCCCTGTCCGTGCCGTACGTCGTGCAGTGGCTGTGCTTGAGCGCGACGGCGATCGGCCTGGGGCCGTCCTCGAAGAGCGTGAAGGCTGCCGCGGAATCGGGACCGGAGTGGACGATGTGGATTGTGACGTCGAGGCGGCGTCCTGCTTCGCGGAGCTGCCTGATCTGCTCGGCGCCGTCGGGTTCGTCGATGGCCATGCGCAGGGCCTCGTCGCCGATCAAGAAGACGTACCGGCGTCCGCCTTGCTCCATCGTCTGCCGACGACACTGGCGCTGAAACAGCTCCTGGTCGTGGCGTTCGGACTGCTCCGCGGTCTCGTCCCGAGCTGCAGTGGGCGGCGGTGGTGGCAGCAGGAGGTCCGGGATGCAGAATGGCGCCCACTCCACGATACGGCTCGAAAGCTGCTCGTACGTCCACAAGAGATCGATCAGTGGCGACGCGGTGTGGTCGACGAAGTTCGGGACGTCGAGCTGCTTGGCGATCTTCATGACCTGCTCGAATTCGGCGCGGCTGACTCGGAGGCACCCGAGGATCTGGGCGACCAGCGTGGGTTCGGGGACGTTTGTCCCCAGTTCCACGTTCGACAGCTTCTGCGCGCTGATTCCCAGCAGGCGAGCCAACTCGCGGAGCCCCATCTTCTGGCGCTCGCGCGCATCGCGCAGTCCGACGCTCACGGCGAGTACGGCAGGTTTGCGAGTTGCGTTCATCGTTCGGTCCTTGCTTTTACGTTGGTCAGCTGAAGAAGCTTCAGGAAGGTGACGAAGCCCGTGAAGTACGCGGCTGAGCAACACGTACAGAGCCAGGTCTTCCTCGTTCGGCCATTCGGGACCGCGCGCTGGCTCGTCGTCTGATTTCGGTTTCGAGGTCATGGTTTTCAGTTGCCGCCGGTCTTGGGTGGCACCCTGGTGACCGGGGCTCACATCGGAGGGGGAAGCGAGGTGGTCGACCAGCCACCGGGGTGCCGAAATCGACCTTCGCGGGTCGCCCAGCTGAATCACCAGGGCGTACATCCGGGGCGAATCTGTAGGAGATCTTGCGTACATCCATCTGACCTGCGGTAATCTGACGACCTCAGGCGGTGATCTAGGGAGTGAATCATGGGAACGCGGCGCCACGGGCTCATCCGGGCTCGTAAGGCAGCTGGCTACACCCAGGAGACGCTGGCCATCGAACTGGGCCTCGACACAACTACCGTCGGGCAGTGGGAACGCGGCAAATCGGAGCCGCTGCCGTACAAGCGGCCGAAACTCGCAAAGGCGCTCGGCGTCACGTCGCGTGGCCTCGAAGAGCTGCTAGCCGAAGGCGCCGCCGTGGTGTCCCGTCCGAGCGCTGACTACGAAACCTGGGCCGACGACCTGGACCGAGTCGCCGTCTGCCTCGGCCGCCAGGAGTTCGACCTGGCGAAGCTCCTGCTGGATCGCTGGACCGGCCGGCTGGTCCCCAGCGGCGATGACCGCGGGCTCTACCTCTACGGCCGGTCGCTACGGCTTCTCGGTGATTTGCGTCAGGACCAAGGCGTCCTCACCGGACCGATGTCCGCCCGGCAGAGCTACGGGCGCGCTATGGCGGTCTTCCGCGAGCTCGGTGCCGACCGGCGGGTCGCGCAGCTCGAACTCCAGCTGGCTGTCCTCGACGAGATGGGCGGCAACCACGAGCCTGCCGCCGAGCAGTACCGGCAGCTGGCCACGGACACTCGCCTCGACGCCCGCGACCGCACCCGCGCTCAGCTCTGGGTCGGGACCGCGCTCAGCAAGGCGGGCCGGAACGCGGACGCCATCACCTTCATCAAGCCCGCCATCCGGCAGTTCGAGGCTCTCGAAGAGCCACAGGACTGGTCGGTGGCGTTCCAGAAGCTGGCCTTGGCGCACCGTGGTGATGGCGACCTAAGCCAGGCCGGCGTCGCCTTCCAGGTGGCGCTCGACCACCGGCCCGGCGACGCACCCATGCAGCGCGTTCGCCTCGACACCGCGCACGGCCACCTCCTGCTGTCCGACCCCGCCACGGCCGATAGCGGGCTCAAGCTGCTGGAGGGCGCCGCCGCGACCTCGACGCAGTACGGGATGATGCATCAGCTACAGGCCATCTCGGGCATTCGCCGCGCGTACGAACGCCAGGCGTAAGCCCGTACGCGAGCCGTGACGAGGTGTCAAAACTGCTGCTGGTGGCGAGACAAGAATCGTCGGGATGAACTCGCGTTGAGATTCAGCGGTCTGATGGTCGCCCCGCTGTCCTAAGCACGGCTTTGACCGCACGCGTCGAGTTGCGGTTCGTCGGTCAAGGGAGATGCGTCGGAGGGCGAAACTTAACGGACTGCATCGAGGTGAAGACGACTTTCACCTTCGGGACGCGAGCTTCCCCAGCCGCAGCTGGTTGCCAGCCGTAGCATGTCTGCGGTGCAACGGTTAGCTGTCTTCTCCGAAGTGCAGCGATCAGCAGTTCGAGGGAGGACAGAACGTGGCGAAGCGGAAAAAGACCGTTGCGAAAGAGCCTGAGTGGTTACGTGAGCGCCGCGAACAGGAACGTTCGATGTTGGCTGCGCTGTCGAGCTACGGCGATCCGCTGCCAGCGATTCACGCGATCGTGTCATCCCCGATGGGGATGCATCGCTACCTGTCGTTGGCGCCTGCCGTGCGGCTCGCCGTACGCGCAGCAGTACAGGATCGTCCACCAACGGCACCGTCAGGCGGTATGAACGAATTGCTGGCCCTATCGGCCGTCCGCGCGGATCAACTTGTCGGTCTAGATTGTGCCATCTCGATCGATCCGCGACTACCTGCTGTAGCCGTGTTCAACCAGCGTCCTTACCGGCTCTACCCTGGGACACTAGAAAGACCCGTAGCAGCGTTGCGCACTGCGGAACTGCTCTCGAAGGCTGTCGACCCCTTCCTGCGGGAGACGTATGGGTTCGGAATCAGCGACTATGTGGAGGTGTGCCTTCGGCACACCGAGGCCGTGGTCGATGTTCTCGCCCAATCTTGGCCTGAAGGCGAGCTGCCCAACATCGAGGCCCCGCCGGCAGTCAGCACAGCTGAGGTCGAGGCCGCGAAGAGCGCGGTGGAGTGGACGCCGCTTGGATCCTGGGCGACCGACGAACATCGAAACGCGCTGAGGTGGGCGACAGTCTCCATAGGCCAGCTGCGTGTCGACGTAACCCAGGGCCTGACGGGCACTACCTTTGGAGTTGCGCTCGCTGTGGCCGGGCGTCGCGGTGTTCGGTTCGCGCTGCCGCTGCCGTATATCGCGGAGGCTTGGGAGTACGCGAGCCATACCCTCGCGCGCGAAGCCGCCGCTCTGTCGGACGAGTGCGGTAAGAACTGGTTGCGGATCGCTCGTGCCGAAGTCGCCCGCCTGCTTACCTCACTACGCGGAGCGCCGCCTTCCGGTTTGGTTATGGGGCCAGAGGGCCCTGCGGCCTTAATGCGCTTTGGCGCACGTCATATTCTCCTCTTCGCCGTGGCAGCGCCTCTTGGGGGTGGTGAAGTCGGGGCAGCTGAGAAGGCGCTAACGGCAATCACTCCGGGTACGGTCCTGCAGTCTGGTGACCGTTCCTTCTCGCTCTCCGCCGACGCAGAGATTGTTAGGGTGGTGGTAGTTGCGCAGGTGGGTCCCATATTCCTCGGAGTGACCGAGGACGTTGCCATGGTGACGCTCGAAGACCTGCAATGGATGGTGGCTACTTGCGACCGGGCGGATGAGCTGTTCGCGTTCTTCTTTGAAGACGTGGTCACCAAACAGGATGTTCATTTGATCGGCTGGGAGCCAGCGAACACCTGGCAGTTCTGGAAAGCGAACGAACAAGCCCTGCATCGAGCGGGGCTGCCTCCGACCACGATTCTCGTTGAGCCGCACCAGGTGGGCGGCCAAGAATGGGCCGAAGCTGCTGAGCGAGGTGTCCTTGAACGGACGCTGGCGGAGCTCGGACTACCCGCATCCAGGGAGCTGCCCGCGCTGGAGCTGAGCGATGGCCCGGTACGACTCTTGGCGCCGGACAACTCGGTGTACGTCCTGGCAATGCTCGAGGGACAGCGACGAGTCGGCGCATTCATAGCCGAGAGACTGTTAGGCAACATGCCGGTTGAGCTTCGGGAGTTCGCGCATAAGATGGTTGGCACCGTCTGTTTCGTCGCACTCGACAGTCCTGATGCAGCGGCCGCGGCGATCCGCGAAGGAGGCTACGACCGCCTGATCGTCACCTTCGACTTCAACGAGGACAGCGACGAGTCGCTCCGAGCCACCGCATCGGCCAACGAGGTTCGCTTAATATGGAATCAGAGATTGCTCGAGCAAGAAGTGGAGCGTCCGGGGTTCATCCAGGAGCGACTCGGCAGCTTGCTGAGCGAAGCACTATCCGTCCTTCCGACCGCGGGCGAAGTCGTGCACGCGTTCTCTGTAGCGTGGCAACAAGCACCCCGCATGCTCGTAGTATCGGCGTACGACGCGCCATCGCAGCACGCGTTGAACCTCCCCAGCCCCAAGTCGACTCCGTTGTGGGCGCTTTCCCAATCTAGGCTTCGGCTGGCTCGACATCTCCGGGTAACAGGTCACCAGCCCGGGCGGTTCGACCGGACGGCATCCCGGGCAATCGAGCTCGAAGTAGTCGTCCCGTGGCTTCACGCCGAGGTGAGCGAGCAGTTCAGCCGCTTCGACCACCTTGCTGTGCTCCGCAGGGCCGCTCGTGAGATCGAAGCGGTGACGGCAGCGAGGCAGAAGGAGCAGCGACAACGAAGCAACCGCAGTCAAATGCCGACTGCCCGCGCACGTGATGAGCAAGCAGGGCTGTCCGACGACCATGACTCCAAGCTCGCGGGGCAGGTCGCTGTGCTCGCCACGCTCCTCGAACTCGCACTCGCCGCCGATGGCGGCGGAACAACGACGCCGGACGACATCGAGTGGTACCAACTGCTGGCCCTGGCGCGTCTCTTCGTCGATTCGACTGTTCGCTGTGACGCGTTGCTGCATGAGATGAGCAGTGAGGTGACCACGATTTCCGATCGGTACGAGGTCACCACCGAGGCGAACGATGACACCGCCATCGATGTCGGCGGCTTCGCGGATGCGCGGCTACGCCACGCACGCGGTGAACGCCTGCCGGTCGAGCAGCAGCCGGCTGGACCTACCCCCGAGGAGATCCTGGCTATTGTCGATCCTGCCATGCTGGCCGATCTCGCCTGCACAGCCACGACGCTCATGAGCACTTGCGTAGTCATCGGTGGCTGGCCCGTGAGCGATGAGGAGCCAGTCGTCGAAGTCTCGCTTGACGAGTTGTACGAGGCTGTAGCCCGCGAACTCGAGATCGATTTGAGCCAGGCTCAGGCCGCAGTCGATGCTCTCACTCTCAGCCAAGAAGGGCTCCGGGCCGAGCGCGTTCAGCCGTGGAAGATGCGCGCCCGTGACCATCGCCTGGCCGCGCGGCCGGTCGTTCGGCTCGACGAGCATACTTGCCTACTGCTCCCCTGGAACACAGGTAACACGGGTCTGATTCTCGCCGGTCATCTTTCCGAAGGCCTTCTTCCATGGCCTGGCAGCCGAATCGACCAGAGTCCAAATTTGCGGAAGGCAATTCACCAAGTGCGTCTGGCATATACAAGAGTGCTGGAAGATCAGGTGGACGCGGAACTGAGAAGACTCGGCTTCATCGTGCGCAGCAGGATCAAGCCGGAGGACGCGCGCACGATTGGACTTCCCAGTCTTCCTGGCGAAGTCGATCACATCGCGGCACGGGCTGGCGGAGATACTTTGTGGGTGATCGACGACAAGGATCTCGCTCCTGCCTTCACTGCGTCGGAATTCGCGCGCAACGTCAACCAGTTCTACGATCCCCGGAAAGGTGAGGTTCCCAAACTTCTTGCCAAGGTTGCCGTCGTCGAAGCTAACCTCGGCAAAGTGGCGACAGCGTTGAAGATCCCGGCGCCGCACGCAGTTGTCGGGCTATTCGTGACCCGCAGTCCGGTGCCTGCAGCCTTCGTGCTGAACCCGCAAATCGCGTTCACGACGCTAAGGGGGCTGGGGCGGACGGTTGAGGGGAGCTGAGAGCGTGAACTGCGGCAGGCGCTGCTCGGGGTAAGCCGGCTTACGAGGCCATGTCACGTTGACCAGGTTGGCTGATAGTCGCGGTGAATCCCTCTGCTGACTTCTGGGCTGTCGAAAAGAATTTAACCGTCGGCAATCACAAATGCCGATTCTTTGCAAGACGTAAGCGAAAGGTATGCGATGCCGAGGAGTATGTCGTTGAATGATTTGAAGGTTCTTTATGGACTTTCGGCCGGAAGGTGTATGTATCCTGGATGCGATGTGGCAATAACTGAGCAGCTGCCTATGATTTTACAAGTGGCGTCGATTGTAGCCTCGAACTCATCGGGGCCTAGATATAGTCCTGAGCTGTCTAATGATGACCGATCCCGAGGGTCGAATTGTCTCCTTTTGTGTCCATCTCATCACCTGCTTATCGATACCTTTCCGGATGAATATTCTGTTGAGCGGCTACGGGAAATTAAGGCCGGACACTTCCGTCGCGTGAAAGCGAAGCTTGATGAAGCGGGTAGTGTCAACCCGCTGGGAGATCTTCTGCTGGAGGCGTCAGGTGTTCTCGGATCGGCATATCAGACTTGGATTGATAACGCGAGTAACAGTTCTGAAGAATTCTGGCAAAAGGTTTTCGACTCTACTCCGGCTTGCCTTATGCCAGTGCTGTCGGCAAAGCCTTATATTCTTCAGGGAAAAGCGTACGTAGGGGGTAAAAGTTTCACAAATAAGGGCGGTAATGTCCTGGATTTTATTGCCTTCTATAGGTCTAATGTAGCCTGTGTGGAGATTAAGACTCCTACTGCTGAGTTGATGGGCTCTCAGTATCGGGAGAACTCATACTTGCCTGGAAAAGAGTTAGTCGGCGGGGTTGCTCAGGTGTTGGAAAGTAGGCGATCGCTACTTAGTGAGTTCAATGGGCTAAGCCGTAGTTCGTCGACCGGCGACCAGCGCGTGGCGTACGATCCGACATGCTACTTGGTTATCGGCAACAGTCAGGACCTTGATCGAAAAAAGGTAGGCTCTTTCGAGCTTTATAGGAGAAATCTCAGAGATGTAGCTGTCTTTACCTATGACGAGGTCTTTGATGGCATCAAAATCTTGCTTGATGCATCGGGGAAATCACAATTTCCGTGATTGTTTTTCTGGCCTCGGCGCTGAAGCCAGCGACCTCATCCGTACTGTGCTGCCCTGGATTGGCCCGCTGTCGTCGTCCTTGGGGTAATAGCCCCGCTGAAGTAGGCGCAGTGCCCTGTGCTTTGCGTGACGCACGAGGCTGCCGCGAGAGAGCTGGGGTGGAAGAGGTGGCTACCAGTGAGTCGCGCCGATCCGGCCCGCGAGAGCACGTCTAGCTGTTGCGGGTCATGACGTTGGTGACGTGGGCGAGGGCCTGAGACGAGGGACGGGTCTTTCGGCGGCAGGATGAGAAGTGCGACCAACTCGTCCGCCGAGCAGAAAGACCCGTCCGTGGACCACCGTAATGCCCCCTTGTCTGTCGAGGGCCGCCGCCGGCTCGTCGCGCGTTGCCAGACCCGCCCGATCGCCCACGTCGCCGCTGAGATGGGCATCTCCCGCCAATGCGCCTCCAAGTGGGTCAACCGCTGGCGCCGCCACGGCGAGATCGGCCTGCTCGACCAGCCCAGCGTCCCGCACCGCCAGCCCACCGCCACCCCCGCCGAGGTGGTAGTCCGGATCGAGCAGCTGCGCCGGACCCGGAAGTACTCCGCCCGCCGGATCGCGACCGAGCTGGCCGCTGAAGGTGTCACCATCTCCGTCCGCACCGTCGGCCGGCACCTGCTGCAGCTCGGGCTGAACCGCCGCCGGTTCCTCGACCCGACCGGCCAGAACAACCGGCAACCGAGGCGGATCATCGCCCGCTGGCCTGGGCACATGGTCCACCTCGACGTGAAGAAGACCGGTCAGATCCCCGACGGCGGCGGCTGGCGCGTCCACGGCAAAGGCAGCGACCAAGACCGGCGGGTCGCCCGCACCAAAACCCGAGGTCAGCGGGCCCGCTACACCTACCTGCACTCCGCCGTTGACGGCTTCTCGCGCCTGGCCTACACCGAAGCCCTGCCTGACGAGAAAGCCCGGACCGCGATCGGGTTCGTGCACCGAGCGCGGGCGTTCTTCGCCCGCCACGGCATCACCCACATCCACCGCCTGGTCACCGACAACGGCTCCTGCTACCGCGCGAACGACTTCGCCACCGTCCTCCGCGGCGCCCGCCACCAGCGAATCACGCCCTACACCCCACGCCACAACGGCAAAGTCGAGCGCTACAACCGGATCTTGGCCGAAGAGTTCCTCTACGCCCATGTCTGGCTCAGCGAAGCCCACCGCACCGCAGCCCTGGCCGTCTGGAACATCCACTACAACTACCATCGACCACACACTGCCGCCGGAAACCAGCCACCGGTCACCCGGCTCCACACCGGCATCACCAACGTCATGGCCTCATACATCTAGCTCGTGATCGACAGCGTCGGTGCTGACGTGCTACTGGAATAGCACCGCGATGGCAGTCGTGTCGAGCGCGCCCGTCGGCGTGGGCTGGGCCGGATCGAGTTCGCATGGACGGGAGATGTCTACGACGACTGCTGACGCTAAGCTATCAGTGGATCACACCCATAAGACGAGGTACATCGCAAGCATCTTTGACGCCACGACCGCATCTACATCATCGGACGCCAGAAAGGCTCGATTCCTGCTGTGGTCACCTTCGAGGAGTACGAACGCGCCGTGACGCGGCAACTTACCGATGTGGAGTGGTACGACGCCGAGCTCGTGTGGGACTTCCACCAGGTCCACCACGAGATTTCTGCGTGCGACGTCGCCATCGCACTGGGATGCAACGACATCGGCGTCGCCGAGTACGCGGCCGAGCTGTACCACCGCGGCATGTTCCAGACGGTCGTCTTCACCGGTGCGACCAGCCGGGACACCGCCGCCATCTTCCCGCGCGGCGAAGCCGTCCACTTCCGCGAGCGCGCCTTGGAGCTGGGCGTGCCGGACACCGCCATCCTGGTCGAGCCTGAGGCCGCGAACACCGGCGCCAACATCACGCTCTCCCGCGACCTGCTCATCGGGGCCGGGCTGACACCGGACTCCGTGCTCCTCATCTCGATGCCGTACATGGAGCGGCGGGCGTTCGCGACCTGCCGGCGCCTGTGGCCTGAAGTCGCGGTGACGTGCACGTCGGCACCGCTGACGCTGGAGGAGTACGTCAAGACGATCGGCGACGCCGCCGAGGTCGTCGACATGATGATCGGCGATCTG
The DNA here is from genome assembly GCF_051337345.1 of Amycolatopsis sp. MEPSY49. Taxonomy (NCBI): domain Bacteria; kingdom Bacillati; phylum Actinomycetota; class Actinomycetes; order Pseudonocardiales; family Pseudonocardiaceae; genus Amycolatopsis; species Amycolatopsis sp. MEPSY49. Next base: position 167,118 of record NZ_JBDLYJ010000011.1, on the reverse strand, counting down.
CAGCGGGTGATGATCTACCCCGAACGTGGCTTCGCCATCGAGCAGCCGGTGCCGCCCGCCGTGGCCGCCGCGTTCGATCGCCTGGTCGCGGCGGGATTCAACAGCCGCCTGCTCTGATCGGCGGAAGTCGATCGCGCCAGTAGCGGACTGTCACGGCCGTGCTGCGATTGGGTGATCTGTCGCTACTTGTGTCCACATGGACACGGAGCGGGCATACCGTGGTTCTTCCAGGTAGGGGGCCTGCCGGGCGAGTTTCGACGGCGGTGGGGAGGGCCGATGACCGAAACCGGATCCCGCGGTTTTGCGGCGGCGCTGCGAGGCCGTGAGTTCCGCGCGCTGTGGCTCGCCGAAGCCTTGTCGGTCTTCGGCGATCAGGTCGCGCGGGTGGCGCTCGCGCTGCTCGTCTACGCGCGCACGGACTCCGCGGCGCTGACGGCGCTCACCTACGCCCTGACCTTCGTGCCGGCGATCCTGGGCGGCTTCTTGCTCTCCGGCCTGGCGGATCGCTATCCGCGCCGGACGGTGATCGTCGTGACCGACGTCGTGCGTGCCGTGCTGGCGGCGGCGATAGCCGTGCCGGGGATGCCGCTCTGGATCCTTTGGGCGTTGATCGGCTGCCTGACGATGGCTGCGGCGCCGTTCAAGGCCGCGCAGCTCGCGCTCCTGCCGGACGTGCTTCCGAACGGGCTGTATCAGGCCGGTCTCGGCCTCCGGCAGATCAGCACACAAACGGCCCAGGTGGCCGGCTTCGGGCTCGGCGGCCTGCTCGTGACGAGCTTGAGCACCAGCGGCGCGCTGCTGGTGAACGCCGCGACGTTCCTGGTCAGCGCCGTTGTGGTCGCCGCGGTGGTCCGAACTCGTCCCGTCAGCCGAGCCGAGACCAAGACGACGCCGCGGTCAGCTTCGGCGGCCACCGACCCGCGCATGGTCGCCATCTACATGCTGGCCGCGATGATCGGATTTCTTGTCGTACCTGAAGGCTTGGCGGCGCCATACGCGAACGCGGTGGGCCTGACGTCGATCGGGGTCGGCGTCCTGATGGCGGCCGATCCTGTCGGCAGTGTGCTCGGCGGCTGGCTGGCCAGCCGGCTCCGGCCCGATACCGCGCTGACGGCGAAGCTGGTCGTCGTGCCGGCGGCTGCGTCCGGCTTGCCCCTGATCGCTTGCCTCGCGTTACCAGGCGCTTGGTGGGCCGCAGGCCTCTGGGCGGTCTCGGGTGCGCTGTCCACGATCTACTTGATCCGGCTGCAGGCGGTCGTCGTCGATCTGGTGCCGGACGCGCGTCGCGGCACCACGATGGGACGGTTGAGCACCTGCCTCTACAGCTCGCAGGGCATCGCGATCCTAGGCGCCGGCGTGGTCGCCGAGCGGCTCGATCCTGTCTTCGTCGTTGCCGCATCTGGCGCGGTGGCGTCACTCTCCGCGGTCGCGGCTGGGTTCGTCTGGTGGGCGGCTCGACCTCGGCAGGCGAGAACTGTCGAGGACGAGCCCGCACCGGTGGATTCAGCGCGCTCAGAAGTCCTTGTTACGCATAGTGACCCCCTCCCGGAGCGTCCGGCGGCGGGAGGTGCCGAGGTGCGGCGGCCGGAGCTCGAGGACCTCGGGTCCTCCCCTGGGAACGGAAGCGAGATCAGTATGCCGAACGAGGGGGTCGCTGAGCGCTCTGGTTGGTCACGATGGGCTATCTGGTTGCTACCGCGGCCCGCGGCGGTGTTTCTGCTGGTCATCGACGCCATCGCGGTAGCTGCCGTCATCGTCGACGCGGGGGCCCCGATGGCCTGGCGAGATGTCGTGTCCTGCGGGTTGATCGTCGGGCTCGGCATCCTGGCCGCGGAGATGACCCGCCGGGTCGAGCGGCGTCGACGGCGGTTTTCGGACACCCCGCACGTCAACTTCTCGTCCGTGTGGACCCTGGCCGCCGCGCTGACCCTCCCGACTGCTTTGGCCGCCCTCGTCGCCGTGCTGCTGTACGGGCACTTGTGGCTGCGCAGCTGGCGGGGCGTCGCCGGGATCCACGCGCACCGCGTCATCTTCAGCACGGCGAACGTGATCCTGTCCTGCCAGATCGCGGGGTGGGCAGCCCGGCAGCTGCACGTCGTGCCACCCGGTCAAGAACCCGGTGTCTGGACCGCGGTGGGTTTGGCCTCGGTGATCGCGATCTACTTCGCCGCGAACTCGACGATCGTCGGGGTGGCGATCGCCCTCGCCAGGCGGAGCCTTTCGTTCAAGCGGATGCTCGGCGCGCTCAACGAGAACATCCTCGAGCTGGCGACGTTGTGCATGGGCGCGCTGACGGCCGTCCTGCTGACTCTGCGCCCGTGGCTCGTGGTCGTGTTGTTCCTGCCGCTCTACGCGCTGCATCGCAGCGTCCTGATCCGCCAGTTCGAGCACGCCTCGACCACCGATTCGAAGACCGGACTGCTCAACGCCGCGAGCTGGCACGCCATCGCGGCGAAGGAGATCGACCGCGCTCGCCAGCACGGCTTCAGCGTCGGCGTCCTGATGATCGACATCGACCACTTCCGTGATGTGAACAACGTTCACGGACACCTGACCGGCGACAGGGCGCTCGTCCTCGTCGGCAACGCCATCCGGAGCGAAGTCCGGAGCGATGACCTCTGCGGGCGGTTCGGTGGCGAGGAGTTCGTCGTCCTGCTGCCGGGCAGCTCGCCGGACGCGATTCACGCCATCGCGGACCGCATCCGGGAGCACGTCGAACGCACCGTCATCGAGCCGGATGCCGGACCAGGCTTCCACGTCAGCGTGTCGATCGGCGCAGCTGCGTTCCCCGCGGCGGGCAGTTCGCTGGAAGAGGTCCTGATCTCCGCTGACAACGCGCTGTTCGCGGCCAAGGACGCCGGGCGCAATCAGGTCCGAGTCGTCAAGTCGACCGCCTAGCGATGACCGCGGCTGTCGGCTCGTGTCTGGTCGCGACGCTGCTGCGACCACGTGGCCAAGGGACGCAACGCGCGCAGAAGCGCACGGCCGTCGGGTGACAGCTTGTACCAGACATTGGAGAAGGCGCTGCCTTCCGCGCGTCGTTCGACGAGCCCGTCCTGCTCGAGCCGCCGGAGGGTGTCGGTCAGCGTGCGAGCCGTCAGTGGCTTCGAGTGCGCCGTCCAGCCGGAGCGCTCCTCGGCTTCGTTCACCTCGTTCCGCAGCTTGGTGAACTCCAGTTCGCCGAGAGCGAGGGTCGCGAGGACGGCGACGGTCCAGTCGCCCCGCAGCAGGGCAAGCACCTCGTACACGCTCTGCCGGTACGGCACGTCCCAGTCATCCACGCCTGCAGACCTATCACGAAGGGCCGCCCGGCTTGCCCCAGTCGAGCCCCTGACGTCCCGTCGGCAGGACACCTTCGTCCGAACGAGTGAAGATCCGTCGACTGAGTCCAGACTCACCCGTCGACTTACCTTGCACTCAGCCGAGGTCAGGCCGCTAAACCGGGAGTCACCCGGGCCCCGGCGCCTGGGAACGGAAGAGGAATCGAAGTGGACGGTGGCCGGCCGTGCCTAGCGAGAAGGCCGGCCGGTCACCGCGACCTACGGGGGAGGGAAGCTTTGATGACGTCTTGCTCGCTTGAGCCGATCAATCGGCTACCCGTTCGCGAGAAGCATGGCGGCCAGCGTGCCGGCGATCAGGAACGGTCCCATCGGGATCGCGGTCCGACGCCGACCGAGACGCATGATCGCCGCCGTGATCGCGGCGGCCAGCCAGGGCAGCAGACTGCCGAGAACGAGCGTTTGCCAGCCGGACCACGCAAGCGCCGCGCCGAGAGGAACGGCCAGCTTCACGTCCCCGCCACCGAGCTGGCCGGGCGCCATGAAGTACACGGCGAGGAAGAACGCGGCGGTCACGGCCGCGCCGGCGACGGCGCGAGCCAGCGAACCGGCCTCGCGGTTGAAGACGGCGGTCGTGACGACCGCGGCACCGACCGAACCGGCGAGTCCGAGAACAAGCAGGTTCGGCAGGCGACGGTGTCGCGCGTCGGCGAAGGCGAGTGGCACGCCGAACGCCGCCACGCTCGCGGAAATCGCGAACGGCGCCACGTCGTGAACGCGCCAGGCGAGCGCGCCGACGAGTGCGGCCGCGATCACCAGCTGCGCCGCTACCTGCCGGCGGGGAGAACGGACCACGAGCGCACCACCCATCACGACCGCGACGGCGGCCGTGATGCCGGTCAGGATGAACAGGGGTAGCGGAATGATGTCGACTCCGTCAGGTGCGGTTCGTCCATCATGGACGAAGGTGTCAACCCACGCGATCTTGCTGAGCTTCGCCGCGCTCACGCTCAGCGCGTGCTCCAGCGGTGGTTCTTCAGCACCGTCAGCCTCTACGTCGAACCCGCCGGCGACCAGCTCGACCTTGGTTCCACAGCCGACTCCAGCGCCCCAGCTGGCGACCGATGCCTACGTCGGCATGTGGCGAGCGATGGCAAAGGCCGGTGAGACGGCGGACTGGCAATCACCCGAAGTGGCGAAGTACGCGACCGGTGACGCGCTCGGCGTGATCAACCGCAGCCTCTACACCGACCACCTCAACGGCGTGGTGTCGAAGGGAGCGCCGGTGACGAGCCCGAAGGTCACCGAGGAGAAGCCGCCGAGCAAGCCCACGACGATCATGATCTCCGACTGCGGGGACAGCACGAACTGGCTGAAGTACAAGAAGGACGGTTCCCCTTTCACCGACTCGCCGGGCGGGCATCGCGCGATCACCGCGGAGGTCAAGAAGCAGGCGGACGGCTCGTGGAAGGTCACCAGGTTCGCGGTGGAGGGGGTGGGGACATGCTGAATCGAGCAGCGCCCGCGGCCATGCTGGCGGTGGCCATCGTCGTGATCGGGGCCGCGCCCGCGCTCGCGGACGGCTACGGCTACACCGACTGCAGCCAGTACCCGAATCCCGGCTGCGAACTCGGCGCGGGCAAGGGCGGGCAGCAGGGCGGCGACCACGGCAACCAGCCGAACAAGCCCGGAGGCCCAGGGCACCACAACTCCGGCGGCGGACCTTCGGATCCCGGCGGCGACACGATCATCGGCGGCGGCAACCTGGCCCAGTGCGGCTACGAGCGCAGCGGATACCAGGGACCGCCACCTGGAAGCGCTCAGCCGGCAGCGTTCCATGTCCCACCGGGGACTGGACCGGCCACGGCGGTGCCTGCTGTCTATCGGCGACTGGCGGGCGCGCAGCCACCGTCCGGTGCCTGGTACGTCTACAAGTGCACCGGGGCCGGCTTCCGGGACGCGCTGTACCGGCCACCTGTCTGGATCGCGGACGGTGAACCAGGTCCGGCGCCGCTGCCATCGCCCGCTGAGCTCGCCGCGCAGGCGCGGAACCAGCTGCGTCTGCCCGCGCCGAAGATCAAGGCAAATCCGGCCGGCGACCAGCTGGTCACCCTGCCGACCTGGCTGTGGCTGGACCGGAGCAGCTGGGGCGACGTCTCGGCCACCGCGTCGGTGCCGGGTGTCTCGGTGACAGCGGTCGCCAAACCGACCTCGGTGACCTGGTCGATGGGCGAAGGTGGCTCGGTGACCTGCACCGGCCCCGGTTCGCCGTTCCCTGGAGGCGGTGACCCGAAAAGCGCGTCGCCGGACTGCGGCTACACGTACAAGACGTCCTCGGCCGGCCAGCGCTCGGACGCGTTCCCGGTGACCGCCACGGTGAACTGGACCGTGACGTGGTCGGGCGCCGGCACGGGCGGCACGTTCCCGAACATGACGACCTCCGCCTCGGCGGCGTTCCGTGTGGCGGAGAGCCAGGGAATCGCGACCGGCTGAGGTCCGGCACGCACAACACAACCCTCGTTGAGAAAAGGCACGTCGAACACCCGAATCGACGCGTCGCGATGGCGTCATGCCTTGAGGAGGTCGGTGGTGACCACTACCGCAAGTTCATCCAGCCCGGACGCGAAACCCGCGTCGCTGAACTCGTGGGCGAGCCGTGATGGCAAGACGCCCGCACGCCTGAGTGGCGGGGGTCGGCGCCGCAGCGTGCCCCACCTGCTGCTCGGCGTCCTGCTGGTCGCCGTTTGCTCGGCCGGAGGCGTGTTCGCCGGGATGCAGCTCGGCGACCGCGAAAGCGTCGTCGCGCTGGCCCGTGCCGTTGCCGTGGGCCAGCTTCTCGAGGTTCAGGATCTCAAGCAGGTCAGCATGGCGGTGGACTCCGGAATGGACGTTCTGCCCGCGTCGGCAGCGTCCACTGTGGTCGGCCGGCCGGTGGCATTCAGCCTGCCCGTCGGTTCGTTGGTGACGCGCTCGGTCCTCGGCGTTCCTCAGATTCCTGCGCCTGGCAGGGGTGTCGCGGCGGTGGGGCTGAAGCCGGGACAGTTTCCGCCCGACCTGGCGCCCGGAACTACGGTGGCGGTCCTCGCGACGCCGGGGCAAAGCCCAGCTGTCGGAACGCCGGTCGGCCAGACGTCGTCATGGACCGCGGTGGTGTCCGCCGTCGCTGCCCGGGAGACCGAGCAGGTCACCGTGGTCTCCTTGCAGCTGGCCGAATCGGACGCTCGCGCATTGGCTTCGGCCCCTGCGGGCCAGCTCAGCCTCGTGGCGATTGCCGGGGGAGGACACTGATGCTGATCGCCGTCTGCTCACTCAAAGGCTCGCCCGGTGCGACCACCCTGGCGACCGCACTCGGGGCCTGCTGGCCGGCCCAGCGGAGTCCGATCGTCGTCGAAGCCGACCCGGCCGGCGGCGACCTGATGGCCCGGTTCCGGCTGCCCGACACTCCGGGCCTGGTCAGCTTGGCCGCAGCGGCCCGAGGCCGTGGAGGTGCCGACCCGAACCTGCTCGTCCAGCACTCCCAGCCTCTGCCGGGCGGCTTGCGGGTCGTGCCCGGACCGGTCGGCGCTGAACAAGCTCGTGCAGCGCTCGCGGTGCTGGCCTCCGGAGTCTCGTCGCCGCTGCGTCGCGCGGCCGACCAGCCGGACACCGTGGTCGTCGCCGACTGCGGCCGGGTCGATCCCGGTTCCCCCGCGCTGCCCATCTTCCGCGGCGCCGACGCGATGCTGCTGCTCTCCCGCCCGCACGACGACGAGCTCGCCCACGTCGCGCTCAAGCTTCAGGCCGCCCAGCAGTGGTCACGCCGACCGTGCCTCGTCCTGGTGGGCGACGGCTACCCGACTGCGGAGGTCTCGCAGACGCTGCAGATCCCGGTGATGGGCCGGGTGCCCGCCGACACCAAGGGCGCGGCGATGTTCAGCGGCCAGGGCACGAGCCGGCGAGGGGCGGACAAGTCCGCGCTTGGTCGGGCCGCGGCAGCGATCGCGCTGAACCTCCACTCGCACGGACGCCAGCCGATCCTCACCGAGGGAAGCCGGCCACCGCACCTGCGGCTGGCGGTTGTCAGCGAGTCGATCCCAGGCGTACCCCCGCAGCAGGTCGGCCCGCACATCCGGAACGGTGCGACGCCATGACGCGCCCCGACCTGGCCGTGCCGGTCAACGGCCGCCCGCACGTGCCTGGGCCGACAGACCTTCCGCACCGGCCCGCCGGTGAGACCGCGGCGGTGGAACGGCTGCGGCAGCACCTGCGCGACGAGCTGTCCAGCCAGCTCAGCGACCGCGTCCAGGCCGACGAGTCCGCCGGCCGGCCGCCGATGGACGCACCGGCACGCCGTCGCCTGGCCGAGGCCAGCCTGACCGATGCGGCCGAAGCGCACGCGCAGGCCGAGCTGCGCAACTCCGCGGCCGGCGGGATGCTCGTGGCCCCCGAGGTCGAGCAGCGCGTGATCCGCCAGGTCCTCGACGAGGTCTTCGGCCTGGCCGGCCTGGAACCGCTGCTCGCCGACACCGAAATCGAGAACATCAACATCAACGGCGACCGCGTCTTCGTCAAACGGGCCGACGGCGGTCGCAAGCGTTTGCCTCCGGTGGTCGGTTCCGACACCGAGCTGATCGAGCTCATCCGGGACCTGGCGACCCGTTCCGGTGTGGAGGAGCGAAGGTTCGACCGCGGCAGCCCGATCGTGAACTTCCAGCTGCCCGGCGGCGAGCGCGTCTCGGCGGTCATGGCGGTGACCGCGCGGCCGTCGGTGTCGATCCGCCGGCACCGGTTCACGAAGGTCACCCTCGCCGACCTGCGCAAGAACGGGACGATCGACCTCGCCCTCGAGAGCTTCCTGAAAGCCCTCGTGAAGGCGAAGCGCAACATCCTCGTCACCGGCGGCACGGCGATCGGCAAGACGACCATGCTGCGCGGCCTGGCCTCGGCGATCCCGCCGTGGGAGCGCCTAGTGACGATCGAGGACGTCTTCGAGCTCGGCCTCGGCGAGGACGCCGAGGTCCACCCGGATGTGGTGGCCCTGCAGGCCCGCGAACCGAACATCGAGGGCCAGGGCGAGATCTCGCTGTCGGACCTGGTGTGGCAGTCCCTGCGGATGAGCCCGGACCGGGTCATCGTCGGGGAAGTCCGCGGCCCAGAGGTCATCCCGCTGACCAACGCGATGTCCATGGGCAACGACGGCAGCATGGGCACCCTGCACTCCTCCAGTAGCCAGGGCGCGTTCACCAAGCTCGCCGCATACGCGGTGCAAGGCCCGGAGCGGCTGCCGATGGAGGCCACCAACCTCCTGGTCGCCGGCGCGCTGCACTTCGTGGTGCATCTGGAGAAGCCCCGAGACGCCCCCAGCAAGCGTGTCGTCTCCTCGATCCGCGAAGTCGTCGGTGCCGACGGCGCCCAAATCATCAGCAACGAGGTCTGGCGGCCCGGCCCGGACTTGCGCGCGGTGCCTGGCGCGCCGCTGCGCACCGACACCGTCGACCTGCTCGTCGAAGCGGGCTACGACCCGGACCTGTTCGAGCAGCGCGAAGGCTGGTGGACGGCATGACCATCGTCTTGCTGGGCGTGCTCGGAGGCGGTGTCGCCGTCGGGGCCCTGCTGATCGTCGCCGGTCTGCGCGGTCGACCCGCTCGTACGGTGACGTCGTCGCGGCTGAGCACATGGCTGGCCGCACGGCACGACCGCAAGCACGTCGGCCTGCTCGTCGTGGCCGTGCTCGTCGGCCTGGCGGTCGGCGTGGTCACCGGCTGGGTGGTCGGTGGCATCCTGACCGTGATCGCGGTGGTCGGCCTGCCGCGGATCCTCGGCTCGAACGTCGACCACCAGCGCCACCTCGAACGCATCGAGGCGATCGCCGGGTGGACGGAGATGCTGCGCGACACCCTCGTCGCCGCGGCCGGACTGGAACAGGCCATCCTCGCCACCGCCCCGGCTTGCCCGGAGGCGGTCCGCGAGGAGATCACCGAGCTGGCCGTCCGGCTGGAACGCGGCGACCGCCTCGCACCCTCCCTGCGCCACCTCGCCGACCAGCTCCGTGACCCGACCGCCGATCTAGTGATCTCCGCACTCGTGCTGGCGGCCGAGCACCAAGCCCGGCAGCTGGCCGACCTGCTCGGCGAACTCGCCGCCGAGGCCCGTGAACAGGCGTCGATGCGCATGCGGGTTGAGGCCGGCCGTGCTCGCACCCGGACCAGCGTGCGGGTCGTCGTGATCACCACGTTGGTCTTCGCGGTCGGGCTGGTGCTGCTCAACCGCGGTTACCTCGCTCCCTACGACTCCGCGTTCGGGCAGGTCATGCTGCTGCTCGTCGGCCTGCTGTTCACCGTCGCCTTCACCTGGCTCGGCCGGATCGTGCGCCAGCGTGACCCCGAGAGGTTCCTGACCGAACTGAGCGCGATCCGCCAGCACGACGCCGACGTCGATGACCTGCTCACCGGGAAGGGAGCGTCATCATGATCGAGGCGCTGCTGTGGGGAGCCGGGCTCGGCGTCGGCTTGTGGGCGCTCGTGGTTTTCGTGTTCCCGCCGCGGCCGCCGCTGCGGGCCCTGGTCGACCGGCTGCACGCGGCGCCAGCGCCACCGCCGATCCTCACCGCGGAATCCGACGGTTGGGCGCTGCGGGTGGGCCGCCCGTTCGTCAAGCCGTTGGCTGCTCTCAGGTTGCCCAACAGCAAGCTACGCAACGACCTCGCGGTCACCGGCAAGGGCATCGAGCACCACCTGGCCGAGAAGGCGGCGCTGGCGTTGGCCGGGTTGCTGCTGCCGACCGTGATGCAAGTGCTGCTCGTCGTGGCCGACGTCGGCCTCGCCTGGGAAGTTCCCGCGATCGCCGGTCTCCTCTTCGGACTCGGCGGATTCCTGCTCCCGGACATCCGCGTTCGAAAGGAAGCCGAACGCCGCCGCTCCACCTTCCGGCACGCGTTGTCGGCCTACCTGAACCTCATCCGGGTCCTGCTGGCCGGCGGCGCCGGTGTCGACGGCGCGCTGTCAGATGCGGTCGGAATCGGCAAAGGCTGGGCGTTCCAGCAGCTTCGTCGCGCGCTGGTCACCGCCAAGCTGACCCGCACCACGCCATGGGCCACTCTCGGTCAGCTCGGCGGCGAACTCGACGTGCACCAACTCGCCGAGCTCGCCGCGTCGGTCAGCCTCGCGGGCACCGAAGGCGCCCGGGTCCGCGCGAGCCTCGCGGCCAAGGCCGCAGCACTCCGTACTCGCGAACTCACCGATGTCGAAGGCGATGCCCAGGCAGCGACCGAACGGATGAGCCTGCCCGTGGTGATGCTGTTCATCGGCTTCCTCGTCTTCATCGGATATCCCGCCCTTGCCAGCGTGCTGGCCGGCTTATGAGTCCACTTCAGACCGTCGTACCTTCAAGGAGAAGCTGATGTTGAACGAAGTTCAGATCCTGATCGCTCGCGTCCGTGCGGAGCTGGAACAGCTCCGTCATGACGAAGGCGGCTACTCAACCGAAGCCGTCGTGGTGACCGCTGCCTTGGTCCTCCTGGCGATTGCCGTGGTCGCAATCATCGTCGCCAAGGTGACCGAGAAGGCCAATGGCATCACCCTCTAGGCCGGTGACCACGATGCCTCGAAACGTACTGCGCCGACTTCGCACGGACGAGCGCGGCGCCGGCACGGCCGAGCTCGTCATCGCGACCCCGCTGCTGTTGCTGCTGGTTCTGCTCATCGCTCAATTCGCGCTGTACATGCACGCCGTCCACATTGCTCAAGCCGCTGCGTCCCAGGCACTGTCTGCGGCACGAATATCCGGCGGCAGCTCGGCCACGGGTGACACTGAGGGACAACAAGTCCTCACACAACTGGGCAACGGACCGTTGCGGGAGACCTCGGTGAACGTCCAGCGTGGAGCTGCCCAGGTATCCGTGACGGTCACAGGAACCGTGACCAGCTTGATCCCGTTCACAACCCTCGCGGTCCACGCAGAAGCTGTTGGACCAGTGGAGAAATTCACCCCGCCGAGCGGAGCCGGGGCGGTGACACCATGACCGCGGCCCGCAGCCTCCTGGCGTTACGGCAGGACGACCGGGGATCCGCCGCGGCCGAGCTCACCCTCCTGACCCCGGTGCTGATCCTGCTCTTGCTGTTCGTCGTCTTCTGCGGCCGGCTGGCTGATACCAAGCTGCGGGTCAACGACGTCGCTCACCAGGCCGCCCGCGCCGCCACTCTGGCCCGCAGTCCATCGCAAGCCGCCGCCAACGCCCAGGCCACAGCCAGCGCGGCCTTGCGCTCGGCCGGGATCGCATGCCAATCGCTGTCGGTGTCCGCCGAAACCCAGGGGCTCAAACCTGCGGTCACGGTGACCGTCACCGTGACCTGCAGCGTCGGCCTCGGCGACCTGACCTCGCTCGGTGTGCCCGGCAGCCGGACGTTCGAGTCCACCTTCTCCTCGCCAGTCGACGTCTGGCGCGGCACCTCTGGAGGTACGACATGAGGTCGATCGCAGTGCTACGTCGGCTGCACGAGGATGAAGAAGGCCGGGTGACCGCCTTCGTCGTCACCATCGCGCTCTCGGCACTCCTCTTCGCCGGTCTCGTGCTCGATGGCGGGCTGGCGTTGGCCGCCAAGGTCCGCGCGATCGGCGAGGCGCAGGAGGCCGCACGGGCCGGCGCCCAGGAGATCGACCTCGCTGCGTACCGCGCCGACGGCTCGCTGCGCCTGGTCCCGCAGCGGGCGGGCGCCGCGGCCCGGAGTTACCTCGCTGCCGCGGGCCACACCGGCAGCGTGTCGGTCACCGGAAACAAAGTCGCCGTAACCGTCACCATCGACCAGCCCACCCAGCTCCTCGGGCTCGTCAGCATCGCCTCGATCACCGTAACCGGAGCCGGACAAGCTGAACCACAGCGCGGAATCTCCGGCGTACTTCCATGAGAGGACAAGAAAATGGCGACTACCGAAGAGATCGAACGCCGCGTCGAGGAAGCAGACGCAGCCCGCAGCGCGAAGAGGACCGAGGCCGCGCGTCGCGTCGGCGAGCTCGTGCAGCAGCGGACTGAAGTGGCCGACAAGCTCAACGAGATCGACCGGAAGCTCGGGGACGTCCTTGTCGGAGCGAGCGACGTCATCGGCGTTGACGAGCTGGCCAAGTTCACCGATGTCCCGGCTGTCGACCTCGCCCAGTGGCGCGACGGTCGCAAGTCGACCCGGGCCAGGCGCAAGCGGCAGACCGCGAACACGCCTACCCCGAAGATCAGTCCGAGCTCACCGCCGACGCTCGCCGGACCGCGGACGTCGGCCGCCGATGCGTCCACCCGGGCTCCCGTACCGGTGCCGTGACCTCGCAACCGCCCCTCCCGCGCCGGACGCGGGTGTTCGCCGCGGCACTCCGGTGTGTCCGCGGACTGCTAGCGTCCGGCGTCCTAATCGGCCTCGTGGCGGGCCTGCCCTGGGCGCTGGTGCACTTCGTAGGCTGGCCGCTACCGGACCAGCTGCCGACCTGGGACGAGATCCAGGCGACCCTGCTCAACCCGATGAGCATCCGCTTCCTGCTGAACACCTTGGCGGTGGTCTGCTGGATCGTCTGGTTCTTCTTCGCTCTGGACGTCCTTCGCTGCTCCGTCGACGCGGCGCGCGGAATGACGTGGCCGAGTCGCCGTCCCGGCCCACTGCGCGGGGTCGCCGCGGTCCTCGTCGGGACCATCGTGCTCACCCTGCTCGGCAGTCGAAGCTCGTACTCCGCGCCACTTGCGGGCACCTCGGCGCCCACCGTCGACCTCCGGCCGGTCGCCGTCGTCGCATCGCTGCCTCCAGGTCCGGCACCACAGGCGACCAGCGCGGTGATCGATCCCACCGCGCCGGCTCCGGCCGGCACGGTCCAGGTCACCGAGGAAGTCCGGCTCCCACACGACGGGATCTACGACAGCCTGTGGCGCGTCGCCGAGCGCCTCTACGGTCCTGGCGGCGGCAGCCGCTGGCCCGAGCTCTTTCAGCTGAACCGCGGCGTGGAGCAGCGCGACGGACGCGCGCTGACCAACCCCAATCTCGTGCGGCCCGGCTGGAAGATCACCGCGTACATCCCGGCGCCCAACCAGGAGCACCCGCCAGTGCCGCCCCGACAGCCACCACCTCCCACGACCACGGCGCCTACCCAGCCTGCTCCGGAACCAACCGCGGCAGGGGAGCACCGCGAAGGCCGTCCCGAGCCTGCCCTGGACCTGGTGACGGGCGTGTTCGTCAGCCTCGGCCTCGCCGGAGCGATCGCTGCGGCCGTGGTGTCGACCAGGATGTGGCGCCGGCGGCGCTATCGGATCGGAAGCGGCGACCGTGCTGACCTCCAGCGCCCGATCGCCCCCGTGGTCCGCGCCCTCTGCGCCGCGCACGACGACGGTGACCTGCAGCCTGCTGAAGTTGCCGAGCTCGTCGACCTGGCATCACCGGAGGAGTCGGAACTCAGCGGCGAGCTGGCCCAGGTGCCAGCGAAGATCGGCGTTCGAGAACGTCGCGAACTGGCCCTGAACCTCGCCAGCACCCGCGGGCTTGGCCTCGCCGGCGCAGGAGCGACCGCGGCCGCCCGCGCGCTGCTCCTGCACCTGCTTGCCGAGCAGCAGCCTGGCCACGGTGTCGGCGTGATCGTGCCCGTTGACGACTTACGTCTGGTTTTCGACGGCATCGCCGTTGAGGACCTGCCGACCAGCGTTCACGTCGTCGCGACGCTCGATGCCGCGCTCGACGAGATGGAGGCGGCACTGCTGACTCGTACTCGCCACGCGACCGAGGAGGCCGGAGCTCGGCCCGCTGTACCTTCGCTCGTACTGCTCGCCAGCCCGGCATCCCACGCTGATCGTCGGCTGCAAGCCGTCCTCGACAACGGCTCGACGCTCGGCCTGGCCGGCGTGCTCCTCGGCCAGTGGCGTCCCGGGGCGACTCTGCTCGTCCGCCAGGACGGCACCATCAGCGCGACCAGTCCAGGGATCGACGACGTCCTCACCGGCACGCGCCTGTTCAACGTTCCGGCTGCCGACGCCACCTCTCTCCTCGAAGTGCTCCGAGCTGCAGAGAGCGCCGCCGAACAGGCTCGGGAACCGGTTCCCGAGCAGCGATCGACGGAGGTCGAGGCGACAAGTTCGCTCGAGCAGGAGGAGCAGCACGTCGACGACAACCAGCCTGCGGCTCGCGAAAAACCGCCGGCCGGCACCAAGCAGCCCCGGCTGTTCCTGCGTGTGCTGGGCCGATTCCAGCTCGCCGTACGGGATAAAGCAGGCGATCGCGAGCTGAGCGGGGCGTTCACGCCGAAACAGCGCGAAGTCCTCGTCTTCCTCGCGCTGCATCCCCAAGGCGTCCGGCGCGAGGTCCTCAACGAGGCCGTCTGGCCCGACAGCCGTCCGCCGCGGCCGTACAACTCATTCCACAACACCCTCTCGACGTTGCGCCGCGCGCTCGCTGACGCCACCGACGGCCAGACGGGCAACCTCGTCCTCAACGAGGACGGTCGCTACCGGCTCAGCGACGAACTCCTCGACGTCGACTTCTGGCAGCTGCAGCGCTTTCTGCAGGCGCAGCGCCCACCGGACGAGCACGGCAGTGCTGGCCTCCGCGACGCGGTCGAGCTGTACCGCGGCGACCTCGCCGAGGATCTGCTCGCCCAATGGATCGAACCCTTCCGGGAATCCGTCCGCCGAGACGTCTTGGACGCGCTCGGCGCGCTTATCCGCGCCGACGGCGACATTTCCCCGGAGACCGCGCTGATTCTGCTCGAACGAGCTCGCAAGCTCGACCAGTACAACGAAGGCGTCTACCGCGATATCATTCGTATGCAGGCACGGTTGGGCCAGTACGCGGCTATTCCGCGGACCGTCGCGCTTCTGAGCACGACGCTCGACGAGATCGACCAGCAGGTGAGCGCCGAGACTCTCAATCTCGCGGATTTCCTCCAGCGTCGAGGCGGCGCGCGGTGGAAGGATGCCGGCGACAGTGGGGCAGCTAGTTGACCTCGCCGAGAACCCTCACATCCTCGACGTCACCTGGGCCAACTCCCGGCACGTCGCGTTCAGCCACGGCGGGCACCACTGCTTCGGAGCACCGTCGGCCACGATGGAGCAGCGCGCATCGCCTTCCCTGCCCGGCTATGCCGTTTCACCGTACTCACGCTCGCGGACTAGAAGGCCGGCCTTCGGGTGTTCAGCGTGGGTCTTCGGGACCGCACTCGCTGCGCGTGACTTAGTAACGCCTTGTGGCCAACCGGCGACTGCTAAATAGATCAGTCGTGCGACGAGGGTGACTTCACATGACGCCGACCAACTGGGTGTGGACCCTGCCGCTGGTGCTCGTCGCGATCGCGTGCGCGATCCTCCAGTTACCCCTCCGTGCCGCCCAAACCCGGCGGAATCCCGTCGCCCTGATGATCGTCGGGCTAGTGTTGTGGACGTTGATCGGCTGGGTGACGCACCGGCCCCTGGCGTGGGTCGCTGGGACGGGCTGGGGCGGGGTGCTGGCGCTGGTCGTGGTCGGAGTCCTGCTGGGCGGCGTCGGCCTGGCTCAGGCCGGTGCGGGGGCCGCCCTGGTCTACACCTTCTTGCAGCCCGACGAGATGTTGCTGCTGGGGTGGGTCGCCCCGATCGTCGTGGGATCCGCCGCACAGTCGTTGGTGGTGACGCTTCGCCGGCGGTCCGCGCCAGTGGACGTCCGCCGCGTTATCCGTGACACGCTCAGGTACGGCGACGTGATCCAGCCACCTGTTGTGGTGGACCGCGTCCTGCGCGTCCTGCTTCTCGCTATCGGTGCAGTGCCCGTGCTGCTGGCGGCGGTGCTGCCATTCCCGGGCGCCACCACCGTCGGCTGGTGGACGCGAGTCGGTGTGGCCGTGCTGATCGCGGTTCAGGTGTGGTGGTTCGACTCGAAGCTGCGCGGAATCACGCGCTACCTGAGGCGGGCCGCGCGTTCCGGCCTCGTTTGGGTGGTGGTCGCACTCGGTCTGGCCGCCACGCCGTTCGGCACGCTCGTCGTCGACCTGTTGCGGTTGTTGCCCGGTCCCGACGGCGTGGTCAGCGGGCTGGTCCTGGTCGGGCTGGACGTCCTGGTGGGGTTGTCGGCGTCGCTTGTGAACCGCACCCAGCACATCGGTTCGATCCATGCACGCCGCGCCCGGCTGCTGCTGGTCATGTTCGTCCGGGAGATCGCACTGCGGCGCGGTGTGCTGGTGTTCGCTGCCGTCGGGCTGTTCCACCCGGCGGACGACCTGCTCGTCGCCGCCGCGATGCTCGTGGTCTTCGAACTCGTCACGAGCCTGACCGGGTTCCTCAACAACCAGCTGACGGTCATGTCGATCTCCGAGGCGGAGCAGATCATCCACTACCAGCCGGGCTGGCGGCGGCACGTCTTCGGCTGCTGGTTGTACGACTCGTTCCTCGCGCGGCCCCACCGCCCGGACTACGGTTTCGTGGTCCGGCTCTCCTGGTCGGCCATGCAGTCGAGTCATCGACCGCCCGCGGCTGGAGGGACCGCCGCGCTACAGTGGCTCGAGATCGCCGAGGAGGCGATCGACCTCGTCGACGCGGAGGTCGTGCCGCGATTCCCGGACCGCCACGTCGAGAACCTGCGCCGCGAACAGCACCGGGCCCGGTGGATGTGCCATTTCGCCAGGGCGAGGGTCCACCAGTCCCTGAACTGGCGCGACGACGCCGTGGCATCGTGGCGGGCGGCGGCGGATCACGCCAGGTCCGCGCACGCACCGATCACTGCCGCACTCGCGCAGGCGTCCGCCGCCGCGGTGCTCACGGACCGGCTCGCCAGGCCCCGCGACGCGCTTCGAGAACTCGAGGAGCTGTTGCAGGACAACAACCTGGCTGCACCTGCGAAGCATTTCGCGCTGCTCATGGCCACGTCCGCCCATCTGGCGTTGGACGAGCTGGAGACGGCGCGCGGGCTGCTGGAGCATGCGCGCGCAACGACCCCTGACCGGCGCGGCTGGCGAGCGGCGGACGCGGAGGAAGCCGGTTCCGCCGTGCGGAGTTTCGGGCGCAGTGGTCGGAAGGGGCACATCCAGGAGTTCAGGTGGGTGTTGTCGATTCTGGCGTGGAGGCTCGAAGGTGGTGAGCTCACCGAGGCTCCGAAGGCGCTGAGTATTCCGGCAATGTCGCTGGCGTTGCAGGCCTTAGCCGCCGACCACAGGGGAGACCTGGAGCTGGAACGGCGGTTGCTGCTCGAAGCGGTGGAGGTCGGTACCCGCGACGGACACCTGACCTGGGTCCACAATGCGCACCTGCGGCTGGCCTGGATGACCGAGGACGTCTTGGAGAGCTACGGGTACGCGTGCGCGGCCATGGACGTGTTGGAGGAGATGCGTGGCCGCGTACTCGACGCCGACCTCCGCATCGGGGCGGGAGCGGTCTTCCCCGGCAATGCCTACGAGATCGGCGCCGAACTGCTCGTGACCCAGGGCGAGCTGGACGCACCGGGCTGGCCGCGCGACCCGTACGGCAAGGCCTTCGAACTCGTGGAATCGGCGCGGTCTCGCGTGTTCCTCGAGCAGTTGGGTGAGTCAACGGCATCGGCCGATCTCAGCGAAGACGAGAAAGCGGCCGTCGAAGAGCTCCAGCGCGCGATCCGGGAGCAGGCTGAGGCCTCCGACGCCGGGCGTCCCGCGCTGCTCCACCGCGTGCGTACGGCGCAGACACGGCTGGATCAGGTATGGAACGAGATCGCCGAATCCGGAGTGGACGGTGAGGAGCACGTCCGGTCACGACGGGGCGAACCGATGTCGATTGGTGAGGTCCGCGGGTATCTGGCAGACGGCACCGTGCTTGCCGAGTACTTTGTCACCGACGACCGGACCACGCTCTTCCTGGTGCGGGCTGAGCAGGCCGAGCCTGAGGTGGTCGTGATCGAGCTGTCCCGCGACGACCTCCGCGCGGCCGTCGCCGAGTCGCGCGCCGATCCGGTTCACGTTGTCACACAGGCGTTTCGTTCACTGGTCGAGCCGCTGCTGGAGCGGTGCGCCGAGGGCGAGCGGCTCTGCCTGGTACCGCACGACGCCTTGCATCTCGTGCCGTTGCACGCGGTCGAGGTCGCCGGCACGTCACTGGCTGAGCGGCACGCGGTCTCGTACCTGCCCGCGGCCGGGTTGTTGCGCTACACCAACACTGGCGCCGCCCGTACGACCGGAGCGACGATCATGGCCGACTCCCGTGCGGACCGGCCGTTGGCCCACGCACGGGTGCAGGCGGCGGAGGTCGCCCAGCTGTTGGCGGCACCGGTCGAGCTGCTGATAGGCGCCGAGGTCACCACCGACGCCGTGCGGTCCGTGACGGGTCGCGTGTGGCATGTCGCGTGTCATGGCGAGTTCGACGAGGGCGATCCGCAACGTTCCGGCATCCTTCTGGCGGACGGGCGGTGTACGGTGGCGGATCTGATGTCGTTGCGGCTGAACTGCGACCTCGTCACGTTCAGCGCGTGCGAGACCGGGCTCGCCGAGCAGGCGCCTGGTGATGAGCTGCTGGGCCTCACCCGTTCGTTGATCTACGCGGGCGCTCTTGCGGTGCTGGTGAGTCTGTGGCAAGTCGACGAGATCTCTACCAGCATTCTCATGCGCGCCTTCTACGAGGCGCTGGCGACGGGCGCGGCCAAGCCGGTGGCGTTGAGCGAAGCACAGCGACGGCTGCGCTCGATGACCGTCGCCGACGCGATCGCCTACTGCCAGAACGTGGCGCGGCACCTCGACACCCCGCTCGTGATCGAGCGCGACATCGCCGATCTGAGGTTCCGCGCCCGTGACTTCACCGCGGCCGCGGAGGCCTACGCCGACCTCGCGGACCAGGCGCCGGCCGACAGCCCGCTGCGCCGCGAGCTGCTCAGTGCGGCGGCACGATCGCGTCGCGCTGGACGAACTGCGGCCACGCCCAACTACGAACTCCGTCCCTACGAAGAGCCCTACCACTGGGCATCGTTCGTCCTGGTCGGTGATTGGAGATGACCGTGGAACCCGATACGTCGTTCGTCGTGCTGCGCGAGCCCGCTTCCCCGGCCGAAGCGCTCGGCCTGCTCGGCGACCGGACCTACGCGGTGCTCGTCGACGAGTCCGGGCACGTCCTCGCCCTGGGCACCGCCGCCGACCTGGCCGAAGGACGAGCCTTGCCACCGGGCGTGGAGATCCCGATCGGGATACCGCTCGACGACGTGGTCGGTGGTGAAGCGGTTACGTTGCTCGACCTCAACCCGCACGGAGCTGTGGTCGTGCGTGACTCCGAGGTACTCGGCGTGATCTCCACGGCGGCGATCGACGAGGCGGCGTCCGCCGGTCAGATCGCGAGCCGCACGATGGGAGAGGGAACGGACTCCGCGCTCCCTGGAGACATCCGCGTTCCGACGGCGCGGGTGAGCTGCGCCTGGCCGGGGTGCGGCCACGTCAACACGCTGACCTTCTACGATCCCGATCGGCCAGGCGGATGCGCCAACCCGGATCTGCCTGCCCACACCATCACACTGAGCGGGGGCTGACGCGTGCTCGGATCACTGCTGAAAGAGTCGGCCGGAATCGTCGGACGCCGGTTCTTCCTAGACGCGCTGGTGCCGAGCTTCGCGGCTGGTGCACTCGCCGTGGTGATCGTGGGCAGCCACCGGGCAGGCGGGCTCAGCAAGATGGTCACGACGTGGACCGCGCAGAGCGTCGAGCTGAAGACGGTGCAGGTGGTCCTGTTCTTCGCCGTGGTTGCGTTCCTCGCGATCCTCCTGAGCAGCACGTCGATCGCGCTGACACGGTTTTTCGAGGGCTACTGGCGGCGGCCGTTCTCCACGTTCGGGAAGTACTGGCA
Source organism: Amycolatopsis sp. MEPSY49 (assembly GCF_051337345.1). Classification (NCBI taxonomy): domain Bacteria; kingdom Bacillati; phylum Actinomycetota; class Actinomycetes; order Pseudonocardiales; family Pseudonocardiaceae; genus Amycolatopsis; species Amycolatopsis sp. MEPSY49. The sequence continues at coordinate 147,084 of NZ_JBDLYJ010000011.1, read as the reverse complement.
CCGGTTGCGGCTGCGGCGTCTCGACGACGACCAGCAGCTTTACTTCCGTTACCCGCCCAAGTCCCGGCCGGAGGAGGTCATGCCGACCAGGCTTGGCAACATCTTCAAGAGCGCGGAGCTGTACCCCGCGCTGCGGTATGGGATGGACGGTGTGCTGTTCTGGCCGCGGCTGTACGCGGTGCTACCGGACCGCGTCGCGACCGGGCTCGGCGAGACGAGGAGCCTGCTCGAACGGCTGCTCGCGCTCAGCTCGCTCAGCGGCCTGTTCGCCATCGGCACGAGCGCGTATCTCTTGGTGGTGCGGGGGCCGGTGTTGATCTACCTCGGTTGCCTGCTTGGCGGTTCGCTCGTTGCGCACACCTGCTACCTGGTGTCCCTGCAGGCTGCGGAAAGCTATGCGGAACAGGTACGGGCAGCTTTCGACGTGTACCGGCGGGACCTCGCCGTGAAGCTGCACGGCGAGGCCGCGGTGCTCGACCGTCCGCAGTGGCTGGGAATCGGGCAGCTCTGGTTCCACGGCATTCCCGAGGGGACGCAGCTGGTACCCGACGAACCACCGCCGGCCGCCGAAGAGAGCAATGGCGCGCGATGGGCGCCCACGTCGGCCACGTGGTGGGCGGCGCTGACCGTCGTGGCCGCAGGTGCCGGTCTCCTGTGGTTGCGGTGAGACCTCGGGCGGTCACCTCCAGTCGCCGAGGAGCACGAACGGAGCCCAGTGGTAGGGCCGTTCGTACGGACGCAGGCCGTAGTCGGCCTCGCTCCCGGCCCGCTGGGCGCGCCGGGGTGCGGGCGATCGCCGCCACGAGGCTGCGGTACCGCGGGCTGTCCGGCGGTGTCTCTTCGGCGAGCGCGGTGTACTCGGTTTCGGCAGTGGTGAAGTCACGGGCCTGGAACCGTAGGTCGGCGATGTCGTGTTCGAAGACGAAGGGGTCGTCGACGTGCCGCGCCGCGTCCTGGCAGTACGTGATCGCACTGGCGATCGTCATCGTGCGGACCTGGTGCTGCGCCTCGTTCAACGCGGTCACTTTGTCCGCGCCGCGCGCGAGCGCTCGGTAGAACGCACTCATCAGGAGATCGGTAGCGGCCCCGAAGAAGCCCGACCAGGAGATCTGGCCTTTCATCAATATTCCGCTACTGTGATGCCATGGCAATGCATTATTATCGACGGTGCACCGCTGCCTGGCAACCTTTGCGGCGATGACCGAACACTGGATACTGACCGGGATTGTGTCAAGTTCAACGACAAATCGCCTGTGAGATTACGACATCGGACGTGAGAGAAACTACAGCTACTGCAGGGTCCTGGGGTCATACTCGGCGACGGTCTTCTCACGGTGCCTATTAGAGCGGTAGTCCCTGCCAGCATATGAAGAGCCAGGTCGGCGCGCCTATTGCCCCTGCCCATGTGGCGCCCGACTCGGACGCCGGCAGGCGTGTGAACAGTCGGGTGGGGCGGCGTGTCCGCAGGATCGTGCCAGGCAAGCAAATCGTTCGAACAATTCCGTGAGCTCGCCCTTCTGTTCTTATTTCCTAAATGCTATTACTCCATTCTTACCGGTTCCTCTATCTGCTCGATTTGGTGTTTATGTTGCACTGGTCTGCGCGTCCGCTCCCTTCTGTGAGGTTATTTCTCGGTCGTTGCGAGTCTCTGATGGATCCGTGGTGGTGCAAAATATAACTCATTAGAGTCTTGATTTTCTGCTACCGGGCCCTAAAATTGAATGTGGAGAGAGCGGGACGGCAACCCCAAACTCTCCGGTTCGCTAACCAACACCGCTCACCTGACTGAAGGCTCAGTGATGACCATGCTTGAGGCGTGCGTGTCCCAATTTTCTCTTACCGTCGACGCGGCGGATACCATCCAAGCCTTAGTGAGCAGCTCCGACCACCCTTGGGGCCGACGGCTCCACGATGCCCTGAAGTTCGCCACGTACGCGGAGTGCGTCTACGCCGTTGAGCCGTACGTGCGCGTCGAAGTTGCGGACTTCCTGCCGGACGCGCCCAAGTATCCCGACGTCGCCGACCGGTCCGTGTCCGGCGTGCTGGGTGAGCTGCAGGCTGCCGGGTACGTCGAGACGCGCGACGTGCTGCAGGAAGACGCGGGCCAGACCTACCTGTCCGAGGGACGCACGGTGACGTCCGTGCACGTCATCCGACCGTTCGCGCTGGTCGGCGTCGACTACCGTTTTTCGCGGGAAGCCGACAGCCGAGCGATCCGGTACGGACACGCGTACGCCGGCCGGTGGGAGATCACCGAGCGCGCCTACACCGTCCCGGCCGGGTGGTACCTGGTCGGCGAGACGGGCGACTTCACAGCGGCCCTGGTCGGCGTCGCCGGCATCTCAGGGGACAGCGACGACTTGCTGTGCTCCCTGTTCGAAATCGAAGGGTTCGGCGCGTCAACCTGTCTTGCCGGGTGCGGATCGTGCGGGACGCGCTGGTCGGCGGAGTCGGGGTCGTGGCACTTCCGGCCCGACGACTGCGACGCCGACGCCTGGGACTTCGATGACGCCGCCGAGATCGACGACGAATCCGGCACCGTCGCGTGCCCGGCATGCGCTACCGGTCGCGTCGGCTTCTCCATCTTCTGATCTTTCGCCGTTGCGCGGGCGGTCCCGCGTCTTCGTGAGCCGTGCGCTCACCTCTACTTCCTTGTGAGGCTGCCATGTTCGCTGTGCTCTCCGTGGACGGAACCCCGATGGGGCTGTCCGACGACGTCGCCGAATCGATCACCCTGCAGTTCGACACGGACTCGGCTCCGACGCATCGGTGCCGAGCGTGCGGGGAGGAACTGGCCGAGACTCCGGACGGCTACGAATCTACGTCCGGCGACACCGCGTGTGCCGACTTCGAGCCGACGGCCGACACCGACCCGGACTACGGCGAGGGCCCGCACGATCCCGAGCGGATCCCGCTGTCCTGGTGCAACAGCGCGGCCGTGCACACCGACGAATCCGAGGACTCGGTCACGGTGTCCATTTCGGTCGGCGACCCGCGCGGCGCCTTCACCTTCACCATCCGGCGCGTGCCGGACGACGCCGACGGCGATCTCGCCGGACGGCTGATCATGCACACCCCGTACGCCGGAGAACCGATGCCGCACGCCGCCCTGACGGTGCTGCACGAAGGAACTCACGTCGTCGGCACCTACGCGCCGACTCGGCGTCTGCACTCGGTTCCTCCCGCCGCCTGAACGCCTACGGAGGTTCCCGATGAACACCGCACCAGCAGGCGACCGCGCCCAGCCGGGCGAGGTCTACGTGACCGTGGCCGATTCCGGCACCGCCTTCCCGGCCGTGATCGAGGACAAGCGTTGGAACGGGTTCGCTCGGCCGCGCTTCAGCCGCGCGGCGGCTGAAGCCGTGGTGGCCTGGCTGAGCGACTGCCACGGTGCCATCGCCGCCGCATTCGACAGCGAGGCTGTCGCCATCACCGAAACCGCGGCCGATCGCGCGGAACGCATCGAACCGGGCGCCGATGGCCGCTACCCGATCGGCGCCGGTGCGTGGGAATGGGAGCTGACCACACCAGCCGCCGACGTCGTCGCCGAGCAAGCATTGCTCGCCGGTGCTTACCGGCTCGCGCCCGAGGCGGGCGAAGCCCTGGTCAAGATCAACGCCACCGGCAGCGATCCCGGCTTCCCGGCCCAGGTGGACCCCGTGTCCGGCTGGAGCCGGTCCGGGACCCCGCGCTTCCGCCCCGACGTCGCGGTCGTCGTAGTCGCCTGGCTCAACGCCTGCGGGCGGCAGTACCCGGGCGCCACGGTGGCGTACTGGGAGGACAACACGATCATGCTCCTTGACCCGCTCGCCGCGGTCCAGGACGGATACGTGCCGACGCAAGTCCTAGAGGCGGACGGCCGGTACGCGATCGGCGCCGACTTCGAGTGGGAACGTGCCAAAAGCTGACAGCTCGCGAACAACGAGGACCACGCACAACCGTGGTGTTCCGGGACGGCAACCCCGGCACGCCACCGAACCACCAACACCGCACCAAACCCATCCGAAGGGATCCGTCATGACCCGCACACCCCGTCGACCGTCCAGGGCCGCAACGAAGGCCCGGCGCACGGTTTCGCCCGAAGAACGCGCCGAGCGACTCGAAGCTGCCCGCGAGCAGCTGCTGGAGGGCGTGGACAAGCTGATGACCGCCGACGGCTGGCAGCAGCTGATCACCTCCCGCGCCTGGCTGCGCCGCTACAGCCTCAACAACCTGATCATGATCCTGCAGCAGTGCCCCGAAGCCACCGACGTTCGGCCGCTCTCGGAGTGGAAGCGCGAAGGCTACGGCTTCATGCGCAAGGGCACGCACAAGATCAAGATCTGGAAGCCGTGCTTCCGCGGGACGACCGAAGACGAGAACACCAAACCGACCGAAGGCGCCGAGACGGATCCGGACAAGGCGCCCGCGTTGTCGGGATTCATGCTCGTGCCGGTCGTCGACGTCTCCCAGCTGCAGGGGGATCCGCGGGCCGCGCAGCCGTCCCCGCCGGAACCGATCGCGCTGTGCGGCGACGCACCACGCGGCCTGTGGGACGGGGTCGCCGCCCAGATCGGCGCATGCGGCTTCACGGTCGAGCGTGGAGACTGCGGCGGCGCCTTCGGCCGAACCGTCTTCTCCGAGCGGCGCGTGACCGTGCGCGACGACGTCGAACCCGCGCAGGCCGCGAAGACGCTGACGCACGAGCTGGCGCACATCTTGTGCGACCACGAAACCCGTCTGGCCACCACGCCGCGGCATGTGCTGGAGGTCGAGGCCGAGTCGGTGGCGTGCATCGTCGCCGCGGTCTGCGGCATGGACACGCTGGCGTACTCCGTGCCTTACGTCGCCGGTTGGGCGGCCGATCGCGAGACTGCACGCACTTCGGCGGAGTGCGTGCTCCGCGTCGCAGATCGAATCCTGGACCGGCTTGGCCACGCGGCAGCTTCACCCGTGGCGACTCTCGAGGATCTGGCTGCTGCGCACGGCGTTCCCGCGGTCGCGTGAATCGGCCGGGGCGCGCTATGACTCCTTCAATCCTGGGCTGCGCCGAACTCTACGGCCGCCTTCGCTACGTCACCAACCACGCCGGGGCGCAACGGCGAACCCATCCGCCCGCTGGCACGTCAACCGCATCCGCCTTCGACGACCACGACCCGCTCGGCTTGCACGGCCATGTCCTGCAGGGCCTCGGGGCTACCTCTGAATACCTCGACGGCTTCACCGGAGCCTCGGCCGGCTATCCGGCGTTCGGCTTCCGGCTCACCGAGAAGGCAGCTCGCCTGGCGCAGCTCTCGGAGGAGTTCGAAGCGTCCTGGACGTGGGGTGACGCCATCCGAGCCGCGGCCATCCTGGCGCACCAGATCGACAACGCCGAGGAAGACCAGGCGCTCGGCGACGTGGCCTTGCTGGCCGTGGCCCGCCACATCTGGCGTCAGCACCCACCCGAGATGACGCCGTTGCCCGGCTGGTCGCCGCCCGACACACCGCTGTTCCTCGACGGATACCCGGCGACGCTGTTCGGTCACGTGGCCGCAGATCTGCGCGTGGACGCCGTCACCGCGACCTGCACGCGGGAAACCCGGGCGGTCACGCTGTTCCGGTCGCTCGGCTGGCGACTCACTCCGCGGGCCGAAGCCTTGGCCGACGCGGTACAGCATTACGAAGCAAACGGGCTTCGCTGGCCTGACGCTATCGCCGCGGCGTCAAAGACCGACGTGACACATCTCGAGCGGCACAACTGGGACCGCTGAAAACCGATTCCGAATTTGTTAGTAGCGCCCGGCGGGTGAACACCTCCGGAGAGGCGCGGCAACCACCCGCCGGGCTCCAACACCGCACACCCCAGAAGGGTGCGCGAGCCTGCAGTCTAACGCATGGCTCCGACCTGCGGTGTGACGCCGTGCCGTGCCTCTGATAGCTGGAGGGAACTCCCCGTGTCTTCATCCCGTCGCGCAATTTCCACTTCTGTCGATTCTGGGCAATTTGCGCATAAGATCGCCACGGCAGTCGAGTCCGCATGGCACCGAACCTACGGAACCGGTCGACTCGATATCCCGGTTTCAGTTGTTGCCACGCTCGCCGCCTTGCCAGAGAAAGATTCGTGCGGGCACAACGTTAGCGAATCGGTGCTCAGCTGGGACGCCGACACCTTCCACGACTTCGCCCGGCACACGTGGTCGTCGGTCATCCGGCACCGCACCGAAATCACGCACCTCCTCCATCCGATGATCGCGTGGATCTTCGATGATCCTGACCGGGACGTGCGTGGCCACGCACTGGCCGTCGCGCAGGCCGCGCTGCGAGCGGGGCAACCACACCTCACCGGCACGGAACGGCGGTTCGACGTCGACCTGCTCGGCACCGTGCTGACCGTTCTCCGGCCGAAGTCGGCACTGAAGGCTCGTGGTCAGTTCTACACGCCCGGGTCCGTCGCGAAGCTCCTTGCCGGCATGTCCGATATCCAGGAGCACAGCAACGTCACCGACCCGATGATGGGTACGGGCGGCATGTTCCGCGCGGCCGCGGAAGTCATGTGCGAGCAGGGTCGAGACCCGCGCACGATCCGCTGGATCGGGTGCGACGTCGACTCGCTCGCCGTAGCCTGTGCCACCGTGAACAGCATGATCTGGGACCTCGGAACCGACATCGTCTTCCACGCGGGAAATACGCTGGAACCTGGCTGGCGAGAGGTGGCGCTGGCGCAGCGAGAGGAACTCCGTCGACTTTCCGGTGACCTGAAGCGCGATCGGGCGATGCTCGAATTCCTGAAGCTGCTGTGATTCAGTCTGATTGTCAGTCCGGATGTATTTTGATGTCTTCGGATGCCCATGTCCACACGTCCTCAAGCACATCGGTTTCCCACTTCTTGAGGATTCGAGAATGCATTCTTATAAGTGCCAAAGTCAGCCTCTCTTGGGTCATGCATATTTCTGCTGCTTCAACGGTCATCCCTTCGGGATCTCGGGGAAGCTTGAATTCGACCCCCTTGTAGTCGTCCTTCATAAGGATCCTCATCGGGATCGACCAAGCGTTTTCGATCCTGATCCTGTTTTCTTTTCCGTTGAGTCCTGACTCTCGTTGCAGTGTTCGAATTGACATTTTTATTACGTCGTATGCGTCGGACATTGTGCCTGAGGCCATTGCGCCGAGGAGTATCTGAGTATGTGCTAACAGGCTCTTCCAGGGGTTGTTTGCCAGGCTTGCGAGCCACTTCTTGTCAAGCTTTTCCATCTCCTTTTTGTTGCATGTCAGGCGTGCCCATAGGCGACGATGGGCAAGCTGGGCCTGGTCGCTGGGAAGTGCCGTGTCCTCTGGGACAACTGAAAGTGGGGCGAGTAGTTTGCTGCCGACGTCGACACTGCCGAACTCCACTTCCACGAAGTCTCGTCGACCCCAGAGCAGCAGCTGTTGTGTAAGGTCGCTCCTTGACCACACGTGAATGCTTGAAATTTCGCTAGTGCGAGCGAGCTCGTCGGATATTTGCAGCAGTGACGGGTGTACGCCAGGGTAGTTGACAACGAATACCCATGTCTCAACCTGAGTGGGTATTTCCCAACATTCTTGTAGGCGTGCAAAGTCGGCTCGCATCTTCGTGCGTGCATCGCCGAGGCGGAAGTACGGGGCTGGACTGTAGACGGCAAAGGCGATTTTCCGAGATGTGAGGAACCCGTCGCAGCCCAAATCGCCTTCGTTGCCCATTGCTGCACTTTCAGAAAAATCTGACCCATGCATGGCGCGCATGATTCTATTGAAGAGCTGCTGAAACGAGTTTCCGTGGCATTTCCGGTACTCGATCTCAAGTCGAAGGCGATAGGCATTCTTTATCCAGTCTGGCGCATTCGTCATCCACACCTTACTGGTGCGCGGGATCTTACGGGTCAACGCCGCCCCTTCTCACGGTTGTCTCGCTGACAGGCAGTGTATGTGAAAACTGTTGTATGCGCAGGAGGTGTTGGTCAGTTGGTCACAAGCACCTTCATGTGGCCCGTAAAATGTTAATTGGCTGGGCGGGAGGCTTGCAGGTAGTCATCTCCGTTCCAGCGGTACGAGCTGACCTGAACTGGCTCGCCGAAGGTCGGGGCGTGCACCATCTTCCCCGCGCCGATGTACAGGCCGACGTGGTGGACGTTGCCGCGGGTGCCGTAGAAGACCAGGTCGCCGGGAAGCAACGGCTGGCCACCCTTCACCAGCGGGCCGGCGGCGTACTGGGTCCGGGCCGTCCGCGGCAGGGCGATGCCGGCAGCCGCGTAGGCCGCCTTCGTCAGGCCCGAGCAGTCGAAGCCGCTGTCGCCATTCAACGGTCCGTTCCCGCCCCACAGGTACGGCAGCCCGAGCTGGCCGCAGGCGAAGTTGATCGCCGTGGCGGTGGCGGCGTTCGGAGCCTGGATGTCGTCGCAACGGCCGGTGCCGACCGCGGCCTTGCTGTACCTCTCGGCCTGGTCGAGGACTTCGTCGACGTACCAGTCCGCGTGGTTGTAGGCGAACAGCGCCTTGCGCATGTCGCTGGGCGCGCCGGACTCGCACAGGTAATACGCCGCCGCGTAGATCGCGTCATGCTTGTCCCACGGCGACGGCGGGGTCTTGCCGCCCGGCGGTAGGGGGTGCCGGGCGACGACTTCGTCGAACGTGGGCTGGAGGAACTGCATCGGCCCGCGGGCGCCGAACGAGTTCTCGGTTCCCTCCGCGATGCCGATCAGTTTGCTGCGGCCGTGGTCGCTCTCGACCTTGCCGATCGCCGCGAGGATCGACCAGTCCAAGCCGGGACACGCGGAAGCTGCCGCCCGGTAGAGGGCGAGGTAGTCGCCGGGAATGTCGGCAATGGCCTCCTGGCTCGGCTCGGTGCCGCTGCTGTCGAACACGGCCTTCACGACGCCTTGCCCGATGCCGCCGATGAGGATGATGACGACCACGACCGCGATGTAGGCGAACTTCATGGGCGCCTCCGGAAGCGGCTGGCCGGCGAGGCGGGCGGGAACGGATCCGGAGCGGTCAGAGCCGCTGGACTCTGCTGGGCCGGGCCTGGCGGCGGCACGTCGCCGGGCAGATCCGGTTGGGGCCAGAGCTGGGCGAGCTCGACGAGCCGCAACCGGCCGGCGTGACGCGTTGCCGCCTCGGTGATCGGCAGCCACCGAGTGGCGGCGGGGTCGCCAGCTGCGTCCGCGGCGGTGGTGGCCAGCGGCACGAGCCTGGGCCGGTCGAGCTGTGACAGGCAGTCGGCGAGCGCTCGGCGGGCGGACGTCTCACGCCGATGAGTGGGTAGCCAGATGAGGACCGGGGTGGTGATGCCGGTCGCGGCGGCGAGCTTCTCGTAGCCGTAGAGCTTGCGGCTGAGCTTGCCGAGGTCTTCCGTGCCGAAGTCGAACTCGAAAAAGAACTCGAGCTGATGGTCGTCTTCGTGCCACCGGCCGTAGGCGTCGGGACGCACCATGTCGCCGAACAGGCGTCCGCACCGGAGCTCGGACCACCATGCCGTCAGCGACCTTCGAACACCGGGACGTCGGCCCAGCGCGACCAGCGCGGTGAAGAAGCCGTTGACGCCGACCGTGTGGGCCAGGCGCAGGGAGTGCGCGATCCCGATCGCGTCTTCGTGCCGGTAGCCGATCGACTTCGGATCGAGCCCGTCTTCGTAGGCGAGGGCGACCGCGCCGGCGATGTCGAGCACGTAGTGCATCGGGGCGGTGCCGGTCGTGACGAATGGCTGGAACCGGTCGACAACCCGCCACTTGAACAGGTCGAGCATCCGGTGGTTGGCCGCGCGCATGCTCGGGTAGCAGAGCTCGACGATCTGCTGGGTCGTGAAGACCTTGTGCTCGTAGAGCATCCGGGCCAGCCACCGGTCGCGGTGGGTCAGCCGCCCGGCGAGCTGGGCATGGTGCTCACCGGTGGTGGCCGCTCGCGGCGTGGGGCGCTGGGGCATGTGCCCGCGCAACGCCCGCTGAGGAGTGGGGTTCGAAATCATCGGGAGTACCTCCGGTTTCAGGCGGCGCGGCGTGGATCAGCGGTGGGCGCTGCGCCTCCTTGCGTGATGGGCTCGATCTCGGCGACTGGTGGCCGGGTGTTGATCCGGGCTGCTTTGCGGATCGCCCTGGCGCGGCCGGGGACCGCAGGCGGCAGCTTTTCGGTCACCGCGGTGAACGGCGGTGCTTCCTCGCCGCCGAGGACCAGGCGCGCGGCGACGTGGAAGGCGCCGAGGTTGGACAGGTCGTGCTCGTTCAGCCGCGGCATGGTGTGGCGTGCCAGCCGCTTCGCATCCTCAGGGGACGCGTTGAAGAAGATCTTCGACCGGGCGTTCGTGCTGATGCCCTCTTCCAGTTCCTTCGGGAGCTGGCCGAGGTACTGGTGGGCCAAGGTCATCGACAGGCGATATCCGCGAGCCTCGGCGAGCATGTCTTCCAGCGGGTACGCCAGGTTCAGGAAGTTGTGGCACTCGTCGACGTAGAGCCCGCAGTCGCGCCGCTGACGCTGCGGGACGCGGGCCCGGCGGGTGGCCGCTTGCCACGTGCGGGCGACGACGATCGAGCCGACCAGCCGCGCCGTTTCCATTCCCAGCGCGTCGCGGGCGATGCGCACCAGGCAGATGCCGCCGGTATTGAGCACCTCGTCCATGTCCACGGTGGACTTCCCGCCGGCGATCGCGGCGCGGACGAACGGGCGCAGCAGGAAGCCGCGGACCTTGTTCATCAACGGCGCGATGACCTGCGCTCGGCTCGCTTCGGACAGGGCGTCGTACCAGGACCAGAACCCGCGCAGCACGTCATCGTCGATCTGGTCGCAGGCCCGTTGCCGGAACGCCGGGACCGTGAGGAGCTTGGGCAGGTCGACCAGCGTCGGCGTTCCGAGCATCGCGGTCAGGGTGAGCAGGCCGGCGCGCAGGATGTCGTCGGTGCGCGGCCCCCACGAGGAGGCGTAGATCCGGGAGAAGATGCTGACGAGGTTGTCGACCGAGCGGGCCTTGTCCACGCCCTCCAGCGGGTTGAGCACTGGTGGCCGGCTGCGGGAGTCGGCGTCGAAGAGCACGACCTTCTCGCCGAGCTCCTCGGGGATGCGCATCAGCAGGTCCGACACGAGGTCGCCCTTCGGATCGACGACCACCACGCCGCGGCCGGCCTCGGCGTCGTCAAGGATCAGGCGGGCCATCAGCTCCGACTTGCCGGAGCCGGTCGCGCCGAGGATGTGCAGGTGATGGCGCGCGTCGGCGACGTGCAGGCCGACCGGCCGGGAGTGCCCCGAGTCCGACAAGCCGAGCGGCTTGATCAAGTCGCCAACCGTGGCGATGCCGGGCGGCGGCGGTACGGCCTTCGCGCCGGCGCGCTGGAGGCCGGGCGTGGCTTCGTCGATCGGCAGGTGCGCGAGAACGGCCAGCTCCGGGATCGACAGCAGGTCGCCCTTGCCGAACCGGCGTTCGGCCAGCACCTGGACGGGGGCCCGCCGGAGCCGGATCCGGCGGAAGTAGTTGTGCTCGGAGAAGGCGGCGAACGCCGAGGCGATCGCGTGGCCACGTCCCCGCAGCACCTCCCGGACCGCCTGGATCTCGGCGGTCGTCGCGTGCTCGGGGACCGTGGTGGCGACCGCGTATCGGATTCGGGTCTCGAACTGGTTCTGCCGCAGCTTCTCCACGACGGCGCGGTCCTGCGCGGCAAACTCCAGGCTGGTTTGCCGATCGAGCCCTGGTGTCCGCGCACTGGATGACGGCTTCGCGGTCTTGCCTGGCGTGACGATGTCCAGCAGCCGGCCGATCAGGCTGACCGAGCTGCCCGCGTGCACCCGCTTCGCCGCGCGCCGTGCCTTGGTCACGCGGTGCCCGGCGACGGGACGGGCGAGGATCTGCACGCAGGCCCGCTCGTGGGGGCCGAGCCCGACCGGGGCGCCGAGCAGGGCCCTGATCGGGTCGGCGGGGTGCTCGGTGCGGATCGGAAGTGCTTCCGAGCGAGCCAGCCGCAGCTCGCCGCCGACCGCTTCGATTCGCCGGCCGGCTGCGGAGGCGGTGGGGATTGGGGGCTTGGCCGGCGTCGTGCGGGTATGCGCGCCGGGCCAGGCCGCCTCGATGGCGCGCTCGACCATGCCCGGCGGCACCAGGCCAGGCACCCACAAGCGGATCTGCACGCCGTCGTCGGTGAACGTCAACTCGAAAGCCAGGTGAGGTTGCCCGCCGAAGCGCCGTCACCAGCCTGGCCGCAGCAGGCCGACCAGGTTGGACCACACGGTGATCGCGCCGGACGGGTCGACGGTCGGCGGCGCCAGCACGGTGACCAACCGGGCGTCGCTGACCAGGCTCTCGTGGAAGCGGCGGCGCCAGCGGCGTCGAGCGATCACCGCAGCGGTCGTCGCGACCGCCAGCGCCGGCCCGGCGATCGGGCCCCAGGTGAAGACGAAATCACGAAGGTGGGCCAGCACGGTCTGGAACGCACCGAGCGGGTCGCGCAGGTAGTCGCCGGCAGGTGAGGCGAGAGAGGTGGACAGGGCGAACGGCCAGGACATCAAGACCTCCGAACGTAAGTTGGAGCGCTGGATCAGGCAGCTCGCGGCTCGCCGCCTTGCTCAGGCCGGGTCTCCGCGGCGCGAGACTTGGGGCGCCGGAACGGGTGTTGTCGACGGCCAGCCGCAGGCGCGTGCGGCGAGCGGAACGTGTGCCGTCGACTTCGGCCTGCCATTCGGAGAACCGGCGGCCAGCCAGGCGCTTGAGGTAGCTCGTTATTGGAAGTTGCGTAGTGGGTCATGTTCGATGCGACTCTGCAAAGCAGCTAGCCGCGGTCTGCCAGGTCGGGTGAGCGCACCGACGGACTCACGGGCGTGGGCAGGGTCGGAGACGTGCTCAACGGAGTTCTCCTTTGTCGATCGTCTCGTGTGGACCAAGTCGTAACGACTTGTCGGTGTGGCGCGACTGGACACTCGAAGAGTGAACCTAGGAGGATCGGATGCAAGAGGCGCTCGTTCTTGCAGCTGACCAACCTCAGCCGGGATGGTTAACTGCGCTCATTGCTGCGGGTGGCGTTGTGGTGGGGGCGCTGCTGGCTGCGGCGGGTGCAATCTATACGGCAAAGAAAAAGGCGCAGGAGCTAGATATCACCTATTCTCAACGTCTTCGGGACTCGTACTTAGAGAACGCCAGGTCGTATCTTCATTCGGTGTACTTGCCAGTGCATCTTGCGCTCGCCCGATTGATGATGGAGTATCGTAAGTTTCGAGCTCACGTTGACCTTAAGTCGGGCGTAGCTGAAGAAGGTTATAAGGAAGCGTTTGAGGCTGAAATCGTAGTTTACGATGACGTCCTCAGGGGTCTCCTTGAGCGTGCGGCGGGAGCGTTCTTGACAACGGCGCTCGAAGAGCGTTTGGAATCGTTCAATGAGTTTCTCCGGCAATCGGCTCCTGCTGTAGAGCTACGTGTAGCAAATGTGGTAGAAATTAGTGTCGGTTTAGGGGCTTTTCGAGCATCAAGTATGCAATCGGGAACCTCTTCGCGAAGGCTACCGATTAGTTCGATTTCACTAAGCATCCTCGGGGCTCGTCTCACGGTTCGCGAAGTGGCAGTGCAGTATGCGCCATTAGGTACTCGGGAATTTGAGGAACGATTCGTGCAAGACACCGCGATCCTGCGGGCTCTCGTCAAGGAAGTAACCTTGGGTACGCACGTGCAAGGTTAGGCTTTCGTGTTCATCCAAACCCTCTCCATCGGCGCAGAGCCGGCGCAGCACGCTTGCGCACAGACCCCGGCGCTCGGACACGTGTTGTACGTGCGGCCGTCGGCCAGCCGCTCGGCCCAGGCCGGCAATGACCAGTTCCAGACGCCGATCTGGCGCATTTCCCTGTTCTGCGTCAGTAATCGAGCGGGCCGACCAACAGCGCGCGACGAAGACATGGTTATCCCCTGGTGTTTTCGAAGTTGCGGAAGATCAGGCAGCGTCGAGGTCGACGAAGGAGGTCTCAGTCTCCGGTGAGATGTCGGAGTACTCAGCCAGCTCAGCGGGGTTCGACGTGACGAGCTGGTGCTCGACCGGCGACGCGATGGACTGGAACGCCACTCGTTGCGTGCCGGTGCTGAGCAGTCCTTGGCCGCGGTCGGCGGTGAGGAGGAACTGCCGTTCGCCCTGCGAGAGGTCGAAGATCCGGCAGATTTCGTCGATTGCCTGCGGTGCCTGGCGCAGCAGGATTTGTGTCGCCGCGTTCGCGATGATCGCCTTGCCCAGGTCGGTGCTCGTCACGTCGGGGGCGTCCTGGGTCGCCACCGTGACGCCGCCCCACCACTTGCGGGAGCCCTTGGACATCCGGAGGAGGAACTCGCCGCCGGCCGGATCCTTCATCAGCAACCAGGCTTCGTCGACGACGACCTGCCGGGGTTTGCGGATGGCGGGATTGGACACTTGGCGCCACACCGCATCGAGCGCGAGAAGTGTTCCGATTGCCTTGAGCTCGCCAGGAAGATCGCGCAGCGAGAACACGACCAGGTGGCCCTCGGGCCGTGTCGTGGTCGGCCCCGAGAACAGCCCGGAGAACGCGCCCGTGGTGAACGGCTGTAACCGCGCCGCGAGGTCCGCCCCATCTTCCTCAGCCAAGACCTCCGCGAGGTCGGCCAGCAGCGGCGCCGGCCGGGTCCAGGTTCGCGGATCCGACGTGATGCCGGCGCGCTGGTAGGTCGCGGTGATCGCCCGGTCGAGCGCGGCCCGTTCAGTCGCGGCGAGCTCGCTGCCCAGCAGTACCGAGATGACGGTGTGCAGGAACAGGCTGCGCCGGATGAGCGCGTCGCGGGGAGCTGTCCGGCGTCCGTCCGGCCGGGTGTGGATCGGCAAGTCCATCGGGTTCAGCCGGACCTGCTCGGCGCCGAGGTGGACGTAGGTGCCGCCGACCGCGGCGGCCAGCCGGGCGTATTCGTCCTCCGGGTCGATGACGTGGATCTCGATGCCGCGGTACAGGCTGCGCAGGAGCTCGAGCTTCACCAAGTACGACTTGCCGGCGCCGGACCGGCCGAGGATCACGCTGTTGTGGTTGTCGAGGGCGAACCGGTCGTGGTGGACGAGCCCTTGGCTGCCGACGTTGAAGCCGTAAAGCACGCCGCGCGGGGCGCCGACCGAGGTCGGGTCCGGCGGCGGCAGGTCCGGTGACGTGAAGGGGAACGCCGCCGACAGCGCGCTGGTGTCGAAGGTGCGGCGCATCCCGACCAGGTCCACGCCCATCGGGAGGCTGGTGATCCAGCCCTGCAGGCTCCGGTAGGTGGTGGGCTTGCAGTCCAGCAGGAGCGATGCCGCGAGCGACCGGATTGCGGCGACCTCGTCGCCGAGCGCCTCCTCGGTCGCGGCGTGCACGGTGAGGTAGAGGCCGAGCCGGTAGAGCTTGCCCTCGCCGCGGGCGACTCGCGCGGACAGGTCGTAGGCGTCCTCGGTGGCTGCTTCGACCTGGGGGTCGATCAGCCGTCCCTTGTCGCTGGTGTGCCGGCGACCGGACTCCAGCTTCGACAGCTGCTTCTTCAGCCGGTTGGCCGCGGTGACGGGGTCGATCGGCTCGATGTGCAGCGAGACGTCGACTCGTCCGGGATAAGTCAGCAGGGGCTGCAGCCAGCCGGGATGAACCTCGCGCGGGTAGCCGGTGACGGCGAACGACGCGACCCATTCGCCTCCGACTTCGAGCGCTCGGGGACGCACGGAGATGGCGTCCGGGGTGAACGCGCCGGCCTGTCCGACGGGTGCCTGTCTGCTTGCGGCGTCGCGGTGCCTGGTCCTCTTCATCGGCGGTCCCTCCTTGCGACGTCGTCGTAGTCGTCGGGGTCTTCGTCGTCCTCCCACCCGGGCTCGGTAGCGCCGAACGCGTCTTCGGTGGCGAACGCGGTGCGGCCGAACGCGGTGTCGTTCCAGCTCTCGTCCGGTGCGGTGGTGATGACCTCGTCGGAGCCGGCGAGGTCGGAGTTCGGTGGGATCAAGCTGTCGGGGTTGCACGCCGCGGCGAGGACCGCGGTGGCCTGACCGGCATCCAGCGGGGTGACCACGATCCCGGACGGCGAGAGCAGTTCCACTGCCTCGCCCAGCCGGCGCACCAACCGTGCTTCGGCGGCGCGTCGGGCGGCGTCGTCGATCGACGCAGCCTGCCTCGTAGCCCTGCGTCGCGCCGACAACGCGGCCAGCGGCGAGGCACCACCCAGCCCGTCGGTCGGGCCGCTGGTTCGCAGCGGCTCTCGCAGAATCAGCAGAACCTGGCGCCGCAGCAGGTCGGTCGTGCGGCCGAGCTGGTCGAGGTACTCGGCATGCTCGCGTGCCGCCCGTTCCAGCGCGGGGTGCGGCAGCCCGCCGGCCTGTTCGCGAAGTTCTGCGATCTGCCCCGACACGTCCAGCCGTTCCGCCCGGACCAGCACCTGGACCGGCGCGGTCAGCGAGTGCAGATACCGGCCGAAGGAGGTGACGAGCGCCTCCTGCTCGACAGGCGTGCGCAGCCCGAAGTTGATCGTGGAGCAGACCGCGACCACGGCGGCGCCGTCCTTGCCGAGATCGATGACGCCGGCGTCGGTGATCCCTTCCGCGGGCAGCCGCAGCGCGGCCGGTGAGACCGTCGACGCCGAAGAACTGGTTGTGCTCGCCGTCTGCCCGATCCACTCGGGTGTGGGCCGGACGCCTTCCGGCGCGGCAACCTGGTGCTGCGGGCTCATCCGCTGGCGCAGCGCCGCCAGCACGAGCCGGTCGAGGGAGATGCCGTCGCGCTGACCTAGCGCGAGGAACGCGGCGGTCACGCCGATCGGGATGGCGATGACCAGGAACACCGCCAGCGGGACGAACGCGCGGGTGACCGTGTACGTCCCGTACAGCACGATCCCGGTGACGGTCAGGATGAGCAGCTGTCGCGCGGTGAGCGGACCGATCACCCGGTCTTCGCGGTCGACGTCGGCGGGAATCCGGACGGGTTGGCTCATTTCGCTTCACCTCTTGAAGTTGGCTTCGGCGCGCGGAACATCGGCGGCGGAACGGACTGGGTGCGCCGATGGGCATCACCGAGGCGCGCCTCCGGCGTCGCCTGCCGGAACGCCGGCGCGGCAGGTGCGGAGGTCGGTTTGGCTCGGAGCGGTTCTGGTGCAGGCGGCGTCGCCGGGCGGAACTGCAACTGCGGCGGCACCGATGCCGTGCGAATCGGGCGAGCCGATGGCGATGTGGCGCCGCGTCGACGCGGGCCGCCGGCAGCTTGAAAATGCGGGGTTGCCGACCGTGGTCTTCGTTGTGGCGTGGGCGAGACAGGCGTCGGCGCGGAACTGAATTCCGGCTTGGTCTGTCCCCGGTCCGCCGGGATCACGGCGGGGTCGTGGGTGCTGTCTTGGGGCGTGGGCTGCAGGAACTGCGGCGTTTGCGAGGGCAGCGACGGCCGCTGAGCTGCGCGGGCACTCTCGGCGTCGTGGGCCGCCTTGAGCCGCCGGTTGACCGCTTCGGGATTGGGCGCAAAACGCGGCTGTGCCGGCCACGGTGGATCGGCAGCCGCGCCGCCACCGCGACCGGCGTTCTTCGTCGCACCGGCGGCGCCGGCCTTCCCGAACGCACCGGTCTTGCCGGCGACCATGCCGAAGGTTTTCGCCGCGATGTACGCGCGAGCCAACCCGCCGAGGAAGGAGCGGCCGGAGCCGACCTTGACGGCCTTCAGCATCCAGAACGGAATCTTGAACAGGACGAAGAACAAGGCGATGGCGGCGATCAGCGTGCCGAGCGCGGACAGCGTCGAGCCGAACAGATGCACGCCGCCGGACAGGAACGTGCGTACCGCGGTGATCAGCACCAGCGCCTGGGCGAACTGAACACCCGTCGTCACAGTGATCGCCTTCCACCACCAGTGCGCCAGCGGCTCGGTGTGGGGCAGCCCGTGGCACATCAGGAAGAACGGCGCGCTGATGATCAGGACGAGGGTGATGACGATCCGGACCACGTAGACGACCAAGAGACCGAGGCCGAGGACCACCAGCACGAGCGCGACCAGGATGATGAACAGCCCGCCGGTCTGGATGCCTTGGACGGCCTCCTGCAAGGTGTTGCCCAGCGAGGGCGCGTTGACTCCGTCTCCGAGGACCCCCAGGGTCAGGCCGTTGGCCAGCCGGATGAGCTTGTCGGCGAAGAAGAGCGAGAGCGCCGAGGCGATGAACGCGATCGGGATGCGCGGCCCGATCTCCTTGATCGAGTAGCGCGTCTGGACGGTCTCGTGGCCCATCAACAGGATGCCGCCGAGCAGGATGAGCAGCCCGTAGGCGGCGACCACGATCTCCCAGGAGCTGTTCCAGAGCTCGCCGATGCCGGGCAGGTCGCTGATCGTCGGCGTGGACAGCGCGGTGTGGCCGATCAGCTCGAGGATCGGATCCAGCGCGTCGTCGACGACACTGCGGAACGCCGAGTTGATGGCCTCGGTGATGCACGCGCCGACGTCGGTGATGCCGCAGTCCGAGTCGCTGTCGCCGCTGCCGGTGCCCGGCTGTTGCGGATTCGTGCTCGGCGCCGGCGGAGTCGGCTGCGGAATGCAGTCCTCGCCCGTGCACGGCTTGCTCGGAGTCCTGGTCGGCGTGGAGGAGGTGCAACCGAGCTGGCCGGGGAAGCTGCACGTCGTAGGCGTGGGCAGCGCGGTCGGAGGAGGCAGCGGCGGGTCCGCCGCCGGCTGCCGTGGCGCGGTCGGCGAGGCCCACGCGTTGACGGCGAGGATGCCGGCCAGGAGCACTACGGTCAGCACCAGTAGCCAGCCCGCTCGCCGGCGCCGCCGTCGGATGGAGACCTGCTGGCCGGCGTCGCGGACGGGGGCGAGTATCGGTCGATCCGCCGCGGCAGCGGTCTCGGGCGGGTTGCCGGACCGGCGGTACGGGCGAACTGTGGGCGGGGTGCTGACGGCCATCGGTCAGGCCCCCACGATCCCTTTGAGGATCTCCACGACCAGCGGCGCGAGCGCGGCGAGGCCGTAGCCCCATCCCGCGGACTTGAAGGCCGTCTTCGCCTTCTCGATCTCGCCGGGGTCGCCGCTGCCCATCAGGTAGCGGACGCCGCCGATGGTCAGGAACACGGTGGCCAAGCCGGCGAGGATGCCCATGATCCAGTTGCGGACGTTGTTCAGGACGTCGGTCACCGAGCCGGCCAGCGCGACGACCATCGTGTCGGCCTGCGCCACCGGGGCCGATGCGAGCACCAGAAGCGTCAGCAGTTCTACGAGCAGCGCGAGCTGCCCTCGAGGCAAGAGTGTCATCGGAGCTTTCGGGCGCGTGCTGTCGACGTTCTCGCCCAGCGTCGGCGGCGCCGGATTGCTGCCGGCGCGGGCGTGCCTCAACCCGCTCGCGGTGGTCAAGCAGCGATCGATCAAGCGCATCGGTACACCTCCGGAGGAACTGGGCGCGGGTGTGTCCCGCAGCTCTGAACTCCGGTTTTCGGGTGTCCTTTGGACATGCGGCTCGGATTCGTTTCGGTGTCTTGGCCTGACACGGAGGGTGACGACTGCCGTTGGCGGTGGGCAGGTGTGGCGGGGCGTGCTAGTGCCAATGAGGTGGCGACCTGGTCGGTCAGCGGGTCGGTCGTGTCAGACTCGGCAGCCCCGTCGCGCAGGTACGCGGCGAGTCGGAGCTCGGCGCGTTTGCGTGCCTTGTAGACCGCCCATTCGCCGGTCTGGTGTTGCGCAGCCCAGTCCGCGACTGTGAGCTCTTCCAGTCGGGTTGCGCCGATCAATGTGGCTTCGGTCGGGGTCAGGATTCCGTCGGCGACGGCACGGGCGAGGACGAGATCCGGGTGCCCCGACGGCGCGTGCGGGGGTGTGGATCGGAAGCTCGGCGCGACCGGAGTCGGGCTTGCCAGAGCCTCGGTGAGCGTGTCGTAGCCGGACCGGTATGCGGCCCATCGCAGTCGCAGCATGATCCGTGGTGGGCGCAGATCGATCGTCGGCAATGCCGCGAGGAAGCCGCGCAAGACCTCGGCGTGAACGTCGGCCGGATCGCCGGCGAACCGAGCGGACAGAACGGCCGCGACGGAGGTCAGCGCGGGCAGGGCGACGCCGACCGCGGCGACGGTCCAGGTCGCCCCTTCGGTCCGGGAGCGCAGCACCAGGTGCGCCCAGACCGCATCCCGCGTCGTCTGCGGGCACCGGCGCGCCAGCAGCCGGTCGCGGACCTCGTCCAACGGAATCTGCTCGTCCGGGAGACCGGCGAACAAGCGGCAGTTCAGCGAGAGCGGATGCGGGCCTGTCACCAGCAAGGTGAACGTGTCGCGGGCGATATCCAAGGAGTTCGGTGCCGCCTCGCTGCGACGGCGGCGAAAGGCGGTTCGTGTGGCCATGTCGTGACTCCCACGGCGTCGATGTGAACAAGAACGACGTCATGAAGCCAGGCCTCGTACCACGGAAATACCAGTTCGCTGCTAAGGGTCTTTGACAAGTTTTTCGTCAGCTACTAGAGGCCTACTGTCCAGTCCTGACCAGCGCGAACGACGAGATCGACACCTCGCTTGGAGTTGAAGGATTCACGGCGTCGCGTTACGCGTCTGACGTGGCGTTATAGTCGCCCGATAGTACGGCGCTAGTAGCTCGTTGGGCGGCGTCCAGCGGCATCAATCGACATGCGTTCACATGCGAAAAGAAGCGCGCTTGCGCATGTCCAAAACGGGATCGAAATGCGGAGTTGAGGGGTGTCAGAACACTTGGCGGCACCGCTTGGAGGAGAACCCGCGATGACCCCGTCACACGACGATGAATTTAGCTCGAACAAGCACGGCGCGGCCGACCCGCCGACCATTCCGATCCCGCTTCCGCGGCGGCGGACCAAGCGCCGGGCCAACCTGGGCCACCGTCGCCCGCCACGGCCGAGCACCGTCTGGCCGTGCGCTCAAGACGACCTCCTCGCAGGCACCGGACTGCTCGCCGGCTGGCTGCTCACCGCGATCATCAAGCTCGTCACGACCTACACCCGGCCCGGCCAACGGGTGCTCCTCCTTGAACCCGCGCATTACTTGGCACCGTCGACCTCGCGGCCGACTCGAGGCGTCTCCGCCGGGCTTCTGCCCGGACCATATGCCGGGTTGCACGAGGCAGGGTGGACCGTGGTCCGGCTCGGCCGAGGCGTGCAGACGCAGACCGCTGTCGCGGGCCCCGGGCCGGTCGACGGACAGTTCGGCGACGTGTTGAACGAGTCCGAAGCCGACCCCGAAGCGTTCACCCTCAGTGCGGCCACCGACGAGCTCGCGGGGCTGCCGGTGCACCGCGGCGCCCGACCGGAGCCGACTTCGTCGCCCCCCGGTCCGGACCGCTACGACTTGGTCATCGCCGCGGTCGAACCACGCGCTCTGGACTGGTTCCGTCCGGCGGACTGGGCCGATCTGCTCACCTCCACCGGCACCCTCGCAGTGATTACACATGGCCACCGCGAGTCAGGCCGGCTGACGGATCCCGCCGGTGCGCTCTTGCGCGCCGCGCACCGCGTGGGACTGCGTTACCACGATCGCATCGCCTTGCTGCGCATCCCCGTGCGCGATGGCACGCTCGCCGTATCGACCGTGGTCGAACCGACCTCGGCGGCACCTGCTCGCCATCTCGCCGTACACGACGACCTCCTGGTGTTCACCCGCCAGCCCGAGCCGATGTCCGCGATCGCCGAGGGGGGAGACCTCCGATGAATGAGCGCCCCACGCCGCCCGGGGCGAGGCCGCGGATGATGCAGCTGTCGGTCTGGCCGACCGGCCAACGTGACCCGCTTGCGCAGCTTCGCGACGCCGGTTGCGTGCCGGGCACCGAGACCGACGCCGAGCGTATTCCGCCGGCAGTCGCCGCCCACGCGATCGCCGCGTACACAAGTCCCGGCGACCTTGTACTCGACCCCGACTGCGGCGCCGGGACCGTGCTCGCGGAAGCGCTGCGCGCCGGACGGCACGCACTTGGGCTGGCTCCTGCCGGCCGCTGGTGGAAGCTAGCTCGTGCCAACGTCACTGCCGCCAAAGCCGCGGGCGCCTGGCCAGATGGCTCGGTCCTCGATGCTCGCCCGAAGGTACTCGCGACCGTTCGGGCTGCTGGGCTCCTCGGACGTGTCGCACTCGTCTTGACGAGCCTGCGCACGATGCCGGATCTCACGACCACGCAGACCGTCGAAGCTGCCACTTCCGAGCTCGCCGTGACGCTGCTGCACTGTGAACCACTGCTGCGTTCCGGCGGATACGTCGCCGTTGTCGCGCACCCTCGCCGACGCGTCGACGGTTCCCTGCTCGACCTTATTACGCCGCTCATCGCGGCCGGCGCGTCGGCCGGTCTGGTGCCGGTCGAGCGGTGCATCGCTCTGACGGCCGAGTTGCGCGGCAGCCGTCTCGTCACGCGCGCCTCGCTCGCTGAACGCCGCGCCGCGGCCCGAGCCAACGTCACCGGCATCCCGAATGCGGTTGTCGCCCACCTCGAAGTGCTCGTCTTCCAGCTCGCCCACGACGCCGAACTGGCCGCCGCGGAGGCCCTCCGGCCATCCGTCCACGGCCTCGAGAACCTCGGCTGGAGGCGATCAGCATGACCACGCAACTGCGACGCACCAGGTCGTTCGCCGTGCTGGAGCAGCTCGCTGACGTCGTTCGAACACCGCCGAGCAGACGCGGCGTCGAACCCAAGACCGGCGATCCGTCCGAGGCACTGACGGCCGGACCGTCGCCGAGGTTGCCGGTTGCCGCACTCATCGACCGCGCACCCCGGACCACGGCGTACTGCGCCGTGACGACCGTCGACGGCCGCGGGCGTCTGGCCGATCGATCACCGTTGCGCGTTCTCGGGTGGCCGCCGCTGTCGCGAGTCTCCATCGATACGGTCAAAGGTGAGCTGATCATCATCCGGCGCTGCGACGGCGCGGATATCATCACCGGCCAGGGGCATGTTCGGCTCCCCGCACGGGTCCGGCACCTGTGTCGGCTTGAGCCCGGCGGCCGCGTCCTCGTCACCGCCTTTCCCACGCACGATGTGCTGGCGGTGTACACCGATTCTGCCCTCGATGCGATGTTGCACGTGTACCACGAAGTGCTGCGGGACGAGAGCCGGATCTCAGGATGAGCGCCGACGTCGAAGCTGCTCGGCTCGTCCTCGCGAGCCTGGGTGTCACCCCCGAGCAACTGCTTGCGGTCGGCCGCCGCAGCGGTCCTTTGCCGACCGTCCGCGACTACCTTTCGCAGGTTGCCCATGCCGTCCCAGCAGGTACCCGTCGGGCCTACGGCTCGTACTGGGAACGCGTCGTCGAGGTTTGGGGTGATCGGCGGATCGACGAGCCGACACCGCTGGAGATCCGGCAGCTTGCCGAGGAGGTCAAGGCTCGCGTTATCATCCGGAAGAACTCACGCGGCGGGCGAAGCGCGGCTGAGCATTTGATCGCCGCCCTACGGTGCATGTACCGGCATGCTGTCGCCGATCAGCTGATCGGCGAGTCGGACAACCCGGCGACACGCGTTCCCAAGCCTCGACGGCTGGCCAGCACCCGACGGGCATTACCGAACGAGCGACTCGCTGAGATCAACGACGTCGCCGCGGCGACCGGAAACGATCCGGAACTCGACTTGCTCATCCTGCGGCTGCACACCGAGACAGCGTGCCGCCGGGGTGGGGCACTCGCCCTGTGTCCCGACGACCTGGACGCCGAGCAGTGTCTCGTTCGGTTGCACGAGAAGGGTGAGACGGTGCGGTGGCAGCCGGTGACTCCCACCCTGATGCGTCATCTCCTCTTGCACGCTGAAGAGCGTGGCGCGACCTCGAGTGACCAGCTCTTGAGGTATCGCAGTGGCCAGCCGATCACCGCTCGGCGCTACGACTACTTGTGGACCCGCTTGGGCAAGCACCTGCCGTGGGTCGCAAGACAGGGAGTCACCACGCACTGGCTGCGGCACACGACCCTGACCTGGGTCGAGCGGAACTTCGGCTACGGGGTCGCGCGGGAGTACGCGGGACATACCGGCAAGAGCGACGCCGGCACCACGATCACCTACGTCCGGGCCGATCTCCACGAAGTCGCCGCTGCTCTGGCTGCCATGACGGGCGAGCCCCATCCGCTCGCAGAACGCCGCGAACGAGACCTGCCCAGCGGGCGGCATCGTGATCAGGCCGCATAGATCTGGCGAGTCGATCCGCCGCCGCGAGCCGGCGAAGGACCTGGAAGCTCGGATGGCCATTGGCCTCTGGATGCAGTGCGGGCCGGAGGTCACCGCGCACTGTCCGGCCGGCGAGCACACTCGGCGGCGAACGGCGCGAGCATCTCGTGCAGTTCGGCGGCCGACAACGCGCCGTGCGGCCGTCGTCTCGACGGCGCCGGGTCAGCCTGATCCAGGCCGAGCATCGCCTTCAGCTCGGCCTCGTCGCGGCTGCCGTGTGCGTAGCGCTGCACCACTCGGACGGCGCGGATCCGCTCTTCCGGAGTAGGTTCGGCGAGCACGGCACACCCGCTCAGTCGTCCGGTTCGGCGACGTCTAGCCGGTAACCGGGCACGAGTCTCGCGTGGCCGGGCCTGAACTCGACCCAGACCGAGCCGGGACGCAGGTCTGGTGCGCGGTCGACCACGATGCCGGTCCCGCCGGTGAACCGGCCGCCGTGTGCGCGCACCCGCAACCCGCTGGGGAATCCGCCCGATCGGGCGGGTCCGGGGTTCCGATCCTGGTGGGCGGAGCTCATGCCGGCCCCCTCTCCTGGGAGATGCCGGACGATCTGCCGGCACTCACGAGGGTTCCGCCTGGTGGGGGACCAGGGGTAGAGGCGGAAGCCCGGGCCGCGTGTGCCCTTCCTCCCGTCCGGCCGGGCACTTGTGCTCACGAACGTTCCCGGGTGGGACCGGAGCACGGGCCGGGCGGCGCCCCGGCACGCAGCATGTGAGCTAGTGCCCGGCGCCGCGCGGTGCCGGGGTGGCGCCGAACTGGCCTTGCCAGCTGGCCTGTGCGCCGGAGTCGCCGATGCGGTAGATGTCGTAGACGGCTGCGCCCGCGGCCACGATCGCCAGCGCCGAGAGCACGACGGTGACCGCTGTCGAGGCCGGCGCGAGGAACGTCCTGCGGCTCGTCCCGTCTCCTTGGATTCGCGAACCTTCCCGTTGACGCCACCAGACGAGGAGCGCGAGCACGGCCACCGGGAGCGCGACCCAGAGCGCGGTGTCGCCGAGTTCAGTGTGGGTGCGCACCAGCGGGGTCGAGGCGACGCGGCGCTCGAGCCATTCGCCGGCGTCGGTCGTGATCGGGACCAGGACCACGACGAGGACGGACAGGATCGCGTTCGGTCCGGCGAGCTTGCGTCGTGCGGCGGGCCACACCGCGCTGATCACGAGGAGCAGTGCGGCAAGGGGGAGGAGGACGACGATCGCGTGCACGAGCAGCACGTGGGCGGGAAGGCCGTTGAGGGTGGTCATGGTGTCCTTTGTGGAGGATGGATGGGCCGGGGGCGCGGAGTGCTCAAGGAGCGCGCGCGAGGGAGGCGATGCGATAACCCGGCGCGCGTGTCGAGACCCACTCCGCGACGTCTTCGCCGCCGCGGGCGAGGGCGGCCGTGGCGAAGACGTCGGCCCACAGCAGGGTCGGGCCGATGACCGTCACGGCGAGCAGCTCGCTCGGGCGGGCACCGGTGTGCGGGTCGACGATGTGCGCGCCGCGGGCGGCCGAGCCGGACGTCGCTACGCCGCCGGTGCGCAAGTCGAGGATCGCGAGGAACGCGGCCTTGTCGACTGGGTCTTCGACGGCGACCCGCCACGGCGGAGAACTGGTGACGCCGACCCGGCCGGTGATGTCGCCGCCGACGTTGAGGTAGTGGTCGAACCCGGGGATGCGGGCGAGGTGGGCGGCGGCCTTTTCGGCTGCCCAGCCCTTGACCAGACCGGACGGGTCGAAGCCACCGGGGAGCCAGGCGTCGAAGTAGCCGTCCGTACAATCCTTCGCGGCTTCGCACAGCGCCACAACTTCGGTGAGCCACGAATGCCACTGCTCGCGCGGCAGCTCACCACGACGGACCGCACTGACCTGGCTGCCGGGCCGGTAGGTGCTGAACAGCTCGTCGGCGGTCCGCAGGTGCCCGAACACCCTCGCCACTGCGGGTTCGACTGTGGGGTCGGAGTCGATGCGAGGACCGCGCAGGTGGAGGCTGGCCTGGGTCCCCATTACGGGCCGCGTCCAGGAGCGCCGGTGCGCGGTGGTCACCGGTGGGCCTGGTCGATCGCCGACTGCAGGGATTGCTGGTAGCCCTCGGAGGTGTAGGTGGCGCCACTGACGGTGTCGATCTGCGCGGTCTGAGTCTGCAACGTCTCCTGGTTCAGCTCCGGTACGGCCTCGGAGTTGATCCGGACGTCACGGCCGCTTTCCTGCGGGTACTCGATGGCCTGGGCGTCGGTGATCTTGCCGCCCGCGACCGTGATCCGGACTTGGACCGGCCCGTAACGGGTGTCGGCGGCGTCGCCGGTGAAGGTTCCGGCGCCCGCCGTGCCGGAAGCCGGGGGCGCCGCTGTGCCGGAAGCCGGTGGCGGTGCCGCGGGGTGGGACGGCTGGGTGCGTCCAAGCGGGCGGCCGGCGGCGACTGGGGTCGCGTCCGTGCTGGTGCGGTAGCTGAACAGCAGCACGACGACCGAGACCGTCGCCGCGAGGGCGATGGCGATCCTGCGCATCGGAGCTCCTTTCCTACCAGTCGAACCGTTCGGAGTGGACGCGGCCGGCGGGGACGCCGGCGCGGCGGGCGGTCTCGACCACCGCGTGGGACCAGGCGTCGGGGCCGCAGACGTAGACGTCGTGCTCGGCGATGCCGGGCACGAGGTGGCGCAGCACCTGCTCGTCGGGTACCGGCGCGTACCCGGCAGGCAGCCACGACGCGCGGTCGCGCGAGCGCCGGCCGAGCAGGTAGTGGATCCGGATCCCGCGGCGGGCGGCGAGGTCTTCGAGTTCCCGGCGGAACAGCAGGTCCGCCGCCGTGCCGGCGCGCTGGAAGAGCACGGCTTCCCCAGGCCGGTAGGGGAATTCGTCCAGGAGCGCGCGCAAGGGCGTGATCCCGATGCCGGAGGCGAACAGCGCGAGTTTCCGTCCTTTTCGGACAGTCGCGGTCAGGCGGCCGTACGGGCCTTCGAACAGCGCGGGGGTGCCGGGGCGCAGGGTGGCGAGCCGGCGGCTGCCCTCGCCGAGGTCCTTCGCCGTGATCCGCAGCCGGTGCCCGTCCGGGGCGGCCGACAGCGAGAACGGCTTGCCCCGCGTCCAGCCCGGCCCGGAGACGAACCGCCAGACGAAGAACTGGCCCGCCGCCACCGGAAGCCGGTCGAGGTCGCGGCCGCGCAGGTACACCGACACGACGCCGCGGCCTTCGGGCACGACCTGCTCGACGACCAGGCGGTGGCGGACGTTGAGCCACACCGGCAGGCCGACGCGGAACGCGAGCACGGCGCCGGCCGCCGACGCGTAGGCGGTCCACCAGAACGCGGTGGCGACCGGCGAGGCGGTGAAGTCGGCGCCGGTCCACAGCTGGTGCGGCAGGGCGAGCCCGACACCGAGGTAGGCGTAGAGGTGCAGCAGGTGCCAGGACTCGTAGCGCAGCCGCCGCCGGGCGGCCCGTACCGACGTCACGGCGACCATGGCGAGCGTGGCCGTGCCGGCGGTCGCCAGGAGCATGCCCGGGTAGGTCGTCACCAGCGCCCACGCTTCGGCCAGGACGCCGGAGCGGTCGGTCGCCGCGTAGCCGAGGGTGATCAGCACGAGGTGCGCGGTGAGCAGGGTGATCGAGGTGAACCCGACGAGCCGGTGCCGGCGGGCCAGCTCGTCCTGGCCGTAGCTGCGTTCCACCCACGGGATCCGCGCCATCGGCAGCACCTGCAGCAGCAGGAGGTCCGCCGACAGCAGCCCGGTCAGCCGCCCGGTGGAGTTGAAGAAGTCCGTGCTCAGGTCCTGCAGGCCGCGGCCGGAGACCCAGAGCGCGACCACGAACAGGACGCTCAGCCAGGCCGTCAGGCCCGCGGCGTCCCGCCACCACGCGCGCACCGCGGGTCGCGCCACGCGGCGGGCGGCGAGAGTGGTGGACATCGGGCTCCTCGGGTGATCGCTTCTGCGATCCACCCTGCCCGGGGCCGGTTAGCCGTCGACGTGACCGGGGTGAGAGTTCGGTAAGAGAAGATCGGCTCCGACGGTGAACCCGACCACGGCCCCACCGCCGGGGCGGGGTTCGGCGAACACCCGGCCGCCGTGGGCGAGGGCGATGTCCCGCACGATGGCCAGGCCGAGGCCGGAGCCGGGCAGGCCGCGGGCGCCGTCAGCGCGGTGGAAGCGGTCGAACACGCGGGCCGCGTCGTCGTCGGCGATGCCCGGTCCGCGGTCGAGCACCTGGACCCGGCCGTCGCGGACGACGACTTCGACCGGCTCGTCGGGCGCGAACTTGACGGCGTTTTCCAGGAGGTTCGAGACGGCGCGTTCGAGCGCTTTCGTCTGGCCGTTCACCGCTGAGATGTCGGCGGTGACGCTGATGGTGCGGCCCGACCGGCGCCGGACGCGCTCAGCGGCGCGCTGGGCCACGTCGCCCAGCTCGAGCGGCGCAGGCTCTTCGGCTTCGTAACGGCGGGTGGCGAGTTCGACCAGCTCGTCGACGAGGTGGGTCAGCTCGCGGGTTTCCCCGTCGACGTCGTCGAGCAGGCGGGCGCGGGACTCTGGGGTGAGCTCGGCGAACCGGCGCAGGACGCTGGCGTTGGTGCGCAGGCTGGTCAGCGGGGTCCGCAGTTCGTGGGCGACGTCCTGGACGAGGCGTTCCTGGTCGGCGCGGGCGTCGGCGAGGCGGCCGAGCATCCGGTCGAACGAGGTCGCGAGGCGGCCGACCTCGTCGCGGCCGCCGGTGGGCACGGTGACGTCGTCGAGGAGGCCGTCGCTGACCTGCTCGGTGACGTCGGTGAGCCGGACCAGCCGCCGGGTGATCTGGCGGGCCAGCAGCCAGCCGGCCAGGGCGGCCCCGGCGAGCACGAGCGCGCTGACGCCGGTGATGCGCGCGGCCAGTTCCGCCAGCACGTGCCGGGACTCGTCGACGTCGATGCCGAGCTGCACGGCGCCGCGGCCAGGCCCGAGCGCCACGGTGATCACGCGGTAGTCGTCGTGGCCGGCGGTGAAGTTCCAGTAGCGGTGGTCGCCGAGCGCGCCGGTCGCGGCCAGCGCGCGGTCGTCGTCGCCGACGTCGAGGCGGACGGGGCGGCCGCCGATCGCGCGGACGCCGCCGTCCGGGGCGATCGCCTGGGCGACCATGGGCTGGGCCTCGTCGTGGTCGTCGTCATCGGGGCCGCGGGTCACCGGGCTCGGAGCCAGCACCTGCGTCGCGCCGGCCGCGACCTCCGCCGACGTCGTGAGCAGCGACCGGTCAAGCTCGGCGTCGATCCGCTGGGAGGCGGCTTGGTAGCTGAACACGCCGACGAGGATCGCCGCGGCCGCGCCGACGCCGGCGAAGGCGATCGCGAGCTTGCTGCGCAGGTTCATGCCGGCCGCACCGAGTAGCCGACGCCGCGGACGGTGTGGATCAGGTCCGCCGCGCCGGCCTGGTCGAGCTTGCGCCGGAGGTATCCGATGTAGACGGCGAGGTTCTTGGAGTCCGCGCCGAATTCGTAGCCCCAGATGCGCTGGTAGATGGTGGTGCGGTCGAGCACGATCCCGGCGTTGCGCACGAGCAGTTCGAGCAGGTCGAACTCGGTCTTGGAGAGGGTGATCTCGGTGCCCTGCCACCACACCCGCCGGGCGGCCGGGTCGACCGCGAGCTCACCCAGCCGGAGCGTGCGCCGGGCGTCCGGCTCCGCCGAGGTCCGCCGCAACAGGGCGCGCAGCCGGGCGAGGAGCTCGTCGAGCTCGAAGGGCTTGGGCAGGTAGTCGTCGGCCCCGGCGTCCAGCCCGGCCACCCGATCGGGGGTTTCGACCCGCGCGGTCAGCATCAGGATCGGCGTCTGGTCGCCTTCGGCGCGCAACACGCGGCAGACGCCGAGGCCGTCGACGCCGGGCATCATCACGTCGAGCACGATCACGTCGAACTCGTCCCGCCGGGCCGTGGCGAGCGCGCTGACGCCGTCGGTCACCTCGGTGACGTGGTACCCCTCCAGGTCGAGGGCCCGGACGAGGGACTCGCGGATGGCGCGGTCGTCGTCGGCGAGCAGGACGCGGTGCGGCATGGCCGCCATGATGCCCGCGTGCGGGCTTCCCGTCCTGGTGGGGTTTCTGGTGGGCCAGCAGAGGGTTAGCGGTCGGTAAAGCTAGGGTTCGCGTTCAGGTATCCGCCTCCGGCCGGAGCGCGAGGTGGCGGCCTTCGATCCGGTCGACGCCGATCCGCAGCAGCCGGTCGCGCGGTGGGGAGCCCACGAGCGCAGGTCGGCGCCGAGCTGGGCGGCCACGGTTTCGACGTCCGTGATGAGGGCAGCTGTCCGGTGACGATCACGCTCCAGCCGGTGTGGCCGCCGAGGTCGTAGGCGTCGGCCTCGAACGTGACCGGCTGCCCGTCGAGCCGGTCGGCCCAGGAGTTGCAGCCTGACCGCAGCCAGATCGCGTCGCTCGCCACGGTGAAGTTGACCGGCCGGATTGCCGGCCGTCCGCCGTGGACGAAGCCCAGGCGGCCGAGGGGCCGGAGGCGAGCAACGCGCGGCAGCGGGCCGGGCCCAGCGGACGCAGATCAGCGGCGCTCATCGGTCTCGGCGCCGTACTTGAGCTTGGCGAGCCGTGTCGCGGCGAAGATCGCCGCGACGGCGATCGCGCCCAGCGTCGCCACGAGGCGGTTGACGTCGACCGCCGGCTCCCAGCGGAGCTTGCCGTCCTTGATGACGTACGCCCCGACCGGTTTGGCCGACAGGCCGAACCCGGCGCCTTCCCCGGAACGGCCTTTCTCGTCGCGGCTGTCGCCGCCACCTCCGCCGGTGCCGACAGTCGATGCCACGATCACCGTGACCCCGTCGACTTCGTACGGTTCGCCGTAGACCAGCTTGGTCTCCAGCCCGTCCTTCGCCTTCGCGAGCAGTTCGTCGACCTTCATGCGGCGGAGTCTCACTGCTGGCCGCCCGGGAATCGCAGAGCCGATGGTCCCCGGCACGGGTGACCGAGGACCCCGTTGCCAGTGGCGTTCGCCAGCGGTGGTGAAGGGCGCACCGCGTTTGGCTGGGTCCACCACGAATTCAGCGATCCCGGAGGCCGTCATGGCGCACCGTCCCCCGCTGGCCGAGCTCGGGCTGAACACCGGCAAGAAGACCCGGCTGCACCGCATCCTGCACGAGCACGGTCTCCGCAACGGCACCGCGTTCTTCCTGCCCTACGATCAGGGCCTGGAGCACGGCCCGCGCGACTTCTTCGCCAACCCGGCCGCGAGCGACCCCAAGTACATCCTCAAGCTCGCGCTCGAGGGCGGCTTCAACGGCATCGCGATCCAGATCGGTCTGGCGGAGAAGTTCTACTGGGACTACGCGGGCGAACTGCCGCTGGTGCTGAAGCTCAACGGCAAGACCGAGATCCCGTCCGACGCCGATGCGCTGTCCCCGCTGCACGGTAGCGTCGAGGACGCGGTGCGGCTCGGTGCCGATGCGGTCGGCTACACCCTTTACGTCGGGACTCCGGCGCAGGAGCAGGACTTCGCGCAGCTGCGGCAGGTCCGCGCCGAGGCCCACCGGCTCGGTATGCCGCTCATCGTCTGGGCCTACCCGCGCGGCTCGGCCATCGAAGCCAAGGGTGGCCGCGACTCGTTCTACGCCGTCGACTACGCCGCCCGGACCGCGTGCGAACTCGGCGCCGACGTCGTCAAGGTCAACTTCCCGCATCCGGCGAAGATCGACAACGTGCCCGGCGCCTACGCCCGGGAGATCACCAGCCAGGAGGCGATCGACGCGGTCGTCCGGTCGGCCGGTCGGACGCTGCTGCTGGTGTCGGGCGGCAGCAAGGCCGGCGACGACGCCATGCTGGAGAAGGCCCGCGAGTCCATGGAGGCCGGCGCGACCGGGCTGATCTTCGGCCGGAACGTCTGGCAACGCGACCACGACGAGTCCCTGCGGTTCGTCTCGGCGCTGCGGGACATCCTCGCCAAGTACCCGAGCGCATGAGTACCACCGAAGTCCGTATTCACGGCCGCGGTGGTCAGGGCGTGGTGACCGCGGCCGAGCTGCTGTCGGTGGCCGCGTTCACCGAAGGGCGGCACGCGCAGGCGTTCCCCAGCTTCGGCTCCGAACGCACCGGCGCGCCGGTGGTCTCGTTCTGCCGGATCTCCGACGCGGTCATCCGCACGCGGGAACCGATCGTCGCGCCGGACGTGCTGATCGTCCAGGACGCCACGCTGCTGCACCAGGTGAACGTCTTCGAAGGCTTCGGTCCCGACGGCTACCTGCTGATCAACTCCGCCCGCGGCTTCGCCGAGCTGGGGCTGGCGGAGTGCACCGACGGGTTCCGGCCCGAGCGGCTGCTCGTCGTCCCGGCGACCGAGCTCGCCCGCGAGCACCTCGGCCGCCCGGTGCCGAACGCCGCGCTGCTCGGCGGGTTCGCCGCCCTGACCGGGATCGTCGGCCTCAAGAGCGTCCTGTCGGCCATTTCCGGCCGGTTCCACGGCCGGGCGGTCGAAGGCAACCTCGCCGCGGCGACGGTGGCCTACGAGTTCGTGAGGGCCGAACGGGAGGAGCTGGCCGGTGCTCAGGCAGATTGAGGGATCCCGGGCCGTCGCCGAGGCGGTCGCGCTGTGCCGGCCGGAGGTCGTCTGCGCCTATCCGATCTCGCCGCAGACCCACATCGTCGAGGGGCTGGCGGAACTGGTGAAGTCCGGCGCGCTCGCGCCCTGCGAGTTCGTCAACGTCGAATCCGAGTTCGCGGCGATGTCCGTGGCGATCGGCGCGTCGGCGGCCGGGGCGCGGGCCTACACCGCGACGGCCAGCCAGGGTCTGCTCTACATGACCGAGGCGGTGTTCAACGCGTCCGGGCTCGGCCTGCCGGTCGTGATGACGGTGGCCAACCGGGCGATCGGCGCGCCGATCAACATCTGGAACGACCAGAGCGACAGCATGGCCCTGCGCGACGCCGGCTGGATCCAGCTCTACGCCGAAACGAATCAGGAGGCCGCGGATCTGCACGTCCAGGCGTTCCGGATCGCCGAAGAGCTGTCCACGCCGGTGATGGTGTGCATGGACGGCTTCGTGCTGACCCACGCCTGGGAACCGGTCGACACACCCACTCAGGAAGAGATCGACGCCTTCCTGCCGCCGTACGAGCCACGCCAGGTCCTCGATCCCGCGGAGCCGTCGTCGATCGGCGCGATGGTCGGGCCGGAGGCGTTCACCGAGGTGCGCTACCTCGGCCACGCCCGGCTGATGGAAGCCCTCGACGTCGTCCCGGACGTGGCGGATCGCTTCGCCGAGGCGTTCGGCCGCAACTCCGGCGGGCTGACCCGCTCGTACCGCACCGAGGACGCCGAGACGATCGTCGTCGCGCTCGGCTCGGTGCTGGGCACGCTCAAGGACACCGTCGACGAGCTGCGCGATGACGGCCTGCGCGTCGGCGTGCTGGGGCTGACGTGCTTCCGACCGTTCCCGGCCGAGGCCGTCCGCGCGGCCATCAGGCACGCCCGGCGCGTCGTCGTGCTGGAACGGGCCTTCGAGCCCGGTGTGGGCGGCATCGTCACGCAGAACGTCGTGAGCGCGGTCCCAGCGGCCGAGGTGCACGCCGTCATCGCGGGACTGGGCGGCCGCGCGATCACGAAGAAGTCCCTGAGCCGGCTGCTGCGGGAGGCGGATCGGTTGCCGCCGTTGACCTTCCTCGACCTTGACCGCACGCTGATCGACCGCGAGCTGGGCCGCCTCGCCGCGACCCGCCGGTCGGGGCCGACGGCCGAAAACCTCTTGCGCGACCTCGGTGCGGTCGCCTCACGGATCGGGTGATGAACATGGCGGCGACGCCGATCAAGTTCTACCAGACCGGCAGCTTCGCGGTCGGCGGCCGGCTGCTGGGCGAGGACCAGCGCAGCGTGCAGTCCGACCGGCAGCGGATCAACTCCATCGACTGCGGCCACCGGGCCTGCCAGGGGTGCGGCGAGGCACTGGGCGCGCGGTACACCCTCGACGCGGCCATGCGCGCGACCGGCAACCGGATGGTCGCGGTGAACGCCACCGGCTGCCTGGAAGTCTTTTCGACGCCGTACCCCGAGACGTCGTGGCGGATCCCGTGGCTGCACTCGCTGTTCGGCAACGCGCCCGCGGTGGCCACCGGGGTCGCCGCGGCGATGAAGGCCAAGGGCCGCACGGACGTCCGCGTGGTCGGCCAGGGCGGCGACGGCGGGACCGTCGACATCGGCTTCGCGTGCCTGTCCGGGATGTTCGAGCGGAACGACGACGTGCTGTACATCTGCTACGACAACGAGGCGTACATGAACACCGGCGTCCAGCGCTCCGGCGCGACGCCGCCGGCCGCCCGCACGGCCACCACCCCGGCGGTCGGCGCGGAGCCGGGCGCGGTGTTCGGGCAGGGCAAGAACGTCCCGATGATCGCGCTGGCCCACGAGATCCCGTACGTGGCCACCGCGACGGTCGCGGACCTGCGTGATCTGGAAGCCAAGGTGACACGGGCGATGGAGTTCCGCGGCGCGCGGTACCTGCATGTCTTGGTGCCGTGCCCGCTCGGCTGGGGCAGCGCGTCCCACGACACCATCCGGATCGCCCGGCTGGCCAAGGAAAGCGGGATCTTCCCGGTGTTCGAAGCGGAAGCGGGGGAGATCGTCGCGACCTCGAAGATCCGGCACCGGGTGCCGGTCGAGGACTACCTGCGGCGGCAGACCCGGTACGCGCACCTGTTCGGCGACCCGCCGCGCACCGACGTCATCGAGAAGATCCAGGCGCTCGCCGACCGCACCATCCGCCGGTTCGACCTGCTCGAGGAGGCCTGATGGAACACGAGAAGCCGTTCGCGATCACCCTCGACGTCGGCTCGAGCCGGGCCAACAAGACCGGTGCCTGGCGTTCCGAGCGGCCGGTCTACGTCGACCTGCTGCCGCCGTGCAACCAGGCCTGCCCGTCGGGTCAGGACATCCAGAAGTGGCTCTACCACGCCGAATCCGGCGACTACGAGAACGCGTGGCGCGGGATCATGGCCGACAACCCGCTGCCGGCGGTGCTCGGCCGGATCTGCTATCGGCCGTGCGAGAGCGCCTGCAACCGTGGGCAGCTCGACGAAGCCGTCGGGATCAACTCCGTCGAACGCTTTCTCGGCGACGAAGGCATCAAGCAAGGCTGGACGATCCCGGTCGCCGAGCCGAGCGGCAAGCGGGTGCTCATCGTCGGCGCGGGCCCGGCGGGCCTGTCCGCCGCCTACCACCTGGCCCGGCTCGGGCACGCTGTCACCGTCCGCGACGCCGAAGCCGTTCCCGGCGGGATGATGCGCTACGGCATCCCGCGCTACCGGCTCCCGCGCGAGGTCCTCGACGCGGAGATCCACCGGATCGCGGGCATGGGCGTGACCTTCGAGCAGAACAGCCGGGTCACCGATGTCGTGGCGGCGAAGGCCGGGTTCGACGCCGTCTTCCTGGCCGTCGGGGCCCAGGTCGGCAAGCGGGCCTACATCCCCGCGGGCGACACGGCGCACGTCCTCGACGCGATTTCACTGCTCCACGACCTGGAAAGCGGGGAGCAGCCGCTGCTCGGCCGCCGGGTCGCCGTCTACGGCGGCGGCAACACCGCGATGGACGCCGCGCGCACCGCGAAGCGGCTCGGCGCCACCGACGCCGTCGTCGTCTACCGCCGCACGCGGGACCGGATGCCCGCGCACGAGTCCGAAATCGCCGAGGCGGTCGAAGAAGGCGTCGCGATGCGGTGGCTGTCGACGATCAACGAGGTCGACGGCGAAGGCATCACCGTCGAAAAGATGCGGCTCGACGACTCGGGCTTCCCACAGCCGACCGGGGAGTTCGAACGGCTCGCGGCCGACACCGTCGTGCTGGCACTGGGTCAGGACACCGACCTCTCCCTGGTGGACGAGCTCCCGGAAGTCGAGCGCGCGGACGGCGTCGTGCGCGTCGGACCCGGGATGATGACCGGTCACCCGGGAATCTTCGCGGGCGGGGACATGGTGCCGTCGGGCCGGACCGCGACCGTCGCGGTGGGGCACGGCGCGAAGGCCGCCCGGGAGATCGACGCCTGGCTGCGGGGCGCCGTCGCCCCGGAGGCACCGGCCCGGCGCGAAGCGACCTTCGACAACCTCAACACCTGGTACTACAGCGATGCCGACCGGACCGTCCGGCCGCACCTGGACCTGTCCCGGCGCGTGTCGACGTTCGACGAGATCAAGGGCGGACTGGACGAGTCGACGGCGTTGTTCGAAGCGCGCCGCTGCCTGTCCTGTGGCAACTGCTTCGAATGCGACAACTGCTACGGCGTCTGCCCCGACAACGCGGTCGTCAAGTTCGAGCCGGGGGAGCGGTACGCGATCGATCTCGACTACTGCAAGGGATGCGGGATCTGCGTCGCCGAATGTCCGTGTGGCGCCATCGAAATGGTTGCCGAAGAAACCTGAGGAGAAATCATGCAGGAGAAACGCTGGCACGTCGAAGTGCACATCGACGAAGACGCCGACGGCCGCACCCGGGCCACCGCCCGGCTGCACACGGCCGACGACACCCAGGTCTCCGGGACCGGCGTCGCGCGCCTCAACCCCGCCGACACCGACGTGCCCGAGATCGGCGACGAGCTGGCCGCCTCCCGCGCCCTGAGCGACCTGGCCCACAACCTGCTCGAATGCGCGGCCGGCGACATCGAAGCGTTGACGCGCAAGCCGGTCCGGCTCAACCACTGAAAGGAGCGGACATGCGGATCCTCGTCGTTTTCGAGTCGATGTTCGGTGCCACCGAAGAGGTGGCCAAGGCGATCGGCAAGGGGCTGGCCGTGTCCGCCCCGGTCGAAGTGGTCAACGTCGACAAAGCGCCCAGGGACCTCACCGGCGTCGCCCTGCTCGTCGTCGGCGGGCCCACCCACGTGCACGGCATGAGCCGGCGCGCGACCCGGAAGTCCGCCGCGGACCAGGTGGACTACCCGACACACTCGTCGACGGGCATCCGGGAGTGGCTGGACTCGCTCGACGTGGTGCCGGCCGGGCTGGGCGCCGCGGCCTTCGACACCCGCATCGACAAGCCCCGCGTGTTCACCGGGGCCGCGTCGCTCGGGGCGGCCAAGCGGCTGCGCCGCCACGGATGCCGGCTCGTCCTGCCGGCGGAGAGCTTCTTCGTCGGGACGGAATCGATCGACGCCGGCCCGGAGCCGGGCGAACCGGAACGAGCCGAGGCGTGGGGTGCGGCGCTCGGGGCGGCGCTGGTCCGCGCCGCCACCTGAAGCCGTGGCGGACGCCCCGACGGTCGGCGTCGAGGAGGAGTTCGTGCTGCTGGACACGCGGACCGGGGCGGCCGTCCCGGCGGCTCCACGCGTCCTGGCGGCGCTGGACGGCGAGCCCGGCGTGGTCCCGGAGTTCCTCCGCTTCCAGATCGAAACCGTGACGGGCGTGTGCGGCTCGCTCCCCGAGATCCGGGCGGACCTGACGCGGCTGCGCCGCCGGGTGGGCGAGGCGGCGGCGGACGCGGGATGCCTGGCCGTGGCTACCGCCGTCGCGCCGTTCGGCACCGCACCGCTGGTGACCGCCGACGCGCGGTACGAACGGCTGGCCGCCCGCTTTCCCGCCCTGGTCGCGGGGGCGGGCACCTGCGCCTGCCACGTCCACGTCGGCATTCCGTCGCGCGCGACGGGCTTGCGTGCGCTCGCCGGGCTACGGCCGTGGCTGGGCGTTCTGCTGGGCCTCAGCGCGAACTCGCCGTACGTCGACGGCGTCGACTCCGGGTGGGCGAGCACGCGGTACCCGCTCTGGTCCCGATGGCCGACGGCTCGGCCCCCTGCCGCGTGGCGGGACGTCGCCGAGTATGACGCGGCCGTCTCCGAGGCGATCCGCAGCGGGGCCGCACCGGATGCACGGGGGGTGTACTTCTACGCCCGCCTGTCGCCGCGGCACCCGACCGTGGAGGTACGCGTCGCCGATGTCTGCCTCGACGTCGCCGACGCCGTCGTGCTCGCCGGGCTGGTGCGGGCGCTGGTGGCCACGGCGTTGCGGGGCGAGGTGGTGCCGCAGCCGTCCGACACGGCCTTGGCCGGGACGCTGCGGGCCGCCGCCCGGCACGGCGTCGACCGGGCGGGGGCCGCGCGCCTGCTGGCGCACGTCGGGCCCGCTTTGGTGGAGGCCGGCGATTTCGAGGTGGTGCATCGGGGGTGGGCCGCGCTCGCGGACCGGGGCGGTGGCGCGGTCCGGCAGCGTGCGCTGCGGGCGGAGTCGGCCACCCCGGCGGAGTTCGCCGCCCGGCTGGCCGCGGTGACCCGGGGAACCGAAGACGAAAGCCTGGAGGCGGCGCGATGAACGCGGGAGCAGTGACCGGCACGGCGGAGTTCCACGCGCTGCCGTGTATCGCCGTCGCCGAACAGCTCGGCGTCGACCCGGCGCGGGGGTTGAGCAGCGCGGAGGCCGAAGCGCGGCTGGCGCGCTTCGGCGACAATGTCGTCCGCGTGCCCGCCGGGCCGGGACCGATCCGGCGCCTGCTCGCCCAGTTCCACAACCCGCTCATCTACGTCCTGCTGCTGGCAGGGCTGATCACCTGGGTGTTCGGCGGGCACGTCGACGCCGGGGTAATCGCCGGGGTCGTCGTGCTCAACGCCGTCGTCGGGTTCGTGCAGGAATCCCGAGCCCAACGCGCGCTGGAGGCGCTGTCCCGGATGGTCCCGGTGACGGCGACGGTCGTCCGGGACGGGGTCGCGCAGCGGGTCCCCGCGGCGCGGCTGGTGCCGGGCGACGTCGTGGAACTCGCCGCGGGCGACCGGGTGCCCGCCGACGTCCGGCTGGCCGAAGTGCACCTGGCGGAGGTCGACGAGTCCGCGCTGACCGGGGAGTCGGTGCCGGTGGTCAAGGCCACCGGCGCGGTACCACCGTCGGCCGCGGTCGCCGACCGCACCGGCTCGGCGTACTCCGGGACGCTGGTGACCAGAGGACAGGCCCGCGGGCTGGTCATCGCGACCGGCGGCGCGACGCAGCTGGGTGGCATCCAGCACCTCGTCGCCACCGCCCAGGTCGTCGAGACGCCGCTCACCCGCAAGCTCGCGCGCTTCTCGCGGCAGCTGAGCTTGGTGATCGTCGCGGTCTCGGCCGGGGCCTTCGGGCTCGGCGTCGTGCGGGGCACGCCGGCACCGGAGATGTTCACCGCGGTGGTCGCTCTCGCGGTCGGCGCGATCCCCGAAGGGCTGCCGGCCGCGGTCGCGATCGTGCTGGCCATCGGCGTCGTCCGGATGTCCCGGCGCGGCGCGATCGTGCGACACCTGCCGGCGGTGGAAACCCTCGGCGGCACGACGGTGATCTGCACCGACAAGACCGGCACGCTCACCCGCAACCGGATGACGGTGACGACCCTCGCGGCCGCGGGCGAACTCGTCCCCCTCGCCGAGGCGGGGAAGTCGCTGCGGGAGTGCCTGATCGCCGGCGTGCTCTGCAACGACGCGGAACTCGAGGAAGGCGACCCGACGGAGACCGCGCTGCTCGGCTCGGCGATCGCGGCGGGCTTGGACCCGGACGCGATCCGGGCGGCCGCGCCGCGCACGGACACCGTGCCGTTCGAGTCCGAGACCCGGACCATGACCACCATCCATAATGGAATCAGTTATCTCAAGGGTGCCGTCGAAGAGGTCGCGGCCCGCTGCGAGACGGAGCTGCTGCCCGGCGGTGGTGAGCGTCCGCTCGACCGGGACGCCCTCGACCGGATGCAGGAAACGCTGACCGCGCGGGGCTTGCGCGTGCTCGCGTTCGCCCGGCTCACGCCGGTGCCGGTCTTGCTGGGTGTGCAGGCGATGCAGGACCCGCCGCGGCCGGAGGCGGTCACCGCCGTCGCGGCCTGCCGGAGCGCGGGCATCGACGTCAAGATGATCACCGGCGACCACGCCGGGACGGCCCGCGCCGTCGCCGGCGAAGTGGGTCTGGCTCCCGGCCGGGTCCTCACCGGCGCCGAGCTGGCCGCGGTGCCGGACGCGGAGTTCGACGCGACGGTGGCGGGCACAGAGGTGTTCGCGCGCGTGTCGCCGGGGCAGAAGCTCGACCTGGTCCGGGCGTTGCAGCGGCGCGGGCACGTGGTCGCGATGACCGGCGACGGGGTGAACGACGCCCCGGCACTGCGCCGCGCGGACATCGGCGTCGCGATGGGCAAGGGCGGCACCGATGCGGCCCGCCAAGCGGCGGACATGGTGCTGACCGACGACGACTTCGCCTCGATCGAGGCGGCCGTGCGGGTGGGCCGCGGCGTGTTCGACAACCTGCGCAAGTTCATCGCGTGGACGCTGCCGGCCAACATCGGCGAGGGCATGGTGGTCCTGGTGGCGATCCTGCTCGGCGCGACGCTGCCGATCGTCCCGGTGCAGATCCTCTGGATCAACATGACGACGGCGGTGTTCCTGGGGTTGACGATGGCGTTCGAGCCGACGGAGCACGGAATCATGGGCCGCCCACCGCGGCCACCCGAGCGGCCGTTGTTCACCGCGTCCCTGCTGCGGCGGGTGGTGCTCGTGTCGCTTCTGCTCGTCGTCGCGGCCTTCGGCGCGTATCGCCTGCAGCTCGGCCTGTCCGCTTCCCCGGCGGAGGCGCGGACGACGGCGATCAACGTGTTCGTCGGCGTGCAGGCGGCTTACCTGCTGAGTTGCCGGTCGCTCGATCGGCCGGTGCTGCGCGCTTGGCCAGGGCACAGCCGGATGTTCCTGCTGGGCTTGGGGTTGACGGCCGGGTTGCAGGTGCTGCTGACGTACGTGCCGGTGATGAACACCTGGTTCCACACGGCGCCGGTGGGACTCTCGTCTTGGCTGTGGGTGCTCGGTGCCGCGGGGGTGGCGTTCGCGGTGGTGGAGGCGGACAAGCTGCTCTGGCGCCGGTACGCGGGGAAAGCAACCGTCAGAGCCAATCACGGCGCTTGAACAGCGCAAACAGCGCCGCCGAGATGATCAGGATGGCCAGGGTCGAGACCCATACGCCCGAAGCCGTCCCGAAGCCCGGGTACGGGAGGTTCTGGCCGTAGAAGCCGGTGATCGCGGTCGGCACCGCGATGATCGCCGCCCAGCTGGTCACCTTCTTCATGATCGTGTTCAGCCGGTTGCCCTGGATGCTCAGCTGCGTCTCGCGGATCGTGGCGATCAGCTCGCGCAGGGACTCCGTCCACTCCGTCACGCGCAGGACGTGGTCGTAGACGTCTTGAAAATAGGGCACCAGCGGCGGCCTCGGGGGGCACGACGAACGGGAGCAGACGCTCAACCAGCTGCTGGCCGAGATGGACGGGTTCGACCAGAGCGGCGGCGTCGTCGTGCTCGCGGCCACCAACCGGCCGGAGACCCTCGACGCGGCGCTGCTGCGGCCCGGCCGGTTCGACCGGCAGGTGACCGTGCCGCTGCCGAACCAGGCCGAGCGCGCGGCCATCCTGGCCACGCACATCGATGGCAAGCACCTCGCCCCGGACGTCGACCTGAGCATCGTCGCTCGCGGCACGCCGGGCTTCTCCGGCGCCGACCTCGCGAACCTGGTCAACGAGGCGGCGATCAACGCCGTCCGGGACGACCGCACGGTCCTGACCGCGGCCGACCTGTCGGCCGCACGCGACCGGGTGCTGCTGGGCCGGCGCGACAGCTCGAACGCGCTGCTGCCCGAGGAACGGCACTCGGTGGCGGTGCACGAGTCCGGGCACGCGCTGGTGGCGGCGCTGTGCGAGCACGCCGACCCGGTGGCGAAGGTGACGATCCTGCCGGCCGGCATGGCGCTGGGCGCGACCGAGCAGCTGCCGGAGGCCGAACGGCACCTCTACCGCGAAAGCCACCTCACGGACCTGCTCGCGGTCCGCCTCGGCGGCCGCGCGGCCGAGCTGGTGGTGTTCGGGGAAACCTCGACCGGGGCGGCGAACGACCTCGCCGGCGCGACGGCGCTGGCGGCGAAGATGGTGACGGAGTTCGGGATGTCGCCGGAGCTGGGACCGATCGGCTACAGCGCGGCCGAGGGGCAGCCGGAGCTGCTCGGCCGGCCGTACTCGGAAGAAACCCAGCGAGCGGTCGACGAGGAGATCGCCAGGCTGGTGCGCGCGGCGCAGGACCGGGCCGCCGACCTGCTGCACCGGCACCGGACCGCCCTCGACGCGCTCGCCGAGCGGTTGCAGGAGCGCGAGA
Organism: Amycolatopsis sp. MEPSY49; assembly: GCF_051337345.1. Classification (NCBI taxonomy): domain Bacteria; kingdom Bacillati; phylum Actinomycetota; class Actinomycetes; order Pseudonocardiales; family Pseudonocardiaceae; genus Amycolatopsis; species Amycolatopsis sp. MEPSY49. Next base: position 105,002 of record NZ_JBDLYJ010000011.1, on the reverse strand, counting down.
CGGTCGATGGGACCGTCGTACTCGCCGTGCTGCGGGAAGAGGCCGCCGGAAGTCCCCTCGCGGGAGGACTTCCGGCCGCAGCGGACGGGCACGTCGTCGCCCTACGGTCGACGGACGACAGCCGCACCGGGAGCCGCCGATGAACACGACACAACCACCGATCATCACCGGAATCGACGGGTCGGGCGAAGCGCTCGACGCCGTCCGCTGGGCCGGCCGCGCCGCCCGGCTGCGCGATGTCCCCTTGGAGATCGTGCACGCCCTAGACTTCCCGGCGCTGCTCGCCGGCGGGGTCGTCCCACCGCCGGAGGAGATGAAGGACACCCTCCGCGCGCACGGGCAGCGCTACCTGCGGGCGGCGCAGGAGATCGCCGAAGCGCAGGGCGCGCCGGCGGTGACCACCCGCCTGGATCCCGACCGGGCCGCGCCGGCCCTCATCGAGGCGTCGCGGACGGCGGCGCTGGTCGTGGTCGGCTCGGGTGGCCGTGGAAGGCTCACCGGCCTCCTCGCCGGATCGGTCGCCTCGGCCGTCGGCGCGCACGCCGCCTGCGACGTGGTGGTGGTCCGCGGCGACTCCTGGGACGACCCCGACGCGGCGGACCGGCCGATCGTCGCCGGGATCGACGGCAGCGAACCCAGTGCCCGCATCCTCGCGGCGGCCGTGGCCGAGGCGAAGGTGCGCAAGACGCACCTGGTCGTGGTGCACGCGTCGGCGGATGAACCGCGCCCCGAGGCCGAACCGCACCTGGATCGGCAGGCCGCCACCGACGCCGGCGAGCGGCTGTTGGGCGACCTCACCGGCGCACACGACGCCGGCGGCGTCACCCTCGAGCGGGTCGTCGTCCGCGGCCACCCGCGCCGCGAGCTGATCGAGCGCAGCGCCACCGCCCAGCTCGTCGTGCTCGGCGACCGCGGCCGCGGCGGCTTCCCCGGGCTGCTGCTGGGCTCGACCGGCCAGGCACTGCTGCACAACGCCGCGTGCCCGGTGTACCTGGTGCGCACCGTCGCCTGACGGAAGTCCCCGCGCGGACGGGCTTTCGCCCCACCGGAACCGGGGCCTGTGGGCCCCGGGAACGGGGGCGGTCCGGCCCTCCTCCCCCGGCCTCACCGAGCGGACTCTGGACTCCGACGAAAGTGAGGCACACCATGGACACCAACCCCGGATTCGCCCCGGCGGCCACCGCCGAGCCGACGTCCTCCCGCCGCAACCGCCACGACCGGCTCGCCCTGCGGCCCGCCGACTTCATCGATGTCCGCTACGCCGACGTCACCGACCGGCACCTGGCCCGCACGCTGACCGCGGAAGACGCGTCCGAAGAGGACGGTCTGGACCCGCTGGAGCGCGTCACCTGCCGCACCCACCGCCGCTGGCTGCACGACTGCGTCGCCTCCCCGCTGCACGTCGTCGTCATCACCGGTACCCGCTGGTGCCGCGCCTGCGAATGCGCGCTGAACGTCGCGATCGACCAGCTGGCCGGCGACGTCTCGGTCCGCTGCCCGTCCTGCGGCGACACCCCGGCCACGCGGGCCACCCGCCAGCTGGTCCGCGCGTGCCGCGCCAGCCTGGCCGCCGCCCACGACCGCTGAGCCGATGCCGCGCAGCCGGTTGTACCGCAGCGGTGTCCTCGAGCGGGAGAACTTCCCCGCCACCGAAGCCGCCCGCCACCTCGCCGACCCGTCGGTGACGCTGTGGCTGGACTTGGACGCTCCCACCGCACAGGACCTCGCCGCGCTCGCCACCGAGCTCGGGCTGCACCCGCTGGCCGTGGCGTCCGTCCTCGACGAGGACCACCAGCGCCCCAAGTTCGTCCGCTACGACCGCCACTCGTTCCTCGCCGCGTACACGGTGCGCGTGACCGACGGCGTCCTGGCCGCTTCGGAGCTGAACGCGTTCGTCACCGACCGCGTGCTGATCACCGTGCACCGCAACAACACCACCGACGTCGACGCGCTCGTGGCGCGCTGGGACACCACACCCCAGCTGGCCAAGAGCGGCGCGGCGTTCCTGCTGCACGGCCTGCTCGACTACGTCGTCGACGGGCACCTCGACGCCGTCCAGGCCCTGGACGAGCAGGTCGAGGCCCTCGAAGACGTCGTGTTCGCCGACCACGTCGACCCCACGGAGCTGCAGCGCCGGTCCCTGCGGCTGCGCCGGAGCCTCGGCCGCCTACGGCACCTGGCCGTGCCGATGCGCGAGATCGTCGCCGCCCTGATGCGCCGCGACGACACGCTTTTGCCGCGCCGGCCGCCGACGGCGTCGATCTCGTCGATGAAGATGATCGACGGCGCCCGCGTCCGGGCCTCTTCGAACAGGTCCCGCACCCGGGACGCGCCGACCCCGACGAACATTTCGACGAACGCCGAGCCGGTGATCGACAGGAACGGCACGCTCGCCTCCCCGGCGACCGCGCGGGCGAAGAGGGTCTTCCCGGTGCCGGGTGGGCCGACCATGATGACGCCGCGCGGGCCTTTGGCGCCGGCCGCGGCGTAGCGCGCCGGGTCGCGGAGGAAGTCGATGATCTCGCCGATCTCCTGCTTGACCCCTTCGTAGCCGGCGATGTCGGCGAACCGGGTGGTCGGGCGCTGCGCTTCGATGATCTTGGCCTTGACGCGGCCGAACCCGGTCAGGCCGAGGCCGCCACCAGCGGACTTCTGCGCTCGCATCCCGGCCCAGACGAGGAACCCGAGCAGGAGGAAGAACGGGAGGTAGCCGAGCAGGCCCGACAGCAGCGAACCACTGGCCTTGGTGGCGGTGATCGCGACGTTCTTCTCCCGTAGCTTCGACTCCAGCTGTCCCGGGGCGAGCGCCGTGGGGATGCGACTGGTGAACGCCGCGCCGCCGCGCCGAACCCCGTCCACGGCGCCCTGGTCGTCGACCGTGACCGACTCGACGTGCCCGGCGTCCACTTCGGACAGGAACTCGGTGTAGGTCATCGACGGTGCGGCAGGCGTCCAAAAGGCCGGTACGACCAGCGCACCGAGAACGAGCAGAGCGAACGCCGCGAGCAGCCAGCCACCGCCGCGGGAGCGGTGCGGCGGTTCCGGCTCCGGTTTCGGCGTGGGCGGCGGACCGGACCGGGCCGTTCGGGACATGGCTGATGCTCCTGAGGTCGCGGGGTGATCCGTTCCGGTCCACCTTCGCCGCTTCCCATGGCGGGGAAGAAGGGCCTAACGTCCCCGGCTTGGGGGACCACGGCAGGTCGCACCGCGGCGGCCGGCGGCGCATCCTGGCCGTGCCCGATCGAGGAGGACGGATGAACCTGCCGACGACCATGGCCGCTTGGCGTGTGACCAGACCCGGGCCGATGGCTTCCGGTCCGTTCGAATGGTCCCGGGTGCCGGTGCCGCGGCCGGCCGCCGGTGAGCTGCTGGTGCGGGTGCTCGTGTGCGGGGTGTGCCGGACGGACCTGCACGTCGCGGAGGGAGACCTGCCGGTGCACCGGCCGGGGGTGACGCCCGGGCACGAGGTCGTCGGCGAGGTCGTGGCGCTCGGGTCGGACGTCACGGGCTTCGCGGCCGGTGACCGGGTGGGGATCGCGTGGTTGCGCGAGACGTGCGGCACGTGCCGGTACTGCCTGCGCGGCCGGGAGAACCTTTGTCCTGAATCGCGCTACACCGGCTGGGACGCCGACGGCGGCTACGCGGAGTACGCGGTCGTCCCGGCTGCCTACGCGTTGCCGTTGCCCGGCGGCTACACCGATGACGAGCTGGCTCCGTTGCTGTGCGCCGGCCTGATCGGTTACCACGCCCTCGCCCGGGCGGAGGTGCCCGAGAACGGCCGGCTCGGCATCTACGGCTTCGGCGGCAGCGCGCACCTGACCGCTCAGGTGGCGATCGCCCGCGGCGCCACCGTGCACGTCTTGACCCGCAGCGCCGACGCGCGCAAGCTGGCGCTGGAGCTGGGGGCGGCTTCAGCCGGGGAAGCCGCCGACCCACCGCCGGAGCCACTGGACTCGGCGATCCTGTTCGCGCCCGTGGGCGAGCTGGTGCCGCCCGCGCTGGCGGCGTTGGACCGCGGCGGCACACTGGCCATCGCGGGCATCCACCTGTCCGACGTACCCCCGTTGAACTACCAGCAGCACCTGTTCCAGGAGCGGCAGGTGCGCAGTGTCACGGCGAACACGCGGGCCGACGCGCGGGAGTTCCTGGACTTCGCCGGGACGCACCGCCTGAGTGTCAGCACGGTGCCCTACGGGCTGGCCGACGCGGACCGAGCGCTGGCGGACCTGGCCGCCGACCGCGTGAACGGCGCGGCGGTGCTCCGGGCCGGCTGAGCCCGGCAGCAGCCGGACGGTCACGGCCGCCCGGCCGGGGTCCGCAGGTGCCGGACGGTCGACACCACCCACCAGAGGGCGACCAGGACGACCAGCACGGCGAGCGGGCCGCCGTCGCCGGTGACGAGGGCCAGGACCGCGGCGGCCAGTGCTCCCGCGCCGAGCGGCACGCTGAACCACTTCGCCGCGCCGGTCCGCGACCAGGCACCCAGGACGAAGGCGGCCAAGCCCAGCAGCAGGGCGGTGAGCGCCATCGCGCGGACGTCGTGCACCCACATCGCCGTGCCGTCGACCAGGTAGTCGATGTAGAGCGCGATCGTGAACAGCACCGGGACGCCCGCCACGGCGTCTCGCCATTCTTGTGCCATCGGGAGTACCTCCTCCCGCTCACGATCCGCTCCCGACCGGGCGGGCAGGAGCGGCCGAAGGTCACCGGCCGCGGGGACGAACGACCGCAGCGACCGCGTCCGCGCGCGCCCTACCGTCGGGATCACGAACTGCGACCCCGGAAGGAAACGTCATGAGCGCAACCGGAAACGCGCCGATCGTGGTGGCCGTGGACGGCTCGGAATCCGCCGCCGCGGCCGCGCTGTGGGCGGCCGGGGAAGCGGCCCGGCGGCACGCTTCGCTGCTCGTCTTCACCGCCTACGGCTACGAAGACACGGCGTTCGGCGGCAAGGTGTACCCGCCGTCGGACTGGCTGGCGGTCAAGGAAGCCGAAGCCGACCAGTTGCTGCGCCGGACGCGGGCGACCCTCGAAGCCGCCGTCCCGGGGCTCGAGGTCGGCACCGAGGCCAGTGACCGCGGGCCGGTGCCGGCCCTGCTGGCGGTGTCGGAGCGGGCCCGGCTGCTCGTCACCGGTGAGCCCGTCGGCCCGATCGCGGGGCTGTTCAGCGGGTCCCCCGACGTCGACCTCGCCGCCAAGGCCCACTGCCCGGTGGTCGTGGTGCGCGGCAGCGAGAGCGTCGACGGGCCGGTGGTCGTGGGCGCCGACGGCAGCCCGCTGAGCGAAGCGGCGATCGCGTGGGCGTTCGAGGAGGCCTCTCTCCGCAACGCGCCGCTCGTGGCCGTTTACACGTGGCACGACGGCGACACCGCCGGCCTGTTCAGCGACGGCAATGTCGCGTTCCAGGGCGAGTCCCTGCGTGACTCGGGCCAGCGGCTGCTCGCGCAGCGGCTGGCCGGGTGGCAGGAGAAGTACCCGGACGTGACGGTCGAACGCCGCGTCGAGCACGACAAGCCGCGCCACCGCTTGCTCTCCGCGAGCCGCGGCGCGCAGCTGCTGGTCGTCGGCAGCCGTGGCCGTGGCGGCTTCACCGGGCTGGTCCTCGGCTCGACGAGCCAGGCCCTGCTGCACCACGCGGCCTGCCCCGTGATGGTCATCCGCACCGAGAACGCCTGAACGACGAAGGAGTACCTGCCATGACCACGGTTTCCGCGGTGATGACCGCCGATCCGATCACCGTCTCCCCGCAGACACCGTTCAAGGACATCGCCGAACTGCTGACCGGCAACGGCATCAGCGCGGTCGGCGTGGTCGACAAGACGGGCGCGCTCGTCGGGGTCGTCTCGGAAGCGGACCTGCTCCCGCACCTGTTGGACGACCCGAAACCGCGTCGTCGCGACCGCCGGCTCGCCCGCAAGGCGACGGCGTGCACCGCGAAGGACCTGATGACCAGCCCGGTCGTCACGATCGACGCGGCCGACTCGCTGGCCATCGCGGCGGCGAAGTTCGCGCGCACCGGTGTCCGCCGGTTGTTCGTGCTGCGCAACGGAAAACCGGCGGGCGTGCTGTCCCGCCGCGACCTGGTCCGGGTGTTCACCCGCGGGGACGCGGACCTCGAACGCGAGGTGTGCGACCGGATCCGGCAGCTGAGCTGGGGTCCGGGCCGGGTCCGGGTCGAGGTGCGGGCCGGGATCGTGACGGTGGTGGGCCGCGTGGAGCGGCGCAGCGACATCGAACCGGTGACGCGGTCGATCAGCGAGCTGCCCGGCGTGGTGGAGGTCCGGAACCGGCTCGACTACGTCTGGAACGACGTGGCTTGAGCCGCGATGCGAATGGCCCTCCCGAACCGGGAGGGCCATTCGCCATGGGAGGCTGGTCCCAGTACGGCCGCACGGTCAGCGGCCGCGCAGCTGTTCCGGGATCGGCAGGCCCACGCCGTACGGGTGGGGGAGCGGCTGCAGGACTTCGCCGATCGGACGGCGCGGCGTCGCCGGAAGGGCCGCCGAGTCCTTCGGCGCGTAGCCGACGCGCACCACCAGCTGTGGCTCGAGCCGTCCATTGAGGACGCAGTCGCGGACCAGGCCGCGGGTGCTCGTCAACTCGAACGGTTCGGTGTACACACAGGACGCCAGGTTCAGCCGGGTCGCGGTGAGCAGCACCGCGCTGGCGGCTTCACCGGCGCGGAGACGGTCGAGCGGGGTGTCGCCCGTGGTGGCGAGGACGGTGAGGACCGCGCCGTCGGGGCCCGCCGTGTCGGGAATCCGCGCGCCCGCGAACTCGCGGATCCGCAGCTCGCGGCGGGGTGCGATGGCCAGGACCGCGTTCCGGGCGGGCACTCCGTCCGGCGCGTGGCCGCGGCCGCTCCACGCGGCCAGCTCGATTTCGTAGTCCTGGTCGGCCCGGTGCAGCCCGGCGGCTTCCGCGGCCGCGGCGGTCAACACCGTCCGGTGCGGTGCCGCCTTCACCACGTACAGGGCCGCGCCCTGATCGGCGGCGCTCTTTTGCAGCAGCACCTCGTCCCGCACCGAGAACGGCCGCTCGGCGAACCGGCGGCGGTCCGAGCGCCGCTGGGGGATGGCCGCGGCCAAGGCTATGTCGTGGTCGAGCGTCTCGTGGGGCACCAGGTCGATCCGGGCGAGGACGCCGGGCTCGGGCAGCCGGTGGATCTGCGCGGCCCAGCCCATCGCCGCCGCGGCGACGGTGAAGTGGTGCAGCGCGCACCCGCAGCTGATGAGCAGGTCGCGACCGTCGGGATCGGTGTGGCGCAGCCGGCGGCCCGGGTCGGCGCGCAGCTCGACCGCGCGGCCGTCGAACCGCCAGAGCCACGGCTGGGAATTGTGCAACGAAGGGGCACGCACCGCGAGCGCGACGGCCGCTCGCACGGTGTAGGCGTCGGGCATCGTGGGGTCCACCGGTCCTCCTCGGATCTGGTGTCTTCATGCTTGCCGCGGCGGATCGCCGGCCACAGGGTCCAAGGGCTTCGCGGCGGGGACCGGGTCGAGGCCTTTCGGCCCTTTCCGGTGCTGCTCCCGCGACCGAGGCTGGGTGCTCCGGCCGACGGCAGGAGGAAACCGTGGACGAGACTCCGGCCGACCGGACGCGGCTGCGCGAGGGCGGCCTGCTGGCCGTGGTTCTCCTGCTCGCCGCGGCCGGTGGGATCACCCGGTGGACGGGCGCGCCGGTCGCCGCCGACGTTGTCTGGGCCGTGGCCGATCTGATCACCCTCGTCCCGGCCGTCGTGTGGGTCGCCGCCGATCTGCGTGCCCGGCGCTGGGGCGCCGACCTGCTCGCGGTGCTGGCCCTGGTCGCCACGCTCGCGGTGGGCGAGTACCTCGCGGGCGCGATCGTCGCGGCGATGGTCGCCACCGGGCGCGTCCTCGAAGCCGGCGCGCAACGGCGGGCGAGCCGGAACCTGACGGCGTTGCTCGACCGGGCGCCGCGGGTGGCGCACCTGCGTACCGCGACCGGCCACGAGACCGTCCCGGTCGGCACCGTCCGGCCCGGCGACCTCATCGTGGTGCTGCCGGGTGAGGTCGTGCCGGTCGACGGCGTGCTTCCCGACGGCGGCACCTTCGACGAGTCCGCGCTGACCGGCGAGCCGCTCCCGGTGCAGCGGCCCGCGGACGACACCGTCCACAGTGGAGTGGTCAACGCCGGTGCGGCCGTCGACGTCCGGGCGAGCGCGGCCGCGGCCGACAGCGCTTACGCCGGTGTCGTGCGGCTCGCCGAGCAGGCCGCGGCCCGCACCGCGGGCGTCGCCCGGATCGCCGACCGGGTCGCCGTCTGGTTCCTGCCCGCCTCCCTGCTGATCGCCGCGCTGGCCTGGCTGCTGACCGGGGAGGCGGACCGTGCGGTCGCGGTGTTGGTGACCGCGACGCCGTGCCCGCTGCTGCTGGCCGTCCCGATCGCGGTGACCGGGGGCATGTCCCGGTCCTCGAAAGCCGGCGTGGTGGTCAAGGACGGCGCCGCGCTCGAAGCGCTCGGTCGAGCCGCGATCCTGGTGATGGACAAGACCGGGACGGTGACCAAGGGCCGTCCCGAGATCACCGACGTCGTGTGCGCGCCGGGGCACGACGTCACCGAGGTCCTCGCCCGCGCGGCGGGGGTGGAGCAGTACTCACCACACGTGCTCGCGGCAGCGGTGGTGCGCGCGGCGGCCTCGGCCGGCGCCGCCCCGGCGGCCGCCGAGGACGTCACCGAGGAGGTCGGCTCGGGCGTGCGCGGCCGGGTCGGCGGGCACCGGGTGCACGTCGGACGGCGGGCCGGGGCCGAGTTGCCGGCGTGGGCGCGCGGTGCCGCCCGCCGAGGTCGGCTGGATCTCGCGTCGGTGCTGTGGGTGGAGTTCGACGGCGAGCCTGTCGCGGCGTTGCTCGCGAAGGACCCGATCCGGCCGGACGCCGCCCGGACGATGCGCCGGCTGCGGGCGGCGGGGATCGGCGAGGTCCGGCTGCTCACCGGTGACCGCGTGGACAACGCGCGCGAGGTCGCCGCGATGCTGGGCCTGGACGACGTCCACGCCGAAGTGACACCGGCGGAGAAGCTCCGCGAGGTGGAGGCCGCCCGCGCCCGGGGCGTGACAGTGATGACCGGCGACGGCGTCAACGACGCGCCCGCGCTGGCCGCGGCCGACGTGGGCGTCGCACTCGGTTCACGAGGTGCGACGGCGGCCGCGCAGGCCGCCGACGCGGTGATCCTGGACGACCGCCTCGACCGGCTCGCCGACGCGGCGGAGATCGCCCGCCGGTCGCACCGGCTCGCCGTGCAGAGCGCGGTGGCCGGGACGCTGCTGTCGCTGGTCGCGATGCTCGCCGCGGCCGGCGGCGTCCTGGTGCCGGTCGCCGGGGCGCTGGTCCAGGAGGCCATCGACGTGGTGGTGATCCTGAACGCGCTGCGCGCCCTCGGCGACCGCAAGGTCCGCGGACCGGCCCCGGCGGCGATGGTCCGGCGATTCGAGTCCGAGCACGAGAAACTGCTCCCGGCGCGGGCCGCGGTCCGGCAGGCGGCCGACGCCCTCGCCGAGGGAGCGACGCCGGCCGCGGACGCGGCGCTCCGCACGGCGGCGCGGCTGCTCGCCGACCAGCTGCTGCCGCATGAGCGGGCCGAGGAGACCGAGCTGTACCCGGCCCTGTCGGCGGCGCTCGGCGGCCCCGAGGGCACGGTGACGATGAGCCGCGAGCACGCCGAGATCGGCCGGCTGGCCCGCCGACTGGAACGTCACCTGGTGGAGGAGCCGGAGCGCATCCAGTCGGACCAGGTCGACGATCTGCGTGCGACCCTATACGGGCTGGATGCCGTGCTCACGCTGCACTTCGCGCAGGAAGAGGAAGCGTACTTCACACTCCCGTCCTAGTGAGGAAGGTCGGCTCGAAGCACAACAGCACAGGTTGACGTGTGCAGCTGGCGGTGAACTCAGTGGCGACGAACGCCTTTCCTGCGCATCGGGCTTTCCTCTTGGAGCGCCTGCCGGGAGATCTCTGCGAACTCCGTCTCGGCGGCCCGGCAGGCGTGAACGATCTCGGTCGGAATCTGGCCGAATCCGTCCCGGGCTCGTGACCGCAGGAGTTTCAGCAGCTTCCAGTGGGCGTCGCGGGCTGCTTCGACCACTTCCTGTGACGTCATGACGATCGCCAGTTGCGAGATCGCCTCGTCGTACGCCTGGATGTACGGCTCGCTGCCCTCGATCGCCCAGCTTCCCTTCGTGGTCTCGTTCCCGGGTACTTCGCGCACCGGTACGTCGTTGTACATCGCGTATCGGCGGTAGCGGCGGACCGCCTGCAGGAGCGCGATGCAGGCGTCCTGCTTGCGGTGGTACACCGCGATTTCGAATTCGACGTTCTTCTGCCGGGACTGGGAGCGGAAGGTGATATACCCGCCGATGATCACGCCGATCACCGCGCTCAGCGGGCTCAAGACGGCCGACAGGGCGTTCACCGGTGCGGTCCGGGCGGGACTGCGGAGGCTGCTGGCATGGCTTCATTGTGTCGCACCGCCCCGGTATGAGGGACCAAAGACCCCGGCTCTGCCGACGTCCGGCCGCAGCACGGACGACCGCCGGCTTCGTAGCGTCGGGGCATGCCCGGAACCAGGAAGCTCCCGCGCGCGGTCTACGAGCGTGAACTGCTGCGCCTGCAGGCCGAGCTGGTGAAGCTCCAGGAATGGGTCCGGGCCGAGGGGGCGCGCCTGGTGGTGGTGTTCGAAGGCCGGGACGCCGCAGGCAAGGGCAGCACCATCAAGCGCGTCACCGAGCACCTCAACCCCCGCGTGGTGCGGATCGCGGCGCTGCCGAGTCCGACCGAACGCGAACGCACGCAGTGGTACTTCCAGCGCTACATCGAGCACCTGCCCGCCGCGGGCGAGATCGTGCTGTTCGACCGCAGCTGGTACAACCGCGCCGGCGTCGAGCGGGTGATGGGGTTCTGCACCCCCGAGGAGCACCGGCGGTTCCTGCAGCAGTGCCCGATCTTCGAGCGCCTGCTCGTCGACGACGGCATCCTGCTCCGCAAGTACTGGTTCTCGGTCAGCCTCGACGAGCAGGAACGCCGGTTCCGCGCCCGCATCGGCGACCCGATGCGCCGCTGGAAGCTCTCGACCATCGACCTGCAGTCCGTGACGCACTGGGAGGACTACTCGCGAGCGAAGGACGACATGTTCGTGCACACCGACACCACCGAATCGCCCTGGCACGTCGTGGAAAGCGAGGAGAAGCGGCGCGGGCGGCTGAACATGATCGCGCACCTGCTTTCGAGCGTCCCGTACTTCGAGGTGCCCCGCCAGGCGGTGTCGCTGCCGCCGCGGCCGGAGCCGACCGGCTACTTCCGGCCCGACCGGCGGCTGCAGACCTACGTGCCCGACCACGCGGCGACCCTGCCGCCGCACTGAACAGGAGGAGAAACCATGGACGACAAGGAAAAGGCGGCGATCGAAGCCGAGGCACGCCGCGACGTCGCCGAGCGCGGGCGGCACGGCCCGAAGGTCGGCCGGTACCTGCACGTGGTCGAACGCCACGCGGTCAAGGAGAACGAACAGGACCTCCCCCCGGCCACCGCGGACGATCCGCGGCAGCCGGCGGGCGAACGTCAGAGCTGATCGGTGCGCGCGTAGGCCGCGAGGGCCCGTTCCCGGGCTTTCGCGGCCACCGTGCGGACGAGGGCGGTGTGCACGGATCCGATGGCCGGCCGGGTGATCCGCCAGTAGCGGCGGAACTTCAGCCAGCTCTGCGGGTCGTTCATCCGAACCCGGGTGTGCACGGTCAGCACCGTGCGGTGCGCGCCGTAGGGCGCGACCGACACGGCCATCACGAGCTTGCCGAAGCCGGGCTCGTCGAACGTCGTGAAGTCGTCGGCCTCCACCCGGCGCCAGGCGATCACCGGCTTCCAGAACTTGCCCGCGACGCCGAGCGCGAACTCGGCGCCCGGCCGGTCGCCGAGCAGGGTCCACTCGGAGCCGGCGTCGAGGTCGTCGGCCGTCAGGCGCGTGGGGCGGCGGGGTGGGCCGTGGCGCCGGTTGTGCCAGCGTTCGGGCAGCGCGCGCAGCCACCCGGAGATGGATGTGACGACGCCGCCACGGACGTCGGTGAAGTCGAGTTCGCGCGCCGCGGCGTAGGTCTCCTTCACCGGCGCGTCCACGATCGTCGTGCGCACCAGCTCGAAGTGCGGGTGCGGCAGGAAGTGGTCGATGAACAGATCGGGTGCAGTCATCGTTCCAGCGTTGGCGACGACGGCCGCGCGGACAGGCGGATTTGGTCCCCGGTGAAAGGGACTTCGGGCCCTGACCGGCGAGTACCCGCCCCACCCATGCTGAACCTCCCGGACCGCAGGAGGAACTCATGACCGCAAACCGGCCGGTGCTCGCCGGGGTGGACGCCTCGGCACCGTCGTTGGCCGCCGTCCGCTGGGCGGCGCGGGAAGCAGGGCGGCGCGACACCACCCTGCGCCTGCTGCACGCCTGCGTCTTCGAGGACACTGCCGCCCACGAGCACGACGAGCTCCTGCTGGAACACATCTACCGCTGGCTGCACCGCGCCGCCGAGGTCGCCCGCGACTGGGCGCCCGGCGTGCGGATCGAGACGGCCGTCCGGCTCGGGCTCGCCGCCGATCTGCTGCTCGAGGAGGCCGCGGACGCGGCACTGCTCGTCCTCGGTTCCCACGGCCTCGGCGGCCTGCGCGGCGCGCTGATCGGCTCGGTCGCCCTGCGCGTGGCCGCCGAAGCGCCGTGCCCTGTCGTCGTGGTGCCCGGGCACCAGCCGGCCCGCACCGGACCCGTCGTCGCCGGGATCGACGGGACCGCGTCGAGCGAGCATGCGCTGCGGTTCGCCTTCGAGGAGGCGGCCGCGACGCGGGCACCGGTGCTGGTCGTGCACGCCGGGGGCGACGACGTCGAACTGGCGGCCCGGGTCGCCTGCTGGCGGGGCAAGTACCCCGACCTCGAGGTTCGCACGCAGGTCGTGCCAGAGCGGGTCCCGGCCCGCGCGCTGCGGCACGCCGCCCCGGACGCCCGGTTGATCGTCATCGGCACCCGGGGCCGCGGTCCGGTCGCCGGCGGGATCCTCGGCTCGACCGGCAACACCCTGCTCGCGCACGCGGCCTGCCCGGTCGCCGTCGTGCACTGAAAGGAGCCGAAGTGAAGGCACGCGACATCATGACGAGGCCGGTGGTGCGGGTCGGCCCCGCGACACCGGTCCGCGAAGCCATCGTGCTGCTCACCGAGCACTGTGTCGCGGCGTTGCCGGTCGTCGGCGAGGACGACGCGGTCCTCGGCGTGTTCACCGAAGCCGACGCTCTCCGCAGCGGCATCACCGGTGCGGCACCGGACGTGCTGGTGGCCGCGATGATGACGACCCCCGCCGAGACCGTGGGCCTGGACACCGACATCACCGAGATCGCCCGGCGCATGCTGGGCGATCGGCGCCGCAGCATCCCGGTGGTCGACGACGACGGCGTCCTCGCCGGCATCGTCAGCCGCCGCGACATGCTCAGCCCGCTGGTGCGCCAGGACGACTCGGTCGCCTCGCACCTCAACGCGCTGCTCACCGACTACTGCGGGCACCGCGACCGGTGGGCGGTCTCCGTCACCGGCGGCATGGTGACCATCCGCGGCACCTTCACCGACGAGGCCGAGCGCCGGGTCGTGACGGCGCTGGCGAAGACCGTCTACGGCGTCGTCGGCGTGGAGCTGTGGGAAGAAGCGTCGGTGCGGACATGAAGGTCCTCGTCGCGGTGGCCACCCGGCACGGGGCCACCAGGGAAATCGCCGAAAGCGTGGCCACCGCGCTCGGCTCCGCGCTGACCGACGCCGGGGTGTGGTCGCTGGTGGAGGTCCGCGACGCGGGCCTGGTGCACTCGGTCGAGGGCTTCGATGCCGTCGTCGTCGGCAGTGCTGTCTACATGGGACACTGGCTCGAGCCGGCGAGAAAGCTGGCGGAGTCCTTTTCGGACGAGCTTCGCCGGGTGCCGGTCTGGCTTTTCTCCAGCGGACCGGTCGGCGAGCAGAAGCGCCCCGCCGAAGAGCCGGTCGCCGTCGAAGACCTGGTGCGGCGGCTGAACGCCCGCGGGCACCGCCTGTTCGGCGGCCGGATCGACCGGCACACCCTGAACTTCCCCGAACGTGCCGTGGTGGCGGCGTTGCGGGTCGCCGACGCCGACAACCGGGACTGGCCCACGATCCGCGCCTGGGGCCGCGAGATCGGGACCAGCCTCGCCCACGTGGAAAGGAGCGTGTCATGACCGACTACCCGGTCCGCGTCGAGGCGACGCTGGACGAACCGCTGTCCCGCGGGCTCTGGCTGGTGAAGTGGCTCCTGGCCGTCCCGCACTACATCGTGCTGGCGTTCCTGTGGTTCGCCTACCCGTTCGTCACGATCGCGGCGTTCTTCGCGATCCTGGTGACCGGCCGCTACCCGCGGCCCCTGTTCGAGTTCACCTCCGGCGTGCTGCGCTGGAGCTGGCGGGTGCAGTACTACTCCTACGCCGCGCTCGGGACCGACCGGTACCCGCCGTTCACCCTGGCCGACGTCCCGGACTACCCGGCCCGGCTCGAAATCGCCTACCCCGAGCGGCTTTCCCGCGGCCTGGTGCTGGTGAAGTGGTGGTTGCTGGCGATCCCGCACTTCATCGTCGTCGGCCTGTTCGTCGGCGGCGGCACCTGGCTGGTGTCCCGCACGAGCGACGGCACTTTCAACTGGGCTGCCGGCGGGCTCGTCGGCGTGCTTGTCGTCGTCGCGGGCGTGGTGCTGCTGTTCACCGGCCGCTACCCGAGGCCGATCTTCGACTTCGTCCTCGGCATGGACCGCTGGGTGCTGCGCGTGGCGGCCTACGTGTCGCTGATGACCGACGAGTACCCGCCGTTCCGGCTCGACATGGGCGGCGCCGAGGCCGGCCACGAACCCCCGCACCCGCAACCGCCGCACCCGCACGCGGCAGGCTGGACCGCCGGGCGGATCGCCGCCGCGGTCACCGGCGCCGTGCTGGTGCTCGGTTCGATGGGCTTCATCACCGGCGGCACGGCCGTGCTGTGGGCCGACCGCACCCAGCGTGACGCGGACGGCTACCTCACCGCGTCCACCACGTTCGTCTCGGGCGGGTACGCGTTCGCCACCGATCCGGTACGGCTGGAAGGTGTGGCCGTGCCGAAGCTCGAAAGCTTCATCGGCGATGTCCGGATCCGGGTGACGGACACCGGCGGCCGCCCGGTCTTCGTGGGCATCGGCCGCACGGACGCCGTCGAGCGCTACCTGGCCGCGACCGAGTACACGACCGCGGGCAACCGTACGCACCTCGGCGGCGCCCCGGCCGTCCCACCCGGCGACGCTCGCGTGTGGGCCGCGAGCGCGTCCGGGGCGGGCACGCAGGCGGTCGCCTGGCCCGTGCTGAACGGGCAATGGACCGCCGTAGTGATGAACGCTGACGCCTCGCGCGGGATCTCCGTGCGCGCCGAAGCGGGCGCGACGGCACCCGCACTCGGCTGGATCGCCCTGGCCCTGCTGGTGTCCGGTCTCGTGGTGCTGGCCGGCGGCGTCGTCCTGATCGGCGTGGCCGCGCACCGCGCCTCGCAACGCCCGCCGAGCCCCACCGCGCCCGAGCCGTCCACTGTGGACATCTGAGAGAGGAACGACCATGCACGCACAGCCGGGCGACTGGCTCGTCGTCAAGGGACCGTGGGTCGACGCGCCCGAACAGCGCGGCCGGATCCTCGAGGTCCGCTCGGCCGACGGGTCGCCGCCGTACGTCGTCCGCTGGACGGCCGACGACCACGTGTCGACGGTCTTCCCCGGCCCCGACGCGGTCGTGGTGACCGCCGAGGAGGAGCAGGCCGCCGAAAATCACGCCCGCCACCGGTTCGACCGGGTCCAGCGGTTCATCCACGAGGGAGGCGGCGATGTCCGGGTTCGTTGACGGCGCCGTCGTCGCCGGGATCGACGGTTCGGGTTCGGCGGTGCGGGCCGCCGTGTGGGCGGCCGCGGAAGCCGTCCGCCGGGGGCGGCCACTCCGCCTGGTCCAGGTCTACGCGCTGCCGCAAGTCAAGGCGCCCGTCGCGTTCGGCACCCACGAGCAGGTCCGGGCCGGGTTGGCCGAGCGGGCCGAGGGCTGGCTGGCCGGCGCGAAGGCCGCGGTGCTCGCCGAGCACCCCGGTCTGGAAGTCGGCACCGCGGCCCGGGAGTGGAGTCCGGTCACCGCGCTGGTCCAGGAGTCGCAGCACGCCGAGCTGATCGTGCTCGGCTCACGCGGACTGGGCGGGTTCACCGGGCTGCTCGTCGGCTCGACCGCCGTCGCGGTGGCGGCGCACACGCACTGCCCGATCGTCGTCGTCCGGGGCCGGACCCCGCACGATCCGCCCCCGAGCGCCGGCCCAGTGGTCGTCGGGTCCGACGGTTCGCCCGACAGCGAGGCCGCCATCGCCTTCGCTTGCGAAGAAGCGAAGTTGCGCGGCACCGCGCTGGTGGCGGTGCACACGTGGAGCGACGTCCTCGCCGACGGCATGCTGCGCCCGCACCCGCTGCAGGAAGACCCGGCCGAGATCGCCGCCGCCGAACGCGGCAAGCTGGCCGAGCAGGTCTCGGGCTGGCAGCGCAAGTACCCGGAGCTGGCGATCGAACTCGAGGTCGTCCGCGGCCGGCCGGTGCGCACGCTGCTGGAACGCGGCGAGGACGCGCAGCTGATCGTGGTCGGCTGCCGCGGCCGCGGCGGGTTCACCGGCATGCTGCTCGGCTCGACGAGCCAGGCGCTGATCGCGCACTCCCCGTGCCCGGTGGCAGTCGTGCGGCCCCAGCCGACCGGGAGCAGGACATGACCACCGCCCGGATCCGTGCCACGATGCGCCTGCTGGCGACGTTCGAGAGCCTGCTCGCGGTGAGCGCGGTGTACGGCGGGATTTCGCTGATGGACGGGGCGTCGGGGTTCGAGATGCCGGTCGAATGGCTGGCGCCGCTGGGGCTGACCAGCTGGGTGTTGCCCGGCCTCGCGCTCGTGCTCGTGGTCGGCGGGTCGTTGGCTGTGGCGTCGGTGTTCGCCTGGCGGATCGACTTCCGGGCGCCGATAGCGGCCCTGGCCGCCTGCGCCGTGCTCACCGGCTGGCTGGCGATCCAGTTCGGCGTGATCGGGGTGCGTGCCCCGGTCCAGTGGTGACCGTGGCACTCCTCGTGGTGCTGCTCGGGCTGGCGCTGCTGGCTCGCCACCGGTTGGGGTCGTCATGAGCACCACCGTGACGAGCCTGCACGAGACGGAGTTCTTCGACACCGACTCGCTGCGCCTCCTCCGGAACCACCTCACGCTGGGCATCCAGAACGGTCGGTGGTGCCTCGACACCCCGGACGGGCCGATCAGGCTGGCCGGTTCGGACCGCGGGGTGCCGCCGACGCTGGCCCGGCTCGTGCGCGCCTACACCCGCGACGACCAGCTGGTTCCCGTCGCGCGGCTCCGGGGCGGCCCGGCCGAGCTGCGGGCACGCCTCGGTGACCGGCTCGCGGCGCCGTCCCGGCCGCCCGACCACTCGGCTCGGGGCGTTGTCCTGCAGTACGTGCGGGCGCAGATCGCCGCGCTGGCCGCCGCGGACCTGGCCGTCCGGCGGGAAATGCCCGATTCGGTGCACCGGCTGCGCGTCGCCGCGCGCCGTCTGCGCGGGGCATTCACCGCCTACGCGCCGGTGCTCGGCGGGCGGAAGCTCCTGAAGGGGCTCGGAGGAGCCCTGCGTTGGCTGGGCGGGGAGCTCGCGGCCGCCCGGGACACCGAAGTCCAGTGGACGCGGTCCCGGGCCTGGGCCTGGGCCCGGGAGCAGACGGACGCGTACTTCGCGCAGCTCACCGGAGAAGCCAACGCCCGCGCACGGCGTGTGCTGGACAGCTCCCGGTACCTGCAGCTGCTGAACGCCCTTGAGGTGCTCGAGGTGGTGCTCAGCGAACAGCCGCGCCGGGAGTGGCCCAAAGCGGCCCGCCGCCCCGCCGGGAAGGTACTGCCCCGGCTGGCTCGCGCGGTCGCCGAAGACGTGGACGGCCGGGTCGCCGTCCTGCTCGAGGCGCCCGACCGGAAGCGCGCGGTCCACGACATCCGCAAGGCCGCCAAGCGGCTGCGGTACGCCCTCGAAGCGGGAGCGGCCGTCATCTCAGTGGACGGGAAGGCGCTGCGGGCCTTCCAGGACCTGCTCGGCGAGTTCCAGGACTCCGTCGTCGCCCGCGAGCACCTGCGCGTCCTCCAGGCCCGCTACGGCGGATTCGACGCGGTCCTGGCCGCCGAGGCGGACACGGCCGAGCGGTGCGCGGAGGAGCTGCCCGCGGCGTGGCGCCGTATCGACCTCGGTCCTTTGTGGACGTGATCGGCAAAGGGACGTAAGTCCCTGCGACCGGTGACCGATGACGGCGGTGTTCGGGGAACGGCCTTCCTAGGTTGGGAGGTGACACGAAAGGAACCCCGATGCGAGCACGCGACCTGATGACCGCGCCGGTGATCACCGTGCACCCGTGGACGTCCGCCAAGGAGGCGGCCGAGCTGCTGGCGGCGCACGGCTTCACCGCCCTGCCCGTGGTCGACGACGACGACCGGCTGGTCGGCATCGTCACCGAGGCCGACCTGATCCGCGGCCGCATCCCGGCCGATCCCCGTTACGTCCACGAACCTGCCGGATCCACCGCCGGCAAGACGGTCGGCGACCTGATGACCAGTCCCGTCACCGCCATGAGCACCGGCACCGACGTCGCCGACCTGTGCCAGGCACTGGTGGACGCCCGGATCCGGGCGATGCCGATCGTCGACGGCTCGGCCGTCGTCGGCATCGTGACCCGCGGCGATGTCGTCCGGGTGCTCGCCCGGGACGACGTCGAAATCGCCCGAGACGTCAAGCACCGCCTGGAGATCTACGGCGGCAGCGGCCGCTGGCACGTCGACGTCCACGACGGGTTCGTGCACATCATCGACCAGTTCGACGACGACACCGACCGGCACGTCGCCCAGCTGCTGGCGCTCGCCGTGCCCGGCGTCGTCGCCGCGGAAACCGCCTACGCGGGTGAGGAGCAGAAACGATGACCGCCAACGATCCGAGGATCACCGTCGGCGTCGACGGGTCGGCGGGGTCGACCGCCGCCGTCACGTGGGCGGCGGAACTCGCCTCCCGGCGCCACCTCCAGCTGAAGATCGTGCACGGCCTCCAGGTCGCCGGCCTGTACTACGGCGGCGGCATGACCGGCATCGGCGCGGCGACGCTGTTCGAGGCGGTCCAGAAGGACGGCGAGCGGGCCATCGCCGACGCCCGCGCCCTGGCCGCGTCGATCGACAAGGACCTGGTCATCGTCACGGACCTGCCCAACGATCCGCCGGTCCCGATGCTGATCGACGAGTCGCGGCACGCCCGGATGCTCGTCGTCGGCCGGACCGGCGCCGGCGGGTTCACCGGAATGCTGGTCGGCGGCACCGCGGCGACGGTCGCCGCCCACGCGCACTGCCCGGTCGCCGTCGTCCGCGGGCGCCAGGACTGGACGGACGTCCCGGAGGCCGGGCCGGTCGCGGTCGGCGTCGACGGCAGCCCGAACAGCGAGCAGGCCATCGGCGTCGCGTTCGAGGAAGCTTCGATGCGCGGCGTTCCGCTGGTCGCGGTGCACGCGTGGAACGACGTCGTCTACGAGGACACGCGGGGCACCGCCCGGATCCTGACCCAGCCGGAAAGCCTCGAAGAGGGCGAAGACCGGTTGCTGACCGAGCGGCTCGCGGGCTGGCCGGAGAAGTACCCGGACGTCGAGATCCGGCGCGTGCTCGTGCGTGACCGGCCGCGGCACGCGCTGCTCGGGATCTCGGCGGAAGCGCAGCTGGTCGTCGTCGGCAGCCGCGGCCGTGGCGGCTTCACCGGCATGCTGCTGGGCTCGACGAGCCAGGCCCTGGTCCAGCACGCCCAGTGCCCGGTGCTCGTGGTCCGCCCGGAGCGGAAGGCATGACCGCCGTCGAAGCCCGGCCGGCGGTGCTCGGCAGCACCGAACTCGCCCAGGTGGACGCCCTCTGGCGGGCCGCGAACTACCTCTCGGCCGGCCAGATCTACCTGATGGCGAACCCGCTCCTGCGCGAGCCGCTGCGGCCGGACCACGTCAAGCCCCGGTTACTGGGGCACTGGGGGACTTCGCCCGGCCTGAACTTCGTCTACGCCCACCTGAACCGGGCGATCCTCACCCACGACCTGAACGCGATGCTGGTCACCGGCCCGGGCCACGGCGGTCCGGCGCTGCTGGCCAACACGTGGCTCGAAGGCAGCTACACCGAGGCGTGGCCCGAGGTCACGCGGGACGCCGCCGGGATGGCCGAGCTGTTCAAGCAGTTCTCCTTCCCCGGCGGCGTTCCCAGCCACGTGGCCCCACAGGTGCCCGGTTCGATCCACGAAGGCGGCGAGCTGGGCTACTCGCTCGCGCACGCGTTCGGGGCCGCGTTCGACAACCCCGGCCTGCTCGTCGCCTGCGTCGTCGGTGACGGCGAGGCCGAGACCGGGCCGCTGGCGACGTCCTGGCACGCCAACAAGTTCCTCGACCCCGCCCGCGACGGCGCGGTGCTGCCGATCCTGCACCTGAACGGCTACAAGATCGCCAACCCGACGGTGCTCTCGCGCATCGCCCCGGCCGAGCTGGACGCCCTGCTGCGCGGGTACGGCTACGCCCCGATCTACGTCGAAGGCAGCGACCCGGAAACGATGCACCAGGCCATGGCCGCCGCGCTCGACTCGGCGATCGCCGACCTCGCCGTCATCCACCGGCACACCGGCCGCCCGGCCTGGCCGATGATCGTGCTGCGCAGCCCCAAGGGCTGGACCGGTCCGTCCGTTGTGGACGGTCAGCCGGTGGAGGGTACGTGGCGCGCGCACCAGGTGCCGCTGGCCGAGGTCCGGCACAACGCGGACCATCTGCAGCAGCTGGAGGAATGGCTGCTGTCGTACCGCCCCGCGGAGCTGTTCGACGAGTCCGGCCGCCCGGTCGCCGACGTCACGGCGATGATCCCGGCGGGGGAGCGGCGGATGGGGGCGAACCCGAACGCCAACGGCGGGGTCCTGCTGCGGCCGTTGACCTTGCCGGACACCGCGGCCCACGCCGTCGCCGTGCCGGCCCCGGGCGCGACGGCCGCCGAGCCGACCCGGGTGCTCGGCCGGTTCCTACGGGACGTCTTCGCGCTCAACGCCGACCGGGCGAACTTCCGCCTCTTCGGCCCGGACGAGACGGCGTCCAACCGGCTCGACGCGGTCTACGACGTCACCGGGAAGGAGTGGCAGGCCGCCGTCGAGCCGGTCGACGAGCACCTGGCCCGCGACGGCCGGGTGCTGGAGGTGCTGTCGGAGCACCTGTGCCAGGGCTGGCTCGAGGGGTACCTGCTGTCGGGGCGGCACGGGCTGTTCTCGTGCTACGAGGCGTTCGTGCACATCGTCGACTCGATGGTCAACCAGCACATCAAGTGGCTGCGGGTGCACCGGCAGATCCCGTGGCGGCGCCCGATCGCGTCGCTGAACTACCTGCTCACCTCGCACGTCTGGCGGCAGGACCACAACGGCTTCTCCCACCAGGACCCCGGGTTCGTTGACCACGTGGCGAACAAGAGCTCCGAGGTCGTGCGGGTGTACTTCCCGCCGGACACCAACACGCTGCTGGAGGTCGCGGCGCACTGCCTGCTTTCGCGCGATTACGTGAACGTCGTGGTCGCCGGGAAGAACGACACGCCGAACTGGCTGGACGCCGAGCAGGCGGCGCTGCACTGCGCGCGGGGCGTGAGCATCTGGGAGTGGGCGAGCACCCACCCCGACCGGGAGCCCGACGTCGTCCTCGCCTGCGCGGGAGACGCGCCCACGCTGGAGGTCATGGCCGCCGCGAAGATCCTTCGGCAGGAGCTGCCGGAGCTGGCGGTGCGGGTGGTGAACGTCGTGGATCTGATGCGCCTGCAGCCGGAGTCCGAGCACCCGCACGGTCTTTCGGACCGGGAGTTCGACGCGCTGTTCACCCCGGACCGCCCGGTGATCTTCGCCTACCACGGCTACCCGTGGCTGATCCACCGGCTGGCCTACCGCCGCACCGGGCACCACGACCTGCACGTCCGCGGCTACACCGAGCACGGCACGACGACCACGCCGTTCGACATGCTGGTGCTCAACCACCTGGACCGGTTCCAGCTGGTGATCGACGTGATCGACCGCGTCCCGGGCCTCTCGGCGACCGCCGGGGTGCTGCGGCAGCGGATGACCGAAGCCCAGGGCCGGCACCGCCGGTGGATCCGTACCCACGGCGAGGATATGCCCGAGATCCGTGACTGGACTTGGGAGGGCTGAGACGTGACCGCCGCGGCCCTCCTGGCCGTGGCGATCGCGATCACCCTGGTCTTCGACTTCACCAACGGTTTCTACGACTCGGCCAACTCGGTGGCCGAGCTGGTCGCGACCCGCGCGGCCACGCCGGCCGCCTGCCACGTCGCGGGGCCGCTGCTAGCGGGGACGACGGTCGTCGACACGGTCGGCGGGGTAGTCCGACTGCCGGCCGCGGACGTCCTGCCCGCGGTCGGCATCGGCCTGTCGCTGCATACGACGGCAGGCGCGGCCCGCTCGGAGGTAGTCGCGCGCCGCTTCCGCACGGCGATCACCGACATCGACGGGCTGATCGCTCAGATCCGCGAGACGGTGTTCGAGCTGGACGACGTCCTGCCCCGCGGCGCGGCGAGCATCCACGCTCGGGTCTTGGAGGCACTGGCGGAATCCGGGCTCATCACATCGACGGAGTTCTCCGGCAAGCTCGAGGGCCTCCTCCCAGCTTCCCAGCGGAACTGGCCGACGAGCTGCTTACGGCGGTCCGGGCCGGGCTGACCCTTATCGCCTGCCACACCGGCGCCGGTTCGGACCGCGTGTCGGTGCACTCGGGTCCGGAGTGACTGACCCTCGCCCTGGCCCACGACGGCAGCCCCCTCGGCTCCGGCGAGTCCGGGTGGGCCGAGTTCGCCGGGTCGGTGGTCCGGCGAGGCGGTGTTTCGGAGTCACGGGCGGCGAACTCGTCTGATGTGTGCCCCGGTAGGCCGATTCTGAGAATTGTCGGTGGTCCGATGTACCGTCCCACCCGTGAACGACTTGCTTGCGCTCGAGTGCCTCAACGACGTTCTTGTGCTCGTCGACCGGTGGGGTGACCTCTACGACCGCCGTTGGGGTAACCGCCACCCCTATCATGAGCAGCCGGCAATTGCCCCACAGGTCGACGAACTGATCGACGAGGTTCGCCGCCGAACGAGGCTGGCTCACGACGTGATCGACGCTATGGGCGAGGCGGCGCTCGCCGCCAAAGTGGTCGAGAAGGAAGAAGGGATGTACGGCGGACATCCGTTCAACCAAGCGCGCGTCGCAATCGTCGAAGCAATCGCGATCCTCTCGCAGCGAACTGAGCTGGCCGACATCGTCGGACCGGTCGGGCCGCGTCTTGCGGCGGCTGAGCTCCATCCGATCATCTGGGGTGCCGCCGCCCAGCTGTGGGATGATGGTCACCATCGCGCTGCTGTCCAGACCGCCGCCACTGCGTTCGAGGGGCGGTTACAGGGGATCGCGGGCCCAAGCGTGTCCGGGGAAAACCTCGCCTCTCTTTTCTCGCTCAAGGATGCTGCCCCGGGTTCCCCGCGCCTTCGCATCGGGAAGCTTGATCCCGCATCGAAGACTTGGACGTCGGCTCATGAAGGTGCAGCTGCGCTCATCCGAGGCGCCTTCATGGCAGTGCGAAACCTCGTCTCCCACCCGGGCTCGCCCGATCCGAGCCCGCGCGAGGCACTGGAGATGCTGGCCCTGTTGAGCTACATCGCCCGCATGGTGGATGAGTCGGAGGAGGTCGTGGCTCAATGAATGCTTCGCTGCTCGAACAGGTCGCCGCAATGCGGCTCGACAGGGACGGAACGATTACGGTCCTCTTCAGGGACGGGCGAGCCGTTATGGAGAGCGGCAGCCGGGAAGCCTTCGAACCTACGAGTGCCATTGCCTCGTCCACGCACCACCCTCAGTCACGCGAGTTGCACATCCAGACCACGCGTGGACACAACGTAATCGTCGACCTGCCTCGACCAGGGGATCTCTCGCCGCTCAACGGTCGGCCGACGGTCTACCTCGATCAAAACCATTGGAGCACGCTCACCGACGTCATTCACTCACCAGAGCGCGTACGCAACCGAGCTGAGCGCGCTGCAGCGGGGAGACTGATCGCCCTCGCGGTGGATCGGCGCGTCGTGTTGCCAATGTCGTCCGCGCACATGGCCGAGACGTGCAAACAGGTCGACTACGAAGAACGTTACCGGCGGGCCTTGACGATGGTGCGGCTGTCCGCCGGCTGGCAGTTACGCGACCCGGTGAGTCTTCGCCGCTTCGAACTGCGACAAGCCTTGACTACCCGGTTTAGTGCTCGATGTCTCCTCCGGCCGGCGGCAGTAACACTCGAGCCCAATGCCGTGCACTCATCCCATGAGAAGACTCTGCCGGCGGGAGGTTCGGATCTGCCGCCGGAGATCCGATGGTTCGCCTACGTGGTGGGGTGTATCGGCGGCATCGTCGACACCATGCTGGATGCCGACCACGTCCCGATGAATCCGGTCCTGAGCTGGGCCGCCGACCTTCAACGGTTAGGTGACTTCTTGCGCGACAACCCCACCGGCAAGGAGTTGAAGCGCCGTCGGACGCACGCCAAGTTCATGGCGGACGCAGGGCCGGAACTTGCGGTAGCGGCCGCACAATCAGGCCTGACAACTGAGGAAATGTCTTCCTGGTACCTGGATCACAGCGAGGAGGATGTGAGTCTCATGCCTGCTCTGGGACTGTTTCGCGAAGTGCTTCACGAGAAGCTCTCCACCGGTGGGCTTAGGTGGGAGGCGAACGACCTCACCGACATGATGTACCTGACAGCCGGTGCCGGCTATTGCGACCACCTCGTCGGCGAGCGGTCACATGTTTCCCACCTCGCGAATGCTTCGCGTCGGCTGGGACGTCCTGCTCGCGTTCATCGAACGTTGGACTCGTTGATGAAAGTCCTTTGAGTAGCGGAGATGTCGAACACCGGGAGCTCGGCGAACTCCGCCGGCCGGTGGGTTACTACCAGGGCCGACTGGCCCTCAGTCGCATTCAGCACATCGGCCGCCAGGGCGGCGGCCGTCGGGGCATCCAAGTGGGACGTCGGTTCGTCCAGCAGCAGGATCGGGCGGTCGGACAGCAACGCGCGAGCTACCCCCAGACGCTGACGTTCACCTCCGGACACCGGCGTTCCGTGTATGCCCAACGCCGTGTCGAGACCGTCCGGCAGGTGCGAGAGCCATCCCGAAAGCTGAGCCCGGTCGAGCGCCGTCCGCAGCTCGGCGTCGGTGGCCGACGGCCGGGCCAGGCGGAGGTTCTCGCGCAGCGTGCTGTCGAACAAGTGCGTGTCCGGGCCGCACCAGGCGATGCGCGACCGGACCGAGTCGCCGTCGTAGGCCAGCGTGTTCGTGTCGTCGAGCAGGATGCGGCCCGCCGAGGGGTCGAGGTAGCGCATCAGCGCCGCGATCACCGTGCTCTTGCCCGCGCCCGAACGGCCGGTCAAGGCCAGCCGGCGGCCGTCGCCGAGGCGGAGGCCGACGTCCTGGACCGCGTCGGCCGGCGCACCCGGCCAGCGGACCGACAGGTGCTCGGCCACCAGGCGCGTGGCCGCCGGAGCGAGCGCGGTGGCCGGAGCGGAAGGCGCGGGAAGGACGTCCAGCTCGGCGAGCCGACGCGCGGAACCCGACGCGCCGAGCAGCCGTTGGGCCGCCTCCGGCAGGCCGGCCACCAGCTCGGCCGTCGCCAGCGGCGTCAGCGCCAGCACCGCCAGCGCCGGGCCCGGCACCCCCGCCAGGATGCCCAGTGCCAGGCACGTGACCGACGTCAGCCCGACGCCCAGCGCGGCGATCCCGCCGCCCAGGCCGCGCCACACCGCCGAGCGGCGTTGGACAGTGGTCAGGACGGCATCGAGGTCACGCAGCCGCGAGTGCCGGCGGGGCGCCGCGTCGTGGGTGATCAGGTCAGCCGACGCCTGCAGCAGCTCCACCGTCCCCGCGGTCAGGTCCGCGCGCAGCCGCGCGGTCGAACGCAGCGCCCGGCGGCCCGCCAGGGCCGCGGCGAAAGGAGCCAGTACGCCGGCGACGGCCAAGCCCAGAGCCGCCGCGACGCCTGCGCCGGGCAGGACGACGCCGAGGGTGACCGCGGTCGCCGACAGCACCAGGAACGTCGACACGCCCGGGACCAGCCCTCGGACCAGGACGTCCTGCTGGCTGTCCACATCGGACACCAGCCGGTGCAGCAGGTCGCCGCGCCGGAGCCGGGCGGTGCCGGCCGGCCCGATCCGGACCAGCTGCGCCCACACCCGCACCCGCAGTTCGGCCAGGGCGCGCAGGGCGACGTCGTGGGACAGCAGCCGCTCGATGTAGCGAAAGATTCCCTTGGCCAGGCCGAACGTCCGGACGGCGACGATCGCCACCATCAGGCTCAGCACCGGCGGGTGCAGGGCCGCGCTCGCGATCAGCCACGACGACGTCGCCGTGAGGGCGACCCCACAGCCCAGCGCGGCGGTCGCGGCCAGGCAGGCCAGGGCCAGCCGCAGCCGGTGGGGCCGGATCGCCTCGCGCAACGGCCGCCACTTCGCCACGTCCACAGTGGACGGCGAAACGACCGGAGCGGCAGCCGGACGCGCGATCGGCCGTGGCGAAACGGCGGCCGGGACCGGGGGAAGGACGACCGGATCGCCGAGGGAGAGCACCCGGTCGCAGCGGGCCAGCACCGCGGGGTGGTGGCTGACGAGCACCGCCGTCCGCCCGGCGAGCACCTTCGGCAGCCGCTCCAGGATGGCGGCCTCGGTCTCCGCGTCGACGCCCTCGGTGGGCTCGTCCAGCAGGATCAGCGGCCGGTCGAGCAGCACCGCGCGGGCGAGCGCGACGCGGCGGCGCTGGCCGGTCGAGAGCCCGGCGCCCAGCTCTCCGACCACCGTGGACAGCGGGACGTCGAGCGCCGCGGTGTCGGCGGCGGCGAGCACGGCGTCGTCGGGCGCGTCGGGAGCGCCCAGGCGGATGTTCTCCGCCACCGTCCCGGCGACCAGGTGCGGCTGCTGCGGTACCCAGGCAAGGTGCCGGTGCCAGGTCGCGCGGCCGATGTCGGCGAGGTCGTTGCCGCCGATGAGGACCCGGCCGCCGTCGGGTCGCCGCCAGCCCAGGAGCAGGTCGAGCAGCGTCGACTTGCCCGCGCCGCTCGGCCCGGTCACGCCGACGACCTCGCCGGGCGGCAGGCGCAGGGTGAAGCCGTCGAGGATCGGTCCGGACCGGCCCTCGACCGTGACGTCTTCACAGCGCAACGCCACGCGGGTCAGGTCGGGAACCGGGCGGGTACCGGTGTCGCCGCTGGGCGTGTCGGCGAGTGCGATGATCTCCTCGGCCGCGGCGAGTCCTTCGGCGCTGTCGTGGAACCGGGCGCCGACCGCCCGCAGCGGCAGGTAGACCTCGGGGGCGAGGATCAGCACGACGAGGGCGGTCCGCAGGTCGAGTTCGTCGGCCAGCAGGCGCAGGCCGATCGACACGGCGACGACCGCTACCGACAGCGTCGCCAGCAGCTCCAGGGCCAACGCGGACAGGAACGCGACGCGCAGGGTGCCCATGGTGTGCGTGCGGTACTTCCCGGTGATCTCCCGCAACGACCGGATCTGCGCCCGCGCCCGGCCGAACGCCGTGAGCTCGGCCAGCCCGGCGACCAGGTCGAGAAAGTGGTTGCCCAGTACGGACAGGGTCTGCCACTGGCGCCGGACGTCCCGCTGGGTGTAGAGCCCGATGAGGATCATGAACACCGGGACGAGCGGCACGGTGAGGCCGATGATCACGGCGGCGACCCAGTCGGCGGCCAGGATCCGCACCCCGACGACCAGCGGGACGACCGCCGCGATCAGCAGCTGCGGCAGGTAGCGCGAGAAATAGCCGTCGAGCCGGTCGACGCCGTGCGTGGCCAGGGCGGCGACCTCGGCGGGGGACCGGTCCGTCCGCCGGGGCCCGATCCGCAGTGCGGTCGCGATCACCGTCTCTCGCAGCTGCGAGAGGGCCCGGGCGGCGGCGCGGTGCGCGGTCGTCTCGGCCAGCCACGTGATCCCGGCCCGGGCCACGACGACCGCGGCCAGCAGCCCGAGCGGCAGCAGCAGGCTCCGGAGCGGGAAGCCGTCGAGGAACGCCCAGGTGATCGTCTTCGCCAGCAGCTCCGCCTGGGCGAGGACCAGCATCGCGGTGAGCGCGCCCAGCGCGGCGCAGGCCAGGACGAACGGCCGGACCGCGCTCGCGTGGCGCAGCAGCCGCGGGTCGAGGGGCTTCACCGGCGGCTCGCGGGCAGGCCGCCGCCGGCGGGGATCGAGGTCCGGCTGATCCGCTTGCGGAACACCCAGTACGTCCAGGCCTGGTAGGCCAGCACGATCGGGGTGAACACGACCGCCACCCAGGTCATGATCTGCAGCGTGTACGGCGTCGACGACGCGTTGGTCGTGGTCAGGCTGAACGCGGGATCGGTCGTCGAGGGCAGCACGTCGGGGTAGAGCGACCAGAAGAGCGTGAAGGTGACGGCGATGATCGCGGCGGCGGTGCTCGCGAAGGCGAGGCCGTCCCGCTCGCCCGCGGCGAACAGCACGCCCGCGGCCAGCAGCAGCGCCGCGACGGCCGATGCGAGCCAGGACCAGCCGCCGTGCTCGATCGCGGTGTAGCTGAGGAACACGCCGCCGAACACGATGGCGGCGCCGCCGAGCGCGCGGCTCAGTGTCCGGGCGCGGTCGCGTAGCGCGTCGGTCGTCTTGAGGGTGAGGAACACGGCGCCGTGGAAGGTGAATAGGCTGAGCGTGGCCAGTCCGCCGAGCAGCGCGTACGGGTTGAGCAGCGTGAAGAACGAGCCGGTGAAGTGGTGCTGGGCGTCGAGCGGGACGCCGTGGACGATGTTGCCGAAGGCGACGCCCCACAGCAGCGCGGGCGCGGCGGAGCCGAAGACGATGATCCAGTCCCAGGTGTTCCGCCAGCGTGGGCTGTCGAGCTTGCCGCGGAACTCGAAGGCCACGCCGCGCAGGATGAGCGCGACGAGCACGAGCAGCAGCGCGAGGTAGAAGCCGGAGAACAGGCTGGAGTACCAGAGCGGGAACGCGGCGAAGGTGGCGCCGCCGGCGACGAGCAGCCACACCTCGTTGCCGTCCCACACCGGGCCGATCGTGTTGATCAGCACGCGGCGGTCGGTGTCGTCGTGGCCGAGGACGCGCAGCAGGGTGCCGACGCCGAAGTCGAAGCCTTCGAGGACGAAGTAGCCGGTCCAGAGGAGGGCGATGAGCAGGAACCAGATGTCGGTGAGGGCCATGGCGGTGCTTTCGTCAGTAGGCGAAGGCCGCGGGACGCGGCTCGTCGGTCTCGGTCTCGGGCGCTTCCGGTGGCGGGGGACCGGCCTTCGCGTAGCGGACCATCAGGACGCCGTCGACGACGGCGAGCACGCCGTAGAGCAGGGTGAACACGATCAGCGAAGTCAGCACGCTGCCCGCGGAGACCGTCGGCGAGACCGAGTCGGCGGTCTTGAGGACCCCGAACACCGACCAGGGCTGGCGGCCCATCTCGGTGAAGATCCAGCCGACGCTGTTGGCGAGGAACGGCAGGGCGATCCCGAGCGTCGCGGCGGGGAAGAACCAGCGGGCGCGCGGGGTGTGGCCGCGGCGGAACAGCCAGAGCCCGACCAGGGAAATCAGCAGGCACAGGAAGCCGAAGCCGATCATCAGCCGGAACGTCCAGTAGGCGACCGGGATGTCCGGGCGGTACTCGCCGGGCCCGTACTGCTGTTGTTCGGCGGCCTGGAGGTCGTTGATGCCCTCGACCTGCCCGTCGAAGCGGCCGGTGGCCATGAAGGAGAGGACGCCGGGCACGCGGATGCTGAACTTCTCCTGCGAGCCGTCGAGCGAGCCGATGGTGAACAGTGAGAACGACGCGGGTGCGACGGTGTCGTAGAGCGCTTCGGCGGCGGCCATCTTCATCGGTTGCTGCTGGGTCATCAGGCGCGCCTGCAGGTCACCGGTGACGATGACGCCGAGGCTCGCGACCAGCACGGTGACCAGGGCGAGCTTCATCGACGGCCGGAACACGTCGGCGTTGCGGCCCTTCCGCAGCTGCCAGGCGCTGATGCCGACCACGAACATGCCGGCGGTGAGGAAGCAGGCGGTGATGGTGTGCGCGAAGGCGCCGACGGCGGTCGAGTTGGTGAGCACGGCGCCGAAGTCCTTCAGCTCCGCGCGGCCGGTCGCGGGGTTGACCGCGTAGCCGACGGGGTGCTGCATCCACGAGTTGGCGGCGAGGATGAAGTACGCCGAGAGCAGGGTGCCGATCGAGGCGAGCCAGATGGTGGCCAGGTGCAGCTTCTTCGGCAGCTTGTCCCACCCGAAGATCCACAGGCCGAGGAACGTCGATTCGAGGAAGAACGCGAGCAGGCCCTCGATGGCCAGCGGCGCGCCGAAGATGTCGCCGACGAAGGTGCTGTAGTCCGACCAGTTCATCCCGAACTGGAACTCCTGCACGATGCCGGTCGCCACGCCCAGGGCGAAGTTGATGAGGAAGAGCTTCCCCCAGAACTTCGTCATCCGGCGGTAGCGGTCGTTCCCCGTGCGCACCCAGGCGGTCTGCATCCCGGCGACCAGGAAGGACAGCCCGATGGTCAGCGGGACGAAGAGGAAGTGGTAGACGGTGGTGATCCCGAACTGCCATCGGGCGAGGTCCAGGGCGCTCATCCGGTTTCTCCTGCTCGGTCGCGGGTTACCCGGTGAGCATCCGGTGCGGAGGGCGGCCGGCCTTAGGGTCCTTGGTCACTTCCGGGACGGCCACGGGTCCCTGCCGCCGGGGGTCTTGCGGTCGTACGCTGAGCCTGTCGAGCCCGTCCTTGGGAGGTCAGCCATGCTTCGCGTGTTTCTCGTCGACGACCACGAGGTCGTTCGCCGTGGTGTCGCAGACCTGCTGGACGAGGACGAAAACCTCACCGTGGTCGGTCAGGCCGGCAGCGTTTCGCAGGCGCTGGCCCGCATTCCCGCCCTGAACCCGGACGTCGCGGTGCTGGACGTCCGCCTGCCGGACGGCAACGGCATCGAGCTGGCGCGCGAGCTGCGGTCGAAGCTGCCGGAGCTGAAGTGCCTGATGCTGACCTCCTACACCGATGAGCAGGCGATGCTCGACGCGGTGATGGCCGGCGCGAGCGGGTTCGTGATCAAGGACATCAAGGGCATGGACCTGGTTTCGGCGGTGCAGGACGTAGGCGCGGGCAAGTCCCTGCTCGACGCGCACGCCGCGGCGGCGTTGATGGCGAAGCTGCGCGACAGCCAGGCGAAGAAGGGCCCGCTGGCCGACCTCTCCGATCAGGAGCGGAAGCTCCTCGAGCTGATCGGGGAGGGCCTGACCAATCGGCAGATCTCGGAGCGGATGTTCCTGGCCGAGAAGACGGTCAAGAACTACGTGTCGCGGTTGCTGACCAAGCTGGGGATGGAGCGGCGCACGCAGGCGGCGGTGCTGGCCACCGAACTGCGAAACCAGGGCGGCTGAAGTGCTCGGGTGAGCCGGGCGTAACAGGCGGCGTCCGATTTCCGACCTTGATCACATGCCGCCGCGACCACGATTCATGCATATGGTCGACGCCTCGCGTGACGAGGCGCAGCTGGCTGTGCGGTTGTACAACGATCCATCGGAAATTCGCTCTTTCGAAGGCTTCGTCGTCCACATGCACCTCGCCTGGCTCTACCTCTTGCACGCCGAGCTGACACGCGATCAGGTCGACTTCCGGTACTGGCGGACGCACGGGCGGACCCGGCGAATCGAGCGTATCGATGGTGAACCAAAGCGGTGGGACCTCGCGACCTGCGTCCGGCACCACTGGCCTGACGGTGACAGCCCGGTGCGCGCCAACCTCGAGTTCTTCATCGCGTTGCGCAACAAGATCGAGCACCGGTATGCCCGCGAGCAGCAAGCTCTCAGCGCGGCAGTCGGAGGCCAGAGCCAAGCCCTCCTTCTGAACTACGAGGAGGAGCTCACAAACAGCTTCGGTGTCTCCTCGTCCCTGGCCACCCGTCTGCGGTTCCCCGTCTTCATCGGCAGCTTCACGGACGAGGGTGAGCGAACACTGCGGCGGTTGCGCGCCCAGCTCCCGGTCCAGTTGCGGACCTTCCTCGCCGCGTACGACGCGGGACTCGACGAGTCCGTCGCGCGCGACCCGCGGTACGACTTCCGGCTGCGGGTCCTGCAGGAGCTGGCTCCCAAAGACCCGGACGCACTCGCGGTTCAATTTACCCGCTACGACGACCTGACGGAAGAACAACGTGCGAGCGTCGAAGCGATCGGCAGAAAAGGGTACGTAGTGGTTCGCGAACAGAAACGGTCTGTCGTGGGACACGGGCTGCTGAAACCGACGGAGGCGGCGAAGGCCGTCCAGGACGGGATTCCGTTCTTCTTCAGCACCGCACTCTTTACCAAAGCGTGGAAGAAGCTTCGGGTCCGGCCGCCGGTGGGAGACCCGCACCCCGAGCGAACGGATGACAAGTACTGCTTGTACGACGAACGTCACGCCGACTACGGCTACACCCAGGCCTACATCGCCAAGCTCGTCAGGGAGTGCCGGAGCGAGGCCGGCTTTCGAGCGCTGGTCGAGACGGCACCCAAGGACAAGGTGTCCGGTGAGTGGGTGGGGCCACCACCACTGAGCGCAACACCACCTTGGCGCCGGACCAGGCCGCCAGAGGCGGGGGCCGACGTGAGGCACTCGGCCTGATCGGCTCGCTCAGGTGCTCAGGGCGGTGGGCGCCATCAGGACGTCCGCCAGTGAGCGCCGCGGCGTCCACGGCACCGGTGCGCCCCGGCCCAGGCGCAGCACGATCTGCGGCCACAGCCCGCCCCCGAGCAGCTGCCGCAGCTCGGCCCGGACCGCCGGGACCTCGACCGGCTGGGAGATGAACGACGCGTCCAGCCCGGCCACCGTCGCGGTCAGCAGAACCCGCTGCATCGCCTGACCCGCCCGGAGCCGGTCGACGCGGGTGTCGTCAAAGGAACCGATGACCACGACCAGGGGCTCGGAGTCGTCGCGCCGGCCGCGGTCCCGGGTGCCGAAGTCGCGGAGCATCCAGCCGCCGTTGTTCGAGGGCATCGACCCGGCCGCGTACTCGGGGACCCCGTCGCGGCTGTCCCGGTCACGCCCGGTCCACTGCCGCCACTCGGCCAGGAACGCCGGGTCCGTGACCTGGACGTGGTGGCCCTTGTGGACCAGCTCGCGCAGGCCCTCCAGCTGCTTCCCGCTCAGCCGCGGCAGCCATGCCTGTTCGACCTCGGCGGCGTGGCGCAGCTCGGCGACCATGGACGCGGGGATTGCACCTGCCTCGAACGGTGTCCGGTTCGTGTGACGGCGGGGGATCGCGTCCGCCAGCTCGACCAGCCGGGGGTCGGGACGGCGGGCCGCGAACGGCCGGACCACCGCCAGCAGGGTCGGGTCGTCGCGCCGGGGGAACAGCGTCGTCGCCGGGTGGGCTCCCAGCGCGTGGATGGCGGCGCGCACGTTGAACAGCGCGGCCCCGCACGAGAGCAGCAGCTCGCGGCGGTCGGCGTCGGCCACCGGCAGAGCGCGGTCCGGGTCGGCGTGCAGCTCCAGACCCGCGCGGGTGCAGCGGAAGCGCCAGGGCTGCGTATTGTGCGTCGACGGCGCCAGCACCGCAGCGCCGATGACGGACTTCACCTGATCGGAGTCCAGCAAGCCGATCGAAGTGATGGGTAGTGTCATGGTTTCCCCTCGTGCCGCGGGCGGCACACTGATGATCCGAAAGCTTGGTCCGACGGTCTCTCGCACCGCGGTGCCGCGGAAAGGGGACAAAGTCACCGATGATGCGGAGGCCGTGATGAGCGAAGCCGGGCAGGAGCCACGGCGGATGGCGGGCACGCTGTCCGGCCTGCGGCTGCGCGAGCTGCTGCGTGACCTGCAGGACCGGATCGAGCTGCTGATCGGCACCCGGGACAAGATGGACGGTCTCCTTGACGCCGTGCTGGCCGTCGCGTCCGGACTCGAGCTGGACACGACGTTGACGCGGATCGTGCAGGCCGCCATCGAGCTGGGCGAGGCGAAGTACGGCGCGCTGGGCGTGCTCGCCGAGGACGGCTCCCTGTCGGAGTTCCTCTACATCGGCATCGACGACGAGACCCGCCGGCTCATCGGCGACCTGCCCGAGGGGCACGGCGTGCTGGGCGTGGTCATCGAAGAGGCGAAGCCGCTGCGGCTGGAGGAGATCTCCGCCCACCCTGCCTCCGTCGGCTTCCCCGCGCACCATCCCCCCATGCACACGTTCCTCGGGGTGCCGGTGCGCGTCCGTGACGAGGTGTTCGGCCGGCTCTACCTGACCGAGAAGAAAAACGGCGAACCGTTCACCGATGACGACGAGGTCGTCGTCCAGGCGCTGGCCGCGGCGGCCGGCATCGCGATCGAAAACGCCCACCTCTACGAGCAGGCGCGGGTCCGGCAGCAGTGGCTCGCCGCGACCAGCGAGGTGACCACCGAGCTGCTCGGCGGCACCGACCCGGCGGAGGCGCTCAACCTGATCGCCAGCCGCGCGCTGGAGCTGACCGGCTCCGACGTCACGATGCTGGCGTTGCCGAACGCCGGGCGCCTCGACGTCGACGAGGACTGGGGCGAGGACGCCGACGACCTGACGGTCACCGTCTGCGCGGGTACGCGCGCTTCGGAGCTGTCGGGGACGCGCATCGAGATCGAGGAGAGCGTCCCCGGCTCGGTGTACCGGGACCGGACGCCGCGCAGCGTGCCCGACCTGAGCCTGCGCGACCACCGGTTCGGGCCGGCGATGGTGGTGCCGCTGCGGGCGGGCGACCGGACGACCGGAGTGCTGATCGCCGCCCGGGAAGCCGGTTCCGCCGGGTTCGAGGCGGCCCAGCTGTCGGTGGTGGCGTCCTTCGCCGACCAGGCGGCCCTGGCGTTGCAACTGGCCGCGCAGCAGCGGGCGGCGCGTGAGCTGGACGTGCTCGGCGATCGCGATCGGATTGCCCGCGACCTGCACGACCACGTGATCCAGCGGCTGTTCGCGGTGGGCCTGTCGATGCAGAGCACGCAGCGGCGGACGAAGTCCCCGGAGCTGCAGAAGCGGCTGGGCGACAGCATCGAGCAGATGCACGAGATCGTCCAGGAGATCCGCACGGCGATCTTCGACCTCCACGGCGGCGCGGCGGGCGAGACGGGCATGCGGCTGCGCCACCGCCTGCACGACGCGATCGCCGAGCTGACCGACGACGCCCCGCTGCAGCCGACGGTCAGCATGTCCGGTCCGATCGACACGGTGCCGACGCAGCTGGCCGAGCACGTCGAGGCGGTGGTGCGGGAGGCGGTGAGCAACGCCGTGCGGCACGCGAACGCTTCGGCGGTGTCGGTGTCGATCGCGGTGAAGGACGAAAGGATCTGCATCGTCGTGGCCGACAACGGCAAGGGGCTCGCGGAGGGGATCTCGCCGAGCGGGCTGGGCAACCTGCGCGACCGCGCGGAGGCGTCCGGCGGGACGTTCTCGCTGGACAGCGGTCCCGAGGGCGGGGTCAGGATCGAGTGGTCGGCTCCGGTTGCCTGACTAGCAATCGCGTTGCTTTCCGGTCAGGCATCCGGAGTGGGTACCTACTGCCGCCGACGAAGAAGAAGAGCGAGAACTTCGCGAGCCGACTTCCGGCGGGCCGCCTTACGTGCCAGAAGTGCTGTCATCGCGGCGGCTGCAACCGACGCCGCGTAGGTCAGTGGCACAGCAGCGGCTACGAGGGCGCCGTCGTGGAGGAACTGCAGCAAGTTCGTCATGTTGGACTCCAAGCCTGAGAGCGGATCTGTCGCCCTCAGTTGTGCCGCTTCGGCGACGTGTCCGGCGAGGTCTTCCCGCGCTACGGTGTACAGATGTGCAGGTCACGAGGGGTGCCCGGAATTCCGGACCGGATCCGGACCAGGTGTTGTCACCGTCCGCAGCAGGTCGGACTCACTTCGTGACTGAGGGGGAGTCGACGCAGCAGTTCAAGGAGGCGCTCGCGGAGTTGCGGATCCGTGCTGGCAACCCGACCGCTCAGGTGATCGTCGACCGCGCCGCAGATGCCAAGCCGCAGCGGGCAAAGATGAATCGGTCCTCACTTAGTGACTGGTTTCGAGGCAAGAGTATCCCGGCTGATCAGCGCGTTGTGGAAGTGCTCGTGCGTGTGCTATCCGATCTTGCGAGGGGGCGTGGTGCTCCGTTGTCACCGGATGAACATGCTCAAATTCTGAGTCTTTATCGAGTTGCTCATGCTGAGAACCAGGCTAGGCGCGGTGCTCGCAAAGCCCAGGCTGGAGGAAATCTCGAGGGCGAACCGCTGGCTGCTGAGGAGTCGGTGGGTCTCCTCAGCGCGCGTTTCGGCAATGTCTGCGCCTTCGCTGGATGTCGCAATCCGCTGATGAGCAATGGGATGGGTGGTGAACGCTTTCTGGGGTCGGTCATCCACACTGACCGTGATCCCCTGGGGCAACCTATAGTTCCTGCGATTGAGGAAAACGTCAATGTGGAGAGTGATGTCGTCTTGTTGTGTGGGCGGCATGGTCGAGAGTTGAGGGAGGGGGTGATTGTGAAGACTGTGCAACAACTTCAGGCGATGCGTGAGGAGGCGTTGCGGACGCATGCTGTCGGACTGCGTCAACATCTGCCGAAGTTGATGGCGCTCAACTATGCGAATCCGGTCAGACTTGCCCATCTGGCCATGTTTCAGGAGCAGAATGTCTCCTTGCCGAGCGGGCCTCCGCCGGCGGGGATCGTCGGGATGAATCAGTGGCTTGCTTCGGTGCTAGAAGCGATGAATCAGGTTCAACTCGAGACTCGGCGTCTTACTCTGGATTTCGACCTTCGTACTCTCAATCCGGGTGATCTGCTGGTTTTTGATCGGCAGGTCCGTACGTTGCACAGTGCAATGCCGAATGAGAATCGAGCGCTGACGGGCAACCTGGATATTGATCCGATTGCATATTTTGAACGTAGTGGAGTGCGGGTGATTATGCAATTGGACCCGAGTTTGATAACGACAAATTCCGCTTTTACTGACTTTGGCGCAGGTGCGGTGCGGCTTGCTGGGCTTTGTTTGATAAAGAGGCGGATGGCGCCCTCTGAACCGCCGGCGGCCAAGGGAAAACCAAAGTTGCGATTCTTGGCATCGCCGCTCCTGCTGGGTATTGCGCAGTATGACGAGCGTGATGCGGACATCAGTGACCGTCGTGTGTTTCAGGGGTATGACCCCGACACTTATGAAACTGTATGGCTGGGCCCGTGGAACATGCCGCGTGATCAAACGACTGGTTAGGTGCAAAGTTCATGGATGAACGGCTGGCGGCCCGGCTGTTGCGTACAGAGCTCTGTAACTAGCCAGCCTGTGTAGCTCTCGGTAAGAGTTCCGGCTTGGTGACGAAGGTCCTCGCGGTTCGGGCAATCCGGCCGCGTCGCGCGCCCACCGAATCGAGGTCTCCTTGTCTTGCGACACCGGATGTCGCACGGAAGGAGGAACGGATGACTGCCTTGGTGCCGGGCTCACGCCTGGCGTTGCCGAGCATCGCGGCGTGGCTGGAGAACCCCTGGCCGTTCGCCGAGCACAACCCGGTCCGGATCGAGGAGTCCACAGAGGACGGGAAGTACCTCGTGCGGGCCGAACTGCCCGGCTTCGACCCGGAGAAGCACATCTCCGTCACCACGCACAACGGGCTGCTGACCATCTCCGCCGAGCGTGAGGCGAAGGAAGTCGCGGAAGGCGGCCGTAGCGAGTTCTACTACGGCACCTTCAGCCGCACGGTCAGCCTGCCGGCCGGGGCGGACCCGGCGAAGGTCAAGGCGACGTACGCCGACGGCATCCTCGAGATCTCGATGCCGGTTTCGGAGCACCCGCGCGACAAGCACGTCAAGATCCAGGTCACCAAGGACTAGGTGGCCTTCCGCGGTGGGCGCGGCCCTCGGTCGGCCGCGCCCACCCTCATGCCCCGAGGAGATGCGATGACCCGGGCCCTGCTCGCCCACGGTGACGTGGTGCTCGTGCGCCCGTTGCACCCCGGCGACACCGCCGAGGTGCTCGCCCTGCACACCCGGCTCACCCAGCAGGACACCTACTTCCGGTTCTTCGGCACTCCGTCCGGTTTGGACAAGCTGGCGGCGGAGATCGCCGCCGAGCCCGGTTCCGGCCACTACGCCGTGGGTTGCTACCGGCGGGGCGCACTGGTCGGCGTCGCGAACTACGAGGCGCTGAAGGACTCCACCGACGCCGAGGTCGCGCTCGTCGTGGACGCGTCGGTACGCACCCAGGGCGTCGCGACCCTGCTGATGGAACACCTCGTCTCCCACGCCCGCAAGACCGGCCTGAAGCGGTTCCTCGCCGAAGTCCTCGCCGAGAACGCCAACGTCATTCACGTCTTCCGGGACCTCGGCCTGCGTTTCGAGGCCAGCATCGGCGGCCCCGAGCGTGACGTCATCATGATCCTCGAGCAGGATCCCGCCTACGTCGAGGCAGTGCTCAAGCGCGACTCGGTGGCCGACGCCGCCAGCTTGGCCCACCTGTTCAAGCCGTCCTCGATCGCCGTGATCGGCGCGGGACGACGACCGGGCTCGGTGGGGCACGCGGTCCTCGGCAACCTGGTCGCGTCCGGCTTTCCCGGCCCGGTCGAGGTGGTGAACCCGCACGCGGACGAGATCCTCGGCGTGCCGAGCGTGCCGTCCGTCGGGGCGCTGAGCCGCACTCCCGAACTCGCGGTGATCTGCCTTCCCGCGCCGGCCGCCGCGCAGGCGGTCGAAGAGTGCGGGAAACGCGGGGTCCGGGCCGTCGTCATCATCTCCTCCGGGCTGACCGGCACCGGCGCGGGCGAGCGCGTCCACGCGGCCGTGCGAGTACGGCCTGCGGCTGGTCGGGCCGAACTGCCTCGGCGTCGTCTCCACCGACCCCGCGTGCCCCTACGATCTGACGTTCCTCGCCACGCCGGTCAAGCCGGGCAACATCGGCGTCGTCACGCAGTCCGGCGGCGTCGGTATCGCGCTTGCGGAGTCCCTCGGCGACCTCGGCCTCGGCATGTCGAACCTGGTCTCGACCGGCGACAAGTACGACGTCAGCGGCAACGACCTGCTGATGTGGTGGGCCGCCGACCGCCGCACGGAGCTGGCCGTGCTCTACCTCGAGTCGTTCGGCAACCCGCGCAAGTTCGGCCGGCTGGCCCGCCGGCTCGCCCGGACCCGCCCGGTGCTCGCCGTCCGCTCCGGCAGCGGCGACACCGCCCAGCGAGCCGCCGCGTCGCACACCGCCGCGGCCGCCACCCCCGCCATCACCCGGGACGCGCTCTTCGAGCAGGCCGGCGTCATCGCCGTCGACACCGTCGCCGAGCTGGTGGACGTCATCGCCGGGCTGTCGTGGCAGCTCCTGCCCGGCGGCCCGCGGGTGGCCGTGGTGAGCAACGCCGGGGGTGCCGGGGTCCTCGCCGCCGACGCCTGCGAGCGCGAAGGCCTGGTCATGGCCGAGCTGTCCCAAGACACCCGGGACCGCCTCGCGAAGCTGCTGCCAGCCGAAGCGGCGGTGCGCAACCCGGTCGACACGACGGCGGCCGTTCCGCCGGAGGTGTTCGCCGACACGCTGCGCGCGGTCCTCGACGACGACGGCGTCGACGCGGCCATCGCCGCGACCGTACCCACCGCGGTCGGCGACCCCGGCACGTCGCTGGCCGCGGTGCTCCCGCCCGAGTACAAGACCGTTTTCGCCGTCCGGCCCGGCCAGCGTGCCCGGGTGGCGCCGCTGGCGCCCGGCCCCGGCGTCACGGCCTGCTACGACGATCCCGCCGGGGCCGCCGCGGTGCTGGCCCGGCTCGTCCGCTACGAGCAGTGGCTGAACCGGCCCGAAGCCGACGAGCACCTCGAGCCGCTCGAAGATCCGGACGCGGTGCGGGCGTTCGCCCGCGAACGCGAAGGCTGGCTCTCGCCGTCGGACGCCGTCGAGCTGCTCCGGCTCGCCGACATCCCGCTGGTGGAAACCCACTACGTCGAAGCCGGTGACTCGATGGACGCCGCAGCCGCCGACCTTGGCTCGCCGGTCGTGCTCAAGGCCGACGCCGAGGGCCTGCTGCACAAGACCGCCGGTGGCGGTGTCCTGCTCAACGTGCGCGGGGCCGACCGGATCGTGGAAGCGTTCCGGGTCCTGCGGTCGCGCTTCGGATCCGCCCTGCGTGGCGTGACCGTCCAGCCGATGGCCGAACCCGGCCGCGAGCTGCTGGTGGGCGTGCGGTCGGACCCCGTGTTCGGGCCGCTGGTTGTGTTCGGCCTCGGCGGCGTCGACACCGACCTGATCGCCGACCACGCGGCCCGGCTGGCACCGCTCACGGGCGCCGACGCGGACCTGCTCCTGGACGGGTTGCGCTCGTCGAAGGCGCTCTGGACCTCCGGGCTGGACCGGGCGTCGGTGCGTGACCTGCTCCTGAAGGTCAGCCGCCTGGCCGAACTGGTGCCGGAGCTGGCCGAACTGGACCTCAACCCGGTGCGCGTACGCCCGGCTGGCTGCGTGGCGCTCGACGTCCGCGCCCGGTTGGAGCCGGTCGCGGCCGAAGACCCGTTCCTGCGCCGGCTGCGGGACTGAAGGAGCGACCATGCGCGTGCTGACCCTGAACCCGGGCTCGTCGAGCGTGAAGGTGTCGCTGGTCGTCGACGGCGCCGCCGTCGGCTGGACCGCCTGGGACCTGACCGCCCCGGCGGTCGTCGGCCCGGCCGTTCGCCGCTGGTCCGAAGTGGACGCCGTCGCCGTCCGGTTCGTCCACGGCGGTTCCCAGAAGGCGCCGGCGCTCGTCGACGACACCTTGCTCGCCAACCTCGAACGGCTCACTTCCCTGGCGCCCAACCACCAGCCGCTGTCGCTGGAGGTCACCCGGGAAGTCCGCCGCCTGCTGCCCGGGGTGCCGGTGGTGGCCTGCTTTGACACGGCGTTCCACGCGCGGATGCCCGAAGCGGCGGCGCGGTACCCGTTGCCCCGGGCGTGGACGGCGCAGAACCGCTTGCGCCGCTACGGTTTCCACGGCCTGTCGTGCCAGTACTCCCTGCGCCGCACCGGCGAACTGCTGGGCCGCGCGCCCGGGGAACTGCAGCTCGTCTGCGCCCACGTCGGCGCCGGCGTGTCGGTGACCGCGATCCGCGATGGCCACGGCGTCGACACCAGCATGGGCTTCACCCCGCTCGAAGGCGCCGTGATGGCCACGCGGTCGGGGTCGGTCGACCCGGGGTTGCTGCTGCACGTCATGCAGACAGCGCCGATGAGCCCGGCCGAGATGTCCGACGCGCTCTTCCACCGCTCCGGGCTGGCCGGAATGACCGGCACCAACGGCGACCTCCGGCGCGTGCTCGCCGCGGCGGCTCGCGGCGACGACGACGCCGCGGTGGCGCTCGACGTCTACCGGCACCGGCTGGGCCGGGAGATCGGCGCGATCGCGACGAACCTGTCCCGGCTGGACGCCGTGGTGTTCACCGGCGGCGTGGCCGAGCACCAGCCCGAGCTGATCACCTCGGTCATCGACGGCCTGGGGGTGCTCGGCCTGCGTGCCGGCGCCGTTCCGCACACCGACGTCGACCGGATCGTCACGGCGGCGGATTCCGTGGTGCCCGCCCTGATCGTGCTGCCCCGGGAAGACCTGGAGCTGGCCCGCGGCGCCGAAGAGGCGCTCGCCCGAGTGTCCGTGAGGTGACCCCATGCACGTCCTGCTGACCGAAGCGTCCTTCGGTGACGCCGACTTCCTCGTCCAGCCCCTGCGCGACGCCGGCTGCCTGGTCAGCCGCTGCCACAGCCGCGCCGGGCTGTGCCGCGCGCTAGCGGTGGGCGGGCGCTGCCCGCTCGACGAGCCGTTCGCCCAGCCCGACCTGGTCGTCGACGTCCGCGGCCAGGAGCCCGAGCTGACCACGCGGGAG
Source organism: Amycolatopsis sp. MEPSY49 (assembly GCF_051337345.1). Taxonomy (NCBI): domain Bacteria; kingdom Bacillati; phylum Actinomycetota; class Actinomycetes; order Pseudonocardiales; family Pseudonocardiaceae; genus Amycolatopsis; species Amycolatopsis sp. MEPSY49. Next base: position 63,076 of record NZ_JBDLYJ010000011.1, on the reverse strand, counting down.
TTCGGCGTCGTCTGCGCCGTCCGCGACCACGTCCCGGTCGCGCTGGTCTCCCCGGATCCGGACGTCCGCGCGGAAGTGCCGCCGGGCCTGGAGAACCGCGTCACCGTGATCGACGTCGACGGGCTCCTGGCCACCTGCCGGGCCGCCACCAGGCACCTCCCGGTGCAACCGGGCAGATGACCGGGTTCCGCTGGGACACCTCGTCCCGGGCCGTGCTCGCCGACGCGCTGGTGCGGCTGGGCCCGAACCGGTGCGTCGCCGAGGTGCGGCCGGAGGAAGTCGTCTTGACCGAGCCGCCCACCCGGCGGGACCGGGCGGGCAACGCGGCCTCGCTCGAGTGCGGCGCGGCACTGTCGACCGTCTGGACGGTCCTGCGGGTCCTGGGCCGCGAGCCCGTCGTGGTGTTCTCGCACGACGCCGACCGGCCCGATGTCGTGGCGGTCGTCCGGGCCGGAGGACCACGGTCGCCGTCCAGCAGCGAGTGGGCGCGGTACGTGGCGCTGCGCAAACTGGCGGAGCCGCAGCTGCGGCCGGTCAGTCTCGCGGTGCTCGGTGCGCTGGCCGATGACGATTTCTGGCCGGAGACCGACGTGTGGATCGTCCGGCCCGGCTGGGTCCCGGCCCTGCGGCAGCTCGGCGCCGACGTCACCGGCCAGTCCGCCCTGCTCGTCACCACCCCCGGCGACAGCCGGCGGCACCAGGTCCTCGCCGGTGCCGCCCTGCACGGCACCCGGCTGGCCGCCGAAGTTCGCGGGTTCTCGTCACGGGCCGTCTCGCCGGCCCGCCTGACGGCGGCAGAGCGGGCTCGGCAGACCGAGGTGATGCCCGGCGTCCCGCAGGGGCTGCTGTTGATCGGCCTCGTCACCCCGAAGCGAAGGAAGACACGATGACCACGCACCTGAAGACCAAACCGGCCGATGCGCCGCCGGTCGACGCCCGGGAGCCGGTTTCCCGGCTGCTGCGGGACCTGCGGACCACGCCGACCGGCCTGACGGCCCGGGAAGCCGCGCGCCGGCTCCAGGTGAGCGGCCCGAACGCGCTGCCGTCGCACGGCGGCCACCGCTGGCCACTGGCCCTGCTGCGGCAGCTGATCCACCCTCTCGCGTTGCTGTTGTGGGTGGCCGGTGGGCTGGCGTGGATCGCCGGGACGACGAACCTGGCGATCGCGATCGCCGGCGTCATCCTGCTCAACGGCCTGCTGGCATTCGTCCAGGAACAGCAGGCCGAGAAGGCGGTCGAGGCACTGGGCAAGTACCTGCCCGACCGGGCGGCGGTGCTGCGCGACGGCCAGGTGTGGCACGTCCCGGCGACCGAGCTGGTCCCCGGCGACGTCCTCGTCCTGGCGGAGGGCAACCGGATCCCGGCCGACGCCCGGCTGGTCGACGGCACGGTGGACGTCGACGCGTCCATGCTGACCGGGGAGTCGGTCCCGGTGACCCGGATGGCCGACGCCCCCGACGACGCCACGCGCCCGCTCGACTCGCCCGTTCTCGTCTTCAGCGGCACGGTGTGCGTCGCCGGAGCCGCGCACGCGGTCGTCCACGCGACCGGGCGGCACACCGAGATCGGCCGGATCGCGTCGCTGTCGTCGCGGGTCGGGCGTGAGGAGAGCCCGCTCGAACGGCAGGTCCGGCGAGTGGCGTGGCTGATCGCGCTGGTCGCGGTCGTCGTCGGCGTCGGGTTCCTGCCGCTGGGCTGGCTGGCCGGGCTGTCGTGGGCGGCGGCGTTCGTGTTCGCGATCGGGCTGCTGGTGGCCAACGTCCCCGAGGGCCTGCTGCCGACGATCACCCTGGCCCTGGCCGCCGGTGTCCGGTCGATGGCCAAGGCCGGGGCGCTGGTGAAGCGGCTTTCCGCGGTGGAGACGCTGGGGTCGACGACGGTGATCTGCACGGATAAGACCGGGACGTTGACGCGGAACGAGATGAGCGTCGAGGAGGTGCACCCGGTCGGGGAGGGGTTGGTCGAAGCGCTGGCCCGATGCAGCACCGCCGACGTCACCGCGTCGAGCGGCGACCCGACCGAGCTGGCGTTGCTGCGGTACGCGAGTGCGAACGGCGCCGATCCGTCCCTTCGTGACGCGGGCCGGAAGGCACTGTACCCGTTCGACCCGCGGCTCAAGCGGATGTCCACTGTGGACGCGGTCGGGGATTCCCTGTGGGTATCGACCAAAGGGGCGCCGGAGCAGGTGCTGCCCCGCTGCGCGATGCCGCCCGAAGAGCGGGCACGGCTCCTTGCGCTGGTCGACGAGATGGCGGGGCGGGCCCTGCGAGTGCTGGCGGTGGCCGGCCGTCCGGTGACCGCATTGCCGGGCAGCCGTGACGAGGCCGAGACGGACTTGCGCCTGCTCGGCTTGGTGGGCCTGGTCGACCCGCCCCGGCCCGAGGTCGCCGCGGCGGTCGCGGACTGCCACTCGGCGGGCATCCGGGTGCACGTGGTGACCGGCGACAACGGCCGCACGGCGGCGGAGATCGCCCGCCGCGTCGGGATCGGAGCGGACCGCGTGATCAGCGGCGATGACCTGGCCGGACTCCCGGAGCCGGCCCTCGACGAAGCGCTGACGGCCAACGGCGAGATCGTGTTCTCCCGCGCGGCGCCGGAGGACAAGCTGCGCATCGCCGACGCGTTGCGCGACTGCGGCGAAGTGGTGGCGATGACCGGCGACGGCGTCAACGACGCCCCGGCGCTGCGCCGCGCGGACATCGGCGTGGCGATGGGCATCGGCGGCACGGACGTGGCCAAGGAAGCGGCGACGGTGGTGCTGACGGACGACAACTTCGCCACGATCGTCGCCGGCGTGCGGGAGGGACGCCGGGTCTTCGACAACGTCCGGAAGTTCGTGCTCTACATCTTCGCGCACGCGGTACCGGAGGTCCTGCCGTTCCTGCTGTTCGCGGTGTCGGGCGGGATGATCCCGTTGCCGTTGACGGTGCTGCAGATCCTGGCGATCGACCTGGGCACGGAGACCTTGCCCGCACTCGCGTTGGGCCGCGAACCGGCGGAGCCCGGCCTGATGTCCCGCCGGCCGCGGCGGCGGTCGGAAGGGGTGGTCACGGGCCGGATGTTGCTGCGGGCGTGGGGGATCATGGGCCTGATGTCGGGCGTGCTGGTGCTGGGAGCGTTCTTCGCGGTGCTGTACGCGGCGGGCTGGCACCCGGGCGCGGACGTCTCATCGGGAGTTCTGCACGACGCTTACCTGCAGGCCACGACGGCCAGTTTCGCGGCGATCGTGTTCTGCCAGGTGGGCACGGCGTTCGCGGCCCGGACCGAGCGGGTGTCGCTGCGCTCGGTGGGCCTGACGACGAACCGGTTGCTGCTGGGCGGGATCGTGTTCGAGCTGGTGTTCGCCGCGGCGTTGATCTACCTGCCGCCGCTGCAGACGTTGTTCGGGACCGCAGCGCTGCCGGCGTGGGTGGTCGCGATGCTGCTCCCGATGCCGGTGCTCGTGTGGGGCGCCGATGAGGTGTTCCGGTGGGCCACCCGGCGGCGGTGAACGGCTTCGGCGTCATCAGCTGTGGGAATGCCTTCGTGCCTCGGCCTCCGTTCCGGCGGAGGCGGGAGGCAGGGGAACGCGAGCCGGCCGGGGAGTGGTCAAGCTCCACTCCAGCAGGCGCCTGGTCGCGCTTCGGAGCCGCCACAGCGTCTGCCCGCGGAAGTCGTCGACCGAGTTCCGGCTCCAGACAGCGCGATAGGGGACGCCGGGAGCGGTTTCGCCGCCGTGGAGCCGTCCGTCGTGGACCGTTCTCGAGCGCGAATTGTAGATGGAGTCGAGTGCTTCGGCGTCGTCGTCGCTCGAGACCATCCTGAGCGCGGCCTTGAACGCGAGTCCCAGTCCCTTCCGATCCTTGCAGGCTTCGCACCGCTCGAACTTGAAGAGCCTGCCCGCGATGGTCTCGACCGAGGCGACGAAGCCCACCGCGGCGAGCGAGGGATGGCGTGACATCAGTTGAAGCGCTTCGAGGTACGCGTCCATCGCGGCGACCAGATACGCCTGTTTCCGAGTGCGGTTCCACGCCGCCTCGATCCAACCGGGCGGATCGAACGTCGTCGCGTCGGCAAGACCGAACTCATCGGTTACGCCTTCTGGATGCTGATACCACACCGGGCTCGCGGGGAGTTCTCGATTTCCCCACTCGACTGGTGCCGGAGTCGCTCGCACGATGATGGTGTCGTCCATCGCCACGGAGAGAATCCCGCACAGCGTGTGCAAGTCCCGAGCGGCATCGACGCTGGCGGGGGTCCAGTCATAGCCGCGCGAGGATCCGCTGACGAGGATCGGGACGGAATGCGTGATGGCCCAGCCGGACAGCGGGTGCTGCGTCGAGAAGTCCGGTTCGAGGAGCAGCTGCTCGGTCGAAGCCATCCGCATTGGGCCGATCGACACCTCGGTGCCGAGCCTGCTTGCCCGGTGGCCGGGCCGGTGGGGACTGGGACCGATGATCGCCGTCCAGGGGATCGGGTCGCCGTCCTCGCCCAGAGTTCTCGTCGCGTGCTGCAGAGCTGAGCCGACCTCGGCGGCCAGCGATTCGTCCGCAACCGAAGGGCCGGCCAGCAGGACGACGACCGAGTCGACGGTGTCGGCGAGGAGGACGACAGTCTCTGCCCGCCGTCCGTCCTGGAGGAGCGTGATGCGGATGAAAGGTGCCGTTGTGGCGTCACCCCGCTGCTCCTCAACCGATACTGGCGAATTCGCCATCGCGTTGGTGAAGCGGTGGAGCCACTCGTCACCTTGTTCCGTCAGCGCGACCGGGAAGGCGCCGACGACGGTGTGCCACGGATAGCCGATCATCGACCCATGGTGGCACGGTGCCGGAGCCGCTACCACGACGCCAGAAGCGCGTCCTCAAGCCGGGGTCAGGCGGTGCGCCGCCTCCGGGGTGATGACCACGACCGGGCACCTCGAGTACCGCACGCACTCGCGTCCCACGCTGCCCAGCACCAAGTCCGTCACGGCTCCCCCGCGGTGGGCGCCGAGCACCAGCAGGTCCGCATCCGCCGATGCCGTCACCAGTTCCGTCGCCGGGTCGCCGTGGACAGTCAGGGTCTCCACCTCGGCCGGCGTCTCGATCCCGAGACCGGCGACGTGCGCGGCGAGGGAATAGCCCGCTTCGGGGACCCGGCCGTGCGGCTGGACGGCGAACGACGTACCGGGCAGCAGCGTGTCCCGCGGCCGGACGAGGATCGCGCGGACCGTGTCGCCCGTGTGGGCGCCGATCTCGAGGGCCCACCGCAGTGCCGCGTCGCCGCGGGGTGAGCCGTCCATGCCGACGATGATGACGCGACCAATGCTCATGATCTCCTTCTTTCTTGCGGTGTCGTCCCGATCGTGCGGCCGGCCGGCTGTGGGCGGGTAGGGGACGAATTCCGCCGGAGCGGAGGACTTTGTGCTCCGGTGCCGGTCCCGCCGGCCTCGCGACCATGACTTCGGCGGGGCAACCGGCTCCGCGCCGAGGAGTGACCGCGATGACCGTCCTGACCACCGAGCAGCTGGGCGTCCTCGCGCGCGCCGTCAGCCGCGCGCCTTCGGTGCACAACAGCCAGCCGTGGCAGCTGCTCGTCCGCGGTACCGAGGTCGACCTGCTCGAACGCCGGGACGTCGCGCTGCGCCGGCACGATCCGTCCGGCCGCGACCGGCTGCTCTCCTGCGGTGCCGCCGCGACCAACCTCGAACTCGCCGTCCGCGCTCTGGGGCGCGACTGCCACCTCGAATGGAAAAGCGATGCCGCCGCCACGGTGACCGTCGGCCGTCCGCACCCCGCTTCGGCTCACGACTTCGCCCTGTACCGCGCCATCGCCCGGCGGCGCAGCCATCGACGCCCGTTCTCGCCGGAGCCCGTGACCGAAACCGCACGGGCCGCGGTGGCCGCCGCGGGGGAGACGGCCGGCCTGCACGTCGTCGTGCCCGGACGGCTCGACAAGCTGGCCGAGCTGCTCGGCTTCGCCACCCGCGTGCTCCGCGACGACCGTGCCTACCAACGCGAACTGGAAATCTGGACCGCGCACACCCGCGGCTGGGGCGCCATCGGGGACGGCGTACCCGAAGCCGCCCTGAGCCCCGAAGCGCTGCCGGTGGCCGGGCTAGTCCGCTGGGACACCCCAGTGCCGGACGACGTGGTGCTCACGCGGCGGCTCGCGGCGGAGAATCTCCTCGTCCTCTGCACCGAGACCGACACCCGGGCGGACCGGCTGACCGCCGGCGCGGCGTTGCAGCGCGGCTGGCTCACCGCGGCGTCCAAGGCCCTGGTGGGCTCGGTCATCACGCAGCCGCTGCACCTCACCGGCTTCCGCGCGCGGCTCGTCTCCGAGCTGGCCCTGCCCGGCGTCCCACAGGCGATCTTCCGCTTCGGCCACCCGGCCGTCCCCGCTGCCCCTTCACCCCGGCTCCCGCTCGGCGAGCTGTTCCCACCTCCAGGAGGAACCCGATGACGTACGTGCGCGACCTGTCCGAAATCCGGCTCACCGACGACGAGACCGTCGGGGGCAAGGGTGCCAACCTCGGCGAGCTGATCTCCGCCGGGTTCCCCGTTCCCGGCGGCTTCGTCATCTCTCGTGACGGCTACTGGGCCGCGCTGGAGAAGGCCGGCGTCCGCGCCGAAGTCGCCGCTCTGCACGCCAAGGCACTGGCCAATGTGGACGATGCCGAGCTGCTGGCCGAGCACTGCGACCGCATCCGCGAGCTGGTCCGGGAAGCCGGCCTCACCGGCGACCTGCGGGAGGAGATCGCGCAGGCCTACCGCGGGCTGGGCTCGGCGACGCCGGTCGCCATCCGGTCCTCGGCCACGGGCGAGGACGGCGCCGAAGCGTCCTTCGCCGGGATGAACGCGACCTACACCAATATCTGGGGCGACCACGCCGTCGCCGAGCACGTCGTGGACTGCTGGACGTCGCTGTTCAGCCCGCGTGTCGTCAGCTACCGCGCCAGCCGCGGGTTCACCGGCGAGCCGGCGATCGCCGTGGTGGTGCAGCGGATGATCCGCTCCGAGCGCTCGGGCGTCATCTTCACCGCCGACCCGCGCACCGGCGACCGCGACCGCGTGGTCATCGAAGCCGTGTTCGGCCAGGGCGAGGCGATCGTCAGCGGTGCTGTCGAGCCCGACACCTATGTCGTCGGAAAGCAGGATCTGCTGATCCTGTCGGTGCGGATCGGCAAGCAGACCCACAAGATCATCGCCGACGAAAGCGGCGGCGACGTCACCATCCAGCTGCCGGAGCCCGCGGGCGGCCGCCGGGTGCTGAGCGAGACCGTCGTGCTGGAGCTGGCCCGGATGGCCACCCGCGTCGAGGAGCACTACGGCGTCCCGCAGGACATCGAGTTCGCGATCGCCGACGGCGAGATCCACCTGGTGCAGTCCCGGCCGATCACCACGCTGCCGCCGGTCACGCCGGCGAGCACCGTCGCGCTCGTCACCGGGCTCGGCGCGTCGCCGGGCGAGGGCAGCGGCGCGGTCCGCGTCCTGCACGACCCCGTCGAAGCCAAGCACCTGCGCGACGGCGAGATCCTGGTCGCACCGATGACCAACCCGGACTGGGTGCCCGCCATCCGCCGCGCTTCCGCGGTGGTCACCGACGGCGGCGGGATGACCTGCCACGCCGCCGTGGTCGCCCGCGAGCTGGGCGTGCCGGCCGTGGTCGGCACCGGCGACGCCACCCGCGTGCTGGTCGACCGCAGCCTGGTGACCGTCGACGGCACCCAGGGCGAGGTCCGGCCCGGCGCGACCACGAAGGCACCCGCGCACACCGCGCCCGTCGTCGCCCCGGTGGCCCCGGAAGCCATCGGTACCAAGCTCTACGTCAACCTCGCCATGCCCGAACATGCCGAAGAGGTCGCCGCGCAGGCGGTGGACGGCGTCGGCCTGCTGCGCGCCGAGTTCCTGCTCACCGAGGCCCTCGGCGGCCGCCACCCGCGGGACCTGCTCGCCAAGGGCGAGGAGCGGTCCTTTGTGGACAAGATGGCGGAGTCGCTGTTGAAGATCACCAAGCCCTTCGGCACCCGCCCGGTCGTCTACCGGGCGACCGACTTGAGGACGAATGAGTTCCGTGGGCTGGGCGGTGGTGAGGAGTTCGAGCCGGTGGAGAGCAACCCGATGATCGGCTACCGCGGCTGCTACCGGTACGTCCGCGAGCGCGACCTGTTCGCCCTCGAACTGGAGACCCTCGCGCGGGTGCGGGAACAGTCGCCGAACCTGCACCTGATGATCCCGTTCGTGCGCACCAAGTGGGAGCTGGAGGAGTGCCTGGAGCTGGTCGACGCCAGCCCGCTCGGCCGCCAGCGCGGCCTGCACCGCTGGGTGATGGCCGAGGTGCCCTCGGTCGTGCACTGGCTGGGCGAGTACGCCGGGATGGGCATCGACGGCGTCTCGATCGGCAGCAACGACCTCACGCAGCTGATGCTGGGCGTCGACCGCGACTCGGGCCAGTGCGCGGAACTGTTCGACGAGGCCGACCCGGCGGTGCTCGACGCCGTCGAGCGGATCATCCGCGTCGCGCGGCACCGCAACATCACCTCGTCGCTGTGTGGCCAGGCGCCGTCGACCAAGCCCGGGTTCGCCGAGCACCTGGTGCGTTTCGGCATCACGTCCATCTCGGTCAACCCGGACGTCATCGGCCCTGCCCGCGCGGCGATCGCGTCGGCCGAGCGTCGGATCCTGCTGGAGGCCACCCGATGAGCGCGGCGATTGAGATCCGCGGCCTGCGAAAGGCGTTCGGGCACACGCGTGCGCTCGACGGACTCGACCTGACCGTCGAAACCGGTGAGGTCCATGGCTTTCTGGGCCCGAACGGTGCCGGGAAGACCACGACCCTGCGGTTGCTCCTGGGCCTGTTGCGGGCCGACGGCGGAGAGATGCGGCTGCTCGGCGGGGCCCCCTGGCGTGACGCCGTCGCGCTGCACCGGCGCCTGGCGTACGTGCCGGGGGAGGTGTCGCTGTGGCCGAACCTGACCGGCGGCGAGGTCATCGACCTGCTCGGCCGGCTGCGCGGCGGTCTCGACCCGGTGCGCCGTGCGCGGTACCTGGACCGGTTCGAACTCGACCCGCGGGTCAAGGGCCGTGCCTACTCGAAGGGCAACCGGCAGAAGGTGGCCGTGGTCGCCGCGCTGGCTTCGGACGTCGAGCTGCTGCTGCTCGACGAACCGACCGCGGGCCTGGACCCGCTGATGGAGGAGACCTTCCGCGAATGCATCCGGGAGGAGCGGGACCGGGGCCGCACGATCCTGCTGTCCAGCCACATCCTGTCCGAGGCCGAAGCGCTGTGCGACCGGGTGAGCATCATCCGCGCCGGCCGGGTGGTGGACGCGGGCAGCCTCGACGACCTGCGCCACCTCACCCGCACGACGATCACCGCCCGGCTCGCCGGGGCGCCGGACGTCCTCGCCCGGCTGTCCGGGGTGCACGACTTCGCCGTGAACGGTTCCGAGGTCCGGCTGACCGTCGACACCGCCGCGCTGTCCCCGGTGCTCGCCGCGCTCGGTCAGTGCGGCGTACACAGCCTGGTCAGCCGCCCGCCGACGCTGGAGGAGCTGTTCCTGCGCCACTACCGCAGCGAGCCGGCGGCGGTGCCGGCATGAGCGCCACCTTCACGGGCACGGGCGCGCTGATCCGGCTGGCCCTGCGCCGCGACCGGATCCGGCTGCCGGTCTGGATCGTCGTGTTCGCGGCGACGGCGGCGTCCGCGGCGGCCGCCACCACGGCCGTCTACCCGACGGACGCCGACCTGCAGGCGGCGGCCGCGAGCATCAACTCGGTGCCCTCCCTGCGAGCCTTGTACGGACCGGTGCACGAGCCGACCCTCGGTGCGACGTCGGTGTTCAAGCTGACCGCCTTCGGGGCCGCCTTGGTCGGGTTGCTGATGATCTTCACCGCGGTCCGGCACACCCGGGCCGAGGAGGAGGCCGGACGCCGGGAACTGCTCGGCGCGACCGTGGTGGGCCGGTACGCGGGGCTCGTCGCCGGGCTGGCCGTGACGGCCGGCGCGAGCGTCGTGCTTGGTGTGGCCACCGCGGCGGCGCTCGCCGCGACCGGGCTGCCGGCCGGCGGCTCGCTGGCGTTCGGGCTGTGCTGGGCGGCCGCGGGCCTGGTGTTCGGTGGCGCGGCGGCGGTGACGGCCCAGCTGACCAAGAGCGCCCGGTCCGCTTCGGGACTGGCCGTGCTCGCCTTGGTCGCCGCCTACTTCCTGCGGGCGGTGGGCGACTCCGCAGGTCCGCGCCTGCTTTCCTGGGCGTCGCCGATCGGGTGGAGCGAAGAGGTCCGGCCGTTCGCGGGGGACGTCTGGTGGGTGCTCGCGCTCCCGGTCCTCACCGCCGCGGCGCTCGGCGCGGTCGCGATCGCGCTGGCGCGGGTCCGGGACCTCGACGCCGGCTTGCTCCCCGACCGCCCGGGCCCCGCCGGGGCCGGCCGATCGCTGCGGAGCCCCTGGGGGCTGGCGTGGCGGCTCAATCGCGGCACGCTCGCCGTCTGGACGAGCGCGTACGTGCTGCTGGGGCTGGTGTGCGGCAGCCTGGCCGGCAACGTCGGCTCGATGCTGACGAACGCGCAGGCGCAGGCCATGATCACCGCGCTCGGCGGCGAAAAGGGGATCTCGGACGCGTTCCTCGCGGCCGAGCTGGCAGCGGCCGGCGTGATCACGTCGGCCTACGTGATCGCCGTGCTGGCCCGGCTCCGGGCCGAGGAGCGGGCGCTGCGCGTCGAGCCGCTGCTGGCCACCGCGGTGGACCGGCGCCGGCTCCTGGGCGGCTACCTCCTCTTCGCGGCCGGGGCGCCCGCGGTGCTGCTGACGGCGCTCGGGCTGGCGGCGGGGCTGACGAACGGCGCCCACCTCGGCCGGATCGGGCCCGAGGTGGCCCGGCTGATCGGCGCCGCGCTCGCGCAGCTGCCCGCGGTGTGGGTGCTGACCGGCATCGCGACCGTCGTGTTCGGCCTCTTCGGCCGGGCGCTGACCGCCGCGTGGGTGGCGCTGGTGACGTTCCTGCTGCTCGGCGAGTTCGGTGTGCTGCTGAAGTTCGACCAGTGGGTGCTCGACCTCTCGCCGTTCACCCACTCACCGAAGCTGCCGGGCGGGACTGTCCAGGCGGCGCCGCTGCTCTGGCTCACCGCGTTGGGTGCCGCGCTGGTCGTGGCGGGCGTGACCGGGTTCCGGCGGCGTGACATCGCCGGCTGATCCACGAAGGGAGTCCCGATGCCCGATGGATCTCGCGCCGCCGCGCTCAGGGCCGCCCGCCGGGCTTCCGTGCCCTACCGCACCAGCCCGTGGCCGGGGAGGCTGCACGTGACCGCGCACCACCCGGCTCACGCCGATCCACTCCTGACGTTCCTGGGCGGCGCCCGGTACCTGCTGGCGGCGGACACCACGCTGTTGATCGGCTGCGGGCTGGTCGAGGGGCCGGAGACGGCGTGGCGCCGCAACTTCTCACCGGGTCCGGACGAACTGCACGCGGCCGACGCGGTGATCCTGCCGAGCGCCGACCTCGGGCACGCCGGATTCCTGCCGCAGCTGGTCGCCGAAGGCTGGCACGGGCCGGTGTTCGCGACTCCGGCCACGGCCGCGCTGCTGCCGGTGGTGCTGTCCGATGCCGCGAAGCAGTTCGCCGAAGACGCTGCCCAGGTGTGCCCCCCGCCGCCGGGTGTCCCGCCGTTCCGCGCAGAGGACGTCACCTGCGCGCTGGCCCTGGTCCGGCCGGTCGAGGTCGGCTCGCTGCACCGGGTCGGCGGCGTGGAGTTCGAGTTCGGCCGCGCGGGCGGCCGGGTGGGCGCGGCCTGGGTGCGCGTGCGGGCGGGTGGCCGATCGGTGGTGTTCGCCGGCCCGCTGGGGGCGGCGGAGCACCCGCTGTTGCGGGCACCGGACCCGCGTCCCCGCTCCGACGTCCTGGTTCTCGCGGCACCCGAACCACCCGCCGACGGCCACCTGGCCGGCCGGTTCGCCGCTGCGGTACACCGGGCGGTCCGGCGAGGTGGCAGCGTGGTGGTTCCCGTGGCGGTGGACGGCGGCGTGGAGTTGCTTCGGGCGCTCACCGGGCAGCTCCCACCCCTGCCGGTGGTCCTGGACGGCGACCTCGGTCTCGAGGTCCACCGGCAGGCGACGGCCGAGCTGCGCCGCGGCGCGCGCGTGCCGGCTCCGGAATTGCTGCGGGAGCCTCCGGACGGGCCGTCGATCATCCTCGCCGGGCTGGCGACGGCGGACTCCGGACGCGTGCTCCGGCACCTGGCCCGGCTGCTGCCGGACCGCCGCAACGGGGTGGTCCTGCTGGGACACCCGGCGCCGGGAACCCGCGCGGCCCAGCTCGCGGACGGCGCTCGTCACCTCAAGGTCCACGGCCGGTACGTGCCGGTCCGCGCGGAGGTGACCGCACTCGGCGGCACGGCCGCGTTCGCGGGCCCGGAGGAGGTCCTGGCGTGGGCGACGGCGACCCCGGCGCCGGAGACCGCGTTCGTGGTCGAGGGGGAACCGGAATCCGCGCAGGCGCTGGCGAAGGCGCTGCACGCGGAAGCGGACTGGTGCGCGGTGGTGCCGGAGGAGGGCGAGCGGGTGTTGTGCTGAGTCAGCCGAACGGGTGATCCAGGCCCCGAACCGAAACACGGGCCTATTCTCGGGCGAATGGTTCTGCAAGATCGACGGCGATCGACCGCCTTGAGGAGGGACCATGAAAAAGGAGGCCCGGCTGCTCAAGGAAAAATCGCTGGCGTCTTTGACGCTGAGTGTCGAGCACTTCAACCGTCCGTGGGACGTCGGACGGACGGACGCGGTGCTGATGCTGCTCGACCACGCCTTCGAGATGCTGCTCAAAGCCGCGATCCTGCATCGCGGCGGGCGTATCCGGGAACCGGGCGAGAAGAACACCATCGGGTTCGACCAGTGCGTGCGTCGCGGATTGTCCACGGAGAACATCCGGTTCCTCACCGAGGAACAGGCCCTGACCCTCCAGGCGATCAACGGCCTGCGTGATGCCGCTCAGCACCATCTCGTCGATATCAGCGAAGCCCACCTGTACCTGCAGGCCCAGTCGGGAATCACCCTCTATCGCGATCTCATGCGGGCGGTTTTCGGAGAGGAGCTCCGGGACGTCCTCCCGGAACGGGTCCTGCCGATCGCCACCGTGGCGCCGAGAGACCCCTTGGCCTTGTTCGCCGACGAAATCGCCGAAGTCGCCCGTTTGCTGCGACCGGGGACACGCCGCCGCGCCGAAGCCGCCGCGCGCCTGCGCGCCCTCGCCATCGTCGACGGGGCGATGCGGGGAGAGAAACTCCAGCCCGGCGAAGCAAGCCTGCGCAAGCTCGGCAGCCAGATCAGCGCCGGCGTCACCGATCTCGAGGTGCTCTTCCCCGGCATCGCCGCGGTGCACTTCGTCACGGACGGCTCCGGCGCCGCGATCAGCCTGCGCATAGCCAAGAAGGAAGGCATCCCGGTCACCCTGGTGACGGACGGGACGGCCGACTCGAGCGTTGTCGCGGTTCGCCGCGTCTCCGAGCTCGACTTCTACAACTTGCGGTTCACCGGGCTGGCGAAGAAGCTGGGCGTCACGACGAACCAGCTCAGCGCCCTGATCACTCTCCTGAAGGTCAAGGAGAACGAGGACTACGCCAAGCTGATCTTGACGACCTGGTGCTACTCGCAGAAGGCGCTGACAAGGCTTCGGGACGCGCTCCAGGAACAGACTCCTGAGGAATGGTGGCGGCAGTACAAGGTGCGCATCGCCGCATAAAGCCCGGAAGGTCTTTGGTCCTCACCGGACGTGACGCGCGGCCATCGCGGCGCCCGGCGGCCGCCGGTGATGCTGAAGGCGTCCGTTCCCCAGACACCGGAGCCCGACGATGAGCCGACCCCTGCCCAGCGTGTTCGACCAGGCCCTCGCCTCGGCCGTGCGCGCGCCGTCGCCGCACAACACCCAGCCCTGGCGGTTCGTCGTCGAGCACGAAGTGATCGAGGTCTGGCTGGATCGCGGACGCGTGCTCGGCGTCGCCGATCCGCACGGGCGGGAGGCGCGGCTGGCCTGCGGCGCGGCCGCCTTCAACCTGCAGATCAGCTTGCGGGCCAACGGGCTCGCCGCGGTCGTGCGGCTGCTGCCCGATCCGGCCGAGCCCGACCTCGTCGCGGTGATCCGGCTCGACGGCAACGAGAAGGCCACCGCGGCCGAACGCAAGCTCGCCGAGGCCGTGTTCCGCCGGCACACGAACCGGCGTCCGCTGCTGGAGAAGGCGGTGCCACCGGTCGTGCGCGCCGCGCTCAAGTCGGCCGCCCTGCAGGAGGGCGGCCAGATCGAGTACCTCGACGCGTCGGGCCGGTACACCCCGGTCGCCTCCTTGGTGCGGCAGGCCGAAGCGCTGCAGGCCGACGACGACGAGTTCCGCGCCGAAGCCGCGTTCTGGACCCACCGCGAGCCCGAGAGCCCCGACGGTGTGCCGAAGGCCGCCTCCGGGCCGCCGCCGCACGGCCCGGGGATCGTGTCGCTGCGCGCGTCGCACGAAAACCAGGACCTGCCCGCGCGCGAGTACGAACAGGAACCCCTGCTCGGTGCCGTGCTCACCCGCGACCGAGGCCCGCACGCGGAAGTGCGCGCCGGGATGGCCATGCAGCGGGTCCTGCTCACCGCGACCGCCGAAGGCCTCGCGACGTCGTTCCTGTCGCAGCCGTTCGAGACCCCGCGGACGCGGGAGTCGCTCGACCGCCTCTTCGCCGGGGCCGGGCAGCCGCACACGCTGCTGCGCATCGGCTACGGCTACCCGACCCGGCTGACCGGCCGCCGGCCGGTGCACGAGGTGCTGACCCACCGGACCACGGCCGGCTGAAGCTCAGCGGCGGGCCGAGGCGCGCAGGACGTCCTGGAAGGTGATCATCCCGACGACGTGCCCGCCGTCGACGACGGGCGCCGAGCGCACCCCGGCGTCGGTCATCCGCCGGGCCAGCTCGCGCACGTCGGTGTCGGCCGGCACCGCCAGGCCGCTTGTGCGCATGACCGAGCCCGCCGTGCGCGGGCCGCCGCCGAGCAGCACGCCGGTGTCCGGGTCGCCGGGCGCGGCCGGCACCCGCAGGATGTCCTCTTCGGACAGCAGGCCGAGCAGGCGCCCGTCCGCGTCGACCACCGGCATCGTCGTGAACCCGTGCGCGGTCATCATTTCCGCGGCTTCGTCGAGCGTCGCGGTCGGAGCCAGGGCGAACGTCGGGGCGGTCATGATCTCGCGTGCGCGCATGATTCGTGCTCCGTTCCTCGGGTGCTCCGACCATCCCGCCGGGCTCCGCGGGCGGCACAGGGTCCTAAGTCCCCGGCCCGTCCGCCGACGGACTCCGGTCCGGGGTCCAAGGCCTCTTCGGCGAACCCCGGCGTCCGGTGATCCTGGAAGAGGAAGGGAAACCGAACGGAGAGGACGCCCACCATGAACCGGATCGCGCGGATGTGGCGCACGCTGGTCCCGCGCCGAGGTTCGGTGGCGCGCCCCTCGGACCGTGTCCAGGGTGGCCTGCTCGCCCTCGTGGTGCTGCTGGCCCTCGTCGCCTTGCCGGTCGCCGCGAGCGTCGGCTCCGAGACCTTCGTGCGTCAGCAAGCACAGTCGGCCCGGGAGGTGGGGGAGCGCACCCTGGTGACCGCGACCCTGCTCGCCGACGGTCCCGAACTGACGGTGAGCCCCCGCTCCGGCATCGCCGGCAACGGCCTGCCCACCGACGCCACCTGGGTACTGCCGGACGGAACCCGCCGCGTCGGCCAGGTCGTCGCCGACGAGGGCACCCTCAAGGGGCACACCCTCGACGTCTGGGTGGATCGCGACGGCAACCCCGTGGACCCGCCGCTCAGCAGCGCCGCGGTGGTGATCGACGCCGCCGGGGTCGGGCTGGGCCTGTGGCTCGCGGCGCTGATCCTGTTGGCCGTCGCCTACCGGCTCTCGGTGTTCTTCCTCAACCGGCTCCGTTACGCCCGCTGGCAGCAGGAGTGGTTCGCCGAGCAGGACCGCAAAACCCGTTCTTGAGACGAGAAGAAGGTGAAACTGACATGACCACGGCAAACCAGGGCGACATCGTCGTCGGCGTGGACCATTCGGCGATCAGCGCGGCCGCACTGCGCTGGGCGGTGTCCGAAGCGGCGGTGAGCGGCCGGCAGGTCGTCGCGCTGCGCGCGTGGACGTTCGAGCCGGTCTACGACCTCGGCGCGGCGGTCGCCGGGACACCGCAGACGGTCGCCGACCGCGAGCGGCGGCAGCTGGACGAGGTCGTCGGCGAGGTGCGTGCCGAGCACCCGGGCGTCGCCGTCCGGGCCGAGCTGGTCGAGCACTCGGCGGCGGTGGCGCTGGAAGAAGCGTCGAAGACCGCGTCGATGCTCGTTCTCGGCAGCCACGGCCACAACCGGTTGCTGAAGCTGCTGGTCGGTTCGGTCGCCGAGCACTGCCTTCGCGAAGCGAGCTGCCCCGTCGTGGTGATCCCGGCGCGGACGGTGCCGGAGCCGGAGAAGGACGCGATGCCGGAGCCGGAGCCCGCGATCGGGTACTACCCGGGGCCACTGCTGTGAAGGAGGTCAAGATGCCCAGTCGCCGCAAGGTGGGTTCGGTCATGACGACCGAAGTGACCACCGTGGGCCCGGGACACGCCTTTCAAGGCGGTGGCGCTGCTGCTGGCCTCCTGGAACATCAGCGGGGCGCCCGTGGTCGACGAGGACGGGAAGGTGCTCGGCGTCGTCTCCCAGGGCGACCTGCTCGAACGCGAAGCCCCGCACGGACTGCTCAAGCCCGGTTCCCGCCAGGCGAAACGCAAGGCCGGTGCGGCGTTCGTCGCGGATTTGATGACGGCCCCGGCGGTCGTCGTCCGCGCGGACGACGACGTCACGGTGGCCGCGAAGCTCCTCGAAGAGCACCACTTCCACCGCCTGCCGGTGGTGGACGACGAGGGCACGCTCGTCGGCGTCGTGTCCCGGTCGGACCTGCTGCGGGTGTTCCTGCGCACGGACCGCGAGATCCGGGACGAGGTCCTGGAGGAGGTGCTGCTGCGGGAGATGGCCATGGACCCGGCGTCGCTGTACGTCTCCGTGCACAACGGCATCGTGACCCTGAACGGCACGGTCGAGCGGCAGAGCATGATCCCGGTGATCGTCGCGCTGATCCGCCGGGTCGACGGCGTCGTCGAGGTGCGGCAAACCCTGCAGGCCCGGTTCGACGACCGGGGCGTGTCGCCGACGCCGTCGGGCCCGGCCGGGGTGCTGAGCCGGAAACGGCCGACCTACTGAAGGTACGAAGGAGCGGCCACCGTCCGAACCGGACGGTGGCCGCTTTCCCGTTTCAGCTGCGGAACAGCGCGACCTTCAACGCGTTGCTGTCCTGCGGGTGGGCGAAGACGTCATACGCCTCGTCCATCTCGTCGAGCCCGAACCGGTGCGTGACGAACCGGCTCGTGTCCAGCCGGCCGGCCGCGAGCATCCGCAGCAGCATCGGCGTGCTGGCCGTGTCGACCAGGCCCGTGGTGATCGTGACGTTCTTGATCCACAGCTCCTCGAGGTGCAACGTCGCGGGCGCGCCGTGCACGCCGACGTTCGCCACGTGGCCGCCCGGGCGGACCAGCCGGGTGCACAGCTCGAACGTCGCCGGGACGCCCACCGCCTCGATCGCCACGTCCGCGCCGAGCCCGCCGCTCGCCTCGGCCACCGCGGCGGCCGCGTCGCCCGGCTGCACCAGCACGTCCGCGCCGAACGACTTCGCCGCGTCGAGCCGGGCCGGCTCCTTGTCCACCACGATGATCGTGCTCGGGGCGAACAGCTGGGCGTTGGTGATCGCGGCCAGCCCGATCGGCCCGGCCCCGACGATCACCACGGTGTCACCCGGCTTGACGCCGCCGTTGCGGACGCCGACCTCGTACGAGGTCGGGACGATGTCGGCCAGCATCAGCGCCGACTCGTCGCTCACCCCGGCCGGCAGGACGTACGTCGAGGTGTCGGCGAACGGGACGCGCGCGTACTCGGCCTGGACACCGTCGGTCGTATGGCCGAGGATCCAGCCCCCGCCGCCGAGGCACTGGCCATAGGCGGCCTGCCGGCAGTACTCGCACCGGCCGCAGGCGGAAATGCAGGACACCAGGACCTTGTCGCCGGGTTTGACGCCGGTGACGGCGGAGCCGGTCTCGGTGATCGTGCCGACCGCCTCGTGGCCCAGGATCCGGCCGCGCTCGACCTCGGGCACATCGCCCTTGAGGATGTGCAGGTCGGTGCCGCAGATGGTGACCGCGTCGACCCGGACGATCGCGTCGGTCGGCGCGGTGAGCTCGGGGTCGGCGTGGTCGGTCCAGCTGCGCCGGCCCGGTCCGTCGTACACGAGTGCCTTCATCGTTGTTCCTTTCGGGCAGGGGAAAGGGCGCCCGCCGATCGGCGGGCGCCCTGGGGAGCGAGGGTGTTCAGCGCAGCCACTTGCGGTCGCCGACGAGGTCGGCCCAGCGACGGCCGAACCCCCACGTGTTCCCGGCCGCCGCGGCGGCCAGCGCGATCAGGACGAGCGCGTAGACGATGTGGTAGTCGACGATCGGGTTGGTCGAGTGCGTCGCCTCGCCGGTGCTCATGGTCTGCGCGAGCGGCCATTCGGCGGCCCACATCATGAGCATCATCAGCGCGCCGGCGGCCGCGCTCAGCCGCAGCCCGACGCCGGCGATGACGGCGATGCCGACACCGGCCAGGCCGAGCATGAACAGCCAGTCGGCCCACCACGTGCCGGCCCAGGAGTGGAACATCGACTCGAACGGGCCGACGTGGACGCCGCTCAGGAAGCCCTTGGTCGGCGAGCCGCCGTTGATCCAGGCACCCTTCGACGGGGTTGCGTAACCCCAGCCGAAGAGCTTGTCGAGGAACGCCCACAGGAAGACGAACCCGGTGGCGATGCGCAGGACGGCCAGGGACTTCCCGGCGACGGTGGGGCCGGCGACGAAATCGGGGATCGGTGCCGGTTCGGTGACCCGGTGAGCCCGGGGTGGGGTGGGAGCCGTCTTCTTTTCGTCCGGCTGGATGGACATGGCAAACCTCCGTTCCTTCGGTGCTGCGGTCAGTTTGTTCCGGTGCCACCACGGTTTCCGGAGTCGAAAGTCCCCGGCCGGGAGGTCCTTGGGTGCCCGTCGCCGGGGGAAGGACCGAAGTCCTTCCGGAACGGGGCGGAAGCCTCACGCGGGCGAGGGCGGCAGCCGGTTGACTTCCCGGAGGCGAAAGGGGAATCGGATGAGCGGCACGGAACTGGTGGTCGGCGTCGACGGCTCGGCGGGAGCGCTCGCGGCGGTGCAGTGGGCCGCGCGCGTCGCCCGGGCACGGCGGCTCGGCCTGCGCCTGGTGCACGCGCTGCCGGAACTGCCCGCGCCCTACCCGAGGGCCGATCCGACGTACGAGCAGCTGCTGGAAGCGGCCGGGACGCAAGGACGGATCTTGCTCGCCGAGGCTGGTGCCGCGGTTTCGGGCGTCGAAGCCGAAACGGTGCTGCGGCCCGAACGCGCCGCCGACGCCCTGGTGGCCGAATCCGGCGGCGCCGCGATGCTCGTGCTCGGCACGCCGGGGCTTCGGCCGCTGGGCCGGGTCCTGGTCGGGTCGGTCACGGTGGCCCTCGCCGCGCACGCGCGGTGCCCGGTCGCGCTGATCCGTCCGCACGCAGGTGAGGACGAGCCGCCCACCGACGGGCCGGTCGTGGTCGGTGTCGACGGCAGCCCCGCGAGCGAGGAAGCCATCGCGGTCGCGTACGAGGAGGCGTCCTGGCGGGGCGCCACGCTGATCGCGGTGCACTGCCACCACAACGGCCGGTGGGGCACGAGTGAGGAGTACGCACGGGAACTGCTCGCCCAGCGGCTGGCCGGGTGGGGCGAGAAGTACCCGGACGTCGTGGTGGGCCACGAGGTCGTGGCCGGCCGGGCGGCCGAGCGGCTGCCGGACTTCGCCGACCGGGCCCAGCTGCTGGTCGTCGGCAGCCGGGGCCGGGGCGGGCTGCGCGGTTTGGCTCTGGGGTCGACGAGCCAGTCGCTGATGTCCTACGCGCTCTGCCCGATGGTGGTGGCGCGCCCGCGGGCGAAGTAGAGCACCGGGCCGACGAAGTTCACCGCGATCACCAGGGCCCAGAGCCATTTCGGGCCGCGGACCCGGGTGGCGGGCCGGCGCGCGAGGTCCCACCAGGCGGCCGCGGCGAGCAGCAGCTGGACACTCGCGGCGAGGCGGATCCGGCCGCGCTGCCGGGGACTCAGGTCGTGCCACCGCTTGCGGTCGTTCATCGGGATCTCCTTTCGACGGGTGCTCCAGGCAAGGGCATCGGCGGGCACGGGCAAAGGGGCGAAAGACCTTTCGGCCGGGGACCCTCGCCCGCAGCCCGGTTCCGGTGGGGTTCCTAACGTGAAGTGAACCGTCTGACGGAGGTGTGCGATGCGCGGTCCGCAGGTGTCGGATCTGATGACCTGGCCGGTCGTGACGGCCGGTCCCGGAACGACGTTCAAGGAACTCGTCTCGTTGCTGGCGGAGCACGGCATCGCCGCGATCCCGGTGCTCGACGAACGCCGGCGGCCGATCGGCGTGGTCGACGAGGCGGACCTGCTGGCCCGTCACGGCAGCGAGGGCAAGCAGAAGCCGGTCTTCCGGAAGCGCCGGGTGTGGACCAAGGCGCAGGGGCTGACCGCGCGCGAGCTGATGACCCGGCGCGCGCCGACCGTCGGCAAGGACGAGCCCGTGGCCGGTGCGGCCCGGCGGCTGGTGGAGGCGAAGCTGCGCCGCCTGTACGTCGTCGACGGCTCGGGCCGGCTGATCGGGGTCCTTGCCCGCCGGGACGTCCTGCGCGCCTTCCTGCGCCCGGACGAGGAGCTCAAGGAGATCGTCGAGCGCGAGGTGCTGCAGCGGTCGATCTGGGCGGATCCGTCGACGGTGACGGTTCAGGTCGACGACGGCGTCGTGACGCTGAGCGGGGTGATCGACCGGCGCAGCGAGGTGGAGCGCGCGGAGTGGCTGACCGAGTCCGTGCCGGGCGTGGTCGCGGTCCGCAACCGCCTGAAGTACCCCCAGGACGACGGCGCCGCCGTGGCTTCCGAGCGGTGAGAACCACCTAACCGCCGGGTGACGGTGATCTTACGCGCCGGAAACCTTCCCGCGGTTCCCTGGCACCACGGTGACCAGGATGCGCGGGAGGCGACTTGACCAGCATCTTCGAGCAGATCGGCGGCCACGAAGCCCTGACGGCCGTCGTCGACGACTTCTACGAACGCGTTCTCGCGGACGCGGAACTGGCGGTGTTCTTCCGGGGGACGAACATGTCCCGGCTGAAGGGCATGCAGGTGGAGTTCTTCTCCGCGGCGCTCGGCGGCCCGGAAGAGTACCGCGGACGGTCCATGAAGGACGTCCACCGCGGGCGGGGCATCGCTCAGCACCACTTCGACCTCGTCGCGAAGTACCTGGCCGATGCCCTGCTCGCGGCGGGGGTGCCGGAGGAGACCACGCAGGACATCATCGGCGCCATCGCGCCGTTGTCGCCGGACATCGTCTCCCCGGCCTGATGGGGGCGGGTGCCCGCCGGGCCGCGTCACCGGCGGGCGCCCGGGACACTCAGCCCAGCGATCGCCCGATGAGCTCCACCAGCTCGACCGTCCGGGTCGCGTAGCCCCACTCGTTGTCGTACCAGCCGAACACCTTCGCCAGGTGCGCGTCGGCCTTGGTCAGCTGGGCGTCGAACACGCAGGACGCCGGGTCGCCGATGATGTCGCGGGACACGATGGGGGCCTCGGTGTAGCGCAGGATGCCCTTGAGGTCGCCGTCGGCGGCCTCCGCGAAGGCATTGTTGACCTGTTCGGCCGTCACCGGGCGCTCGAGCTCGACCGTCAGGTCGGTCAGCGAGCCGTCCTCGACCGGGACGCGGACCGCGACACCGTCGAGCTTGCCGGCCAGCTCCGGGAGCACCAGGCCGATCGCCTTCGCCGCGCCAGTGCTGGTCGGCACCACGTTGACCGCCGCCGAGCGGGCGCGGCGCGGGTCCTTGTGCGGCCGCTCCAGCAAGGCCTGGTCGCCGGTGTAGCTGTGGATCGTGGTGAGCAGGCCGCGGCGGATGCCGAACACGGCGTGCAGCACCTTCACCATCGGCGCGACGCAGTTGGTCGTGCAGGAAGCGTTCGAGATGATGTGGTGGTTCGCGGGGTCGTAGTCGTCTTCGTTGACCCCGAGCACGATCGTCGCGTCGACGTCCTTGCCGGGGGCGGAGATCACGACCTTCTCGGCGCCGGCGGCCAGGTGCACGCCGGCGGCTTCGCGGGTGCGGAACTTGCCGGTCGACTCGACGACGACGTCCACGCCGTACTCGCCCCACGGCAGCTGGGCCGGGTCCGCGGTGGAGGAAACCTGGATCAGGTGGTCGCCGACGCGCAGCGCCTCGCCGTCGACGACCTCGACCGGTGTGCGCAGCCGTCCGTAGGTGGAGTCGTGCGCGAGCAGGTGCGCCAGCATCTCCGGGGACGTGATGTCGTTGACCGCGACCACTTCGATCGGGCTGTCCGGGGTCTCCAGCACGCACCGGAGGATGTCGCGGCCGATCCGGCCGAATCCGTTGATGCCGAGCCTTACCGTCATGGGTCTCTCCCTGTCGTCGTCGCCTCCCGTCGATGGTTCTCCGGCGGCGCGCACCGCCCGTAGGGCCCAAGGTCCTCGCAGGTCGGGCAGAACGACTGCTTCGCCCGGCGCGCGGGAGGAGTTCGCTGAAGGTGCAGGGGACTGTGGAAGGAGCGGTGATGACGGAAACGACCGCGAAAGGCCGGATCGTCGTCGGTGTCGATGGTTCCGACGCCGGCACGGCCGCGCTCGTGTGGGCGGCCGTGCAGGCGGCGGTCAGCGGCGCCGAACTGGACGTCGTGACGGTGTGGCTGCACGATGCGATGCTCGACGACGCGTCCGTGAACCGGACCCTGGAAGAAGCCCGGCGAGTGCACTTCCACGAGCTGGAAAAGCTCGTCGCCGCGGTGACCAAGGACCTCACGGGCGTGACCGCCCGGTGCTTCGCCCCGGACGGCGATCCCGCCGGGGTGCTGACCGAGCGGGCGAAGGACGCCACCATGCTGGTGGTCGGCAGCCACGGCAAGGGCAAGGTGCGTGCGGCGCTCGCCGGTTCGGTGAGCAGCGCCTGCCTGCGGCACGCGACCTGCCCGGTCGCCGTGATCCCGCCGCCGGCGCGCACGCCGGACAGCCCGCTTGGCCGTCGGCTGGCCGAGGTCACCGGGGAAACGGCCTGACGTGCGCACCATCGCCGACCCGCCGTTGCTGCGTGTCCGTGGCCTGACCAAGAAGTTCGGGCCGGTGCAGGCACTGGCCGGCGTCGACCTCGACGTCCCGGCCGGCCAGGTGACCGCGCTGGTCGGTGACAACGGCGCGGGCAAGTCCGTGCTGATCAAGTGCATCGCCGGCATCCACGTCCCGGACGCCGGCGAGATCACCTGGCAGGGCCGCGAAGTGCGCATCCGCACGCCGCGGGACGCCGCCGCGCTCGGCATCGAGACGGTGTACCAGGACCTGGCGCTGTGCGACAACCTCGACATCGTGCAGAACATGTTCCTCGGCCGGGAAAAGGTCCGGCACGTTTCGCTCGACGAGGACCGCATGGAGCTGGCCGCGAAGGAGACGCTGCACAGCCTGGGCGTGACGACGGTGACGTCGGTCCGCCAGCCGGTCGGCTCGCTCTCCGGGGGCCAGCGCCAGGCGGTGGCGATCGCGAAAGCCGTGTTGTGGCACTCGAAACTGGTGATCATGGACGAGCCGACCGCGGCGCTCGGCGTGCAGCAGACCGAAGTCGTGCTGCAACTGGTCGGCCGGCTCGCCGAGCGCGGCCTCGGCGTGGTCGTGGTGTCGCACAACATGAACGACGTCTTCGACGTGGCCGACCGGATCGCCGTGCTGTACCTGGGCCGGATGGCGGGCGTGTCCGCCACCGGCGAGCTGACCAAGGAATCGGTCGTCGACCTGATGACCGCGGGCCGCTCCGACCGCTGGAGCGTCCCGGCCCGAACGAAGGGAGTGGCGTCATGATCGGCTGGTGGATCGCGGGTGCGGTCGTTGTCGTCTTGCTGGCGCTGTCGATCCGGATCGTCAAGCAGTACGAGAGGGGGGTGCTGTTCCGGCTGGGCCGGGTGGTCGGGGTCCGTGAGCCCGGGCTGCGGTTCATCATTCCGGTGATCGACGTGCTGCGCCGGGTGTCCCTGCGGATCGTCACGATGCCGATCCAGTCGCAGGGCATCATCACCCGCGACAACGTCAGCGTCGACGTCTCGGCGGTGGCGTACTTCCGCGTGGTGGACGCGACGAAGTCGGTGGTCGCGATCGAGAACGTCTACGCGGCGATCGACCAGATCGCCCAGACGACGCTGCGGAAGGTCGTCGGCCAGCACACCCTGGACGAGACGCTGGCGGAGACCGACAAGATCAACTCGGACATCCGGCAGATCCTCGACGTGACCACCACCGAGTGGGGCGTCGACGTGACCCTGGTGGAGCTGAAGGACATCCAGCTGCCCGAGACGATGAAGCGGGCGATGGCCAAGCAGGCCGAGGCCGAGCGGGAGAAGCGAGCCAAGATCATCAACGCCGAGGGTGAAGCCCAGGCCGCCGCGGCGCTGGGGACGGCGTCGGACACGATGATGGCGCACCCGCTGGCGCTGCAGCTGCGGAACCTGCAGACGCTGATGGAGATCGGGGTCGACCACAACAGCACGGTGGTGTTCCCGGCGCCGCTGATGAGCACGATCGGCGAGCTGGGCACGTTCCTGGCCCGCGAAGCGGCCGCTGCCGCCCCGCCGGCCGCCCCGGCGGCGGTGGTCAACGGTGAAGCGGCGGTCCCGACGCCTCGGTGATGTCGTCTCGGCTGGCCGCTATCCCGCCAGGTGCTCGTGCAGGGCCTCCGGCGGGGCCGTGTCGAACCTGGCGTCTCGGAAATCGACGAGTCGACTGTCTTCGAATTGCACTTTGTCGAAATCGGTTTCGCCAATGAAGTGTGTCCTAATGAATTCGGTAGTGTTGGCGAACGTTGCTCTTTGGAAGGTCGCTGCCGTCAAGGTCGCGTCGGCAAAGCTGGTGAACTTGGTGAATGTGACCCCGTCGAAGACTGCTCGGCTGCCGAAATTTGCCTCGGCGAACCAGGCGTCATCGCGAAACTCCGCATTGGAGAACACTGTGTAGCCGGTGAATTTCGCCGCTCCAAACGATGCTTCACCTAAGAAGTATGCTCTATTGAATTGAGTTACACTGGAAAATTCGGAGCTGCTGAAGTTTGTCGGTTCGAAGAATCTGGCGGCGTTAAACTTGGTGTCGGCACGGAATCTTGATCGAGAGAAGCTGGAGTAGCTGTCGAATTTGGTGCCGACAAAGCCGGTGCGTGCGGTGAATATCGCACCGTCGAAGCTGGTGCGCCCAGTGAAGAGTGCGCCGTCGAATCGGGCGGCCCCGACGAAAGTTGCGGCGGTGAAAATGGCCTTTCTGATGACGACGTCGTCAAGTTCGATGTCGAAGAGGGTTGCGCCGGCGAGGTCAAGGTCGATGTCCGACCAGAATAGGGGGTCGGCGTCTTCGGGATCGCCTGGCCAGAGGTGCCCGAAGACGATCTTCTGTGCAGTCAGCCGGACTTCCTTCTCTTGCTGTGCATCAATCGAAAGACTGACTCCCGGTCGGGCGGTGGTCGTGACGGTGTCGCGGACTGTCGAAGTCCTCAGTAGTGAGCGGTGCACGCCGCGGCGTTGGGTGGGCTGTTCAACAGGTGTCACGGGGTAGGGCGCCCGTAGGTACGCGCAAATCACGTCCACAACGGTCTGCCGCTGACCGACGTTGTCCTGCGCCACACGCTCAAGAGCGTAGAGAGCGCCGTGCCTGACCGCAGCCTTTTCGGACCCCAGCTGCTCGACGGCTTTAAGGTAGAGGTCGGTGAGTCGACGTTCGCGTGCGTCGTGCTCGGCGTGTGTAGCCGCACGGTCGGCTGCAGCCGCGTTTTGGGCCGCTACGCGTTCCGCCAGCTGGTGCGCCTCGTACTTCTGCAGCAGATCGAGTTCTGTCGAGCGCTGCCGCCGAACCGCCAGCCACAGAGCAAACGCACCACCGGTCCCGACGCCGAGGGTCCCCGCCGTCCTGAGAGCGTCCAGCTGGGTCGGAGTGACGCTACTGCTGAGTAGTCGCCATGCCACGACGGCAGCTACCAGGCACATCGCCGGGATGCCGACTGCGACGACCCAGCGGGGAATCGGGCGCAGCTGGGGCTTGGTCGCCGGTGCCAGGCTTGCTACGGAGTCCGGCTGTGCGGAATTCGTCGGCTCGGTCACCGAGCAACTATCGCATCGTCAAGGTGGCCGATGCGCGGGACGTGCCCGAGGACGCCTTCTCGCGGTAAGAGGCGCCTCAGGCTCATCGGGCGAGCCAGCGGGTCGCGCCGCGCAGGCCGAACGCCATCGAGTCCCAGCCCGCCCCCGCGTGCACCGGTAGCCCGGCGCGGAACCGGCCCGGCACGTAGGAACCGAGAGCCTTCTTGCCCAGCCGCCAGACGGCCGACGTGCCGACGCGGTAGGCCTCGAGCGCCTCCGGATCGACGACGACCGGGCGGACGGGATCGCCGGTCACCGACAGCGGCACCTGCGCGAACGTCGCCTTGTCGAACATCTCCAGCACGCACATGCTCACCGGCTCGAACCCGGGCCCCGGCAGGTGCACTCCGGCGTCGGCGGCGATCTGCCCGGCCACCGCCTGGGCCTGCAGGAGAGCCAGGAACGCCTGTTTGACCGGGAAGTCGCCGGCGTCGCCGGGTGCGTAGACGCCCGGGTGCCCGAGCACCTCGCGCCTGCTCTCCTCGCAGACGAGGAAGCCGCGGTCGTCGGCCGGAAGGTTTTCGAAGCGCTGCGCGGCGACGTACGGCGGGAACGCCACCAGGAGGTCGAATTCGTGCGTGGTGCCGTCGGTGAAGGCCACTTCGAGCTCGCTGACCTTGTCGGGTTCGACGCCGGTGCGGCCCTCGATGCCGCGGGCGGCGAACTCGGCGGCCACCACGTCGTGCAGCTTGGGCCCGAACGCCTGCACGTAGCTCTTCTCCGAGGTGGCGAAGGCGATCTGGACGTTGTCCCGGACCTCGCGGCGGCGCAGCCAGGTGTCGAGCATCAGCGCGATCTCGTACAGCGGGCCGGCGCACTTGTTGCCGGGCGGTACGAGGAACAGGACCTGCTGCAGCCGGCCGTGCCGGGCGTGCTGGGCCACCCACTGCAGCTGTTCGCCCAGCGCGTGCAGCTGCCCCGGCGTCCACACGGTGCGCGCGTACTCCGCCAAGCCGGGCACCTCCTCGGGGCGCATCGCGGCGCCGGTGGCGATGACCAGGTGGTCGTAGGGAACCGGTTCGTGGGAGGTGTGCACGAAGCCGCGGTCGGTGTCGACGCCTTCGGCCTTGGCCACGCGGGCCTCGATCTCCCGGCGCCGCAACGGTTTCCCGAGCGGCACGTGCAGCGGTGCCTCGCCCGCACCGAAGGGCAGGTAGATGCCGTTGGGGCGGAACAGGAAGTCGTCGCGGTCGGAGACCAGGGTCAGCCGGACGCGGTCCGGGTTCGCCAGCGTGCGCAGCGCGAACGCCGTCTCCAGCCCGGCGAACCCGCTGCCCAGGACGACTACGTGGGTGGGGGACATGAGTCTTCTCCGATGCTCCGGTGGTCGGCAGACGCCTTCACGATGCGCCCGGACGGGGAGCGGAGGGAGGGTCCTCGGCCGCGCGGGCGGAGGACTTCCGGCCCTTTTCGCCGGATCCGGTGCCGCAGCACAGTGGCAGGGTGCCGAACACGCGGAAAACCGTCGGGCCGCACCGCCGGATACCGGCGCAGGACAGCCTGTGGCTGCACCTGGACCGGCCCGAGAACCTGATGATCGTCACCTCGGTGCTCTGGACCCGGACACCGGTGGACCCCGCGCGGCTGCGGTCGCTGGTGTCCGACCGCCTGCTCGCGCGGTACCCGGTGTACTTCCAGCGCGCCGTCCGGCACGGCCGCACCCTCGCCTGGGAAACCGATCCCGCCTTCGACCTGGGCCGGCACCTCGTCGTGCACGACCTTCCGGCGCCTACCGACCAGGCGGCCTTGCAGGCGTTCGTCGCGGCGCGGCGCGGCGAGCCGCTCGACCGGCAACGTCCACTGTGGACCATCGATCTGCTGCAGGGCTACCGCGGCGGCAGTGCGCTCGTGTGCCGCACCCACCACGCGATGGCCGACGGCATCCGGTTGACGCAGGTCCTGTTCAGCCTGCTGGACCCCGTCGAGAGCGAGACCGCTCCGCACGCGAAGGTCGGCGGCGCCGGACCCCACCGCGAACCGGTGGCCCAGCCCGTGGTCCGGCTCGGTGCCACCGCGCTGCGCGTCCTCGGTGACACCGGTGCCAAGGTCCAGCTGCAGGCCGCCCGTGTGCACCCGGTGCTGGAATCAGCGGTCGCCCTCCCGTTCCTCGGCGCGACCGCGGCGGTGGGGGCCACGGGCGCGGTCGCCGGCTTCCTGGTGTCGGCCCTCGACGGCGGTCCTCGGCGGGCGGTCGACACGGTCGCGAGCGCGGCGACGACGCTCTGGCACAGCGCGACCGGGACCGGCGACCTGCTCGGCCCGTCCACGGCCACCGGCCTGTGGGACGGTGAACCGGGCGTCGAGAAGACCGCGGCGTGGGGCGACCCGGTCCCGCTGGTCGCGCTCGGCCGGATCGGCCACGACACCGGGACGACGATCAACGACGTCTGCACCGCGCTCGTCGCGGGAGCCCTCGACCGGTACTTCGCGGCCCACGGAACGGCCCGGCCGGGGCCGTCGGACCTCGGCTGGCTGATCCCGGTGAGCCTGTCGTCGTTCGACGACGAGCTCCCGGCCACGCTCGGCAACCACTTCTCCCTGGTACTGGCTCAGCTGCCGCTCGGCCGCCGGACGTTCACCGAGCGCCTCGCCGAGGTCCACCGGCGGGTCGCCCGGATCCGCGACTCCTTCGAGCCGGTGCTGACGTTCGGGGTGCAGTACGCGATCGCGCGGAGCCCGGCGCCGGCCGGGTTGCCGCTGAGCCGGTTCTTCGCCGGCAAGGCCGTCGGCGTGCTCACGAACGTGCCCGGCCCGCGGGCGCGCATGACGCTGGCGGGCGCGGAGGTCGACGGCATCGTCGGCTGGGCGCCGTGCAGCGGCCGCCAGGCGATCACCATCTGCATCTTCAGCTACGCCGGCCAGGTGCGGTTCGGCTTCGGCACCGGCCGCAAGCTGATCCCCGACCCGCAGGCGCTGGTCGACGCGCTCGCCGCGGAGTTCGCCGCTGCGGGCCGGTGATCAGCGGGCCGCGGCCAGCAGCGCCGGGAACTCCCGTCCGATCGCCTTGGCGAGCACGTCGGTGTCCGGGACGGCATCCGCGTCGGCCGTGATCCCGAACGTCACTTCGCCGGCGTAGCTGAGCATCGCCACGCCGATCCGCACCCGCAGCGCAATGGGCACGTACGGGTGGATCCGGACGATCCGGCGGCCGAGTGCGGACAGCGGTTCGGCGGGGCCGCGAACGTTGGTCGTCACCGTGACGATGTTGCGCTGCGGCAGGTGCGCGGCCGCCCGGATCGCCCACGCGACCGGAGCGAACGGCTCGCGCGCCGCAGTCGCGGTGACCAGCGCGCCGGCGTCGGCCTCCTTGGCGGCCTTCAGCGTGCCCAGCCTCCGGTGTACCCGGACCAGCCGCTGGGCCGGGTCGGGCAGGTCGAACGGCAGCAGCGGCAGCAGGAGCGAGACCTCGTTGTCGAGCGCCGTGCCGGTCCGCACGGACACCGGCACCAGCGACCGCACGCTGTCGGCGGCGGGGGTCTCGCCGCGCTGCAGCAGCAGTTCCCGGAACCCGCCGGTGACCGCGGCCAGCAGGACGTCGTTCACCGTGACGTCGAAGGCCCGCGCGACGGCCTGGACGTCGGCCAGCGGCACCGACGCGGTCGAGTAGCGCCGGTCGCGCCCGAGCGGGCCGGTCAACGGCGTCGGCGACACCGGCAGCAGCGCGGACGTCATCGCCGCGAGACCGCGGGCGGCGTCGCTGACGCGGCGGGCCAGCCGGTTCGGGTGCAGCAGTGCGCGGGCGAGCAGCCGCGACTGGGTCCAGGGCGTGCGCAGCAGCGAACCGGCCGCGTCCAGCAGCAGCTTGACCGCACCAGGGTCGGCAGCTTCGGCGGCGGGCCGCGGGTCGGCCGGGGCGTCGCCGAAGAGGACGGTCTGCAGCCGCGTCGCCGCCAGCCCGTCGGCGAGGGCGTGGTGCACCTTCGTCAGGATCGCCCAGCGCCCCTCCGGCAAGCCCTCGATCACCCAGAACTCCCACAGCGGCCGGTCGCGTTCGAGCCGTTCGCCCATCAGCAGCGCGACCAGCTCGCAGAGCGCGGACTCGTCGTGCGGCGCCGGGAGCGCGACCCGCCCGAAGTGTGCGGGCGGGTCGAACGCCGGGTCGTCGATCCAGACCGGCGGCCCGAGGTCGAACGGCACCGTGCGGACCTTCTGCCGGTAGCGGGGAATCCCGGCCAGCCGCGCGAGCACGGCCGCGACGAACTCGTCGTGGTTCGGTACCGGTCCCTCGGCGATCGCGACCGAGGCGATGGCCAGCGACGATCCCGGGTCCTCGTCCTCGATCTCGAGGAAGGCCGCGTCGAGCGGGCTGAGCCGGTCCATGACGTCCTTTCAGTGAGCGATGTCGACGATGACGCGCCGGACCTGGTCCTGGGGGCCGAGCTGGGTGAACACGCGGAACGGCAGCTTCGCGCGGACGCCGGCGGCGAACGTGCTGAGTCCCTCTAACGACCCGGCGAAGCGGACGGCCCGCAGGGACGGCCAGTCCGGAGTGCTGGTCAGGGTGTCACCGACCGCGGCCAGGACCCGGCCGGGCTGGTGCCCGGAGCTGTCCGTGCCGAGCGCGGGCGCGCGGACGACGATCTGCAGGGCCGCGCCGCCGGGCACCGGAAGCGGGTCGCCCTTCGGATCGGTGATCACCACCGGCACGTACCGGACGGCGAACCCGGCCGCCGCCGGGCCGTTGACGTCGAAGACCATGCGGTCGAAGCAGGCATGTCTGCCGGCTCGCACGAGGTACAGCGCGTCCCGGCTCACCGGGTCGGCGGCACGCTCGTCCGTCCGCCAGCCCGCGGTCTCCGGGCACACCGGTTTCGCCGGGGGCGGCGTGGCCGCGGGCGGCGCGGAGGTGGTGGGCGCCGCCGGAGTGGTGGCTGGGGTCGTCGCGGGTGCCGGAAGCACCGACACCGAGGGCGACGTGCTCGCCGGTGGCGCCGCGGCCCGGTCGCTTCCGCACCCGGCGATCGCCAGGCCGCACGCCAGCGCGACGAGCACCGCGCGCCCGCGCGGGGTCACGTCGTCCTCGTCAGGGCGTCCCGGCGGCGTTCGTACTCCTCCTGGTCGATCTCGCCGCGGGCGAACCGCTCGTCGAGGATCCGCCGGGCCGTGTCGGCCGGTGGTGGTGGGTGCGGTGCCCGCCGGGCGAGGACGACGGCGAGCGCGCCGAGCGCGGCCAGGACGAGCGCCATCAGCACGAGCATGCCGATGCCGCCGGCCCAGCCCATGGTCCCGGGATAGTGCCAATACGGCATGACCGGCTCCTTTCCTAGTAAGCCTGGAAGTGCTTCGGGGGAGCCTCGAGCGGCTGCAGCACGTCTTCGAGGTCGCGGCGCGGAGTCGCGGGCAGCGGTTCGGCGTTGGCGGGGGCCCAGCCGATGCGCAGCACCATCTGGGGGAACGATCCACCGGTGACCCGCTCGGTCACGGTGTCGCGGACGTCCGGCAGCTCCAGTGGCTCGGTCAACGGGCACGACGACAGGCCGAAGGCGTTCGCCGTCAGCAGCACGGCACTCGTCGCTTCACCGGCCCGCAGCCGGGACATCCGGTCGTCGGAGGCGGTGCTCAGCACCAGCAGGACCGTCTCGTCGTCCTCGGCCTTGGCGCCGGCCGGCTGGGCCAGGAGGGGATCGGCGAAGGGCCGGGTCCGGAGCGCACTCGGGGTGTCGTCCGGCGCCGGGGTGTTGCGGGCCGGGACGCCGTCGGGGGAAAGGTGCCGCCCGCTCCACGCCGCCAGCTCGGTGCGGTAGGCCGGGTCGTCGGCATGCCGGTCCGCGGCCTCCTCGATCGCCGTCGCCAGGTAGTAGCGCGCGGAGTTTTCGGCGGCCTGCAGCACGGTGCCTTCCAGCGCGGCCGCCCGGGACATCGCTTCGACGTGGCCGCGCGGGACGACCCACGAGCTGTGCCGGCGCCGGTCGGTCCGCCGCCGGGGGATGGCGGCGGCCATCGCGATCTCGTCCTGGGACGGGTCGTGCGGGTGCAGTGTGATCGCCGCCAGGTGGTCGGGCTCGGCGGGATTGGGCAGCCGGTGCACTTCCGCGGCCCAGCCGAGCGCGGCGAAGCCGACCCGGGCGTGGTGCAACGCGGCACCACAGCTGAGGATCAGGTCACGACCGTCCGGGTCGGTCTCGGGCAACCGCCTGTCCGGGTCGGCGTAGAGGTGCAGGGAGCTGTGGCCGAGCCGCCAGTACCACGGCTGGGAGTTGTGCACCGACGGCGCGCGGACCGCCATGGCAACCGCGGTCTTGACGGTGAAGTCGTCCGGGAATGCTCGGTCCATCATCGGCCTGCCTCGTCGTCGGGAGTTTCTGCCGCCTCGACCTTCGCACCGCGGTCGCGGCCGGCGGGAGGGCCGGAGTGCCTTCGCTGCGGGGACTTTCGGTGCCCGGGCGCCAGGCGGGCCACGGCCCGCGCGAGCGACTCCGCGGGCGTGCCCGTGGTCGGCAGGGGATACGCTTCGGGCCACGGGTCGGCGTCCTCGGCCATCCGGTGCGCGATCTCGGGGGTGGCGTCGGACAGGGCACCGGTCCGGGCCGTGATGCGCCGCGCCGCCGTCGTTTCCGGGGCCAGGCAACGGAGGGCGGCGAGCGGGCTGCTCGCCCGTTCCGCTGCCGCTGCGGCGAGCAGGCGGTGCGGGGCCGCGTTCCACGACGCGTCCAGCACCACGGTCTCGCCGAGCGCCAGCAGTTCGCCGGCGCGGCGCACGAGCTCGGCGTACGTCGCGTCCGTGTGGCCGGCGTCGTAGAGACCTTCGCGGTAGCCCTCGGCGGGGCGCCGGACCGGCGTGAGCCCGGCCAGTTCCTTGCGCAGGCGATCGGACTGCAGCAGGGTGGCGCCGAGCCGGTCGGCGAGCGCGCCGGCGACGGTGGACTTGGCGGTGCCGGGCTCGCCGCCGACGAGGAGCAGGCGTACCCGGCCGGACCGCAGGTGCTCCAGGGTGAGGTCGGCGTACTCGCGGGCCAGTTCGGCCGCCTGAGGGTCGCCCTGCGCGTGGCGGAGGCAGGCGACCTTGGCGCGGACGAACGCGCGGTAGGCGAGGTAGTGGTGCACCAGCGCGGGAGGCGCGGGGTCGCCGGTGAACTCGCGGTAGTCGCGCAGGAGCTGTTCGCCGGACGCGGGAGCGCCGAGTCGTTCGAGGTCCATGGCGAGGAAGGCGACGTCGTCGAGCACGTCGACGTGCCGGAGCTGGTCGTCGAACTCCAGGCAGTCCAGGACGCGGGGGCCGTCGTCGAGGCAGAAGATGTCGTCGGCCAGCAGGTCCCCGTGGCCGTCGACGACGTGCCCTTCGGCGATCCGGTGGTCGAAGAGCGGCTCGCGGCCGGCGAGGAACTCCTCGGCCAGTACTTCGATCTCGTCCGCGGTGGCCGGGTCGAGCACCTCGCCGTGGAACGGCCGGACCTGCGCGAAGCTGTCTCGCCAGCGGTCCCGGACCGCGTCGCGGGTCTCGTCGGCGTCGATCTCCGGCCCGCGGGTGGCCCGGCTGTGGAAGGCGGCCAGCTGCCGCCCCAGGGCCCGGATCGTGGCGGGCAGCGGTGCGCCGCGCCGGACCAGGGTCGAGAGCCGCCGGGCCTCGGGCATCCGGCGCATCACGACCAGGTGGTCGCGGACCTCGCCGTCGGGGCCGGTGACGTCGGCAACGCCGAGGTAGACGTCGGGTGCCAGCCGCCGGTTCAGCTCCACCTCCCGGTGGCACGCGCGTTCGCGGGCTTCGCGCGTCGAGAAGTCCAGGAAGCCGAAGTCGACCGGCTTCTTCAGCTTGTAGGCGAGGTCTCCGACGAGGAAGACCGCGCCGATGTGGGTCTCGCGCACGTCGGCCCAGGATCCGTCCATGCCGCCAGGATCGGTTCCTCGGGACGGTTTGCACCGGGGACGAAAGTCACCGGGACCGGTGACCGGGGAAACCACCCTGGCCCCGTCACGGCGTTCACCATGGTGCCCGGCGGAAGGAGACGTCGTGGACGAGCCGGCGATCGCGGTGACGGACCTGCGGGTCCGCCGCGGCGGCGAGGAAGTGCTGCGTGACATCGGGTTCACCGTGCGGCGCGGGACCGTGACCGGCCTGCTGGGCCCGAACGGCTGCGGCAAGAGCACGCTGATGCGCTCGATCGTCGGCGTCCAGCTCGTCGAGTCCGGGCGCGTGGAGGTGCTGGGCAAGCCCGCCGGCCACCCCGAGCTGCGGCGGCGGATCGGCTACGCGACCCAGGAACCGGCGATCTACGCGGACCTGACCGTGACCGAGGCCCTGCGCTACTTCGCCGCGGTGCTCGGCGTTTCGCTTTCCGATGTGGACCGCGTCATCACGCAGACCGGGCTCACCGGGTCGGCCCGCACCCTGGTCGGGCGGCTTTCCGGCGGCCAGCGCGGCCGGGCCAATCTGGCGGTGGCCCTGCTGGGCACGCCCGAGCTGCTGGTGCTGGACGAGCCGACGGTCGGCTCCGACCCCGAGCTGCGCGACGAGCTGTGGCGGCTGTTCCACGACCTGGCCGCCACCGGCGTCACGCTCCTGATCTCCAGCCACGTCATGGACGAAGCCGCCCGCTGCGACGACCTCCTCCTGCTGCACCGGGGCCGGCTGCTGGCTCGCGGCACCCCGGAGGCCCTGCGGACGCGGGCCGGCGCCGTCGACCTGGAACGGGCTTTCCTGCGGTTGATCAAGGGCCGGGAAGGAGCGGCCCGATGAGCGCGCTGCCCACCACCCGCCGCATCCTCACCCAGCTGCGGCACGACCCCCGCACCATCGTCCTGCTCGTCGCGGTGCCCAGCGTGCTGATGATCCTGCTGCGGTACGTCCTGAATTCCGCGCCGCGGTTCAGCGCGATCGCCCCGGCCCTGCTGGGGATCTTCCCGTTCACGATCATGTTCCTGCTGACGTCGGTGACGACGTTGCGCGAGCGCACGACGGGGACGCTGGAACGTCTGATGACGCTGCCGATCGGCAAGCTGGACCTGATCCTCGGCTACGCGCTGGCGTTCGGCTCGCTGGCGGTGCTGCAGGTGGTCGTGGCCGCCGGGATCTCCCTGACCTGGCTCGGACTCGACATCGCAGGCTCGGTCTGGGTGCTGCTGCTCGTCGTGGTGCTGGACGCGCTGCTGGGCACGGCGCTGGGCCTGTTCGTAAGCACCGAGCTGGACGGCCGCCGAAACCGAGGTGCTGGTCCGGTCGATGATGCGGGCGCCGTCGGTGCACAACATCCAGCCGTGGCTGCTGGACATCACCCCCGGAGCACTGTCGGTGCGCGAACGCTCCGAACCGGCTCTCCCGCACCACGACCCGCACGGCCGGGACCGCGCCGCATCCTGCGGCGCGGCGGTGGCCAACCTCGAGCTGGCGGTCCGCACGTTGGGCCGCTCCTGCGTGGTCTCGTTCCTGCCGGAGGACGAGCAGCCGGACCTCCTCGCCCGGGTTGCCGTCGGCGAACCGGCCGCACCGGCGATCGAGGAGCTCCGCTGCTACGGCGCGATCGCCCGCCGGGCCAGCCACCGCGCGCCGTTCGAAGGCGTGGCCGTGCCCGCCGCGGTCGTCCGGCGGATCACGGCGGCCGGCGGTGCGCCGGGCGTGGAAACCCGAGCTGTCCACGAGGTCGCCGCCGTCGCCCGGCTGCTGCACTTCGCCGCGGAAACCTTCCGGCAGGACGGCGCGTACCAGCGCGAGCTGTCGCTGTGGCCGATTCGGGACGAGCGGACGCACCGGCACGGCGTCGGCATCCCCGCGAGCCGGATCCCGGCCGGTTCGGTGCCCTGGGCGGGCCTGGTCCGCCGCGCGACCGACATCCCCGAAACGCCCGAACTCGAGCGTCGGCTGGCGAGCGAAACGCTCCTGCTCGTCCTGACCGCCGACGACTCCCGGCTCGATCACGTGCGGGCCGGTTACGCGATGGAACGCGCCTGGCTCGCGGCGGTCGATCTCGGCCTGGCGGCTGCGGTCCTGACGCAGCCATTGCACCTGCCGGAAGTGCGCTCGGCGCTGTGCGAAGACCTCGGGCTGGCC
This sequence comes from Amycolatopsis sp. MEPSY49, assembly GCF_051337345.1. NCBI lineage: Bacteria > Bacillati > Actinomycetota > Actinomycetes > Pseudonocardiales > Pseudonocardiaceae > Amycolatopsis > Amycolatopsis sp. MEPSY49. The sequence continues at coordinate 26,814 of NZ_JBDLYJ010000011.1, read as the reverse complement.
GGTTTCCCCCAAGCCCTCCTCCGCATCGGCTACGCCGCGGAAGCGGACCCGTCCAGCCCGCGCCGGGCGGTGGAAGAGGTGCTGCACCGCGGACCTTAGGGCCCGCCGCCGTGGACCAAGGACTCTGCCTCCGGCCTGCGTACCGGCCGACGATCGTGGTGGGAGAACGGAGTTCACGATGACGACCAGTGTGCGGAAGCGCAGACCGTCCGTCCGGACCCGGCGCGCCGGCTACCTCGTCGGGGTCGTGCTCAACGGCGTCCTGCTGGTCCTGGTCAACGGCTGGCCCGGCTGGGACGTGCTGCCGTTCCTCACCCCGGCGTTCCCGACGGTGCTCGGCCTGGTCGACCTCACCCTGCTCGCGGGCCTCGTCACCGGCCTGGTCCAGTTGTGGCAGGACCCCGAGTGGCTCGTCGCCCTGAACGGCGTCGTGACGACGTGTGCGGGACTGGCCGCGCTGGTGCGGTTGTGGCAGGTCTTCCCCTTCGACTTCACCGGCAGCAGCTTCGACTGGGCGTTGACGGCGCGGATCGTGCTGGCCGTCGGCCTGGCCGGCTCGGTGATCGGGCTGCTGGCCCAGGTGGCTGCCCTGATCCGCGCCGGGCTGCGGCGACCACGCTGACGCCGGTCACGCCGCCACGGCGGTGCGCAGGCGCGTGGCGGCGTGCTCCGGGGTCACGGTCGTCACCGGGACTCCCGTCGCCAGCTCGAGCCCGGCCGGGATCTCCAGCCGCGGCACCACCTGCAGTGACCACGCCAGGAAGGGCGCGGACTCGTAGTCGCGGGGAGCGGTCCGCACGACGACGTTGTAGGCGGGATCGCCCAGCTCGGCGCGCAGCGCGGCGAGGACGGCCCCCAGGCAGCCGGCCGTCGCGCGGATCTCCTCGGCCGTGGCGGCGGCGAAGTCCGCGTGCGCGCGGTGCGGGACGATCCGGACCTCGTACGCGGCGACCTGCGCGAAGGGCGTGTAGGCGATCACGTGGTCGTCGGTGAAGACGATCCGCTTCCCGTCGTTGAGCGTCGCTTCCAGCTGTTCGTCGGCGAGCCGCCGCCCGTGGTCACGGTGGTGCGCCCGAGCCGTCTCCAGCTCGCGGCGTGTCCCCGCGGACAGCACCGGCAACCCGGCGACCTGCGAGTGCGGGTGGTCCAGCGAGATCCCGGCCGCCGGCCCGTGGTTGCGGAACACGACGACCTGGGCGGCCGACGGCCGGAGTGCGCGGTGGCGGTGCTGCCAGGCGCCCAGGACGTCGGCGACCTCCTCTTCGGTGCCGGTCGCCAGGTCCCAGTCGTGGCGCGGCGACTCGATGACGATCTCGTGCTTGTCGGACAAGGCGTAGCGGTTCGGCACCGCGCGGACGCGCCAGCCCGGCCCGTCACCCGGCAGCCGCCACGTCTCCGGCGGGGTGTCCTGGGTGCCCGGGCAGAACGGGCACGCCGCCTGCGCGACCCGGTGCGGGCGGCCGCCGCGGCCGGGCGCGAGGATCGTCCAGTCTTCGGTCTCGGCGTTCCAGCGCAGCTCACCGCCGTGCCACGGCCGGGTCGTCACGACGCAGCTCCCTCGAGGAAGGCGGCACGGCACCGCTGTGAACAGAAGTAGCGAGTGTGGCCCTTTTCTCGGCTGACGGCGTGCCGCTGCCGGGCGGGACGGTGAGTCCGCAGACCGGGTCGCGGTGGTCGGACCGGGTCATCAGCGCGCCAGGCCGGTCGCCGTGGGCGAGGCCGTCGAGCAGCGTCAGCTCGTCGAGCAGGAGCCGGGGGAGCAGGAAGTGCCTCCGCACGCGCTCCCGGCCGGCGGCGCCCAGCGCGGCCGAGCGGCCCGGGTCTTCGAGCAGGTCCAGGAGCGTCTTGGCGCACTCGGCGGTGGAGCCGACCAGGACGCCCCCGGCCTCGTCGGCGACCTGCAGCGGGATCCCGCCCACCCGGCCGGCGACGATCGGCGTGCCCTTCCACAGCGCTTCGGACACCACCAGCCCGAACCCCTCGCGGATCGACTTCTGGATCATCACCGAGGAGAACCGCTGGAAGGCGTTGACCTCGACGTTGCCGACGCCGGTGAGGTTCGTGAAGACGTGGATGTCGGGGTCGTCGCGGCCGGCGTCGCTGATCTGACGATAGACGTCCCAGCCCTGCGGGTCGTCGAGGGCCATCGAGCCGACGAGCGCCAGCTGGAGCCCGGGGATGTCGGAGCGGACCAGGCGGAACGCGTCGATCACGCCGAGCGGGTCCTTCCACGGGTCGAACCGCGACACCTGGTGACGAGCGGGCGGTCGGGTTCGATCCCGATCCAGTTGAGCACCGCGTGCGCGGTCCGGTCGTCCAGCGACATGTTCTTGGGGCTGAGCGGGTCGATCGCGGGGCAGATGATGTCGGCCCGGTCGCGCGCCAGCGTCGGCGGCACGAAGTCGGGCAGGGTGAAGACGGTGGCGTCGTAGTGTTCGACGTACTTGCCGAGGTGGTCCCAGACGCCGGGTGCCGGTTCGGAAGTGTCGACGTGGCAGCGCCACACCGACCGGGCTTTTCTCGTGTCCGCAAAGGACAGAACGGCGGCGGGCTGCGGGTCGTGCACGAAGACGAAGTCGCAGTCCGCGAAGTCCGGATCGGCCGAGAGCTGTTCGGCGTTGCGACGCGATGTTTCTTCGTAGCGGCGGATGTCCGCGTCGGTGACCGGTTCGGTACCGCCCTGCAGCGCGTTGTGCAGCTTCTTCGTCACGGCGAAGAAGGCGGGCTCACCACTGATGATCTTCCAGCTCGCCCGCACGCCGAGGTCGTTGTAGAGCGGCACCGCCGACCGCAGCAGCTCGGAAACACCGCCGCCGTAGGGAGTCGCGCTCAGGTGAATCACCCGCGCGCCGCGAAGCCGTTGCGCCACTTCGAGAAGCGGCTCGACGATCCAGTCCGGCGCGACCGGGCGGTAGGCGGAGACGGAGAGCGCACCGACGTCGACTGTCTGCATCCTGGACCCCTCGTTCAACGGCCAGGTGCCCAGCGTCGGGTATGACCGGCCGTGGCGGTAAGGGCCCAAAGTCACCGGAACCGGGCCGGGGGAAACGGCCGCAAGGCCCGCCGAGCGGGGACCGTCGCCCCTGCGATCCGATCGCCTCACCCGGCGATGCTGGGTGAACGTTTCCCGAACGACCCGGAGGGCAGGAGCGATGTACACCAGGATGCGGTTGACCCGGCTGCGGCACACTTTCCTCCCCGGCCGCGGCCCGCTGGTCCGCCCGTCGGATCGGCTGCAGGCCGGGCTCCTGGCGCTGGTGGTCCTGCTGTCGCTGGCGGCAGCGGTGGGCGCGGTGTTGTTCGGCATCGGCGAGTACTCGGCCACCGCGGCCAAGTCCCGCGAGCAGACGGCCACGCGCTACACGGTGACGGCGGTCCTGCTGGCCGACGGCCCCAAGCCGGTCTCCGCGGGCCACGGCGGAACGCCGTTCGACTCCGCCCCGACGCCGGCGACGTGGCGAACGCGAGACGGACGGCAGCGGGTGGGGGAGGTGGAAGCAGCGGCGGGCACGGTCGCAGACCACGAGGTCCAGATCTGGTTGGACGAAACAGGTGCAGCGACGGAGCGCCCACTGACCATGGCGGCAGCGATCATCGGCGCGCCATTGGGCGCGGCAACCCTCTGGGCGGCGGCGGTGTCGTTGTTCGTGTTCCTCAACCGTGGCGCGGTTCTACGCGCTGAACCGCCGCCGATTCGCGGACTGGCAGCAGGAATGGGCCGCTCGACAGGGCGGCGGCACACGCCGCGACGACCAGAGCTCGACCGGCTCGTAGCGGGCACGCCGCTCTGGATGCGCCGAGTCGATACGGTTTGGCTTGTCCTATTCAGTGCAGCTATGGTTTGTCGCATGAACACGCATCCTGCGCAGGGATGCTGCGAACATGTGTTCGAGTCCCCCCTCGGACACACACGTTACCCACACGGGGAGAGGCAGTCACAGTGACTGCCTCTTTTTTGTTGTCGTAGACCACCTGTAGGCCGAGGTCGCGGTAGACCTGCGTGATCCTCTCCGGGGTCCGCGAGTTGAGGTGCCTCGCGACATCGCCGAGCTGGTCGAGCATCGCGTACACCTCCGCCACGTCGACCGCCTGCGTGTCCGGCAGGTGCTTCAGCTCCTCCATAGCGGCCTGCCGCTCGGCCTGTGCACGCTTCATCGGCTCGACGAAGTTCACGGGGTCCACGCCAGCTTCGATGGCTGCGAGGTGCCGCCGTAGCTTTGCCTCGGCTCCCTTCATTCGCTTCTCGGCGTTGGCTCGACGGCCGTCCACCCGGCCGTCCTGCGACCCGGTGAGCAGCCGTACCGTCTCGTCGCGGTTGTCCGGGGCCAAGATCTGGCACAGCCAGTCGTTGATCGGCGGGACCACGACGTCCTCGCGTAGGTTCACCGTCTTCGGGTGGTCGGCCAGTGCCGCCGAACCCGGCGCCATCGTTCGAGCGATGCACCGGTAGTACACGCCCTTCCGGATCGCCGCACCCTGCATCTTCCGGGTACAGATCTCGCACCGCACCAGCCCCTTCAACAGGTAGGTGTGCTTCGTCGCTGCCCGATTCCTTTCGAGCTTGGCAATCCCAGGCAGTCCGCCGGCCGCGCGGGACCGGCGCATCAACTGTGCCTGCGTGAATGCCTCGACAGAAACAATCTCCGGGTGCGCAGGTCGCCGCGACCGAACAACGCGATCCGGCGCTGCCCGCTTGAACCGCACGACGTGCCCGGCGCCGACGTCGTCCGGATTCAGAAGCGTCTCGTGCTTGGTCCAACGCCCGAAGATCGCGTACCCGGTGTATCGCGGATTCTCCAGAATGGATCGGACGGTACTGCCTTGCCAGCCGTCGGCGAGTCGGTGCCGGTTCTGGTCGGGCCGGCGTTCGGAAGGGCAGGGCACTCCGTCCTCATTGAGCCCCTTCGCGATCGCTCGATCGCCGACCCCTTCCATGTATTCGGCGAATATCCGCTGGACCACCTCGGCTGCGTCGGGATCGATGGCCAGCACGCGCAGCCGGAACCCCTCGGCGGCCTTTCGGGGATTCGGGTGCGGACCGCCGTCAACGACGACGTAGCCGTAAGGCGCCCGGCCGCCCTGGTGTCGCCCTTCGTTGACAACCTGCGCGTCCATCGCCGCGCGGACGCGAGCCTGGACGTGCTGGCGTTCTGACTCGCTCATTCCACCGAGCACGCTCATGAGCATCTTGTGCGACGGGTTCCGCGCGTCGTACTTTCCGCCCAGCTCGGGCACCCACAGGTCGACGCCGTACGCGGCGAACCGGGGCGCGATGAGCGAGAACTGGTTGCCGAACCAACAGCGCGTGCCCTCGCCGACCACGACGGCGTTCCAGGTCCGCCGCGGGTTCTTCAGTTCGGTGAGCAGCCGCGCGGCCTCGTTCCGGCGCTCCCAGGGGACCGACCGCGACTGCCCGATATCGAAGTACTCCGCCACGATCCGGCCGCCCAGCGGCTCGACGAACTTCCGAGCGTTCCCGAACTGCCAGCCGCGAGAGGTCTCCGGGTCCTGGTTGTCTTCCGTCGAGCAACGGCCGTAGGCCGCGAGTTCACCGATCCCGTCGTCGACCGGCTCGGCCACCTCAAGACCAAGGATGTCGTCCAGCGTCGACCACGGGTCGTTGCTGATTTCAGCCGTCACGGTTCCTCCTCTGCCGGTCCGTCCAGCACCGGCACCTCGGTAAGCTCGATCAGAACGGCCAGCAGTCCGCGTGCCACGGCTGGCGTCAGCTCTGGCAATCCCGCAGGTAGGATAACCCGGATCGGACGATCCTCGGAGTGGGTGGCGCTCATGACCGACCTTCCTGCCCGGCCGTTTTGCCGCCTTTCCTTGCGCGATCGATTGCGCTCCTGATTTCAGCTGTCCGGTACCCGCGGACCTGGCGCGTCTCGCCGTCCTCACCGATCACGCGGTCACGTGTCGGCCGACACCCCACTTCGGCCATCTGCTGCGCGAACGTCCGCGAGTCGACCTCCAGAACGTCCAGTAACTCGGCTGTCGGCACGAAGTCCCTGCCGTCCGGCCTGAGATCGTCTCCCAAGCACTCGACGAGCGACGCGAGTACGTCGGGCAGTTCACCAGGCGACTCAACCGCGTGACCTGCACCGATAGCCCTAACCGCGGCGACGTGGTCGAGCACCGGCATGGTGTCCTGCCCGGCTGCGTGCCCGGTGAGCGTCCCGGCCGCGTCGCGCAGCGTGCGGCCCTGCTCGCAGATGGTCCGCCAATCCTCGTTCGGCATGTAGTATGTCCGAACCGTCATAGCTAGCACATCGACGCCGGCTGACGTGTCGCCGTCCGGCCGCAGGATGCCCACGCCCTTGTGCGAGGGCAGCAGCCGCGAGGAGTCGAACCCTCGGGTGTTCATCTGCTCGCCGAGCACGATGTTCGAGTCGCGCCAGTCCATCACCCGCAAGGCGAACCGCGACCCGAGTACCGCCCGCAGTCCGGACGGGATCGTCTTCGAGTCCGGCCGCTGCGTCGCGAGAACGAGGACGATCCCGGCGGCTGGTCCCTTCTTCGCCAGCCACGTCAGCAGCTCGCCGACGTACTCGCCCGCGGCGAGCTTCTTTCCTTGGACGTCAACGGGCGTGCGGTCCTCCAACGGAACCTGAACCTCATCGATGAAAATGGCCGTGATCGGCATGTTCAGTGCCTTGTCGCGGGACATCTCTGGCGTGACCTTCGATTCCGGACACGTGAGGTCGTCCAGGTCGCGCATCCGCCGAAACCGCGTCTGAACCTCGCCGACCAGCTCAATCAGCCAGTCCACAAGCGCCAGAACGTGTTCGGGTTCGTCGCCGGACATGAACCGATGCGCCACCAATCCGGCCGCGTCCCAGTCCTTCCCGGCCTTGAAGTCCGCCACGTACAGCCGCACCCAGGCGTCCAGGATGAGCCCGGCCGCCGCGAGCCGGGCAGCAAAGGTCTTGCCCTGCCGGGGGATGGCACCGACCAGCAAGGATGTCCACACCAGCGGCAGATCAATCCGCCGGTCCCGCGCATCCCGCCCGAACGGGATCGGCCGCCACGCATCCCACTGCGCCACGCCGAGCAGCGGCGTCCGCAACGGCGGCGAAGCGTACGGGTCCTCATCCGCAACCCACATCGACACCCGCCCGGCGTGCCCACCGTTCCCGCGGACCCGTTCGACGATCAACTGGACCTCATCGACGGCGAGCGCCGACGCGAGTGCATCCCGGTTCTTCACCACGTCGGCCGCCTTGCGCGTGGCCGGAAGGTCGACGGTGACCGCCCAGCCGTCCCCGACACGCGTCGCGCGCTCGACGAGCCGCAACGCCTCGTCCTTGCCGATCAGCTTCGCGTCCCGGAACGCGTCCACCAGTACCTGGGGATCCATCGTCCAGGTCAGTGTCCGTGGCCCCGCGAGCGCCGGCTTTCGGCCGGGACTGCCGTCCTTCTTGCGCCCAAGTATCGAGAGCGCCAAGGAGGCGGCTGCCCCACCGATCCACAGAGGATCGGTGCCGTACACCAGGTCAACGACGTCCACACCGACGATCGCGACGACCAGGACGGCACCAGTCACCCTCCAGCGGAACAGGGTGAGCGCCCGAATCTCCGTGAACTTGTCGGCCAGCTTCTCCGACTCTTCGGCCGCCGTCCGGTAGTCCCGGACGGTGACCCACCCACGCCACCACCGCACCCCGACGACCATCCCCCGAACAACTGCGCCGACGTACCGCCACGGCGACTTCACCAGCCCAACGGCGGCGTCCTTGCCTGCCTGGATGGCCTGAGGCTTGCTCTTCAGCCACAACGGCACCCGCGGCGAGTGCCGCCACCACCGGACGAAACGGTTCGTCTTCGGCTCGCGCTGACGCGGCTGAGGCAACGTGTCGTCGATAAACTCGCCATCGAGCACGGGATCGGCCTTGACCGGCAACGAGTCAGTCATGGCCCACCTCCGACCGCAGCGCCCGCGCCAGCCGGGGCGACAGGCCCCGCGAGCAGCCAGTAGCCCGCCGCACCCACGCCGGCGTGATCTCGACATCCGGTGTCCAGCTCTCCCGGGCGATAGCGAGGTAGTCGGCGAACAGCACGCGCCGCCCGCCGGGCTCCTGCTGGACGGGACGCCGTTCAGCAGCTACGAGGACGGCATCGGTGAGCTTGTCCCGCAGGTCGGTGATCGCCTCGACGGCGACGAACACGACGAGCGGTGGCACGGAGTGCAGCACGATGGCGGCAGCCTCCCCAGCGGCGAATGACGTCCAGGTATTCAAGACATAGGTGGCCGCGAGCGTGAACCACTTCGCCCGCCGCACCCAGACGCCGGTCCGGACCTGGTACCGCGCGGTGACCTGCTCGGCCCGCAGAATCGCCAGCAGAACGAGGGAGACGGTCGGGTCCAGCACCCACGCGGCAAGCCACGGCAGCGACCCCGGCCGCGTGCCGGCCGACGCGAATGCCTGGACGTTGGTCATCGTGAACGCCAGCCCAAGCACGATCCCGGACCAGCACATCCAATCGACTTGCCGCCGGACGCGCTCGATGCGCAGCGCGACGACGTCCGGATCGGTCTGGTAGGCGCGCACCTCCGCGGCTTCGGCCGCGTCCTGCGCGAGCCGTTGCGCCCGGTTCATCGCCGACCACCCCTCTTCGAGGTGTCGACGGTGGTGACCGTCATGGCCCGGGTGAGCGCATAGGACGCGAACAGCGCCGGCAGCCCAAGCACGGCGAACAGCAGCCACGGGCTACCCGGGTGAGCGATCACCACCCACTGGACGGCGACGATCAACCCGGCGTTGAACAGCACCCGCCCGGCCAGTGACACGAACCGCGCCCCGCTCCGAGCAGCTTCGGCAGCAGCCTTCGCCCGGCGGGAACCGGCCCGCCAGACCCAGAACAGCACGAGCAGCACGCCGACACCGGCGAGAATCTGCGTGGGTGTCACGGTGAGTCCGTTCATCGCGCACCCCGATCGGTCCGTTCGCCACGCCGCAGCCAGATGGGGTACAAGGCGCGCCGGTCATCGTCGGTCATCCCGCCCCAGACGCCGACCGTGCCGAGACCGGCCGTCCGCAACTCCAGTTCCAGGCACTCGTCCTTGACAGGGCACCCGCCGCACAGCCGCGCGGCCAGCTCGCCGTCGCTGCCTGCTTCGGGTGGCCCGTCGTCCGGCGGGGGCCACATGCAGACTCCATCGCTGGTCACGACGTCGGTCAGGACCTCGGTCGGAACCCAGCGCAGCCGGTCCAGCCGCCAGGCGATCCCGATCAACTGCAGGTCGTCGGCGCTCATGCGGCACCTCCGGCCTGACGCGACCCGAGCAGACGGGCCAGCTCGGTCGACGACACACGGAGCCCGGAACGGCACCGGGTGGCGCGCAGCTCGCGCGTCCGGATCGCGCGGCTGACCGCAGCGCGGGACACGCCGAGCAGCCAGGCCGCTTCTCGAATGGTGTGAAAGGTGATGTGCGAGTTCATGAGAAAGACCAATCTGATGAGTTCAAGACTGTGTTGTTGATTTCAGCTCTTCGAAGGGTGCGTTTGTCCGACGCGCCGCCGACGAAGTGCTAAGCGACGTGGTGAAGGCTTGAAGAACCGCTAATCTCGGCGCTGAGGCGGAGCGCGGAGGAATACGTGACGGAGGACTGGGCGGCAGTCGCCAAGGCCATCAACATGCGCGTGAACGAACTCGGCTGGCGACAACGCGAGCTGGCCGAGCGGTCGCACGTGTCGCAGGCGATCGTGCGCGAGCTCCAGCACCACACGGTGGAGCGCCGCCGGAGCGCGCGCACGCTCGAAGCCCTGTCCACGACCCTGGGCTGGCACCCGCAGCACCTGTTGGCCGTGCTGCAAAACCGCACACCGCCGCACCCCGACGAGCCGGCCGACGACGGCCACGAGCTGTGGTCCCGACTGGACGCGCTCGAACAGCGCCTGGCCGAGATCACCGACCGGCTGGAGGACGTCCAAACGAGCCTCGCGACGGTGGTCGAGCACGTGAAGCCGAAGCGTTAACGGAGGGCGATTCGGGCTGGTGAACCAGGTGATTTCCATACCTAGAATTCAAGGCCGAAACGACGTCCGATCCCATGCACAACCAGTGCACAAGCACTGCGCAACCACTGCATATCCGCTGCACAAGAGCGCTTTGGGGCTGCAATGAGCGGGGTAGGCGGCTGGACCGGAAGGTCAGCGTCGGCGCTGCAATCCGCGTTGCGGCTGAGCAATGAGAAATTCGCCGAAAAGCTCGGTATCGGCGCACGCACGGTCGCGTCTTGGCATCAGAAGCCGGACCTTCGCCCGCAGTCGGAGATGCAACAGGTCCTCGACACCGCGTATGAACAAGCGTCGGACGCCGAGCGGTCCCGCTTCGCCGAACTGACCGGCGACGGGCCGGCCGCCCACACCAGGCCGGACACGAAGGAAGCCGACCGACGATTGGCCGCGGACCCCCACATCGGCGCGGCTCTCGAATGGCTTGACCAACACGCCTACCGAAGCCCTGGTGCCGCGCGCCGTGCTGTCGCCGAGCAGGCCGCGCACGTCGACGCGCAGGAGGCGTACGCCCGGGCCACTCGCCGCGCGTGGGTCGATCAACGCGCCGTGACCGACGCGCTCGCCGAGTACTACGGCCGGCACGACGGTGACCACGGCTTGTACGCCGGAAGCTGCGGTGACCAGGCCGTGAACACCAGCATCCTGACCTGCGCTGATTGGCTCGACCTGGCGTGCGAACTACGGCCGCCGCACGACGGGCACACGATCGCAAGCGCCCGGCCAGACCCGCGGGAAGTGCTGGACGAGCACGCGACGAATGCAGCGGTCAACCGGCTGGCCGAGACGGTGGCCATGAACACGCGGCTCATGAACGCGCCGCTCTACCGACTGCTGAGCACGGACATCCGTGAACGCCACCTCGGCGGCACGTTCGGCGTGGATCACTTCGTCCACTACGCCCTGACGATGGACCTGCTCGAAGGCGAGCTGCTCGACGCGCTCGCCGCCGGCGACACGACGTCGCTGCCCCTTCGTGATCGCTACCTACCAGACGTCGGCGCCGTCCTGGACGTCGGTGGCCGACTCTGCGCAGGCGGAGCCCTCGCCTTAACGGCCATCGCTCGGCCGGCCGACCCGTACCGCGGCGAAGCGGACTACGTGCTTTTGGTTCAGGAGCGCTCCGGCCACGTACTCAACGCCACGCGCCGACTCGCCGTAATCCCGAAGGGCTTCCACCAGCCGCTCACCGACGTCCGACGAGAAACCCAAATCGGCGCCACCCTGCGACGAGAGATGGAAGAAGAGCTGTTCGGCCGGCCGGACGCTGACAACACCGTCGCCGACACCCTGACTGCGGACCCGATGCACCCGACCAGGCTCACGGAGCCGATGCGTTGGCTCCTCGACGAGCCCGGACGTCTACGGATGGAGTGCACCGGCTTCGGCCTGAACCTCGTGAGCGGGAACTACGAGTTCGCCAGCCTCATCGTCATCGACGACGAAGAATTCTGGGCACGCTATGGCGGAGTGGTCGAAGCGAACTGGGAATCGGCGACTCTTCGTCAGTATTCGACTACCGATGCGGAACTCGTCACCGAGTTGTTGGGTGATGTAGCGTGGAGCAACGAAGGACTGTTTGCCATGACGCAAGGTCTCCGACGCCTTGCGGAAATCGGCGGAGAGCGCGTAAAACTGCCCGCGATCGAATGGGAGATAGGCCAGTGAGCGACGGTTGGACCGCCGGCAACGCCAACGAAGACGCGGCCGACACGCGCGGCTGGTTGGTCGGCCACTTCATCGACCCGTCGCAGGGGGTCCGCGCCTCCAAAGATGTCGAAGTCAAGTGGGCCAACCATCCGGCAGGCGACAAGCGTCCCGAGTGGACTTCCGACGACCAGCGAACCACGCTGGTGATGCTGATATCCGGTGAGTTCCGCGTAGAGGTCACCGGCGGCGGCAAGATTATGACGCGCCAGGGTGACTACGTGATGTGGGGCCCAGGAATTGACCATTCCTGGGAAGCGTTGGCGGATTCGGTAGTCCTGACCGTCCGCTGGCCCTCAGTGACTTAATTCGACGGCGGGAAGCTGCACTCGATCGCCGCCAATCTCGGCGAGTCGCCGTAGTCCTTGGAGAAACGCGAACAGTCCTTCGTTGCTCCAGTTTTCGTCAGCGATCAGTTCGGTGATCAAGTCGCCGTCGTGCGCCGAATACTGCTGCAATCCGGCTGCCTCCCAGTTCGCCTCAACGTCGCCACCGAACCGCGGCCAGAACTCCTCATCCTCGATCACGACCAGGCTGGCGAACTCGTAGTTCCCGCTGACCAGGTTGAGCCCGAACCCGGTGCACTCCATCCGCAGCCGGCCTGGCTGCTCGGTCAGCCACCTCATCGGAGTAGACAGCCTGGTGGGATGCATCGGATCGGCGACCCGGAGGTCTCCGGCGGACCGGTCGACGTCCGTCCTTCCGAACAGCTCCTCCTCTAGCTCACGACGCAGGGTGACGCCGATCCGGGAGTCCGCGCGCCGGTCCGCGAGTGGCCCATGGAAGCTCTTCGGGATCACCGACAAGCGGTCGGCCGTGTTCACGACCTGCGCAGACCTCTTCTGAACCAACAGCACGAAGTCGGCATCACCTCGGAACGGGTCCGCTGGCCGCGCGATCGCTGTCAAAGCCAGTACCCCACCCGCGCAGAGGCGCCCAGGTAGGTCGAGCACCGCGGTTACGTTAGGCAGCTGGCGATCCCGGAGCGGCATGTGCCCTGGACGCGCCGTGCGACCGCTCGCCAAGTGCTCAATCAACTCGCTTTCCAGCAGGTCGACGCTGAGTGCGTACTCGGCGAACGACGCAATCCCGACCTTTGCCCGCAGCGCTCCGGGCCGTGGATCGACCTCGAGCAGCCGGTACAGGGGAACGTCGGCGATCCGGATGCCGGACGCTGATGCGTCTGCGAGACGCCGTACCGCAGCTCGCTCGTCAACCGCCGCCGGTGGCCGCGGGCCGCCAGCCTGGAAGGCGGTCTGCTCGCCCGTGGCCGTCAGCGAGCAGGCGAGATCCAGCCACGCCGGCCGCGTAAGGACGCTGGTGGTCACCTCCGCTCGGCCACAGCGCGCGGTGTATGGCCGGTGGTCTCTGGTCGGCGGCGCGTAGTAGTCAGCCAGTGCAGCAGCGATGACGCTTTGCGGCGGATTCGGCCGGTTGCGAGTCGAGGTGACTGCGCTCACGAACACCTGTTCACGGGCTCGCCCGGGCGGCCACCCGGCGTGCCGATCGAGCCACGTGAACACCGGCTCGAACGAGTCGTCGGGGCCGAAGTCCCGCGTGGCAGCGCTCGGGCCGATCAGGGCCTGCAACTCGTCTCGTGAACGACCGAGCACGCTCGCGAGCTTCGGCCAGAGGTAGGGGAGTGGCACGTAGTCGCCCGCTTCCCAGCGAGCAACGGTCGACCGGTCGACATGCAGCACGTCCGCCAGACCCTCTTGGGTGAAGCCGGCGACCTTACGAGCTGAGATCAGCCCATCCCTACGTCGCCCTACGGGCATGACCGACCTCCAACCCTGCTCGACCAGATCAATGTAGCAGCAGTAAGCGCAGCTCAGATCGGCTACTGCAACGTTTGCGCCACACAACTGCCGCATCGCTGCTCTGGTCGTCGAATCTGACTCTCGCTTGACTGATTTCATCAGTCGCGAGGTCGAAGGGAGGGGACGTGACAGGCACTAGCTGCAGGTCGCTGCACTCAGCGCTCTACATCAGCTGGTACCGGTGCGTGCTCGACGGCCTGACGCACGCGGTCACGGACGATGAGTTCCTGCGCGGCATCCGCCTTCAGCAAGGCCGGTACCGCTCGCTCTGCGGCCACGAAATGCTGGTGCACTCCTGCCTGGCACCGGCCGACCGTTCATGTCCAACGTGTCGTGAACTCGTGAACGCCTCCACGCGCGTCGCAGTGAGGCGACGATGACGCCGATCTCGCCACCGTCGCGTACGGACCTCGACGCACTGTTGCTGCAGCCGGTCCGCCTGTTCATCGCCTGCCTGCTGGCCGACACCAGCTGGCGTTCGCAACTGACCGTTCAGCGGGCTCTGAGGCTCCCCACGCCCGACCTGGACCTGCACATTGAGTTCCTGCGCGCGGCTGGCTACCTCCAGTGCCGTGCCGAACCCCGCGAACTCTGCCTGACCCCGTTGGGCTTGAAGCGGCTGCTGGAGCACATCGGCGCTCTGAAGACGGTCGCGGCAACAGCCGGCGCTCTGGTCGCCGAGGTGAGAGCTGCGTTCCCCACCGAGAGCCCGCTCTGACAGCAGGGCCACCCAACCGACCTACTCAATCCGCAGCCACGTGCGCGTTCCCGTCACCAACAGCCCTCAGCAAGGACCCGAAGATGCCCAAGCCGATCATCCGTCCGCCCGCGACTGTTGCCGTCAGCAGCAGCCTGCGCGAAGCCCGCAAGCGCCGCGGAATCGGCCTGCGGAGGCTGGCCGAGAAGATCGGTGTTCATCCCGCGACGCTCTCGGCGTGGGAGCTGGGCATCAAAGTCGCGCCAGCGACGTCCGTGGCCTGGGTCCTCGGATACCTCCGGGTCGAGTCGGCAGAGTACGACCGGGTGATGGCGCTCGCCTCGTGCGCTGGCGACGCGAACCTGGTCGACCAGTCTGACCCGCAGCTAGGGCACCTACTGTGGACGTACGAACAGCTGTCAACCCGGGTCGTGGAGTGGGCACCGTCGTGCATTCCGGACCTTCTCCAGACGCGGGCGCATGCCGAACGAGTGCTCGACAAGGCCGTGTTGCAGGACGACCGCAGGGACATGGACCTGCTGAGCCGCCAAGTCCGCCAACAGGCCCTGAACGACGGGTCACGTCGCTACGTTTTCCTGGTCGGTGACCAGGCACTTCACGGCTTGGACGACCTGCGTAACGAGCAGGTCGAACACCTTCGTGCGGCGGCGCAGCTCAAGCACGTGACTGTCCGGATCATGCCGCCGACGGAGACTGCGCTGAAGTCGATCGGCGCTTTCACGCTCTTCGAGTGTCGATCCGACCCGATCGCCGTGGTGCTCAGGCACCCTCACTGCAACACCTATCTGACGGATCGGACGATGCTGAGCCGCTACTACGACACGGCAACGGCCCTTCTGCGGCGCGCGTACGACGAGGTGGCGAGTACGTCCGCCTTGAGCGCCCCTACGCTAAGCCGAGCGACGCGATGACTGCGGCAATCTACATCGACCCACTCATGATCCAGCCTGTAATCGACGGCGAGTGGCATCGAACCCGTCTGAGGGAGGTCCCTGCGCCTGGACAGATCATTACGATGCTCTGCGGGGCCTCGGGCGCCGCGGTGTTCGAGCTGTCCGATGAGCGTCGAAGGCGTCAAATTCCTCGGCAGTGCGAACGCTGCGACGACATCTATCGGCGTGAACAGGGGATCCCACGCCGGCAAGATCGGATCGGTCGTCCTTGAGCCATTGACCACGTACCGCGGCGAGACTTCGACGTCGGCGACCTCGCTTTGTCGATCGCCGGACGTGACACGTGGTTCTGCCTTGGACGCAAATCCGGCGTCGCAGTGTCCACACGTGACGGTTGTGCCGAGTCTATTTCAACCAGTCACAGCCGTCACGAGCAGCACCTTCGCACGTCGACGCGCTTTTGTGCAGTCACGGTGCTTGTGACGGCGAGACGGTCCGCGGGTCGGCTGTGACGGCCAAATATGCGACCGTGTCGTGACACCCACGTAAGCTCGTCCCGCCATTGTGACGAAACGCCGCAGGCGTCAGCGTGGCCGAACCGGTCGACGCTGACTGGGCAAGGAGCTGCCTGGCTGCGCGGAACGGGTGACGCCCGACGATGGTCGTGCCTCGGCGTGGAGCCAGCGCGCGCCTACCGCGTGCGGCTCGCTGCCGATTCACCGCCACGGATCTGCTGGTCTTTGCTTGACCAGCCGTACGGCCATCGTCGACGCGCGCGGCGCCACGACTTCCGCCGATGATCCCAGTCCGCTCGCCGAGCTGGCCGCTGTTATTAGACTGTTCACCTGTCATACCGCCGAATTTGCCACCAGACCTTCTGTGGAGGTGGAGCGCCCGTCCCTGGCTGTCTGTTGCCAGCCACAGACAGCCACAATCGCGCGAATCTGCGGGCCGTGCGCGACCGAGTTGACGGCGTGGTGGTGCACCCGCTTGCCAGGCTTGAGCGCCGTCGCCCAGCCAGTCGCACGGACACATGCCGACCGTGCCTACTGGTTCGAGGTCAATTCTCACTACGCCGGATCCGGAGTTTGCACGTAATGAGTTCCGTCATCACCGCGAACGTCCAGATTCCTTGTAACCCGAGTTGCAGTATGGGTGAGTCAGCTGTCCATTTTCTGGACTGCCGGCTCCTCCGTCTTCTTTTCTGATTTTGTGATCGACTGTTGTCGACTTTAGATGTAGACGTGCGCCGCAGATCCCACATCGCCCGATCGTTTCTAATGCAGATCTAAGGTATATAGAATTCTTGGTTTCACGAGTGAAATTGCGACCAAATTGACGATCCTCGTCCGTCGACTCACGAATCGTATTGGTGAGAGCTGGCTGCGCCTTGAGGGCTGCGACGATCTTAGCGTCGCCGCTACCTGAAACCTTTCCCGACATCACGATCGTATACATCGAGACGATGTGAGGTACCGACCTGGTTACACTTCCATACCTTTGAGTTATCTGATTGAGGAAGTACTTGTACTCCACCAAGAAGTCTTCAAAACCAGCCCTCACCTTAGTGAACTGGTCGAGCCTTCGGTGCTCTATCAGGCTTGAAATAAACTCCACGGTCGCAAGGAATGCTGCAGGTTGAAATCTTCCTGTTGCGCTGTAGAAGTACACAGCCGGGTTCAAGCCCAGAGAGCCTGGACTGTTTCCCGATACTCTGACTGCGATCTCCCGTACAGCTTTCATGAAAGTCAAGGTGACTTCGCCAGTGGTGTCATCCTGTAGCCTGGGTGTATCCGGTGACTTGCTACGCTTTCCCTGTGTCGAATCCACCTCCTGCCATGCTTCAGGATGAACGTTGTTCACAAAATTGACCAGCTCGAATAGCATGTGAATGCTATCAGCCGAGTAACCGCGACCGGCGACCGGAAGATCGGTTGTTTTGATTGGCGATTCAAGGGTCGGCCGAAAAAATAGCTCGTAGACTTCCTTGGCGATCCTCTCCACTTCAATTTGTCTTTTGGTGTCAAAACCAGACCAGTACTTGTGACCTGTACCCGCTCGCACAAAAGCTCGGGTAGCCAGAGCGTTGGGCTTCTTTCTTGCTCTGATCATGTCAAGCTCTGTCTGGTCGATTGGTGTCGCTTGCTGGTTGATCCTGAAAAAAGACGTCTCCGCTTTCTCGGCCTCGCCGATTACCCACTGCAGGTGAATGGCAAAGGCGCTCATGTTGCGAGCCCTTCGCAACATTTCCTTAGCTGCCGTGTCGACATTTTTCAGAGCTGTCGACAGTTGTGCATATGAGCCGACCATCTCGCCGATAAGCTTCCGGGTCTCTTCTGCTGCTCGCTTCTGTTCATCTGGAATGACATTGTCGAAAAAACGAAGCGAGTTGTGGCTATCTCCATAGTCGTCCTGCACCCATGCGATTAGCGCGCTGAGGCGGTGGGCGCCATCAATCACGAAGATATTCCCGCTCGATGGGGAACGCCACAGAATGACAGACGGGATTAGGTCTCCGTCAAGAAAGCTTCGAACCAGCTCTGCGACCTTCCGTGGAGTCCAGTTTGCTGTTTCGCGTTGGAAATCCGGCTTACGAAGAACTGAGTAGACGATATTCTCAGCTCCGAGATCGGAGATCTTCATTGTGGCAGTCAGCAAGTTGGGCTGCCCTGGCTCATCTGTTGTCGCCTCAAAGTCCTCTCGCAAGATAAGTGCATCTAGATTAACCAGTGAGGCAGCCATATTCTTCCTTTCTCATCTGTGCCGTTAGGCACCGCTGAGCGCGCTCAGCGGTGCCTAACATTGATGTAGTCGCGCCTCCTTGACTCCTCGTTTCAGGATGTGGATAACGATTCGATATCAATGTCGAGTGAATCCGTGACAACGGTCGTGTTGCAGCACTGCAATCGTCGGCGAGTCACACTGCTGGCTGATAGTTGCGCGTGGCACTCATGGAATTAGGTGCTTGGAACCCATCTTTGGAGATGACATCTTTGTGGCAATGGCTTTCAGCGGTAGGGCCATGGGGCCCGGTAATAGCTGCAGGAATAACGGCTGGTCTGGGCGGGTGGCTTGGCGGCCGGCAGTCGCGGAGAAGTCAAAAATTTCAGCACGAGTTGGACGGAAAGGCGACCGTAGCTGAACGTGGTCGCACGAAAGCGGACGAGGCAATCGAAGCTCTTCGGATTCTGCAAAGGCATCGCCGAGAGGTCGCTGCTTGGGTCAGTTCTGCTCCTGCGGGCGACCTGGATCAAACGCACTCAGCCCTTGATCGGTTGGGGCAGACCATCGAATATTTGCCAGACCCTGGACTGCGCCGCCAGATCAATCTAGTTCACGACCTCGTCTCCGACGCTTGGCTAGTCGCTCGGTTCGGCGATCATCCATTTGGTGATCCTGAGGCGATCATCTGGAGGGCATGTAATGAGGGGACAGCGGTCCTCGGGCGCTACCTCCGCAACGAGCCAATCGGAGGGGAGTCATCACGCTTGGGTGAGTTGAGGAATGCCTACGATTCCGCCTATCTTGAAATGCAGAGGCAACATGCGGAGGCTGAAGAGGTAGACAAGGAATAGGAGCACGTCTTATTGGAGTGTTTCCGGTCTATGCCGACATAGTGATTTAATGAAAGCTCGCGGTAAAATTGGATTATCTAAATTAGACCTTCTTCGAAGAGCTTGATCTGTCGCCGATGTTCGAGTCCTAGGCGACCATCGCGGGTTTCTTGGGGCGGGTGTCGAGGAATTTGGTCTTTAAGCAGTGTGTCCGCTTAGTGAGTAATAGATCCGGATGGACCAGGTGATGAGATGTCATCGTTCACCAGTTCGTGAAGTCTTCCATTCTCGTCGCGCTGCCACCAGGCGCCGGATATGTCTAAGAACTTTATCGACACTTTCAGGTGTCCTTGCCGGTACAGATCACCCCAGGTTCCGGCTTCTAAAATCATTGAACTGTACTCCCGAATTTTCCTTGTGGCATAATTCAGCTGCTTGGACTCGTTGTCGGGCTTTTTTACAGCATATAGACAAGAAACAGTGTGCGTATCCATATGACATGTCAGGGTGACGTTATATACCGGTCGGCCACTTGCGTTGATGCATTGCACGGAGGGTAACGCTTCCTCGTCGAGAACAACCCAGGCAGCGATCTGATTTGCCTGTTCCCTTTTTTGATCTTGTGCTCTGATCTCTGCTTCACGCTCCAACTTATCTAGCTGCTTGGCTTGCGCCTTTGACGAACGTACGGCAGCTCTAGCTGCTCCGGCGGCAAAGAACAATGCGGCGACGGAGCCGGCGCCGGTCAGCCAGGCGGGCACGCTTCCCCAGTCGAGGTTCATTGGTCGAATATACCCCATCGTGTGCTACAGCGATTCTAAGGTTTCTTCCAGGTTATGATGATGCGCGTTGTGTTCGCTGACTACAGGCTGAACTTCGGTGAATCGCCGGTTTCTAAGAAGAACCGAAAACGTTCGCGGTCTAAGTCTTCGATCCAATGTGGTGGTACGTCCTGGACCAATAAGTCGGCGGGGTAGCCAGGAGCGCCATTTAGGTCTTTCACGATTTGAGGAGTCTCCAGGGCGACCGCCAGGACGCCTGGGCTTTGAGGCGCATGTGCGCGCATATTTGCTCCATCGCTGAAGCCTGAATACGAGTAGATTACTCCGCGGTCCGCGCCGATATCGAGCAGTTTTCCAATAAAAGCGTCGATAATTTGCACGTCGACTGGACGTTGTCTCCTTTTGCATTCGACGGCAATCGAAATCTCCTGTTTGATGACGGTGCCGGTTACCCAAACGTCGACTTGCCGCGCAATCTGGCTGAGTCGTCCCGGTACCTGGGCGTTGTGAAGAACGCTAGCTGCACGGTCGAGACCAGAGAGCATTTCCTGGATAGAAATCTCGTATCGCTCCCAGAGGGGATCGACGTGATCCGACTCTTCGATATGATCTTTGCTCATTGGATACATGCTTCCAGGTTGATACTCTGACGTCTAGGAGGTCATCGCGTGGTGAGGTAGCGGCGACCCAGCCTGGAGTAGTGAGGGGTAATCGCGGATAAGGTGGATTCCGTCCGTCCAGGCCGCATGTCCCGCCGTCGGCGCAAGGATGGGGTCACTGCTGTGTCGATCGGCGGCGATAGGTATCTCGGCCTGCGGCTGACTTCCCTGTCTGCGCCTCGGCACACAGGTCGCGCAACGCGCAGCGGGCGTGCGGTTCTGTGCTCGACATCGGTGAGCTTCAGCGGCCGGCCAAGCCGACGTCAACTCGCACGGCCAACGCCGCTGGCCCAGGTGCCCTACGCGAACACCGGAAGACGGCTGGCGAGACGCGAGTTAGTCCTCGACATGGCATTAGTTAAGCAGTTCGAAGGTAGCTGATGGCGTGTCACGGCCGCAGGAACGGGCCATATGCCATGCCAGATGACCAACCCCGCGGTCCGCTGCAGGCAGTCTGTCGCGTCCGATGGCAAGCCAACCGTCCGGTGCGCCGATGACTCGCTGACGCTCCGCCGCAAGAGTAGCGATTGCGAAAGCGAGTACGTCCGCGCGTAAAGCGTCATCTAGGGCGTCGGAGAGCGGCACCATGCCGTGAACTTGCCCTTGGTCGTCGACGCCGACTGCTACACATCCAGCAGTGCCACCGAATGCGTCATCTGGGACGTCTCCCACGCTGGTCCGAGTTTCGGCGGCTAAGGCGTACAGTCGTGAAAGGGGTGTTGTTAGCAACGGGTCGTCGACAAGGCTCTGATCATCTGGTGCCTCCTCCTGGCGGCCGACGGTCACGCCGCACACGGGGCACGGAATCATGTCTGCGTCCGGACCTCCGCCAATTGATCGCATGACGATACCTCCCGACTTTTAGACTAATCGGCCTTGCCAATGAAGCTGAAGATGAACGCATCGCCAACTGTCCCGAGGTTTCGACTACTCCGTAGGCTGCGAGGATCGCGGCCTACCTGTCACGGGTCAGTGGTATTGATTTTGTTGCCAACAACCCGGATCGCGACCCGGAAAGTCTGCGACCAAGCTCATGGTCGAGGATCGACTTCATGTTTTGCGCACTGCACCGGTGAACCCAGCGATGAAGAGCGTAGCGAAGGCCCATGCGAGTAGTCGAAGTATCCAACCGCTGACAGTAAGAATCGCGCCGGGAGTAGTGTTGGTGTATTCGCAGTGAGTCCGAGCGCCGGTGCTGATCAGCGGCGAGCCGAGGTCTAGGCCAACGCCGAGGTATTCAACCAATGTGCAGTGGCCAGTAGTCGTGTTGCCTGGCGTCTGCACTGTGGCAAGGCCACCGTGCATACCGAGGACGGTGGCTAAGGCGGACGCGATGACGAGCACGCCCAGCAAGCCAAGCAAGGCTCTCCAAGGTTGGTAGCCGTATCCAAGAGTCAGCCCGGTTAGACGTGTCCAGGCCCGTTCGCCGCGACCGGTGAGGGCATGGCGGTGCAGTTGGGCGCGACGTTGTTCGATGAGGATTCGGCGCGCTTCGTGGTCGTGTCCGGCTGCTCGGTGTGCGGCCGCCAGTTGCTGATAGGGCTGGGCCGCGTATTCGGACGTACCCTCTCGCAGAATCTGTAACCACGAGTCGGTATCAATGCCTTTGGGTAACCCGCTGTAAAACAACCCATTTATGTCAAGTCGCCGCTGGGGGTCGGGGTGTGCCAGTTCCTTCGGGGAGAATAAGAAGAATCCGCCGACTCGGAGACCGGCGAGGTGGGCTGTAACGCGGGCGCCCCCGCCAGTGAGGCTTAGTTCGCCCTGGAGACATACATTGCCGTCGACCTGCAAGCGATCTGCGCTCAGGGCTACGCCGGAGCTATTATACACCGTTGCGTCGGTACAAATTAGCTGTGCGCCGAAATTTCCACCATTGAATATAAGCGTGCCGCGCTCCCCGGCGCCGACGGCTTTGAATCCAGCGTCTATGGTCACGTTGTCGCCAACCTGAAGTCCGTCGGCGTCGATTGCTGGACCTGAGCTGTTGTGTAAATGTGCGCCTTCGAAATCCAGTGTGCCGTCGATATGGCCGCCCCTCAGGCATATGGCACCGTTTTCTCCAGCGCCGATGGCCTCGAATCCGCGACGGAGAAACATGCCGTGACCGATGTGAATAACGCGCGCTTCAAGTGCAGGCCCAGAATCGTTTCGTAGCATTGCGTGCCGGCAATCCAGTGAGCCACCTATCCGGGCGGCGCGCAGACATACGCCGCCACGATTTCCCGAGCCGATCGCCTCAAATCCGTCCCCAAGAAACGCCTCTTGCTCGATGTGCAAGCTGTCGGCATCTAATGCAGCGCCGGAGTCGTTGTGAAGTTTCGAGCCGCTGCAGTTTAGTCGGTCTAGATGGGCGCTAGAAAGCCGCATTGCGCCACGATTGCTGTGTGCGGTAATTGTTGTTTCGCTGCACGTAAAAACTGCTGCGGAGAGTCCGGCTGCATCGAGGGCGGGTTCATGTGAGTTATTGAGTCGGCATCCCTTCAAAATGATAGCTGGCAAGTGTGCGTCTCGGGCATTGATCCCTTCGCTAAGTAGACAGTTTCGCAGGTCGAGCGCGACCGTGCTCGTGATGTTCTCCAAGTCGATGCGGCCCGCGATGCGAGCTCCGCGAAGGCGTAGCCCGTGCGGGTCCGCGTCGCCTGCCAGGCGCCCTCGGATAATGTGGCGCAGAACCTGTGCGCGGACGGTCCGGGACTCATCCCATGAACGCATGGCGGTCTCGTCGATGGGGTCATCGCCGGCCAAGTCGAGTAGTTTCCCGCTCTCCACGTGCTCGACCAATGCGCGTTCGACCGGGTTGAGTGCGCTTAGGCTCGCAGAGATGACCATGTCTAGGAGTCGGGAGTCGGACACGAGCTGTTACTTGACCGCCCTGTTTGTAGAGTTCAACGCACGGCGCGGATCTCTGTGGTTAACGTGTAAGATCGTCCATGGTCGGTCTTCGAGTGCGATAGCTACTTCTCAGGTTTCTAATAGCTTACCTGGGAAGCATCTTAGAGGCTGAGGGTTGTTCCTACCGAGCAAGATCGTCCTCGGACACTCAATTACCCCATAGAGCCGGGCGTCGCGGCTGCGTCAGAGTAGCAGCAGCTGGTCGCCGACGGTCTGGTCGATCGTGGCAAGTGCGGATTGCGGGCTGCATGCCTTGACTTCTCGAGTCGGGCTGCCACACATGATAGTCAGGTTGTTCGATCTCAGGTAGTCGGCGATCGACGTGCCGTCGGCACCGACCGTCTCGGCTAATCGCGCGCGGAGATCGTCGAGTAAGTGGTCTTCGCGGACGTAGACGTTCTTCGCGAGCCCCGGTGGGCGGTTGCGGGCGCTGGTGTGGCCGTGGCGGCAGCGGTAGCCCGGTCGGCCGTTGACCCAGTGCGAGTCCAGCCGGCGGCCGCACAGCTGACATTGCACGAGTCCCGCCAACACGTACGTCCTAGTGTCACCGTGCCGGGTGGGCCGGGCTGCGCGCATGCCCTGGACCTCGAGGAAGGTGGCCTCGTCCACGAGTGCCGGATGTGTCACCTTGTCCGACTTGGCCCACCCTTGCGCCGCCGACGGTTGGGTGGGACCACGGGTGGTGGGCCGGCCCGGTTGTTCTGGCGCCGTGCCGGTTCCACACATGCCGTCCCGTGTACTTGGGGTTCTCGAGAATCCCGACCACCGTCCGGACGATCCACTCGTGCTTCGTTCGGTGTCGGTTGCGGTCCCGATCGGCTCTTGACGGGCACGGGATGCCGCGGTCGTTCAGCTCCCGGGCGATGCCGGCCACGCTGCGTCCGGTGGCTCGTTGCTGAAAGATCCACCGCACCCACGGTGCCGTGGCCGGATCGAGTTCCAGACGGTGCAGGCGGCGACCCCAGCTCGCATGGGCCCGGTTCGGATGGGGACCGGCATCGACCAGGCGGTAGCCGTAGGGCGGCCGGCCGCCGAGGAACCTGCCTTGAACACGGGCCTGGACGCCCATCGCAGCCAGCACGCGGTGCCGGGCCCGCAGCACCTCGCGACGCGACTGGGACCCCAGCAGGAGCATCAGCGCCCGGTGCACCGGGTCATCAAGGTTCACCGGACCGTCCGCTTCGGGAAGCCAAAGTTGGATGCCTTGCTCCTGGAGCGTGGTCAGCACGGCGTCGAACTGGTCGCCGTAGAACGCGCGCTCGTACTCTCCGATCACGACGGCATCGAACGAGCGGTTCGGATTCTCCGCGGCTGCCATCAGCTGGGCCGCGGCCGGCCGTTGACGCCAGGGCAGCCGACGTGAACACCCTTCGTCGAAGTACTCCGCCACGATCACACCGCGGCCACGGATCGTCTCCTCGGCGACCTCCCGCTGCCACCCCAACGACGTTGCCCGGTCCTGGAACTCGACCGTGGACATCCGCCCGTAGAACGCGAACCTCAGGCCATGACCTCCGGTGGCCTGCCGGCGAAGCCGGGCGCCGGCCCGGCGCGGCAAGACAACGCGTGGCATGGTAGCTCGGCTGGCGGTACTGATCATTGTGTACCTCGGTGCTTGAGGCGGATTCGGGTCGAGGGGAAACGCAGTCGCGTGGCGCTGATGACGAGCTTGGCGTCGATGTGCACTCGAATGGCCGCATTGCAGCTCGTATCGTCCGGGTTGCCCAATTAAATGGGCGATGCTCGTTGGCTGCGGCATGACACCGACGGTCACCGATGCGAGAGCGACGGCGAGTGGCGTCGACTGCGGTCGTCATCGGCACGAAGGCCATACTCTCCGCGACTGTCTGCTGCGACACCTCGGAAAGTAGGTCGCGACGTGTATGCGGGAGAATTCGGTGCCGGGGTGACATCGATCGTTCATCCGTAGCTGCAGTATGCACCGGTACAGGTTGACGGCAGACGGCACTTTGTCGATGACGGTGTGCCGCGCGCACCGGAACACGAGTTGGCGGAACAATCAGTCAGCCGCGGCCAGATGACGGAAAGGCAGGAGACACCCCCAGGTGCCCAGTTTGGCATGCACGCTTGCAATTCGGCGAATTCTACAGATGTGGTCGGCGTGCTGAGCGCCGCGGGCGTGCCTGCTCGTGCGGGACCCCCACCGGGTCCCGGCGGACGAGCCGCGGCTCAGCCTGGCGATCATCCTGCGTTCGTACTGGGTCAGCCCGCGCCGGCACCCCGCGTTCGGCTGGGCGTGGCTGGTGCGGTTCCTGATCACCGCGGCGTGGGCTTCGAACAGCTACCTGGCTTTCGTGTTCACCCAGCGGTTCGCGGTCCCGGCCGAGGCGGTTCCGGGGCTGATTTCGTGGTGACGCTGATCGGATCGCCTGGGTCGCGGGCACGGCGTGGCTGACCGGCTGGCTCTCCGACCGGATCCGGCGGCAGAAGCCGTTCGTCTTCGCCGGTGGTCTCGTGCTCGCCGGGGGACTGGTCCTGGTGGCGCTCTCACCGAGCGTTCCGGTGGTGTACCTGGGCACGGCGGTCATGTCACTGGGCTACGGCGCCTTCCTGGCCACGGACTTCGCGCTCTGCCCGCGCGTGCTGCCTGATCCGGAGTCGGCGGGCAAGGACTTCGCGGTGCTCAACATCGCGAGCACGCTGCCCGTCGCGCTCGTGCCGTTCGTGGCACCGGCACTCCTCGCCGCCGGCGGGTTCTTCGCGATGTTCGCCTGCCTCGCCGCGTTCAGCGTGGCCGGCGCGCTTAGCGTGGCTCGGGTGCCCGACATCGCCCAGGAAGGCCAGCCCCGTTTCGCGGCGATCACCAGGACATTCTCCTGACGGTTACCACTGGGCGCGAGGTGGGCTGAAGGGCACCTTCGGTGCATGACGTGAGGAAGGTGCCCTTCCGCCCACGTGACCGGCCGGATGACTTACCGGGCAGCTGTCAGCCGCGGTCGACGACGACGTCCTCTTCGCAGATGATCCGGCCGAAGTTCGAGAGATCGATGAAGTTTTCGTGGTCCGGGTCGACGATCTTCAGGAAGTTGTCGCTGAAGAACAGGGCTTCGAGGTCGGCCATGCTGTCGAACCAGGCCTCGACCACCGAGTCGTACTCCGGTTCGGGGTACCGGGGTGCCGCGACCGGGTAGGACACGACGAACCGGCGGATGTAGCGCTCCGACTCCGGGATCGACATCAGCAGCGGCCGATGGATCTTTTGCTGGTAATGGGTGAATTCCTCGTGGGTCATGTCCTTCCGGCGCTTCAGCGTGATGACCATCTTGATCACGGGTGGTTGCCTTTCTGCCGTTGATTGCGGGAAATCGGTGAGGGCGGTGCGTCCCGGAGCCGCCGCGCGAGGACCCAGAACAGCGCGGTCGTGGCTAATTGCCCGCCGAGCGCGATCGTGAAGGCGTGTTGCCGGCCGAGCGCGGGGGCGAGGGTGCCGAAGAGCCCGCCGATGGTGGCGATGCCGAGTGCCAGCGCGGCCTGTTGTGCTGTCGTGAACAAGCCGCCGGCCAGGCCCGCGATGCGCGGGGGCACCGCGGCCAGGACCGTCCCGACCAACGGGCCGTACTGGCTCGCCTGCGCCGCCCCCAGGAGCACGGCGAGCACTTCGAAGCAGGCGAGCCAGATCTTCCCTTGGGCGACCCACGAAACCAGGCCGAGCAGGACGAGGCCGACGGCCAGCAGGACCGCGGCCAGCTCCATCGTGCGGTCGCCGAACCGCGCGCGGATGTGGGGGATGCGCAGTCCGGCGAGCA
>NZ_JBDLYJ010000010.1:139524-304632 GCF_051337345.1 Amycolatopsis sp. MEPSY49 | reverse complement strand
CGACGGCGTCACAGCCTGACGTTCGCACCCGCAAACGGTGGCGGCACTTTCCCTGTGAAAGTGCCGCCACTTTGCGTTTCAAAGCCGCACTTTCACGTGAAAGTGCGGCTTTCGGCGTCTTCAGAGCAGCTCGGCCAGGCGGTGGCGGGGGACGTCGACCAGGCGCAGGTCCGTCAGGTCCTCGGGGACGTCCAGGGAGACGTTCGCCAGGCGGGCGTGGGCCCGGGTGAGCACCTCGTCCTGGTGCTCCACCGCGTCCGCGACCACCACCGCGTGCCGGTTGTCCGGTGTGCTGCGCAGGTACCGCAGGGTGTACTTGCCCCGGATCAGCTCCGAGAGAGACGTCTGGGACCGCTCGTCCGCCAGGTCCGGGTGTGCGTTGGGTACGAGCAGTGCCAGCCGGCGCGCGTTCGTACCCAGCAGGGTGCGCAGCAGCCACGGGCCCGGGTCGGCCGAGAGGTCCATCGCGATCGCGTCGCCTTCGGGCCCGGAGATCGACCAGTCCACCGGCCGCGACTCCAGCGCGAGCCCGCCGGAAACCGCGATCTCCTTCAGCTTCTCCAGCAGCGCCGGCTTCGTCCCGGCCGCCTCCACCGACTGCGGCCCGTGCGTGTAGATCGCCTTGCCCGCGCGGACCTTCTTGGCCTTCGCCGTCGGCTGGCAGACGTACAGGTCCGCCGCGCTGCCGATCGCCTGCGCGCCGAAGTAGCGGTTGAAGTCCGGCAGGATCGCCTCGAACGTCAGCCCGAGCGTCGCCAGCGATCGCTGCACCTGCGCGCCCAGCGCCGGGTGCCGGGGGCTGTAGCCGTACGCGAACAGCAGCCGTCCCTCGCTCGGGTTCCGCAGCGCCTGCACGCCGCGCGCCGCGAACAGGCCCATGCCTTCCGGCGTGTACGGCGGATCGCTGAACACCAGGTCGAAGCCGCCGGTGACGGCCGGCGGCAGGCCGACGCGCAGGTCCGCGTGCGCGGTGGCGATCTCGCGCCCGCCGCGGTCGTCGAGGTAGGCCAGCACGCGCTCGTCGAGGTCGACGACCGTCAGAGACGCCGCCGGGCAGACCGCTCGCACGGCCAGCGACGTCAGGTCGTGGTCGCCGAGGAACAGCAGCCGCGCCGACGTGAGGTCGTAGCGCGCGTCCAGCCACAGCGCGCGGCGCAGCACCGTCGCCGGCGTCGCCTGCACGTGGTCGAGCGCGGCGAGCGGCGGCGGCACCTCGGCCACCCACTCGGCGACCTTCGGCAGCAGCTCGTGGTTCGCGACGGCCTCGTCGAGCGGGTCGGCGTAGCGGGGTGCGCTGTACTGCAGGTAGGACGCCGCGACACCGGGGGAGATCCGCAGCCGGTCGCCGCTGCGGTCGAGGTCGTCGCCGAGCGCGGCGAGGACGTCTTCCACGCTGCGGCGCGGCGCCGTGGACAGCCGGACCAGCTCGCCGAGGTCGTGGTCACCGGTGCGCAGCAGGTCGATGACGCGGTACAGCGGGCGGACGCCGACACCGTGCGCGGCGAGGACGTCGTCGAGTGCCTTCACGGGCATTCAGCGTAGTAGCCACCCCTCGGAACACCGTGCCAACCGCCGCCGACTCGGCTACGGTCGGTTCCACCGGACATGGGGAGTGGGCAGTGACCATCGAATTCCGCGACGTGACCAAGCAGTATCCCGATGGGACGGTCGCCGTCGACAAGCTGAACCTGACGGTCGAGGACGGCACGATCACCGTGTTCGTCGGCCCGTCCGGCTGCGGGAAGACGACGTCGCTGCGGATGATCAACCGGATGGTCGAGCCGACCGGCGGGCAGGTGCTGCTGGACGGCAAGGACGTCGCCGAGGGCGACCCCGCGCTGCTGCGCCGCGGCATCGGCTACGTCATCCAGCACGCCGGCCTCTTTCCGCATAGGACGGTGCTGGACAACATCGCCACCGTGCCCCTGCTGTCGGGCTGGGACAAGGCGAAGGCGCGCAAGCGGGCGGCCGAGCTGCTCGAGACCATCGGCCTGCCGGTCGAGCTCGGCAAGCGGTACCCGGCCCAGCTTTCCGGCGGCCAGCAGCAGCGCGTCGGCGTCGCCCGCGCGCTCGCCGCGGACTCGCCGGTGCTGCTGATGGACGAGCCGTTCTCCGCCGTCGACCCGATCGTGCGCGAAGACCTGCAGAACGAGCTGCTGCGGCTGCAGTCGCAGCTGGGCAAGACCATCGTGTTCGTCACCCACGACATCGACGAGGCCGTCCGGCTCGGCGACAAGGTCGCGGTGATGCGCGTCGGCGGCAAGCTCGCCCAGTACGGCACGCCCGCCGACGTGCTGCGCCACCCGGTGGACGACTTCGTGGCGTCGTTCGTCGGCCGCGACCGCGGCTACCGCGGCCTGTCGTTCCTCTCCGCCGACGGCGTCGAGGTCAAGGAGATCGAGCTGGTCGAGATCGGCTCTCCGGTACCCGCGAGCGACGGCTGGCGGCTCGCGGTCAACGCGGACAAGCAGCCGCGCGGCTGGCTGCGGCCGAACTCCACAGTGGACGGTTCACTGTCCGAAGACGACTTGGTGGCCGGCGGCTCGCTGTGGATCCAGGGCACCCCGATCCGGGGCGCGCTGGACGCGGCGCTGTCGTCGCCGGCCAGCCTCGGCGTGGTCGTCGACGAAGACCACCGAGTGCTCGGCGGCGTCGTCGCGAGGCAAGTGCTGGACGTGATCGAGGCGACGCCCCAGGCGTCATGAGCTTCTTCGACGAACTCGGGCGCTACCTGAGCAGCGGGAACACGCGCGTCGAAATCCTCGGTGACCTGGGTGACCACGTCTACTTGGCGCTGCTCCCGCTGGTCGTCGGCATCGTGCTCGCGATCGCCGCGGGCTGGCTCGGCCACCGCTGGCGGCCTGCCCGGCAAGTGCTGATGGTGCTCGCCAACCTGCTCTACACGATCCCGTCGCTGGCGCTGTTCGTCGTCATCCCCGGCCTGATCGGGTCGAAGATCCTGGACAGCGTCAACGTCGTCGTCGCGCTGACGATCTACACCACCGCGCTGCTGGTCCGCCCGGTGCTCGACGCGCTGGACGCCGTGCCGCCGCCGGTGACCGCCGCCGCGACCGCCGTCGGGTACAAGCCGGTGCGCCGGTTCTTCGCCGTCGAGCTGCCGCTGTCCGTGCCGGTACTGGCGGCCGGCGTGCGGGTGGCGTCGGTCAGCAACATCAGCCTGGTCAGCGTCGGCGCGCTGATCGGCACCGGCGGCCTCGGCGTGCTGTTCACCGACGGCTTCCAGCGCGAGTACTTCTCGCCGATCGTCGTCGGCATCGTGCTGACGCTGCTGCTCGCGCTGGTCGTCGACCTGGTGCTGGTCTTGCTGCGCAACCTCCTGACGCCGTGGGAACGGGTGACCACCGCATGATCAGCGACCTCCTCCACTGGTTCGGCGACCCGGCGCACTGGTCGGGCCCCGACGGGGTGCCGCGGCGGCTGCTGGAGCACCTCGGGTACACGTTCCTGTCGCTGGCGATCGCGTTGGTCATCGCTGTCCCGTTGGGACTGTTCGTCGGCCACACCGGACGCGGTGGCGTCGCGTTGGTCAGTGCCGGCAACGCGATCCGCGCGCTGCCGACGCTGGGGCTCGTGACGTTCCTGTTCCTGCTCTTCACCGAAAGCGTCACCTCGACGATCATCGGGCTCGTCGTGCTGGCCGTGCCGCCGGTCCTGGCCGGCACGTACGCCGGGTTGCAGGCGACCGACCACGGCGTGGTCGACGCCGCCCAGGGCATCGGGATGACCGGCTGGCAGCGGCTGTGGAAGGTCGAGGTGCCGATCTCGCTGCCGCTCGTGCTCGGCGGTGTCCGCAACGCCGTGCTGCAGCTCGTCGCGACCGCCGCGGTGGCCGCGTACGTCGGACTCGGTGGCCTGGGCCGGTTCCTGCTCGACGGACTGGCCATTTTGGACTATTCGGAGGTCATCGCGGGCGCGCTGCTGACGACGGTGCTCGCGATCGTCCTGGATCTGCTCTTTTCGTTGCTGAACCGCGCGTTGGTGCCGCGGGGCGTCCGGCTCGCGGCGGCCGTGAAGAAGGTGGCGGCGTGAAGCGGCTGTTCGTGGTGGTGGCCTTGCTGTTGGCCGCCGGGTGCGGCAACCCGCTGGCGGGCGGCGGCGAGGGCGGCGCGTCCGGCGACATCATCATCGGCGCGTCGGACGTCGGGGAAAGCCTGCTGCTGGCCCAGATCTACGCCGGCGCGCTGCGCAATGCCGGCGCCACGAACGTGACGGTGCGGCCGCCGGTGGGGAGCCGCGAGGTCGTCGTCAAGGCGCTGCAGGACAAATCGCTGTCGGTGGTGCCGGACTACAGCGGGAACCTGTTGCGGTACTTCGACAAGGACACGACCGCGACGACGTCCCAGGACGTCTACGCGCAGCTGCGGCAGAAGATCCCGGCGGGCTTCGAGGTGCTCGACCAGGCGCCCGCCGAGGACAAGGACCTGCTGGTGGTCGGGCCGCAGCTGGCTTCCTCGGGCATCAGGACGTTCTCGGACTTGGGGCGGCGCTGCGGCGAGCTGGTGTTCGGCGGACCGGGGCAGTGGAGCAGCCGCTGGAAGGACAAGATCAAGGCGCTCTACGGCTGCGAGTTCAAGGAGATCCGCACGACGGACACGGGCGGCCCGGTGACGGTGGCGGCCCTGAAGTCGGGCGACGTCCAGGTCGCGGACCTGTTCAGCACGTCGTCGACGATCGCGGCGAACGGGTTCGTGCCGCTGGTCGACGACAAGAACATGTTCCCGGCGCAGAACATCGTGCCGCTGGTGGCGCGCGGGACGCTGTCGCCCGCCGAGGTGGCCGCGCTGAACCGGGTTTCGGCGGCGCTGACCACTTCGCAGCTGACCCAGCTGAACGTCGAGTTCACCGAGCAGAAGCGCAACCCGCTGGACATCGCCGAGGACTTCCTGGCGCGCAACAACCTGAAGTCCTAGTTCTCGGCCGCCAGCTTGATGCCGAGACCGATGAAGATGCCGCCGGTGGCGACCTCGATGCGGCGCTGGTTCTTCTTCCGCCGGACCCATCCGCCGACGCGACCGGCGAGGACGCCGACCGCGCCGTCGACGAGGAACTCGAACACGATCATGATCGCGCCGAGGACCGCGAACTGCAGCCAGACGTGGCCTTTTGCCGGATCGATGAACTGCGGCAGGAACGCGATGGTGAAGGTGACCATCTTCGGGTTGAGCAGGTTGGTGAGCAGGCCGCTGAGGTAGGCGCGGTCGCTCTTCCGCTCGACGAGCGGCTTGCGGTTCCGGATGGCCTGGACGCCGAGGTAGATGAGGTAGGCGGCGCCGGTGACGCGGACGACGGTGAAGGCGACGGGAACGGCGGCGAAGAGGGCGGCCAACCCCGCCGCGGCCACGGCGACGTGGATGGCCTCGCTGGTGGCGACCCCGGCGGTGGCGAGCAGCCCGGCCTTCGGGCCGCCGCGCATGCCGCAGCCGAGGATGAAGAGCATGTCCGGACCGGGGGTGATCATCGCGATCACGGTGGTGACGACGAACGCGACGAGGAGGTGCGGGTCGACCGGCATGGGGCCGATCCTGACACGCGCCCGGACGGGGGCGAACTGCTTTTCGGGTGGGCGCGCGACATAGCGGGGCCCGCAATGCGCCCTGGCTTCACAACACGCCCGGAGCCCTCGGCGCGCCCGCCCCGCTGGAGCAGCGCGTGCCGGGGAGCGGTGTGGGCCTCCTCGAGCGGCGGCCGCTCTGCTGGAGCAGAGCTGGCCGGGGAGCAGCGCCGCCCCGAGCAGCGCCCGCCCTCCCAGGGGGTCCGTCCCTGTTCCAGCGTATCGAGTGCACCCGACAAAGCTGCCTGGGATGAGCGCTGTGCGGCCGGGTTGTCCACATCTCGGGTGGGCTGTGGACAGAGCTCGCGGCGCGGTCAGCTCGCTGTGGCCAACGTTCTCGGCGTGGTCAGCCGGCTGTGGCCAACGTCCTCGGCGCGGTCGGCTCGCTGTGGACGACGCTGGCGGCCGCGGTCAGCCGACTGTGGCCAACGCTCGCGGCGCGGTCGGCTCGCTGTGGACAACGCCGGCGGCCGCGGTCAGCTCGCTGTGGCCAACGCTCCGGCCGCGGTCAGCTCGGCTGGAAGAACTCCAGCAGCCTCTGCGCCGCGTCCGGTGACCGCAGCAGCTGCTGCATGTCCGCCGACATCCGGGCCGCCGCGCTGGTGCGGTCGAACATCTCGCGTTCGTACTCCTTGATCGCCGCCGGGTGGTCGTCCGGGTGCGCCGCCAGTGCCAGGCCGAGCGCCGCGCCGTCGATCAGCGCCTGGTTCGCGCCTTCCCCCACCGCCGGCATCAGGTGCGCCGCGTCGCCGAGCAGTGTCACGTCCGGCCTCGATGGCCACGTCAGGCCGATCGGGAGCGTCGTCATCGACCGCCGCGCGACCGTGTCGTCGCAGGCCTCGATCAGCGCGGTGAACCGGGCGTCCCAGCCGGGGAGCAGCTCGATCAGCCGCGCCCGGGCGGCGGCCGGGTCCTCGAACGGGATTCCGCTTTTCGCGAACCAGTCCTCGGCGGTGTTGTAGAAGCTGATGCCGATGCGGACGCGGCCGTCGCCGTTGCGCTGCGCCGCCAGCGACCGGCCGCCGCCGATCACCCAGTAGGTGCCGCGG
Organism: Amycolatopsis sp. MEPSY49; assembly: GCF_051337345.1. Classification (NCBI taxonomy): domain Bacteria; kingdom Bacillati; phylum Actinomycetota; class Actinomycetes; order Pseudonocardiales; family Pseudonocardiaceae; genus Amycolatopsis; species Amycolatopsis sp. MEPSY49. The sequence goes on along the minus strand of NZ_JBDLYJ010000010.1, from coordinate 298,011 downwards.
CCGACCATCGCCGCGAGGTCCGGGTGCGTGCGGTCGATGTCCGGAATGCCGACCTCGACGACGTTCTGGCCGGTGTGCTCCGGGCGGGCGTCGGTCACCAGCGGACGCACCCTGGACTGCGCGCCGTCCGCGCCGACCAGCAGGTCGTACTCCGCGCTGCTGCCGTCGGCGAACCGCACGACGCCGTCGCCCGCGGACTCGAACGCGTGCCCCCACCGGACCGTGCCGGCGGGGAGCGAGTTCAGCAGCAGGTCGCGCAGGTCGGCGCGGTCCACCTCGGGACGCAGCATGGGGGCGTCGTCCGGCGTGTCCTCCTGGAGCAGCAGGGTGCCGTCCGGCTGGAGGAGCCGCATGTCCTGGCCCTCGCCGCGCGCGATCGCGAAGAACTCGTCGAGCAGGCCGGCCTCGCGCAGCGCGCGCTGTCCGGAGTGGATGTCGAGCATGCCGCCCTGTCCGCGCGCGTCGCGCGAGGTCTCGCGTTCGTATACGACGGATTCAATGCCGTGGAGGTGCAGCACCCGGGCCAGAGCCAGGCCGCCCGGCCCGGCTCCGACGATGGCGATGGTCATGAGGTCCCCTTCGATACGCTGTATCTCTCGATACACTGTATCGCACCATGCGCTGTATGGTCTCCGGCGTGACGGTGTGGGAACGGCCGGAGCCGCCGGAGAGGCCGACGCCGGCTCCGCTGAGCCGGGAGCTGATCGTCCGCGCGGCGATCCGGCTGGCGGACGCGGACGGCTTGGCGGCGGTGTCGCTGCGGAAGGTCGCCGGCGTGCTGGACGTCGGGCCGATGCGGCTGTACGGCTACATCGACACCAAGGAAGAGCTGCTCGACCTGATGGTCGACGACGTCTACGCCGGCATCCGGCCGACCGGCGACAGCTGGCGGGAAGTGCTGCTGTCCCTGGCCGAATCGACCCGGCGGGCCGCGCACCGGCACGAGTGGTTCGCCGACCTGCTCGGCGGCCGGCCCCAGCTCGGGCCGCACGCCCTGGCCAGGGGAGAGGCCGTGCTGGCCGGCCTGAAGGGCGTCGACGTGGACGCCGTGATGCCGGTGGTCAAGGCCGTCAACGCGTACGTGGCCGGTGCGGTGCGCCGCGAGATCACCGAGCGGCGCGCCGAACGGGCCACCGGGCTGAACGAGGCCGAGTGGCAGCGCACGTACGGTCCCTACCTGGAGCGCACCTTCGCCACCGGCCGGTACCCGGCGCTGGAGAAGGTCGTCCGCGACGCCGTCCACTGGGACGTCGACGAGACCTTCCGGATCGGCCTCGGCTACCTCCTCGACGGCATCGAAGCGAGTCTTTCGCGCTGAGGGCTCAGGCGCGCAGAGCGGCCGCGACCTTGCCCGCGTCCTCGATGCCCCGCTCCGGCGGCTCCTCCGGCAGCGGGAGCAGGACGACCGAACCGCTGCCGGCCGCGTGCAGCGCGCGCACCGACGCCACGCACTGGTCGAGGTCGCCGCAGATCGCGAGCCGGTCGAGCCAGTCCGGCCGCAGGCCCGCGGCCAGTTCGTCCACTGTGGACGCCGAGTCCACCAGCGCCAGCAGCTCGCCGGCGAACGGCAAGCCCTCGACCTGCACCCGCGCCCCGGGCGTCAGGGACTCGGCCACGGTGAGCCGCGCGCGTTCGCGGTCGCCCAGTGCCAGCCAGTTGTACGTGACCACCGCGTGCGCGGTGGGTTGGCCGGCGGCGATACCCGCCAGCGCCGTCCGCACGAACTCCGGCGGCGACGGCTCGGCCAGGATCGTGCCGTCCGCCGAGGAACCAGCCACCGCCAACGACTTCGGCCGCCGCACCCCGGCCAGCACCGGCGGCACCGAAGCGGGCGGGAACACCAGCTCGACCTCGTCCAGGTTCACGTGCCGGCCGTGCATCGACACCCGCTCGCCCGCCAGCAGGCGGCGGACCGCCACCAGCGTCTCGTCGAGCGCCGCCAGCGGCGACGCCGGGTACGCGCCGATCTGGCGCATCCACGACGCGACCCCGTGGCCCAGCCCGCCGATCAGCCGTCCCGGGTGCAGCTCCGCCAGCGCGGCCAGCTCCATCGCCGCGATCGCCGGGTTGCGGGCCACCGCCGGCAGCACGCCGATGCCCACCTTGATCGTCGACGTCACCGCCAGCGCCGTCGCGACCGTGGCGATCCCGGCCGCCCAGAAGCAGTCTTCGACCAGCCAGACTTCGTCGAGACCCGCGTCCTCCGCCTGCCGCGCCAGGTCGACCAGCTTCGAAGGGTGCTGTTCACGGTTGACGCGGACGCCGACGGACGAGCTCGGTGCGTACATGCCAGGCTCCTCAGATCCGGGAGAACGCCGGCGCGTACTCGAACGCGCCGGCTTGCGTGGGTTTGTAGCCGGTGAGCGTGCGCGCCTGGAAGTGCTTGCCCCAGGCGGGATCCGGCGACGCGACCGAGAGCGTCGACGCCGTGACGAAGCCGAACCGCGAGTAGTACTCCGGGCTGCCGAGCAGGACGGCCAGGCCGTAGCCGAGCGCGTCCGCCGCGCCGAGCACCGCGTGCACCAGCGCCGAACCGACGCCGCTCGCCTGGTGCGCGGGCAGCACGCCGAGCGGGCCCAGCCCGACCGCCGACGTCGTGTCCTCGCCGACGCGGGCCCGGCTGCCGCACACGTGCCCGACGACCTCGCCGTCGCGCACGGCCACCAGCGAAAGCGCGTCGATCAGGTCGCCGTCCGCGCGCAGCTCGTCCACCAGCGGTGCTTCGACCGGGGTGACGCCGGGTTCGCGCCGGAAGGCTTCGCGGTGGATCGCGTGCACGGCGGTCCGGTCGGCGGGCGTCTCGCGGCGGATCAGCATGGTCGTCACCTTGCCGCGAACCGGCCGCGGGCGAAAGCCGATTTCGCCGCCGCACCCTAAACTCGCAAGCGAACCGGACGAGGGGAAACCATGGGGATTCGGGAACTGGTCGACCGCGTCGTCAAGCGGGAGGCCGAGGGCATCGTCGCCGTGCAGGTTCCGTCGGTGGACACCGGACCGGTGCCGGAGTTCGCGCCCGGCCAGGTCTACCTCGAAGTCCGGCTCCGGCAGATGTGGCTGACCCGCGCCCGCGAGCTGTGGCGCGAGTACCTGCCGTTCGGGACCGTCGTCACCGAGTTCGTCCACAAGGGGAACACCGTCGCGGTGCCCACCGTGCTCAGCAGCGCCGAGCTGGCCCGCCGGTTCCAGGTCACCGGGGCCGACGACGCCGTCGAGATCGCGAACGTCCGGGTCGCCGGCCCGGTCCCGTACGAAGGCGACGAAGTCAGCCTGCTGGTCGCGCTGTTCCGGGCCAAGACCACCGACTGGATCGCGCGCTCGCTGAAGGTCGTCGAGGACGTCGCCGCGGCGGTCGGTTTCGGCGGGCTGGCCGGGGCCGTGCCGCTGGCGGCGTCGCTGATCCGCGGCATCGAGTCGTTCCTCGAATCGCCGGACGTCGAACTGCGCGTCGGCGCCTACCGGTCGTGGCAGAAGGGCTTCGAGCCGCTGAACTTCGTCGTGATGCGCCGGCCGCGGACCACGACCTCGGCGGCGGAGCTGGCCTCGCTGCGCGTCGCCGACGGGCGGCTGCACCGGCTGCTCGACGACGGCGTCACCCTCGTGCCCTACACCGAGCACGACTTCATCGTGGTCGGCGTGGAGGCGAAAACCGAGCGCGACGACTACCGCAAGCTCGCCTTCTACCCGCTGTGGGAACGGACGAAGGAGCAGGTGATCGCGGGCGAGCTCGGCGCCGCGCAACGCAGCTGGCGCAAGACCGCGGGCGCGATCTTCACCGACGACCTGACGCGGCCGCAGCAGGAAGTCCTCTTCGCCGAGTACCAGCGGCTCTACGGCGAGCTGGTCGAACGCTTCTCGGACCTGGAAATGGCCGAATACCGCGGCACGACGACCGAAGCCGCGCCGGCGGAGCTCGTCGACGACCCGCTCGCCATCCTCCGGGCGGCCGGGGCGTGACCGGGCCGACGGACTCCGATCTGCGGTTGCTGGGCCTGATCCAGCACGTCCAGCGGCTGCTCGGGGAGGGACGCCATCAGGACGCCTACGGGGCCCTGATGAGCGGGCTCGAGCTCGTCGAGGACGAGTCGGCCGACCCCATGGCCGTGTTCGCGTTCCATCGGCTGCTCGGCCAGGCCGCGCGCCAGGCCCGGCAGTTCGACGACGCCCGGCGCGCCTACGCCATCGCCTTCGGCGTCGCCCGGGACCTCGGTGACCTCAACGCGGCCAGCGGCGCGCTCGAAGGGCTCGGGCTGGTGGAACTGGCCGACGACCGGCTGCCCGAGGCCGACGAGTACCTGGCCGAAGCGGTCAAGGCGGCCCAGGCGTCCGGGGACGCCGACGGCTACCGGGCCGCGCTGCAGAACCACGCGCTGGTGCTGTCCCGGCGCGGGGACGCGCGGGCGGCCGAGCGGTACGAGGAGGCACTGGCCGTCCCGGGGCAGGGACCGGCCGCCCGGGGGATCACCACCGACAACCTCGCCGAAGAGCTGCTCCGGCAGGGCCGCGTCGAGGAGGCGATCGCGAAGACCCGCGAAGCCGCGGCGATGTTCCGCGAGGCCGGCGCGGGCTACGACGAGTTCGTGGCCCTGCACAACCTCGCCCTGCGGGCCCGCGGGGTGGACCCCGAAGCCGCGACGCGAGCCTTCGTCGACGCCCACGACCTCATCCACCGCCTGCACGCCGACGTCGACGTCGAGCGCTACACGACCGGGCACGAGCAAATGGTGCGCCGGATCGAGCAGCGGACCGAGGAGAAGTTCGCCGGCGAGCACGCCGCCGACGCGGCGCTCGAGATCGGGCTCCTCGCGAAGACCGCGTCCGACGCCACCGACGAAGGGGAACGGCTGCTGGGCCGGCACCGGTACGCCGACGCCGAGCGGTTCCTCCGGCGGGCCGAGGCGGCGTGGGACCACCTCGGCGCCGTCCACTGCCTGCCGCGGGTGTGGAACAGCCTCGGCTACCTGTACATGGAGACCGGCGACCACGAAACCGCGTGGCAGTACCTGGAACGCGCGAAGCAGTACGCGAACCAGCTCGGCGACGCCCGGCGCGAGCTGACCGCCCTGATCAACCAGTGCAGCCTGAGCCGCCGGTTCGAGAACGTCCGGCCGGTCCGGGCCGTCGAGCTGCTGGCGCGGGCCCGGGCCCTGCAGGCGTTCGTCCGCGACCGGCAGGCCGAGCGGCTGACCGGCGTCGAGCTGACGGAGGCGCAGCGCGAGGAGCTCGCGAGCATCGTCGACGGCGGTGTCCTCGACGGCGTCGCCGCCGGGATCGCGGCCGAGCACGGGGCCGTCGAGCTGGAGGAGCGGTACCTGCGGCGGTTCGTCGCCGCCGGGCAGCGGATGGCCGACGACATGCCGGGACGGCTCGCGAGCCGGCGCGCCCGGCTGATGCAGTTCCTGTTCCGGCAGGGGAGGACCGACGAGGCCGCGGAGCTCGCCACACAGCTCGAAGCGGCGCTCGAAGTCACCCCGGACGTCGCGCTGGCGTTCGTCGTCAACACCGTGCTCGGCGGGCTCGCCTTCGCGGACGGGCGGTGGAGTGACGAGACACTGGATCGGCTCGAACAGGCGTGTACGGCACACGCGGAACTGCGGCGCAACGCGGTCGACGTCGGGGAGGCCGGCCGGTTCGGCGTGTACGTGGAGCCGCCGTACGCCGAGGCCGTCGAGGTCGCGATCGGCCTCGGGTACGCGGAACGCGCCTTCGACCTGGTGCAGGCCGCGAAGTCCCGATCGCTGATCGAGGCCGTCCGCGACCGGCCGCCGGTCGTCGACGGCCCGCGCGCGGCGGAGGAGGAGCAGCTCTGGCAGCGGCTCGTCGGGCTGCGCACCCGCTCGCTCGGCGCGGAGCTCTCCCCGCGTGAACGTGTCTCCCGGCTGTTCGCGGTCGACAAGGAGATCGAGGAGGTCCGCGCGCGGCTCGAAGACGTCTGGGAGCAGCTCCCGCCGGATGTCCGTTTGCACCGGCTGGCGACGCCGTCCACCTCGGCGGACGTCCGCGCGCTGCTCTCGCTGCGCGGAGCACGGACACTGCTCGAGTTCTTCATCGGTGACAGAGGCGTCTACGTCTTCACGGTGGCCGCGGGCGAGATCGAGGTCCGGCTGGTCGTCCCGGCGGCCGATCCGGACCTCGCCGGGTTCCGCGGGCTGCTGAACGACGACGACCCGCGCGGCCTCGACCGCCTGCTCGCCCAGCCGGTGTACCAGCGGCTGGCGCGGCTCGTCGCGGACGTGCGCACAGACGCGTACATCGCGCCGTACGGTGTGTTGCACCTGGCGTCGCTGCACCTCGTGCCGCGCGCGGACGGCGGTGTCGAGCCGCGCCGCGGGACGTTCGTGGTGCCCAGCGCGTCCCTGCTGCGCGCGGCGCACAGCGAGTCCTGGACGCGCCGGCAGTCGCTGGTCATCGGCGGCGACCCGCTCGGCGACCTGCCGTTCGCGCGGGCGGAGGCGGCGGGCGTCGCGGCCCGGCTCGGCGGGGAGGCACGGCACGGCGCCGACCTGACGTTCGACTGGCTCGCCGGGGTCCTCGACGGCACCGCGCGCCTGGTGCACCTGGCCTGCCACGCCGTGTTCGACGACGCCCGGCCCGAACGGTCGGGCCTGCTGCTCGCGCACCCGGACGGCGGCCCGGACCGGGTGACACTGGCGCGGCTGGCGTCGCTGGACTGGTCGGGCGCGCTCGTCGTGCTCGGCTCCTGCCAGAGCGGCAAGCACCGCGTCCGGACCGGCGACGAGCTGACGGGCATCGCGAGCACCCTGCTCGCCGCGGGCGCGACGGCGCTGGTCAGCACGTTCCGTCCGGTCCCCGACCTCGCGACCGCGTTGCTGATGCTCTGGTTCCACGACCGGCTCGCCGCCGACGGCGACTGGTCGCTGGAAGCGGTGAGCACGGCGTTGACCGACGCCCAGCGCCGCGTTGCCGCCGCCGGCGCGCGAGAGATCGTGACCTGGGTGGCCGACCGGGTGGCGCTCGGCGAGCTGGACCTCGCGCTGGCCTACACGCTGCTTTCGGTGGCGCACCGGGCGGCGGGGAACGTCGAGGAGTTCGCCGCCTGCCGGCACCGGCGTCAGCAGCTCGGGACGACGTCCGCGGCGGAAGCGGCGGCGGACATCGCCCGCCAGCGCGCCGTCGGACCGGGCTACGCGGAGCGTCCCTTCCGCGCGGCGGCGAACTGGGCGCCGTTCTCGATCACCTCGGGCGGCTGAACGACGAAGGCCTCCCCGCCGGCGAACCGGGAGGAGGCCTTCGTCGTGTTCAAGCGATCAGTCGAACGCCTTCGAGATCAGCGCCTTCTGCTCGACCTCGTGCACCTTCGACGAGCCGGCCGACGGCGCCGCCATCGGGCGCCGCGACACGACTTCCAGCTTCGAGAACAGCTCCGGGAACTTCCGCGGCAGGTTGAGCCCGAAGAACGGCCACGCGCCCTGGTTCTCCGGCTCCTCCTGGACCCACGCGACCTGCGAAGCGTTGGTGTAGCGCTCGAGCGCCGCCACCAGCTTCTTCTTCGGCAGCGGGTAGTACTGCTCGATCCGCACGATCGCGACGTCGTCCGCCTCGCGCTTCGTCCGCTCGGCCACCAGCTCCCAGTACAGCTTCCCGGAGGTCAGCAGCACCTTGCGGATCTTCGCCGGGTCCGGCGTCGTGTCGTCGATGACGGACATGAAGCGGCTTTCGCCGGTGAAGTCCGTGGTCGCCGACGTGGCGGCCTTGTTGCGCAGCATCGACTTCGGCGTGAAGACGATCAGCGGGCGCTGGATGCCGTCGAGCGCGTGGCGGCGCAGCAGGTGGAAGTAGTTCGCCGGGGTGGACGGCACCGCGACCGTCATCGAGCCCTCCGCGCACAGCGAGAGGAACCGCTCGATGCGGCCGGAGGTGTGGTCCGGGCCCTGGCCCTCGTGGCCGTGCGGCAGCAGCAGCACGACGTCCGAGCGCTGGCCCCACTTGGCCTCGCCGGAGGAGATGTACTCGTCGATGACGGTCTGCGCGCCGTTGACGAAGTCACCGAACTGCGCTTCCCACATCACCAGCGACTCGGGGTTGGCCACCGAGTAGCCGTACTCGAAGCCGACGGCCGCGTACTCCGACAGCGCCGAGTCGTAGATCATCACGCGGCCCTGGCCGTCGGCCAGGTTCTGCAGCGGCGCGTACTCCTGGCCGGTCTTGCGGTCGATGAACACCGAGTGCCGCTGGGTGAACGTGCCGCGCCGCGAGTCCTGGCCGGACAGCCGGACCAGCCGGCCTTCCATCGCCAGCGACCCGAAGGCGAGCAGCTCGCCGAAGGCCCAGTCGATGTCGCCTTCGCGCGACATCTTGTGGCGGCGCTCCATGACCGGCTTGACGCGCGGGTGCGGCGTGAAGCCCTCCGGGACGTTCACGAACGCGTCGCCGATGTGCTGCAGCGTCTCGTCGGTGATCGCCGTCGGGACCTTCGCCGGCACCTGCTGCTCCTCCTCGACGGAGGGGCTGGCCTTCGCCGGGTGCTTCTCCAGCTCGCGGACCTCGTTGAAGACGTGCTCCAGCTGGCTCGAGAAGTCGCGCAGCGCGGCCTCGGCCTCCTCGACGGAGATGTCGCCGCGGCCGATCAGCGACTCGGTGTAGGTCTTCCGCACCGAGCGCTTCGTGTCGATGATGTCGTACATCGCCGGCTGGGTCATCGACGGGTCGTCGCCCTCATTGTGCCCGCGGCGGCGGTAGCAGATGAGGTCGATGACGACGTCCTTGTGGAACGCCTGCCGGTACTCGACGGCCAGCTTGGCCACCCAGTGCGCGGCCTCCGGGTCGTCGCCGTTCACGTGGAAGATCGGCGAACCGATCATCTTGGCGACGTCGGTGGCGTACTGCGACGAGCGCGAGTGCTCCGGCGCGGTCGTGAAGCCGACCTGGTTGTTGACGATGACGTGCACGGTGCCGCCGGTGCGGTACCCGCGCAGCAGCGCCAGGTTCAGCGTCTCGGCGACGACGCCCTGGCCCGCGAAGGCCGCGTCGCCGTGCATCAGGACCGGCAGCACGGTGTAGCCCTCGCCGCCCTTGTCCAGGAGGTCCTGCTTCGCGCGGACGATGCCCTCGAGCACCGGGTCCACGGTCTCCAGGTGCGACGGGTTCGCCGTCAGCGACACCTTCGTCTCGCCGTCGCCGAACATCCGGAAGTACTTGCCCTCGGCGCCGAGGTGGTACTTCACGTCACCGGAACCGTGCGCCTGGCCGGGGTCGAGGTTGCCCTCGAACTCCTGGAAGATCTGGCTGATCGGCTTGCCGACGATGTTGGCCAGCACGTTCAGGCGGCCGCGGTGCGGCATGCCGATGACGACCTCGTCGAGCTCGTGCTCGGCGGCCTTGTCCAGCAGCGTGTCGAGCAGCGGGATGGCCGTCTCGCCGCCTTCCAGCGAGAACCGCTTCTGGCCGACGTACTTGGTCTGCAGGAACGTCTCGAACGCCTCGGCGGCGTTCAGCTTCGAGAGCACGTACTTCTGGACCGCGGGGTCCGGCTTCTCGTGCGGGATCTCGACGCGCTCCTGGATCCAGCGGCGCTCCTCGGGGTCGAGGATGTGGGTGTACTCGATGCCGACCGTGCGGCAGTAGGAGTTGCGCAGCACGCCCAGGATGTCGCGCAGCTTCATCCGCTCCTGGCCGGCGAAGCCGCCGACCGGGAACTCGCGGTCGAGGTCCCAGAGCGTCAGGCCGTGGGACAGGACGTCCAGGTCGGCGTGGCTGCGCTGGCGGTAGTTCAGCGGGTCGGTGTCGGCCATCAGGTGGCCGCGCATCCGGAACGCGTCGATCAGCTCGATCACGCGGGCGGTCTTGTCGACCGGGCCGTCCGGGATGTCGGCGACCCAGCGGATCGGCTCGTACGGCAGGCGCAGGCTGGTGAAGACGTCGTCGTAGAAGCCGTCTTCGCCGAGCAGCAGCTGGTGGATGCGCTTGAGGAACTCGCCGGACTCCGCGCCCTGGATGATGCGGTGGTCGTAGGTCGAGGTCAGCGTCATGATCTTGCTGATGCCGAGGTCGACCAGCGTCTTCTCGCTGGTGCCCTCGAACGCCGCCGGGTACTGCATGGCGCCGACGCCGATGATGGCGCCCTGGCCGGCCTGCAGGCGCGGCACCGAGTGGTTGGTGCCGATGCCGCCCGGGTTGGTCAGCGAGATCGTCGTGCCGGAGAAGTCGTCGGCCGTCAGCTTGTTGTTGCGGGCCTTCTTGACGATCTCCTCGTACGCCTGCCAGAACTGCAGGAACGACATGTCCTCGCAGCCCTTGATGGAGGCCACGACGAGCGTGCGGGAGCCGTCCTTGCCCTTCATGTCGATGGCGAGCCCGAAGTTGACGTGCTCCGGCGTGACCGCGAACGGCTTCCCGTCGATCAGCTGGTAGTGCCGGTTCATGTTCGGGTAGGCCTTCAGCGCCCGCACCATGGCGTACCCGATGAGGTGCGTGAAGGAGATCTTGCCGCCGCGCGTGCGCTTGAGGTGGTTGTTGATGACGATGCGGTTGTCCGCCATCAGCTTCGCCGGGACCGCGCGCACGCTGGTCGCCGTCGGGACGCTCAGCGAGGCGTCCATGTTCTTCGCGATGGCGGCCGCGGCGCCGCGCAGCTGCTTCGACTCCGGCTCTTCCTTCTTGGCGTCGGCCTTCGGCTCCGCCTTGGCGGCCGGCTTGGGGGCCGCCTTCGGCTCCGGCTTCGGCGCCGCCTTCGGCTCGGCCTTCGCGGGGGCGGCCTGCTTGGCCGCCGACTCGGCGTTCCGCACCGCTCCGGCCGACGGCTGGGAGGCCTGGCCGTTGGTGGCCGGCTTGGCGTCGGCCTGCTGCTGCCGGGCGTTGTCCGCCTTGGCCTGCGCGTTCTGCGTCGGCTTGAAGTCCGCGAAGAAGTCGTGCCAGGCGGCATCGACTGAGGAAGGGTCTGCGAGGAACTGGTCGTACATCTCTTCGACCAGCCACTCGTTGGGGCCGAACTGTGACGCAGGGCTGCTGCTGGACACGGCTTGGGCTCGCCTCTATCCGTCTCGATCTCGATCATGAATCCGCTGATGCGCCTACCAGGCTAACCCCCTCGGTGACCGCGATGTGATGGAACCGGCCTGTGTGAGGCGTGGCGCACTAGGGGATCGGTCACTGACTCGATCAAGATGTGCTAAGGGAACCTTAAGCGCTGGACCCGGTACAGGGTTCGCGGTCTCTTTCGTCCGGCTTCTCCCGGTGGCCGCCGGTCGTTCACCGCGGCGGGTTCCACTGGCGGGATGTGGCTGGTCGAATGTCCTTCGTTCTGGGACCAGGGCCTGGTGCGGCCGCTGGTGACGGAGTCCGGCACGGTCGTGCTGACGTGCGACTCGTGCGCGGCGGTCTGGCCGACGCCGGCGGCCTTCGAAGAGATGGAGTGGGTCGAGCCGGACGAGCCGGATTGGCTGGTGGGGGCCGGGGTCCACGTCCGGCCGGGGACGGTCAGGTGGGCATCGCGCCCGGACGTCGAGGCGGCGGGGATGGGTTCGCTGAAGTGGCGGGCGCTGCCTTAGGAGGCGTCGATCGCCTTCGCGAGGTCTGCGGGGAGTTCGTAGGGCGGCTCGTGGGGGACGAGTTTCACCGCTTTGTGGAGCTGGTCGGTGGCGAGGAGGCCGGAGATGTCGCGCATGACCGGCGTGACGTCGGTGATGGCGGTGATCCACTCGTCCACGTAGTGGTCGACGGCCTCGCCGCCGAGGCCGATCTGGATGGCCCGGAAGTTCTGCGCGGTGTGGTAGAGGTCTCGCTCGGGATCCCACTGGATGCGCACCGGGCTGGTCTTGAGCTCCTGCTTCCACGCGTCCTTGGCCTGGTCGCGCCGCGGGTGGCTCAGGGCCGCGTGCGCCAGCGCCCACTCGAAGCCGGCCCGGGTGATGTCGATCGCCAGGATGCGCTCCTGGCCCGGCTTCTTGCCGTAGCCGCAGCGATAGGCCATCCACCGGAACGACGGCTTGATCCACGTCATCCGATCGCGCTTGAACGGCTCGACGAAGGTCTGCTTCTCGAGCGCGGCGTCGGCGATCGACGGCGAGTAGGCCTGGTAGACGCGGACGGTCGTGTCGGTCTGGACGGCCCGGATCTGCCGGTCGGGGACCCGCTTCTCTTCGAACATGTCCGCCATGCTCCCAGCGCGGCGTGACCTCGGCCACGGACTTTCGGCGTTCAGCCCGGCGGCGGTTGCCGGCGAAGGCCCGGCCGCTCAGTCCGGCTGCCGGTGATGGGGTCGCCGCAGTGGCGGTTGGCCCGGGTCCCCAGGCCCAGCTCCCGCCGGCCCTGCGTCCCCCGGCCTCGCGGTCGCCCCCGCTCAGCCCAGTGCCCACAGGCGGGCGTACAGGCCCTGGGCCGCCAGCAACTCCTCGTGCGTTCCCGTCTCCGCGATGCGGCCGTGGTCCAGAACCACGATGCGGTCCGCCCGCGCCGCCGTTGCCAGGCGGTGGGCCACCACGAACGTCGTGCGGCGGCGGGCGACCGTCTCCGTTGCCCGCAGGACCGCCGCCTCCGTCGAGGGGTCCAGCGCCGCCGTTGCCTCGTCCAGCAGCAGCACGTCCGGGTCCACCAGCTCCGCCCGGGCCAGCGCCACCAGCTGGCGCTGGCCCGCCGACAGCGAGCGGCCTCGCTCGCCCACCGGCTGGAGGAAGCCCGCCGGCAGGGCCGCCACCCCGTCGAACGCCCCCACCGCGCGGACCGCCGCCTCGACCTCCGCGTCCGAGGCCGCCGGGCGGCCGTAGCGGACGTTGTCCGCCACCGTGCCCGAGAACAAGTGCGCCTCCTGGGGCACCACGCCCATCCGGCGCCGCAGGCCGGCGAGCTCGTACTCGCGGACGTCCGTGCCGTCGATCCGGACTTCGCCGCCCGTGACGTCGTAGTAGCGCGCCACCAGCTTCACCGCCGTCGACTTGCCCGCGCCCGTCGCGCCGACCAGCGCGATCGTCTCGCCGGCCGCGACGTCCAGCGAGAACTCCGCCAGCGCCGGCGCGTCCGTGCCGGCGTAGGCGAAGTCGACCTCCTTGAACGACACCTCGCCGCGCAGCCGCTCGGGCACCGCCACCGCGTTCTCCGCCGCCGGCACCGACGTCGGCGTCCGCAGCAGGTCGCCGATCCGGTTCAGGCCGACGCGCGCCTGCTGGTAGCCGTCGAACACCGACGACAGCTGCTGGATCGGCGAGAAGAACTGCTGCAGGTACAGCAGGAACGCGAGCAGCACGCCGGCCGACAGCGTCCCGGCCGAGACGCGGTTCGCGCCCGCGACCAGCACCGTCGTGGTCGCCAGGTCGGACAGCAGCGCCACCAGCGGGAAGTACGTCGCGACGTACCGCTGCGCCCGCAGCCGCGAGCGCCGGTAGTCGTCGCTGCGCGAAGCGAACGCCTCCGCGGAACGGTCTTCGCGCGTGTACGCCTGGGCGACGCGCAGCCCGCTCACGTTCTCCTGCATGTCCGCGTTGACGACGCTGACCCGTTCGCGGGCCTCGTTGTACGCCTTCGACGCCGCCCGCCGGAAGATCACCGTGGCCACCGCCAGCACCGGCACCATGGCCAGCGCGAACAGCGCCAGCCCGGCGTCGGTGACCAGCAGCGCCGCCGTGATGCCGGCCAGCGTCAGCGCGCTGACCACCGCGGTGGCCAGGCCGGTCTGCAGGAACGTCGAGAGCGCGTCGACGTCCGTCGTCATCCGGGTCATGATCTTCCCGGACAGCTCCCGCTCGTAGTAGTCGAGCCCGAGCCGCTGCAGGTGCGCGTAGCTGCGGACGCGCAGCGCGTACAGCACCGTTTCGCCGACCCGCGAGGTCAGCCGCGTCTGCGCGAACACGACCAGCCAGTCGGCCGCGATCACCAGCGCGCCGATCCCGGCGGCGAGCCACACCATCCACTCGACGCCCGGCCGCACGCCGTGGTCGACGCCGAACTGGTACAGCCCAGGCAGCGCGATCGACGCCAGCGCGTCCGCCGCCACCAGCCCGATGACCAGCGTGAGCGGCCAGCGGACCGGGCGCAGCAGCCGGGCCAGCCGGAAGCCGGGGTCGGGCGCCGTGACGTCCACATCGGACATCCGCGGCTCGTCCGCCGCGGCGGGCAGCTTGCGCACGCCTTCGATCAGCTCCGGCGTCGGCGGCACGTCGAGGCCGCCGCCCCCGCCGACGAACCCGCTGCTGTTCGGGTCGCCACTGCGTTGCCGCGCGGCGTCGGCCAGGTCGTCGACCTCGTCGCGGCTCTCGTCCCGCGGCCACAGCGCCGGCGTGATGCCGTCCTGGCCGCAGTCCAGGCCCTCGCAGCGGTGCTTCTCCTCGACGTCGTCGCCCGGACCCGCGACCAGTTCGCGGAACAGCGGGCAGCGCGCCAGCAGCTCGGCTTCGGTGCCGACGTCGACGACGCGGCCCTCGTCCAGCACCGCGATCCGGTCGGCCAGCGCCAGCGTCGAGCGCCGGTGCGCGATCAGCAGCGTCGTCCGGCTCGCCGTGACCGAGCGCAGGGTGTCGTGGATCGCCGCCTCGGTGACGGTGTCGATGGCCGACGTCGCGTCGTCCAGGACCAGGATCCGCGGGTCGGTGATCAGGGCGCGGGCCAGCCCGAGCCGCTGCCGCTGGCCGCCCGACAGCGTCAGTCCCCGCTCGCCGACCAGCGTGTCGTAGCCGTCCGGCAGGGCGCGGATGAACTCGTCGGCTTCGGCCGCGCGGGCCGCCGCGACGATCTCCTCCTCGCTCGCGTCCGGCCGGCCGTAGGCGATGTTCTCCCGGATCGACGAGGAGAACAGGAACGCCTCCTCGAACACGACACCGATCGCCTGCCGCAGCTGCCGCAGCGGCACGTCCCGGACGTCGAGGCCGCCGACCCGCACCGAACCCGCGTGCACGTCGTAGAACCGGGGCAGCAGCAGGGAAATCGTCGACTTCCCGGACCCCGCGGTGCCGACCAGCGCGAGGGTTTCGCCCGGGTTCGCGGTGACCGAGAGGCCGGCCAGCACCGGTTCGGTGCGCGTGTAGCCGAAGCGGACGTCGTCGAGTTCGACCCCGAGCGGGCCCGACGGCAGCGGCCGCGCGCCGGGGGAGTCGACGACCTCCGGCTGCGCGTCGATCAGCTCGTAGACGCGCTCGGCGCCCGCGCGGGTCAGCTGGGCCTGCACGACCAGGCCGGACAGCATCCGGGCGGGCCCGATCAGCGTCGCGAGGTAGGTCGCGAAGGCGAGGAACGTGCCGAGCGTGATCGAGCCGTTCAGCGCGAGGACGCCGCCGATGCCGAGCACGGCGACCTGGCCCGCGGCGGGCAGCGCCGCGGTCGTCGCCGTCGGCACCGCTGACAGCTTCGCCGCGCGAAGCCGCTCCGCGAACAGCTTGCGCGCGGTCCCTTCGAGCTTCGAGACCTCCCGCGCCTCCTGGCCGAAGCCCTTGACCACCCGGACGCCGGTGACGGTCTCTTCGACCTGCTGCGCGACGTCGGCCGCGCGCTGCTGCGCCGACCACGTCGCCGGGAACAGCCGCTTGCGGCTGCGGGCGATGACGACGCCGACCGCGGGCGTGACGACCAGCGCGATCAGCGTCAGCACCGGCGACATCCACAGCATCGCCGCGAACGACAGCAGCGCGAAGATCACCGAGCCGAACGAGAGCGGGACCTGCATCAGGATCCCGGTGACCAGCTGCAGGTCCGAGATCGCGCGCGAGACGACCTGGCCGGTGCGCAGCGCGTCCTGCTTGCCGCCGTCCAGCCGCGAGACGGCGTTGAAGACGCGCTGGCGCAGATCGTGCTGGACGTCGAGGGCGAGCTTCCCGCCGAAGTAGCGGCGCAGGAAGGCGGTGGCGAACGCGACCAGCTGCAGCGCCACCAGGAAGACGGCGATCCCGGGCAGCGCACCGGTCCGCCCCGCCACGGCGTCGTCGACCGCCGTGCGCACCAGCAGCGGGCTCGCGGCCTGCACGCCGACGCTGAACACGGCGGCGAGCAGCGACAGCACGACGATGGCGCGGTGCTCCCAGGCCGCGGCGGACAGCCGGCGGACCCAGCCGACGGTCTCAGCGGGTGGGAGCTCTTGACGGGAGCGGGGCGGAGCGGTGGTCACGTTGCAACACTAAGCGCCGCCACCGACAAAATATTTCCCGGAAAGCCGTGGAGGCCGTCTCGACGCCTTCGAGACGGCTCCACGGACGGGTGAACTCAGGTGATGTCGCGCTTCTGGTTGCCCGCCCAGCCCAGGCCGAAGAAGACCATCGTCCAGGCGAAGAAGATCAGCGCCGAGGCCCACCAGGAGAGTACGCCGGGCGCCGCGGCCGTGTACTGCAGCAGCAGCTGCGCGCCCGAGTTGACGTCGTCGGGCAGGTTGAGCGAGTTGAACCCGAACGCGTCCGCCGCGATCCCGCCGACGATCCCGTTCGCGGTGCCGTTCGGCAGGATCCCGCCCAGCAGGGTCGTCTGGCCCCACAACAGGATCACCAGGACGTTCTCCACGATCAGGAACCACACCAGGAACAGCACCACCGCCAGCGGCACGTTCCGCAGCACCGCGCCGAACCCGATGCCGAACAGCGTCACCAGCACCGAAGCCAGCACCGTCCCGCCGAGCGCGGCCAGCCACTGGCCCGCCGACGGCCAGCGGCCGGAGTCGACCGACGACATGACGGCGACCGCCGAGACGCCGAAGCTGACCAGACCGTAGATCGCGCCCCACCCGACGTAGGTGAGCATCTTCGCCGTCAGCGCCGAAATCCGGTTCGGCGCGGTCAGGAACGTCGTCGTGATCGTCTTGCTGCGGTACTCGCCGGCCAGCGCGAAGATGCCGAACAGCCCGGGGACGAGCTGCGCGATGTTCACGCCGTGCGCCAGCGCCAGCAGCCCCACCGGCACGCTGCCCGGGTCCAGGCCGATCAGCCGGGTGACCTGCCGGGCGTCGCTGTCGGTGCTCAGGAAGTCCGCGAAGTCGTTGGTGATCTTGCCCCACGCGAACGTCAGCCAGAACGCCACCAGCGCCAGCGGGATCAGCAGCACCCACCACGTCTTGAGTGAGAGCGTCTTGCGGAACTCCGCCTTGATCAGGTTGCCCATCACCGCTGCGGTCCTCCCCGGTACTGCTGCTGTTGCGGGCCCGACGGCGGATAGCCGGGCGGCGGCGGGCCTTGGTACTGAGGCTGCGGCGGGTGACCCGGCCCGCCGGTGTACTGACCCTGCGTCAGCTGGAAGAACATCCGCTCCAGATCGGCGTGGTCCTCCTGCATCCCGTAGACGGCGATCCCGGCCTTCGCGGCGATGTCCCCGATCTGCTGGACACTCGACCCGGCGACCGCGACCCGGCCGTCCGGCGTCGGCGAAACGGCCGTGATGCCGTTCTCCTGCAACGCTTTCACGAGGGCCGACGGGTCCGCCGGCTGCACCAGCACGCGCGACTGCTGGCTCTTGCGCAGCTGGTCGAGCGAACCGTAGTAGCGCGTGACGCCCTGGCTGATGATGACGACCTGGTCGATCAGCTGCTCGACCTCGTTGAGCAGGTGGCTCGAGACCAGGACCGTCCGGCGCTGCTCCCGCGCGTACGAGCGCAGGAAGTTGCGCAGCCACAGGATGCCTTCGGGGTCGAGGCCGTTCGTCGGCTCGTCCAGCACCAGCACCTGCGGGTCACCCAGCAGCGCCGTCGCCAGCGCCAGCCGCTGCCGCATGCCGAGCGAGAACCCGCCCGCCTTCCGGTCCGCGGCGCTGCCCAGGCCCACCAGGCCGAGCACCTCGTCCGCGCGCCGGTCCGGCACGCCGATCGCCGCCGCGTACACCCGCAGGTGGTTGCGCGCCGTGCGGCTCGGGTGGAACCCCTCGTTCTCCAGCACCGAGCCCACCACCCGAGCCGGGTTGCCCAGCTGCGAGTGCGGGCGCCCGTTGATGGTCGCCTGCCCCGCCGTCGGTGTGACCAGCCCGAGCAGCATCCGCAACGTCGTCGTCTTGCCGGCGCCGTTCGGGCCGAGGAAGCCCGTCACCGAACCCGGCTCGACCGTGAAACTGAGGTTCTGCACGGCGTTCACCGCGCCGAACTGCTTGCTCAGGTTCTGCACCACAATCCGGCCACTGCCGTCGTGCATACCGTCCCCTAACGTTCCCGCTTGATGCGGCGTCATCCTGCCCTACCGGCGCGGCCCGCGCGCACGGAACGCCGGAACCCGCGCCGAGCGACCTTCGTCACGTTCCGCGACCGCCCCGAGCCGACGTCGGCGGGCTGACCAGAGGATTTCCCGGGGCGCTCAGATCAACTTGGTAAAGAATTCGTGTGACTTGCCGACCCGGTGCAGCGAACTCCGCCGGACACCTCTAAGCTAGATATCGGCGGCCCGCTCCCAGTGACCCCCAGGCTGGTTGAGCGGGTCGCCCCTTCGTCTCTGCTTCGGGCTTCGCCCTTCGCTCGGCTCATCCCGTTTCTCCCGGGGGCCGAGCCCCCGGACCCCCACGGTGCCTTCCCCGCGGCTTTTCGGGGTGGTCTCGTGGGGCCGTGGTTGCGTTGCGGGGTCGGGTGCCTGCGTGTGGCATCGTTGCGTGGTGCGGATCTTGCTCGTGGAAGACGAACGGCGGCTTGCCGAGGCGCTGCGGGCCGGGCTCGGGGCCGAGGGCTATGCCGTCGATGTCGCCCACAACGGGCGGGATGCTCTCTGGCTCGCCGGGGAACACCCCTACTCCGCCATCGTTCTCGACATCATGCTGCCCGGCCTGAACGGCTACCGCGTCTGCCGCCGGCTGCGGGAGCAGGGCGATGCCACCCCCATCCTCATGCTCACCGCCAAGGACGGCGAGGACGACGAGATCGAAGCCCTCGACACCGGCGCCGACGACTTCCTGCCCAAGCCCTTTTCCTACGGTGTCCTGCTTTCGCGGCTGCGCGCGCTCATCCGGCGCGGGGGCGCCACCCGGGCGGGGGTCCTCAAGCTGGGTGACCTCGAACTCGACCAGGCCGGGCGGACCTGCCGGCGCGGCACCGCCGACATCACCCTCACCGGCAAGGAGTTCGCCCTCCTCGCCTACCTCATGCAACGGCCCGGGCAGGTCGTCACCAAGGCCGAACTGCTCGACAACCTCTGGGACTTCGCCGCCTCCGCGACCGCCAACCTGGTCGAGGTCCACGTCAGTGCCTTACGGCGTAAGATAGACGTCCCCTTCGGCGCCGAGACCATCCGGACCGTCCGCGGGGCCGGGTACCACGTGACGAGCGCCTGAACGAAGAAGAGCGGGCCCCTGCCGGCGAACGACAGGGACCCGCTCGGGGAGAAAGGTCAGGCGAGCACCGTCTCCAGCGCCGTGTGGGGCAGGTCGTGGGCCACCGCGACCGGGCCGTTCGTCAAGGCGCCCGCGTGGGTGTTGAGGCCCTTCGCCAGCGCCGCGTCCGCCTGGAGCGCGGCCTTCCAGCCGTGCTCGGCCAGCTGCACGGCGTACGGCAGCGTCACGTTCGTCAGGCCGTAGGTCGACGTCCGGGGGACCGCGCCCGGCATGTTCGCGACGCAGTAGAAGACGGACTCGTGCACGGTGTAGGTCGGGTCGTCGTGCGTGGTCGGGCGCGAGTCGGCGAAGCAGCCGCCCTGGTCGATCGCGATGTCGACGAGCACGCTGCCTGGCTTCATGTGAGCCACGAGCTCGTTGGAGACCAGCTTCGGCGCCTTGGCGCCGGGGACGAGCACCGCGCCGATGACCAGGTCGGCCTGCAGCACGGCTTCCTCGACCGACAGCCGGTTCGACGTCACCGTGCGGATGCGGCCGCCGAAGTCGTTGTCGATCTGGCGGAGGCGGTCGACGTTCGTGTCCAGGATCTCGACGTCCGAGCCGAGGCCCAGCGCGACGCGGGCGGCGTTCAGGCCGGCCACCCCGCCGCCGATGACGACGACGCGCGCCGGGTGCACGCCGGGGATGCCGCCGGGCAGGACACCGCGGCCGCCGCTCGGCTTCATCAGCGAGAACGCGCCGACCTGCGGGGCCAGCCGGCCGGCGACCTCGGACATCGGGGCGAGCAGCGGGAGCGCGCCGGTCGCGGTCTGCACCGTCTCGTACGCGATCGCGGTGGTGCCGGCGGCCAGCAGCGCGTCGGTCAGCGGGCGGTCGGCAGCGATGTGCAGGTAGGTGAAGAGGACCTGGTCGGCGCGCAGCCGGGGGTACTCCTCCGCGATCGGCTCCTTGACCTTGAGGACGAGCTCGCCCTCGGCCCACGTTTCGTCGGCGGTGGCGAGGATCTTCGCGCCGGCGGCGACGTACTCCTCGTCGGTGATGGACGAACCGACGCCCGCGCCGGTCTCGACGAAGACGTCGTGCCCGCGGCCGACCAGCTCGTGGACCCCGGCCGGGGTCAGCGCGACCCGGTATTCGTGCTTCTTGATTTCACGGGGAACGGCGATACGCACGGTCGGCCTCCTGGGTCGGTCTGCGTCCGGATGCAAGGCGGTGTTGCCACTCACGGTGAACCACCCGGACGGCGGTGTCATCGTGCTGGGCAGACATTTCTCCGGCGGTTTCATGGTGCCCGGAGGACAAGTGTGTTGACTTCGACCTCACTGGAGGTTGCAGCGTGGCCGCATGAGAGCTGTGTGGTTGCGGGAGTTCGGCGGGCCGGAAGCGCTGGTCCCGGGGGACGCGCCCGACCCGGTCCCCGGGCCCGGTCAGGTGCTGGTCGAAGTGGCGTTCGCGAACACCACGTTCGTCGAGACGCAGTTCCGGGCGGGTGCTCCCGGGCCGTTCCGCGCGGAGCCGCCGCTGATCCCGGGCAACGGCGTCGGCGGCGTGATCAGCGCGGTCGGCGAGGGCGTCGATCCGGGCCTGGCCGGGCAGCGGGTGGTGACGTCGACCGGCGGTTCCGGCGGATACGCCCAGCGCGTGGCGGTGGACGCTTCGGCGGTGTTCCCGGTCCCGGCCGCCCTCGACCTCGACGCGGCGGTGGCGCTGCTCGCGGACGGCCGCACCGCGACCGGCTTGGTGCATGCCACCAGCGTGCGCCCGGGCGATCGAGTCCTGGTCGAGGCGGCGGCCGGCGGCGTCGGCGGCCTGCTGGTGCAGCTGGCGAAGGCGGCGGGCGCGTTCGTGGTCGGCGCGGCGGGCGGGCCGGCGAAGGTGGCCCGCGTCGAGGGCGCGGACGCCGTCGTCGACTACCTGGCGCCGGACTGGGCCGCGCGCGCCGGCGAGGTGGACGTCGTGTTCGACGGCGTGGGCGGGGCGATCGGCACGGCGGCGTTCGGGCTGCTGCGGCCGGGCGGCCGGATGGCGGTGTACGGCCTGGCGGGCGGCTCGTGGGCGGAAGTGTCCGAAGAGGACGCCGCGGCGCACGGGGTCACGCTGGTGCGCTCGATCGGGAGCCCGGCCGACATGCGGGCGTACACGGAGTCGGCGTTGTCCGAAGCGGCCGCCGGACGGCTGGTCCCGGTGATCGGCCAGCGCTTCCCGCTGGAGAAGGCATCGGATGCCCACGCGGCGATCGAATCCCGCACCACGGTGGGCAAGACGTTGCTGGTCGCCTGAACGCCGTGAAGGGCACCCGCGAAAGCCGTGCGGGTGCCCTTCAGGAACCGAACGTCAGGCGCGGTAGGCCGACCAGGAGCTGTTCATCCGCGTGGCCTGGCCCGGGGTGAACTCGTACATGCAGCCGTCGTAGCTGTAGTCCATGAAGTTGTGCACCGGGTCCTTGCCCGTCGACGTGCAGGTGTCCTTGTTCGCCGGGCAGCCGGACGTCGCCGTCGCTTCGGCCGGGGTGTCCGACACGTAGTCGCCCGAACCGGAGCAGCCGCCCTGGAACGTGTGGTAGAGCCCCATCCAGTGCCCGACCTCGTGGGTGGCCGTGTCGCCCTCGTTGTAGTTCGTCGCCGAGCGGCCCGGGAGCGACTCGTCGAGGATGACCACGCCGTCCATCTTGGGCTGGGAGTTGTAGTTCCACGGGAACGTCGCCCAGCCGAGCAGGTCGTCGCCGAGGTTGGCGGTGTAGATGTTCAGCGCGTTCTTGCCGCCCTTGCGCAGCGCGTTCTTCATGTTGCGCTCGGCCGACGTGCCGTCGGTGATGCCGTTGTACCAGGTGGAGTTGTTCGTGTAGTCGGTGCTGACCAGCGAGAAGCTGTAGCCGCTGGAGGCGTACGCGCTGTTGAGCACCGAGATCTGCTTGGTGATCGTCGACGCCGGCAGGTTGCCCGTCGAGCCGCTCGTGATCACGTGGAAGTACACCGGGATCGACACGGCCGCCGCGGCCTTCGCCGTCAGTGCCGTGCGCTTGCCGGCGAGCTTGCTCTGCATGTCCGCCTCGACGCGGGCCGCTTCGGCCGGGGACAGGCTGTCGGCGTGACCGTCCTTGCTGCGGTCGGCCGACTGGGTCGGGGTGAAGCAGTCGCCCGACGGCGCCGCGACGGCGCTGCCGGTCGTGGTGCCCGGGACGACCAGGGCGACCAGGGAGAGCGCGGACACCGCGCCCAGCTTGACGGCCCGGCGGAACCGCTCCGAACTGCTCATGGAGACTCCTCTGCGACGACCCGGCCACCCCGGGTGCTGCGAAGAAGGTGCGTCAGCCGATCACCGGAATCCACCACCTTTCGGCTGGAAAAGACAATCGGAACGTTCGGCGCGATCCATGCGGAGTAGTGCATACGACACGCGTTGAGCCGAACGGCCTAACTCCAGCGCAGCGCCACCAGCTGGGTGATCAAGGCCAGCCGGACGTCCGGGTCGTCGAGGTCCATCGGGACGAGTTCGAGGAGCTTGCGCATCCGGTACCGCAGGGTGTTCGGGTGGATCCGCAGCTCCCGCGCCGCCGCGCGCGGGTCGCCGGGGTGCCGCAGCCACTCGTAGAGCGTCTCGACGTAGCCGGCCTTGCCCGACTCGTCGTGCGCGCGCACCGCACTCAACGGGCCGAGCTCCGCGACCTTCGCCCCGGCCGCCGCCGTCGCGCCGCGGTGCAGCGTCAACGCCGTCCAGGCCTCGTCGAACGTGATCACGCGCTCGCCGAGCAGCTCCGCGCGCAGCAGGCCCAGAGCTTCGTCGGCCTGGAGGCGCGACACGGAGAGGTCGCCGATCTCGCCGGGCGCGCCGGCCGCGGCTCGCGGGGCGCCGCCGCGCCGGGACGACGTCGTCGTCAACGCCTTGCGCAGCTCCGCCCAGCCGCCGGGGCCCGGCCGGTCGGGGACCACGGCGTAGAGCAGGCCGCCCAGCTCGGTCGCCACCGGGCGGTGGCCGATGCCCTGGGAGATCCGTTCGAGCAGGGCGAGCCGCAGGCCCTCGGCGTCACGCCCGTCGCCGCCGGTGACCTCGATGACGACCACGCGGTGCGGCTCGTCGGACAGGTCCAGCTCGGCCATCGCCTTGCGCGGGTTCGCCCGGCCTTCGAGCACGCCGCGCAGCAGCTCGGCCGACGCGCGGCGCTGCGCGTCCGTGTGCGCGCGGCGCCGCAGCAGGTGCAGCGCGACGACCGGGGCGGCGTCGGCGAAGGCGGCCGCGCGCTCGTCGGACACCGGCCCGGCGACCACCGCCCACATCGACCCGAGCAGCTCGCCGCCCATCCGGATCGGCACGATCAGCCGTGGCAGCGTGCCGTCGCGCTGGGCCGGGACGAAGATCGTCTGCCGGCCGCGGGACAGCTCGCGGAACACCCCGCGCGACCGGAACCGCGCGAGCACGTCGTCGGGGATGCGGCGGCCCATGATCGTCGCGACGCGCGCGGGGTCGGTCAGGTCCTGGCGCGCGGAGTAGGCGAGCACGCGGGAGTTGGTGTCCTCGATGGTCACCGGCGCGTCCACAACGGACGCGACGGCGTCGGCCAGCCGGAACAGGTCACCGGAGCCGGGGTCGAGGTCCTCGGACTCGTCGGCGAGCGCGTCGAGGACGGTCCGCAGCAGCCACACCAGCTGCGCCCACGACGTCGCGGCGTGCACCTGGACGAGCGCGATCCCGCTGGCCTTCGCGGCGCGCTTGACGGCCGGTTTCGCGGCGAGCGGCGGCTTCAGCAACACGGCGGCGGCGCCCTGTTCGGCGCTCTGCTTCACCAGCTGGGCGGCGTCTTCGGGGCCGGTGGTGGCGACGCCGAGCACGAGATCGCCGGCGGCGACGGCGCCACCGGGCTCGGCGATCACGACGTCGGCGACGGCGGGGGAGTCGTCGGGCACCTGGAGTGCGTGGAGCAGCGTCGGCCCCACCCGGTCGACCACGCTGCGCACCGAGACCACCGGATCATTCTGGCCGAGAAACCACTGGACGGCTCGGTAGGGTCGAAACGGTGAGCGACGCGCGGAAGATCGTCGAATCCGGCTACGACAGCTCGGCGGAGCGCTATCTCGAGTGGAGCGCGCGGATCGCGGACGACCCGCGGCTGCGCTTCCTGGCCGAGCTGACCGACCGGCTCGACGACGGCGCCGAGGTGCTCGACCTCGGCTGCGGCGCGGGTGTGCCGTGCACGAAACTGCTCGCCGAGCGCCACGACGTCCTCGGCGTCGACTTGTCCACGGCGCAGCTGGACCTCGCGCGGCGCAACGTCCCGGACGCGCGGTTCGAGAAGGCGGACATGGCCGCGGTGTCCTTTCCGGACGGCAGCTTCGACGCCGTCACGGCGTTCTACTCGGTGCTGCACGTCCCGCGCGAGGAGCAGGGCGCGCTCTTCACGCGGATCGCGCGCTGGCTGCGGCCTGGCGGCTGGTTCCTGGCCGCGCTGGGGTGCAGCGAAATGAACGGCATCGAGGACGACTGGCTGGGCACGCCCATGTTCTTCAGCAGCCACGCCCCGGACGGCAACCGGAGCCTGCTGGAGGTGGCCGGGTTCACGCTCGTCGTCGACGAAACCGTCACCATGCACGAGCCCGAAGGCCCGGCCACCTTCCATTGGGTCCTGGGCCGTCGCTAGCGTGACAGCACGGCCGTCAGCGCGCGCCACAGCTCGCCGGCGGGGTCGTCGACCGGCTCCTTCGCCCGCCACGCCACGATGCCGTCCGGACGCACGAGCGTCGCGCCGCCCGTCGAAAGGCCGTAGCGGGAAGCGATGTCGTCGAGCGCGTGGCACTCGAGGCGGACGCCGGTTTCGGCCGCGATGTCGGCCGCGGCCGGGGCCCACCGCGACCCGTCGCCCGCGCACAGCAGCACCCACGACCGTCCCAGCAGGTCCACAGTGGACGCGAGGCCGGGCGCCCGGAAGCCGGGGCGTCCGGTCGGCGCGTGGACGTCCTCGACCCGCGACCCGTCGTCCGGCTCCTCGGGCAGCACCGCCGTCGAGCGGTAGCGGAACCCGAGGATGGCGTTCAGCATGTCCTCCGGCTCGCCGATCCCGGAGACGTCGAGGTCCGGGTGCATGCGCTGCTTCATGTTGTGCAGTGACGTGTCGATGATCATCCGCGCGATCGGCTTCCGCTCGGCTTCGTAGGTGTCCAGCAGCGCCGGACCTGCTTCGCCGCGCAGCACCGCGGCGAGCTTCCACGCGATGTCCGCGCCGTCGCCGACCGCCGTGTTGCCGCCCTGGCCGCCGGTCGGCGGGGTCACCTTCGCCGCGTCGCCGACCAGGAACACCCGGCCGGCGCGGAACCGGTCGGCCAGCCGGGCCGCGACCTCCCACGAGCCGGTCCAGACGATCTCCGGCTCCAGGTCCGGCAGGTCGGTGGCCGCGCGGATCATCGAGACCAGCCGGTCGTGGGTGAAGTCCGCCGGGCTTTCGCCCTTCTCGGGGAAGTAGTCCGGCGCGAAGACGTACCGGTGCGGGACGTCGGTGTTGACCAGCCCGGCGGTGAAATCGCCGTGCTGCAGGTAGAAGAGGTCCGTCACGCCGGCCTGGACGCGGTCGCCGAGGTCGGCGTCGAACACCACGCCGAGGCAGTGGCTCAGCGCGTCGAGGCCGGTGGTCCCGATGCCGAGCCGCGCCCGGATGCCGCTGCGGCCGCCGTCGGCGGCGACGACGTAGTCCGCGCGCACCACCGTCTCCTCACCCGAGTCGCGGTGGCGCAAGGTCGCGGTGACGCCGTCGTCGTCCTGCGCCAGGTCGACGAGCTCGGTCCGGAACCGCACCCGCGCCCCCGCCTTCTCCGCGTGCGCCAGCAGGATCGGCTCGACGACGTCCTGCCCGGCCATCCCGGCCTGCATCGTCGTCGACGCCGAGACGTCGAATTCGCTCCCGTCCTCCATGAGCCGGTGCAGGACCCGGCCCGCCAGGCTGGTCGCGACGGTGATCCGCAGCCCCTGCGACGCCCGCGGGCTCACTTCGAGCACCTCGCGGTCGATTCCTGCCCAGTGGAACAGCTCCATCGTGCGCCAGTTCTGCCCGGCGGCCCGCGAGTGGACCGACGTTCCGGCGTGCCGCTCGACGGTCAGCACGTCCACTCCCTCCCTCGCCAGGAACAGCGACGCCGACAGTCCGCCCAGCCCGGCCCCCACGACCAGCACCTGCACCCGCTCCATGATGACTTCCTCCCAGTCCGTGAATCTCCCTGTGTGAATATCTTAGACACAAAGAGATTAGATTGACAAGAAGACCTGCCTCCCAGGACGTGGGAACGGTTGGGTACTCCGTTCGGCCGAAGTAGCTTCGAACCACCAGACCCCTTGAGCCGCAAGGAGAACCGATGAGCGCGGACGACACCTCGGCGTGGTCCTTCGAGACCAGGCAGATCCACGCGGGCGCCGCGCCGGATCCGGCCACGGGCGCGCGGGCGACGCCGATCTACCAGACGACGTCGTACGTCTTCCGCGACAGCCAGCACGGCGCCGACCTGTTCAGCCTCGCCGAGCCCGGCAACATCTACACGCGGATCATGAACCCGACCCAGGACGTGCTGGAGCAGCGCGTCGCCTCGCTCGAAGGCGGGGTCGCGGCGCTGGCGTTCGCGTCCGGCTCGGCGGCGACCACCGCGGCGATCCTCAACCTCGCGGGCGCGGGCGACCACTTCGTCTCGAGCCAGTCGCTCTACGGCGGCACCTACAACCTCTTCCACTACACGCTGCCGAAGCTCGGCATCGAGGTCACGTTCATCGACGACCAGGACGACCTCGAGCAGTGGCGCGCCGCGGTCCGGCCGAACACGAAGTTCTTCTTCGCCGAGACGCTCGCGAACCCGGGCAGCAACGTCCTCGACATCCGGGGCGTCGCCGACACCGCGCACGAAGCCGGCGTCCCGCTGCTGGTCGACAACACCATCCCGACGCCGTACCTGGTGCGCCCGATCGAGCACGGCGCCGACGTCGTGATCCACTCGGCCACCAAGTACCTCGGCGGCCACGGCACGACGATCGCCGGCGTCCTGGTCGACGGCGGCACGTTCGACTTCGGCAAGGATCCGGGTCGCTTCCCGGGCTTCAACGAGCCCGACCCGAGCTACCACGGCCTGAAGTACTGGGAGGCGCTCGGCCCGGGCGCGTTCGCGGCGAAGGCGCGCGTCCAGCTCCTGCGCGACACCGGCGCGGCGATCGCCCCGCTCAACAGCTTCCTGATCCTGCAGGGCATCGAGACGCTGTCGCTGCGCATCGAGCGGCACGTGCAGAACGCGCAGGCGCTCGCGGAGTGGCTCGAGCAGCGTGACGAGGTCGAGAAGGTGTACTACGCCGGACTGCCGTCGAGCCCGTACCACGCGGCGGCGCAGAAGTACCTGCCGCGCGGCGCGGGCGCGGTCCTGTCGTTCGACCTGCGCGGCGGCGTCGAAGCGGGACGCAAGTTCGTCGACGGCACCGAGCTGCACAGCCAGCTGGTGAACCTCGGCGACGTCCGCAGCCTGATCGTGCACCCGGCGTCGACCACGCACAGCCAGCTCGCGCCGCAGGAGCAGCTCGCCAGCGGCGTCACGCCGGGCCTGGTCCGGATCGCCGTCGGGCTGGAGGGGATCGAGGACCTCAAGGCCGACCTGGAGGCCGGATTCCGGGCGGCCAAGGCGGAACTGTGACCGTTACCGGTGCCTGGCGGGCCGGGGACCCGCCGGGCCGCCGGCAGTTCGTCACCGGCCCCGGCGCGCTCGCGCTGGAGGCCGGTGGCGTGCTGCCGTCCTTCACGATCGCGTACGAGACGTGGGGGACGCTGAACTCCGACGCGTCCAACGCGGTCCTCGTCGAACACGCGCTGACCGGTGACAGCCACGCGGCCGGGCCGCGGGTGCCGGGCCACCCCAGCGCGGGCTGGTGGGACGGGCTGATCGGGCCCGGGAAAGCCTTGGACACCGGCGAGTTCTTCGTCGTGGTCCCGAACGTCCTCGGCGGGTGCCAGGGCTCGACCGGACCCTCGTCGGAGTTCGACGGGAAGCCGTGGGGCAGCCGGTTCCCGGTCGTGACGGTCCGGGACCAGGTGGCCGCGGAAGCCGTCTTGGCGGACGCGCTGGGCATCGACCGCTGGGCGGCCGTCGTCGGCGGGTCGATGGGCGGGATGCGCGCGCTGGAGTGGGCGGTGACGCTGCCCGCCCGCGTGGCGTCGGTGCTGGTCCTGGCGTCGACGGCGCGGGCGTCGGCCGAGCAGATCGCCTGGGCGGCACCGCAGCTGCACGCGATCCGGTCGGACCCGCACTTCCACGGCGGCGACTACTACTCGTCGCCCGAGGGACCTTTTCGGGGGCTCGGCATCGCGCGCCGGATCGCGCACGTCACCTACCGCAGCGAGCCGGAGCTGGCCCAGCGGTTCGGCCGGACGTACCAAGGCGACGAAGATCCGTTGCGGCGCGGGCGGTTCGCCGTCGAGTCCTATTTGGACCACCACGCCGACAAGCTGGCAGGCCGGTTCGACGCGAACAGCTACCTGGTGCTGACGGAGTCGATGAACACCCACGACGTCGGCCGCGACCGCGGCGGCGTGGCGGCGGCACTGGGCCGGGTGACGGCCCGGACGGTGATCGGGGGCGTCGACAGCGACCGGCTCTACCCGCTGTACCAGTCGGCGGAGATCGCCGCGGGCATCCCCGGGGCGCCGGAGCCGTCGGTGGTGTCGTCGCCGTACGGCCACGATTCGTTCCTCATCGAGACGGGCCAGATCTCGGCGCTGGTGAAGGCGCTGCTGGGTTAGTACGTCCCCGGGCGTACGGCCACAAGCCGTCCCCGGACGGACGACCGTGCCCGCTTCGCCGCGAGATCGTGGCGCCATGCGGAAAACCTGGCTGATGTTCGCCGTCGCGATCGGGTTCGGCGGCGTGCTCGCCTACCCGTACCTGGGCCTCGACGTCGCCGACAGCCGGCTCGACGTGCGCGACGGCGTCCAGTACTCGGTCCTGGTGGCGCACATCTTCACGGCCACCGTGGCGCTCGTGCTCGGCCCGCTGCAGTTCGTGCCGAAGGTGCGCGCGCGCAAGCGGCTCCACCGGACGCTCGGCCGGGCCTACCTCCTGGCCGGGGTGGTGCCGTCGGCGGTGGCCGCGATCCCGGTCGCCGTGTGGTCCGGCCGGCCGCTCACGCAGGTCAGCCTGACGCTCGCGGCGATCCTGTGGCTGGTCACCGGCGGCCTCGCGTACCGCGCGGCCCGGCGCCGCGACTTCGCCGCCCACCGGGCTTGGATGATGCGGAACTACGCGCTGACCTTCCTCGCCGTCACCTCGCGCGTGCTCGTTCCCGTGCTCCTGCTGGCCCAGGCCCCGTTCGGCGGCGTCGACCCGGCGAGCGCGCCCACGCTGATCCCGGTCGGGCAGACGCTCGGCTGGGTCGTCAACCTGATCGTCGCCGAAGTCCTGATCCGTCAGCGGCCGGCGACACGTTCTCCCAAGCGCACCAAGCGGTTCGCGACCCGCCGCGACGCGCCCGCCGCGTAGTCACCGAGGCGTTCGGCGGCGCGGTCGGACAGCTTCGCGACCCGCCACGCGACGTCGTCCGCGCGGTCGCCCGCTTCGTCGCCGGCCGTGGTGATCCGGTCGGCGAGCCGGCCGGTGCCCGCGGCGAGCAGATCCTTGAGTGCCATGGCTTCCCCTCCGCTAGAGCATTCCGGCGCGGCGCCACAGCACCGCGCTCGGGCCGCCGATCAGGTCGTTCTCCCGCAGGAACCGGACGAGCTTCCGGGCCCCGAAGGCCAGGGTCTCGCGCCGGTGCGGGCTGGTCCTCGCGGCGTTCACCGCGACGCTCGGGTCGATCCCCGCGCGCAGGTACTGCCGCGGCCGCGAAAGCAGGCGGGACATCAGCAGCGCGCCGACCGCGACCACCACCCGGGCGAACTCCTTGCGCCACCACGGGGCCCGGGCCAGCGAGCGGACCAGGTCGTCGCGCGCGTACCGGACGTGCCGCGCCTCTTCGGTGACGTGGATGCGCATCACCGCGCGCACCACCGGCTGCACGGACTCGTCGTCGAGGTGTTCGCGTTGCAGCGCGTCGAAGATCTCTTCGCCGATCAGCGTCGCCACCCACATCGCGGGGCCGTGCAGGATCGCCGGGAGCGCCTGCGCGCTCAGCTGCAGCCAGCGGTTGTTGCGGTACGGCCGGCCGCCGACGCGCTCGATCAGCGTCGCGAACATCGTGGAGTGCCGGCATTCGTCGGCGACCTCGGTCAGCGCGTAGTGCACGTGCCGGGTCGTCGGGTCCTGGCGGTAGGACGCGCGCAGCAGCATCTGCATGAGGATCAGCTCGAACCAGATCCCGACGCTGACGGTGTTCACCAGCTCCTGCCGCGACAGCTCGATCCGCTGCGCGCGGGTCAGCGTGTCCCACAGCGGCGTGCCGTACAGGGAGACGAGTTTTTCGGGGATGAAGAACTGGTCGTCGTTCAGCGGCGCGGCCCAGTGGACGTCGACGTTCGGGTCGTAGGAAAGCCGGGCGCTCGAGCGGAGCAGCCGTTCGGCGGTGGCTTCGCGATCACCCATCCGTGCCTCCCTGTGTCGTTTAACACTAGAACGCATGAAACAATCTCCGTCAAGATGTAAAGTCAGTGCATGCGCGATCTCCTGAAACACGCCCTCGAAGCCGAACTGCCCGGCGACGAGACCGCGGAACGGATCATGGGCGCGGCGCTCACCCAGGCCGAGGACTTCGGGCTACGCCGGTTCACCGTGGACGACGTCGCGCGCCGCGTCGGCCTCTCGCGGGTGACGATCTACCGCTACTTCCCGAAGAAGGACCAGCTGCTGGGCGCGCTGATCCAGCGGGAGATGAAGCGGTTCCTGACGAAGGTCGACGCCGTCGTCGAAGCGCAGGCGACCCCGGAGGAGAAGCTCATCGAGGGGTTGAGCTTCTCCCTCGGGTACCTGCGGGGGCACCGGCTGCTCAACCGGCTGCTGCGCACCGAGCCGGAGCTGATCCTCCCGCACCTGACGGTCCAGGCGGGCGGCCTCTTCGCGGCGGCCCGGGCGCGGATCGCGGCGCACTTCCACGCGGAGATCGCCGCGGGCCGGCTCAGCCTGCCCGCCGGGGACGTCGACGGCATGGCCGAGCTGCTGATCCGGATCGTCGTGTCCCTGGTGCTGACCCAGGAGACGGTCCTGCCGGTGGACGATGACGCCCAGCGCCGCCGGCTGGCCGAGCTGTACCTGGCGCCGATCGTCCGCTCGCTGCGCCCCTGACTCAGCCCTGCCGGGTGGGCCGGATGGTGAGGTCGCCGATCTCGACGTCGTCGGGCTGCTCGATGGCGAACGCGATGGCCCGCGCCACGGCGTCGGGGCTGATGCCGAGCGTCGCCATCGCCTGCTGGGCCTGCTCGCGCTGCGCGGGGTCCTCGACGTAGTCGACGAGTTCGGTGCGCACGTACCCCGGGGAGATCGACGTCGTGCGCAGGACACCGTCGGTGGACTCCTGGCGCAGCGCTTCCAGCAGCGTGCGCACGGCGTTCTTGGTCCCCGCGTAGACGGCTTGGGTCGGGACGATCTTCAGCCCCGACGTCGAGACGGTCGTGACGAAGTGGCCGCGGCCCTGTGCGCGGAACACCGGGAGCGCGGCCGCGATGCCGTGCAGGACGCCGCGGAGGTTGACGTCGATCATCGCGTCCCAGTCGTCGACGTCGAGGTCCGAGATCGGCGCGATCCGGGCGACGCCGGCGTTGCCGACCAGGACGTCGAGCCGCCCGAAGCGGTCGACAGCCCGCGTGACGAGCCGCTCGAGATCGGCGCGCCGCGTCACGTCGACGTCCAGCACTTCCGCGCGGCCGCCGTCGTCGCGGATCTTCCGCGCGAGCGCTTCCAGCCGGTCGGTGCGCCGGGCGCCGAGCACCACCGCCGCCCCGCGGCCGGCGAGTTCCCGCGCGGTCGCCTCGCCGATCCCGCTGCTCGCGCCGGTGATCGCGACGACCTTGTCCAGTCCGTCCGTCATGAGGTCCTCCGTTAAGCTGACAACTGTCCGTTTAACCCTACCGGACACTTGTCCACTTACGCGAGGAGAGTGCCGTGGCCGGTCGTGAGCGCCGTTCGGACGCCGTCGCCAACCGCGACCGGATCGTCGAGGCCGCGCGGGCGGAACTGAGCGAGTCCAACGGCGCGGCCGACGACCTGAAGCTGCACCGGGTCGCCAAGGCCGCGGGCGTCGGGCAGGGCACGCTCTACCGGCACTTCCCGACGCGCGAGCACCTGCTGGCGGAGGTCTACCGGGCCGAGCTGACCCAGCTTGTCGAGACAGTGGCGCCTCTGCTGGCCGAGCATTCCCCGCTCGACGCGCTGGCCCGCTGGCTGGAGCGGCTGGTCGAGTACGCGCGCGTCAAACGCGGCGTGATGGCGGCGATCGAGGTGCCGGCGTGGCAGGACCTCTACTCCGGCCAGCACCACCGGCTCGACGAAGCGCTCGAAACGCTGCTGGACCGGGGAAAGTCCGCGGGGGAGATCCGCGCCGGGGTCGACGCGGCCGACGTCATCCTGCTCCTCGGCGCGCTTTCGCGGATCCCGGAAACCGAGTGGGACGAGCGGGCACCCCGGATCGTGGCGGTGATCGTCGACGGCCTTCGCGCCTAGTCGGAAACGGCTTCCGAGATCCAGGGGGCCACCGGCAGGTCGCGGTCCAGGCATTCGACCGACAGCCGGATCGTCCAGCGCAGGGCCTGCAGCACCAGGCTGTCCACCTCGTCGGGCGCCGCGTTGGCGAGGGCGATCTCGACCTGCTCCTGCGCGGCCTCGGTGTTGCCGTGGACCTCCGCCAGCAGTGTCCGGACCGCGGTCCGCACCGGCGGGTCGGCCTGGTCGATCGAGACCTCTTCGCCGTCCTCGTCGAAGACCTGGACCTTCACCGGGGCGCTGCCGCCGTCGCCGAGGGTGGAGACCATCGCGCTGCACTCGCCGAACAGCAGCAGCATCAACGCCTTCGTCTCGTCCGCGCGGGCCTGCGGTTCGACGGCCGTCGGCGCGACCTCGACGAGGGCTTCGGCGTCGTCGCCGAGGCTCAACGCCGTCAGCGCGCGCTGAGCCTTCTCGACGAGCTCCTGCTCGTTCCAGTCCGCATCCACGTGCCCCATCAAACACCAGCGACGGCGGTCGTGGGGATACCTTGATCCGGGTCGGTCATCCGACCGCGCGGAGCGCACCCAGTGCGAGCCGGGCGAGCAGTTCGGCGAGTTCCGAGTCACCGAGATGGCGGTTGTACGGCGTCGAGTTGATCAGTCCGAACACGGCGTGTGCCGCCGATCGCGCCTGCCGTTCTCCCAGTCCCGGCATGGCTTCCCGGATCGCGCTGACCCACACCTCGACGTACTGGCGCTGCAACGCGCGGACCTGCTTGCGGTCGGCGTCGGTGAGGTTCGCGAGGTTGCGCTCCTGAACGGTGATCAACGCGGGGTGGTTGAGCGCGAAGCCGACGTGGAACGCCACGAGCCCGGTCAGCGTGTCGTCCGCCGAGCCGGGCCGGTTCGCCCACCTCGTGCCGCCGTCGAGCAGGTAGCGGCTGATCGAGTTCAGCATCTCGCCGAGGATCGCGTCCTTGCTGCGGAAGTGCCGGTAGAGCGCGGGCCCGGAGATCCCGACGGCGGCGCCGATGTCGTCGATGCCCACGCCGTGGAACCCGTGGTGGGCGAACAGCTCGGCGGCCGCGGCCAGGATCTGCTCGCGCCTGCTCGCCTTTTCGCCGTTCACGAGCGGAGTGGAGTTGGCCGCCATCCGGTCATAGTAGAGCCGCAGGTTAGCGAGCGCTAACACCCCGTGGCGCTCGCCTCGCTCCGGGACGTCCGGCGGCCCGGGTCACCGGCTCGGGTGAACCTCTCCGCGTGTCGCCGATGTCCGGCCTGTCCGTCCCGCTGTTCCCGCGAAACTCCGCGTTAGCGAGCGCTAACCGTGTTCCCGTCTTCCGGCGTGGGCCGAGTGGGTTACTTACAGGTAACTAGGGGTTCCTTGTGGAGCTTCCACCTGCTGTGATTTTCAGGTCGGTTCTGTCACAAAGGAGTGGCCCATGGGGGTTCCGATCCGTCTTTCGCGACGGTTTGTCCAAAGGTTGAGCACGGCTCTCGGGGCCGTCGTCCTGTCCACTCTCGGCGTCACGGGCCTCGCCCACGCCGCCGGGACCGTCTACGCCGCGCTCGGCGACTCCTACTCCTCGGGAGTCGGGGCCGGCAGCTACGGCAGTTCCGGGAGTTGCTACCGCAGCTCCAACGCCTACGGTCAGCTGTGGGCCAACGCCCACAGCGGCACGTCGTTCACCTTTCTCGCCTGCTCGGGCGCGAAGACCGGCGACGTCATCAACCAGGTCAATTCCCTCCCCTCCAACGCGACCCTGGTCACGGTCACCGTGGGCGGCAACGACGCCGGCTTCAGCGACGTGATCCAGACCTGCACCCTCGGCAGCGACTCGGACTGCACCAACCGCGTCAACACCGCGAAGACCTACGTCAACAACACCCTGCCCCCCTTGCTGACCAACACCTACAACGCGATCAAGGCCAAGGCGCCCGGCGCACGCCTCGTCGTCCTGTCCTACCCGCGCTTCTACACCGTGCCCGGCTCCTGCTGGGTCGGGCTCAGTGACACCAAGCGGACCGCGATCAACTCCGGTGCGGACACCCTCGCCTCGGTGATCCAGTCCCGCGCGGCGTCGGCGGGTGCGACGTTCGTCGACGTCCGGCCGTCGTTCGTCGGGCACAACATCTGCTCCTCGGCGGACGACTACCTGCACAGCCTCACCTGGCCGGTGATCGAGTCGTACCACCCGACGGTGGCCGGGCAGTCGGGCGGCTACTACGCCCCGCTGCGCAACGCCATCGGCTGACGTTCCTCTCGCGGAGCGGAGGCCACCCCGGTTCGCCGGGGTGGCCTTTCCGTATTCGACGCTGCCGTGTTCCGGCCACTGGACACCCACGTTAGCGGTCGCTAACATCGGAGCGGAGGTTAACGCCCGCTAACTTCGAGGGAGCCCATGGACACGCCGGTACTGGGGACGTCTGCTGCCCCGGACAGCGAGGCCTACGCCCGCAACGCCACATCCCACGCCGAGCTGGTCGAGGACCTGCGCAAACGCTTGTCCGCCGCCCGGCTCGGCGGACCGGAGAAGTCGCGCGCGCGGCACGTCGAACGCGGCAAGCTGCTGCCGCGCGACCGCGTCGACACCCTGCTGGACCCGGGGTCGCCGTTCCTGGAACTGTCGCCGCTGGCGGCGAACGGGCTGTACGACGACGAGGCACCGTCCGCGGGCATCATCACCGGGATCGGGCGCGTGTCCGGCCGCGAGTGCGTGGTCGTCGCCAACGACGCCACCGTCAAGGGCGGCACGTACTACCCGATGACGGTGAAGAAGCACCTGCGCGCCCAGGAGGTCGCGCTGCACAACAACCTGCCGTGCGTCTACCTGGTGGACTCCGGCGGCGCGTTCCTGCCCAGGCAGGACGAGGTCTTCCCGGATCGTGAGCACTTCGGCCGGATCTTCTACAACCAGGCGACGATGTCCGCGCGCGGCATCCCGCAGATCGCCGCGGTGCTCGGGTCCTGCACCGCCGGCGGCGCGTACGTCCCGGCGATGAGCGACGAAGCCGTGATCGTCCGGAACCAGGGCACGATCTTCCTCGGCGGCCCGCCGCTGGTGAAGGCCGCGACCGGCGAGGTCGTCACGGCCGAAGAGCTCGGCGGCGGCGACGTCCACTCGCGCCAGTCCGGCGTCACCGACCACCTGGCCGACGACGACGCGCACGCGCTGCGGATCGTCCGCCAGATCGTCTCGACGCTCGGCCCGCGCGCCCCGCGCCCCTGGGACGTCCTGCCGACCGAGGAGCCGGCGGTCGACCCGGCCGAGTTGTACGGCGTGGTGCCGACCGACCCGCGCGTGCCTTACGACGTGCGCGAAGTGATCGCGCGGATCGTCGACGGCAGCCGGTTCGGCGAGTTCAAGAAGGAGTACGGGGCCACCCTGGTCACCGGCTTCGCCCGGATCCACGGCCACCCGGTGGGGATCGTCGCGAACAACGGCGTGCTGTTCGCCGAGTCCGCGATGAAGGGCGCGCACTTCATCGAGCTGTGCGACAAGCGTTCGATCCCGCTGCTGTTCCTGCAGAACATCACGGGCTTCATGGTCGGGCGCGCGTACGAGGCCGGCGGCATCGCCAAGCACGGCGCGAAGATGGTCACCGCGGTGGCCTGTGCGCGGGTGCCGAAGTTAACGGTCGTTATCGGCGGCTCGTTCGGTGCCGGCAACTACTCGATGTGCGGCCGGGCGTACTCGCCGCGGTTCCTGTGGATGTGGCCGAACGCGCGGATCTCGGTGATGGGCGGTGAGCAGGCGGCGTCGGTGCTGTCGACCGTCCGCCGCGACTCCATCGAGGCCCGCGGCGGCGAATGGTCGGCCGAGGACGAAGAGGCGTTCAAGGACCCGATCCGCGAGCAGTACGAGGCGCAGGGCAGCCCGTACTACTCGACGGCGCGGCTGTGGGACGACGGCGTGATCGACCCGGCGGACACCCGCACGGTGCTCGGGCTCGCGCTCTCGACCGCGGCCAACGCACCCCTTTCCGATGTCAACTACGGCGTCTTCCGGATGTGATGATGTTCGACTCAGTGCTGGTCGCGAACCGCGGCGAGATCGCCGTCCGGGTCATCCGCACGCTGCGGGCGCTCGGCATCCGCGCGGTCGCGGTGTACAGCGACGCGGACGCCGACGCCCGCCACGTCCGGGAAGCGGACGCGGCGATGCGCATCGGCCCGGCCGAAGCCGTGCGCAGCTACCTTTCGATCCCGGCCATCGTGGACGCCGCCGTCTCGTCGGGCGCGCAGGCCGTGCACCCGGGTTACGGCTTCCTGGCCGAGAACGCCGAGTTCGCGCGCGCCTGCGAGGCCGCCGGGCTGGTGTTCATCGGCCCGCCGGTCGCGGCGATCGACGCGATGGGCGACAAGATCCGCGCGAAGGCGACGGTGTCGAAGGCCGGCGTCCCGGTCGTGCCTGGTGCGTCCGATGTGGACATTCCCGAAGGTGGCTTCGCGGAAGCCGCCGCTCGAGTGGGGTACCCGCTGCTGCTCAAGCCGTCCGCCGGCGGTGGCGGCAAGGGCATGCGGCTGGTGCACGCGCCCGAAGAGCTGGACGCCGCGATCGAGTCCGCGCGACGCGAGGCCAAGGGTTCGTTCGGGGACGACACGCTGCTGATGGAGCGGTTCGTCACCACGCCGCGGCACATCGAGATCCAGGTGCTGGCCGACCAGCACGGCAACGTCATCCACCTCGGCGAGCGCGAGTGCAGCCTGCAGCGGCGGCACCAGAAGATCATCGAGGAAGCGCCGTCGGTGCTGCTGGACGACGCCACCCGCGAGAAGATGGGCTCGGCGGCGGCCGAAGCCGCGCGCTCGGTCGGGTACGTCGGCGCGGGCACGGTCGAGTTCATCATGTCGGCGAAGAACCCCGACGAGTTCTTCTTCATGGAGATGAACACCCGGCTGCAGGTCGAGCACCCGGTCACCGAGCTGGTCACCGGCCTCGACCTGGTCGAGTGGCAGGTCCGGGTCGCGGCCGGGGAACACCTCTCCGTCAAACAGGAAGACGTCGTCCTCAACGGACACGCCGTTGAGGCCCGCGTCTACGCCGAGGACCCGGCGCGCGGGTTCATCCCGACCGGCGGGACGGTGCTGGCGGTGCACGAGCCGGTCGGCGACGGCGTCCGCGTCGACTCGTGGATGACGCGCGGCGCGGTGATCGGCTCGAACTACGACCCGATGCTGGCCAAAGTCATCGCCTGGGGCCCGGACCGCGCGGCCGCGCTGCACCGGCTCGACCGCGCGCTGGCCGACACGGCGCTGCTGGGCGTCGGCACCAACACGGCGTTCCTGCGCGGGCTGCTGGCCGACGACGACGTCCGCGCCGGCCGGCTCGACACCGAGCTGGTCGACCGGCGGCTGTCCGAACTGGTCTCGTCGGACGTGCCCGCGGAGTTCTTCGTCGCGGCCGCGCTGGACCGGTTCCTGGAGCTGCAGCCGTCGGGGTCCGTCGTGGACCCGTGGGACGTGCCGGACGGCTGGCGGATGGGCGGCTCCGGCGGCGTGGTGTTCCGGCTGAAGTCCGGTGCCGCGCGCGCCGTGGTTCGCGTGCAGGGCACGCCGTCCGCCGCTGTCGTCCAGGTCGACGACGCCGCGCCGGTCGAGGTCTCGGCCCGGCGTGAGGGTGACGTCCTGGAGATCCGGCACGCCGGCGGGTTCGACCGGTACCGCCACGCCTGCGGTCCGGATCGGACGGTCTGGCTCGCACGCGACGGCCTGAGCTTTCCCTTCGGGGAGCAGGAGTTCGTGCTCTCGTCCCGCGGCGAGGCCGCCGGGGCCGGGCCGGTCACCAGCCCGATGCCGGGCACGGTGCTCGTCGTGAAGGTCGCCGCCGGTGACGTCGTGAAGGCCGGGACGCCGCTGCTGGTCGTCGAAGCGATGAAGATGGAGCACACGGTCACCGCGCCGATCGACGGCGTCGTCAGCGAACTCCCCGTCCGGGCCGGCCAACAGGTCGTGCTGGACGAAACCCTTGCCATAGTGAGCCCCCAAGAGGAGCAGCAGTGATCGACTTCCGCCTGGACGAGGAGTACGAGTCCCTCCGCAAGACCGTCGAGGACTTCGCGCACGCCGAGGTCGCGCCCGTGATCGGCGAGCTGTACGAGAAGGAGGAGTTCCCGTACGCCATCGTCGCGAAGATGGGGGAGATGGGCCTGTTCGGCCTGCCCTTCCCCGAGGAGTTCGGCGGCATGGGCGGCGACTACTTCGCGCTGTGCCTGGCGCTGGAGGAGCTCGCGCGGGTCGACTCGTCGGTCGCGATCACCCTGGAGGCCGGCGTTTCGCTCGGCGCGATGCCGATCTTCCGCTTCGGTTCCCAGGAGCAGAAGGAGAAGTGGCTGCCGTCGCTGTGCGAGGGCACGGCGCTGGGCGGCTTCGGCCTGACCGAGCCGGGCGGTGGCTCGGACGCGGGCGCGACCCGCACGCGCGCCACTTTGGACGGTGACGAGTGGGTCATCAACGGCAGCAAGGCGTTCATCACGAACTCGGGCACGGACATCACGCGCCTGGTCACGGTCACGGCGGTGACGGACGTGATGGAGAACGGCCGCAAGGAGATATCGGCGATCATCGTCCCGTCGGGCACGCCGGGTTTCGAGGTGGCGCCGAAGTACTCGAAGGTCGGCTGGAACTGCTCGGACACGCACGAGCTGTCCTTTTCGGACGTTCGTGTCCCGGCGGACAACCTGGTCGGCGTCCGGGGCCGCGGATACGCCCAGTTCCTGTCCATCCTGGACGAAGGCCGCGTCGCGATCGCCGCGCTGTCCGTGGGTCTGGCGCAGGGCTGCGTGGACGAAAGCCTGAAGTACGTGAAGGACCGCGTCGCGTTCGGCAAGCGGATCGGTGAGTACCAGGCGATCCAGTTCAAGATCGCGGACATGGAGGTCCGCGCGCACACCGCGCGCCTGGCGTACTACCAGGCGGCGTCGAAGATGCTGCGCGGCGAGCCGTTCAAGAAGGAGGCGTCGATCGCGAAGCTGGTGGCGTCCAACGCGGCGATGGACAACGCCCGCGACGCGACGCAGATCTTCGGCGGGTACGGGTTCATGAACGAGTTCCCGGTGAGCCGCTTCTACCGCGACGCGAAGATCCTGGAGATCGGCGAGGGCACGAGCGAGGTCCAGAAGATGCTGATCTCGCGTCACCTCGGGGTCGCCTGACGTGCCATGAGGGGCACCTTCTTCTAAGTCCGTGAAGGTGCCCCTCATGGTGTCTAGTGCGCCTGTTGCTGTTCCTGCTGCTTCTTGTCCTCTTCGGCCCAGGCGGCCTCCGCCTGCATTTGGATGTCGGTCAGGCCGCGGTCGACCTGCACGATGTCCTTGCCCGCCCAGCCCACGAAGTTCTTCGAGCTCTTGGCGTCGGAAAGCGCCTTCAGCATCGGGTAGTAGTCCGGGGCCTTGGCCTTCAGCCAGTCGTCGACGAACTTCATCTTCCGGTAGCTGTCACCGAACTTGGTCTTCAGCCAGTCCTCGTGCTTTTTGATCATCGGGAAGTCGTGTTCGCTCAGGTGCGACTGCGGGGACGGCGGCTTGGGCGCGGGCGGCGGGTCCGCGGGCTTCGGCAGCGGCCGCGAGAAGTTCGGCGTGGTGCCGTCGCCGGGAGGCCGTGTGCTCGGAGTGGCGCCACCACCGGGACCGTCGTGCGTGACCGCCGTGCCCGGCGGGGGCAGCGGCCGCGAGAAGTTCGGGGTGGTGCCATCGCCCGGCGGCCGGGTGCTGGGCGTGGCGCCGCCGGTGGTCGGCGGGCCGTTGTGGGTGATCGCGGTGCCCGGCGGCGGCATCGGCGTCATTTCGTGCCCCGCGCTCGAGGAGGAGCCCGGCTTGCCCTTGACCAGCTTCGACAGGCCGGTGAGGCGAGCCAGCGTCCGGCCGGCGTAGGCGACGACTTTGGCGAGCTTCGCCATCATCGCCGCGACCTGCACCGAGACGGTCGCGACGCACTTGGTCACGCCGACGGCGATCGACGCCCCGAAGGTGGGGATGGCGAGCGCGAGCGCGATCAGCATCGTGGAGATGATGTCGCCGAGGATCGTCGTGATGATGTCGCGCAGCAGCGAGCGGACCGCGCCGATCAGCGCCCCGGTGGTCTCGACCATGTAGCCGGCGACGTCGGCCGCCTTGGCGTTGGCGTCGATCCAGCCCTTCCGGTCGTTGATCGACTTGAGGAAGCTGTCGTAGCCCTTGCCCGACCACTGGGTGATCGTCGACTTGAGCGTCTCGTCCAGCTCGGTGCCGGTGTTGCGCAGCGACTCGCCGATCTTGTGCAGCTCGTTGGCGACCTTCGTGACTTCCGACGGGTTGCCGGCGACCTGGTCGAGCGGCCACTTCAGGAACGAGACGTGCTCGATCAGCCAGCCCAGCCCGGCCGCGATCAGCTTGGCCAGCGGGTCCATGGCGAACGCGACGGTGTCGAGCACGGCGCTGATGACGTTGATGCCGAGTTCGACACTGACGGCCGCGAGGTCGCCGCCGTGCTCGGTCTGGACCTTGCCGATCGAGTCGCCGACCTGCTTCCAGCTGTCGAAGACGCCGGCGCCCGTCGTGGAGTTCGCGGACGTGATGGGGACGGTCACTTGCCCAGCTCCGTTTCGAAGGTGCTCAAACCCTGAGCCGTGTTCGAGTCGTGGGTCGCGTACGTCTCGGCGGCCTTCTTCACATCGGCAGCGGACTTGCCGATGTCGCCGACGAGGTTGTTGATCTCCCCGGTGATCACGGCCATCGTGACCCGCGAAGGCACGGCGAGGACCTGGGCGAGCAGGATGCCGAACGCGGCGTTGTCGAACCCGTTCGCGGCCTGCATCCGGTTCGCGGCGTCCTGCACCGCCGGTTGCGTGGTGCCCGACAGGAACTGGCTGAACTTCTGCAGCTCGGCCGGGTCGACCGAGAAGCCTTCTCCGGAAACCACTGGTTTCTCCTCCTGCTACCAGGGATTGCTGTCGCCGTCGTCCTCGTCCGGCGCGGGCCGGGGGCGACGACGCGGCTGCGGCGGTTGCGGTGGCGGCGGGCGGTGCGGCGGGCGCGGGGGACGGTCGTCGGCTTCCTGCTCCGGCATGAACACGTCGCTCTTGTCCGGCGGTCCCGCGTCCGGCTCGGGAGCGGGCAGGAACTCGTCCAGCAGTTCGCGGGCGGCCGAACTGTCGCCGACCATGCCCTCGAACGCACTGGCGACCTGGGCCGAAACCTTCTGCTGCGCCTTGCCGATCAGCTGCAGCACCAGGCCGGACAAGGCCTGCGGGGGCCGTTCGTACGCGCGGGGGCCGAACCGGAGGTCCTGCAGCACGCCGCTGGGGCCGACGGTCACCGAGACCGCCCCGTCCGGCGACTGCACGCTGGCGGTGGCGGACCGGAGCGTTTCCTGTGCTGTCGCGGCTTTCGCCCGGATTTCTTCGAGTTCGACGGTGAACGCGGCCAACGGATCGCCCGGGGGCACTGACTGAGTCAATTCGTCCTCGTCGCGAGAGGGGTGGGGAACGGCGAAAGTCAATCAGCGCTCCTTGAAGCTCGGATGACGCGAACCGAGCCGACGGCTTAACGCGGTGTGGATCGCCGAAGTCGGCCCGCGCGTA
Source organism: Amycolatopsis sp. MEPSY49 (assembly GCF_051337345.1). NCBI lineage: Bacteria > Bacillati > Actinomycetota > Actinomycetes > Pseudonocardiales > Pseudonocardiaceae > Amycolatopsis > Amycolatopsis sp. MEPSY49. The sequence continues at coordinate 255,717 of NZ_JBDLYJ010000010.1, read as the reverse complement.
CGCGTGGTGCGGTAAACAAGGGCATGGACAACACCGTCATCCGATCGGGTGACTCCGGGGACGCCGAAACGCTGCTGCGCTTCTTCGACGAAGCCGTCGAATGGCTCGTCGCGCGGGGCAGCTCGAAGCAGTGGGGGACCGAGCCGTGGAGCCGCGTCCCGAAGCGCGTCGAACGCGTCACGGGCATGGCCGCGGACCCGGGCCTGCGCATCGCGGTGGTCGACGGCGAGCCGGCCGGCGCGCTCATCGTTTCCGAGGAGCACGACCCGCACGTGCCGCCGGTTGACGAGCGTGAACTGTACGTCAGGCTGCTGATCACGTCGCGGCGGTTCACCGGGCGGCACGTCGGCGGGCGGCTCATCGAGTACGCGCTCGACGAGGCGCGGCGGCGCGGCATCGACCTCGTGCGCGTCGACTGCTGGGCCGGCGGCGACGGCGCCCTGCAACGCTATTACGAGAGCCAGGGCTTCAAGCCGACTGTGCAGTTCCATGTCGACGAGTGGGTCGGGCAGGTCCTCGAGCAACGCGTGGGGTAGCGCGATCGCGGGTCAGGGGTGACACTGTTGACGCGTTGCCAACAGACGAAGGAGTCGCCATGGCCGAGGAGCTCGCGGGCAAGGTCGTCGTCATCACCGGCGGCGGGCAGGGGATCGGCGCGGCGACCGCGTCGGCGCTGTCCCGGCTGGGCGCGAAGGTGGTGATCGGCGACCTCGACCAGGTCCGGGCCGAGAAAACCGCGGGCGAGCTGGACGCCGAGGCCCTCCCGCTGGACGTCACCGACATCGCCGGCTTCACCGGGTTCCTCGACGAGGTCGAGCGCCGCCACGGCCGCATCGACGTGCTGATCAACAACGCCGGGATCATGCCGCTCGCGCTCCTCGAAGAGGAAAGCGACGCCACGACCCGGCGTCAGCTGGAGATCAACCTGCACGCCGTCATCCACGGGACGCGCGAGGCGATGAAGCGGATGCGGCCGCGGCGGTCCGGGCACATCGTCAACGTCGCTTCCTTCGCGGGCAAGGCGGGATTTCCGGGTGCGGCGACGTACTGCGCGACCAAGCACGCGGTTGTCGGGCTGTCCGAGGCGGTGCACCTGGAGCTGCACGGCAGCGGCGTGCACGTCTCGTGCGTGATGCCCGCGATCGTCCGGACGGAGCTGGCGAGCGGCCTCGGCGAAGCGAAGCTGTTCAAGTCTTCGCGGCCGGAAGATGTGGCCGACGCCATCGTATCCACGCTGCGCAAGCCTCGTTTCGAGGTCTTCGTGCCCCGCTCGGTGGGCACTATGGGCAAGCTCACCCGGCTGCTGCCGCGCCGGGCCGGCGAGGCGCTGGCCCGTGCGTTGAAGGCCGACCGGCTTTTGGCTTCAGCGGCCCATTCTCCGGCCCGCGCGGAGTACGAAGCGCGCGCCGCCGAAAGCGCGCCCGGAGCGTCCCAGGAGTAACTCGGACGGCCTAGCGACTGTCCGATTTGGACGTGGGCGGTGTTGAGTCCATGGGCCTGACCGGGCAAGATTGACCGGAAGTGCCCGGGGACGTCGCAGGAGGCTTTCGAAATGGTTTCACCGCCCGCACGATTGGCCGCGGCGGCGTCGAACGTGGTCGGCAAGGTGCTGCACGGCGGGGTCGCCGACCTGCGCCCGATGCCGCGGGTGCTGATCGACCAGGGCCCCAACCGCTCGGTGTACCGGATGACGCACAGCAGCCGCCCGGTGTCGGGTCCGCCGATCCTGCTGGTTCCGCCGCTGGCCGCGCCGGCGATCTGCTTCGACCTGCGCCGCGGCTGCAGCCTCATCGAGCACCTGGTCGAGGGCGGCCGCAACGCCTACCTCGTCGACTACGGCATGGTGGCGTTCTCCGACCGCCGCCTGGGCATCGAGCACTGGATCGACGAGGTCCTGCCGCGGGCGATCCGCAAGGTGAGCCAGGATTCGGGCGGCCAGGACGTCCACCTGGTGTCGTGGTCGCTGGGCGGGATCTTCTCGCTTCTGGTGAACGCCGACCAGCCGGACCTCCCGATCGCGTCGATCACCGCGATCGGTTCCCCGGTGGACTTCACGGCGATCCCGATCGTGGCGCCGTTCCGCCCGCTGGTCGACCTGACGAACGGCCACCTGCTGACGCCGATCTACCGCGCGTTCGGCGGCGCACCGTCCTATTTGGTCAGCCGCGTGTTCCGCGCGACGGGCATCAGCAAGGAGATCACGAAGCCGATCGCGATCCTGTCGCACCTCGACGACCGCGACTACCTCGCGCAGATCGAGGCGGTCGACCACTTCATGAGCAACATGTACGCCTACCCCGGGCGGACGTTCGGCCAGCTGTACCACCGGTTGTTCCGCACGAACGACCTGGCGGAGGGCAAGGTCGACCTGAACGGGCGGATCATTTCGCTGTCGTCGGTGCGCGTCCCGACGCTGGTGGTGGCGGGCGAGAACGACACGATCGCGCCGCGGCCGTCGGTGGAGCGGGTGGTGGAACTGCTGGACAAGGCCCCGGAGGTCCGCTTCAAGACGGCACCTGGCGGCCACCTGGGTGTCCTGACGGGCCGCAAGGCGCGCGGCACGACGTGGCGCTACCTGGACGAGTTCCTGGACGACCGGATCTCAGCCTCAGCCGACTAGGTCGATTTCGAACGGCTCGGCCGCGCTGTAGCGGACGTCGGCCCACACCGCGCCGGGCACGTCGTACCGCCGGTGCGACGTCAACCGCGGGTCGTAGCCGGGGAGCTGCGCGGGATTGTGGCCGATGCCGGTGTGGTCGGAACCCCACGCGAGGATGCCGCCCACCCACATCGGCTTCGAGGAGCCGTCCCCGCCCAGCCGGGGCCGCACGACGATCGCCGAGCCGGGGCTGCCGGCCAGGAAGACGCGCACGGTGTGCTCGCCACCGTCCGGCGGGGTAACGGTGATCCGTTCGAGGATTTCGACGCCCGCGTCGGGTCTGGTGACGGTGGGGTTGGCGGCGCGTTCGCGCATCCACGCGGTGTCGATGCCGACGGGGTCGATCTTCCGGCCGACGGGCAGGCACACGTCCTTGTGCCCGGCGTAGCGTTCGAGGCCGCGCGACATGTACCGCAGCAGCGCGGCGACGAGCTTGGGGTAGGCGTCCCGCTGGGCGTCCGTCCAGCCACCGGCGCCCGCGGATTCGGCTTCGATACCGAGGAATTCGTCGTTGACGTCGAGGAACCCGAGCCACCGCGAGGCCCCGGCGTGGTAAGCGCATCCAGCGGCGACAACGTATACGGTGCCGCTGCGCCCGAGCCCGAGGTTGCACAACGGCCCGGCGAGATCGGCCCGGCCGTTGGTGACGATGTCGAGCGAGGGGTAGTCCCCGGGAGCGGAGTCCGAGGTGGCGGTGTGGTGCCCGACAACGCCTTCGACAACGCGCATGCCGCCGTGGCCGCGGGTCTGCCATCCAGGAACTTCGACGACGGGATAACCGGTGCTGCGAGCGGCATCGACGAGCCAGGGAACGTACACCGGTCAGCCCTCCAGCCCGTCGTAGGCCCCGGACTCGGCTTCGGTATCGGGAGCGTGCGGATCGGCGATGCGAGCGTCGAGAGCGGAGCGGGCTTCGTCGAGGTCTTTCGGACTTTGCCGGTCGGCGTCCCAGCCTTCGGCGTCCCACTCGTCGGGTGTCTTGATCGGGGCGGAGTCTTCGGGCTGGTGCACGATGAAGTCGGTCACGATCGGCCTCCCTGAACCCGAGGGTACCGGAGGCCGATCGCGGGTGACTCACTTCAGCTCGGCGGAGGTCTTCCCGAGGATCCGGCGAGCGACGATCAACTGCTGAATCTGCTGCGTACCCTCGAAAATGTCGAGGATTTTGGCGTCCCGAGCCCACTTTTCGAGCAAAGACTCTTCCCCGTAAGCCCCGGTGAGTTCGACGCACTTCAGCGCGATCTCCACCACCGATCGCCCCGCCTTGGCCTTTGCCATCGATGCCTGCAGCGAGTTCGGCTTGCGGTTGTCCGCCATCCACGCGGATTCCAGCGTCAGCAAGTACGCCGACTCGTAGTCCGCCTCCAGGCGCAAGAACTCCGCCGCGGCCGCGTGCTGGGAGTTCGCCGGCCGGTCGTAGTCGATCGTGACTCCGGCGGAAGTGAGGATCTCGCGGGTCTCGTCCAACGCGGCCCGGGCGACGCCGATCGCCATTGCCGCCACCAGGGGACGCGTGTTGTCGAACGTCTGCATGACGCCGGCGAAACCCTTGGCCGTGTCGATTTCCGGCGTGCCCAACAGGTTCTCGCGAGGGACTCGGCAGTTTTCGAAGCGCAGCACCGCCGTGTCCGAAGCGCGGATGCCGAGCTTGTGCTCGACGCGCACCACCTCGAAGCCCGGTGTGCCCTTCTCCACCACGAACGACTTGATCGCCGCGCGGCCCTTGGACTTGTCCAGTGTCGCCCACACGACCACCGCGTCCGCGCGCTCGCCCGACGTCACGAAGATCTTCTCGCCGTTCAACACGTAGTGGTCGCCATCGAGACGAGCCGTTGTGCTGACCGCCGCGGAATCCGAGCCGAAGGACGGCTCGGTGATCGCCATCGCCGCCCACATGCCGGAGAAGCGCTCGAGCTGCTCGTCCGTCGCCACCGAGCCGATCGCCGCGTTGCCGAGGCCCTGGCGGGGCATCGACAGCAGCAGGCCGACGTCGCCCCAGCACATCTCGATCGTGCCGAGGACCACGTTCAGGTTGGCCCCGTTGCGATTTCCCTTGGCGGCGTCATCGGAACCGGAGCGACGCACCCCCGCCGCACCCGCGCCGCCCTCACCGGAGGAGTTGAGCCCGTCCAGCAGCGCCGCGAACATGTCCAGCTCGCTGGGGTAGGTGTGCTCCGCGCGGTCGTACTTGCGCGAGATCGGCCGGAACACCTCGGCCGCGGCCTGGTACGCCTGGTTGATCAGGGCGCCGGCCTTCTTGGGAGCTTCCAGGTTGATCATGAGTCAAAGCCCTTTCTAAAGAAGGACGGCGCCTTCCATGACGCCGATGGCGCGCAGGTCGCGGTACCAGCGCTCGACCGGGTGCTCCTTGACGAAGCCGTGCCCGCCGAGCAGCTGCACGCCCGCGCTGCCGATCTGCATGCCCTTGTCCGTGGCCAGTTTCCGGGCCAGCGCGACCTCCCGCGCGTAGGACTTGCCCTGTTCGGCCCGCGCCGCCGCGCGCAGCGTCACCAGGCGCAGGCCCTCCAGCTCGATCGCGATGTCCGCGACGGAGAACGCCACCGCCTGCCGGTGGCTGATCGGCTCGCCGAACGCCACCCGCTCGTTGACGTAGGGGACGACGTAGTCGAGGACGGCCTTCGCGGTGCCGGCGGCCAGCGCCGCCCAGCCCAGCCGCGAAAGCCGGACGAGGTCGGTGAAGACGTCGAGCTTGCCGCCGCCGAGCAGCGCGCCCGCGGGCAGGTTCACCTGCTCGAGGTGCAGCTTGCCGGTCGCGGCGCCGCGCAGGCCCATCGCCGGCTCGGCCTCGATGGTCACGCCCGCGGTCGACGACTCGACGAGGAACAGCGCCGGGCCGCGGCCTTCGAGGTCGGCCGACACGATGAACAGCTCCGCCTGCGCCGCGCGCGGGACCAGGGACTTCACACCGTCGAGCTGGTAGCCCTTCGGCGTGCGACGCGCCTTCGTCGCGGGCTTGAACGGGTCGTAGAGCGCTTTCTGCTCCTGCAGCGCCAGCGCGGCGGCGGGCACGTTCTCGCCGACGAACGCGGGCAGGTAGTCGGCCTGCTGCTGCTCGTCGCCCCAGCTGACCAGCGCGGTGCTGACCGCGGACGGCGCGAGCACGGCCACGGCCAGGCCGAGGTCTCCGTGCGCGAGCGCTTCCGCGACGAGCGCGTTGGTGACGACCGAGCGTTCGGTGCCGACGCCGCCGAGCTCCTCGGGGATGCCGACCAGGCTGATGCCCAGCTCGGCGGCCCTGGTCAGCAGTCCTTCGGGCGCCTCGAGCTTGGCGTCGGCGTCCGCGGCGGCCGGGCGCAGCTGCTCGGCGGCGAACTCGGTGACCGTCTCGACGATGAGCTGCTGGTCCTCGCTCGGGGTGAGGTCGAACAGCCCGGTGTCGGCGGACGGCGCGAGCCGGGCGGGCTTGCCCAGCTTCCGCACCGACTTGAACGACCGGGTCGCCGCGCCGGCGACGCGGAAGCCGTTGCGCGTGCCCGCGGTGACCAGGCCTTCGATGGGCTTGCGCAGCCCCGCCCGATCGACGACCTTGCTCCCGGCCAGCCGGGTCAGCGCGGAAAGGCCCCAGCCCATCGCGTCCCGTTTCCTTGGCGCAGCCATGTGGCCCTCCATCCGTTACCTACTCGCGAGTAGGTTAACGGGTGGACCGGGATCGCGCCAGTGTGGGCTCACTTACGGGTGCGCGTTGTGCACCTTCTTGCGCCACTCGGCGAACCGGAGTCGTTCGAAAGTGATGAGCCCGAGCACGACCGCGGCGACGACCAGCAGTAGCGCGGCGGCGGGCACGTGCTCGAGCAACGGCGTCGCCGCGACCAGCAGCGCGCCGACGACCAGCCGCTGGACGTTCCAGCTGCCGAGGTTGCGCTTGCGCAGGGCGCTCAGCGCGATGAGGTACACCGCGAGCCCGCCGGTCAGCGCCCAGATCGGGACGCCGTGGAGCGCTTCACCAGGTGTGTGGTGTTCAGTGTCGGCAATGTATGCAAACGCCTTCTTCAGGCCGAGCGCGACGAGCACGATGGCGGCGATCAGCGGCAGGTGCAGGAAGGTGTAGGAGTCGGTGGCGAGCTTCGCGCGTTCGGTGCCGGTGGCCTGGGTCAGCCGGTGCTCGGAGACGCGCGCGACGACGTCGAAGTAGGTCCACCACATCCCGGCCGCCAGCGCGAGCCCGCAGACGGCGGCCCCGGTGACCAGCCACGACATCGGCAGCGGCCCGATCCCGATGCCGATCGCGACGATCGACTCGCCGAGCGCGATGATCACGATGAGCCCGAACCGCTCGGCGAAGTGCGCGGGCGAGTTCAGCCGCCAGCCGTCGGGCCCGGCGAGGTAGACGTTGAGGTAGTCGGCCAGCAGCGCGACGACCCACAGCCCCAGCTGCCACGGCCCGCTCAGCGCGGTGCTGACGGCGAGCAGCACGACGGACGGCAGCAGCCCGACGAACATCCGCAGCAGGACGTGCCGCAACCCCGGATCGTGTTTCGCCGCGCCCAAGTAGGCGACGAGATGCAACAGCCGCACGAGCGCGTAGCAGGCAACGAAGAGAACGGGCGCGAACAGCCCACCGGGCCGGTCGACGAACGCCTCGGGAATGGTCAGCGACACGAGGAACATCACGGTCATCGCCCCGAACATGGCGAGCCGGGCGATGCCGTGGTCGACGTGGATGGTGGTCCCGAGCCAGGCGTAGGAGCACCAGCACCACCACAGGACGGCGAGCATGACGAGCCCCTGCCCGACGCCCATCGGGCTCAGGTGGTCGGCCATCAGCTGGGTGGTCTGGGTGATGGCGTAGACGAAGACCAGGTCGAAGAAGAGCTCGATGGTCGAGACGCGGTGGTCCTCATCCGCGCTCACCAGGTGCAGTCGTCTCGTGGGCACGCCGAATTATGGACGAAACAAGGACAAGGAGGACCGGTTTCCCGGTAACGCCCTGCGCGAACATGGCCGGGGGTGCATGGGTCTGGGACAATGAGCGACGGGACGGGGAGGTGTGGCGTGGATTCGCTTTCGGCTGCGCACCACAGGACGATCATGGCCGTCGACATCGCCGGTTACAACAACCCGAACCGGACTCTGGCCCACCTGCGCGAGGTTCACGAGGGACTTTGGTCGGTTCTCAAAGGCAGCTTCGCCGAGACGGGTGTCCCGTGGGACGTCTGCTTCGTGGAGAACACCGGCGACGGCGCGATGATCCTGCTGCCGCCGGAAATCGCGAAGGCGGACCTCGTCGCGCAGCTGCCCGAGCGCCTGCACGCCGAACTGCGCCGCTACAACGCGGTGCATTCCGAAGCGGCGCAGATCCAGCTGCGGGTGGCCTTGAACGCCGGCGAAGTGCAATGGGGTGGCCAGGGGGCGGTCGGCAAGGCCATCAGCGCCACGTTCCGGATTCTCGACGCCCCGGCGGCGAAAGCCGCGCAGAAGGCCACCGGCGCGGACCTGGCGCTGCTGGCGTCCGCCATGTTCTACGACGACGTCGTGGCCCAAGACCCGGCCGCCGCACCCGGCGAGTACGCGCGGATCCCGGTGTCGGTCAAGGAAACCAGCACGATCGCGTGGCTGCGCCTCATGGGTGGTTCGGAAGCCCGTCGCGTGGCGCCCCCCGAAGCGGCGCCCGGCTTCACCGCGCTGGTCGAAGCGCTGATGGACGTGCCGTGGGTGCGCAACAGCGACAGCCGACGGCTGCTGCTGGAAATGTTCCCCCGCAGGGAAATCGCGTCGCAGGTCTCCTACCACCCGCAGGACCGGCTGCACGTGATCGCGTTGGCGAAGACGTGCCTGCGCTTCGAAGGCGGCCTTCAGTGCCTGCTCGACGTGGTGCTGACGATCGATCCGCATTCTCCGGAGGTAGCGCGGCTGACCGAGCTGATCGCGCGGTGGCCGGAGGACCGCTGACCCGGGTTCAGGCGAGGCCGAGCACCGTGTGCAGCAACGTCGTCAGCTCCGCTTCGAAGTGCGGCCGCGCGGCCAGACGGCGGGTTCGGGCCAAGTCGTTAGCGATCGTCAACGCCGCGTGCACCGTGATCTTGACTTCCCGTGGCGGCAACTCCGGACGCACTGCTGACAGCAGCGTCACCCACTGGGCCACGTAGTCCCGCTGCACCCGCAGCAGGTCCGCCTTGTCGCGGTCCGGCATCGTCACGCGGTCCGCCGAGAACGACACCAGCAGCTCCGGTGTGTGCAGGATCGTGTGCACGTACGACGCTGCCAAGCGACGCAGTGCGGACACTTCGTCCGGCGCCTGCAGCGCGCGCTCCGCGGCCAGCGCCAGCCTGTCCGCCGCGCGGTGTCCGATTGCGACCATCAGGGCCGCCTTGCTCGGGAAGTGGCGGTACACGCTCGGGCCCGCTATGCCCGCCGCCGCTCCGATGTCCTCCATGCTCACGTCGTGGAAGCCTCGCTGGGCGAACAACGCCGTCGCCTCCGCCAGGACCTGCTCGCGGCGAGACGGCGTACCCAAGCTCAGCGTCGGAGAAGGCGGCTCGGACGACGGTGCCGGGAGTGTGGTGTTCAGCACATCCAGCGCCAGCTCGACCAGCAGTGCGGCGAACCGGCGGCGCGCCACCGACGTGTGGTGGACGGACACGCTCCCGAACACCGACAGGGCGGCCCAGCACAGCAGCTCCGCGTCCTCGGCCGGCAGGTCCGGACGCTGGACCAGCAACGCTTTCGACCAGGTCGCCAGCGCCAGTGTCGAACGGCGGGCGATCTCGCGCTGGTCCTCCTTCGGGAGGTGGCGTCCCTCCCAGCGCCACAACGCCGCGATCTCGCGGCGTTCGACCGCCTGCGTGGCGAGCCGGCCCAAAAGAAGCTCGAGCTGGTCAGACGCGGGAACCGAGTCCGACAGCGCCTCCGTCGTCGCCGCCTCGAGGTCCTCGAAGCCGCTCAGTACGACGTAAGCCAGGATCGCCTGCTTGTCCGCGAAGTGCCGGTACAACGCCGGGCCGGTGACGCCCGCCGCGTCCGCGATGTCCTTGATGCCGACCCCGGGGAAGCCGCGGGCGCGGAACAGCTCCGCCGCCACCGCGGCCAGCTGGGCCTTGCGGTCGCGCGGGCGCGCACTACGCACAGAGTCGGTCATGGTGAGTGAACGATAGCGGCTAACGGCACACCTGCAACCCATTGACACCATGGGGTTATCCGGCGATATGTTAATGGCCATTAGCCCTACTGGCCGGTATCATCGACGGTGGTACGGCTAGGTACGACGACGTTCCCACCCGCTCGCGAGGAGTTGTTCTGTGAGTAGCGAGGCCTACATCTACGAGGCGATCCGCACGCCTCGCGGCAAGAACAAGGGCGGTGCCCTGCACGGCACCAAGCCGGTCGACCTGGTGGTCGGCCTGATCGAAGAGCTCAAGGTCCGCCACCCGAACCTCGACCCGAAGGCGATCGACGACATCGTGCTCGGCGTCGTCTCGCCGGTCGGCGAGCAGGGCGCCGTCATCGCGCGCACCGCCGCGCTGAACGCCGGCCTGCCCGAGACCGTCGCGGGCGTGCAGCTCAACCGCTTCTGCGCCTCCGGCCTGGAAGCCACCAACACCGCCGCGCAGAAGGTCCGCTCCGGCTGGGACAACCTGATCATCGCCGGCGGTGTCGAGTCGATGTCGCGCGTACCGATGGGCTCCGACGGCGGCGCGCTGTTCATGGACCCGGCCACGGCGTACGACAACTACATCGTCCCGCAGGGCACCGGCGCCGACCTGATCGCGACCATCGAGGGCTTCTCCCGCGAGGACGTCGACCGCTGGGCCGTCCGCTCGCAGGACCGCGCCGAGGCGGCCTGGTCCGGCGGCTACTTCGCCAAGTCCGTCGTGCCGGTCAAGGACATCAACGGCGTCACCGTGCTGGACCACGACGAGCACCGCCGTCCCGGCTCCACCATCGAGGGCCTCGGCAAGCTCAAGCCCGCCTTCGCCGGCATCGGCGAGCTGGGCGGCTTCGACGCCGTCGCGCTGCAGAAGTACCACTCGGTCGAGAAGATCAACCACGTCCACACCGGCGGCAACTCCTCCGGCATCGTCGACGGCGCCGCGCTGGTGCTCGTCGGCTCCGAGCAGGTCGGCAAGACCTTCGGGCTGACCCCGCGCGCCCGGATCGTGGCGACCGCGTCGATCGGCTCCGAGCCGACGATCATGCTCACCGGCCCCACCCCGGCCACCGAGAAGGTCCTGAAGACCGCGGGCCTCAAGCCCGAGGACATCGACCTGTGGGAGCTCAACGAGGCGTTCGCGTCCGTCGTGCTCAAGTGGATCAAGGACCTGCACCTCGACGAGGACAAGGTAAACGTCAACGGCGGCGCGATCGCCATGGGCCACCCGCTCGGCGCCACCGGCGCGATGCTGGTCGGCACCGTGGTCGACGAACTGGAACGCCGCCAGGCGCGCCGCGCCCTGGTGACCCTGTGCATCGGCGGCGGCATGGGCGTCGCGACCATCATCGAGCGGGTGTGAGGACCGAAATGGCTGAGAGCAAGACCATCCGCTGGGAGCAGGACTCCGACGGCATCGTCACGCTGACCCTGGACGACCCGAACCAGTCGGCGAACACGATGAACGCTGCCTTCCGCGAGTCGCTGGGTGTCACGGTCGACCGCCTGGAGGCCGAGAAGGACTCCATCACCGGCGTCGTGATCACGTCCGCCAAGAAGACGTTCTTCGCCGGCGGCGACCTGAACGACCTCATCCAGGCGAAGCCCGAGAACGCGGTCGAGCTGACCGAGGGCAGCACCCTGATGAAGGGGCAGATGCGCCGCATCGAGCAGCTCGGCAAGCCGGTCGTCGCGGCGATCAACGGCGCCGCGCTCGGCGGTGGCCTGGAGATCGCGCTGGCGACGCACCACCGCATCGCCGCCGACGTCAAGGGCAGCCAGATCGGCCTGCCCGAGGTGACGCTGGGCCTGCTGCCCGGCGGCGGTGGCGTCGTGCGCACTGTCCGATTGCTCGGCATCCAGAGCGCGCTGCTGAACGTCCTGCTGCAGGGCCAGCGGCACCGTCCGGCCAAGGCGCTCGAGCTCGGCCTCGTGCACGAGCTCGTCGGCACGGTCGAGGAGCTCGTCCCCGCCGCGAAGGCGTGGATCAAGGCGAACCCCGAGGGCGGCGTCCAGCCGTGGGACGTCAAGGGCTACAAGATCCCCGGCGGCACCCCGTCGAACCCGAGCTTCGCGGCCAACCTCCCGGCGTTCCCGGCGAACCTGCGCAAGCAGATCAAGGGCGCGAACATGCCGGCGCCGCGGGCGATCCTGGCCGCCGCGATCGAGGGCGCGCAGGTCGACTTCGACACCGCGCAGCTGATCGAAACGCGCTACTTCATCCACCTCGCCACCGGCCAGGTCTCGAAGAACATGACGAAGGCGTTCTTCTTCGACCTGCAGACCATCAACTCGGGCGGCTCGCGCCCGGACGGTTTCGAGAAGTACACGGCCAAGAAGGTCGGCGTGCTCGGTGCCGGGATGATGGGCGCGGCGATCGCGTACGTGTCGGCGAAGGCCGGCATCGACGTCGTCCTCAAGGACGTCTCGCAGGAGGCGGCCGAGAAGGGCAAGGGCTACGCGGAGAAGCTGGAGCAGAAGGCCCTCTCGCGCGGCAAGACCACGCAGGAGAAGTCGGACGCGCTGCTGGCGAAGATCAAGCCGACCGCCGACCCGGCCGACTTCGCGGGTGTCGACTTCGTCATCGAGGCCGTGTTCGAGAGCGTCGAGCTGAAGCACAAGGTGTTCGGCGAGATCGAGAGCATCGTCAACGCCGACGCGGTCCTGGGCTCCAACACCTCGACGCTGCCGATCACCACCCTCGCCGAGGGCGTGCAGCGGACCGAGGACTTCATCGGGATCCACTTCTTCTCGCCGGTGGACAAGATGCCGCTGGTCGAGATCATCTGCGGCGAGAAGACGTCGCCGGCGACGCTGGCCAAGGTCTTCGACTACACGCTGCAGATCAAGAAGACCCCGATCGTCGTCAACGACAGCCGCGGCTTCTTCACCTCGCGCGTGATCGGCACGTTCATCAACGAGGCCGTCGCCGCGCTGGGCGAGGGCGTCGAGCCGGCGTCGATCGAGCAGGCGGGTTCGCAGGCCGGCTACCCGGCGCCGCCGCTGCAGCTGATGGACGAGCTGACGCTGACGCTGCCGCGCAAGATCCGCAAGGAGACCCGCGAGGCGATCGAGGCCGCGGGCGGGACGTGGAAGTCGCACGCCTCGGAGGCCGTGATCGACCGGATGGTCGAGGAGTTCGACCGCAAGGGCCGCTCCACGGGCGCGGGCTTCTACGAGTACGACGCCGAAGGCAAGCGCGCAGGCCTGTGGCCGGGCCTGCGTGACGCCTTCAAGTCCGGTTCGACGGAGGTGCCGTTCGAGGACCTCAAGGAGCGCATGCTCTTTGCCGAGGCGCTCGAGACGGTGAAGTGCTTCGACGAAGGCGTGCTGACGTCGGTGGCCGACGCCAACATCGGCTCGATCTTCGGCATCGGCTTCCCGGCGTGGACCGGCGGTGTCATCCAGTACATCAACCAGTACGAGGGTGGCCTGCAGGGCTTCGTCGACCGGGCGCGTGAGCTCGCGGCCCGGTACGGCGACCACTTCGAGCCGCCTGCTTCGCTGGTCGAGAAGGCCGCCAAGGGCGAGATCTACGAATAGGCAGTAGCTCCGTGAAGGCCACCTCGAGTTCGTCGAGGTGGCCTTCACGGTTTTCAGAGCGCGACCGCCACCTCGGCGTGGCTGACGTGGTCGTCCCAGCGGCTCAGCGCCCGCCTCGCGTCCTCCTCCAGGACGGCGTCTTCGTAGCTGTCGCCGGCGAAGCCGCGTACGGCGTCGAGGTCGGTGAAGAACGTGATCGAGGTGAACTCGACCTCGTCGCCGTCCGGGCGGCGCAGCAATCGGGCGCCCTGGAAGCCGGGCACGTCACGCAGGTGCGCCGCGACGTCGGTTTCGTAGTGCCGCTGGTAGTCGCCGGCCGTCGCGGCGGGCGCCCAGCCGCGCCAAGTGCGTGCGATCATCCTCGGTTCCCCAATCCGTCGAGGGGCTCGAACGTACCCGCGGTCTCCGAGCGGAAGCTGTGCCCGAGCTCGGGGCCCAGGCCGAAGTAGTGCCGGAAGTTGTAGATCAACGGGCTCCACACCGCCGGGTCGACGTGCTCGGTGTCCGGGACCACCAGCTCCGGAGCCGCGTGCACGGTCAGGACCTGCGCTTCGACGATGTGGAACTCCCCAGCGGTGTCCGATTGCACGGCCGCGGCCCGCGCCTCCAGCTGAAGCGGGCATTCCGCGACGCGCGGCGGGCGCACGAGCCGCGACGGTTCCGGTGTCAGTCCCGCCGCCTCGAACTTCGCCGGCTCGTAGCGGAACCCCGGCTTGTTCGCCGGCACCGGATCCCGGCCGGTCAGCGGGGCCAGGCGCTCCACCGCGTCCCACTGGTCCGGGCCGGGCAGGTTGATCACGACGCCCGGGCGGGCGCGGAGGTTGTGCGCGGTCCGGCCGTCGGCGGCGATGCCGAGCACGACCGTCCACCCGAGCGCCCACGCCGACGACATCGGGGCCAGGTTCGGGCTGCCGTCGTCGTTCTCGGTGCTCAGCAGCACCACCGGCGTGCCGAAGTACAGGATGCGGGGCTTGATCTCCATGACCGCGAACGTAGGTTCCGGAGCGTTCGCCGGCGCCCGAAGTGTCCGGCAGATTGTCCGTTCGCGTTCGCCCAAAAGCCACTGAACGCGGGTTAACCTCCGCCCATGCGCCGTCCTGTCACGGTGGCTCTGGCCGCCACCCTGCTCGCCTCGACGTTGACAACGATGTCAGCAGCCGCCGACCTGAGTCCTGCCGACTTCGTCGATCCGCTGATCGGTTCCGCCGGCGACGGCAACACCTACCCCGGCGCGACCGCGCCCTTCGGCATGCTCGCCTGGAGCCCCACCAGCACCCGCGGCGACCAGACGTCGACCGGCGCCGCCAACGGCTACCAGTACGACACCACGCGCCTGCGCGGCTTCGCGTTAACGCACGTTAACGGCGCCGGCTGCAACCCCGGCGCCGCCGGCGACGTGCCGATCCTGCCCTTCGCCGGCGACGTCACCTCGTCACCGACCGCCGACACCACCGACGCCGTCTACGCGAGCAACTTCAGCCACGCCGACGAAGCCGCGACGCCCGGCCGCTACCGGCTCGGCCTGCAGAACGGCGTCACGACCGACGTCGCCGCGACCGAACGGACCGCGATCGGCACGCTGTCGTACCCGCAGGGCAAGCCGGCCAGCCTGCTCTTCCGGACGTCGAACTCCCTCAACGGCAGCGAGGACGCCGAGACGCACATCGACGCGGCGAACCGGCGCGTGACCGGGTCCGTGCTCACCGGCGCCTTCTGCGGCCGCCGCGCGAACGGCGGCGTCAACAACCGCAAGTCCTACTACCGCCTGTACTTCACCGCGCAGTTCGACCAGCCGGTCATCGGCACCGGGACGTGGAAGGACGCGACGCTCCAGCCCGGCGGCACCGACCAGACCGGCGGCGAGGGCTACGCGACCGGCAAGGACCGCGCCGGACGCGGTTCCGGCGGCTACGTCACCTTCGCGCCCGGCAGCAAGGTCACCATGCGGATCGCGATCTCCTACGTCTCGCTCGAAGGCGCGGAGCGCAACCTCCAGGCCGAACAGCCGAAGAAGTCCACTGTGGACAGCATTGTCGCCAAGACGAAGAAGGCCTGGAACACCGAACTCGACCGGGTGAACGTCGGCGGCGGTACCGCCGGCCAGCGGATCACCTTCACCACCGCGCTCTACCACAGCCTGCAGCAGCCCAACCTCGTCAGCGACGTCGACGGCCAGTACCTCGGCATGGACCAGCGACCGCACCGCGTCGAACGCGGGCAGGACGCGCAGTACTCCAACTTCTCCGGCTGGGACCAGTACCGCGCGCAGGTGCAGCTTCTGGCACTGGTGGAGCCGCGCGTCGCGGGCAACTTCGCGCAGTCGCTGTACAACTACGCGAAGCAGAACGACGGCGTGTGGGACCGCTGGGTGCACGTCAACGGCGCGACGCACGTGATGACCGGCGACCCGTCGGCGGCGACGATCGCGACCTTCTACGCGATGGGCGTCCGCAACTTCGACTACCGCGGCGCGTTCGACTCGCTCTACAAGCAGGCGACGGTCCCGCGGCCCGAGGGCCTGCAGGACGGCGGCTGCCCCGGACAGTGCGTCGGCCAGCGGCCCAACCTCGCGCAGTACGTCATCTCGCACTACGCGCCGAACGACGTCTGCCACTGCTGGGGTGGTGCCGCGGAGACGCTGGAAGACTCCGTTGCCGACTCGGCAATCGGACATTTCGCCGAGTTGCTGGGCCGCACGCGCGAAGCCGCGGAGATGCGCGCGCGGGGTGCGTACTGGAGCAACGTCTACAACCCGGACACCGGCTACATGCAGGCACGCAACGTCGACGGCAGCTGGGTGACGCCGTTCGACCCGGCGAGCGACCGCGGCTTCGCGCAGGGCAGCGCGGCGGCCTACACCTGGATGGTCCCGCAGGACGTCTCCGGCCTCGCCGACGCGATGGGCGGCAAGGCCACCGCGGTCACCCGGCTCGACGGATTCTTCCACGACGCGAGCGGCAACTGGCAGCTCAAGGGCGGCGGCCCGCTCAAGTACGACCCGACGAACGAGCCCGACATCCACGCGCCCTGGCTGTACAACGAGCTCGGTCGGCCGTGGAAGACGCAGGAGACCGTGCGGCAGCTCGTCTACTCCGTATACGGAACCGGCCCGTCCGGGCTGCCCGGCAACGACGACCTCGGCACGATGTCCGCCTGGTACGTCTTCGCCGCGCTGGGCATCTACCCCCGCACGCCGGGCTCGGGCGAGTTGCTGCTGTCGAGCCCGCTGTTCCCGCGCGCCGTGATCCGGCCGGCGGGTGGCGCGCCGATCCGGATCACGACGTCGGGCAGCGGGAAGTACGTCCAGGACGTCCGCCGGGACGGCAGGCCGCAGCGCGACTGGAAGGTCGACGCGTCCTTCCTGCGCGGTGGGAGCCTGGACTTCCGCTTGTCCGAGACGCCGACGACCTGGGGGAGTTAGGGTTCCAGCGCGAGGTGCGGCAGCCGGCGGTCCAGCCACCGGGGCAGCCACCACGCCCGGGCGCCGAGCAGGCGCATCACCGCCGGGACGACCAGGCAGCGGATCACCAGCGCGTCCAGCAGGACCGCGACGGCCAGGCCGAGACCGAACTGCGCCAGCATCCGCGACGGGTCCAGCAGGAACGCGCCGAACACCAGCACCATGATCGCGCCCGCCGCGGTGATCACCGCGCCGGTCGACGCGAGGCCTTCGCGCACCGCGAGCCGCGCGTCGCCGGTGCGGCGCCACTCCTCGTGCATGCGCGACACGAGGAACACCTCGTAGTCCATCGACAGCCCGAACACGATCGCGAAGATCATCACCGGCACGAACGCTTCGATCGGGCCCGGCTGCGCGCCGAACCAGCCGTCGCCGAACACCAGCGTCATGACGCCGAGCGAGGCACCGATGCTCAGCAGGTTCAGCAACGCCGCCTTGAGCGGGATGAGGATCGACCGGAACACGACCATCAGCAGCAGCGCGGACAGTCCGACGACGACCAGGACGAACAGCGGCAGCCGGTCGGCGACGGCGTCCGCGAAGTCCGTCGCGGCCGCCACCGAGCCGCCGACCAGGTAGTGGCCCGGCAGTGTCGGGAGGACGACGGTCCGCAGACGCGTCACCAGTTCGGCGGTCGCCGCGTCCTGCGGTGACGTCGTCGGGAAGACGAGGACCGTCTGGTTAACCGGCGTTAACACGCGTGCGATCCCGGGCGTCGAAGCCAGCTTCTGCTGCAGCGCGACGGTGTCGCCGTCTTCGCTGACGATCGCGAGCGGTCCGCTGAAGCCCGGTCCGAAGCCTTCGGCCAGCAGGTCGTAGGCCTGCCGCGTAGTGGATCCGGCGGGGTCGGTGCCGGCGTCGGCGAACCCGAGCCGCATGCCCGCGGCCGGGATCGACAGCCCGACGAGGACGATCAGGCCGATCGCGAGCGGGGCCACCGGGCGCTTCTGGACGCCGTCGGCGAGCCGCCGCCACGTCCTGCCGTGCTCCTGCCGGGCGGCGTGCTTGCGGATGCCGCGTTCGAGCCGCTTGCCGAACAGCGAGAGCAGCGCGGGCAGGAGCGTCACCGACGCGAGCATGGTCATCAGGACGGTGAGCGCGACGGCCAGCGCCACCCCGCGCAGCCCGCCGAGGCCGAGCGCGAGCAGGCCGAGCAGCGCGATGATCACCGTCGTCCCGGCGAACAGCACCGAGCGCCCGGCGGTGTCGAGCGCTCGCCGCGCGGCGGTGTCCCGGTCGTGGCCGGCGAGGAGCTCGCCGCGGTAACGGGAGAAGATCAGCAACGCGTAGTCGACGCCGACGCCGAACCCGACCAGCATCATCAACGGCGAGGTGTAGCTCGCGATGTCGACGAAGTGCGAGACGACCGTGATCACGCCCAGCGTGCTGCCGACGGCGAACACCGCGGTGAGCACCGGCAGCCCGGCGGCGAGCAGCGAGCGGAACAGGAACACGAGGATGACCAGCGCGGCCAGCAGCCCGACGCCTTCCGCGGGACCGCCGCCGCCCGAGATGCGCTCGATCGGGTCGCCGGCCAGCGCCACTTCGACCGGTCCGGCCTGCTTCGCGGTGTCGGCGAACTTGACGATGTCGTCGTACGGGAGGTCGGTCGAGGCGACGTCGAAGGTGACCGTCGCGTAGCCGATCCGGCCGTCGGGCGACAGCGTCTCGAACGGTCCGGTCACCGACCGCACGTGCGGCTGCAATCGGACATTTCCCAGACTGTTTTCGATCGCGGCGCGCTGCGTGCCGAGCCCGTTGTCCGCCTTGTACACGATCTGCGCGGACGCGCCGGACTGCGCGGTGCCCTTCAGCATGTCGACGACCTGCTGCGATTCGGTGCCGGGCAGCGAGTTGTCGTCGTGGAACGCGCTGCCGGTGAGGCGGGAGGTGAACGTGACGCCGATGAGGACCAGCGCCCAGAGTGCGACGGCGAGCCACCGGTGGCGCTGCGCCCAGCCGGCCAGTTTCGCCAGGTTTCCCCCGCCTGCGCGAGTGATGGTGTCCATGGTGGACAAGGATTCGCCGCGCGGGCACTACTCCGCGTCGCGCAGCGGAGGACACTTGGCGTGCTCCCGGCGGTGTCCCTTAAGGCGTTTCCCGTACCCCCGCGGGAGTATGGCTAGGGGGTGAGCCACCTCGGCGTCACCGCGCCGGACTCGTAGGCGAGGACGACGAGCTGCGCGCGGTCGCGCATGCCGGTCTTGGTCATGATGCGGCTGACGTGCGTCTTCGCCGTCGCGGGGCTGAGCGTCAGTTCGCGCGCGATCTCGTCGTTCGACAGGCCGGCCGCGACCAGGGAGAGCACTTCGCGTTCGCGGTCGGTGAGCCGGTCGAGCGCGGGGGCCGGGGCCGGACGGGTGACGCGCGCGGCGAACTCCGAGATCAGCCGCCGGGTGATCGACGGTGCCAGCAGCGCGTCGCCGCGCGCGACCACGCGCACCGCGTGGATCAGCTCTTCGGGCTCGGTGTCCTTGACCAGGAACCCGCTCGCGCCCGCGCGCAGGGCGCCGTAGACGTCCTCGTCGAGGTCGAACGTCGTGAGGATGACGACCTTGCTGGGTACGGCGGGGTCTTCGAGCAGGTGCCGGGTCGCGGCGAGGCCGTCGAGCACCGGCATGCGGATGTCCATCAGCACGACGTCCGGGCGGTGGTCGTGCGCGGCCTGCAGGGCTTCGCGGCCGTCGGCGGCTTCGGCGATGACGTCGATGTCGGCCTCACCGTCCAAAATGGACCGGAAACCGGCGCGGACCAGCCGCTGGTCGTCGACGAGCAGGACCCGGATCATCGGCCCATCATCGCACCGGCAACCGGGCGCGCACCCGGTAACCGCCGCCTTCGCGCGGCGCCGCGGTCAGCTCCCCGCCGAGCGCCCGCGCACGTTCGGCCATGCCGCGGATCCCGGTGCCCGGCGGGGCGTCGCCGCCGCGGCCGTCGTCGTCGACCTGCACGGACAGCGCGTCGGCGCCGTACCCGAGCCGGACGACGACGGTCTTCGCGCCGGCGTGCTTCGCGACGTTCGTCAGCGCTTCCTGCACGACGCGGAACGCGGCGTGCTCGACGTCCGGCGGCAGATCGCGGGCGACGCCGTCGATCTCGGTCCGGACGGTCAGCCCGGACGCGCCGACCGACTCGGCCAGCTCCGCGACGCGGGACAGGCTCGGCTGGTCGGCCTGGCGGAGCATGCCGAGCGTCGCGCGCAACTCCTGGAGTGCGGTCTTGCTGGCGTCCTTGATGGTGCCGAGGGCCTCGTCGGCCTGCGCGGGATCACGCCGGTGCAGCGCGGCGCCGGCCTGGACATTGATCAGTGCTAGATGGTGGCCGAGCGCGTCGTGCAGTTCGCGGGCGATGCGCAGCCGCTCTTCCGTGGCGCGCGCCCGGGCCTCGGCCTCCTTCGTGCGCTCGGCCTCGGCGCGGTAGTGCGCGACGGCACCGCCGGCGACGAGCGCGACGAACCAGCCGGTCATCAGGAAGAACGCGAAGTTGTCGACGTGCCGCCCGGTCCGCGAGCCGACCTCGCCGACGGCGACCCCGGCCATCGCGGCGACGACGAGCAGCGCGGCCCCGCGGATCCGCCCCGCCGCGGCGGCGTTGTAGAGGGCGTAGGCGAAGGCGAGCAGGACGAGGCCGTCCGGATCGGTGAGCGGGTAGTAGAGGGCGCAGCAAACGAGCGTTAACCCGGCGACGGTTAACGGGTACTTACGTCGCAGGAAGACGGCGGCGCACCCCAAGACGGTGAGCACCCAGCCGATGGCGGCGTGGTGCGCGGGCTTCGCCCCGTCGTTCAGGACGGTGAACAGCGAGCCGACGAGCACCGCGACGGTGACCGCAAGTTCGGGAGCCCAACGCCGCAACCAGGCCATGCGGCGAGTCTAGGCGCCGTAACAAACGCTTTCGGGCCAGCGACTACGGCGGCATTGGTTCGTGCTGCTAAGGAGTCGTCGTGGGAAAGAAACTGGGGTTGGTCCTGGCCGCGGGCCTGCTGGTCGCGGGCTGCGGTGCCGGTCCGGTGCCGTCGAAGGATTCGGGCGGCGTCGGTGTTCTGGATGCGCCGTCGACTTCGTATACAACGCCTGCGTCGTCCGTTCCGATCACGACCGATACGCCCACCGCGACGTCCGAAGCGCCGGTGGCCACCACGCAGGCGCCGGCTGTCGCGCCGAAGACGACCGTGGCCAAGCCCAAAGTGGCGCCGAAAACCACCACGCAGGCCGCGCCGAAGCCGGCCGAGTGCGGTGCCGACTACTACCGGAACTCCGACGGCAACTGCGTCCACCGCCCCAGCGACAATCCGGCCGGCGCCACGGCCCTCTGCAAGGACGGCACCTACAGCTACAGCCAGCACCGCTCCGGCACCTGCTCCGGCCACGGCGGGGTCCGCACCTGGCTGTGACGAATCACCAATCGGGCCGAAACCGGCCACCCGGTAGGTAGAGTGCATCAAGTTGCATGATGCGTACTAACTACACACCGGGGGTGTGCTGGTGTCCCGTCCCGGACGGTCCGCTCGCGCGATCGTCGTGGTGCTCGCTTCGTGCGGGCTGGTCGCGTCGTTCATGCAGACGCTGGTCGTCCCGCTCATCCCGGTCTTCCCGCGGCTGCTGAACGCCTCGGCGGCCGACGCGTCGTGGGTCGTCACCGTGACGCTGCTGGCCGCCGCCGTCATCACGCCGGTCAGCGGACGGCTCGGCGACCTCTACGGCAAGCGCCGGATGATCCTCGTCAGCCTCGCGCTGCTCATCGCCGGCTCGGTCGTGTCCGCGACGACGAGCGCGCTCGCGTTCCACATCATCGGGCGCGGGCTGCAGGGCTGCGCGATGGGCGTCATCCCGCTCGGCATCAGCATCATGCGCGACGAGCTCCCGCCCGAACGCGTCGGTGGCGCGATCTCCCTGATGAGCGCGACGCTCGGGGTGGGCGGCGCGATCGGGCTGCCGGTCGCCGCGGTCGTCGCCGAGAACGCCGACTGGCACGTGCTGTTCTGGATGGCCGCCGGGCTCGGGCTCTTCTTCGCGCTGCTGATCGTCAAGTTCGTGCCGGAGTCGCCGCTGCGCACGCCCGCGCCGTTCGACTACTTCGGCGCGTTCGGGCTGGCCGCCGGCCTGGTCTGCCTGCTGCTGCCGGTGGTCAAGGGCGCCACGTGGGGCTGGACCAGCACGCCGACGCTCGGGTTCGCCGCGGCGGCCGTCGTCGTCCTGCTCGGCTGGGGCACCTACCAGCTGCGCCGGCGCGACCCGCTCGTCGACCTGCGCGTGTCCGCGCGGCGGCCGGTGCTGTTCACGAACCTGGCGTCGATCATGGTCGGGTTCTCGATGTACGCCATGGCGCTGTCCTTCCCGCAGCTGCTGCAGGCGTCCGCCTCGACCGGCTACGGGCTCGGCCAGACGATGGTCGAATCCGGCCTCACCCTCGCCCCGAACGGCCTGGTGATGATGCTGCTCTCGCCGGTGTCGGCCCGGCTCATCACCCGCTTCGGCCCGCGCCCGACGCTGATGACCGGCGCGCTGGTGATCGCGGCGGGCTACGTGTTCGCGATCGTGCTGATGGACAACGCGGCCGAACTGATCACGGCGTCGGTGATCATCGGCGCCGGTGTCGGCATTGCCTATGCCGCCATGCCCGCGCTGATCATGGGCTCGGTGCCGGTCACCGAAACGGCGTCCGCGAACGGCCTGAACTCCCTGATGCGCTCGGTCGGCACGGCGGTGTCGAGCGCGGTGATGGCGGCGATGCTGGCCCAGTTGACGATCACGGCCGGCGGCCTGACGGTGCCGTCGCTGTTCGGCTTCCGGGCGACGTTCGCCGTGGCGGCGTGCGCGGCGCTGGCGGGTGTGCTGCTGGCGGGGTTGGTGCCGAAGACGAAGGTGGCGCCGGAACTCGTCGGCGTCGTCCAGTAGTGCGGTCTAGTTCTTGCGCGCCACCAGCGCGAGCCCGCCGCACTCGGCCGGGTTCTCCGGCACGTCCGCCGGGTCGTCCGGCCGCCACTGCGGGATGAAGACGATGCCCGGGTCGAGGATCTCGAAGCCGTCCACGAGCGCGCGCAGCTCGTCGGCCGTGCGGGGCGTCACCGGGTTGGCGCTCTTCTGGTACATCGCGACCGCGCGGGCGGTGCCGTCGCTCTGCTGCTCGGGCGTGGCCGACGACATGGCCAGGTAGCTCCCGGGCGCGAGCGCGTCGCGGTAGGCGGCGATCAGCCGGCCCGGGTCGCGCTCGTCCGGGATGAAGTGCACGAACAGCGCCATCACGACCATCACTGGCTGGTCCAGGTCCAGCATCATTTCGGTGGTCTCGTGCTCGAGGACGTCGTCCGGGAACTCGGCGTCGGCGTGCACCATGACCGCGTTCTCGTTGTCCTCCAGCACGATCTCGCTGTGCGCGACGGCGATCGGTTCGTTGTCGACGTAGACGACGCGGGCGGTCGGGTCGACGGCGTGGGCGATCTCGTGGACGTGCCCGACGGTCGGCATGCCCGAGCCGATGTCGAGGAACTGCCGGATCCCGTTGTCCAGCCCGAACCGGATGGCCCGGCGCAGCCACTGCCGGTTCAGCCGCGCGCGCTCCCGCGCGTTCGGCTGGGCGGCGAGCACCTGGTCGGCGAACATCCGGTCGACGGCGTAGTTGAGCTGGCCGCCGAGGATGTAGTCGTACACGCGCGCGGGGTTCGGCTTGTCGAGGTCGATGCCACGCCGCGCGTACTCGTCTTCACTCATTCGCCGCTCCACGATCCGGTGTGACGGCGAGGATAGCCGACGTGAGCCGCGCTCAGTTCTTGCGCGCCACCAGGGCGAGCTGGCTCGCCAGCTCGGGGTGCTCGCCGACCTCGCCGGGGTCGTCCGGACGCCATTCCGGCGTGAACACGATCCCCGGCGGCACCAGCTCGAACCCGTCCAGCAGCGCGCGCAGCTCGTCCTTCGAGCGGGCCACCACGTTCGTGCCGCTCTTCTGGTACATCTCCGCGGCGCGCCGGACCTCCTCGCCCTGGCCCTCGAACGTGCCGGACGACAGCGCCAGGTAGCTGCCCGGCGCGAGCGCGTCGCGGTAGGCGGCGATCAGCCCCGCCGGGTCGCGCTCGTCCGGGATGAAGTGCACGAACGCGGCCATGATCAGCATGACCGGCTGGTCGAAGTCCAGCAGCCTCTCGGTGGTTTCGTGCTCGAGGACGTCCGCGGGGTACTCGGCGTCCGCCTGCACCATCTCCGCGTTGTCGTTGTCCTTCAGCACGATCTCGCTGTGCGCGACGGCGACCGGTTCGTTGTCGACGTAGACCACGCGTGCGGCGGGGTCGATGGCCTGGACGACCTCGTGCACGTGCCCGACCGTCGGCATGCCCGAGCCGATGTCCAGGAACTGGCGGATGCCCTGCTCGGCGCCGAACCGCACCGCCCGGCGCAGCCAGCGCCGGTTCAGCAGCGCCAGCTCCTTGGCCTCCGGGCGCACCTGGAGGATCTGCTCGGCGAACATCCGGTCGATGGCGTAGTTGAGCTTGCCGCCGATCAGGTAGTCGTACACGCGTGCCGCGTTCGGCTTGTCGAAGTCGATCCCGCGCTTCGCGTGGTCGTCGGTCATCGCCGTCCCCTCGCCGTCGGTGCGACAGCGAGGATACCGTCGGTCACTCCTTGCGAGCGACCAGCGCCAGCCCGCCCGACTGCTCCGGCGGATCTTCGAGCGGCCCGTCCGGGCGCCACTCGGGCGTGAACACCACGCCCGGCGGCAGGATCTCGAAGCCCTTCACCAGCGCGCGCAGCTCGTCGGGCGAACGCAGCGTCAGCGGCGTGCCGCTCTTCTCGTACAGCGCCACCGAGCGCTGGGTCTCCTCGCCTTGTCCTTCCCACGTGCCCGAAGACAACGCGAGGTAGCTGCCTGGCGCGAGCACGTCGCGGTAGGCCGCGATCAGCCCGGCCGGGTCCCGGGAGTCCGGGATGAAGTGCACGAACGCCGCCATGATCACCATGACCGGCTCGCTGAAGTCCAGCATCGCCTCGGTGGTCGGGTGCTCCAGCACCTCGTCCGGGTACTCGGCGTCGGCCTGGACCATCGCCGCGTTGTCGTTGCCCTCCAGCACGATCTCGCTGTGCGCGACCGCGATCGGCTCGTTGTCGACGTACACAACGTGTGCGGTGGGGTCGATCGCCTGGACGACCTCGTGCACGTGCCCGACCGTCGGCATGCCCGAGCCGATGTCCAGGAACTGCCGGACGCCCTGCTCCGCCGCGAAGCGCGCCGCGCGGCGCAGCCACGCCCGGTTGGTCAGCGCCATGTGCCGGGCGTTCGGCAGCACCTTCTCGATCTGGTCGGCGAACATCCGGTCGACGGCGTAGTTCAGCTGCCCGCCGATCATGTAGTCGTAAACGCGCGCCGCGTTCGGCCGTTCGAGGTCGATGCCCCGCTTCGCGTGTTCGTCTTCGCTCATCCGCCGCTCCCGGGCTCTGGGTGTGACGGGAGAATAGTCCGAATCAGAGCAGCGGCGGCACCGCGGCGTCGATGAGGTGCGGACCCGGTTCGGCGAACGCCCGCTGCAGCTGCTCGGCCAGCTCCTCGGCCGTGGTCGCGCGCGTCGCCGGGACGCCCATGCCCTCCGCGATCTTGACGAAGTCCATGTCCGGGCGCGAGAGGTCGAGCAGGTCGTTCGCCTTCGGGCCGCCCGAGGCCGCACCGACGCGCTGCAGCTCCATCCGCAGGATCGCGTACGCACGGTTGTTGAGCAGCACCGTCGTGACGTTCAGGTTCTCCCGCGCCTGCGTCCACAGCGCCGAGATCGTGTACAGCGCGCTGCCGTCGGACTGCAGGTTCAGCACCGGCCGGTCCGGCGCGGCGACGGCCGCCCCGGTCGCCACCGGCATGCCGTAGCCGATCGCGCCGCCGGTCAGCGTGAGGACGTCGTGCCGCGGCGCGCCGGCCGTCGCCGTCGGCAGCAGCAGACCGGACGTGTTGGCCTCGTCGGCGATGATCGCGTTGTCCGGCAGCAGCGCGCCGATGACGTCGACCCAGTTCTGCGGGGTCAGCGGACCGCTCGGCAGCGCGGGCCGGGACGCCGGGGACAGCACCGGTTCGGTGTCCGCGGCAACGAGGTCGGCGACGTCGTTCAGCGCGCGCGTGACGTCCTGGCCGACCGCCGCAAGCGTGTGCACCTGCGCGCCTTCGGGCACCAGGTCGCTGGGCTTGCCCGGGTAGGCGAAGAACGACACGGGCGCCTTCGTGCCCGCGACGACGACGTGCTTGATCCCGTCGAGCTGGTAGGCGACCTGCTCGGCGAGATAGCCGAGCCGCTCGATCGCCGGTAGACCCGCGCCGCGCTCCAGCCGCGCGGGGAACGTCTCGACGAACACCTTCGCGCCGGTCGCGGTGGCGATCCGGCTGGCCGCGCGCAACCCTTCCTCACGGCACGCGCCGCCCCCGATGAGCAGTGCCACCGGCTCGCCGGCGCCGAACACGGCGGCGACGTCCTTGACGGTGGTGGCGTCGACGGCCTGCGGCACGCGCGGCGGGATGGGCGCGCACCTCTCGCCGCCGTCACCCCACGAAGCGTCCGCGGGCAGGATCAGCGTGGCGACGCGGCCGGGCGCGTCCTGCGACGCGGCGACCGCGGCGGCGGCGTCCGCCCCGACGTCCTTCGTGTGCTCGGAGCGGCGCACCCAGCCTTCGAGCGACCCCGCGACGGCCTCGATGTCCGACTCCAGCGGCGCGTCGTACTGCTTGTGGTAGGTCGCGTGGTCGCCGACGACGTTCACGATCGGCGTGTGCGCGCGGCGCGCGTTGTGCAGGTTCGCCAGGCCGTTGCCCAGGCCGGGGCCGAGGTGCAGCAGCGTCGCGGCGGGCTTGTCCGCGATGCGCGCGTACCCGTCGGCGGCACCGGTGACGACGCCTTCGAACAGCGCGAGCACGCCCCGCATCTCCGGGACGGTGTCGAGCGCGGCGACGAAGTGCATCTCCGACGTGCCGGGGTTCGCGAAGCACACTTCGACGCCGGCGTCGACCAGCGTGCGAATCAGGGACTGGGCGCCGTTCAGCTCACTCATGCGGTTCCTTCGGGGAAGAGAACGCCGGGGTTGAGGATCCCGGCGGGGTCGAAGCTCTGCTTGATCCGGCGCATCAGCTCGATCTTCGCCGGGTCTTCGAGTTCCTGGTGGTACTTCGCCTTGGTGCGGCCGAGGCCGTGCTCGCCGGAGATCGCGCCGCCCAGTTCCATCGCGTACGCGAAGATGTCGGTCAACAGCTGTTCACGCTTGTCCGCGTCCTTGCAGAAGATCCCGAAGTGGACGTTGCCGTCACCGGCGTGCCCGCAGCCGAGCGCGCCGCCACCCGCGGCCATCGCGAGCTCGCGCGACTTGGCGATGAACTCCGGCATCGCGGTCCGCGGCACGACGACGTCGATGATGTCGTCGGCGCCGGCCGCCTTCGCGGTCCAGAAGGCCTTCTCGCGCGCTTCGATCAGCTTGCGCGCGGCGGGGCCTTCGAGGACGTAGACGTCGGTCGCGCCGAGTTCGCCGAGCAGCTCGCCGACCGTCTCGACGTCCTCGTGCAGCCGCTCGCTGTCCCGGTTCTCCAGCGCGACCACGAGGTAGGCCTCGCTGGCCTCGCGGATCTTGTCCGGGACGCCGAGCTCGAGCTTCTCGTTGTAGACGATCGCGGCCATCGTCAGGTTGTCGATGTACTCGAGGATGTGCGGCCCGAGCCCGCTGGAGAGGATCGCCGGCACGGCGGCCATCACCTGGGCGAGGTTGCCGAACGGGGCGAGCACGGTGGCGCCGTGCGTGAGCCGCGGGTGCAGCTTGACGGTGATCTCGGTGGCCAGCGCGAGAGTGCCCTCGGAGCCGATGATCAGCTGCGTGAGGTCGTAGCCGGTGGAGATCTTCGACGTCTTGCCGCCGGTGCGGAGGATCTCGCCGGTCGGCAGCACGGCCTGCAGGCCGAGCACGTTGTTGCGGGTGACGCCGTACTTGACGGCGCGCATGCCGCCGGCGTTGGTGCCGACGTTCCCGCCGACGCTCGCGCTCAGCTCGCCGGGGTAGACGGTGTAGCTGAGCCCGGCTTCGGCGGTCTTCGCGTCGAGTTCGGCGAGAGTGACGCCGGGCTGCACGACGGCGACGTGGTTCCCGGTGTCGACTTCGAGGACGGCGTTCATCCGCTCGAAGGAGATCAGCAGCCCGTCTTCACGCGGTCGCGCGGCGCCGGAGAGCCCGCTGCCGGACCCGCGCGCGGTGACGGGCACGTTGTGTTCCGAAGCCGCCTTAAGTAGCTCCGCGACTTCTTCCGCGGTTGCCGGCTTCGCGACGTACGCAGGCTTCTGCGGCTCCGCGGTCAACGCTTCGTCGTGCGCGTAGTCCTCGGAGATCGCTTCGCCGGTCAGCAGGTTCTTGTCCCCGACGATCTCGGCCAGCCGTGCCGCCACGTCGCCCATAGACAGCCTCTCCTCCGCGCCGTTGCTGTGGTTACCGCAGCGTAGTACGTACCGCCGGTACGCCGCCATGAAGGTTTTTCACGTTCGGTTCAGACGGTCTCGAAGTTGGCCATCATGCCCATGTCTTCGTGCTCCGCGTTGTGGCAGTGGAACATATAGCGCCCCCGATAGCCGTCGAACCGCGCGATCACCTCCACGGCTTCGCCCGGCCGCAGATCGACCGTGTCCTTGAGACCGCCGTCGAACGGCCCGGGCTCGCGGCCGCCGCGGGAGAGCACCCGGAAGGGCACGAGGTGGAGGTGGATCGGGTGGTGCACGTCCGCGACGAATCGCCAGATTTCGACGTCTCCGAGCCGCGGCCGCGCGTCGATCCGGGACGGCGAGTACGGCTCCCCGCCGATCAGCCAGCCATGCCGTCCACCCGACGGCGCACCCCGGAACGAGAACTCCCTGATCACTCTCGCCTGTGTCCGATTGAGGGGTTCGACCGTGCTCAACCGGTCCGGGACGTGACTGTCCTCGGTGCCGCGGCGGACCACGCGGAACCGCAGTACGTATGCGGTGCTGCCGGTGCCCGCGCGGTTAACGAGCGTTATCTCGGTGCCCACCGGGTAACGGCCGAAGTCGACGACGACGTCGTACCGCTCGGCCGGCGCGATCGGCAGGTGGTCGTGCCCGCGGGGCGCGTCGAGCAGGCCCTGGTCCGAACCGACCTGCGTGAAGGCCGGGCCGTCCGGCGGCGGCGGGTCGAGTGCGAGGTCGTAGCGACGGGCGTTGGACGCGTTGAGCAGGCGCAGCCGGTACCGGGTCGCGGACACCTCCGCCACCGGCCACGGCGCGCCGTTCACCAGGATGACGTCGCCGAACACACCCGCGGCGTAGGGCTCCTCGACGCCCGGCACGGTGCTCAGCGTCGAGTCGAGGGAGGGGTAGCGCATCGAGCCGTCGGCGGCGAACGCGCGATCGGCGATCATCAGCGGCAGCTCCCGTTCGCCGCGCGGCAGCGGCAACGCGTCCTCTTCGGCGTCCCGGACGAAGTGGAACCCGGCGAGCCCGCGGTGCACGGCCGGGCCGGTGAAGTCCATCCGGTGGTCGTGGTACCAGAGCGCCGATGCCCGCTGTCGCAACGGATAGACGTAGTCGCGCACCCCTCGGGTGACCTTCGCGTCCGGGTCGAGCATGCCCTGGTGCGTCGCGCGCCACCCGCTCGCGGGCAGTACGAGGTCGGTGGCGTAACCGTCGGACTCCGGGGGTGTGCGGCCGCCGTGCAGGTGGACGACGGTCGGCACCGGGAGTTCGTTGCGGTGCCGGACGATCGCCGTCCGGCCGCTCCGGGATTCGATCGTCGGCCCGGGGAACGTGCCCTGGTAACCCCAGATCGGCGTGCGCAGCCCGGGCAGGATCTCGGCGGTGGCCGCGCGCTGGACGATCTCGTACCGGTCGGCGTCCGCTTCGCGGGAGAGCGGCGGCAGCACGGCCGGGATCGGCAGCGGGACCTGGAACGGCGGGGGCAGCGGTACCTCGCTGGTGAGCAGTTCCCCGGTGGCCGCGGCCCGCCCGAGCAGCCGCGGCCCGACGGCTCCGGCGGCCACGACGAGACCCGCGCCGCCGGCCAACCCGAGGAACCGGCGCCGGGACAGCCCGCTCATCGCCAGATCGCGATCAGCACGACCACGGCCAGCGTGACCAGCGCGACGCCGAGCGGGATGTGCAGGTCGAGGGCGCCGGCCAGCCCGGCGAAGTACTGCGCGGTCTCGCCGGCGAGCAGCAGCAGGCTCGCCCAGAACGGCCACCGCGGGCCGCCGCGCCACCAGAGCAGCGCCGTCGCCACCAGCTGCGCCAGTCCGATCGAGAAGACCAGGTCCGCGCCGAACCGGTGCAGCGCCAGCATGGCGTAGTCGCCGGTCAGGTAGCTGCCCGCGAAGACCGGCTGGCCGAAGATCGCGATGGCGTGCACGGTGGCGAACCCGCGCGTCACGCTCCTTGCTTTGCTCACCCGGTCGACGCTAGGAGCGACGATCTATGCTGTCCAAGACCGAAATCGACATGAAGTCATGACTCTGAGGCTATGAGATGGACCTGCTGCAGCTGCGGTACTTCCAGGCGGTGGCCCGCCGCGAGCACCTGAGCCAGGCCGCCGCCGAACTCCGCGTCGCGCAGCCGTCGTTGAGCCGCGCGATCGCCCGGCTCGAAGCCGACCTCGGCGTGCCGCTGTTCGACCGTGTCGGCCGTGGGCTGCGGCTCAACCGGTTCGGTGCCGGTTATCTCCGCCGCGTCGACCGGGCGTTGGCCGAGCTGGACGACGCCCGCCGCGAGCTGGCCGACTCCGCGGGGCTCGACCACGGCAGCGTCTCCGTCGCCGCGGAAACCCTGCTCACGCTCACCGGGGTGGTCACCGAGTTCCGCGCGGCGCACGCCGGCGTCGACATCCGGCTGTACCAGTCGTCGGCCACGGAGATGGCGAACCAGCTGCGCGCCGGGGAGATCGACCTCTGCTTCGCCTCGCAGCCGCTTCCCGGCGCGGACCTGCGGACGCGGGAACTGCTGCGCGAGGAGGTGCTGCTCGCCGTGCCGGTGGGGCACCGGCTCGCCGGCCGGGAACGCGTGCGGATCGCCGACCTCGCGGGCGAGCCGTTCGTCACCACCCGCCCCGGCTACTGGCCGCGCGAGCTGGCCGATCGGCTGTTCGCGGCGGCCGGCTTGCACGCCGAGTACACCTGCGAGAGCGACGAGCCCGGCGCCACCGGTGACCTCATCGGCGCGGGCCTCGGGGTCGGGCTGGTGCCCGCGTACTCCCGCGGCGCCACCCACATCCCGGGTGTCTGGCTGCACGTCGACGCGCCGGACTGCCACCGGACGCTGAACCTCGTCTGGCGCGCCGACGCGTACTTTTCCGTCGCGGCGCAGCGGCTGTCCGACTTCGCGGCTGAGTACTTCGCACGCCGGTAGGGGCGGGCGCCGGAGCGCCCGCCCCGGCGGATCAGCCGATCGGCCACGGCGGACGGCAGTCCTGCCGCGGCAGCTCGATCGACGAGTTGGTGTACACGCCGTCGGCCAGGGTGTCGGCCATGATCGGGCGCTCGACGTAGCACCAGTGCTGGGCGAAGTAGCCGCCCGGCGCTTCGAGGGTGTCGAAGTTGCAGACGCCGTCGGTCTGGATGCAGTAGCGGATGTACGGGATGCCGCCGAAGTCCGTCCGTCCCGGGCCGAACGAGACATACCCGCCGAACGGCGACGGCGCGCCCGCACCCGCCGGGATCACCGCGCTGATGCCGCGTCCCGGCGGCCCGACCGGCTGCATCGGGTCCGCGTAGAGCTTCGCGTTGAAGTGGCTTCGGTCCACGTTGACGACACCGTCCGCGATGTCGTTCAGCAGGAAGTTCGCGACGATCGCGCCCTGCGAGTAGCCGACGACGGTGAACTCGCCGCCCGGATCTTCGTTGAACGCGTCCTGCGCGACGCGCTTCGCCTCTTCGCGGCCGATCGCGACGCTCTGGTCCATCGGCGTCTGGCCGCAGGGGCCCGGCAGCCCGGAGGCGCCGGCCGGGTAGTTCACCACCTTCCGGATCCCACCGCGCAGCCACGCTTCCTGGTACTGGTCGGCGTTCCCGTTGCAGGTGCCGCCGATGAGGATGTAGTAGTGCGCGCCTTCGGCGTGCGCGGCCGGCGTGGCGACGAACCCGGTGACGAGCGCCGCCACCGCGGCCCCGATCAGCGACAGGCGTTTCAGATTTTTCACTTCGCAGTCCCCTCCGTCAGTTGATCACTGCGCCGGCGACGTTAGGGAGGGGCGATGAAATCCGGATGAAATGCGTGACCACCCGGTTACTGGGCAGGATTTAGCTCAGACTAAATCTCTGGTGGGTGACTCCGTGGCGGGCGAAGCTTCGCGACATGACATCGACGTACACCTTCGAAGACGGCGTTTCCGTGCGGCGGCTGGGTTTCGGCGCGATGCGGCTCACCGAGTGGGACCACGTCCGGGACGGCGCCGCCGCGGTGGCCCGCCGTGCGGCCGAGTTCGGCGTGACGTTCTTCGACACCGCCGACGCCTACGATCTGGGGCTGAACGAGGAACTGCTGGCCGACGCGCTGCACCCGTACGAGGGACTGTTCATCGCGACGAAGTGCGGCCACGCGCGCCCGAGCCGGGGCGAGTGGGTGCCGCTCGGCCGGCCCGAATACTTGCGGCAGCAGGCGGAACTCTCGCTGCGGCGCCTGCGCGTCGAACGGCTCGACCTGCTGCAGCTGCACCGGCTCGATCCGCAGGTCCCCATCGCCGACCAGGTCGGCGCGCTCGCCCGGCTGCGGGACGAAGGCAAGATCGCGCGGATCGGGTTGTCGGAGGTCAGCGTCGCGCAGCTGGCCGAAGCACGGGCGATCGCGCCCATCGCGAGCGTGCAGAACCGCTACAACTTGACGGACCGCGCGTCGGAGGACGTTCTCGGCTACTGCGCGCGCGAAGGGATCGCGTTCGTCCCGTGGCTGCCGATCGCGCGCGGTGACCACGCGACGGCGGGCGGGGTGCTCGGAAAGGTCGCGGCCGGCCTCGGCGCGACCCCCGCTCAGGTGTCCCTCGCCTGGTTGCTGCGGCGCTCGCCGGTCGCGATCCCCATTCCCGGCACATCGTCGCTAGCGCACCTCGAAGAAAACTGCGGNGTGCTCGGAAAGGTCGCGGCCGGCCTCGGCGCGACCCCCGCTCAGGTGTCCCTCGCCTGGTTGCTGCGGCGCTCGCCGGTCGCGATCCCCATTCCCGGCACATCGTCGCTAGCGCACCTCGAAGAAAACTGCGGCGCGGCCGACATCGCGCTTTCCGACGACGATTTCACGCGATTGTCCGAGCTGGCGTGAAAGCGGCCCGGCCGCGGTTTCCCGCGGCCGGGCGTCGAGCTCCGGTCAGGCTCAGACGAGCCAGCCGAGAACATGTGCCAGGTGGGCCAGCGCGCCGGTGATGATGTCGTGGCAGTAGTGGGCGTGCTGGGCGAACGTCTGCATGGAATGGCTCCTTGATGACTCGAAATGGTTTCCCTGGAGATGCTCTCGCGAAAGCGGAGTCAGGTTTTCACCGTGCTGGCGAGCTGTCAAAGAGCCGTTTTCGAGAGACCGCGGCGCGGCGGAATCTTCCCATGCTAAACACGTAATCCCTTCGTGTTTGACGCCGGGGTGCCCGGTTCGGCGGTCAGCCACTCTGGGTAGTAAGCGGGCCGATCATCACTGTCGGTAATGCTGACCTTGATCCGGCATCCCGGGTACGCGCGTAGCTCGATCCGGTGATCACCGGCCACGAAAGGTGATTTCCTAACGATCACCCTTTCGAGTGGCCGCAGGCAGCGAAAAGGGACGCCGGGTGCGGTCACCGCACCCGGCGTCCCCTTGGGAGGAAAGGGAATCAGGCTCGCGCGAACGTGAGCGTCTCGCCCTCGACACCCCGCAGCCAGAGGTCCTGCGCGGCCGCCGCCATCTCGGAGAGGCCCTCCTCGATCGTGGCGAACACGTTGCCGGGCACCCAGCCCGCGTCCCCGTTGATCAGCAGGTTGTTGCGCCCGTAGAAGATCGCGAGGTCGGTCGCGCCCTGGTCGCTGTGCGCCTCGCTCTCGTCGTCGTAGCCGTACGCGGGGTTGCCGATCTCCCAGGCCTCGAACCCGAAGTACACGACGTCGCCGGGGATCGGCGTGATCGTCGGGTTCTCGCGGCCGGGCTTCGGCTCCGCGAAGGGCGGCACGAGCGTGTAGACCTCGTTGCGCGCGTACTTCGCGTGGTAGGCCGAGCCGCTCTGCGGCAACGCGTCCCACACCGCCTTGCACGTCCGCGGGGCTTCGTCGTCGAGCAGCCGCGCGCGGCAGGAGACCCCGCGCTTGTCGAGGGTGATCGTGATGTACCTGGCCATGCTCAGCTCCCCGTGACCGACGCGACGACTTCGCCCCAGATGCGCAGCGCGTCGTCGACCTGTTCGGCGTTGACGACCAGCGGCGGCACCATCCGGACGACGTTCATGTACGGCCCGCAGGTGAGCAGCAGCAGGCCGTTCTTCGCGGCCGTCTGCTGCGCGGCCGCGGCCGTCGCGGCGTCCGGCTCGCCGTCGGAGGTGGTGAACTCCGAGCCGACCAGCAGCCCGAGCCCGCGCACCTCGCCGATCGCCGGCGTCTTGTCCGCGATCACCCGCGCGCCCTCGAGCAGCTGGCGGCCGCGCTCGGCGGCGTTTTCGACCAAGTTCTCCTGCTGGATGACTTCGAGCGTCGCGATCGCCGCCGCGCATGAGACGGCGTTACCGCCGTATGTGCCGCCCTGCGAGCCCGGGAGCGCCTTCGCCATCAGCTCCTGCGAAGCGGCGATGCCGGACAGCGGGAAGCCGCTCGCCAGGCCCTTCGCGATGAGCACGATGTCGGGGGAGACGTCGAAGTGGTCGTGGCCCCAGAACTTGCCGGTGCGGCCGAAGCCCGTCTGGATCTCGTCGACGACGAGCAGGATGCCGTGCCGGTCGGCGCGTTCGCGCAGGCCCGCCATGAACTCGGTGTTCGCCGGGACGTACCCGCCCTCGCCGAGCACCGGCTCGACGAAGATCGCGGCGGTCTCGTTCGGGGCGCTGACCGTCTGGAACAGGAAGTCCAGCTCGCGCAGCGCGAACTTCGTCGCGGTCTGCTCGTCCCACCCGTAGTGGTAGGCGTAGGGGAACGGCGCGACGTGCACGCCCGCCATCAGCGGCCCGATGCCGGCGCTGAACCGCGTCCCCGACGTCGTCATCGACGCCGCCGCGACGGTCCGGCCGTGGAAGCCGCCCTGCATGACGATGACGTTCGGGCGCTTCGTCGCCTGCCGCGAAAGCCGCAACGCCGCTTCGACGGCTTCGCTGCCCGAGTTCGCGTAGAAGAGCGAGTCGAGCCCGCTCGGCAGGACGTCGCCGAGCCGCTTCGTCAGCTCCAGCAGCGGCTGGTGCATCACCGTCGTGTACTGCCCGTGGACGAGCTTGCCGATCTGCTCCTGCGCCGCGCGCACGACGTGCGGATGGCAGTGCCCGGTGCTCGTGACGCCGATGCCGGCGGTGAAGTCGAGGTGGCGTTTGCCGTCGACGTCGTAGAGGTAAACCCCTTCACCGTGGTCGACCACGACGGGCGTTGCCTGCTTGAGCAGCGGAGATAGCTGGGCCATGGCAGCGTGCTCCTAGGTCGGTTGAGCGGGTTGTCGATTGTTGACAATATCCATAGCATGGCCCTCGGGACAACACGTGAGGAGCAGTCGGGATGAGCGCGAGCACCGAGTCCGGCGTCGTCGACGCGGTCGGCAAGGAACTGTTCATCGGCGGCAAGTGGGTCGCTGCGGAGTCCGGGAAGACGTTCCCGGTGGTCGACCCGGCGAC
The DNA here is from genome assembly GCF_051337345.1 of Amycolatopsis sp. MEPSY49. NCBI lineage: Bacteria > Bacillati > Actinomycetota > Actinomycetes > Pseudonocardiales > Pseudonocardiaceae > Amycolatopsis > Amycolatopsis sp. MEPSY49. The sequence continues at coordinate 220,198 of NZ_JBDLYJ010000010.1, read as the reverse complement.
GGGCAAGGAGCTGTGCCAGGTCGCCGACGCGTCGCCGGCGGACGGCGTCGCCGCGCTGGACGCCGCCGTCGCCGCGCAGGCGGACTTCGCGAAGATGGCACCGCGCGAACGCGGCGAGATCCTGCGCCGGGCGTACGAGCTGCTGATGAAGCGCCAGGAAGAGCTGGCCCTGCTCATGACGCTCGAGATGGGCAAGCCGCTCGCGGAGTCGAAGGGCGAGATCGCCTACGCCGCCGAGTTCTTCCGCTGGTTCGCCGAGGAGGCCGTCCGCATCGACGGCGGCTACGCGACCGCCCCGAACGGCGCGGGCCGGTTCCTCATCACCAAGCAGCCGGTCGGCCCGACGCTGCTGATCACGCCGTGGAACTTCCCGATGGCGATGGGCACCCGCAAGATCGGCCCGGCGATCGCCGCGGGCTGCACGTCGGTGATCAAGCCCGCCGCGCAGACGCCGTTGTCGATGCTCGCGCTGGCCGGCATCCTCGCCGAAGCCGGGCTGCCCGAAGGCGTGCTGAACGTGATCACGACCAGCGACTCCGGTGGCGTGATGGAGCCGCTGATCCGCGACGGCCGCGCCCGCAAGCTCTCCTTCACCGGCTCCACCGGCGTCGGCCGGAAGCTCCTCGAACAGTGCGCGGACAAGATCCTCCGGACGTCGATGGAGCTGGGCGGCAACGCGCCGTTCCTGGTCTTCGACGACGCCGACATGGACGCGGCGATCGACGGCGCGATGCAGGCGAAGATGCGCAACATCGGTGAGGCGTGCACCGCGGCGAACCGGTTCTACGTGCAGCGCGGCGTCGTCGAGGAGTTCTCGCGGCGGCTGACCGAGCGCATGGAGGCGCTGCCGATGGGCCGCGGCACGGAGAAGGACGTGGTGGTCGGCCCGCTGATCGACGACAAGGCCGTCGACAAGGTGACGGAGCTGGTCAAGGACGCCACCGACCGCGGCGCGAAGGTGCTCACCGGCGGCTCCGGCGTTGACGGTCCGGGCCACTTCTACCAGGCCACCGTCCTCACCGACGTCCCGCAGGAAGCGCGGCTGACGCACGAAGAGATCTTCGGGCCGGTCGCGCCGATCACGCCGTTCGACACCGAGGAAGAAGCGGTCGCGAAGGCCAACGACACCGAGTTCGGCCTCGTTTCCTACGTCTTCACCAGCGATCTCAAGCGCGCGCTGCGGGTCTCCGAAGCTTTGGAGGCCGGGATGATCGGGCTCAACCAGGGCATCGTGTCGAACCCGGCGGCGCCGTTCGGCGGGATCAAGGCGTCCGGCCTCGGCCGTGAGGGCGGCTCGGTCGGCATCGACGAGTTCCTCGAGACCAAGTACATCGCGGTGGCCCTGTGACGGCCTACCGCATCGCGAGCATCCCCGGCGACGGCATCGGCGTGGACGTCACGGTCGAGGCCCGCAAGGTCCTCGACCGGGCGTCCGCACTGTTCGATTTCTCGCTGGAGTGGACGGAGTTCGACTGGAGCTGCGAGCGCTACGCCCAGCTCGGGTCGATGATGCCGGACGACGGTGTCGCGCAGCTCTCGGCGTTCGACGGGATCCTGCTCGGCGCGGTCGGCTTCCCCGGCGTCCCGGACCACGTTTCCCTGTGGGGCCTGCTGATCCCGCTGCGGCGCGCGTTCCAGCAGTACGTCAACCTGCGCCCGGTGCGGCTGCTGCCGGGCACGACGTCCGTGCTGGCCGGGCGGAAGGCCGAGGAGCTGGAGCTGGTCATCGTCCGCGAGAACTCCGAAGGGGAGTACTCCGCGATCGGCGGCCGGCACAACGCCGGGCGGCCGGACGAATTCGTGCTGCAGGAATCGGTTTTCACGCGTGTCGGCGTCGAACGGATCATCCGGTACGCCTTCGAACTGGCGCGGACGCGGACTTCGCGCGTCTGCTCGGCGACGAAGTCCAACGGGCTCATCCACTCGATGCCGTTCTGGGACGAGATCTTCGCCGAGGTCGCGGCCGAGTATCCGGACGTCCACAGTGAACAGATGCACGTGGATGCGTTGGCGGCGCGGATGGTCCAGGCGCCGGACCGGCTCGACGTCATCGTGGGGTCGAACCTCTTCGGCGACATCCTGAGCGATCTCGCGGCCGCGATCACCGGCGGGCTCGGCATGGCGCCGTCCGGCAACATCAACCCATCGGGTGAACATCCGTCGATGTTCGAGGCGGTCCACGGGAGCGCTCCGGACATCGCGGGACAGGGGATCGCGAACCCCGTGGCCCAGATCCTGGCGGCTGCCATGCTGGTCGAGCACCTCGGCGAAACCGTTGCCGCGCAAGCGATCCGGACCGCCGTGGACCGAGTGCTCGACGAGGGCCGGGTGCGCACCCCCGACCTCGGCGGCACGGATACCACAGAACGCCTCGGCACGGCAGTGGCCGAAGCGCTGGGCTGAGTTTTTGTCGGTGCCCTCCGGCACGGTGGTCGCACACCCACCGAGGGGGAGGAGCCACCGATGTGCTTTGCCTGCCAGAACCCGGACAGATCCGGTTACCTGCAACAGCTTCGCGACGGCGTCGCGAAGCGCGGCTGGATGGTGCAAGGAGTCGAGAGCGACGGGTCGTACCCGCCATGGGCCTACACGATCGGCCTGAGCGGGTACGACCTGCCCGAACTGGTCGTGACGGGCCTGCCCGTCGAGTCGGCCGCCAGGCTGCTCAACGACTCCGCCGCGCGTGTCCTGGACAGCTCACCACCCGCCGCGGGCGAACGCGTCCCGCTGCCGGACGGCACGCTGCTCGAGGTGGTCGCGCTGGCGGAGCCGTCGGGGCACCTGGTGTTCGCGGCCGACCTGTACGGTCCGGAAATCCGCGCGCTGCAACTGGTCTACCCGGACGCGTGCGGCCGCTGGCCGTGGTCGCCGGACTTCCGCGACGGCCGCGGCGGCCAGCCGGTCCTGGGGGTGCGCCATGGCGCTTAGCTGCGGGTGCTCTCCGCCGTCCAACTGCTTCCCGCCGCCGCCCGGGCGGGCCGTCCACGTGCGCCTGCCGCCCGACTACTGGGAACGGGAACGAGAGCCTGACCCCGAGCCTGAGCTGCCGCCCGATCCGGAGCCCCAGCCCGAACCCGAACCTACCGTCGAAGTGCCCGTGCCACCCCGGCGGCGGTTGCACGCGCCCGTTTACCGGGCACGTGCGTGGGCCCTCAAGTCACGGCTGCCGGAGCTTCGCTCACGCGTTGCCCGGTACCGGCGGGGCGTGCCCGTCCCGGAGGCTGGTCCCGGGAGCGAGCCGCTGGACGGCGTCCTCCATGTGCGCCTCGAGAAGGCTCAGCGCCGTTTCCTCGTCCCCGTCGCGAAGCGCCTGGATGAGCTTCGTGTGTTCCTCCACGCGTTCCTCGACCCGCTGGTAGGTGCTCTGCAGCGCGGTGAGGCACATCCGCGTCTCGATGAGGAGGGTCCGGGCCATCCGGACGAGCCGCTTGCTGCCGGAAGCGTTGATGAGGGCCTCGTGGAACCTGAGGTCCGCGGTGGAAAGCGCGTTCGGGTCGTCTTCGCTTGCTGCGGTGGCCATTGCCGCGACGGTGTGCTCGAGGACGTCGGCGATCCGGTCGCGGTCCCCACCGCGCAGGGCGCGGAGCATGGCGGCGCGTTCGATGGCCGAACGAGCGGCGTAGATGTCGTAGACATCGCCGGGCTCGAGGTCGATGACGAACAGCCCGCGGTGCCGCTCACTGCGGAGGAGGCCTTCGGAAACCAGATGCTGCATCGCCTCCCGGAGCGGCCCCCGCGACACCTGGAACCGGGACGCCAGCTCGGTCTCGCCGAGCTGGGTCCCGGGCGGGAGGGCACCGGTCATGATCGCGTCGCGCAGTTGACGTGCGATCACTGCGGCCGTCGACTCGCGGCTGACCGGCTCGATCTCGGGCAGCATGCCGGGCGGGAGGGCCATGTCAGGCGCTCCCGCCCGGCAGGTGCCGGAAGAGCGCGCCGAGCGAGCGGACGAGCCGGTGCTGCCCGGTCAGGCGCAAGCCCTCCCACACCGTGACCTGGTTGGCGGTCAGCACGGGCTTCTTCAGCGCGGCTTCGATGGCGTTGATTTCGCCGAGGGTGCGCATGGCGGTGTCCGGCACGAGGACGGCGTCGGCGTCCGGGTGGTCGTGGCGCACGGCGAGTTCGACGACGGCCTCCGGTGGCATGGCGCCGACTTCGGCGGCGGTGATGATGTCGGCGCTGGCCATCGCGACGACCTCGACCCCGCCGGCCTTGAGGAAGTCCACGAACAGCCGGGCGATGTCGTCCGGGTAGCTGGCGGCGACGGCGACCCGCTTGACGTCCAGGGCGCGCGCGGCGTGCACGAACGCGAAGGAGGTGCTGGAGGCCGGGACCCCGGCGACGGCGGCGAGGCGGTCGGCCTGGTCCCGCGCGCCGTCCCAGCCGTAGACGAAGCTGCCGCTGGTGCAGGCCCAGACGACCGCGTCCGGCTCGTGCTTCTTGAGCAGGGCGGCACCGTCGGCGAGTCTGCTCTCGCTGCCGAGGTCGAGCAGCTCGGCGACCGCGTGCTTGTCGGTGCCGTAGATGTGCTCGACCGCGAGCCGGATGTCGCCCTCGTCGGCGGCCGCGCCGCCGAGCAGCTGCTCGGCCAGCGGGTAGTCGTCTTCGGCCGCGTGGTCGGGGTAGATGAAACCGATGGTGGTCACGGATCCTCCGGGAGGGACGCAAATTGTCGACAATCCTAGAGGGCTGGTCAAGGAAAACCTTCACGACACGTCACGAAGCCACTTCCCAGGTCCGACGATGGGGAGGTTCATCCGGCGCAGGCACGCCCACATGGTCAGCTGGTTGGCCGTCAGCACCGGCTTGCCGAGCGCGGCTTCCAGCGGCTCGATCAGGTCGTACGTGGGGAGGTTGGTGCAGCTGACGAAGATCGCTTCGGCTTCGCCGTGGTCGGCGGCGAGGATGCGCTCGGCGATGGTGCGGTAGCTGACCTTCCAGATGCCGCCGCCCAGGCCGAGGTGGTCGCTGGCGACGGTCTCGACGTTCAGCTCGGCGAGGAAGTCGTGCAGGGCGCGGGTCAGGTCGGCGTCGTACGGCGTCAGCACCGAGACGCGGTGGAGGTCGAGCTGGTGCAGCACCTCGGCCAGCGCGCCCGAGGTGGTGACGGCGTCCGGCGCGCCGGCGTCGCAGATCGCCTTGGTCAGCGAACGCTCGTAGTCGACGCCGTTGACGAAGCTGCCCGACGTGCAGAGGTAGGCGACGACCTCGGGCTCGACGTGCAGCACGTCGCGGGTCGCGCTGGCCAGGTGGTGGCTGTCGCTGACGAGGCGGGCCATCTCCATGCTGACCGGCACCGGCTCGTAGGGCGTGCGGGCGAGGTGGAGGGACACCTCCATCGGCACCCAGCGCCAGAGCTCGCGCTCCAGCGCGAGGTCGAAGGGCGCGATCACCCCGATGCCGCGTTGCGCCAGCGGGCCGTCGAACGCCAGGAAGTCGAAATCCAAGGCTCAGCCTCCGGAATACGTCTGCACTTGATGACACGTCCGGTGCTCCGGGGGTCGTTCCTCGGATTGTTGACAATCATACGAGCCGCTTTTACCGTGTCAACGTGATCGCCTCGGAAAACCAGGAAGCTCCGGTCCTGGCAGTGCTCTGTGGCGAGCACCGCCCACCGGACATGCGTGCTGTCGAATCCGGGGCGGTCGTGCGTTACACGGACGCGGCCGGCCTGGCCGAAGCGCTGTCCGGAGCCGACGCGCTCTTCGTCTACGACTTCCTCTCCACGGCCGTGCCCGGCGCCTGGCACGCGGCCGGCCGTCTGCGCTGGCTGCACATCGCGAGCGCGGGCGTCGACCCGGTGCTGTTCCCTGGCCTGGTGGAGAGCGACGTCGTCCTGACCAACTCGCGGGGCGTCTTCGACGACGCCATCGCGGAGTACGTGCTGGGCGTCGTCCTGGCCTTCGCGAAGGACTTCGCGCGGTCGCACGACCTGCAGCGCGAGGGTCGCTGGCTGCACCGCGAGAGCGAGCGGATCGCCGGGCGCGAGGTGGTGGTCGTCGGCACCGGGCCGATCGGCCGGGCCATCGCGCGGCTGCTGCGCGCGGCCGGGATGCGGGTGCGCGGCGCCGGGCGTCGCGAGCGTACGGGCGATCCCGACTTCGGCGTCGTGCACGAGTCCTCGCGGCTCGCGGAGTTCCTGCCGCACGCCGACTACGTCGTCGCCGTCGCGCCGCTGACCGAGCACACCAAGGGCATGTTCGACGCGCGCGCGTTCGCCGCGATGAAACCGTCGGCGCGGTTCGTGAACGTCGGCCGCGGCGAGCTGGTCGTCACGTCCGACCTGGTCGCGGCGCTCGAAAGCAAGACCATCGCCGGCGCCGCGCTCGACGTGTTCGACACCGAGCCGCTGCCGCCGGACAGTCCGCTGTGGAGCATGCCGGACGTGCTGGTCTCGCCGCACATGTCCGGCGACTTCGTCGGCTGGCGGAACACGCTCGTCGAGGTGTTCACCGAAAACTTCCGCCGCTGGCGGGCTGGGGAGCCGCTGCGCAATGTCGTCGACAAGACGCTCGGCTACGTGCCGTCGGGGAACCAGGGAGCCGGATGAACGACAGGATGCTGACCGCCAGCGAGCTCGTCGCCGCCTACGCGACCGGTGAGCTGTCACCGATCGAGGCGACGCAGAACGCGCTGCAGGCCATCGAAGCCCGCGACGGCGACTGCAACGCGTACTGCCTCGTCGACGCCGACCGCGCGCTGGAGCAGGCCAAGGCGTCGGAGGTCCGCTGGCGCGACGGCAACCCGATCGGCTGGCTCGACGGCGTGCCGTCCTCGATCAAGGACATGTTCCTGACCCAGGGGTGGCCGACCGTCCGGGGCTCGAAGAGCATCAGCCCGGACCAGCCGTGGGACGTCGACAGTCCGGTCGCCGCGCGGATGCGCGAGGCCGGGCTGGTCCTGCTCGGCAAGACGACCACGCCCGAGATCGCGTGGAAGGGCGTCACCGACAGCCCGCTGTGCGGCATCACGCGCAACCCCGCCGACCCGTCGAAGACGGCGGGTGGGTCGAGCGGCGGCAGCGCCGCGGCCGTCGCGGCGGGGATGGGCGAGCTGTCCGTCGGCACCGACGGCGGCGGCTCGGTGCGGATCCCGGCGTCGTTCTGCGGGATCGTCGGGATGAAGCCGACGCACGGCCGCATCCCGCTCTTCCCGGCGAGCCCGTTCGGCCCGCTCTCGCACGCCGGCCCGATGGCGCGATCGGTGGACGACACCGCGCTGCTGCTGGACGTCCTGTCGCTGCCCGACCATCGCGACCCGGCCGCGCTGGCGCCGCCGGTGGCGTCGTTCCGCGAGGCCGTCCGGCGGGACGTGCGCGGCCTGATCGCGGCGTTCTCGCCGACGCTCGGGTACGTCGACGTCGACCCGGAGGTGGCCGAGATCGTCGCCGCGGCAGTGCGCGCGCTGGGTGACGCGGGCCTGCACATCGAGGAGACAGACCCCGGGTTCGCCGACCCGAAGCCGGCGTTCGACATCCTGTGGTCGTCGGGCGCGGCGAAGCTGCTCGACACGTTCCCGCCGGGGTCCGCGGAGCGGACGGACCCCGGCCTGCGCAAGGTCTGGGAGCTCGGCGAGAAGTGGAGCGCGAGCGACTACCTCGACGCGACCGCCGAGCGCGCCGCGCTGGGCATCCTGATGGGCGAGTTCCACACGCGGTACGACGTGCTGATCACGCCGACCGTCCCGATCCCGGCGTTCGAAGCGGGACACGACGTGCCGCCGGGCAGCGGGCTGAGCGAGTGGCCGGAGTGGACGCCGTTCACGTACCCGTTCAACATGACCCAGCAGCCGGCGATCAGCGTCCCGGCCGGCCGCACTTCGGCGGGCTTGCCGGTCGGTCTGCAGATCGTCGGGCCGCGGCATTCGGACGACCTCGTGCTGGCGGTGGCGAAGCTCCTGGAGGAAGTCCGGCCCTGGGCGCCGGCCTGACCACACGTGAGGGTGAAAACCCGTGCCGGGGCGGCGAAGGCTGTGCCACTGTCGGCCGGGTGAACGCTGAAGGCTGGCGGTACGAGCGCGTCATCCCGACCGTCGACCCGGCGGGCGAGCCGATCCGGGTGGTGGTGGGCCTGATCGACCAGGGCGACCGGCTGACGGCGGCCCTCCGGGTGGACGACGGCAAAGCGGCGCTGGTCCCCCTGGAGACCGGCGGCGAACTGCTGAAGGTGCTGCGGGAAACGCTGGAGAGCTGGTGGCGCCTGGAGGGGCACCGCGACCTCACGCCGGAACCCGCGCGAGCCGCTGAACCGTGATTCCCGGATGGGTCGCGCCGGTGGTCGCGTCCCTTCAGCCGATGCCGCACTCGGTGAGTTTTCGGCGCCCGGCTTCCGTCGCGCGCAACGCGCGTCCGCCGGGGCGGCGACGCAGCCACCCGTCCTCGAGCAACGCCGTCAGCAACGTGGTTCCCAAGCCACCCGCGAAGTGAACGGTTCCGTGCGACCAGTCGAGGCACGCGCGAACCGGTGGTCCGGAGCCGCGTAGTCCCGTGATCCCGAGCGCCGCCAGCAGCGGGTGGTCGAAGGTGCGCACCACGCCGGTCTCGCCGGGGGCCAGCTCGTCGACCACGCCGTCCTTCCGCAGCAGCGCCGCCAGGTCGATCCCCAGCTGTCCGGCCAGGTGCCCGTAGCACGCCCGGGCCGGCAGCAACGGCCCCGACGGCGGGTCGGGCTGGAGCCGGGACGGCAGGCGAGGCGGAGTGAGCGCCGCCAGTGCTTCCACGAGCTGGGCGACCTCCGGTCCCGCGAGGCGGTGCAACCGTTGGCGGCCCGCGTCGGTCGCGATCACCAAGCCCGCGTCGCACAGCCGGCGCAAGTGGGTGCTCGCCGTGGAGGGTGCGACGCCGGCGGCCGTGGCCAGTGCCCGCGCGGAATGCGCGTTGCCGTCCATCAGCTGCAGGAGCATCGCCGCCCGGGCCGGTTCGCCGATCGCCTGCGCGACCACGGCGATGTCGGGCTCGGCGAGCATGCCGGGAGCCTAACCGTTCGCTCCGGATCGAAGCGTTTCTGTGGCACCCTGCGCCCATGACCAGCGATCGCTACTTCGAGGACTACGTGCCCGGCGTCACCCACGACTGCGGCAGCGTCGAGGTGACCGAGGCCGACATCCTCGACTTCGCCCGCCGCTACGATCCGCAGAGCTTCCACGTCGACGCCGTCGCCGCGGCGGGCGGGCCCTTCGGCGGGCTGATCGCCAGCGGCTGGCACACCGCGAGCCTGATGATGCGGCTCTACGCCGACCACTACCTGTCCGAGGTGTCCAGCCTGGGCAGTCCGGGTGTCGACGAGCTTCGCTGGCCGCGGCCGGTGCGGCCGGGCTCGGTGCTCCGGCTGCGGGCCACCGTCGCCGAGGCCCGCCTTTCGCGGTCGAAGCCGGATCGAGGGCTGGTGCGCACGCGCGTCGAACTCGTCGACGGCGGGAACGACGTCGTCTTCAGCGCGAGCCTGCTGAATCTCATCCTGGTGCGCCCGGGCTGACCGGCGCGCGGCGGACCAGCCCGCGGATCTGCGGGTTGACCAGGACGACCGCGGTCGCGCCGACGACCAGCGCCGCGGCGCCGAGCAGCGTCGCCGACCGGCCGGCGTGCTCGGCCAGCGGGCCCGCGGCGATCTGGCCGAGCGGCATCGCGATGAACGAGCCCAGCATGTCGTAGGAGTAGACGCGGGCGAGCTTCTCCGGCGGCACGTTCTCCTGCAGCGAGACGTCCCACGCCACCGCGAACTGTTCGATCGCGACGCCCGAGAGGAACATCGCGAACAGCAGCGGCAGCAGGTACGGCGTCTGGCCGAGCGCGAGCATCGGCAGGGCGTCGACCATGACGAGCGCGACGCCGATCAACAGCATCCGCCGGGGTTGCCAACGCGCGGCGAGGACGCCGCCGAGGAGCGACCCGGCGGTCTGGACCGCCAGCGCGAGGCCCCAGCCGGTGCGGCCGAACGTGTCGTCGGCGACCAGCGGCCCGATCACCAGCAGAGCGCCCGCGTTCACGGCGTTGACGATCATGAACTGCAGGACCACCAGCCACACCCACGACCGCGCGCGGAACTCCCGCCAGCCCTCGGCGAGCTCGGCGAGCGGGCGGCTGCCGGGGATCCGTTCGCCGCGCGGCAGGTGGATGCGGCGGTAGGAGACGGCGGCCGCGAGGAACAGGACGGCGTTCCCGGCGAGCGCCCACCCGGAGCCGGTGAAGGCGACGAGGACGCCGGCGAGGCCCGCGCCGGCGATCCGGCCGGCGTTGGAGAGCAGCCGGACCAGCGCGTTCGCCTGGGCGAGCAGCGGTGCGGGCACGGTCAACGGCGTGAGCGACGCGGCGGCGGGCAGCGAGATGGCCGAGACGGCGCCGTTGACCAGGCTGAGCCCGACCAGCAGCGGGACCGAGGCGAATCCACAGAGGACGCTGGCGGCAATGGCGGCCTGGGTGAGCGCGGCGGCGGTCTCGGTGCCCTGCAGGATTACCGACCGCGGCAACCGGTCGGCGAGCATCCCGCCGAAGAGCACGAGCAGCACGTTGGCGATCGACCGTGCCCCGACGACGATCCCGAGGTCCACGGCCGAACCGGTCAGATCGACGACGGCGAAGGCCAGCGCGAAGGGAGCAACGGCGTTGGCGAAGTCGGCGAAGGTCCGCCCGGTGACGAGCGCGCGGAACCGGGGTTCGCGAAGCGGGGCGAGAAGCAGGGAGGTCATGGCAGCGGCTCCGGAGAGGTGGGGGCGATCGAGAGGGGAGCGGCTTCGGCGAAGAAGGTGCGTCCAGAACGCGAGTTCCGGCACCAAGGCGCGCTCACGGGGACTCGGGCTGACCGGGCTCTGCCAGTTCGAACAGCGCCACACTCGCGCTGACTCGGACCGTCCCCGGGGTTCGCGGTGGCTGGGCCGCGGCGTGCAACTCCCCGCTCAGCTCCGACGCCTGCTTCAGCACCCGCGCCCACACTGCCGGGTCCACCCACAGCTCCGCGTCCGTCAACGATGCCCGCCGGCCGTGGGCTCGCTGCGATGCCCGCCGGAGCAGCTCGCCCGCTATAGCCTTGGCCAGCAGCCGTTCCGCGGCCGGTGAACGGGTGGTCAAGCGGCGGCCCGAGTCCGGGTCGTGGCGGTAGCGCTTCGCGCGGCCGCCGCGGATCGTCACCTCCTCCGCCACCTCCAGCAGGCCCGCTTCGTGCAGCCGGCGCACGTGGTAGCTGATGTTCGCCTGCGTGTCGCCCAGCTCGCGCGCCGCTTCGGCCGCGCTCAGGGCCGTTCCCGTCAGCAGCGACAGGATCCGCATGCGGAGCGGGTGCGCCAGCACTCGCAGGTTGTCGTGGGGCATGACGTCAGTCTGGCACGACCGTTAAAGAGTTATTTGGGGGTTGTGTCGGCCGGGCTCCCGAGGGCGTCGCTTAGAGCACGTACGTGGTGCCGTCCGGCGGTAGCAGCGCGCCGGCGGCCAGCACCGCGGCGTGCTCCGGCGACGCCGGGTCCAGCACCGGGTTCGTGTTGTTGAGGTGCGTGAACGCCCAGCGCCGCCCGGCGATCCGCGGCAGGCTCGCCGTGATCGGCAGGTGGCCCATCGCGAGCTGGTCCGGTCCGCCGACTCCCGCCATCTCGTCCGGCGCGTAGAAGGTTCCGTCGAGCAGGACCAGCGACGCACCGTCCACAAAGGAATCCAACCCGGGAGGCCAGCTCTTCAGGCACGGCGCGTAGACCAGGACGCCGCCGGTCGCCAGGTCCGTGATCCGGTAGGCGACCACCCACGGCCCGTCCCCTGCAGCCGCGTACTTGGGCTTCTTCTCGCTCACCGGCAGCACGTCGACGCGCAGCCCGGGCAAGTCCGTGAGTGACGTCCAGCCGCCGTAGCCGTCGGCTATCGAACGGAACGGAGACAGCGCGCGCAGCACGGCGTCCGGTGCCCGCACCGGGAGCCCGCCGGCCTCGCGCAGCATCAGCAACCCCAGCGTGTGGTCGAGTTCGGCGTCGGTGAGCAGCACCCCGCGCAGCGGGATCTGCCGCGGCCCCGGCCCGGCCCAAAGCGCCGGGGTCCCGAGGATCTGGGCGCGGATGTCCGGCGAGCAGTTGAGCAGGTACCAGCCGGCGCCGTCCGCGCTGATCGCGACGCAGTCCTGCGAGCGCGGCGGCAACCCGGCCGTGCACAGCCGGCACGCGCAGTTCCACTGTGGACACCCACCGCCCGCCGCGGTGCCGAGCAGGATCACCTTCACCGGCGCATGACCAGGTCGGCAGCCGGTGGCCGGGACAGTGCCAGGTCGACCAGCGAACGCTGTGAAGACCGCGAACACACCGGGTCGGTCGCGGCCGCGTCGCCGGTGAGCAGGAACGCCTGGCAGCGGCAGCCGCCGAAGTCGAGCCCGCGGCGGTCGCACGTGCGGCACGGTTCGGACATCCAGTCTTCGCCGCGGTAGGCGTTGAACGACTCGGACCGGTACCAGATGTCGGCCAACGGCGTGTCCCGCACGGAGGAAAGCCGCAGCGTCGAGATCGCCGAGGCCGCCGGGCACGGCAGCACCGTCCCGTCCGGCGCGATGGTCAGCTGCCGCGCGCCCCACCCGTACATGCACGGCTTCGGGTACGGCTCGTAGTAGTCGGCGACGACGTAGACGATCTCCATCGTGCCCCGCAACCGCGAAACCGCCGCCCGCACAACCGGTTCCGCCGCGGCGAGCTGCTCGGGAGTCGGCATCAGCGCCGACCGGTTGCGCAACGCCCAGCCGTAGTACTGCGTGTTCGCCAGCTCGAGGCGGTCCGCGCCCATCCGCTCGGCCAGTTCGATGATCCCGGCCAGCTGGTCGTGGTTGCGGCGGTGCAGTACCACGTTCAGCGACAGCGGCAGCCCGGACGACTTCACCAAGGCAGCCGCGGCGAGCTTGTGGTCGAACGCCTTCGCGCCGGCCAGCAGATCGGACCGCTCCCGCGTCGCGCCCTGCGCCGACAGCTGGACGTGCGCCAGCCCCCGCGAGACGAGGTCGTCGAGCCGGGCCGCCGTGAGCCCGAGCCCGGAGGTGACAAGGTTGACATAGCACCCGAGCGAACTCGCGTGCGCCACCAGTTCCGGCAGGTCCGGGCGGGCCAGCGGCTCGCCGCCGGACATGTGCACCTGCAGCACGCCCAGCTCGCGCGCTTGCGAGAGCACCGAAATCCAGTCCGCGGTGGACAGTTCGGCTTCCCGGGAAACCAGCTCCACCGGGTTCGAACAGTACGGACAGTGCAGCGGGCAGCGGTGGGTCAGCTCGACCAGCAGTCCGAGCGGCGGTTTCACGTCCACGCGACGACCCGCCGTTCGCCCAGCCGGGCCAGCACGTCGAGGACGTCCTGTTCCCGGACCCCGGTGAAGCGGCTGCCCAACGCCGAGGCGATGTCGGTGACGCTCCGGACGCCGTCGCACAGTTCGAGCACCGCCGCCGCGGTGGTGTTCGGGACCAGCACGCCCTCCGGGAACAGCAGCACGTGCGTCTCCCGGACGTGGTCGAAGGACAATCGGACACCGCGCCGGAGCCGCGGGACCGATCCCACGGTGATCACCGCGCCGCCCGTTCGATCGCGTCGAGCATCGACCACAGGACGTCGCACTTGAACGACAGCGCGGCGATCGCGCGATCCTGCTGCTCGCGCGTGACGCAGTGGCGGACCACGATGTCGAGCGTGTCCTTGCCCTCGCCGGAGACCTTGTCGATGCGGTTGGTGAAGTACGCGAGGTCCTCGGGCGCGATCCACGAGTAGTGCGCGAGCATGTCCGCGACGCGCTGCTGCATCAGGTGCCCGGCGAACATCTCGGTGAGCCCGGACGCGACGGCCTCCCACCACGGCTTCGTCCGCGCGAACGTCACGTAGGCGTCGACGGCGAACCGGACCCCGGGAGCGACGTGCCGCTCGTCGAGCACCTCGTCGCGGTCCAGGCCGACCGCCTCGCACAGCCGCAGCCACCGCTCGATCCCGCCGGCGCCGGCGTGCGGGCCGTCGTGGTAGACGATCCGGTCGAGCCACTGGCGCCGGATGTCCGGCAGCGGGCAGTTGCTCATGATCGCCGCGTCCTTCTGCGGCAGCTGGCACTGGTAGTACCAGCGGTTGGCCGCCCAGATCCGCAGCCCGTGCGCGTCGAGCTCGCCCGCGTGCAGCCGGTGGTGGAACGGGTGCGTGCCCCAGTAGCGGGCGGAAAGAGCGCGCAGGGCCGCGATGAATGCGCTTTCCGCGAGCGGCTCGACGGGCACCGGTCAGTCCGCCATGCGGGCCGCGTAGGCGGTGACCTCCATGGGGGTTTCGTACTCGACGAAGTCGGGAGTCGTCCACACCTCAACGGATTCGGTCATTTCCTGCTCCTCTCCGGGACTGATCGCCGCCACCCTAGGAGCGGGCGGACGCGACTGACCAGCCAGTTCGGAAAGATTCCTTCCGATGGGGGAGCGGACGTGTCGGTGAGCGGGTTATTTTACCGCAGCTTCGAGTTCCACCAAGGCTGTGTCGAGGTGTGTCAGGATCCGCTGCAGGTGCGGCACGCTGCGGCGGCACCCGGTGACGCCGAAGTCGAGGTGGTCGCCGTTGCTGGTCAGCGTGATGTTGACGGCCTGGCCGTCGAGCAGCACCGACGCCGGGTAGATGCCGTCGAGCTGCGCGCCGTTCCAGTACATCTGCTTGCGCGGCCCCGGCACGTTCGAGATCACCAGGTTGAACGGCGGCCGCGTGTTGTTGACGACGCCCGGGATCGGCGAGACGCCGAGCTGCGCGACGTTAACGGCCGATAACAACAGCGTCTGCAACGGCGTCAGCTCCGAGAACAGCCGCTTGCCGTTGCGCATCGACTGGTGGATCGTCACGAGCCGCTTGCCCGCGTCCGGCAGGTCGGTGGCCAGGTTGCACAGCAGCGCGCCGATGTTGTTGCCCGCCGCTTCACCCGGGTCGTTCTGCCGCCGCAGCGACACCGGCACCATCGCGATCAGCGGCGCGTCCGGCAGCGCGCGCTGCTCGATGAGGTAGTCCCGCAGCGCGCCCGAGCACATCGCGAGCACGACGTCGTTGCGCGACACCCCGGCCGCCGTCGCCACCTGCCGGACGCGGTCGAGCGACCACGACTGCGCCGCGAACCGCCGCGCACCGCCGATCGGCACGTTCAGCATCGTGCGCGGTGCCTGTCCGGGCAGCGTTAACGTGTGTTCACCGAACGCTTCGCGCGCGACCTTCATCGCGGCCGGCGCCAGGCTCGCGAGCTGGTTGGCGGTCTTGCTCGCCGTCTGCAGGAACGACCGGGGCCGCTTGACGCGGCCTTCGCCCGGCTTCCGCCGGCTGCCCCACCACGGCGGGCAATCCAGGGCCGCGGGGTCGTCCGACAGCGTGCCCTGCAGCTGGCGCAGTGCCGAGACGCCGTCCATCAGCGCGTGGTGGACCTTGGTGTAGACGGCGAACCGGCCGTCGGCGAGGCCCTCGATGAGGTGCGTCTCCCACAGCGGGCGGTGCCGGTCGAGCAGGGTGCTGTGCCAGCGGGACGTGAGTTCCAGCAGCTCGCGGATGCGCCCCGGCTGCGGCAGCGCGGAGTGCCGGAAGTGGTAGTCGAGCTCGAGGTCGGTCTCCGCGCGCCAGGCCACGTGCCCCATCGTGTTCACGGGGCGAGCCGGGCGGCGCCGGAACACCGAGCGCATGTTGTCCGATTCGAGCAGGTTCTTGCGGATGTCCCGCAGGTACTCCGGCCCGGCGCCGTCGGGTTTCTTGAACAGCTGCAGGCCGCCCACGTGCATCGGATGCTCGCGCGTTTCGACGAGGAGGAACATCGAGTCGGTCACGGGCATCATCGCCATGGGACATCACCTTCCGCACTCGGCACGCCGACTCTACGCGCTCGGCGGCCGCCGGTGGATCACGTTCTACATTGGCGAGTATGACCGTCGCCGGCGCCCGGGAAACGTCGTTGCCACCGATGGCCGAGTGCGTCGTGATCGGGGGTGGGGTGATCGGCGTGAGCTGCGCGTTCCGCTTGGCGGAAGCCGGCGTCGACGTCCTGCTCCTGGAACGCGGCGGGCTGGGCGGAGGCTCGACGGCGAAGGCCGCGGGCGGCATCCGGTCGTCGTTCACCAGCCGCGTGAACGTCGAGCTGGGACTGCGCGGGCTCGCCGGGTACAGCGCTTTCTCCGAGCGGTTCGGCACGGAGATCGACTTCCGCCGCGACGGCTACCTGTACCTGCTCACCGACCCGGCGGACGTGAGCGCAATCGGACAGTGCGCGGAGCTGCAGCGCGAGTACGGCGTCCGCAGCCACCTGCTGGAGCCCGCGGAAGCGCGCGAGGTGCTGCCGATGCTCGAAACGGACGGGATCGTCGCCGCGCTCTGGTCTCCGGACGACGCGAAGGCGACACCGGACGCCGTCGTGCAGGGCTACGCGAGAGCCGCGCGGGCGTGCGGGGCGACGCTGCGCACCGGCGTCGAAGTCACCGGGATCGAGCGCGACGGCGACACGTTAGCGGGCGTTAACACGACGGCGGGGTTCGTCCGGACCGGCGCGGTCGTGTGCGCGGCGGGCGCGTGGTCCGGCCGGATCGGGGAGCTGGCCGGACTGGACCTCCCGGTGCGGCCGTTCCGGCGGCAGGTCGTCTTCACCGGGCCGGTGCCCGGGCTGCCGGAGCGGGTCCCGCTGACCATCGAGCTGCCGTCGGCGTTCTACTTCCACCGCGAAGGCGCGGGGCTGGCGATGTCGTTCTGCGAGGACGACGGCTTCCCGGGGTTCGACACCCACTACGAAGCGGGCGAGTGGCTGCCGCGGCTGGCCGAGCTCGCCGGCCGCCGGATCCCGGCCGTGCTCGACGCCGGCGTCCGGACGGCCTGGGCCGGCTTGTACGAAATGACGCCGGACCGCAACCAGATCATCGGGGAAAGCGTCCTGTTGTCACGGTTCTTCTACGCGACCGGATTCTCGGGCCACGGCTTCCAGATGGCGCCGGCGACCGGTGAGCTGATCCGGGACCTCTACCTGGGCAGACCGACGGCGTTGGACATCGCCGAGCTGGACGTCCGGCGCTTCGGCCGCGCCGATACCGCACCGGTCGAGCGCCACATCGTCTAGGGGCTGATTGCCAGATCGTTCAACGATCTGGCAGTATCCGCGCCGTGGCTGTGAGTGGTGCTCGGGAGCTGGTGGACGCGCTCGAAGGGCTGGGGACGGAGATCGTTTTCGGCCTCCCGGGAGTGCACAACCTGCCGTTGTGGGAGGCGCTCGCCGAGACCCGCATCAAACTCGTCGGCGTCCGCCACGAACAGACCGCGGGTTACGCCGCCGACGGCTACGCGCGCGCGACCGGCAAGCTCGGCGTCGCCCTCGTCACCACCGGGCCGGGCGCCGCGAACACCCTCGGCGCGGTCGGCGAGGCCATGGCCTCCGCGGCCCCGGTGCTGGTCATCGCGACCGACATCCCGTCCACGCTGCGGCGGCCCGGCGTCGTCCGCGGCGTGCTGCACGAGACGTCCGACCAGCAGGCGATGTTCGCGCCGGTGACCAAGGGCGGCTTCACCGTGCGGGCCGCCGACCAGATCGGCACCACCGTGCACCGCGCCGCCCGGCTCGCGCTGCAGCCGCAGAGCGGTCCCGTCTACCTCGGCGTGCCCACCGACTACCTGCGCGAGACGGTGCCGCACCGGCGCCCGCCCGCGCCGCACCGCAAACCCGACGGCGACGTCCCCGACCTCGCGCGCGCCGAAGCGTTGTTGTCCGACGCGGAGCACCCGCTGATCTGGGCGGGCGGCGGCGCGCTGCGGTCCGGGGCGGGCGACGCCATCGGCGCGCTCGCCGAGAAGATCGCCGCGCCGGTCATCACGACCTTCGGCGCCCGCGGCCTGCTCCCGCTCGACCACCCGTGCCTCGCCCCGAACCCGGTGCACACGCCGGAGGTCGGCGAGCTGTGGGACGAGGCCGACGTCGTGCTCGCCATCGGCACCGACTTCGACGGCCTGATGACGCAGAACTGGCGGATGCCGAAGCCGCGCAAGCTGATCGCGGTCAACGTCGACGCCGACGACGCCGCGAAGAACTACCAGCCCGACTTGACGCTCGTCGGCGACGCGCGCGGGATCGTCGAGCGGCTGCTGCCGAAGGAACGGCCGGGTTTGGACGACATCACCCTGCGGCTGGCCGGTATCGGCCGCCGGGTGCGCCAGCGGATCCGCGAGGAGGAACCGCAGGCCTACGACTTCCTGTCCACTTTGGACGAGGTGCTGCCGACGGACGCGGTGCTGGTGTCCGACATGTGCGTCGCCGGGTACTGGGTCGGCGGGTTCCACCGGGTGCGGGCGCCGCGCAAGCTCGCCTACCCGATGGGCTGGGGCACCCTCGGCTACGGCTTCCCGGCGTCGCTCGGCGCTGCCGCGGCGGGTCTCGGGCGAGCCATCTGCATCACCGGTGACGGCGGATTCCTTTACGGCTGCGGCGATCTGGCGACGCTCGCGCAGGAACAGCTGCCGGTCACGGTCGTCCTCGTCGACGACGGCGGGTACGGGATGCTGCGCTACGACCAGGACCGCTCGGGTCTCGCGCGGCGCGGAGTCGACTGGGACAGCCCGGACTTCGTCGGTCTCGCGCGGTCCTTCGGCGTGCACGCGGACCGGGTGTCCGGGTTCGGCCGGGCGTTCCGGCGGCTGCTCGGCGAGTTCGTCGAGTCGGAGGAGCCGAACGTCCTGGTCGTCAAGGCCAGGCTGAAGCCGCCGCTCAACACGTCGCCGCGGTGGTACCGGACATGAGGATCGGCGTCGACATCGGCGGCACGTTCACCGACGTCTGCGCGGTGGACGAACGCGGGATCGTCGCCGTCGGCAAGGTCCTGACCACGCACGACGAGCCGGCCCGGGCGGTCGAAGAGGGCCTGGCCGCGCTGCTCACCGATTTCGGCGCCGTCGAGCAGGTCGTGCACGGGACGACGCTGGTAACGAACGCGCTGATCGAGCGCAAGGGCTCGCGGACCGCGCTGCTCGCGACGGCGGGCTTCCGGGACGTCCTCGAGATGCGGCGCGAACACCGGTACGAGCTGTACGACCTGCACCTCGAACTGCCCGCGCCGCTCGTGCCCCGGCACCTGCGGTTCGACGTCCCGGAGCGGATCCTCGCCGACGGGTCCGTCCACACCGGACTCGACGAGGACTTCGTCGCGAAGCTCGGCCGGGAACTGGCCGCACGCGGGATCGAGGCGGTCGCCGTCTGCTTCCTGCACGCGTTCACGAATCCGGCGCACGAACGGCGGGTGGCGGAGATCCTCGCCGAGGTGGCGCCGTCGCTCAGGGTGGCGTTGTCCTCCGACGTCGTCCCCGAAATCCGCGAGTTCGAACGCGCGTCGACGACCGTCGCCAATGTATACGTCCAGGACCTCACCGAGCGCTACCTGCGCGACCTCGAAGACCGCTTGCGCCGGCTGGGGATCGGCCGCGCGCCGCACATCATGCTGTCCAACGGCGGACTGGCCACGGTGGACACCGCGGCGCGGCACCCGATCCGCATCCTCGAGTCCGGCCCGGCGGGCGGGGCGCTGGCGGCCGCGTCGATCGGGCCGGCCGACCTGCTCGCGTTCGACATGGGCGGCACGACGGCGAAGCTGTGCCTGATCGCCGACGGTGCGCCGCTCGTGACGCACCAGTTCGAAGTGGACCGCAAGTACCGGCTGCTGCCCGGCTCCGGGCTGCCGGTGCAGGTGCCGGTCACCGACATGATCGAGATCGGCGTCGGCGGCGGGTCGATCGCCCGGATCGACGCGCTGGGCCTGCTGACCGTCGGTCCCGACTCGGCCGGGTCCGAGCCCGGCCCGGTCTGCTACGGCCGCGGTGGCACGGAACCCGCGGTGACCGACGCCGACCTCGTGCTCGGCTACCTCGACCCGGGCTACTTCCTGGGCGGCGCGATGCGCCTGGATGCCACCGCTGCGCGAGCGGTGCTCCGCGAAAAGATCGCCGATCCGCTCGGGGTGAGCGTCGAGGAGGCCGCCTGGGGCATCCACACCAGCGTCAACGAGGACATGGCCAACGCCGCCCGGGTGCACGCCGTCGAGCGCGGCCACGACCCGGCGAAGCTGCCGATGTACACCTTCGGCGGCGCCGGCCCGGTGCACGGCGTCGGGGTCGCGCGCGCTCTCGGTGCACCGTCGGTCGTCGCGCCACCCGCCGCGGGCGTGCTCAGCGCGGCCGGGTTCCTCACCGCGCCGCTGGCGTTCGACTTCGTGCGGTCGGCCCGCGCGGCCGTGCACGACCTGGAGTGGGAACAGGTCGACGCGCTGTTCGCCGAGATGGAAGCCGAGGGCGCGGCCCTGCTCGCGAAGTCCGGAGTGGACGAGGTGACGCACCGGCGCGTCGCCGAGCTGCGCTACGCCGGGCAGGGCTACGAGATCCGCGTTCCGGTCCACGACGGTCCGTGGCCCGGAACGCTGATCGAAGACTTCACCCGCACCTACCGCGCGCTCTACCGGCGATCGGGGCCGGAAGTCGGCGTCGAGGTGTTGAACTGGCGGGTGGTTTCGAGCGGCCCCGCACCGGACATCACGCTGCGGCTGACGGCAGAAGCGCAAGGCGGCGACGCACGCAAGGGCACCCGCAAGGCGTACTTCCCGGCGGCCGGTGGATTTGTCGACACGGCGATCTTCGACCGCTACCTCCTGACGCCGGGCGAGCGCGTCGACGGACCGGCCATCGTCGAGGAGCGCGAGTCCACTGTGGTCGTCCCGCCGGGCGCGCACTGCGTCGTCCGGGAAGACGCCGCGCTGGAGGTGACGGTGTGAGCCCCGCCGACGCAATCCTTCCCGCGGAGGCGGCATCCGGCACGGACCCCATCCTGGTCGGGTTGTTCGGCAACCGCCTGCACTCGATCCTCGCCGAGCAGCAGAACGCGCTGGTCAACACGGCCTTCTCCGCCGTCGTCCGGGAATCGCTCGACCTGGCCTGCGCGGTGTTCGACTCGCGCGGCGAGATGATCGGCCAGTCCGTCGGCGGCACGCCCGGCCACATCAACGCGATGGCCACCGGCATGCACCACTTCGTCGCCGCGTACCCGCCGGAGACCCTCGAACCCGGCGACGTCCTGCTCACCAACGACCCGTGGCAGACGGCCGGGCAGATCAACGACATCACCGTCGCGACGCCGGTGTTCCGGCGCGGCCGGCTGGTCGCGTGGTTCGCGTCCTGCTGCCACGCTCCCGACATCGGCGGCCGGCTCGTGTCCGCCGAAGCCCACGAGGTCTTCGAAGAGGGCCTGCGGCTGCCGATCCTGAAGTTCCTGCGCGCGGGCGAGGTCAACGCCGACCTGGAACGGCTGATCCGGGCCAACGTGCGGACACCGGAGGAGACCATCGGCGACCTCTACGCGCAGGTCACCGGCAACGAAGTCGGCGCGGCGAGCTTGCTGCGGCTGCTGGACGAGTTCGGCCTCGACACCCTCGACGACGTCGCCGCCGAACTCATGGACCGGTCCGAGAACGCGCTCCGCGACGCCCTGCGGAAGCTGCCGGACGGCGTCTACACCAACGAAATCGCCACCGACGGCTTCGACGACGAAGAGATCGTCCTGCGCGTGACGGCCACTGTGGACGGTGACGCGATCCACCTCGACTTCGCGGGTTCGTCACCGCAGAGCCGGCGCGGGATCAACGTCGTGCTGAACTACACGCGGGCCTACGCGTCGTTCGCCGTCAAGGCCGCGATCTCGCCGGAGGTGCCGCACAACGCCGGGTCGTTCCGGCCGGTGCGCGTCACCGCGCCCGAAGGCTCGGTGCTGAACTGCCTGCCGCCCGCGCCGGTCGCGTCCCGGCACCTCATCGGGCACTTCCTGCCGTCGCTGCTGATCGGCGCGCTGCCCGGCGCCGCGATCGCGCCGAGCGCGGACGCGCTGTGGATGACCATCTGGCGTGGCCCGGGGTTCATGCTCAACGTCTTCCAGACCGGCGGGATGGGGGCGCGCGCCGGCAAGGACGGGCTGAACACCACCGGGTTCCCGAGTGGACTGCGCTCGACGCCGACCGAGGTCATCGAGACGATGGCGCCGCTGGTCCAGCACACGCGCGAACTGCGCGTCGACTCCGGCGGCGCCGGGCGGTGGCGCGGCGGCCTCGGTCAGGTGACGACGATGGCGCTGCGCGACGGCGCATCGTGGAGCGTCAACGGGAACGTCGACCGCGTGCGCGCGGCGGCATCCGGGGTGGCCGGTGGAGCGCCCGGCGCGGCCGGCCGCTTCGGCCGGCACGACGGGCCCGACCTGCCCGCGAAGAGCCGCGTCACCCTGACGCCGGAGTCGCTCGTGGACGTCACGCTGCCGGGCGGCGGCGGGTACGGGCCGCCGCTCGAGCGGCCGGTGGCGGCGGTGCTCGCCGACGTCGTCGACGGTTACGTCTCCGTCGACGCCGCACGCGATCAATACGGTGTATCGATCCGATACGGCGGACACCCGGAAGCGCTCGTCCGGCTCCCGGAGGACTACGCCGTGGACGAAGAGCAGACAGCACGACTGAGAGCGGGGAAGTGACATGGGTCGGTTGGCCGGCAAGGTGGCGGTCGTCTTCGGCGGCGCGCGGGGCATCGGCCTCGCCACGGTGAAGGAGTTCCTCGCCGAAGGGGCGACGGTGTTCGCTTCCGACATCCGCGAGCCCGCGGAGCCCGTCGAGGGCTACCGGCACTCCATAGTGGACGCCACGGACGAGGACGCCGTGGCGGCGTTCGTCGACGGCGTGCTCGCCGAGGCCGGCCACATCGACGTGCTGTTCAACAACGTCGGGATCCACCTCGGCAAGCCGCTCGCCGACACGACACTGGCCGAGTTCGACAACATCTTCGCGCTCAACGTCCGCGCCGCCTTCCTCGGCACGCGAGCCGTGCTGCCGCACATGATCGAGCGCAAGGCCGGCAGCATCATCACGACCTCGTCCAACGGCGGTGTGATGGGCCGCCCCGGCGACCCGGTCTACAACGCCACGAAGCACGCGCTGGTCGGGCTGACGAAGTCGATCGCCGTCGCGCACGCGCACCAGGGCGTCCGCGCCAACACCGTGAACCCGGGCGCGATCGACACCGACATGCTGCGCAGCACGCTGAACTCCCCGGAGGAGTTCGAAACCAAGCAGCACCAGCTGGTCGCGAGCACCCCCGCGGCCCGCGTCGGCGAAGCCTGGGAGGTCGCGAAAGCGGTCGTGTTCCTGGCCAGCGACGAGTCACGGTTCATCAACGGCGTCGTGCTGCCGATCGACGGCGCGAAGGCCGCGGGCGCGATGCCGGGCAACCGCTACAGCCTCGACTTCGACCTCGGCGTCAGGTAGTGCCGTGTCGATCGACGCCTCGGGGCTGGAGAGCGAGCGGCACCTGCTCGAGCGCAGCGGCACGGCCGAGCGGGTCGCCGCGATCCTGCGCCAGTACATCACCGACGGCGTCTTCGCCCCCGGTGAACGGCTTTCGGAGCCGGTGATCAGCTCGGCCCTCGGCGTCTCGCGCAACACGCTGCGCGAGTCGTTCCAGCTGCTGGCCCACGAGCGGCTGGCGGTGCACGAGCTGAACCGCGGCGTGTTCGTCCGCGAACTGACCACAGAGGACATCGAGGACCTGTACGTCGTCCGCCGGGCCACCGAATGCGGGGCGCTCCGGCGGGCGGCCGAGCTGTCCACTGTGGACCTGACGCCGGTCGAACAGGCCCTGCGGGACGGCCGGACGGCGGCCGGGGCCGCGGACTGGCCCGCGGTCGGCACCGCCAGCATCCACTTCCACCAGGCGCTCGCCGACCTCGCGGGCAGCGAGCGCATCTCCGCGACCATGCGCCAGGTGCTTGCCGAAACGCGGTTGTTCTTCGTCCTCAACGAAAACACGCGCGCGTTCTACGAGCCGTTCCTCGACTACCACGAGCAGATCCTGCGCGACCTGCGGCGCGGCCGGTTCGCGGCGGCGGAAGCCGCGCTGGACCGCTACCTCCGGGACGCCGAAGCCCGGTTGCTGGCGCTCAGCACGCCTGCGACGTAAGGGACGTGGACAACGTAAGGCCTGCGGTAGGTGGTCGCGTGGTACGTCCCGCCGGGACCGGCCGACCAGCTGCGCCAGGCGATGGTGCGTACGACGACGGACACGGCGGGACCGGAGGAGCCGGCCGCGGCGGGCGGCGCCGAAGCGAGGAACACCGCGGCGACGGCGGCCAGGGTCCACGCGCGTCCTCGGAACACGGCACCAGTCAACCCCGCGGCGGCCACCGGCCGGAAAGGATTCGAGCGGGTTCAAATCCACCGCCGCGGCTGTTACCGTCGGTCGGTGTTCACGCTGCGCGTCGACGCGGAGACGGTGGCCAGGACCCGGTTCTCGCCGTCGCTCGCGGCGGAGTCCCTGGCCTGGCTGAAGCTCGCCGCCGATTCGGCGCGCCACCCCGTGTTCGGCGATCCCGGCCCGCTCGCCCGCGCCGCGCTCGCCCACCCCGACGTCGCCCTGCTGCTGGACCTGCTGCCGCGTCCCGGCGAGGTCTACACGCCCGACCTGCTGACCCCGCAGCCCGGCACGGCCGCCCGGCACCGCGACCTGTTCGACGAGCAGCTCGCACGGATCGAGGCGACGTCGCAGGACGACCTCGAGGAGCAGGTCCTCTCCCACACGAGCGCGCACTGGGGCCGGCCGCTGCCGGTCGCCGCGCGCCGGGTCGCGGAGTCGGGGACGATGCCGCGGCGCCTGGCCAACGGGCTCGCCCGGTTCTGGCGCGACGCGCTGGCCGAGGGCTGGGCCGGCCTGCAGTCCGTCCTCGACCGGGACATCACCCACCGCGCGAAGACCATCGCCGGCCACGGCGTCGGCGCGGCACTCGGCACGTTGCACCCGAGCATCGGCTGGGCGGGCGACGCGATCACCCTCGCCAAGCCGTTCGACGGCGAGGTCGACGTCGCCGGCCGGGAACTGGTCCTCGCGCCCGGGGTGCTCAGCTGGCCGGTGATCAGCGTGCAGGTCGACGTGCCGGGGCAGGTCGTGCTCGGCTACCCCGCGCACGGGATCGGGACGGGCGGGGCGCCGCCGCCGGACCGGCTCGCACCGGTGGTCGGTGCCGCCCGCGCGGCGCTCCTGGCGGATCTCGAAACGGCGCGGTCGACGGCCGAGCTCGCCACGCGGACGGGATACGCGCCGGGCACCGTCTCCTACCACCTCGGCGCGTTGCACCGCGCGGGTCTCGTCAGCCGGAGCCGGGACGGCCGGTTCGTGCTCTACCAGCGGACTCCGCAGGCCGTCGTCCTCCTCGATGGCGGTCAGTGACAGGGAAGGGACATGATGCCTGCCGACCACTCCGGATTCCGCCCGCTGGACGGGATCAAGGTCGTCGACCTGTCCCGCATCCTCGCCGGGCCGTACTGCACGCAGTACCTGGGCGAGATGGGCGCGGACGTGGTGAAGGTCGAGCCGCCCGGGCACGGCGACGACACCCGCGGCTGGGGACCGCCGTTCGTCGGCGAGAGCGACGAAGCCGTGTACTACCTCGCGGCGAACCGGAACAAGCGCGGGATCGTGCTCGACCTCAAGAGCGACCGCGGCCGTGAGGCGCTCCGGCGGCTGGTGGCCGGCGCGGACGTGCTCGTCGAGAACTTCCGCCCGGGCACGCTGGAGAAGTGGGGCCTCGGGTACGCAGTCCTGGCGGAGCTGAACCCGCGGCTGATCCACGTGTCGATCACCGGGTTCGGCCAGACCGGCCCGTACCGCGACCGCGCGGGCTACGACCTGGTGGCGCAGGCCCTCGGCGGCGTGATGTCGCTGACCGGCGAGCCCGACGGCGCGCCGGCCAAGGTCGGGCTGCCGGTGGCGGACCTGAACGCGGGGACGTGGGCGATCATCGCGGTGCTGATGGCGCTGCAGGCCCGCCACACGACCGGCCGCGGCCAGTACCTCGACGTGTCCCTTTTGGACAGTCAGCTGGCCTGGCACGTGTACGCCGCGGGCGCGTCCTTCTACGACGCACCGCGACCGCGCCGGATGGGCTCGGCGCACCCGAGCATCGTGCCGTACCAGGCGTACCACGTCTCGGACGGCTGGCTGATCATCGCGGTGGGCAGCGAAAAGCTGTGGCACGCGTTCTGCGGGGTGCTGGACCTGGACATCGCGGCGGACCCGCGGTTCTCGTCGAACGCGCTTCGGGCCGCGCACCGCGACGAGCTGAACGCACTGCTGGAACCGGTCCTGCTGACGCGCACGGCGGCGGACTGGCTGAAGTCGTTCGACGCGGCGGGCATCCCGGCGGCCCCGATCAACGAGATCGACGACGTGTTCGCGGACCCGTGGACGGCGGCGCGCGACCAGGTGGTCCGGCTGCCGCACCCGACGGTGGGGACGTACTGGGGGACGGGCTTCCCGGTGAAGGCGTCCGACACCCCGGCGCGGCCGACGTCCGCGCCGCCGACGTTGGGTCAGCACACTGCGGAGGTGCTCGCGGAGCTGGGCTACTCGGCGGAGGAGATCGCGGAGTTCCTGGACTGATTGGCAGGTCCGACGGCTCGAACTGTGCACGATGGAGTGTTCGCGCTCCCCGCTTCGCCCTGGTAGGGATGGGGGAAGGACTGAGGAGGACCGATGTCAGCACAGCACGCCCTTTGGCACCCGTTCGCCGACATGGGCGCGGTCGCGAACGACCGGATGGTCATCACCCGCGGCGAAGGGTCCTACGTCTGGGACGACGCCGGCCGTCGGTACTTCGATGCCACCGCGTCGCTCTGGTACGCGAACTTCGGCCACGGCCGGCCCGAGATCACCGATGCCGTCGCCAAGCAGTTGCGGACGCTCGACTCGTACAACCTGTTCGGCTACAACGCCAACGAGCCGGCGATCGAGCTGGCCGACCGCGTCGCCGGGCTGGCGCCGACGCCGGGTTCGAAGGTCTTCTTCGGCTCGGGCGGCGGGGACGTCATCGACACCGCCGTGAAGCTCGCGCGGGCGTACTTCGCGCAGACCGGGCGGCCGGAAAAGGTGCACGTCATCGGCCGGGCGCAGGGGTACCACGGCACGCACGGCTTCGGCACGGCCGTCGGCGGCATCCCGGCCAACGCGGCGGGCGTCGGGCCGCAGCCGCCGGAGTTCTCGCACGTCCCGTTCGACGACGCCGCGGCCCTGGAAGCCGAGATCGAGCGAGTGGGCGCATCGCGCGTGGCGGCGTTCTTCTGCGAGCCGGTGATCGGCGCGGGCGGCGTGCTGCTGCCGCCGGACGGGTACCTCGAGGAGGTGGCGGCGATCTGCCGCCGGCACGACGTGCTGTTCGTCGCGGACTGCGTGATCGCGGCGTGGGGCCGGCTCGGGACGTGGTTCGGCATCGACCGCTGGGCGGTCGAGCCGGACATGATCACGACGGCGAAGGGCATCACCGGCGGCACGATCCCGCTCGGCGCGCTGGTGGTGGCGCCGCGGGTGGCGGAGCCGTTCTTCACGGGAGCGCCGGGCGCCCCGATCTTCCGCCACGGCGCGACGTACGCGGGCCACCCGGTGGCGTGCGCGGCGGGCCTGGCGACGTTGGACATCTACGAGCGCGACGGCCTGATCCCCCGCGGCCGCGAGCTGGAGAAGCCCCTGGCCGACGCGGTCTCGGCGGCGAACGGGCACCCGCTGGTGGCGGAGGTCCGGGCCGGGCTGGGCTTCCTGGCGGCGGTCGAGCTGACGGCGGAGGTCATGGACGCGGACCCGGGAGCCCCGGTGAAGCTGCAGCGCGCGTGCCGCGACGAGGGTGTGATCGTGCGCAACCTCGGACGCGGGGTGGCGGTGTCGCCGCCGCTGGTGGCGGGGGAGCCGGAGCTGGATCTGCTCGCTTCCGCGCTGCCCAAGGCCCTGGACCGCCTGGCGGCACAGAGCTGAGGCCGGCTGACGTCATGAACGACTCTTTCCTGTCCTCCGACGGCAGGAAAGAGTCGTTCATGACGTTCGCGCCCAGCGTGACGGCGACCGGACTCGGCTGACACGCCCCGGCCCCCGGCCGAGGCGCAGGCCCGATCACTCACGAGATGCAGAACTCGTTCCCTTCCGGATCGGCCAACGTCACCCAGCTGTGCGGCCCCTGCCGCCCCCGGTGCAGGAACTTCGCCCCGCGCGCCGTCAGCTTCTCCAGCGTCGCCTCGACGTTGTCCGCCCCCACCCACACGTCGATGTGGAGCCGGTTCTTCACCGTCTTCGGTTCCGGAACCTCCTGGAACAAGATCCGCCGGGGTGGACCCTCGGGCGGTGAGTCCGGGTGGCGGATCGCCGCCCCCGTTCGCCACACCAAAGATCCGTTGTACGTCCGGGTTTCCTCCTCCTTCGCGTACCCCTTCGCGATCATCTCGCGGATGAAGTCCTCGTCCGTCGGTTCGACGGGCCAGCCGAGCGTCTCGGCCCACCAGTCGGCGAGCACGTGCGGGTCGGCCGTATCCACCACTACCTGGAAGTCATGCGCCATACGGGCACGTTAACGACCGAGTCCGACATTTTCCGGAGCATCGGGTCCTCGGGCACGACCGTGAAGCGCCACTTGTCGACGCCGCCGCCCATGATCTCGGCGTAGCGGCGGGCGCCGTCGGCGTTGGCGAACCGCACCTGCTGGCCGTTCGTCAGGTGGGTGATCTTGACCGCCATGACAACCTCCCGAAGTCTGTGGGCCGGCCCAGGAGCTTCCCCCTCCGAGGCCGGCGAGCACAGTAGAACACATGTTCGACTGGTCGCGCCACCGCATCCCCCGCGCAGGTGAGAACCACTCAGAGTGGCCGGATCATCGCCACGCGAGGCCAGGCGTCGAGGCCGCGGGCCGCCTCCGCGCGGCGGATCGCCCGCAGCCCGTCGCCGATTTCGACGTCGGCCAGCACCCGGAACCGCAGCCGCTCGTAGTAGGGCGCGTTCCACGGCACCGCCGCGAACGTCGTGAGCGTCAGCGCCGGCAACCCGCGAGAAGCCGCCCACTCGGCGAGCGTCTCGATCAGCGCGCTGCCGAGCCCGCGCCGCGCGTGCGACGGCCGCACCGAGACCTGCTCGATGTGCGCGTGTCCGTCGACGACCTCCGCGATGAGGTACGCCACCGGCCGGTCGCGGTCGTCCACGGCCACCCAGGCGCGGCCGGCGGACTGGTACACCGCCAGCTCCGCCACCGAACCCGGGTCGTCGTCGGCGATCGCCGCCATGTCGACGGCGCGGAACAGGCTGCCCGCCTCGCGTTCGACGTCGATCAACGCGGGCAGGTCGTCGGGGCGCGCGAGCCGGATCACGAAGGCATTCGTACGCGCCCCGACGGGATTTTCACAGCGAATAAGACGAGATCGTGCGCTCGATGCGGGTCGCGTACCCCCGCAGGGTGGTGATGGCGTTGTGCCGGGCTTCTTCGGTGATGCGCGCGGCCGGGCCGGCCATCGTCAGCACGGTCGGCCGCCGTCCGTACGCCGTCACCGGCACCGAGCACGCCCAGACGCCCTCGTCGATTTCCCCGGAGCTGACCGAATACCGGTTCTCCAGCGCGTGCTTCAGCTCGTCGCGCACGAAGGTGCCGCGCTGCTCGACGACCGGCGCCAGCCGCCGGTCGCGTTCGATCTCCGGCAGCAGGGCGAGCAGCATCTTGCCGGACGCGCCGACGCCGAGCGGCAGCGAATGCCCCGGCTCGAAGGTGAACCGCATGGCGCGGTCGCACTCGACGCGGTCCGCGCACACGGCGGCGTCGCCGAACTGCTGGAAGAGCATCACCGTCTCGCCGAGCTCCCGCGCGGCTTCCTCCATCGACGGCTTCGCCAGCCGCACGAGGTCGTTCGCCAGCTGCGCCGCCCGCGCGAGCGGCATCACCTGACTGGTGAGGTGGTAGTGCCCGGCGCGGCCCTCCTCGAGCAGCTGCAGCTCCTTGAGCAGCGCGACGTAGCGGTAGGTCGTCGCGACCGGGGTGCCGATCGTCGCGGCGAGCTCGGCGACGCTGGCCTCGCAGCGCTGTTCGGAAAACGCGAGGAGCAGCTGAAGGACCTTGCGGGAACTGCTGGCGCCGGGAGTCCGGCGCGGGGCGGTGGTGGTGGCGGAACCGTCGACGGCACTGACGGCAGGCGTCATCATGACCTCTCGGTGAGACAAAAACGTCCTTCGCTATCACACGCGGTGAATAAATTAGCACGTTGTGTTAAACGAAGGCCAGCATTCCGCCGGCCACTGCGCCATTCGGAAAAGCCGCCGGTCAGAGCGTGAGGAACTCGCCCGGTTTCGTCACCACCGGTGACTCGACGTAGAGCCCGCGGTACTCGTCCTGGATCCCGGAGTTGTGCACCTGCAGCGCCAGCGGACCGATGCGCCCCGCGGTCTTGTCGGTGAACCGCAGGACCTCGACGCCCTTGCAGGTCGCGGCCGTTCCGGTGAGCGGGCAGCACGCCATCCGGGCCACCCCGGTGGCCTGGTCCCCGATCAGCTCGCACTGCGCCCACTTCTTGATGTCGATCGTGGTGTGGGGCAGCTGCTGGAACAGTTTGCCGCCGCCGTCGTTGTGGCCCGGCCGGTAGTCCCAGTGCCCGCCGTTCGGCGGCTGGAACTGGATGGCGCTCAGCGCGTCGCGGATCGGGTCGGTGGTGCCCCAGATCAGCACGGTCGGTTTGTGGTTCCCCTTGACCTGACGGACATTGAATATCCACCGAAACGTGCCGACCTGCTGTTTGTTGTAGTACAACCAGCCGCGGGCCGTGCCATTGCCGTGGATGACGCCGTTCTTCGCCGACCAAAGGCCGGTTTTCGACGACGTCCAAGCGCTCAGGCCGGTGCCGTCGAACATCGGAACGAGGTTCGGATCGCCGTAGGGGTTGTCGGCCGCCGCGGCCGGCACCGGGACCGAAGCCGCGACGATCCCCGCGGCCACCACACCAAGGAGCTTCCGGAACATTCCTGCCGTCCTCTCGAGCGCTGATAGCGGGTTCGGACGGCGGATTTCACGTTAGGAGCCGCGCGGGTGGAGCGTCAACCGCGGTCCCGCTGATCGGTCAGGAACGGCGTCAGCAAGCCCGGAACGGCCCGGTCGGCGAGCGCGAGCCCGTCGGATTCGCCGACGTCGAGCACGCGGTAGTGGCCCTTGCCGGCGGCGACCGGCGCGATGATCGTGACCAGCCCGGCGCGGCGCTGGAAGTACGAGCGTTCGACGACGACGCCGGTCATCCCGTCGCAGCGGACCGCCGCGGTGCCGCGGTCCAGCGACCCCGAGCGCGTCACGAGGTAGCGGCCGGTGAACGCGTGCCCGAGCCCGCGGTAGCGGTCCCAGCCGACGAGCGCGGCGAACGGCAGCAGCACCAGCGCCGCCTGCCACGGCCAGTCCGGCAGGGCACCGAGCCATGCCAGGCCGTAGAGCACCGCCGCGAGCAGCAGCACGCCGACGACGGCCCGGGAGAGCCGCCGGTACAGCGCCCGGCGCGGGTGGCGCACCAGCGGCGTCGCGGCGGGGTCTTCGCCGAGCACTTCCGCGACGACTTCGTGCGCTTTCGCGAGCGGCGCGGGCGGGAGCAGCAGGCCGCCGCTCTTGTCCGCGCCCTTGCCCTCGCGCAGGCCGCCGGCGATGGCGACGCAGCGCGCGCCGCCGGCCAGCCGCAGCGGCAGCGGCTCGCGGATCTCCGCGCCGCGCAGGCGGTCCTCCTCGATCGACACCGAGCGCGTCGTGATCAGCCCGCGCCGGATGTGCAGCGTGCCGGCGGGCTCGCGGGTGAGCCGGAAGTTCCAGAACGAGAGGATGTACCCGCCGATCGACAGCAGCGAGACGAGCACCAGCAACCCGGCCGCGGCGAGCACCAGGCTCACCCACGTCGGAGTGTCGGCGAAGTGCCCGACGACCGTCTGGACCAGCGAGAACTGGATCGGGTCGAAGTGCAGCTCGTGCGCGAAGTGGTAGACGGTGCCGACGGCGGCGCCGACCACCGCCAGCCCGGACAGCGTGAACGGCGCGTACCGCAGCCACTTCTTGTCGACGGCCGCCACCAGCTGCTCCGGCGGCGCGGGGGCTTCCTCGGTGGCGGCGGCCACGGCCTTACGGTGTAAGAGCAGGGTCCGCAGGCGCTGCGCTTCGGCGATCGTGACGGCGTCGAGGACGAGCTCGTCCTTGCCCGGCCCCTTGCCGTGAGAGTGGCGCCCGGTGCCGATCCGCGCGGCGGCCAGCGAGAACAGCCGGTGCTTCGGCTCGGACGTGACGTCGACCGTGCGGATCCGGTCGCGCGGGATGGCGCGCTGCTTGCGCAGCAGCAGCCCGGTGTGCCATTCGACCTGCGACTCGGTGATCCGGTAGCGCGAGGTCAGCACGTGCGAGACGCCGGTGCACACGGCGATCACGGTGAAGACGAGGCCGATCCACTGCCACGGTTCGCCGTGGCCGAACAGCAGCGCGCCCAGCAGCACCGGCAGCGACCGCACCAGGTCCAGCACCGGCCGGATGAGCAGCATGCGCCGGTCGAGGCGGTGCCACGGTGCTTCCGGCGTCCCCTCGGCGGGTGGCATGACGACGGCTTCGGTGCTGCTGCTCACGTCGCGTCCCCCCGGACGGCCTGGGTCGTCTTGGTCAGCTCGTCGGCCAGCTCGAGCGCACGGTCGTGCGCCAGGCCCGAGATGCGCAGCGGGCCCGCCGCGGACGCCGTCGTCACGGTGATCTTCGCCAGCCGGAAGAGCTGCTCGCCGGGGTCGCGCTCGATGTCGACGGTCTGGATCCGGGAGATCGGCGCGATCCGCCACTCCTGCTTCAGCCAGCCGGACTGCGTGTAGACGGCCTCGCCGGTCACCTCCCAGCGGTGCACGCGGTACCGCCACTGCGGCATCACGATCAGGTGCAGCGGACCCACCACGCAGGCGGCCACGAGCGCCACCGTGAGGAACGCCGGCGGATCGTCGCTGGTCACCACGATGGCGGCCAGGATCCCGATGACGACGATCCAGGAGATCGACGCCATCGCCGTCCAGTAGCCGATGGCCCGGCGGCTGACCCGGTGCGCCGGCGGCCGCAGCCGCACCGCCGCTGTGTTCGTGGTGTGTTCGCTCACGCCCTCAAGCGTGCCCGATCGGCGACTTGCGCGCCCACGACACTTGTCATGATGCCGATCCGGTCCGGGTTCGATCGCGTCCCGTTACGATCGGCAACACCGTCGGAGGAATGGAAACGCCGTCGGGGTGTGTTGTGCTTGAAGGATTGATGTGTAGGCGAGCAGGAGGCTCCGGTGGGACTCGATCCCGACGACCTGTACGAGGTGGACTCGGACGTCCCCGATCTGACCGGTGCGGTGCTGCTGCACCACTTCGAAGGGTTCATGGACGCCGGCTCGGCGGGCCGTCTCCTGGCCGAGCACCTGCTCGGCGGTGAGCACCGGGTGGTCGCGCGCTTCGACGTCGACCGGCTCATCGACTACCGCTCCCGCCGGCCGACGATGACCTACGCCGTGGACCACTGGGAGGACTACGACGCGCCGGAACTGGTCGTCCACCTGCTGCACGACGCGGACGGGACGCCCTTCCTGATGCTGTCGGGCCCGGAGCCCGACCACGACTGGGAGCGGTTCTGCCTCGCGGTGCGCAACCTGGTCGAACGCTGGGGCGTCCGGCTCACCGCGGGGTTCCACGGCATCCCGATGGGCGCGCCGCACACCCGCCCGCTCGGCGTCACCGCGCACGCCACCCGCAAGGACCTGGTCGGTGACCACCAGCCGCTGCCGAACCGCCTGCAGGTGCCGGGCAGCCTGGCCGCGCTGCTGGAGTTCCGGCTCGGCGAGTGGGGCCACGACGCCATCGGGTTCGCCGCGCACGTGCCGCACTACCTCGCGCAGTCGACGTACCCGTCCGCGTCGCTGATCGTGCTCGACGCGCTGAGCCGCTCGACCGGGCTGAGCCTGGCCGAGGGCGAGCTGCGCGCGGCGGCCGAGCTCGCCGACGCCGAGATCAACCGCCAGGTCGCGGAGTCCGACGAGATCGCCGACGTCGTCCGCGCGCTGGAGCGGCAGTACGACACGTTCATCGAGGCTTCGGAGCGCGGATCGCTGCTGGCGGAGTCGGTCGAGCACATGCCGACCGCGGAGGAGCTGGGGTCGCAGTTCGAGCGGTTCCTCGCCGAGCAGAACGGCGGCGACGGCCCGGAGCGCTGATGCGCTACGACGAGATCGGCGTCGGCTACGCGGTGGGGCGGCGGACCGACCCGCGCTGGCTCGCGCCGGTGCTCGACGCCCTGGGCGACGCGGCTTCGGTGCTCGACGTCGGGTCCGGGACGGGATCGTACGAACCGCCCGGCCGGCGGGTCGTCGCGGTCGAGCCGTCGGCGGAGATGATCCGGCAGCGGCCGCCCGGCGCCGCGCCGGTCGTGCGCGCGCTCGCGGAGGCGCTGCCGTTCCCCTCGTCGGTGTTCGAGGCCGGGCTGGCGGTGCTGACCGTGCACCACTGGGGTGACTGGCGCCGTGGTCTCGACGAGCTGCGCCGCGTCTCACGCCGTCAGGTCGTCCTGGCCTACGACACCGCGCTGCACAACGACTTCTGGCTCGTGCGGGAGTACGTGCCGGAGGTCGCCGCGCTGGAGCTTTCGCGTCCGTCGGCGCCGGAGATCGCGGAGTACCTCGGCGCGTCGTCGGTGCGCGAGCTGCCGGTGCCGTGGGACTTCACCGACGGCGTGTTCCCGGCGCACTGGCGGCGGCCGGAGGCGTACCTCGACCCGGCGGTGCGGCGCGCGTGTTCGGCGCTCGCCCAAACCTCACCGGAGGCCGTCGAGCGGGGGATTGCCCGGCTGCGAACGGATCTGGCGTCCGGGCGCTGGCACGACGAACACGCGGACTTGCTGGACCTGACCGAGTGGGATGCGGGGTTCCGGCTGATCGTCCGCTGAGCTGAGGTACCGTCCCGAGATGAACCAAACGAAAAACCGTTCCCCCGTAACGAAAATCGTGAGGCGCACGCTGGGTAGGCTGCTGAACCAGGCTGCCGCGAAAGTGCACGACCCGTACACCGATCAGTTGAACCGGATGGCCGCCGAGCTCCGCGAGGAGATCATCCGCCAGGGTGACCGAGTCCTCGATCGGGTGGTGGAGTTCGAGATCCGCAGCCGCCGGGACATAGTCTACGCCGGCGACCAGGACGCCGCTCTCGAGAGCAACGTCTTCGCCCGCGAGAACCTCGTCGGCGCCCGCCACTTCGGCAGGCCCAAGGAGACGCTCGAGTACGCGCTTTCCCTGGCGCCACAAGGCGGAATGGCGCTGGAGTTCGGCGTCGCGTCCGGCAACACGCTGCGGACGATCGCCGGCGCGCGCGGTGGCCGGGAGGTCTACGGCTTCGACTCCTTCGACGGGCTGCCCGAAGCGTGGCTCAACGGCATGCCCGCCGGCGCCTTCGCCCGCGACGACCTGCCGGACGTCCCCGGCGCCGAGCTCGTCGTCGGCCTGTTCGCCGACAGCCTCCCCGGTTTCCTCGAAAGCCACCGAGGTCACGTCGACTTCCTGCACGTCGACGGCGACCTCTACAGCTCCGCCAAGACCGTGCTCGACCTCTGCGGGCCGCGGCTGCGCGCCGGCAGCATCGTGCACTTCGACGAGTTCTTCAACTTCCCCGGCTGGAAGCGGCACGAGTACCGCGCCTGGGCGGAGTACGTCGAACGCACCGGCGTCGAGTTCGAGTACGTCGCCTACACCTACAGCGACAACCAGGTGACGGTGAAGATCACGAAGCCGTAGGCGGCCCGTCGAGGATTTCGCGCAGCTCCAGCGTCCCGACCTCGGCCCACGGGTGCCGTGACGCCACTTCGACGGCCGTCGACCGGTCCGCGCACTCGAGGATGTTGTAGCCGCCGACCTGCTCCTTCGTCTCGGCGAACGGGCCGTCGGTCAGCAGCACCTCGCCGTCGCGCACGCGGATCGTCTTCGCTTCGGCGGGCGGGCGCAGTCCGGTGCCGGCCTGCCGGACACCCCGGCGTTCGGCCTCGGCGGCCCACGCGTGGCAGCGCCGCGCCATCTCCGGACCGGCGGCCGCGGCCGCGGACTCGTCGCCGCACAGCAGGAGCAGGTATCGCACGGCGCCAGCATGCCACGCGGGCTCAGCCGTGGCAGCCCTCCTCGTTGAGCGGCCCGATCGACGGCAGGATCAGCCCGCACAGGTAGCCGTCGATGAACCGGCCGCTGCCGGAGATGTTGGTGCCGAGCCGGACCAGCGGCGCGAACCCGCGGATGCCGGCGGCGAGCGCGTCCTGGTTGCGCTGCAGCATCGACGTCAGCTGGTCGAGCTGGGTGAGCAGCGGGTCCAGCCGGGTGTCGTTGTCCTCGATCAGCCCGGACAGCTCGGTGGCGAGCCGCCGCGAGCCGTCGAGCAGGGAGCTGATCGCCTGTTCACGGTCGCTCACCTCGGAGAGCAGCTGGTTGCCGTCGTTCAAGAGCCGTTGCACGGCGGCGTCGCGGTCAACGAGCGTTTGCGAGACAACCCGCGTGTTGCCCAGCAGGTTGGCGAGCTGGGAGTCGCGCGTGGCGAGCGTGTCCGACAACCGGGACAGCCCGGTGAGCGCGGCGCGGACACTCTGCGGCGTGTCCGCCAATGTCGTCGAGAGCGTGTCGAAGCTCTTCGCCAGCTGGGTGGTGTCGATGTGGTCCACAGTGGACGAGAGCTCGCCGAACGCCGCGAGGATGTCGTAGGGCACGGTCGTGCGCGAGCGCGGGATGGGCCGGCCGGGATCGAGGGTTCCCTCGCCCTGCGGGTCCAGCGCGAGGTATTTCTGGCCGAGGACGGTCTTCAGCCGGATCGCCGCGCCCGTCGCGTCGCCGAGCCACGCGCCCTTGACCCGGAACGAGATCAGCACGCGGTCGCCGCGCAGCTTGACGTCGGAGACGCGGCCGACCTCGACGCCGGCGATGCGGACGTCGTTGCCCTGGAACAGCCCGGCCGCTTCGCTGAACTCGGCGGAGTAGGTCGTGCCGTCCCCGATCACCGGCAGGGAACGCGCGTTGAGCGCGGTCAGTACGCCCAGGGCCAGCACGGTCAAGCCGGCGAGCGCCGTCCTGACCGGGACGTCGGCGGCCCGGCGTATTGACATGGCGTAAAGAGTGACGCACGCCACGCCGGGCCGCCAGCGGAGTCCCCCGATGAGACGAAGATCGCCGGCTCACGCGGACGTCAGCGCGGGGTACTCACGATATTCCAGCGCGTTGGCCGCGCGATCGGTCATCCAGGTGAACACCCTGCCGAACAACCGCGTGCTCAGCATCCGGTAGGCGCGGTTGCGGCTCCGGATCTTCGCGGCGGTGCGCGGCGCGAGGAAGTTGCCGGAGCCCTTGCCGTTCTTCTGCCCGACCGTCGCCGGCTTGCGCAGGCGCTCCTCGTACTTCGCGAACGCCGTGAGGTGATCGCCGCCGGCCGCCGCGAGCTCGCCGGCCAGCACCTGCGCGCCCATCATCGCGAGCCCGGTGCCGGACCCGCCGGGGCCGGCGCACCAAGCGGCGTCGCCGAGCAGCACGACCCGGCCCTTCGACCAGCGGTCGAGGTGGATCTGGCTGATCGAGTCGACGTACAGGTCGTCCGCTGCGGGCAGGGCTTGGAGCAGCTTCGGCGTCTCCCAGCCCGTGTCCGCGAAGAGCTGCGAGACGAGCGCACGCTGCTCATCGGGGGTGCGGCGGCGGAACTCGACACCGTCGGCGGCGAAGACCAGGCCGACGTGCAGCTTGTCCGGCAGCCGGTGGCTGCCCACCGTCAGGCCGCGGCCGGGTTCGTTGTACATCACGCTGGTGTGGTCGAGGCCGAGGTGGTTGGGCGCGGTGAACCCGGCGATGCCGAACCCGAGGTCGCGCCGGAAGTCCGCTTCGGGCCCGAACGCGGCGGCCCGCACGCCGGAATGCACGCCGTCGGCGCCGACGACGAGGTCGAACCGGCGCGGCGCGCCCCGGCGGAAGGTGACGTCGACGCCGCCGGCGGTCTCGGTGAGGCTCGTGACGCGGTCGCCGAAGACGTATTCGGTGTATCCCTTCGTGTGTTCGTAGAGGACGCGCGCGAGGTCGCCGCGCAGGATCTCGACCTCGCCGCTCCACGCGGCGCCGGGCACGGTGAACAGGGGACGGGCGTCGAGGCCGAGCAGCGTCTGGTCGCCCATCGCGGTCTCGAACCGCCGGACGTCGTCGAGGACGCCCATGGCCCGCAGCAGCTTCACCTGCTCACCGCGGAAGTCCACGGCCTGGCCGCCGGGCCGCAGCGCGGGCGCGGTCTCGACAACGGTCACGCGGTAGCCGTACCGGTGCAGCCAGTAGGCCGCGGACGGGCCGGCGATGCTGGCCCCGGACACGAGCACGTTCTTCATCGGGTTTCCTCTCGGTCGTGGTGACCCGAGACTGCGCGGGCGCGCTGACGGTCCGCGCACGATCCGCTGACCGTTCGGCCGGTGGTGTCCGGTTCGAGTGGCTAGCATGACGCGCGTGGACCGCTCCGCCGAAGACCGGATCCCGCAGGACGGTGAAGACGCCGCCGTCGAGACGCGCATCCTGAACGCCGCCGCGCACCTCATCGCCGACGAGGGGTTCGGCAGGCTGAAGCTCGGAGCCGTCTGCGCCCGGTCCGGCTACGCGCGGTCCGTCATCTTCCAGCACTTCGGCGACAAGGACGGGCTCGGGCGGCGGCTGGTCGAGTACGCCGTCGAGGAGTTCACCAACGCCTACAGCGAGGCCGTCGCGGCGCGGACCGGCTCCGCCACCGCGACGCCGATGGACATGCTGCGCGCGCTGCTGGACATCATCTTCGAGCTGATCCGCACGATGCCGACGCTCAACCAGGCCTTCCTGGTGCTCTGGGGCGACGCGGCGGCGGAGTACTCGGCGCTGCGCGGCGCGCTGACCGAGGCCGACCGCCGGTTCCGGTTCGCCATCGCCCAGACGCTGGCCAGCGGCGTCGCGGACGGTTCGATCACCGGCGTCCGCGACGCCGACGCGTACGCCTCCGCCCTGCTGGCCCAGCTGCGCGGGATCTCGATGCAGGCGCTGATCGACCCGGATGGCGTCGACCTGCGCGGTGTCCGCACCGAGCTGGAGCGCGGCATCGACCGCCTTTCGGCGGGCTTCCGCGGCAGTCTTTAAAGCGCGAAGACGATCCCCCGCAGCACGACGACGCCGATGAAGACGAGCGTGAAGGCGAGATCGAGGGAAATCCCGCCGATCCGGACCGGCCGCACGACCCGCCGGACGGGCCCGATGACCGGCTCGGTGGCCGAGTAGGCGAGACTCCGCGCGCGCCGTGCCCACGGCGGGCTGTCGGCGACCATCCCGACCCAGTCGAGCACCATCCGCGCGATCAGCACGAGCATGTAGACGGTCAGCGCGAAGCCGAGCAGCGTCCCGAGTGCACCCATGGTTCCTCCTCCGTCCCCCTGAGAACGCGCCGGCGGGGCGGGGAGTGCCAGTTCTGTCCGATTCACAGCGTTTCAACAGGATCGAGCGCGGCCCAGAGCTCTTCCTCGCGGCCGACGTCGTAGGACTCCGGCGCCGACGGCGTGACCACGCGCCGGTCGATGTACGCGCCGGATTCGCCGGGCCTCGGCCCGAAAGCGGCGTCGGCCAGCAACCCGCCCGCCGTGGCGGCGGTCATGGCGAGCGGCGTCGCGGCGAGCGCGCGCAGCAGCGTGCGCGAGAGGAACCGGACCGCCGGGCTCGCTTCGCGGACGAGCTTGGTCCCGGGGACGAAGCCGGGGTTGAAGGTGTAGACGTCGACGCCGCCGGGCAGCCGCCGGGCGAGGGCGTGCACGAGGTAGACGACGGCGAGCTTGCTGGTCGAGTAGGCCCGCCGGCCGTCGGTGACGGTCCGGCGGTCCGGTCGCGGGCGGGCGAGCTCGGCGACGGGTTCCCAGCGCGGGGCGGGCACCATGCCCAGGTTGTGCCGGAAGTCGCCGAAGTGGGTGTCGCTGCCGACGAGCACGATCCGGGCGGGCGCGGTGAACCGGTCCCAGAGCAGGCGGATGAAGAGGTGGTTGGCCAGGACGTTCACCGCGAAGGTCGGCTCGAGGCCGTCTTCGGTCACGTGGGCGCGGCTGGTCAGCTGCAGGCCGGCGTTGCCGATGAAGCCGTGCAACGGCCGGTCGGCCAGCTCTCCGGCGGCCGCCCGGATGGCCGCGCTCGACGTGAGATCGCAGGTCAGGGCCGTCACGTTCGGGTTGCCGGTGCTGCGGGCCAGGTCGTCGGCGAGGTCGCCGCCGCGCGCGGTCACCACGAGGTGGACGTCCGGCTGCTCGCGAAGGATCTTCTCGGCGGCGAAGCGGCCCAGCCCGCGGCTCGCCCCGGTCATCAGCACGGTCTTCACGACGTCTCCCCGAACTCGATCCCAATTGGTACTCAGTACCGTACGGGATCTGGTCCAGCGCCGCTAGGATGCGCCGATGACCGACCCGCTGCCGTTGCGCGAGCGCAAGAGGCGCCGTGCCCAGGAGGCGATCGTCGACGCGGCGTACGCGCTGTTCGCCGAGCGCGGCTTCGCGGACGTGACGGTGACGGAGATCGCCGAGCGCGCGGAGGTGGGCCGCACGACGTTCTTCCGCTACTTCGGCGACAAGCGCGAAGTGCTGTTCGTCGAGGAACAGAGCTTTTTGGACGCCCTGCGCGCCGACACGACGCCGGCCGCGAAAGCACCGACGGTCCGCGAGGCGCTGGAACTGGGCCGGCTGGCGGTCGGCGCGATGTGTGCGGCGGTGACGGCGGACCGGGAACGCTACCGGCTGCACGAAAAGCTGGTGGCGGAGAACGAAGAGCTGCACGACCGCGGCGAGCGGAAGCTGCTGAACCTGACCGAAGCGATGGCGGATCGCTTGCGGGGACAGGGAATGCCACCGGCGGAAGCGTCGTTGGCGGCGCACGTGGGGCTGGCGTGCTTCCGGGCGGGCCGCGCCATCGCGGGCGACGACCCCGAGGCGTTGGCCCCGGCCGTCGACCGCGCTTTCGAAGGACTGCTGCGCGACTGGTGAGTCACCCGAGCTGACGGCGGACGGCTTCGGCCTGGCCGGGTTCGCGGCAACGGGCTTCAGGACCGCTCGTTCGGGCGGAGGCGGTGCGGGGCGATGAGTCC
Source organism: Amycolatopsis sp. MEPSY49 (assembly GCF_051337345.1). NCBI lineage: Bacteria > Bacillati > Actinomycetota > Actinomycetes > Pseudonocardiales > Pseudonocardiaceae > Amycolatopsis > Amycolatopsis sp. MEPSY49. Next base: position 179,287 of record NZ_JBDLYJ010000010.1, on the reverse strand, counting down.
CGGTCTGCTGAGCACCGCGAGCTGATCCTCCAGGGATGCCAGCCGTTCGTCGATGCTCGCGTCGATGGCCTTGATCTGGGAGCGGTCGCACCCGTACTCGAACGCGATCGCGCCGAGGTAGCAGCCTGCTATCACGATGGCCGCGCCGAGCCACAACGCGGCACTGACGACGTCCGGGCCGTCCGCGACCCAGTCGAGCACCAGTGCGAGCGTGGCCAGAACGGCCGCCGACGCCGCCAGCCCGATGTGGGGCAGGGTGACCCAGGGGCTCCGCTTGCGCCACCACTCGACCAACCGGGCCGTTTCGGGTGCTCTGAGCGCGGCGACCGCACCGCGGATGCCGGCGAGCGCCACCTGAGCGTCCCGCTGCCGGGCCAGCGGCAGCGGCGCGGTCCACGACCGGAGCCTCGTCTCCAGCTCTACGCACGCACGCCGGACCCAGAACGGCGTGGCCACGGCGGGCCCCTCAGGCCAGTCCGGCGTTCGCGCCTGGTTGCGCAGCCAGGCGACGGCCATGACCAGCACCGCGCCGAGAGCGATGGTCAACGCGAGCGTCAGCGTGCCGACGTCGAGCCCGGACGCGGAGACGAGCATCAGTGCCACCATGACCAAGCCCAAGAAGAAGACGCCCACGCCGAACACGACGAACGCGCGGTTCGGCGTCCGTGCGAGCCGCTCGTCCAGCCAGTCCATCGGGCGGCGGAGTGCGAACTTGCAGCCACTGACGAACAGGCCGATCAGCAAGTAGAACGTCGGCACGCCGGCGAACAGAGCCGCGTTCCACACCGCGGAGATCCGGGGGAACGGCACGAATCCCACCGCGGTGTTCGCGCCGCCCAGCAGCACGGACAGCAGGAACACACCCGCCGCGGCGCCGACCCTGGACCGGTCGGGCAGGGGTTCGGCCCGCACGACCGGTTCCGGTGATCGCGGCGACACGACGAGCTCGATCTCGGCGACGACGGCCTGGACTCCGGCCGCGAGTGAACCGAACCGCAGTTCCACGCCTTGCGCGTGCGCCAGCTCGCTGATCGTCGCCGGAAGCTCGTGACGCTTCGGCATCGTGGCGCCGGCCAGCACCACCGGCACCAGCCGGATGCCGTTCCCCAGCGCGGTGGCGATCTCGTCGTGCACCCAGTCCCGGTGCCGGCCCGACCGGTCGGCCAGGTCCAAGAGCCAGGTCGGGTGGATGACCACCACCAGCACACCCGTCTCCGCCAGGCGGGCGCGGAGCGCCGCGGGGTAGGGCTCACCGACGCGCAGCGTCGTGTCGAAGTACACCGCCTCGCGTCCGAAGTAGACGGCCAGCTGGTCGGCGAGCGCCTCGACCAGCAGAGCGTGGGGCAGCAGCTCGTCCGCCGCGTTCCGCTGCCGGTAGTTGACGAAGACCTTCCCGTTCACCCGTGACCTCGCTCCGCCGGCGCACCGTGGGCGGGAATCATGAGAGTGAGCTTCTGTTGCCACGCCGCGATTTCCGAGCTCCACCGTCGCGAGTCCCGCCTGTCGAGCCGGCGGTTCGCGTAGAGCGCCGCCGCGGTGAACACGATCGCGATCGCGAGTGTCAGTCCCGCCGCGCGGAGTGACCGCCCGAGCGCGGGTTCACCGAACACACTGATGCCGATCGCTGTGAGCTCCAGCGCGACGACACTGCCGAACCAGCTGAGGTAGGCGACCGCCTCGCTCCGGTGGCCGCCCTTGAGCCACACCGGGATCGATGCTCCGGCTCGGCGGTCCAGTTCCTCACGGGCACCGTCGAGCCCCGAGAGGATCGATTCCGCGTCCCGCCGATCGGCCTTCGTGAACGGCTTCCGCGACTTCCCGTCGGCGATCAGCCGTTGTTCCAGCCGGTGGGCGGCCCGGCGGAAGACGACGGGCTCGGTCGTCACGGGCGGCGGCCACGCTTCCTCTCGCTCCGCCATGCGCAGGTACCAGAGCCACAGAACCCAGATCGCGAGCGAGAAGAACGCGACGTAGGAGAAGATCTTCTCCAGCCTGAGGTGCTGATCTTCGGTGATCGCATGAATGCTCGTGAAGACGCTCGACAGGATGATGAGAAAGGGTACGATCCAGTAGCGTCTGAACATCCTCTGTATGCCGTTCGCTCCCGCGCCCTTCTCCCACCGGTTGGTCAATGGTTGCAAGGCGAAAACGAGAGTGGTCGCGACCGTCGAAACCAGGGCCAGTAGTGCGGTCGAGATGGCGGCGGGACGTGCGAAGAATTCCCATGCGGTTCCACCTGAGTGGAAGAGAACCGGTGTCAGTGCGAACAACGAGATCGTGCTGACCAGCAGTCGCAACCAGAGCCGCTTCCTGCGCGGTGCGGAACTTTCGACAGGAGCGGCGGCGGGTGCGACGTGGTTCTCGAGCTGACGGATCAACCTGTCGAGGTCGGCGGCATAAGTGGCGGACCGGATGTGTGCCACTTGGCGATTGGCGAGCTCGCCGATCTCGGCCGGCAGCTCCTCCCACGCCGGCATCGCGGCGTTCCCGATCGGTACGGGGATCACGTGGATTCCCCGGTCCAGTGCGGTCTTGACCTCGTGGAGCACCCAGTCCTTGTGTCGGGACTCGGTGAAAGTGTCTTCCCACCCTTCATGGATCATCACGAGGAGCACGGAGCAGGCTTGCAACTGCGACTCCAGGGCATTCGGGTATTGATCACCGGAAGGTATTCCGTTGTCGATGAACACCTCGTCGGCTCCGAAATAGTGCTGCAAACCGTCGGTGATGGCGGCGACGGTCGTCCCGTGTGGATTCTTGCGGTAGCTCACGAATATGCTGGACATGGTTCTCTCGGCTTGCGTTCCCTGTCTTCGGTCGGTATTTTCGACGCGTGGAAAACAATACGGAAGCGCCCCTCGGTCTCGAAGAAACGCTCAGAGCCATCCGGGACGAGCTCGCGGGTCTGCACGCGCAGAGCAAATTCTTGAACGAGGTCGTCGACCGGCTGCACACCGAAAACGAGCAGCTCCGGCGGGCCGGTTCCAAGGCCACCGTGCAACCTGCCCTGCGCGAACTGATCAAGCTGGCCGACGACTGGCGGAGCAGAGCGCTCGCGATCCGCGACGACATCGACCCGGGCCGGCTGTGTGCCGACGTCGTCGAGGACGTGACGCTGGTTCTGGAACGGCAGGGGATCGAGGCGTTCTCGGCCGACGCGGGCGCCGAGTTCGACCGGCACGAGCACCGCGCCGTCGGCACCCAGGCGACCGAAGACGAGGCCCTCGCCGGCCGGGTCGCCGAGGTGCGCAGGCCCGGGTATCGCAACGACGAGCGCGTCGTGCGGTTCGCCGAGGTCGTGGTGTACAAGGTGACGGCCGGCCGCTAGACGGTGACCGGTCGGCTGGCCAGGACGCCGATCAGCACGACCACTCCGAGCGCGGTCAACGTCACGGCGATGACGAGTATCGCCACGGCTACCCGCCTGCCGTTCACCACCGCTTTCGGCACGTCGTTCATGAGACCGCCTTCCTGTTGATCAGCCACAGCACCGGTGCCGCGGGGTCGTCGTTGAGGACGCCACCGGCCGGTGAATCGTGCGAGGTCACCTCGCGGGCGTCCTCGTAGCTCACCACGAAGTAGGCGACCGTCGCGAACTGGTTGTCGATCGAGGCCAGCAGATCGCGCTGCCCCGCCGCGTCCAGCCACGCCCGTACCGCGGCGTCCCGCTCGGCGCGGCTCGTCGTCGTCATGCCGGCGTAGGGGTGGTCCGTGCCGGACGACCGGGTCATCAGCGCGTCGGCCTTGGTCAGGACGACGGCGACGGGCATCTTCAGGGGACCACCCGCTTTGACCTCGAGGTGCTCGCGCTGGGCTTCCACGAAACGCTCCAGCGAGGTCTTCGGCGGTGTGTTCGACGCGTGCACCCGGCCGAGAACCGACCGGTCCGCCTCGGAGCGCACCTGGCGCAACGAGAACGGGTCGACGACGAAGACCACACCCTTGGTGTGCTTGAGGAACTGCGCCTCGGCGAGCTGATCGGGACTCTCCGGGATCTCGCCCGCCGGGTCGTAGAGGTACAGCAGGCGGCGTGCCCGGCCCCCGCCGACGTAGAGGTTGTATGCCCTCGGCCGCGTGAGCACGGTCTTGAGCGCGCGATTCGGGTCGTCGTAGACACCTCGCTGCAGGTTGCGCTCGAAGTCCTGCTTCGCCCGTTCGTCGGCGAATTCGAACCCGTCGTTCAGCACCAGCAACCGGCTGACCGCCGAGAACATGTAGACGGACTTGCCTGCCGTCGGTCCGGCGATCACGGGGATGTGCACGGTCGGCGCGATCAGCCCGCCGATCGGCAGCTGAGACGCGCACCCGGCGCACTGTGCCGGGAGATCCGCCTTGCCGTTCGCGAGCAGGGTCGGCAGGACCTTCTCGCACCGGCAGGTGCGGTGCAGCACTCCAGCCGTGCCCGGCAGGAGCTTCTTGTGCTCGGCTCGGCAGTTCGGGCAGCGGTAGATCGGGCGCGTGGCCCGCTCGTGGCAGGTGGGGCACTCGATCGTGATGCCGCGCATCCAGAGCACGCCGATCTCGAACACCCACGACACCCCCGCGGTCACCATCGCCACGAGCACGAGGAGCGCCAGCAGGACCGCGAACACCGCGGACACGACGACGAGGAAGGCACCGGCGGCCGTGGCACCCAGCACCAGCCCGGCGATGACCGCCACGGCGAACGAGTACGTCACGGCGTGGTTCAGGGAGGAGTCCCGTGCCCGGTCCCACGTCTTGCCCGCGAGCGACCGGGAGAACCGGGGATCCGGCCGCGTCTTCGGATCGTCGGCGACGACCCGCGCCCAAGTCCGGCTGATCGCCTGGGTGAGCACTTTCCGGTAGTCGAGCAGTACCGGCCCGGCGTAGTAGCTGCGATAGGCGGGATCGGCACCGGGCTTCCTCGATGCCGGATCGACGCGCAGGTGCGCCGTCGGGCCGTACGGGGTGAAGCCGTCGAACGCCGCCGTGACGAATTCGATGAGCCCGATGGTGAAGGCGACGAGCCCGCTCACGACCAAGAACAGCGAACCGAGATAGAAGAAGGCCGTGAACAGCACGGGGATCAGGCTGCACAGCAGGATCCCGCCGATCACGATTCCGACGAGGTAGCCCATCAGCGCTGCCTCCGCAGGCCGAGCAGGCTCAGCAGTCCCCGGTTCTCCTCGTGCGCCGACCGCCAGTCACGCCACCACCTCGACCAGCCCGCCTTGGGGGCGGCGCCGTCGAGCCGCGACCGCGCCGCGGCCGGCTTGAGCTGGTCGCCGATCTTGTCGAGGTGTTTCGGCTTGCGCCCGGCGATCGCGGAAACCAGCGTCTCGTTGACGAGCCGACGGCGGACCCGCTGGTCGGAGACGTTCCACCACACCACGATCACGGATGCGACGTAGTTCGGGGCCGCCTTGGCCAGACGCGTGCGCGCCTTCTCGCCGTACGTGGCCAGGAACTGGGCGCTGGGCTCTCGCAGTACTGCTTCGAGCAGGTCGTGGTGGGTGCGCATGTCGGCCCGCAGCACGTACTCGGCCAGGGCACCGAGCAACCGCTCCGCGAGCGCTCGGGGCAGGGAAGGCAGCAGTCGCAGGCCTTTGTCCACGCGGGAGCCGGCGTCGCCCTTCGGGGTGGCTTGCCGGAGATGGCCGAGCAACTCGATCGCCTCGAGCAGGACGGCGTCTTCCGTGCGGATCGATCCGACCAGTTCGGGGCCGAGCAGGTAGCCGACCAGCTGAGCGTGTTCCGGCTCCAGCTCACCACCGGTCGCCCGGTCCAGTGTGTCGGTCACGATCCGGCTCAACAGACCGGTGCCGGCCAGCGTCTCGGCGTGCAGTGACCTCAGTGCGCGTTCCGCCTCGGAGGTCGTCAACCCGGCCGGCCACAGCACTGGGCCGAACTGCCGCCAGGCGAGCTCGTGGTCGTCCAGTACTTTGTCCAGCACCGAAACCTTGTCTTCCTGACCGGCCCGGGCGAGGACCAGGTCCGCGAGGAGCGCGACGCGGCCGCGGCCGCCCATCTTGCGGATGACCTTCCCCGCCCGCGTGGTCAGCGTGGTGCACAGCGGGATGACCTGCTGGGGGTCCGCGAGCCGCGCCGAGAGGACGCGCAGCGTCGCCGCGCGCAGCTCCCCGTGCCCGGCCAAGCGATCGAGGAGGCCGTCCGAGTCCGGGGCGGTCATCGCCGGGAGCACGGCCTCGGCCGCGACCTGGTCGAGCTGTGCCGGGGCGAGCCGGGGGAGCCAGAGCTGCTCCGGCGTCGTGAGCGCGGCGAGGTAGTAGGTGCCGAGAAGGTCGGCGGGGATCGGTTCCCGACGGCGGTCCGCGGCGTCGAGCCACTCCGCCCAGCGGCGCAGATCGACCGGGCCACCCGCGGCCCGCACCCGCTCGGCGAGCAGGTGCCAGCCATCGGGGGAGAGGGTTCCCGGCATCCGTTCGACCGCGAGCGCGACGGCGTCGAGCAGCAGGTGTTCCGGCACGGCCGGTCCGGCCGGCAGGTCCGCGACGCACCCGATGAGCACGGCGAAGGCTTCCAGGTCACCCGCGGAGAGCGGCGACGCCAACCGGTCCGCGGGCAACATCGCCGCCTGGACGTCACCCCGGGTCCACAGCGTCACCATCATCGCCGCGTACCGCGTGGGCTCCTCGGCCGCACCGGTCCGGGTCAGGTCCACGACGGTGAAGTCGCCGTAGTTCGGGAGCAGTACGTCCGGGGTGGTGCAACTGACGAGCGTGCCCGCGTCCTCCGGCCGCGACGTGTAGGTCACGAACGAGATGGTGAGCCCAAGCGCGCGGGGGAAGGACCGGCAGAGCGCGGCCAGCCACAGCGCGGCCGTCCGGTCGTCCGGGACGACGAGCACGACCCGGCCCCGCCCGTCGGCGAGTACTCGCTGCACCACGCTGATCACCCGGGCCAGGCCCTCGGCCCTGGCCGGTGCCGACAGGAACCGGCGAACTTCGGCGGGACTCGTCTCGCCGCCGGGAGCGAGTGCGTCGACCGCGGGGAGGTCGGTGCCGTTCTGTCGTGAATGAACCCAGACCGAGCTGCGCCACATGTCGATCGGCAGCGCGCGTCCGAGCTCCCGGCCGGCGTCGTCGAGCAGCAGCGCGTGGGCGAAGTAGTTGCCGGTCCGGCCGGTGAAGTCGGCGCCCGTGTACCGGGTCTGGAACAGTGCGGCGGACCGGCCGGTGCGGATGTACCCGAAGGCGACGGGGAAGGCGCCGAGGTCGGATTCGTCGGCTCCGGCGAGCTGCGGCCCCACTTCGTAGGCGCTGGCCCGCACCGCGAGGTCCACCAGCTGCTTGGGCGCGCCGGGGGTCAGGGCGCTGATCTGGAAGCCCTGGATACCTTCGAGCCCGTTCTCGCACGACGTGTAGTGGAGCTGGTGCATGCTCATCGCTTGCCTTTCGTCGTCCTGATCGCACCGAACCGCGCGAGGAGCCACAACATGGGATCTTCGAGGCGGTACGGGTGCACGCCTTCCGGCGCCAGGTGGTTGCCGTCGAGCGGTGGCGATCCCAGCGCGGAGAGCCCGAAGTACTGGTAGGTCTCGAACGTGTTGGCCACACTGCGGTCGAAGGCCGGGTCGTACCACTCGTCGAGCCACGCCCTGACCTCTTCGTGCACGTCGAGCCCGTCCGCCTCGTCGTAGCTGCCGACGTGCCGGGAGGGCTGCCGCAGCGGCGACTCGGGAGCCAGGGAGGCCGGCAGCAGGTCCAGCTTGGTGAGCGCGACGGCCAGCGGCGTGCGCAGGCGCCGGGTGACCGAGCCGGCGCTGCGTTCCCGGAGCAGCTCGCCAAGCCGGTTCAGCACGTGCAACTGATCCGTGTAGCCGGTCTTCGCGCCGTTCGCGCCGACCAGGTCGCGGACTTTGGGCATCTGCACGGGATCGAGCAGCAGGATGATCCCCTCGGCGGCGTCGAGGTAGCTGATCAGCTGGTCCATCGCCGTGGCGCGGGCGACGTCCTCACCCGCGGTGTCGTAGAACACCGTGACCACCGGCGCGATCCGGGTCGACCCGAGCAGCCCTTCGCGCCGGAAGCGGAGGCTGAACATCAACGGTTCCGGACTGGCGATCCGGGCCGACGCGGTCTGCCGGAGCGGACGGTGCTCCTCGAAGAGCGGCTTGTCGAAGTCGCGCTGGTAGCGGACCCGGGACTCCTCGCCGAGCAGGTCGAGCGACATCCCGGTGAACCGCTCGTTCACCAGCCCGCGCTGGAACTCGTGGATCAGCACGCCGACCCACGTGCTCTTGCCGGAGTCGGACGAGCCGATCACCGCGATGTTGCGGCCGCCCCCGTCGAGGTACTCGCGCAGCAGCTCCCGTCCACAGCTCGGGCAGACGCGCCGGCTCTGCGGGAGCTTCCCGTGTGGACAGTGGCCTTTCTTGAGCTGACGTTCCCCGAACGTCTCCCCCTTGTGGTCGCACTGCTCCCCACATCGCATGTGCAGTTCGTTGCGCCGGAAGCTCGTCCAGCAGTACGGGCACTTCGTCTTTGTCACACCGGTTCCCAGCACGCGAAGGAGTTGTCAGGTCAGGACGAGCCGGCCGGGACTGGCGGCCACCAGCTGCACGCTTCCGTCGCGGGAGAACGCGCGCAGGTGCACGGGTCGTCGCAGGTCCGGTGGCACCGTGAACTCGACGCGCACCGGGGCCACGCCGGCTTCGGTTGCCAGCAGCTCAAGACCGTCGCCCGCCTCGCGCGGGCGGAGCCCCTGCTTCGCGACCACGACGATCGGCGGCACCGCCGTGCCCGGTTCGCCGTCCACGACGAGGATTCGGCGCGTTCGCCGGAACGACCACACCCGCTCGATCGAGTAGCGGATCGACACGGGCGTTGACGCTTGTTCGAAGACGAGCGGTCCGAAGCTGCGTGCCTCGCCGTCCACCAGCGAAGTGCACACACCGAACCAGTGGTCCCCGGCCGGCGCGGTGATCGAGACCCCTCGGCTGTCGTAGGTCACCCGGGTCACATCGAGCTTGGCTGCGTCGGGATCGGTCGGGCCGGTGGGCTTCTTGCCGGTGCGCCACACCACCCGCGCCGAGGTCGCTCCGGCGGGCCACTCCCACGTCAGGCGGACGGTCGGACCGAATCGGGTGGCTCGCATCGACCGGACGGTGCCGTGCCGGACGTCCACCACGCACGAGGTTCCGATCGCGGCGAGGTCGCCCAGCACGGTCACCGGCACCAACTTCCGGCGCCGGGCCGACGCGTCGAACTCGGCCCGGAGCCAGTCCCGCCCGGTGCCGGACGCGCCGCGTACCGGCACGCCGTAGGCGCGCGCCTTCGACACCGGCACGACCTCCTGCGCCGGTGGGCTCACGTTCCGGCCCAGCTCGAGGATTTCGACGTCGCCCAGAGCCGGCGTCGTCCAGCGCACGACCAGCTCGTCACCGTCCGCTTCGGCGGCCAGGTCGGTGACGGCGTCCGGGATCTCCTGGCATCGAGCGGAAGCGTGCACGCCTTCGCTCTCGACGATCGTGCCGTCCGCCAGCCGGTAGGTCGCCTTCACCACGTAGTCGTAGGCGCGTCCGGCGCGTACCGCGGCGTCCGCGAACGTGGAAGACCGCACGTCGCGCACCACGCTGCCGTCACGCCGCACCGCAGCTCCGACGGCACCGGCGGGGAGGCGCCAGCGGCCGGTGATCCGGTCGGGTTCGCCGCGCAGCACCAGGTCGAGCACGTCGCGCAGCACCGTCACCGCCGCCGTGCGTGCCTGTCCTGTCGACGGTGTGCCGTCGCGGGTCGTGCGGACTTCGTAGCGCAAGGGCGTACCGCCCGGCGGGTCGTCGTCGACGACCTCGAGGTCGCGCGTCTCGTCGCAGATGACCGTGCTGCCCCGGGTGACGCGGTAACCGATGCGGCCGGCGCGCGCGTCGCTCGGCCGCCACGTCACGACGACCCTGCCGTCGCGGACGACCGCGGTGGCCGACGGGGGCGCCGCCGGTGCGCACCGCTCGATCGCGACGTCGACGTCGTGGTCGGAGAGCTGTTCACGGATGCGGTGGTAGCCGGCCACGGCCGCCTCGACGTCGTGGCGTTCGAGCTCTTCGCACCGCGCGATTTCGGCGTCGAGCCCGGCCAGCTGGGCGGCGAGGCCCACGCGGCGTTCCCGCCAGTCGTCCGGCAGCCCGGGCTGGCCGTCCAGCACGGCGAGCGCGTGCCGCAGCCGCAGGTCGCGGACCGCGGCGCGGTAGTCGTCGTGCCAGGCCGGTTCGGTGCTCGCCGTGCTCGTGAAACGGCACCACGCGGCGTACGCGGTCGAATCCTGGTCCGCCGGCAACCGCACCGCGGCCAGCCGGTCCGCGACCGCCCCGGTCGCCGCGGCGACCTCCGAGTAGCCGTAGGGGACCTGTGCCGCGAGACCGGACAGCACTTCGTGGCGCAGCACGGCGATCAGCTCGTCGTTGTCGAGCCACTGCTGGATCCGTTTCACCAGGGTCTGTTCGGCGGCGCTCGCGGCATCCCGGGACACCCGCAGCGCACTCCGCCGCTTTTCGAGGTCCTCCTTGGTCGTCCGCGTACCGCTGAGCGTGCCGGCCAGGTAGTCCCACAGCGAGACGTGGTCGAGCTGGACGAGCAGGTGGAGGGTTTCGGGCCACTGGCGCGGCTCGGGGGTGGGCGGCAGCGCGACTGGTTCGAGCTGCCGCGCACCGATCTCGGCGAGTGCCGCCAGCACCGAGGTCCGCGTCAGCGCGCCGGCCGACTCCCGGACGAGCGACTCGACGCGCTGTTCGGGCAGGCCGGGCGCACCGTGCAGACGTTGCCGCAGGCTCGCGCCCAGCTTGCGCGTCCGTGCGGACACCTCGGCCCGGTGCGCTGCCAGCTTCGCCGGTTCCGTGAGCGTCGTCGTCGCAGACTCGTGCAGCGCCTTCAGCTGGGTGCACGCCCGTTTGAAGCCGCCGTACTGCCGGTTGCCCAGCTGCCCTTTGACCCCGGCGAGCGCCGCGCGCACCACGGCGGCGTCGGTGACGTCCGGCGGCAACAGGTACACGCGGAACAGGTCCTCGTCAGGCCGCCAGCCGTTCTGCACGGGCTTGAGCACTTCGTCGACGAACCGGCTGCTGTCGAACTGCCACCCGCTCACCGTTGGAGAGCGGGAAGCGGCGCCCGCTTCACCTCCTCCGGCACCAGGCCGCTGATCTTGGCCTCGAGCCGAAGCTCCTTGCCGTTGCTCGCGACCGCGGACACCCGCAGGATCCCGTCCGCCTGGAGGGTGAAGGAGACCGTGAGCGGCTGCCCGGCCGGTTGGTTCGGCGGCAGCCCCACCAGGTCACCCTGCACGAGTTCGAGGTTGTCCGGCAGTTCCACGCTCAGCATGTCGGTCTTCGACTCGTAGACCACGATCTCCACCGTTTCCTGGCCGTCGGAGACGGTGCGGAAGGTGCCCCGCGGCGATGCGGGAATCTCGTCGTTCGGCTTGATCAGCCACGAGACGATCCGTTCGCCGTCCTGCTTGCGGGGGTCGCGGACGATGGCGATCCCGTAGCCCTTGGACGTGACGTCGACGATCTTGGGGATGGGCTTGCTCCCCGGCAGGCTGCCGAACGAGGACGACGAGCCGTCCGCCTCGGCCACGCTGTTCGCGGCGAACAGGGCAGCGCCCTTGGCGACGATCTGGTCCGGGTCGGCCAGCTGCGGTGCCGGCAGGTCGGGGAAGCTCTCGGCGAGCCGCTGCTTGACCGCGGGGGAGTGTGACATGCCGCCGACGAGCAGCAGCTCGTGGATCCGGCTCACGCCCTTGTCCCGGGCGTGCCCCAGTACGTCGCGGGTGAAGTCGAGCGTCCTGCCGAGCAGGTCCGCGGTGGACTCTTCGAGCTCCTTGCGGGAGATTTCGATCTTGGCGCGCTCGCCGTGCGCGACGATCGTGCTGCTGAACGTGTCGCGGCGGGAGAGAGCCTTCTTGGCTTCCTCGGCGAGCAGCTCGACGGCGCCCGCGGCGTCGAGGTCGGCCCTCGGGTCGGCGTCCGGGTGCTGCTCCTGGAACTTCTCGCTGATCAGTTCCGTGAGGCGCTCGTCCCAGTCCGCGCCGCCGAGCTTGTGGTCGCCGCCCGTCGCGACCACGCGGATCTCGTTCTGCGAGACGTTGATGATGGTGACGTCGAACGTGCCGCCGCCCAGGTCGTACACCAGTACTGTGCGGTCCTCACCGGGATTGACCAGTCCGTAGGCGATGGCGGCCGCGGTCGGTTCGTTGATGATGTTCACGACGTTCAGGCGGGCCATCTCACCGGCATCGCGCGTCGCTTGGCGCTCAGCCGCGCCGAAGTAGGCGGGCACGGTGATCACGACGTCCGCGAGCGGACCCTCGGCCGGCACTTCGACGCCGAGGACGCTGAGCGCGTCCTCGACGACCTGCTTGAGGATCATCGCCGAGATCGCCTGCGGGTAGCGTTCCTCGCCGTCGACCTCGCGGGTGTAGCCCTCCTCGCCCATGTGCCGCTTGATGAGGTCGACCACGCGATCCGGCTGGTTCTTCAGCTCGTTCTTCGCGAACTTGCCGACGGTGACGCTGCCCGTCTCCTCGAAGAACACGACGGACGGTGTGGTCAGCTCGCTCTCCTGGTTGGGCAGCACGGTGGCCCGCCCGTTCTCGTCGAGGTGCGCGACGCAGGAGTAGGTGGTGCCGAGGTCGATGCCGAGCACGGGGCGGGTCATGGTTGATCCTTCGGGAGTCTGGTGTTCTGGTCGTCGGGCCGGATGCCGCGCACCCGTTCAGCGAGGTCCGAGTGGTCGATGCGGCCGTGGTTGGTGACGCCGCCGCTCGTACCGGTCGGCACGGGTCTGGTTCTCGTGCCGCCACGTCTTCGGTGAAGTCCGTACGCGACGGCGGCGAGAACCAGGAGCGCGCCGAGGAGGCCGAGGAGCACCTCGGTCCAGGGGAAAACCGGTGGTTCCGGTTGGGGCAGGGCGCCGATGACCACACCGCACGAGCTCGCCACGATCCCGTAGAGCTGCCGCAGCAACCCGGTGGTATCGGTGACGAAGTAGTCCTGGCCGGCGTTCGGCCCGGTCACGCCCGCGAGGTTCCGCGCGCCGTCCTGGTCCAGGTCGATGCCGACACCGGCTACCCGGGTGTGGCCGGTTTTCAGCTGGTCGGCCGCGGCTATGGCGGCCGAGACCGCCTGGTCGCCTTGCTGGACCGGGTTGCCGTAGGCGTTCGGGAGCCCGTCGGTGACGAGCACGGCGACATCGAGGCCAAGCCCTTTCGCGGCGAGCAGCGCGGCTTCCCAGTTCGTCGCGCCGTCGTTGCTCCCGTCGCGGACCGAAAGGTCCTCGATCTGGTCTTTCAGCTGGTGACGGGAATCGTCGTCGGAGACGTCGACGCCGGACCTGATCACCTGGGCATCGGTGCCGAAGCCGATGATCGAGACCTCGGAGCGCTTGTCGCGCAGCGCGTCGACGACGTTGCTCGCCGCTTCGCGAACCTGGCCGAACCGGGGTTGCATGGAGCTCGACTGATCGATCAGCAAGCCGAGCCGTAGTGGGCAGTGGGCCGGCCAGGGCGGGTTCGCCTCGACCTCCTGGGCCATGGCGAAGGGATATTGGCCGAACACCGACCAGAAAACAACAGTGCAGATGACGGCGCCGCGTCGTGGTCGAGAGGACGTTGCCCCAACCGAGCTTGCCGTGAGTTTGGGCAGGTGAATCGCCAACGCTCCCTCGCCTGTGGCCGAATCAGCAGCACGGGAGCCTAGCGGCCACCTGCCGGTCGCAGGCAAGACTTCGGAATCTGTCAACAAACTGTCCAGAATCGCCGCGGCGTATTCGGAGCCGACCACTCATTACGACGCCGGTGTCGGATAATGTGGAACGGGGTTTGAGCTGCGGTTTCGTCGACGACTCGAACGTCGGCCTCGGGCCGTAGGTGAAGCTATCCGTTCCACGGCAACGCCCCTGGCCGACCAAGCGGTCGGTCACAATGCCCATTGTTCTTCACTGATCCCGTGCCGGTTCACGTCATAGTAGAACTCGGAACCCGAGGCGAGTGCTCGTCCGAAGGCGTCGCTGAATTCGCAGGTAGGGCGGTTTCCGGAATGTGACCGCTTCCGCGTCCGACCAATGCGAAGCGCATGTGCTGTCGTTCCTCGTCGGCCACGGAGGTGAGCATCTGTGGCCGAATCCGGGTCTTCAGAGGTAAAAGTGCCCGAGATGAGGCCCGCGCCTTCCGCGGGCGCATCTCCGATATCTCGCCGGCCGGCCCTGCGGCCTCCGGTGGGTCCGCGATGGTCGCGCTGTGGGTAGGCCAGTCGATCGGTTTGGCGCGCTGACGACGCTCCGCTCGACCCACATCAACTGGCCATGCTCGCTGCGACCGGCACCACGCTTTGTCCCCCGTGCGAGCTACGCGCAAGTGTCCACTCAGCGGTGACGATCAAGAGCCCGCAGATCCCCTAACCTGCGGGACGCCCGCAGCGTTCGGGCCGCGAATCCGGCTCGGGTCACGTCGAAAACCATTACTGGAGAACAGATGTTCCGCAATGTCAAGGCAACCGCTGTCGCCGCGCTGGTGTGCGTCATGGCCGGGCCGGTGCTGGCCGGGTGCGACGAGGCTCCGGAGCCGGACGCCCCGGCGGCGGCCGGTGCCGGAAACGCCGGCCAGAGCCCGATTTCCGGCACCACGAAGATCACCGTCGAGGGCCGGTCGGTGAACGTGTCCTGCTCCGGAACCCAGGTCGACGGCCGGCCGGTCGTGGTCCTGCTCGCCGGGCTCGGCGACGGCCTGGACAAACTGGCCGGCTTCCAGAAGACGCTGAGCGAGAAGGACCGGGTCTGCTCCTACGACCGGCTCGGCGAAGGCGCCAGCGACCAGCCGCCGGGCCCGCAGACGCTCGAGAGCGCCGGCAGGGTCCTGACCGGGGTGCTGGACCGCGTTTCCGGTGGCCGCCCGGTCGTGCTGGCGGCGCACTCGATGGGCGGGTTGATCGCCGCCCGCTACGCCCCCGCCCACCGCGACCGCGTCGCGGGCCTCGTCCTGATGGACGCCACCCCGTCGACCATCGTCGCCGACACCGGTGCCGGAATCCCGGAGTCCGCCACCGGTCCGGCGGCCGAAGCCCGCGCGATGGCCGTCGCGGGCTACACCGGCCAGAACCCGGAGCAGCTGTCCATTCAGGACGGAGAGGTGGGTTACGCCGGCGACATCCCGGTCGTCGTGATCCGGCACGGGCAGCCCTACCTCGCCGAGCAGATCCCCCAGTACGGCGAGGCCCTGGAAAAGGCGTGGACCGCGGGGCAGGAGAAGTGGCTCGACCTGTCCAGCCGCAGTGAGCCGGTCGTCGCCACCGGCAGTGATCACTACATCTACCTCAAGCAGCCCGCGATCGCCGTCGAGGCCGTTCAGCGCGTCACCGCCGAAGCCGGGAAATAGCCCGATCGCCGTCGTGGCACCAGGCGCCCTGCGGGAGTGAAACAGCTCGCCGGCCGCGGTCAGCCGGGTGGGTTCGGGCGGGTCAGGCCGAGGTCGTAGGCGAGGATCACGGCCTGGACGCGGTCGCGGGCGCCGACTTTCGCGAGCACGCGGCCGACGTGGGTCTTGACCGTCGATTCGGACAGGACGAGACGCTCGGCGATCTCCTTGTTGGTCCAGCCTTGCCCGATCGCCCGCAGGATGTCGCGTTCCCGCGCCGTCAAGGACAGCCAGCGGGGGTCCGCGGGCGGCTCCGAAGTGGCCGCGCCGTCGGGTAGCCGGTTGGCGTAGGTGTCGAGGAGCCGCCGGGTCAGGGCCGGGGCGATGACGGCGTCGCCGCCGGCGACGGCCCTGATGCCGGCGAGCAGTTCCTCGGGGCGGGCGTCCTTGAGGAGGAACCCGCTGGCTCCCGCGCGAAGCGCGGCGTAGGCGTATTCGTCGAGGTCGAAGGTGGTCAGGACGAGGATGCGGGAGCGGCCGCCGGTGGCGAGGATCCGGCGGGTGGCTTCGATGCCGTCCATGCCGGGCATGCGGATGTCCATGAGGACGACGTCGGGCCGCAGTTCCGCGGTCCGGCGCACGGCTTCGGCGCCGTGGGCGGCTTCGCCGACGACCTCGGTGTCCGGCGTCGCGTCCAGCAGCATGCGAAAACCGAAGCGCTGCAACGGCTGGTCGTCGGCGATGAGGATGGTGGTCACGGCGCTCTCTCCGGCGGCGCGATGTCGAGGACGGCGTGCACGACCCACCCGCCACCGGGTGCGGGACCCGCGTCGACGGTGCCGCCGTACAACGCGGCGCGTTCCCGCATCCCGGCCAGACCGTGCCCCTGCTCCGCCGGGTACCGAGGCCGCGTGGCGGCGTCGGCGCGTCCGTCGTCCCGGACCCGGATGCGCAGTTCCGGGCCTTCGGCGGCGACCGAGACGTCGATCCGGGTGCGCGGGCCGGCGTGGTTGAGGGCGTTCGTGAACGCTTCCTGGACGATGCGGTAGGCCATGAGCTGCACTCCCTGGTCGAGGTGGTCCAGTTCGCCCGCGGTGCGGTAGACGACCTCCGGGCCGGCCGCGCGGATCCGCGCGCACAACGCGTCCAGGTCGGCGATGCCCGGCTGGGGCGCGAGCTCGAGTCCGTCCGCTTCTTCGCGCAGCACGCCCAGCATGCGCCGCAGCTCGCCGAGCGCTTGGCGCCCGGCGTCGCCCACCAGCCGCAGCGCTTGCTTGCTCCGCTCCGGGGCGACGTCGGCCGCGTAGGCGCCGCCGTCGGCGAGCGTGATCATGACCGACAGGTTGTGGCCGATGATGTCGTGCATCTCGCGGGCCACGCGGACGCGTTCGGTGGCGGCCGCCAGGCGGCTGCGCTGGTCGCGTTCGATCTCCAGCCGCACCGCGCGATCGCGCAGGCTGGCGAGCTGGGCGCGGCGGATCCGGACGGCCAGTCCCAGCGCGACGGCCGCGGTGACCGCGGTGAGCAGGAAGAACAGCGCTTCCCAGAAGGACACGAAACCGGACACCCGCGCGGCCATGGGAAGCAGCGAGGCGACCGCGGCCGCGCAGGCCCACGGCAGGTGCCGCAGCCGCCCGTGCAGGGTCACGCTGTAGAGCGCCACGAGCAGGGCGATGTCGGCGCGCAGGAAGACGCCGAGCGACGACTGGACGAGGAAGGCGGCCGCCGTCAGGGCCAGCGCGGCGGACGGCGCGCGCCGCCGCCACAGCAAGGGCAGCAGGAGCCCGGCCTGCAGCGCCAGGGTGCCCGCCGCCGGCAGGGAGCCGGCCATCAGCCGCAGCTCTTCCGGGTCGTGGTCTCCGTCGTGCGGGAACAGGTCCGGCAGGCAGAACAGCACGAACAGCGCGGCGACGACGGCGAGGTCCAGCACCCACGGGCGCCGCCGGTCCGCCTGCCGGGTCCACTGGCCGAGCCGGGCCAGCCGGGTGACCAGCGGGTGCGCCGGCAGCGCGGCGGTCCACGACAGGAGCGTCGCGGCCTGATCGTCCCTGCGCACGTGCCTCACCCGTTCCATCGTGGCGGAAAACGCCGGCGCGGTACCGGAGCACCGCGCCGGCGACCCGGCTCAGGCGTCCGACCGCGCCAGCCGGTACGCGGCTCCGCCCAGGAGCAGGACGGTCCAGCCGAGGAAGACCAGCAACCCGGCGGCCGGCGACAGGCTGGTGGCGTCGTGGGTCAGGGCGAACATCGACTGGCCCGCGTTGCTCGGCAGGTACGGGCTGATGTCGTCCTGCCAGGACGCCGGCAACAGCGAGACCAGCCCCGGAATCAGCATGAGCGCCGCGACGAGGACCGAGATACCGCCGGCGACCGACCGCAGCAGCGCTCCCAGCGCGACCCCGAGCACGCCGATCAGGCTCAGGTAGAGACCGGCGCCCAGCAGGCTGCGCACGACACCCGCCTGCGACAGCGTCATCGCCGCGGGCGTCGCGGCCACGATGCCGCTGCCGATGACGAAGGCGATGAACACGCCGGCCACGCCGACGAGCAGCGCGACGACGCCGTACACCGCCGACTTGGACCACAGCACGGGCAGCCGGCGCGGAACCCCGGTCAGCGTGGAGCGGATCATGCCGGTCGAGTACTCGCCGGCGGTGACGAGCACTCCCAGCACGCCCAGCGCCAGTTGCGCGAAGTTCGTGCCGAAGAGGGACAGGCTGAGTGCGGTGGCGTTGGCGAAGTCGTCGTCGAGCGGCTGGCCGGAGCTGACGCCGGACTGGTACCGCGCGGCGGAGATCAGCCCGAAGGCCACCAGGAACACCAGGCCGAGGCCGAGGGTGATCCAGGTGGAGCGCAGCGACCAGAGCTTCGTCCACTCCGAACGCAGGACGCGGAGCCCGGTCACGCGGTAGGCCGGGCGGGCCGCCCGGGTGGGGACGGCGGGCGTCGTCAGGGTGCTCATGCCGCCCTCCCCGGGGTGTCGAGCCCGGCGGTGACGCCGTGGTACTCGACGGCGTCGCGGGTCAGGTCCATGAACGCGTCCTCCAGGGAGACCGTCCGCGCGGAAAGCTCGAACAGGGCGATGCCGTGTTCGGCGGCCTTCAGCCCGATGGCGCGGGCCGAGAGGCCGCCGACTCGCAGTTCTTCGGAGCCGGTGCGACCGACGATCTCGACGCCGGGTCCGGCCAGGACGTCGCGCAGCCGGCCGGGCTCGGCCGTGGCCACGTGCACGGTGTCGCCGCCGGCGCTCCGGACGAGGTCGTGCACGGTCGTGTCGGCGAGCAGCCGCCCCCGGCCGACGACGATCAGGTGCTCCGCGACGAGCGCCATCTCGCTCATGAGGTGCGAGGACACGAAGACCGTCCGGCCGTCGGCGGCGAGCTCGGTGAGCAAGGTGCGGATCCAGAGGACGCCCTCGGGATCCAGGCCGTTGACCGGCTCGTCGAGCATGATCGTCGCGGGGTCGCCCAGCAGGGCGGCGGCGATCCCCAGCCGCTGACCCATGCCGAGCGAGAAGTTCCCGGCGCGTTTCTTCGCCACGGACTGCAGTCCGGCCAGTTCGATCACCTCGTCGACGCGCCGGCGGGAAATGCCGTGGGTCTGGGCTTGCGCGAGCAGGTGGTCGTGGGCCGACCGGCCCGGGTGCACCGACTTCGCCTCGAGCAGGACCCCGACCTCCTGCAGCGGCGCGCGGTGCTCGGCGTAGCGGCGGCCGTTGACCGCGACCGAGCCGGCGGTCGGCGCGTCCAGCCCGACGATCATCCGCATCGTGGTGGACTTGCCCGCCCCGTTGGGGCCGAGGAATCCGGTGACCGCGCCCGGGCGGACGGTGAAGTCCAAGCCGTCCACCGCGGTTTTCACCCCGTATCGCTTCGTCAGCTGACGTGCTTCGATCATTGCTTGTCCCCTGGGATTCCGGACCGGACAGCCCGGTCCGTTCACCCACCACGCTAGGGGTGGGGCCGAGGCGAAACGTGGTACCGGGGGAGGGAATCCGGTCCCGCCCGTAGTACCGGGGTACGACGGCGTGGCGAGGCCTACCCCCGCCGCCCGGCCGGGTAGGTGGTGTAGGTGAAGCCGGGGAGCTCGACGAGCTCGGGCCGGTTTCCGTTGGCGATCGACTGGTCGAGCACGAACTGCAGGCCGGCGGTCGCGATCTGGGCGGCCGGGTCCTCCATGACGTAGCGGAGCCGGGTGACGATGGCCCGTTTGTCGTCGACCGACCGGACGACCGGCATGGCGTAGACCACTTCGGTGTCGTCCTCGACCACCGGCGCCTTTTCGATCCGCTTCTCGAAGCCCGGGTAGTCCGGCCACATGAGACGGCTCATCTCCACCGAAGACAGGGAGGTGTACCAGAACCTGCGGTACAGCCCCTCGATCCGGGCGGAGGCCTCGCCGTCGGCGAGCTTCTCGAGCTCGATGGCCGGCGCGGACGGGGCGATGATCAGCCGGGCCGGGTCGAGCTTCCGGCCGGACGCTTCGTAGAGCAGCGAACAGACGTTGTTGCTCTCCCAGGTCAGCCCGGCGCTCGGGCGTCCGGCGGCACCGACGACGAGCACCATCAGCTGAGCCCAGTCGATGGTCTGCGCCCGCAGCCACTTCAGGGTCCGGTGCACCGAGTCCAGTGCCGAGAGGGCGAAGGTCGCGGCCATCATGTCGTTGAACGACACGGGAACCGCGTCCGGCCCGTCGCCTTCGAGCAGGTTCGCCCGCAGGTACTCGAAGTCCAGGAGCTTCGGGTTCCTGATCGCCCGGTCCAGGTAGTCGGCGGTGGTCGCGCAGGTGTAGTCGACGAGATCGGTGATCTTTTCCTCGTGCCCCCGCCACGCGGCGGCCGCGACCTCGTCACGCCAGTACGAGACGCTGTTGAAGTCCTGGACGACGCGGCACTGCGCGATGAGCTCCCGGGCGTCGTTCTTGCAGCTCGGGTGGTCGAGTTCGCGCAGCCGGGCCAGGTACGGGATCGCGAGGCCGAGGTGCGAGACCGCGGTGATCTCGAAGAACCCCCGCGTGCCCTTCCGGAAGTCGACCGATGTGGACGGACGGCCGCCGCCCGGGAACAGCACCAGGTCGGTGCCCGTCGCCACCAGCATCGGTGTGCCGGAGTGGGCCTCGCCCAGTTCCTGCTGCAGTTTCCGGCCGATGCTGTCCGGAGCCGAGGTGAAGAGCTCGAAGAGCCGCATGAAGTGCGGGTTGGGTTGGTAGCGCATCGAATTCTCCTTGCCGGTGCGGGTCAGGCGTTGTCGAGCGAGAGTTCGTAGACGACGCTGTCCTGACGGAACCGCACGTCCGGGGTGAGGCTGTTGGCGACGACCAGGAAGCTCCGGCCGTCGGCCTCGAAGTAGCTCGCGTCGGTTCCGCCGAACGTGGGGAACTCCTCGAGGACCTCGAACTTTCCGTTGTCCCACCGGTAAATCTGCGACATCAGGTCGGTCTTGGGCGCGGGGGGCATTCCCTGGACGAAACAGACCCGGACGAGGTACAGGTCGCCGCCCCGGCGGAAGAGCTCGAACTCGCGGCCGCCGGCGCCGCCGAGGGACTGGTGGGGCTCGAAGAGCTCGCCGTTCCACCGGTGGAGGGTCGACTCGCCGGTGATGCACGCGAAGGCCAGCCACTCCTGGCCGTCGTGGGAGAAGTGCCGGAAACTCCGGCCGAACCGGCCGCCGAACGTCTGGTAGGGGACGAAGGAACTCCCGTCCCAGCGGTAGACGACGCTGGGGGAAAGCTGGTCGGCGTAGGCGAGGAAGTGGTGCCCGCCGACGCGGAAGGAGTCCCAGTTGTACCCGAAGCGTCCGCCGAGGACCTGGAATTCCCGCCACCGCCCGTCGACGCGCTCGAAGACGACCGAGCGCCCGTGGCCCCGGGGGACGAGGGGGATGCCGGGGATCAGCACCCCTTGGGCCAGGGCCAGGAACTCGCGGTCGCCGATCGAGAAGTGGTGGAACTGTTTGGCGCCGAAGGTGGGCAGGGTCTCGTCGAGGATCCACTTCCCGCCTTCCTCGCGGTAGATGAGCGAGTCGACGTTGACTTCGTAGGGACCGCTTCCGGTTCGCATGGTGGCGAACGCCAGGTAGTCGCGCCCACCGCTGCGGAAGCTCACCGCGTCCTCACCGCTCGGGCAGGGCAGGCGGTCCGCTTCGGTGAACCGCCCCTCCTCCCACCGGTAGAGCAGGGCGTCGGTGTCGCCGTTGCCGCCCTGCATGTCGGCGGGCCGCTCGAGGATGTCCTCGGCCAGCTGGGGGACGACGAGATTCGGCTTGCCGTCGACCCGGAAAACGTGGGCGGCACGGGCGCCGGACGTGGCGAGACGCTGGTGGACCGACAGGATCTTCGGGCTCGGATGGCCTGCTTCGGTGTTCGGCACGGCAGCTCCTTATCTAAGTTAAGTTGGCGTTGGCCAGCGTGACTTAACTTTGATAACTTGTCAACCATGCCGAAGGGGATCACGCGCGAAAAGGTCGTCGAAGCCGCGCTGGAACTGCTCGACGACAAGGGCATCGAGGGTGTCACCGTCCGCGCGCTCGCGGAGCGGCTCGACGTCCGCGCGCCGGCCCTGTACTGGCATCTGCGCAACAAGCAGGAGCTGCTCGACGAGATGAGCACCACGGTCCTGCGCCGCATCGCGGACGTGCTGCCGGCTCCGGGTACGAGCTGGCGGGAAGATCTGGCCGCCTACGCTCGCGTGCTCCGCGCGGAGTACCTGCGCCACCGGGACGGTGCCCGCACCTTCAGCGGTGCGCGGGTGTCCGATCCCGCGGTGGTGGTGCGCATCAAGGAACCCCTGTACCAAGGCTGGACGAAGGCCGGGCTCACCCTCCAGGAGGCGGACGACGCGATCGACGTGGTCGTCGCGTTCGTGGTCGGCTTCGTCATCGAGGAGCAGGAACGGTGCCAGTCGGCCGACGCCGATCCGACGCGGTACTCCCTCGCCGAACGCGACGCCGGCCTGGGCGAACAGGCACCGCTGACCAAGGACGCCGGGCACCTGCGCGATGACGGCGATCAGCGGTTCGAGCGCCACCTCGGCATCGTTCTCGACGGTCTCGCCACCCGGCTCGGCCGCGACGCCCAGGCCGAGCGGCCGCGAGTAGGACGTGGCGAACGGTGAAAGTCACTTCGGAGAGCAACGTCAACCCAGGCGCTGCCTGCATCACCTCATCCCCGCGCGGAACGCTTCGGTGAGGCGGTCGAGCTCCGCTTCGAGCTGCTGGTGGCTCGAAGCGGCGTCCTCGGCGAGCTTCGCGCGGGAGTCGCGGGTGAGCTCGGCCGTGCGCGCGCGGACTTCCGCCGACGCCCGCAGCTCCTCGTGGTGGACGCGCTCTTCGTGCCGCTCGACCCGGGAGTCGATCCTGCGGCGGATCATGCGGTCGTAGGCGTTCACGCCGCCGAACCACTTCGTCAGCACCGGCAGGCAGTCGATCAGCACGAGCAGCAGCCGCAGCACCCACTGCGCGACGGTGACGTCGGCGTTGCCCGCCGAGAGCCGCGCGAGTGCGTCGATCTGCTCCAGGATGCCGATGCTGCCCCGGTTTTCGCGCCACGCCACGGCTTTCTCGTCGATCGCCGCCTGGACCTGACGGCCGTAGCCGCTTTCCGCGGCGGCCAGCCGGTCCCGCGACTCGGCAAGGCTCTTGTCGAGCGCGGCGACGTCGGCCTGCCGCTGTTCCAGCCGCGTGTCCCGCCGGTACTGGTCGGCCGTCTCGCGATCGCGAGAGCACTCCGGGCCCTCGCCGCGGACGCCGGTCGTCCCCGGCCCGGCGACCCCGGCGCATTCGGCTTTGGCGACGCTGTCGAGGCGTTCCCACGTCGCCATGTCCCGGTCCAGCTCGGCCGACTGCGCGTCCCGTTTGCCGCCCAGGTCGGCGATCTGAGCCCGCACGGTGGCGGGCGATCCGGCGAGGTTGAGGCGGTGGCCGGCGCAGTCCGGTGCTTCGACGGCGTCGCCGCTGGGCGGGTTGCAGGTGCGCCACCGGCTGACCAGCGTGGCCAGCTCCCGCTCGCGGTCGTCGGCCACCTGGTGCTCGATCTCGGCGCGGAACACCGCCGTCACCAGGGGTTCGGCGATCACGAAGCCGAGGAGGACCGCGATCACCAGCCGGGGAAGGAACTGCCGTGCCTTCGCGGTCAGGGTGCCGTGGGTGCTCGCGATGAGCCAGCTGTCGACGGTGAGGATGAACGTCCCCCAGAGCACCAGCACCAGCGGCGCGACCACCCACACCAGGCCCCCGAGGGGCAGTCCGCCGGTGACGGGCAGGGTGGCGAGCGCGCTGATCGTCGCGGTCAGGCAGACGATGGCGCCGAGCCGGGTGTAGCGCGGCCGCTCCTCCGGTACCTCCGCGAGCAGCCCTTCGTCGACGCCGATGACGCGCCGGAAACCGCGGCCGGGATCAATCATGTTCGTTCTCCGTAGGGTGTTTCGGCGCGAAGAGGTCGAGGCTGGTCAGCTTGGCTTCGACACCGGGGATGGCCAGGGGGCGAAGCAGAAGGAACGCCCGCACGCGCGCGACGACGTCCCGGCGGACACCGTCCAGTTCGGACGGTCTGCGGTCGCGCCCCAGCTCGCCGAGCCGGTGATCGTCGGACAGGTGCGCTCGGATGCGCCGCCCGGCATCGGTGACGCGGCTAGCGGCGACGAGCGCGGGATCGGTGACCGTGCAGGAGAACCCGGCCACCAGCCGGAACGGCACCGGCCCCGCCGAAGCGATCGCGACGACCACCGGCACGAGCCGCCCGGCGGCCCGGTCCACGACGGTGATTTCCCCGGCCCGCCGCACCAGCCGGCGCCGTCCGCGGCCCCCGGGGTCGGTGCGGCAGCCGGTTCCGGTGTGGAAGACCAGGACCTCGTCGGGGCCCGGTTCGGGAAGCCGGCGTGCGCGGCGGAGCGAGAGGCCGGAGCGCGGCTTGAGGCGCGTGCGGTCGGTGACGGGGTAGCCCGGCTCCGGGCGCCCGGGCCCGTCGCCGGGATGGCCCCCCGCCCCGCCGGCGCCGGAATCGCCCGGCGACTCCGCGAACTCCGCCCCACTCCCGTCCGCTGCCGGCGGTCTGGGGCGAGCCCGTACCGGTCCCGGGCCGGCGGCCGCTCGCTCGAACTCGGCCGAGTCCGCCGGCTTGAGGTGCCGGCCGGCCGCGATGGCCGCGTGCAGGCCTTCGCCGCGCAGGCGGGCGTCGGCCAGCAAGGGGGCGGCCAGCTTTCCCGCCGCCGCCGCGAGGTCCGGGCGAGTGCCGAGGAGGGTGCTGATCGCCAGCTCGTCGTCCTTCGCGCTGCGTGCCGTCAGCACCGCGACGGTGGACCGCGTGCGTGCGTCGTCGTCGCCGAGTTCGGTCAGGAGGTCCACGACGAGCTCGCCGCCGTCGCCCTCGGCCGTGAGTGTCGCGAACAGGGCACCGAGGGCGTCCGGGGCCGATTCGTCGCTTCCCGTCAGCAGTTCCCGCAGCTCCTGCACCGCTTCGGCCGGGAACTGGGCGCCCAGCTCGCCGCTGAGTGCCAGTGCCGCGGTCTGCCGCTGCGCCGTGGAGCCGCTCGCCCAGCCGCGGACGGCCTGGAGGGCGGCCGACCGGGAGCGGCCGTCGAGCGCCATCGCCCAGACCGCGAACGCGGCCGTCGTCTGGCCGGCCCACCCGAGCCGGCCGGCCGACCACGGCTCGAGGTACGTGCGCCCCACCGCGTCCGCATCCACTTTGGACAGTCCGGCCAGGCCGAACGCGATCGAGACGTCGGCGCCGCTCGTCTCGAGGATCTCGGTGAGCCACGCCGAAACGGCAGGCCAGAACGCACCGGGCTGCCGGGCCCTCAGCTCCGCGAGGACGAGGCCGGCATACCGCGGATCGGCGAAAACCCCTTCGGCGGTCACCAGCCGCGCCACCGGGCCGGCGGCCTCGCGCCCGTCGTCGGGCACGTGCCGCCCCAGTGCCTCGCGCCGGGCCGCCAGCTCGGCCGCGCTCAGCTCGGCGCCGAACGCCGCCGCGGTGACCTCGAGGACGTCCTGACGCCCGGGGCCCGCGTCGAACCAGCCGCGCACGACGTCGGCGGCGGACCGTTCGAGACCGCGCACCGCTTCGCCGACGGACACCCCGGCGGCCACGCGGGCGGCGGCCCCGGCGGCTTCGGTCATCGTGGCGTCCGGGGGCAGCGCCGCGTGCAGCTCGCCGGCGCCGGTGCCGTCGAGGTGGGCGCGCACCACGGCTTCGAGCGGCGGCCGCGCCCACGCGATCGCCGTCAGCTTCTCGACGTCCGCGCCGATCGGCTCCCGCCGGGTCACGACGAGGAACGCGCCCGCGCCCCGCACGGCGTCCCGCACCCGGTGCCAGTCGAAGTCGGGATATCGGCCGTCTTCGGCCTGGTCGGCCACGAGGTAGCCGCGGCCCTTGCGGTAGGCGTGCCGGGCGAGGTCGTCCGGGGTACTGGCCGGGGACAGCCGCAGCAGCGGCTTCGGCGTCTTTTCGTGCAGCAGCGCGATCGCCCCGGTCTGCTTGCCGAGGCCGCGTGCCCCGACGAGCGCGACGAGGTGGTCGGTGGTCAGCGCCTCCGCCGCTTCGCCGTGGCACGCCGGCGGTACGTAGGTGCCGACCGCGCGCTTCACGTCGCGCTCGTCGAGGAGCCCGGTGCGCCGGCGGGGACCGCGCCGCCGCCCGGACCGCTGGGCCGGGCCCGATCCGATGACGCTGTGGTAGATGTTCGCCCGCTCGAAGTGGTTCACCACCTCGGCGGCCGGGACGCGCCGGTCAGCCGCGCCCAAGGTGCTTCACCACCCCGAACACCGAATCCCGCGCGTTCAGCGTCCCGACGTGGTAGACGACTTCCGCGCCCGGCCCGCCCGGTGGCTCCGGTGCCGCGGCGGCGCGCCCGGCCGGGACGTGGATCCAGCCGGTGCCGGTGAAGTTCTTGACCCGCACCGGGACCTCGCGGAATCCGCCGGCGTCGAGTCCGCGCTCGCCACGCTCGACGACGTCGCGGAAGACGGCGTCCGTCACGATCAGCCCGAGGTCGGCGCCGGGGTGGTCGTCCATCGCCGCGCGCAGGGCGGGTGCGTCCCGCAGCCGGGCCGCCTCCAGCACGGCGTTCCCGCTCACGTGCGGCGGGTGCAGCACGATCTCGCCGTGGCCGATCGCGACCCGCAGGCGCAGCCGGTACCGCGGGGCCGCGGCGTCGTTCACGAGGGCCAGCGCCAGCGCCAGTTCCCGCTGGGCGAAGTCGGCGACGATCCTCGCCTTGGGGACGTCGGGCGCGAAGACCAGCGTCGCGCTGTCCCCGTCCGGCCGGTCGAGCACGAGGCCGGTCGCGAACGAACCGGCCTCGACCGCCTCGGAGAGCACGGCCCGGAGCGCTTTGTCGAGGATTTCCTGCCTGCGCCGGTCACCGCCGCCGGAGTTCACGGTGTCGGCGGTGACGATGGTGTGGGGAAGCGCCAGGTTCATGACGAAACCCTTGCCGCGAAGCGGAAAAGCGGCAACGAGCCGGCGACGAGCGGTCGGGTCCGCCGCGAGAACGATCATTCGGAAGAGTGATCACCTGACCGTGCGCCGTGACGTGATCTCCGGGCCACGGATTCACCGAAAGTCGCCCGCGGCCGCGAACGAGTACCGGGGCTCACCCGCCCGAGGCAATGTCCTTTCGCGACAGCGCGGGCCGCGGCAATCGGTGAGCGGCCGAGCGGAAAGGGGCGCGACGGTTCCGGCCGGAGCGCTCGACGACGACGCCGACCGCTCGCCGCGTCCTGTCCGCGGTTCGGTAACGAGCCGCTCGGTCAGCGGAGGGCACGTTCGAGAGTCTCGACGACCTGTGCCGGTTCGGGGGCCGTCGCCAGTTCGCGCGCCAGTTCGGCCGCGCGCCGGGTGAGCTCGCCGGTGAGCGCGGCGCGGATCGCCGCCGTCGGGTCGGTGCCGTCGACGACGGCCGCGACGCCGCGTGCCGCGCAGGCGCGGGTCATCCGGAGCTGGCTGGGAGCGCCGCGGGGTGAGCCGGTGTCGACGACTTCCAGCGCGCCGGTCCGCAAGTCCAGCCGCAGCAGCAGGGCCGTGACGTATTCGCGCCCGTCGTAGTGGCCGTGCAGGGCCTGGTCGGTGAGTTCGGCCTGCGCGGTCAACGGGACGCCGGCGCGGCGAGCGTTGCGCAGGGCGTTGACCGCGAGGTGGGTCACCATGGCCGCGTCGACGCCGTGTCCCATCCCGTTGACCAGTGTGACGGTCAGCGACCTGGCCGTCGCGGACCAGTCGAAGCTGTCGCCGTGGACGGCGTAGGCGGGCTCGAGCTGCCCGCCCAGGGCGAAGCCGGGCCGGGTGCAGGAGCGGCCCGGCAGCAGCTGCCACTGCATTTCCGCGGCCAAGGTGAGCCGGCTGGTCCGCTGGGCCTGCAGGTAGAGGTCGGTGTCGCGGCCGGCGACCAGCAGCTCGTGGGCGAGTGCTTCGGCGATCCGGGACAGCTCCAGCAGCACCGTCGAGTCCGGAACCGCCGCGAACGTGACCGCCAGGACGCCCAGGCGGTCACCGCGCACCGACACCGGCACGTGCGCGATCACCGTGCGCGCGCCCGTTTCCAAGCCCAGCCGCTGGTCGGTGAACGCGGTGCCCGCCACGGTGCCGCGCAGCGGCATCGGCTCCCGGCTGCAGGGCAGGTCCGCCACCGGCTGCAGTTCGGTCATGCCGTAGTCGGCGAGCAGCAGCTCCACGGCGAGGGCATCGCAACCCGCGGTCAGGACCGCGCGCAGCACCGCGAGCAACTCGTGCGGCGCGGCCTCCCGCAGCAGCCGGTCGACCGCCGTCGTCTTCACGGCGTTGTGTCCTCCTCCGAGCCCGGATGCCCGGGGCTCTCTCGTGGCGCTGCCGGACGTGAGGTCAGGTGCGAAAATCGGGACCGTGGACCGGTCGGGACGTTGGCAGGCTGACGGCGTCGCGACCGAACCTGCCGACCTGACCGATTCGTTCGAGTTCCTGTGGGACTACGCCCGGCAGGTCTCCCACGAGCCGTTCCCGGCCTCGCAGTTCCGGGCCCTGGTGGTGCTTGATCACCACGAAGGCATCAACCTCAGCGCGCTGGCGGACCTGCTCGGGACGACGCCGCCGCTGGCCAGCCGCCTGTGCGATCGCCTCCAGGCCGTCGGGTTCGTCGAACGCACGCTCAGCAAGCACAGCCGCCGCGAGCTGTCCTTGCGCCTGAGCGAACGCGGACGAGCTCACCTGAACCGGGTGCGTGCGCGCCGGCGGGAGCACATCGCGGGCTCTCGCCGCGCTGAGTCCCGAAAACGTGCGGCCCTGTTCGCCGGGCTGACCGCGTTTCGCGTCGCCGCCCGCCGTGAACGAGGGATACATTCCTGACCACGCGGGTACCGTACGACAACTGTTGCCTTGCGACAACTGTTGGCGGGGATCGTCGTGCCGTGTCCGGCCTTTCGCGCCGACGGTCGGTCCGATGCCGCGGCCACACGCGGTAGGCTGCGGCGACGGCTCGACCGAGGGATGCCACCGTGAACGCCGTGAACAGAACCCGCAGGACGCGTGCCGCCGACCAGGTGGCCGCGGCTGTGGCCGACACCGCCGAGCTGCTCGAGATCCTCTTCGAGCGCGCTCGTGACGCGTCCCCGAGGCCGCTGTCGGTGTCCCAGGTGCGCGCGGTCGTCGCGCTCGACCGCTACGAAGGCTTGAACCTGCGGACCCTGGCGGAACTGCTCGGCTCCACCCCGCCCCTGGCCAGCCGGTTGTGCGATCGGCTCGAGGCCGTCGGCTTCGTCGAACGCCTGCCGCATTCCCGCAACCGCCGCGAACTGGTCCTGCGCCTGTCCGACAGCGGCCGCGCCTACCTGCAGGATCTGCGCGCTCGTCGCCGGGAAAGCCTGCACGGCGTCCTGGCCGCGTTGAGCCCCGAGGAACGCGACGCTCTCGCCCGGGGACTGCGCGCGTTCCAGGCCTCGGCCAATCGTGATCTCGCCGAGGGATGACAACCGCGCGGCGGAGCAGTAAGGTAACTGTTGTCATACGACAACTGACGTAGTGGTCTCCGCCCCGTCGGGGTCGTTTTCCGGTCACGGTTCAGCCGCCAGCCCTGGCCTCGCAGCACGCACGCCATCGTCGTTTCCGTTCGACCGAACCCGTTTCCCCGGAGCGCAGCTCATGGAATCTGCATCCCCGCCGATGCTGGCCATCACCGTCCGGTCCATCGGCGACGTCGCGGTGGTCGACGTGGAGGGCGACGTCGACCACGTCGTGCGCGCGATGCTGCGTGAGGCCATGGCCGCGGCTCTCGCCCGGGCGCCCCGGGTACTGGTGGCCGACCTGACCCGGGTGCGGTTCTTCGGCTCGGTCGGCCTGTCCGCACTGGCCTGGCTGCACCAGGCCGCGACGTTCGCGGGGATCGAGGTGAGGCTGGTGGCGACCCAGCGCAGTGTGCTGATGCCGCTGGCGATCACCCGGGTCGACGACCTGTTCGCCGTCCATTCCACAGTGGAGGACGCCGTAGGCCCGCCACCGGTGTCCGGAAACCGTCACCGGGAATTCGGCGATTAGCGCTCGCGACGGTCGGGGCGGCTCGGGGCAGGCGAGGACGTCCGGCGGATGGCGAGCACGACCGTGTCGTCGGCGTGCACGACGACGTCGTGCATCCGGGCCACCAGGGCGGCGGGCAGGGCGGCGATCGGGTGCCGGGCGTGCGCGGCGGCGTGGACCAGCAGCCGGGCCAGTCCTTCCTCGAGGTTGCGGCGGCTCTCGATGAGACCGTCGGTGTAGAGCACCAGGGTGTCGCCCGGGACGAGTTCGTGGTGGACGAGCACCGGGATGCCGGGGGCGGGGAACCCGATGCCGCGGCCGACGACCGGGGCCCGCAGCACCCGCGTGTCGCCGGTCGCGGTGACCAGCACCGGCGGCGGGTGGCTCCCGTTGGCCAGCGTCAGCTTCCCGCTCGCCGGGTCGATCCGGGCCGGCAGCACGGTGGCCATCAGGTCCGGTTCGATCGCGGCGAGGGTCTCGGCGGCGCGGGCGACGAGGTCGCCGAACGGGTGGCCTTCCAGCGCGAGGGTCCGGATGGCGTGGGTGACGGTGAGGGCGTGGCGGGTCGAGGTGACGCCGTGGCCGACCGCGTCGACCAGGCTCACGTGCACCTGGCCGTCGGGCAGGACGAACCAGTCGTAGAGATCGCCGCCGGTCGGGGAGCCGGGTCGGTCGGCGAATACTGCACCCCCGGTTCCAGGCCCGGCGTGGCCGGCGGGGGCGGGCGGAGCGCGTCTTCCAGCTCGCGGAAGATCACCGCGTGCGCGCGTCGTCGCGCGGCTTCCCACTGTTCGTCCACCTGCCGCCTGCGTGCGGCTCGGCCTTGTCGAGACGGAACGTGCCCCAGCCGTACACGTACTCGCCGTCATGATCAGGTAAGGACACGACGTTCCGCTTGTTCAGCGACACCGCCTCTTCCGGTCGTAGGCCGGCGTAGTACATCGCGCCGAAGAACGCCTCAAGCCGTGGTCCGCTGCGCGGCAGCGCACCGACGCCGGACAGCAGCGCCCGCGCCTGCGTCGGGTTCGGCATCGCCCGCTTGTCGACCTTCCTCTTGCATTTCGGCATCGCCGTCCACTTGACCGACGTCAGCGGGTTCGCGTCGATCAGCTTCTTCTCGACCGCGTAGTCCAGTGCGTTGAACAAGACTCCTCGGGTCTTCCGTGCCACGCTCGGGGCGAACTTCTTCCCGTCCAACCGCCTGGTGACCGCACGCTGGAGCGCTCGCAGAACGTCCGGGTCGACGGCGGCCCGCACGGGCATTGTGTTGCGCTCCAACCACTTCAGTACCTTCCGGACGTCGTCTGGCACTTCCCGGTTGGTGCGGTACTCGGTGTTGTAACCCCACTGCCGCAGAGCCGAACGGATCACCTTCGCGTCCGGCCCGTTCTTGTCCCGCTTCACGAACACCGGCATCACGCGGATCAACGCCTCGGCCATCGTCTGGCGCGCCGTCGCCGCGGCGTCGGGCCACTTCATGTCCATGTAGGCCACCGTGAGCGCGTACCAGCTCATGTCCCCCGACGGCAGGGTCAGCGACGGCGGGAGCCCGGAGACGACGTCGAATGCCTCCCCCGCGCGCTGAGCGGTCAACAGCGACGAACGGAAGCCGTCCGCTTGCGTGTAGAGCTTGAACGACTCCTTGAAGTCCTTCTTGTCCACCCGCCAGATCACGCGGTAGCTCGTGGGCTTGCCGACCGCGTTGACGCGGGTCTCGATCGCCCACACCCGGACGTTGTACGAAGAGCTGATCACGCTGCCTCCTCTCGGGTTTCGAGCCAGGCGTCAAGGTCGCCGCGGCGGACCCGAACGCCACCGTTCGGCAGCTTGATCCACCGCGGGCCGCGGTTTTTCGCGCGCCATTCGTAGAAAGTGGACTCCGCCACGGACAGCTCCTCGCAGACTTCGGTGATTTTGAGAAGCTGTCGTGAGCCGGTGAGGGTGCGCTGCTGCGCCATGACTACACCTCCAAGACGCCCGGCGTGCGGGCATGGTGAAGCACTGCCGGGCACAGGCCGGGCGGCGCATTTTGGTTACGTTGCGTGTCTGCCGGGTTGGGCAGGCTGGCAGAGAGGGCGGCGGCTGAGGTACGGGAGGCCGGAACCAAACACCGCAACACCGCAAACACCGCAAAGTTGCCCGTGACCTGCGGATCTTCTTGCGGTGTTTGAGGGTGAGGGCCTGATGGCCAAATACCGCAAACACCGCAAGTTGCGGTATTTGCGGTATTTGGAGTCTCCCGGTTCGAGGCCAAACACCGCAGACACCGCACAGCTGTTTTCCCTGCTCAGAGCCACTTTCGAAAGCCGTTTGCGGTGTTTGCGGTGTTTGATTCGGGGGTCAGCTCGAATCGGTGCCGCGCTCGACCGTGTAGAGCTTCATCTTGGTGTGCGGGTCGACTTCGCTGCGTAACACCAGGTCGCCGCGCCGGTCTTTTTGCCCTGCCAGCCTCTTTCCCAGCGACTTCGGGGTCAGGGGTTTGCCCGCGGCGGTGGTCGGGAACGTCCCCTTCCACCGATCCGGTGCGCCGTACTCCGGCTCGGCATCCGAGCGCAGCTGCTGCGCGGTCACAGGCTCACCGCCGTAAAGCTCCCGCCAGGTGGCCAGGAACGCGTACCACTCCGCGTGGTCCTCATCCAGACCCCGGCCGGCGTCGGCGTTGCCGAGGAAGTCGCCGACGCCGTGGTGAGCCAGGAACCCACCGAGGTACTGGGCCCACCGGGTGAACTGCCGCATCTGCGGGACGTCGCTGGCGGTCGGCGCGCCGTTGGCCGTCCAGTCCAGCACCAGCGTCAGCACGTGACGCAGCACGGTGGCCCGGTTGACCGGGTCGAGGATCCAGGAGTCGAGATTCGGAATCGTGAACCCGATGCGGGCTTCCGGCCGCGGGCAGTTCGGATCGAGCCGCACCCATACCGTGCGCGAGGCCATATCCCCGCCGGTACGCAGGTTGTTGCCGGTGGCCAGCCACAACCGGTCGTTGGTGAAATTGCTCGACACGTTGGTGCCCAGCCGCCGATCCGACCACGTCCGTTCGGTGACCAGCCGCGCCAGCACCGCGGAGTTGACCATCTCCCCTTCGGTGAGGTTGTCGAACACCGCCACCCCGACCGAATCCGACAACACCGTGGTGATCGACTTGCGCAGTTCCTCATCCGAGTCAGTCCAGGTGAGCACCCGCTGCCCGACCAAGAGCCCGACGCGCCCGGCGAGGATCGTCTTGCCGGAGCCGGGCATGGACGCCTCGATCATCCCGAACGGGGACAGCGCGTTGGTGAACGGCCGGATCAACGGCGTCACCAACAGGGCAAGGTAGTTCGCCCGGTCGGCGGCCGAGCGCCACGGGAAATCGTGCAGGAACCGTTCCAGCAGGAATTCCCGCGCGGCCTCGACCTGCGCCGCGCTTGGCCGGTCCGGGATCGGGTCGAGGTGGCCGTTGGCGGTCAGGTAGAACCCGGTGGCCGGGTCGTAGGCGGGCGTTTGCAGCAGCGTCCCGTCCGGGCGCAGCACCGGGGTGGAGATGATCCGGCGCAGCACCGGCAGGCCGGGCCAGGAACGCCCCCGCCAGCACCGCGCTCAACACGCTGGCCGGCGGGGAGACTTCCACGTCGTAGGTGTCTCCTTTCTCGTTGACCTTGCTCTGGATCACGTCGGTGTGGGTGGCCAGGAGATTGGCCAGCAGCGCGGGTTTCAGCACCGACGCGGCCACCGGCAGCGCGACGTCGTCGTCTCCGGCGGTGGGGTCGGCCGCGCCGGAAACCTGTTCGACGACCACGGGCGCGCCTTCGGAGACGTAGGTGTCGGGGATGATGCGGCTGTCCACCGCGGCGGTCAGGACTCGGATGGTTTCCGGCGCGGCCCCGGTCCGCAGCCGTGGCCGGCCACCAGGCCCGACCGACCACAGGCGTTGCGAATTCGTGCTGGCCATGGCGTTCCCTCCGTCGTGCGGGTAGTGCATGCCGCGCTTACGCGGCGGGTTCCAGCGGTTCGCCGGTGATGGCCTCGATCACGGTCGAGCCGAGGACTTCGGCCATGCCGGGCGGGACGGCGTTGCCCCAGCCGCGGACGCATTTGCGCTTGGACTTCGCGACCTTCGGCGGCACCTTGTAGTCGCGCGGAAATCCCATGCCAGCGGCGATCTCGTGCGGTTCGAGCATCCGGAACGTGCACGACTCGACCGGCGGCGTACCGCCCACCAGCGCGTAGCGGTCGCGGGTGGTCAGCGTGCCGATCGGGGCGTCGGTGCGCTGGGTACCGCCGTTGTCCGCGCAGGTGCCTAACGGCATCGCCTACCAGAACGCGGCGATTCTGCCGCTGTCCGGCGCGGCGACCGACTACGGACCGGGCGGACGTAGCTCACTAGCTCCAGGCCGGGGGATAACCTCCGGTTGTTCATGGTGCGAAGACCCCCGATTCAGCCGTCGTCCACGTCACACTGACACCCTGCCCGCCCGAAGGGTGACCCCCAAATCCTCGCGCGACGGCGTGCTCAAAATGTTACTCAGAGTAGTTGTGTGAGCGGCTGCTTCCGGTCGATGTTGCGCGCGCGAGGGTCTCAAGGAGGGGCTCAACCGCTACCGTTCGCGTAGTTCGCTGACGCACTAGCATGGCTCTGACCTGCGGATATTCATGTCGTGGCCCGCCGCGTACGGACAACCCAAGACCTGAGAAGCGGAGGGTAGGTGCCATCTCCAGTTGCCTATAGTCGGCGCGGCGTGTTGCAAGTCGTGGTGCCGGTGCGACTGTGGGGGCATGGAGATTGAGTTGGCGGATGCGGTGGCCTCGGTGCGAGACGAGCTGATGACGGCTGCAGCGCGGGGGGCCGGCAGCGATGTCGAGTTCGTGGTGGGGCCGATCGAGTTGGAGTTCGCGGTGGAGATGCGCCGGGACGTTAAGGCGAAGGCCGGTTTCAAGGCGTGGCTGGTCTCCGCCGACATCGAGGCCGGTGTGGCGCGGGGCCGGACGCACAAGGTGAAACTGACACTCACTCCGAAGAAGCCGGGCGGCGGAGATCTGCTGGTTGCGGGGGATCAGGCCCGGCCGGTGGGGCCGGGTGAAGTGTCTGGGCACGTCGAACGCTGACGGGAGACTGTGGGGGTGTGGGAGCGGGTCACTGCGGTCACCGGTCCCGGCGGGCCGGGGTCGGGCTACGAGGTCGCACCGAGGTTGGTGCTGACCTCCGCACATGTGGTGGTCGAGGTCGGGGCTTCGGTGTCGGTGTTTCATCCGGGCCGGACCGGGGTGTTCACCGGGACGGTCATCTGGTGCGGCTCTCCGGGCGGGGCGGATGACGCGGCATTAGTGGCGGTCGATGACGCCGCCTGGGAACCAGTTCCTGGCCACGTCAAGTGGGGCCGCTCGGTCACCCACCGCCCGCGCCTGGACTGCGAGAGCTGGGGCGTGCCGAACCTCGTGCAGCGCCCGAACCGCCCGATCGACGTAGTGCAGGCAACAGGCAGCCTCAACCCCGGCGACCGGATCGTCGGCAACCGCTACCTGGCCCGCCTGGACGGGTTCCCGCCGCAAGGCGACGCGCCGTGGGGCGGCATGTCCGGGGCCGCCCTGCTGAGCGACGACCTGGTCATCGGGGTAATCGCGACCGAACCTGCCGACCGTGGGCACGCAGTGCTGGAAGCGGTGCCGCTCTCGCTGTTGCTGCACGACCCGGCCTTCGCCGCGGCCCTCGCCACACACGGCGGATCCAGCACGGTCAGATGCGAAGCAGTGGAGCTGCGCCAGCTGGCCGACGCGCAGGCCAAGATGCCGAGCGGGCAGGTGGTGACCTCGCCAGCGGGGTTGCTGCCCGCGCGGCGCGCGGTCGTTCCCTTCCACGGCCGCACCGACCTGCTCGCTGAGCTCACTGCATGGGCGAGCAAGCCGGGTCTGGGGGTGTGGCTGCTGCATGGCCGGGGCGGCCAGGGTAAAACCCGCGTGGCGCACCACTTCGGCGAGCAGCTCGCTCCGGCAGGCTGGGCGACGCTGTGGCTGGACCCGCGGGCATCTGCGGCCGAGTTGGCCGTGCTGGCGGAGGTTCGGGTGCCGCTGCTGGTGGTGCTGGACTACGCCGAGGGCCGGACCACTCAACTCGCCGACGTCGCCAACCTGCTCGCTCAGCGAGGTGATTCGGTTCCGGTGAAGCTGCTGTTGCTCGCCCGGACCGCGGGTGGCTGGTGGACCCACACCCTCCCCAAAGCGGGTGATGCGGTGCGGGACCTGGCCGAGACTGCCCAGGTCGAGGCGCTGCCCGTGCTCGACGACACAAGCCAGGACCGGCAGGACAGCTACCGGGCGGCGGTGAATGCCTTCGCCGCCGCGCTCACCCGGGTTCCGGGCCTCGAGGACGAGCCTTGGGCCGCTGCGGCGGCCCGCTTGGCTGAATCCACCGCGCGGGAAGTTGACGAGCCGACGGTCCTGGCCGTCCAGATGACCGCCTTGGCCGATTTGCTCGACAGTACCGCTCCGACGGCACCAGCTGCTGGCCGCTCCGGGCGACAAGGTCCCGAGGACCGGTTGCTCCAACACGAAAGCAAGTGCTGGGAAGCCAGTGCTGAGGATCTGGGGCTCAGCTTGGCGGCGCAGAAGGACGCGGTCGCTGCCACCGCTTTGCTCGGCCCCACGACGGCCCAAGAGCTGGAGTCGGTCGTGGAGCGTGTTCCAGCGGTGGCCGACCTGTCTCGCGACCGCCGAGACGCCGTCCGTGCTTGGTTGCTGCATCTCTATCCAGGCACGGAACCCCACACCTTTGCCGGGCTGGCACCGGACCGGCTTGCTGAACGTTTGATCGGCCGACTGCTGGTGGACAGCACGCACACGAGCGTCATTGAGGTCATCGCTGCTGAGGTTGATGAAGCGGATGCGGAACGCCTGCTGACGGTGGCAACCCGGGCTGCGGCACACGCCGTCGTGCAGCCTCAGGCTGCCGAGGTGTTGACTTCGCTGTGCCTGCGCCATTTCGGCTTGCTGGTTCCGGCGGTCCGGGTGGCTCCGCGCATCGAACATCCAGCTCCGCTGCTGCGCGCGATCAAGGAGGCGGCCACCTCCAACGCGATCAGCACCGCCACGCTCTTGAGGCTGGCAAACGCTCTACCTCAGCACACGCACGTTCTGGCTGAAACAGCTGCCGACATCACCAGAACGATCGTCTGCCGACGGCGACAAGCCCTCGCAGACGATCCCGCCCTGAGTGTGGCGAACCTCGCCATGAGCCTCAACAACCTCGCCGTGCGGCTCGACGCCCTGGGCCTGCACGAGGACGGCTTGGCCGCGATCAACGAAGCCGTCGCCGCCTACCGCCAACTGGCCGAACAACGCCCCGACGCCTACCTACCCGACCTCGCCATGAGCCTCAACAACCTCGCCGTGCGGCTCGACGCCCTGGGCCTGCACGAGGACGGCTTGGCCGCGATCAACGAAGCCGTCGCCGCCTACCGCCAACTGGCCGAACAACGCCCCGACGCCTACCTACCCGACCTCGCCATGAGCCTCAACAACCTCGCCGTGCAGCTCGGCACCCTCGGCCGGCACGAGGACGCCTTGGCCGCGATCATGGAAGCCGTCGACATCCGACGCCGACTGGCCGAACAACGCCCCGACGCCTACCTGCCCAACCTCGCCACGAGTCTCAACAACCTCGCCGTGCAGCTCAGCGACCTCGGCCGGCACGAGGACGGCTTGGCCGCGATCAACGAAGCCGTCGCCGCCTACCGCCAACTGGCCGAACAACGCCCCGACGCCTACCTGCCCGACCTCGCCATGAGCCTCAACAACCTCGCCAATCGGCTTGGTGCCCTGGGCCTGCACGAGGACGGCTTGGCCGCGATCAACGAAGCCGTCGCCGCCTACCGCCAACTGGCCGAACAACGCCCCGACGCCTACCTGCCCGACCTCGCCGCGAGCCTCAACAATCTCGCCGTGCAGCTCGGCGCCCACGGCCGGCACGAGGACGCCTTGGCCGCGATTATGGAATCCGTCGACATCCGACGCCGACTGGCCGAACAACGCCCCGACGCCTACCTGCCCGACCTCGCCGCGAGCCTCAACAACCTCGCCGTGCAGCTCGACGCCCACGACCGGCACGAAGACGCCTTGGCCGCGATCAACGAAGCCGTCGCCGCCTACCGCCAACTGGCCGAACAACGCCCCGACGCCTACCTACCCGACCTCGCCGCGAGCCTCAACAATCTCGCCGTGCAGCTCGCCGCCCCCGGTCGGCAGGACGACGCCTTGGCCGCGATCATGGAATCCGTCGACATCCGACGCCGACTGGCCGAACAACGCCCCGACGCCTACCTCCCCAACCTCGCCGCGAGCCTCAACAAACTCGCCGAGCAGCTCGGCGCCCACGGACGGCAGGAAGACGCCTTGGCCGCGATCATGGAATCCGTCGACATCCGACGCCGACTGGCCGAACAACGCCCCGACGCCTACCTGCCCAACCTCGCCGCGAGCCTCAACAATCTCGCCGTGCAGCTCGGCGCCCACGGTCGGCAGGAAGACGCCTTGGCCGCGATCATGGAATCCGTCGACATCCGACGCCGACTGGCCGAACAACGCCCCGACGCCTACCTGCCCAACCTCGCCGCGAGCCTCAACAATCTCGCCGTGCAGCTCGGCGCCCACGGTCGGCAGGAAGACGCCTTGGCCGCGATCATGGAATCCGTCGACATCCGACGCCGACTGGCCGAACAACGCCCCGACGCCTACCTACCCGACCTCGCCGCGAGCCTCAACAACCTCGCCAATCGGCTCGACGCCCACGACCGGCACGAAGACGCCTTGGCCGCGATCAACGAAGCCATTGACATTCGGCGACGGCTCGCTCGGCAACGGCCAGCCATACACAGCAACTCTTTGGAACAGTCGCTACGCATACTTGAACGGCTGCAAGGGCGCCGCGAACAGCCAAACGAATCGTGACTTAACGTCACAAGTAACTCCATTACGTCACAGAGTGAGGGCGCGTAGCCACGCCAACTCCCAATGGGTTCCCAAACGTACCTACAAGCGGGCCTCGAACTCTGCATCTACGCAGGTCAGCGAGTGAGTGCCACCGTGACGGCGCGTCGCCCTCCGGAGGCAGGTGTCGCAGGTTCGAATCCTGCCGAGGGCACGTCTTTTTACTTCGGCAACCGGCCCCTACCAGCGAGAACGCGGTAGGGGCCGATTTGCGTCCCGCTGGGCCAACCCCGCCGGCGGTGGTTCTGTCCACACAGGACCGCGTTACCCAACACGGGCACGGTCACGGGTGAGAAACGAAAGCCCTGGACGAAGCTCGCGACCATGGGGGGCGCGGGCGGCCGAGGGAAAGGAGTAGATCGTGTATCGACATACTCCAGAACCGAGCACGGAAAGGAGCGACACCACCTGCACCGAGGCGGCCGAACCGGCCGTCACGGCTGGTGCGGGCGCGCCGATCGATCCGTCGGTGCGGTCGAGCTTGGAAGAACTCGTGCCCGCGTCACTCGACGAGGCGACCGTGCTGCGCCGGAAGCTCGCGGGTTGGGTGGCGGAACTGCCGGTGATCCCGGCACCCGCTACGACATCGTGCTGGCCGCGTACGAGGCGCTGGCCAACGTCGCGGCGCACGCGTACCCCGATCGGGATGGCTGGGCACGGCTGTATGCCCAGTGGGCAGGTGACACCGTGGCCGACACCGGCCGGGGCATCCCCGCGCGGCCGAACCGCGCGCCTGCGCCGCGGACGTCGGGCGGCCGCGGACTGATCCTGATCGACGGGGTCACCGACCGGATGACGATCGACACCGGCGAGCACGGCACGCAGGTGACGATGATCTGGCGGCCGGCCGCCTTGCGGCGGAACACCGCGTCCTGACCGCCGGGATGGCGGCCCCTAAGGCGACGTGCCGGCGACCGTC
The DNA here is from genome assembly GCF_051337345.1 of Amycolatopsis sp. MEPSY49. Classification (NCBI taxonomy): domain Bacteria; kingdom Bacillati; phylum Actinomycetota; class Actinomycetes; order Pseudonocardiales; family Pseudonocardiaceae; genus Amycolatopsis; species Amycolatopsis sp. MEPSY49. The sequence continues at coordinate 139,614 of NZ_JBDLYJ010000010.1, read as the reverse complement.
ACCGACGCGTTGTTTCCGGGCCCCGGCAGCGGGGTCGGCCCGAACCAGTCCAGGCACACCACCATCGCGTCGTCGTCGGCGGGCCCGCCG
>NZ_JBDLYJ010000010.1:0-139393 GCF_051337345.1 Amycolatopsis sp. MEPSY49 | reverse complement strand
GCGGCGGCGGGGGCCCCCCCCCCGCGGCGGGTGGTGAGTTCCCGCAGCATCGCGCCGGGGACGTGCGCGGCCGGGAGGTCCGCGGTCACGGTGACGGCCTCGGCGAGTTCACGGTCGCCGTAGAGGTCGCCGTGCGGGCCGGCCGCGTTGTAGACGCCGTCGCTGACGAACACGAACCGGTCGCCGTCGGCGGCCTGGAACTGGTGGGCCGTGTAGACGGTGTCTTCGAAGGAGCCGAGCGGGAGCTGTTCGTCGAACAGGACGCGTTCGGCCTTGCCGTCGCGCAGCCGCCACAACCGCGGGGAACCGGCGTCGACGACGTCGACCTGGCCGGTGGCGAGGTCGAACTTAAGCAACAGGGCCGCCACGTGCTGGGCCCCGCGGTAGTGCGCGTAGAGGGCCTGGTCGGCGAGTTCGGCCTGGGCGTCGAGCTCGACTCCGGCGCGGCGGGCGTTGCGCAGGGCGTTGACCGCGAGGTTGGTCAGCAGGGCGGCTTCGCTGCCGTCGCCCATGCCGTTGATCAGGGTGACGGCGAGACTCCGGGCGGACGCCGACCAGTCGAAGCAGTCGCCGTAGATGGCGTACGCGGGCTCGAGCTGGCCGCCGAGCGCGAACTCGGGGCGGGTGCAGGCGCGGCCGGGCAGCAGCTGCCACTGCATCTCGGCGGCCAGGGTCAGCCGGGAGGAGCGGCGGGCTTGGATGTAGAGGTCGGTGTCGCGGTCGGCGACGAACAGTTCGTGCGCGAGCGCTTCGGCGAACCGCTCGAGCTCCGCCCAGACGGGTGGCTCCGGTTCCGCCGGCAGGGTGACGGCCAGGATGCCGAGGCGGTCGCCGCGGACGCTGACGGGCAGGTACCCCGTCACGCGCCCGCCGTCGTGCTCGAAGGTGGCCGCTTGGGCGACGAACGCCTCGCCGGGAACCGTGCCCTCGACCGGGATCGGGTCGTTCGTGAACGGCAGGGTGCTCACCTGGCACAGCTCGGTGAGGGCGTAGTCGGCCATCAGCAGCTCGACGGCTTCGGCCCCGAAGTGCTCGGCCAGTGCCGTGCGCAGCGCGGCGGGCAGGTCGTGGGGTGGAACATCACGCAGCCGGCGTTCCACCGCCAGGGATCTGTCCAACACGGGCCTCCTGCTCCGGGGGACCGCGCGCGAAGTGGCCCACGGTCAGTCTGTCGAGTGTGCGCCGCTCCGGCGTGCCGGTCTACGGCGGGTCGCGTGAGCTGTGCTGCCGGTTCAGCATAGGGATGCCACAGTGGAGCCCGGCCGCCAGTCGCGCGCGGTCGTCGCGGGGCGGGACACCGACGGGTCGGCGTGAAGTCCTGGTCTTGCACCGGTACCCTCCACTGTTGTTGCATGACAACAGTCCACCGGCGTACAACAGCGCGCGCCCCGACCGCAGGAGGACCCGGTGCCGGGGACCGACGATGCCGCCGTCCGCGATCTGCTGAGGCAGACCCTCGAACAAGACCACACCAGTTTGGTCAACGACTGGGTCCGGCAGCAGGTGGAGGGTCCGGGTACGCCCGAGGATGAGCGGGAACTTAGCCGCGAGGCCACCGATCTGCTGGAGGCGCTGCGCGCTGCCATGGGCACCACGGTGCCGGTCGGTCGGATCGTCGAACAGGACGGGGCCGTGCGCGACGCCCTGACGTCGCTGTCGGAACGCCGGGCCCGCGCGGGCGCCGAGCCGTCCGCGACCGCCATGGCGATCCTCGCGCTCAAGGGCACGCTGCTCACCGCGATCGAATGCCGCAGCGGCGAGCCGGCCTTGCGCTACCGCACGGCGTTGCTGGTCAACGAACTGCTCGACCGGGCCGGGGTGCTGTCCTTCGCCGTCTACGTCAACGGGCGCGAGCGGATCATCCGCCAGCAGCACAGCCAGATGCTCGAGCTGTCCACCCCGGTCGTGCAGCTGTGGCGGCACGTCCTCGCGGTGCCCCTGATCGGCACCCTGGACAGCGCTCGCACCCAGGTCGTGATGACCAGCCTGCTGGAGGCGATCCAGGCCCACCAGGCGCGGGTCGCGATCATCGACATCACCGGCGTCCCCACCGTCGACACCGCCGTGGCGCAGCACCTGCTGCAGACCGTCGGCGCGGTCCGGCTGATGGGGGCCGACTGCGTGGTCAGCGGCATCCGCCCGTCGATCGCGCAGACCATCACCCAGCTGGGCATCGACCTCTCGCACATCGTCACCCGCGGCTCGCTCGCCGACGCGCTGGCCACCGCGCTGCGGCTGCTCGGCGACGGCGGCGGCCGGCCCGCCGCGGTGACCGGGTGAACGCCGGGCTGCCGATCCTGCGGCTCGGCGACATCCTGCTCACCGGGCTGCTGAGCGACCTCGACGACAAGACGGCGCTGGCCATCATCGACGAGCTCACCGCCCGGATCGCCGACGAGGGCATCCGCGGGGTCATCATCGACATCTCCCGGCTGGAGATCATCGACTCCTTCGTCGCCCGCGTGCTCATGCAGCTGGCCGAATCGGGGCGCCTGCTGGGCGCGCGGATGATCGTGGCCGGCATGCGCCCGGCCGTCGCGCTGACCCTGACCGAGCTCGGGCTGCGGCTCACCGGCGTCCGGACCGCGCTCGACGCCGAGCGGGCGATGGAGCTGCTGGGCTGGCGCCGTCCCGCCGAGGCGCCTCATACTCCCTGACGAACTCACCGACCCGGAACACGACATCCCGGCCGGGCGGCACGTGATCCAGGCCGAGGAGGACCTGCTCACCGCCCGGCACGCGGTGCGGGCGGCCGCGGTCGCCGCGGGCTTCTCCATCGTCGACCAGACGAAGATCGTCACCGCGGCCAGCGAGCTGGTCCGCAACGCCTACATCCACGGCGGTGGCGGCACGGTGACGATCACCGCGCTTCGCGACGACCGCGGCCGCGTGGGGCTGCGGCTGCGGGTGCGCGACGAAGGTCCGGGGATCGCCGACGTCGAGCAGGCGATGACCGACGGGTTCAGCACCGGCGCCGGGCTCGGCCACGGCCTCGGCGGCACCCGCCGCCTGGTCGACGACTTCCACCTCGACACCGCGCCCGGCCGCGGCACGACCGTTACGATCACGCGCTGGAAGCCATGAGCGATCCGGTGGTCCCGCCGACGACGGTCCCGGCATGACCGACCTCGAACACCGGCTGCTCGACGGCAACACGACCACGGCCACCCTCGGCACCGGGCTCGGCGCGGCCGACCGGATGGCCACCGTCTTCCGGATCAGCTGATGCACCCCCAGCTCCTCCGGATCCGCCGAGACCTCCGCACCGCCTGCGGCGAGGCGGGGATACCGGCCGGGGACCGCGCCCGCCTGATCCTCGCCGCGACCCTGCTCGCCGAACCGGCCATCGAGGCCGATCGGAAAATCCTGATCGAGACCAGCACGGCGGACCGCCGGCCGGCGGTCACCTTCCGGCTCCCGGAGCCGGTCGGGCAGGCCCGGCGCCACACGCTCCCCCTGCTGCCTGACGCCGGGGACGACGCGACCGTCACGTGGCACTTCGCCACCGGACGGATCCCGCAGCCCGCGCCGGCCGGCGACGAGGCCGCCACCCGGGAGGAGATGCTCGCGCTGGTCGCGCGCGCCGACGCGCGGCGGTGAGCACGAAGCTGGTGGCGGGCGTCGACCCAGCGACCGTGGCCGAGTGGGCCGGCCACTCGGTCGGCGTGCTGTTCGAGGTCTATGCCGCGTTCCTCGACGGGGGAGAGGAGGCCAACCGAGCCCGGATCGAGAAGATCCTCGGCCACAAGCCGCGGACCGACTTGGACAGCTGACCGAGGGCTCCCAATGTGTTCCCGTGGGAACGCATTGGGAAGAGCCACCCGTGTTTGGCCGTAGTCAGTCGGAGGACGGGAAGAACCGCTTCATACGTGAAACCGCTGGTAAGGAGCGGTTTTTCCCGCTCCCGTGGGGGTGCCCTCGGCAGGATTCGAACCTGCGACACCTGCCTCCGGAGGGCAGTGCTCTATCCCCTGAGCTACGAGGGCCCATCGCTGGGCGACTCGGAAAGCTTAGCGCATCGCGACGACCCCTCGCGCGCAGGTGGTCCGACTCGCGAAACCCCTGGTCAACGGCCTGAAGTTGATCGGCTCACGGGACCGTCGCTAGCGTGGGAAGCCCACCTGAAGGAGCCGAGATGGTCAAGCCGTTCCAGGTGTCTCTCGACGAGGCCGATGTCGCCGATCTGCGGGAGCGGCTCCGGCGGACTCGGTGGCCCGAGGCCGAGACCGTCGGGGACTGGTCTCAGGGTGTTCCCCTTGACTACGTGCGTGAACTCTGCCGGGACTGGGCCGAAGAGTACGACTTCGGGTTCGCCGCGCGGCTCAACGCCTTTCCGCAGTTCCGGGCCGACGTCGACGGCGTCGGCCTGCACTTCGTGCACCTGCGGTCGCCCGAGGCCGATGCCTTGCCGCTCGTTCTCACCCATGGCTGGCCTGGTTCCGTCACCGAGTTCCTCGACGTCTTCGGTCCGCTGAGTGACCCCGCGAAGTACGGCGGCGACCCCCGTGACGCCTTCCACGTCGTCGCTCCGTCGCTGCCCGGGTTCGGGTGGAGTGACAAGCCCGCGCGGAAGATCGCGCGCGTCGCCGAGCTCTTCGACCTGCTCATGCGGGAACTCGGCTATGACCGCTACGGCGCCCAGGGCGGTGACTGGGGTGCCGCCGTCACCAACGCCCTCGCGCGGTCCGGGCGGGTGGCCGGCGTGCACGTCAACTTCGCTCCCGTGCGCATGACCCTGGACGATCCGACGCCCGAAGAGCGCCAAGCGCTCGCCGACCTCGAGGAGTTCCGGCGGAGCGGGAGCGGTTACTCCGCGCAGCAGGGCACGCGGCCGCAGACGCTCGGCTACGGCCTCACCGACTCGCCTGCCGGGCAGGCCGCCTGGATCGCCGAGAAGTTCTGGGCCTGGACCGACAACAAGGGGCACCCGGAGGACACCGTCGACCGGCAGAAGATCCTCGACGACATCTCCGTCTACTGGTTCACCGCGACGGCGGCGTCCTCGGCGCGGATGTACTGGGAGAACAACGACCGGGACCTGTCCACTGTGGACGTGCCGGCCGGGGTTTCGGTGTTCCCGCGGGAGATCGTGCGGCCGTCGCGGCGGCAGGCCGAGCAGCGCTACACCGACCTGCGGTGGTTCGAGGAGCTGCCCGTCGGCGGGCACTTCGCCGCGCTGGAGCAGCCGCAGCTGTTCGTCGAGCAGGTCCGCGGGTTCTTCCGGCTGGTCCGCTAGCGACGTCGAAGCGTGACGAAGTCCACCGGGTGAGAACCCCGCCTGGTGGATTGGTGGGCGCTGCCGCGGGTAGTAGCTTTCGGGAGGGTGAACTTAGGGTGCCCTCTATTGCACATATGCGCATCCGACTATATGTTGGCCTCGACGGTGAAGGACGGAGGCGGAATGGGACACGGCCACGGACACGGGCACACGAGCGCGCCGGCGAGCGCCTCGGGCCGGTACGTGCGGAGCCTGGCCATCGCCCTCTGCGTCGGCGCCGGCTTCATGGTGCTCGAGTTCGTCGTCGGCTTCACGACCGGCTCGCTGGCCCTGATCTCCGACGCGGCGCACATGTTCACCGACGTCCTCGGGGTCGGCATGGCGCTGACCGCGATCGTCCTCGCGCGGCGCACCGGGCCCACGGTCAGCCGCACCTTCGGGCTCTACCGCGCGGAGGTCCTGGCCGCGCTGGCCAACGCGGTCCTGCTGTTCGGCGTCGCGGGGTACGTCGTCGTCGAGGCCGTCGGCCGGATCGGCGACCCGCCCGCGGTGCCCGGCCTGCCCGTGCTGCTGGCCGCGACGGCCGGTCTCGCGGCCAACATCGTCTCCTTCGCCGTGCTGCGGTCGGGGGCGAAGGAGAGCCTCAACGTCCGCGGCGCGTACCTCGAGGTGCTGGCCGACCTGATCGGGTCGGTCGGCGTGCTGGTCAGCGGCGCGGTGACGCTGCTGACGGGCTGGCGCTACGCCGACCCGATCATCGGTGTCGCGATCGGGCTGTTCGTGCTGCCGCGCACGTGGACGCTGGCCCGCCGGGCGCTGCGCATCCTGTTCCAGCACGCGCCCCAGGGCGTCGACGTCGGGGCGATCAACGCCGAGCTGGCCGCGCTGCCGGGCGTCGCGGACGTGCACGACCTGCACGTCTGGACGCTGACCTCGGGCATGGAGGTGGCTTCGGCGCACCTGACGCTGGCGCCGCCCGCGAAGCAGTCCGACGTGCTGACGGAGGCGCAGAACCTGCTGTCTTCGCGCTACGCGATCGAGCACGCGACGCTGCAGGTGGAGGCGCCGCAGTGCGCCCGCCGCTGCCAGGAACTGTCCTGGTAGCTACGCCGGGAGCGGCTGGGCGCCCCGGCCCGAAAGCATCAGCTTGATCTGGTCCATCTCCGCGCCCTGCGAAGCCAGAATGCTGTTCACCAGCGCCTTCAACGCCGGCAGCGACGAGTGCGCCGCCGCGTACTGGGCCATCGACGTTCCGCCCTCGTGGTGGCGGAGCATCAGCTGCAGGAAGTAGACGTCGAACTCGCGGCCCGACAGCGAGCGCAGCTTCTTCAGGTCCGTGTCCGTCGCCATGCCCGGCATCAGCGCGCCGCCCGCGGGGTTGACCGACGACGTGCCCATCGACATCCCGTCGTGGCCCGCCATCGGCTCCGTCATCCACTTCATCGGCGCGCCGATCGCCTGCTCGGGCTGGTCCCACAGCATGAGCCAGCCCTTCATGCGGCCGACCTGCTCGAGCTGCGTGCGCTCGATGTCGAACGACAGCTGCTTGATCTCCGGGTCGGTCGTGCGGTCGCGGGCGATGCCCGCCATCGTCACCGCCTGGAGGTGGTGCGTCGACATGTCCTGGGCGAAGCCGACCTCGACCGAACCGGCGGCGGGAGTGGCCGCCGTCCCGGGATCGTCGACGGCGCGGGTGAAGAACATCCCCGCCGTCGCGCCGATCAGCAGGACCGCCAGCAGCGTCCCGCCGATGATCACCCAGCGCGACCACGTCGGCTGCTCGGTGACCTCTTCGGTCTCGAAGTCGGTGTCGAGGTCGGCTTCGGCCATCACTTGGTCGGGGTCGGCGAGGCCGGCGCGGACGTCGCCGGCGCGGACGTGGCGGGCATGCCGCCCTCACCCTGCGCGGCCGTGCTGCCCTTGTAGTCCATCGGCTTGGCGTCCGGGCCCGGCTTCGACGCGTCGAACGGCGGCGGGTTGTCCGGGTCGAACTGGCCCGGGACGGCGTCGCAGGACGCGCCGACCTCGGGGTAGACGCCGTTCGGGTTGCTCCGCAGCGCGGCGATGAACTCGTCGATGCGTGCGTCGTTGGCGTCGTCCAGCTTCAGCTGGTGGCCCCACGACTGCAGCGAGATCGGCTTGTCCAGGCCCGGGTACGGCGACATCATCGTGAACGGCTTGTCCTTGACGCGGACGCTCAGCAGGTTGAGCGCGTCGCCCGAGACCTGCTGCGGGTTGTAGGCGATCCAGACGGCGCCGTGCTCGAGCGCGTGCACCATGTTCTCGGTGCGGACGGCGGTCGGGTAGACGATGCCGGTGCAGGTGGCCCACGTCTGGTCGTGCGGGCCGCCGAACGGCGGGGTCTTGTCGTAGGCCACGCGCTCGGTCGGGAGGACGTGCACGCTGCCGGTGTAGGTCGCGGTGACGACGCCGGGGATGCGCTTCGACGGGTCCGGGTCCTGCGCGGTCGGCGCGAACGACGCGGCGGCGGCCTCGCGGCCGGCCTGCTCACGCTTCGGCGCGGACTTCACCATGTAGTAGGTGATCACGGCGCCGAGCAGGGCCACGATGGCCACGACGGCGATGATCGTGCCCCACGGCGTGCCCTTCTTGCTCACGACGGAACCGCGGGCCGCCTTCACGGCCGACCCCTTTTTCTTAGTTGTCCGGTTCGCCATGGCTCCCGCGTTCTCCCTCTGGTGGCTGCGGACGGATTCCCGCCCGGGCCAGTGTAGAGACCACTCGTCTGATCACCGTTAACACCTCACGCGGATGCCCGCCGTGACGTGGCCGAGACCGATGCGAGCGCCCCACCTGGGCACACCTAGAATTCGACGAGTGACTCCCGCCGCTCTCGCCGACCTGGTCCGCAGCTCCGCCGTGCAGGTACTGACCGCACGCGGCATCGACGACACCGTGCTGCCGGAGCAGGTGACCATCGAACGCCCGCGCAACCCCGACCACGGCGACTACGCGACGAACCTGGCGCTGCAGGTGGCCAAGAAGGCCGGGCTGAAGCCGCGCGAATTCGCCGAAGCGCTCGCCGAGGCCGTCTCGGCGGACGACGGCGTCGCTTCGGCCGAGGTGGCGGGCCCCGGCTTCCTCAACTTCCGGCTCGCCGCGGCCGCGCAGGGCGACATCGTGCGCCAGGTGCTCGACGCCGGCGCCGCGTACGGCCGCGGCGACGCGCTGGCCGGGACCCGGATCAACCTGGAGTTCGTCTCGGCGAACCCGACCGGCCCGATCCACCTGGGCGGCACCCGCTGGGCCGCGGTCGGCGACGCGCTGGGCCGCGTGCTGGCCGCGCAGGGCGGCGACGTCACGCGCGAGTACTACTTCAACGACGCCGGCGCCCAGATCGACCGGTTCGTCCGGTCGCTGGTCGCCGCCGCGAAGGGCGAGCCCGCGCCGGAGGACGGCTACGCGGGCGGCTACATCAACGACATCGCCGCCAACGTCCTCAAGCAGGAGCCGAGCGCGCTGTCGCTGCCGGAGGAGCAGCGCCACGAGACGTTCCGCCGGATCGGCATCGAGCTGATGTTCGGCGAGATCAAGTCCAGCCTGCACGAGTTCGGCACCGACTTCGACGTCTACTTCCACGAGAACTCGCTGCACGAGTCGGGCGCGGTCGACGCGGCCGTCCAAGAGCTGAAGGACTCCGGGAACCTCTACTTCGAAGACGGCGCCTGGTGGCTGAAGTCGAAGGAGTACGGCGACGACAAGGACCGCGTCGTCATCAAGCAGGACGGCAACCCGGCCTACATCGCCGGCGACCTGGCCTACTTCAAGGACAAGCGCAACCGCGGCTTCGATCTCTGCATCTACATGCTCGGCGCGGACCACCACGGCTACATCGCGCGCCTCAAGGCCGCGGCCGCCGCGTTCGGCGACGACCCGGCGACGGTCGAGGTGCTGATCGGCCAGATGGTCAACCTGGTCAGCGACGGCAAGCCGGTGCGCATGTCCAAGCGCGCGGGCACCGTGATCACCATGGAGGACCTCGTCGAGGCCGTCGGCGTCGACCCGGCCCGCTACGAGCTGATCCGCTACTCCGTCGACTCCACTTTGGACGTCGACCTGGACCTGCTGCGCAAGCACTCCAACGACAACCCCGTCTACTACGTCCAGTACGCCCACGCGCGGCTGGCTTCGCTGCAGCGCAACGCGGCCGATCTCGGCCTGAAGTCCACTTCGGACGTCGATTTCGGACTGCTGACGCTGCCCGCCGAGGGCGACCTGATCCGCACCATCGGCGAGTTCCCGGAAACCGTGCGCCGCGCCGCCGAAATGCGGGAGCCGCACCGGATCGCGCGCTACCTCGAAGAACTCGCGGGCGCCTACCACAAGTTCTACACCGTGGGCCGCGTGCTGCCCATGGGCGACGAAGAGGCGACCCCTCTGACGTACGCCCGGCTCGCGCTCTGCGAAGCCGCCCGCCAGGTGCTGGCGAACGGCCTCGCGCTCCTCGGTGTCTCCGCTCCGGAACGGATGTAAGAAATGGCGCACCCCGCGGGCCCCAGGCACGCCGACGTCTACCCCCACGCCGACACCTCCGGGCTCCAGCCCACGGGCGCCGACGAGCTCGACAAGATGCCCGCGAAGGTGTGGCCCCGCAACACCTTCCGCGCCGCCGACGGCGTCGTGCGGATCGCCGGGGTCGACGTCCGCGAGCTCGCCGAGAAGCACGGCACGCCCCTGTTCGTCGTCGACGAAGCCGACTTCAAGTCCCGCTGCGCGGACTACGCCGAGGCGTTCGACGACCCGTCGCTGGTGCACTACGCGTCCAAGGCCTTCCTCTCCATCGAGATCGCCCGCTGGGTGGCCGAGCAGGGGCTGAGCCTCGACGTCTGCAGCGGCGGCGAGCTCGCCGTCGCGCAGCGCGCGGACTTCCCGGCCGAGCGGATCACCTTCCACGGCAACAACAAATCGCCCGCGGAGCTCGAAGCCGCGGTCGTCGCCGGCGTGGGCACGATCGTGCTCGACTCGTACTTCGAGATCGCCCGGCTCGGTGACATCGCCGCGCGCCACGACGTCGTGCAGCCGGTGCTCATCCGGGTCACCGTCGGCGTCGAGGCGCACACCCACGAGTTCATCGCGACCGCCCACGAGGACCAGAAGTTCGGGTTCTCCCTCGCGAGCGGCGACGCCGCCGAGGCGGTGCGCCGCGTGCTCAACGCGCGCTCGCTCAAGCTGGTCGGCCTGCACAGCCACATCGGCTCGCAGATCTTCGACGCCGACGGCTTCGAGGTCGCCGCCCGCCGCGTCGTCGGGCTGCTCGCCGACCTGGCCAAGGAGCACGGCCCCGAGCTGCTCGACCAGCTGAGCCTGGTCGACCTGGGCGGCGGCTTCGGCATCGCGTACACCGAGAAGGACAACCCGCCGCCGCCGGCGCAGATGATCACGCAGATCCGCGAGATCGTCCGCAAGGAGTGCGCGTACGCGGGCCTGCCGGTGCCGCGCATCGCCGGCGAGCCGGGCCGCGCGATCGCCGGTCCCGGCACCGTCACGCTGTACGAAGTCGGCACGATCAAGGACGTCGCGCTCGGCGACGACGCGGTCCGCCGGTACGTCAGCGTCGACGGCGGGATGAGCGACAACATCCGGACCGCCCTGTACGACGCCGTGTACGACGTCCGGCTGGTTTCCCGCTCCGCGGAAGACGCCGGGCGGCCGGTGCAGGCCGTACTGTCCCGGGTGGTGGGAAAACACTGTGAGTCCGGCGACATCGTCGTACGAGACTGCTGGCTGCCCGACACGCTGGCTCCCGGCGACCTGCTGGCGGTCGCGGCGACCGGTGCCTACTGCTACTCGATGGCGAGCACGTACAACCGGCAGCCCCGCCCGGCCGTGGTCGCCGTGCGCAACGGCGGCTCCCGGCTGCTGCTGCGGCGCGAGACGACCGACGACATGCTGCGCCTGGAGGTCTGAACACAGTGGCTGCCCCAGAGGAACGCCGGGCCGTGCGCGTCGCCCTGCTCGGCTGCGGGACCGTCGGCGGTGAGGTCGCCCGGCTGCTCACCGAGCAGGCCGACGAGCTCGCCGCGCGGGCGGGCACGCCGGTCGAGCTGGCCGGCATCGCCGTCCGCCGCCCGGACAAGCACCCCGAGCTGCCGCCGGAGCTGCTGACCGCCGACGCGGAGAAGCTCGTGACCAGCGACGACGTCGACGTCGTGGTCGAGCTGGTCGGCGGCATCGAGCCGGTGCGCGGCTGGCTGCTCGCCGCGCTGAAGGCCGGGAAGTCCGTGGTCACGGCGAACAAGGCCCTGCTGGCCGAGCACTCCGCCGACCTGTTCGAGGCGGCCGACGCCGCGGGCGCCGACCTCTACTTCGAGGCCGCCGTCGCCGGCGCCATCCCGCTGCTGCGCCCGCTGCGCGAATCCCTCGCGGGCGACCGGATCACGCGCGTGATGGGCATCGTCAACGGCACCACGAACTACATCCTGTCCGCGATGGACTCGACCGGCGCCGGCTACGCCGAGACGCTCGACGAGGCCAGCCGGCTCGGGTACGCCGAGGCCGACCCGACCGCCGACGTCGACGGCTACGACGCCGCGTCGAAGGCCGCGATCCTCGCGTCGCTGGCCTTCCACACCCGCGTGACCGCTTCGGACGTCCACCGCGAGGGCATCGCCGACGTCACCGCCGCCGACCTCGGCGCGGCCCGGATGCTGGGCCGCACGGTCAAGCTCCTGGCGATCTGCGAACGCGTGACCGACGACGACGGCGTCGAGTCGGTTTCCGCCCGCGTGCACCCGGTGATGATCCCGCGCAGCCACCAGCTGGCCGGGGTCGGCGGCGCGTTCAACGCCGTCTACGTCGAGGCCGACGCCGCCGGCGAGCTGATGTTCTACGGCCAGGGCGCGGGTGGCGCGCCGACCGCGAGCGCGGTGCTCGGCGACCTCGTCGCGGTGGCCCGCAACCTCGTGGCCGGCGGCCGCGGCCCGCGCGAGTCCGCGCACGCGGCGCTGCCCGTGCGGCCGATGGGCCAGACGCCGACCCGTTACCACGTAAGCCTTTCCGTGGCCGATCGCGCCGGCGTGCTCGCCCAGGTGGCGCAGGCGTTCGCCGGGCACGGGGTGAGCATCGCGGCCGTGCGGCAGAGCGACGTCGGCGACCGCGCGAGCCTGGTCGTCGTGACCCACCAGGCCCCGGACGCCGCGCTGCAGTCCACTGTGGACGAAATCGCGAAGCTCGACGTCGTCCACGAAGTCGTCAGCGTGATGCGGGTGGAAGGCGAGGACCAGTGATCAAGCACCCTTGGCCCGGGCTCATCGAGGCGTACCGCGACCGCGTCCCCGTCCCCGACGGCGCGCAGGTCGTCACGCTCGGCGAGGGCAACACGCCGCTGCTGCCCGCGCGGTACCTGTCGGAGCTGACCGGCTGCGAGGTGCACCTCAAGGTCGAGGGCGCCAACCCGACCGGGTCGTTCAAGGACCGCGGGATGACCGTGGCCATCACGCACGCGCTCGCCAGCGGGCTCAAGGCGGTGATCTGCGCGTCGACCGGCAACACGTCCGCCTCGGCCGCCGCCTACGCCGCGCGCGCCGGCCTCACCTGCGCGGTGCTGGTGCCCCAGGGCAAGATCGCGATGGGCAAGCTCGCCCAGGCGGTGCTGCACGGCGCGCGGATCCTGCAGGTCGACGGCAACTTCGACGACTGCCTCGAGCTGGCCCGCAAGACCGCGGCCGACTACCCGGTCACGCTGGTCAACTCGGTCAACCCGGTGCGCATCGCGGGCCAGAAGACCGCCGCGTTCGAGATCTGCGACGTGCTCGGCACGGCGCCGGACATCCACTGCCTGCCGGTCGGCAACGCGGGCAACATCACCGCCTACTGGGCGGGCTATTCGGAGTACGCGGCCGACGGTGTGGTGAAGAACACGCCGCGGATGTTCGGCTTCCAGGCGGCCGGCGCGGCACCGCTGGTGCACGGCGAGCCGGTGGCCGACCCCGAGACGGTCGCGACCGCGATCCGGATCGGCAGCCCGGCCTCGTGGACGGCCGCGGTGAAGGCCAAGGACGCGTCGAACGGCCTCTTCGAAGCCGTGACGGACGAGAAGATCCTCGAGGCCTACCGGCTGCTGGCGGGGCGCGAGGGCGTGTTCGTGGAGCCCGCGTCGGCCACCAGCGTGGCCGGCCTGCTGGCCACCGCCGCCGACGGACGGCTGCCGAAGGGCTCCCGCGTGGTCTGCACGGTCACCGGGCACGGCCTGAAGGACCCGCAGACGGCCCTGGCGGGCAACGTCGAGGTCGAACCCCTCGCGGTGGACCCCTCGGCGGTCGCGGCGGCGCTGGACCTGCGGTGAGCGCGGTGTCCGACGCCGCCTCCGCGGGGAAGAGCACGTCGGCGGGGTTCAAGGTCACCGTCCCGGCGTCGACGGCGAACCTCGGGCCGGGCTTCGACGCGTTCGGCATGGCACTGGGCCTCTACGACGTCGTCGAGGTGCAGGTCACCGACGGCGGCCTCAAGGTCGAGGTGGTCGACGCCGGCGCGGGCGGGGTCGAGGACGTCCCGACCGACGAGACCCACCTGGTCGTGCGCGCGATCCGCGAGACCTGCGCGCACCTCGGCGTCGAGCCGCCGGGCCTGCACCTGCGCTGCCACAACGCGATCCCGCACGCGCGCGGCCTCGGCTCGTCGGCCGCCGCGGTGGTGTCCGGCGTCGCCGCCGGGTACGCGCTCGCGGGCCGCGAGCTCGACGCCTTCGGCGCGTTGCAGCTGGCCGCCGGCTTCGAGGGCCACGCCGACAATGCCGCGGCGAGTCTGTTCGGCGGGTTCGTCCTGGCCTGGTGCGAGGGTGGCGAATTCCACGCCGAGCGCCTCGCGCCGCACGAATCGATCCGGCCGGTCGTGGCCGTCCCGGCCGTCCGCTCGGCCACCGCGACCACGCGCGGCCTGCTGCCGGCGACCGTCCCGCACGCCGACGCCGCCCACAACGCGGGCCGCGCCGCGCTCGCCGTGCACGCGTTGACGGCGAAGCCGGAGCTGCTGCTCGCGGCCACCGAAGACCGCCTGCACCAGCACTACCGCGCCCCGGCGTACCCGGCGAGCGGCGAGCTGGTGGCGACGCTGCGTGCACGGGGAGTGGCCGCGGCGGTGTCCGGCGCGGGTCCCACGGTGCTCGCGCTGACCACCGCGGGAATACTCCCGCCGGGGGTCGGCGTTGAAGGCTTCGACGTCTTCGAGCTGCCCGTGGATCTCACGGGTGTGCAGGTTGCGGCTCAGTGAAGGCTGGGTCACGTGCCTGCCGCGGCACCCGCCACGCGGGGGGTGGTTGTTGCACCCGGAACCGCCGCGGTCTACCCTCGGGGGCGTTCGATCACCGTGCGTTTCCGCACCCGATGCCGGTCCTCCCGGATCGCATCCTTCGTTGATCCGCCGAATCCGCACCGCCTGGCGAGCGGGGTAACGCGGATGAACGCAGGCGGGTTTCCGGTTTCGGCGGTGCCGAATTCCGTGTCCTCCGAATGGAGGACGCAAAACCCTGTGGTGGAGGCGCTCCAGCTGTGTTCCGCACGGCCGAAGAGCTCATCTCCCGTATCGGGGGGCAGATACGCCGGTTCGCGATCAGAAGCGAGCGGCAGTCCGCTGATCCGCCTGGAGGCGTGGATCGGTCAGGAAGGACATGTGTGAGCAACACCGATCTTTTGAGCGACGTGGGTAGCAGCGCCGCGGAGTCGAACGGCACCGCCCCCGCTCCCAAGAAGACGGTCGGCGGGCTGACCGGTAAGACCGTCGCCGAACTGCGTTCGCTGGCTGGGGAGCTCGGCGTCGGCGAGACGACGGGCATGCGCAAGGGCGACCTGATCGCCGCGATCCGCGAGCGCCAGGGCAAGTCCCGCAAGCGCGCGACCGCCGAAACGCTGCCCCTCGAGGGCGTCGGCGAGCCGGTGAAGGCCGCGGCCCCGAAGGCCGAGCCCAAGGCCGAGGCGCCCGCCGCCCCGGTCGAGAGCAAGCCGGAGCCGAAGGCCGAGTCCGCCGCGTCCGCCCCGGCCGACGCCCCGCCGCAGGCCGAGCGCCCGCAGCAGGACGGCCAGGACGGCCAGCCCGAGGAGGGTGGCCGCAGCCGCCGTCGCCGCGGCTCGAACCGCGCCGCCGGCTCGCCCGACGGCGAGCGCCAGCAGGGTGGTGACCGCCAGCAGGGCGGCGACCGCCAGCAGGGTGACCGCCAGGGCGGTGGCGACCGCCAGCAGGGCCAGAGCGGCGGCAACCGCGACCAGCAGCGCCAGGGCGGCGGCCGGGACGGCAACCGCCAGGACGGCAACCGCCAGCGCAACCAGCAGCAGGACGGCGGCAACCGCGGCGGCCAGGACAACCGCAACCAGCAGCCGGACGACGACGAGGAAGGCGGCCGTCGCGGCCGTCGCTTCCGCGACCGTCGCCGCCGGGGCAGCGGTGGCGGCCAGCGTGACGGCGGTTCGCCGGACACCGAGATCCGCGAGGACGACGTCCTGCTGCCCGTCGCGGGCATCCTGGACGTGCTCGACAACTACGCGTTCGTGCGGACTTCCGGCTACCTCGCCGGCCCGAACGACGTGTACGTCTCGCTGTCGCTGGTCCGCAAGTACGGCCTGCGCCGCGGGGACGCCATCACCGGTGTCGTGCGCCAGCCGCGCGACGGCGAGCAGCAGCGGCAGAAGTTCAACCCGCTGGTGCGCGTCGACTCGATCAACGGCCTGGAGCCGGACGAGGCCAAGCGGCGTCCCGACTTCACCAAGCTGACCCCGCTGTACCCGAACGAGCGGCTGCGCCTCGAGACCGAGTCGCACAAGCTCACGACCCGCGTGATCGACCTGATCATGCCGGTCGGCAAGGGGCAGCGCGCCCTGATCGTGTCGCCGCCGAAGGCCGGTAAGACCACGATCATGCAGGACATCGCGAACGCGATCTCCACGAACAACCCCGAGTGCCACCTGATGGTCGTCCTGGTCGACGAGCGTCCGGAAGAGGTCACCGACATGCAGCGCTCGGTGAAGGGCGAGGTCATCGCCTCGACCTTCGACCGGCCGCCGTCGGACCACACCTCGGTCGCGGAGCTGTCGATCGAGCGGGCCAAGCGCCTGGTCGAGATGGGCCACGACGTCGTCGTGCTGCTCGACTCGATCACGCGGCTGGGCCGTGCGTACAACCTGGCGGCCCCGGCGTCCGGCCGGATCCTGTCCGGTGGTGTCGACTCGACCGCGCTGTACCCGCCGAAGCGGTTCCTGGGCGCGGCGCGCAACATCGAGAACGGCGGCTCGCTGACCATCTTCGCCACGGCGATGGTCGAGACCGGCTCGACGATGGACACGGTCATCTTCGAGGAGTTCAAGGGCACCGGTAACGCCGAGCTCAAGCTCGACCGGAAGATCGCCGAGCGCCGCGTGTTCCCGGCGGTCGACGTCAACCCGTCCGGTACCCGCAAGGACGAGCTGCTGCTCTCGCCGGACGAGCTCGCGGTCACGGTGAAGCTGAGCCGGGTGCTGCACGCGCTCGACTCGCAGCAGGCCATCGACCTGCTGATCTCGCGCCTGCGGAAGACGAAGACCAACGTCGAGTTCCTGATGCAGGTCTCGAAGACCGCCCTCGGCGGCGGCGAGGACGACTGAACGTACTCACCGGAGGCCTCCCCGCTTCGCCGCGGGGAGGCCTCCGGCACGTTCGGAATACCAGGTCAGCGGGGTGCGTTCCAGTGAGCGTCTGCCCGTCTGGCAGAATCACCCGCTGAAGTCCGGCGCCGGTTCACCCCGCGGAACGACTGGGGACCCGGAGCCAACGAGAGAGGACACCATGAAGAGCGGCATTCACCCCGAGTACGTGGTCACCAACGTGAACTGCGACTGCGGCAACAGCTTCACCACGCGCAGCACCAAGACCAGCGGCAACATCCACGTCGAGATCTGCTCGAACTGCCACCCGTTCTACACGGGCAAGCAGAAGATCATGGACACCGGTGGCCGGGTCGCGCGCTTCGAGGCTCGCTACGGCAAGCGCCAGAAGAAGGCCGACGCCAAGTAGCTTTTCCGACGACGCCCACTCGCCTGCGCGAGTGGGCGTCGTCGTCTTTTGTGAACACGGTGTCTTGCTTTCCCGGGCTGAGAGGTGGCAGAGGTGGATTCGAGCTCGCTCAAGGGGCTGCTCGCCGAGCACGCGGAGCTGGAGACCCAGCTGGCGGACCCGGCGGTGCACGCCGACCAGGCGCGCGCCCGCAAGCTCGGCCGCCGCTACGCCGAGCTGACGCCGGTCGTCCGCGCGGTCCACGAACTCGACACCGCCCGGGACGACCTCTCGGCCGCTCGTGAGATGGCCTCGGAGGACGCGGAGTTCGCCGCGGAGGCCGACGAGCTGGCCGCGAAGATCCCCGAGCTGGAGTCGAAGCTCACCGAGCTGCTGCTGCCGCGCGACCCGTACGACGGCTCCGACGTCGTGATGGAGATCAAGTCCGGCGAGGGCGGCGAGGAGTCGGCCCTGTTCGCCGGCGACCTGCTGCGGATGTACCTGCGCTACGCCGAGCGCCACGGCTGGAAGGCCGAAGTCCTCGACTCGGTCGACTCCGACCTGGGCGGCTTCAAGGACGTCACGCTCTCGATCAAGACGAAGTCGGCGGTCGTCGACGGCGTCTGGTCGCGGCTGAAGTTCGAGGGCGGCGTGCACCGCGTCCAGCGCGTGCCGGCCACGGAGTCCCAGGGCCGGATCCACACGTCGGCGTCCGGGGTGCTCATCTACCCGGAGCCGGAGGAGGTCGAGGTCGAGATCGACCCGAACGACCTGCGCATCGACGTCTTCCGGTCGTCGGGCCCGGGCGGCCAGAGCGTCAACACGACCGACTCGGCGGTCCGGATCACGCACCTGCCGACCGGCATCGTGGTGTCGTGCCAGAACGAGAAGTCCCAGATCCAGAACCGTGCGCGGGCCCTGCAGGTGCTCCAGGCCCGGCTCCAGGCGATCGCGGAGGAGGAGGCGGCGGCGAAGGCGTCGGACGCCCGCAAGTCCCAGGTCCGCACGGTCGACCGGTCGGAGCGGATCCGGACGTACAACTTCCCGGAGAACCGCATCTCGGACCACCGGGTGAACTACAAGGCGTACAACCTCGACCAGGTCCTGGACGGCGACCTGGACGGCGTGCTGGACGCCCTGGCGACGGCGGACCGCGAGGAACGCCTGGCCGCCTCGGCGGGCTGAGCCGCCGTCCGGCGGCCCAGCCCGGGGGATCAGCCGCAGGCGACCGGGCCTGCCGAGGCGCGGAACTGGTTGACCGAGCCGCTGCCCAGCGAGAGGTTGCCGGACACGTAGATGCACTTGCCGTTGGTCCCGGTGACCACCACGCCGCCCGCGTAGGTCGAGAACGTGCCCGAGTCGGTCACCGGCGTGGACTGGTCGGATCGGCGGATGCTGACCGACATCGAGTGCGACCCGGACATGTCGTCGTAGACCTTCGCGCAGTTGGTGCCGCCGTTCGCGCTGGAGTACCAGAGGTGCAGCGAGCCGGCCAGCTCCCCGAGGGAGTTCTTCAGGGACTTCGGGAACCCGGAGACCTCACTGCCCGGGCAGGTCGCCACCGTCGCCGCCTGGGCTTGGGTGACGGGCGCCACGACGACTCCCGCCACCACGACACCGGCGACGACGGCGAACTTCCGCACGAATGACCGCATCTTGCCTCCACAACCAGCGGTGCCCGGGCTGGTCCCGGACCACCGCCGTCCCCACGCCTGGGAGGCCGGTGCGGTTTAGCGGACGGCGGGCTTCTCCGGCTCGCGGAAGGCCTCGAAGACCTCGGTCGGCTGGTCCACGTCCGGGACCTCTTCGGGCTCTGGCTCGGGCTGCGCTGGCTTCGGGAACAGGCTGATGACCGCGAACACGAACGCCAGGAATGTCGGGAACAGCGTCAGCAGCTGGTGCTTCACGCCCTCGACGCCCTCGCCGAGCGCGGACAGCCCGAACTGCCCCACCGCGAACAGCAGCAGGAAGAACACCACGATCCCGTACTCGCGCCGGTGCCGGCGGAACGCGCGCACGCCCGCCCAGCCGATCAGCAGCCAGAACGGGACCAGCACGAACAGCCCCAGCGGCGCCGCGAGCTTCGACAGCCCGGAGAACACCGGCACCCGGTACTCCTGCGCCATCTTCGGCAGCCCGGACGACTCCGCGAAGCTGCCCAGCCGGGACGGGCGCGCCGTCAGCGTGTCGACCGCTCCCTGCTGGAGAATCTGCAGCGTGCGCTGAGGGTGGGCCGCGTAGTAGCTCACCACGTTGCGGCGGCTGATCTTGTCGCGGAAGCCGTTGTAGTCCGCGTCCGTCCACGGGTGCGCCGCCCACCAGCCCGTGCCGATGAACTTCTTCGCGCTCGGCGGCAGGCCCAGGGCCGCGAGGTCGGCGTCCGTGTCGTGCTTGCCGTCGACGATGCTGTCGAACACCACGTGGTACATGTTCGCTTCGCGGTACTCGGCGTTGGCCGGGTCGCCGTGGGACTGCACCGCCGCCGTTCCCGCGCCGACGACCACCAGCACGCCCAGCGGCAGCAGCCACCGCGCCCGGCCGCGCTTCCCGAGCGGCTTGACCAGCGCCAGCGCCAGCACGAACAGCGGGATCAGCAGCAGCGTCTGCGACTTCGCGTTGATGCCGATCAGCGCGCCGACCACGGTCAGCGCCGCGCCCCAGTACCGCGCCGCGCCCGTGCGGCTCATCAGCAGCAGGCCGCCGGTCATCAGCAGCATCCCGACGAACCCGGCGCCTTCGCTCAGCACCGACGCGAAATAGCCGAAGAACGCCGAGTCGGCCATCACGAGCAGCAGGAGCACCGCCGCGATGACGCGGTTGCGGCGGCTCAGGTCCAGGGCGAGCACCGTCGCCGCGACGCCTGCCGCGACCAGCACGCACGTGATCGCGCCGAGCACCAGCAGGTTGAGCTCCGCCGACGAGCCGAGCACCTTGCCGAGCTTGCTCGCGAACCAGTCGAGCCACGCCTGGCTGGAGATGTAGTCGCTCTTGCAGGCCGAGCCCGGCCCGTAGCTGAAGTGCACGTAGAACTCGGAGCTCAGCTCCGGGTGCCGGCCGCCGAGGTCGCACAGCAGGCGCCAGCCGTCGCCGTTGTCGGCCATCCCGACCGGCCGCGGTACCAGGAACCGGACCAGCAGGACGCCCAGGGAAAGGACGAAGACGCCCAAGCCGAAGCGCAGTTCACGGAATCGCACTCGGAAGAGCGTACGAGATCACGCAGAGTCGGCGGGCGCTGCACCGGGAACGGGCGAAACGGGCCGGTGCCGGAACACCACGTAGTGGTAGAGCAGGTAGTTCCAGAACAGCCCGACGACGATCGCCGCGCCCTTCGGAATCAGCAGGTTGACGCCCGGAAACAGCCGCCCGGCCAGCGTGATGACGCCGAACTGCACGACCCAGAGCCCGAACGCCGTCACGCCGAAGAACAGCAGCGCCTGTTTCCGGATGTCGCCGTCCTTCGCGCGGAACGTGAAGTTCCGGTTCAGCGTGAACGACAGCAGCATGCCGGCCGTCGTCGAAATGAAGTTGGCGACGAACGTCGGCACGCCGAGCGTCGCCAGCAGCGCGTAGCCGAGTGCGTCGACGAGGGTGTTGCCGATGCCGACGATCCCGAAGCGCACCTGCGTGGCCGTGACGAACCTCATCGGGCGGCGCTCCGGTCGCCGGCACCGGTGCGCACCGACGCCACGGTGTACAACGGCCGGTTCTGGACCTGCGAATACGTGCGGCCGATGTAGCTGCCGAGCACGCCGAGCATGATGATCTGGATCCCGCCGAGGAAGAACATCGCGATGGTGATGAACGCCCAGCCGGGCACCGCGGTCTCCGGCGCGAACAGCTTCACGCCGACGACGTAGAGCACGCCGAGGAAGCTCAGCAGCGAGATCAGGTACCCCATCCGCGTGATCATCCGCAGCGGCGTCGTCGAGAAGCCGAGGATGCCGTCGGCGGCGAAGCGGAGCATCTTCGTCAGTGGGTAGCCGGTGACGCCGGCGTTGCGGCGGTCGCGGTCGAACAGCACCGCCGTCTGCCGGAACCCGACGTAGCTGACCAGCCCGCGCAGGAACCGGTCGCGTTCGCGGTACTTGCGCAGCTCGTCGACGACCTTGCGGTCGACCAGCCGGAAGTCGCCGGTGTTCTTCGGGATCTCGACCGCGGCCATCTTCTGCAGGAACCAGTAGAACGCGCTCGCGGTGAACCGCTTGAACGGCGGATCGCGGCGCGACCGGCGCTGCGCGTAGACGACCTCGTAGCCCTCTTCCCACTTCTCGAGCAGCTCGAGGGCCACCCGCGGCGGGTCCTGCAGGTCGCTGTCCATGATGATCGCGGCGTCGGCGTCCACCAGGTCGAGCCCGGCGGTGACGGCCATCTGGTGGCCGAAGTTGCGGGACAGCTCGACGACCGTGACGCGGGGGTCGCGCGCCCCCAGCTCGGTGAGCCGGTCCAGGGACGCGTCGCGGCTGCCGTCGTCGACGTAGATGAAGCTGAAGTCGTACCGCCCGGCCAGCGGCGCGGTCACTTCGTCGACCGTGCGGTGCAGCAGGTCGATGTTCGCTTCCTCGTTGTAGATGGGGAAGATGAACGCGACCCGGCGGCGCGTGGTCGGCTCGGTCGGCACTGGCGCTCCCTGGTGGGTCGGCGACGCTCCGGCCAGGATATCCGCGCGGTGGCGGGCCGGAAGCGTCCCCGCGCGGATCCATTCTGGCGGTGACCCGTGTTTCACGGCTGTTTGTCATGCGGGTGAGGGGGTCTCGATACGCTGAGGGGTGTGGGACCGGCGCGTGTCCTGACGGGGGAGTTCCGCCTGGTGTGCCAGGCTTGACGAGGTGAAGGACGACGAGTGAATCGGCAGCCGCTGCGCCTGGCCATCATCGAGGCCACCCGGATTCTCGAACGGGCGGGCGTCGAGTCGCCGCGGTTCGACGCCGAGGTGATCGCGGCGCACGTGCTGGGTGTCGACCGCGGGCGGCTGCCGATGGTGCCGCTGGTCGACCCGCCGGTCATCGAGGCCATCGGCCAGCTCGTCCAGCAGCGCGCGAAGCGGATCCCGCTGCAGTACCTGACGGGCTGGGCCGCGCTGGGGGAGATCACGGTAGCGGTCGGCGCGGGGGTGTTCGTGCCGCGCCCGGAGACCGAGCTGCTGCTCGAGTGGGGCGTGAAGTTCCTGCAGGGGCGCGAGTTCCCGGTGGTGGTGGACCTGTGCACCGGCTCGGGCGCGCTGGCGCTGGCGGTGGCGCACGCACGGCCGGACGCGGTGGTGTACGCGGTGGACGTCGACCCGCAGGCGCTGGCGTGGGCGCGGCACAACGCGGACGTCCACGCGGACGCGGGCAACACCCCGATCCGGCTGTATTCGGGCGACATCGGCGACCCGACGATGTTCGCCGAGCTCGACGGCCTGGTCGACCTGGTGCTGTGCAACCCGCCGTACGTCCCGGAGGGCACGCCGGTGCCGCCGGAGGTCGCGGAGCACGACCCACCGCGCGCGGTGTTCGCGGAGGAGAGCGGGCTGGCGGTGATCCGCCACGCGATCGCGGCCGGGGCCCGGCTGCTGCGACCCGGAGGTGGGCTGGCGATCGAGCACGACGACACGCACGGCTCGGCGGTGCCGGCGCTGGTGCGGGCGCGGCGGGTGCTGACGGGGGTCGAGGACCACGCGGACCTGACGGGCCGGGCCCGGTTCGTCACGGCCCGCCGCCTGGGCTGAGCAGCCTCGCCCGCGCTGGATGCCGTGAATGACTCATTCATGTCGTCAGGCGACATGAATGAGTCATTCACCACGCCAAGCCCAGCAGTTGAACCGATCGTCAGAAGCCGAACGCCGTGCAGCTCGCCGTCGCTGTCTTGGCCGGGTCGCTCACCGAGGTCGCCGTCAGCTTCACCCTCGCCGCCAGGTCTCCGCCGGACGACCGCTTCGCGTACGCCGGCACCTTCACGTGCCCGCCGAACTTCGCCGTGGCCAGTTCGTTGGGCAAGCGGACCTCCCAGCCGCGAGCGTCCGTCGACACGCTCAACCGGTACGTGTCCGTGTCGTACGGTGCCTGCGCACCGCGCGCCGAGCCCGTGTTGAGCAGGCCGAAGTCGCACGTCGCGAGGCCGCCGCGGGCGAACGCCGGCAGTGCCGGGGTGACCGCCGCGCCACGGGCCTGGCTGCCCGAGCCGTCCAGGGACGCCACCGTCACCGTGTACGACAGCACGCCGTGGCGGTCGCGGGCCAGGTCCGTGATCAGGAACCGCAGGCGGTTCGCCTCGTCCGTGTACTCGTACGGGCTCGCCGCCTCCGTGCCCGCCTTGAACAGCGCGTCGTTGAGCTGGCGGTAGTCACCGATGGTGATCTTGACCGGCGTGCCGTCCGGCTTGGTGTAGTCGGTGATCCCGATGTCCTGCGGGTTCGCGTCGATCACCCAGTCGAAGGGCGCGTTGTCCTTGTTCTTCGTCTTGGTGATCATGACGCCGGAGTCCGGGGCGAACGAGTCCGCGCCCATCCGGTCGACGACCTCGACCGTGTAGTTGTCGTAGCCGCCGCCGTCGCAGAACGGGTCCTTCGCCCGGTCGCACTTCGGCGCCTTGTCGCCGCCCGTCAGCTTGATGTTCATCCCGGTGAACGCGCCGGGCTGCGCCTCCGTCTCGCGCGCGGTGATGCGCGCCGACACCGGACCGGTCTTCGCCAGCTCGTTCCGGTCCAGCTGCAGGACGTCCGCCGGGTCGACGATGCCGAGCTTCAGCTTGTTGCGCAGCTGGTGCTGAGCACCCATCGAGCTGCCCTGCGTCGCCGGGATCTGCCAGCGCGTGTGCGGGCCGCCCGGGCCGTTGAACGTCCCGCGCGACAGCATGTCCCACGGGCCGCTGTAGCTGCGGGACGGCGGCATGCCGAACGGGTTGTTGTAGTTGTCGCCGATGCCCAGGATGTGGCTGAACTCGTGGGCGTAGGTCGACTGGCCCGAGCTCTCGGCCTGCACCGAGCTGCCGTCCTGCGCGTTCGGCCAGATGCTGGCGGCCGACGCCCACGACGTCCACGGCACGTACCGCGTCGCCGCGTAGTTGGGCAGGTCGTGGTTCGGCGGGCCGAACGCGTCCGGCACGCTCTCCTTGGTGCCGAACTTCATCTCGCCGAACTCCTGCCAGGTCGAGCTCTCGTCCTGGCCGGCGGAGAGGTAGAAGACGAAGTCGAACTGGTTCGCGGTGTCGCCGACGTCGGCGCGCCACGCGTCGCCGGCGTCCTTGCGGATGTCGCGGGTGCAGTTCGCGCCCGGCGGGCAGGCGCTCGGCTGGAACTCCATGCCGTACTCGTAGGACTTCCCGGGCATCCGGTACGGCCCGAACGCGGTCAGCTGCACGCCGAAGCGGCCGCCGGAGTCCTCCATCCAGTACTCGTTGATCGTGTGCCCGTTGTTGAGCGCCTCGGGCTTGTTGAGGAAGTCCTGGTAGTACTGCGCGACGCCGGCCCGCGGGATGTTCGCGGCGGCGGGGCCGGGGTTGCCGAAGATCGTCGAGTTCGCCGGCTTCGTGACGACGAAGTCCTGGTCCGGGTAGTCGGCGAGGACGACCGCGCCCTTGAACGTGCGCTGGGTCGGCTTCAGGGACGGATCGGCCCAGTTCGTGCCGGGCACCTTGCGGTAGTCCGACCAGGTCATGTGGTCCTGGTTCTCCCAGTGCGCGGCGTCGATCGGGGCGGGCCAGTCACGGGTGAGCGGCTCGGCGGCGGCGGTGCCGGCGCCGAGCCCGGTGAGGACGGTGACCGCGGCGAGCAGGGCGAGCGCTTTCGGGGTTCTGGGGCGCATCTGCGGCTCCTTCACTGGGAACCCACGGGGGTGGTGGTTCCCGAAGATCGACCGTATTGAGCCCCGCTGTCGTGGTTCTGCCTCGCGGCGAGGTTTACCCGCTTGCCCCACGACGAAAGTCTGGCCGGATTGTCAGCCCGGCGCGGTAGCCGGGACTCGCCGGCAAGCCGTGGCCGCGCGGTCTGTCCGGCGTCGCGGCGATGTCATGAAAGGGTCGTTCATGTCGTCTGACGAGGTGAACGACCCGTTCATGACGTGCGGGCGACCGGATCGGCCGCGCTGACCTGACTTTGCCGGAACCCAGGCGCCAGGCGACATGAGTGACTCATTCATGTCGCCAGACGACGTGAATGACTCATTCACGTCGTTTGGGGCCGGGCGTGTGGACAACTCCGGCCACCCGCGCCGGGAGCGCCGGAAACTGTCGGTGCTCGCCGGTAGCGTGGAAGACGGGGGGCGCCCCCGGCGGGTGTGACGCGGCGAGCGCCCCCGCCGGCCGCCGGACTACCCTTGGCCACCATGAGCGTGGTCTACGACTGCAGCAAGCGGGAGTCCCGGGCCGACGGACTGGCGGCGGCCGCGGGCGCGGTGCGGTCGAGCAGGCTGGTCGTGCTGCCGACCGACACGGTCTACGGCATCGGTGCCGACGCCTTCGACGCCGGTGCCGTGCAAGCTCTGCTGCGCGCGAAGAACCGCGGCCCGGACATGCCGGTCGGCGTGCTCGTCGGGTCCTGGTCCACTGTGGACGGCCTGGTGCTCGGCGTGCCTCCGCAGGCGCGTGCGCTCATCGAAGCGTTCTGGCCGGGCGATCTGTCCATCGTGCTCCCGCACGCGCCGAGTCTGCAGTGGAACCTCGGTGACGCCCGCGGCACCGTGATGCTGCGGATGCCGCTGCACCCGGTGGCCCTGGAGCTGCTGCGCGACGTCGGCCCGATGGCCGTCTCGAGCGCGAACGTCTCCGGCCGGTCGCCGGCCAGCACCGCGCAGGAAGCGCAGGAACAGCTCGGCGACTCGGTCGCGGTGTACCTCGACGGCGGGTCGAGCGGCGAGTCCGTCGCGTCCAGCATCGTGGACCTCACCGGCACCGAACCGGTGGTGCTGCGCGAGGGGGCCGTGCGCAAGGACGCCATCGCGGAGGTGCTCGGTGTACCCGCGGAATCGTTGGCCTGAAGCCGGATCACGGTCGAAACCGCGGCACGATAGCGTGTCGCGGGTGACCCCGACCCCGCGAGCGTGACGCACCCGTGCCGCCCACATCCGGTCTTCTCCCCATCCGGGAATACATCCTCGTCGCGCTGACCGCGACGGCCGTGACCTACCTGCTCACCGGCGTCGTGCGCCGGATCGCGATCCGCGTCGGCGCGATCGCCAACCCCCGCGCCCGCGACGTCCACGTGGCCCCGATCCCGCGGATGGGCGGGATCGGCATCTTCCTCGGCGTCGCCGGCGCGATGGGCTTGGCCCACCAGCTGCCCGCGCTGTCGCACGGCTTCGACGCGTCGTTCGACTCGGTCGGCGTGCTGCTCGCCGCCGGGGTCATCTCGCTCATCGGCGCGCTCGACGACCGGTTCGAGCTGGACGCCTGGACGAAGCTGGCCGGCCAGGTCATGTGCGCCGGGATCCTGGTCATCTTCGGCGTGCAGTGGGTGTCGTTCTGGGTGCCGTGGGGCGGGCAGGGCGACTCGTTCGGCTCGGTGCTGGTGCTCGACAAGAACCAGGGCGCGCTGCTCACCGTCGTGATGGTCGTGGTGATGGTCAACGCGATGAACTTCGTCGACGGCCTCGACGGGCTGGCCGGCGGCCTCGGGTTCATCGCCGCCACGGCGACGTGCGCGTTCTCCCTCGGCCTGCTCGACAGCTCCGGCGGCGACGTCGGCACGTACCCGCCGGCGCTGATCGCGGCCACGCTCGCCGGCGCGTGTCTGGGGTTCCTGCCGTACAACTTCCAGCCCGCCAAGATATTCATGGGCGACTCCGGGTCGATGATGATCGGCCTGATGCTCGCGGGCGCGACGACCTCGGCGTCCGGGCGCGTGCCGTACCCGCAGTTCAGCGGCAAGGACGCGATCGCGCTGCTCTCGCCGCTGGTGGTAGTGGCGGCGGTGCTGTTCGTGCCGCTGCTGGACCTGATCATGGCGGTCGTCCGCCGCACGCGCCGCGGCGAAAGCCCGTTCGCGGCCGACAAGATGCACCTGCACCACCGCCTGCTGGAGATCGGCCACTCCCAGCGCCGCGCGGTGCTGCTCATCTACTTGTGGGCGGGCATCCTGGCGTTCGGCGCGGTGTCGGTGACGCTGTTCGACGACGCCGCGGCGCTCTGGATCATCGGGGTCGGGCTCGTGTTCGCGGTGGTGGTCTCGATCGTGCCGCGGCTGCGCTCGCGCAACCAGCCCGGAACCTGACCGGCCGGGTTCTCTACACTCGGTGGCTGAACCGAGCAGGGAGCCAGCCGTGAGCGAGACCGAAACCGAAGCGCAGGAGAACCCGCACGCCAAGGTGGTGCTGCAGGCCGCCCGCGCGATGACGAAGGCTTCGCTGCTCGTCACCCCGCCCGCGGTGCTCGTCTGCATCGTGCTCTTCAGCATCCTCAACGGCCTGCCCGGCTTCCTCGGCTCGCTCGTCGGCGCGGTCCTCGCGATGCTCGCGTCGCTGTCGACGCTGGGCCTGATGCGCTTCAGCGCGGGCCAGGACCCGATGTTCGTCATGGTCATCGCGCTCGGCGGTTACGTCGTGAAGGTCGTCCTGCTGTTCGGCGCGCTGACGCTGCTGAAGGGCGTCACCGCGCTGCACCCGATGTCGCTCGGCATCACCATGATCGTCGCCATCCTGGTGGCCGCGGCGGCCGAGTTCGCCGCCTTCCGCAAGACCAAGATCCCGACGATCATCCCCTCCTGACGCCGTCCGTTTTGCCGCGGACTTCCGTTACTCACGGTGAATCGCGCTGCGGCCGCCCGAGTGTGACCGGCGTCACGAAAGTGCGCCTTCGTGCGCGGCCGGAAACGCCGCCGGGACCCGCCGCCTGCGCCGTTGCGGGACCGGTCCCGCCCGGTCCCGGACCTGGGTCCCGGATCGACCCGGGACTTAGGTCCTGGGCTGATCGGTGGGTATGGAGTACGCGTGTACGGCACTGATTGACCTGCTGGTATGGTCCGCGTCAAGGGTGGCGGCCTCGACCGCGCACTCCCCAAGACGAACCGCGATCAGCAGTGTGGCGACCGTGTAGTTCCGCCTCTTCCGCCGCTGGTCCGAAGTAGACAGCAGGGCAGTGTTCACGCGAGACAACCCCGTGTGCAGAACGTGAAGGTGTGTTCTGCGGACCGTGGGGTAGCCGCCTCCGACGTCCCGATACGTATCGGGTACGTTAAGTCCAGATCGTGACGATTCCCCCGGCGGAGTGAACGCCGGCCGGGAGAACCGGAAGGAGCCCAGTGGGCGCGCTGGTTTTGGCCGAGGGTGCGGTATTCGCGCCGCCCGGCGCCGAAAGCTTCGAGTTGCCGCCGTTGTTCGGCTCGGTCACCAAGCCGATGCTGCTCGTCGTGCTTTCGGTGGTCATCATCGCGACGTACTTCCTGCTGGCGACCCGCAAGCTCAAGGTCGTTCCGAGCAAGGGGCAGTTCGTCGCCGAGTCGATCTACGACTTCAGCCGCAACAACATCGCTCGCGAGCAGATCGGTTCGAAGGACTTCAAGCCGTTCGTGCCGCTCGTTTTCGCATTGTTCACCTTCGTGCTGGTGAACAACCTCTACGGGATCATCCCCGTCCTGCAGTTCCCGACCATGGCGCGCTTCGGCTTCCCGGTCGCGCTCGCGGTCCTCGTGGTCTACCCCGTGTACCACTACGCCGGCTTCAAGCGGCACGGTTTCGCCGGGTACTTCAAGAAGGAACTCGCGCCGCCGGGCGTCCCCAAGGCGGTGCTGCCGCTCTTCTCGCTGATCGAGTTCGCGGAAAAGTTCTTCCTCAACCCGCTGACGCTCGCCATCCGTGTTTTCGCCGCCATGTTCGCGGGTCACCTGATCCTGGCGGTGTTCACCCTCGGCGGCACCTTCCTGCTGACCGAGACGTCGAGCTGGGCGCTGAAGCCGGTGTCGCTGGTGGCATGGATCTTCGCCATCGGCATGACGTTCCTCGAGGCCTTCATCCAGGTGCTGCAGGCCTACATCTTCGCCCTGCTGTCGGCTGGGTACATCGGCGCCGCGCTGGCGTCGGAGCACTGAGAACACAAGCCCCCGATCCACGCGAGCGCGTGGACCGAAGTGAAGGGAAACGCACGTGAGCAACATCGTTCTGGCCCAGGCCGCCGAGCAGGCTGTCAACATCAACCCCGGCCTCGCCGCGATCGGCTACGGCCTGGGCGCGATCGGCCCGGGCATCGGTGTGGGTCTGATCTTCGCCGCCGTCATCAACGGCACCGCGCGTCAGCCGGAGGCGCAGGGCAAGCTGCAGGGCATCGGCTTCTCCACCTTCGTTCTGACCGAGGTGCTCGCCCTGATCGGCATCGTCATCTACTTCATCGCCTCCGCCGCCTGAGTCCTCGGCTCATCGCTTTAAGGAGACGCCGTGCTGAACAGTGCCTTGGTCCTCGCCGCAGAGGGCGAAACGCACAACCCGATCATCCCCGACATCTCGGAGCTGATCCTCGGCATCGTCGCCTTCCTCATCCTGCTGTTCATCCTCAAGAAGTACGTCGTCCCTCGCTTCGAGGCCGCGTACGAAGAGCGTGCGCAGAAGATCGAGGGTGGCATCGAGAAGGCCGAGAAGGCCCAGGCCGAGGCCGAAGAGGCGCTGGCCAAGTACAAGGCTCAGCTCCAGGAAGCCCGGAGCGAAGCCGCGAAGATCCGCGACGACGCCCGGCTCGAAGCCGAGCAGATCAAGGCGGAGCTGCGGGCCGAGGCCGAGGCCGAGTCCCAGCGCATCGTCGCCCAGGGGCAGGCCCAGCTGCAGGCCCAGAAGGCGCAGATCATCGCCGAGCTGCGGGCCGACATGGGCCGCAACGCCGTGGAGCTGGCCAGCCGCATCGTCGGTGAGTCGCTCGAAGACGAGGCGCGCCGTCGTGGCACCGTCGACCGGTTCCTCGCGGAGCTGGAGACCGCCGGTGCCTCCAACGGAGCGGGGAAGTAACCAGAGATGACGCTGCATGCTGCGAGCCGTGAAGCGCTCGGCCTCGCCGAGGAACGCCTCGGCGAGGTTCTGGCCGACGCGGGAGCCGATGCCGCCACGGTCGGCGACGAGCTGCTCTCGGTCGTCGACCTGCTGGACGGGGAGATCGGCCTGCGCCGGGCGGTGAGCGACGCTTCGACGGCGCCGGAGGCGCGCACCGGGCTGGTGCGCCGGCTGTTCGACGGCAAGCTGTCCGAACCCGCCCTGAAGGTGCTCGACACCGTGGCGGGCAGCCGCTGGTCCAGCCCCCGTGAGCTGACCGACGGGCTCGAGGAGCTCGGCCGCTCGGCGCTGCTCACCGCGGCCGAGAAGACCGGGAACGTCGACGCCGTCGAGTCCCAGCTGTTCCAGGTCGCGCGGATCGTGGCCGGCGCCCCGGAACTGGAGGCCGCGCTCTCCGACCTGGCCGGTCCCGCCGACGCCAAGCGCACCCTGGTGCGCGGGCTGTTCGCCGACAAGGTGGACGTGGTCACCGAGACCCTCGTCGAGCAGGTGGTGCGCCGGGCCAAGGGCCGCGGCGTCGGCATCGGGCTCGACAAGCTGGTCAAGCTGGCCGCGGAACGCCGTCAGCGCTCGGTCGCCTACGTGACCAGCGCCAACGCCCTGTCCGACGAGCAGACCGCCCAGCTGGGCGCGAAGCTCGACGCCCTCTACGGGCGGCCGATCGCGCTGCACGTCGAGGTCGACCCCCGGCTCGGCGGCGGGCTCGTCGTCCGCGTCGGCGACGAGGTCATCGACGGGAGCGCGGCGGGTCAGCTGGCGGCGCTGCGCAGGCGGCTGGCCCGGGCATAGCGCCGGGTCACACAAGACTTTGCATACTGGCAAGAACGAAGCGAGAGCGGGAAAGACATGGCCGAGCTGACGATCTCCTCGGATGAGATCCGTAGCGCGATCGAGAACTACGTCTCGAGTTACGCCCCGGACGTGAGCCGGGAAGAAGTTGGCATCGTGGTGGACGCCGGTGACGGCATCGCCCACGTCGAGGGCCTGCCCTCGGCCATGGCCAACGAGCTGCTCGAGTTCCCCGGCGGCGTCCTCGGCGTCGCGCTGAACCTGGACGCGCGCTCCATCGGTGCCGCGATCCTCGGTGACTTCGAAAGCATCGAAGAGGGCCAGCAGGTCAAGCGCACCGGCCAGGTCCTGTCGGTGCCGGTCGGCGACGGCTACCTCGGCCGCGTCGTCAACCCGCTGGGCCAGGCGATCGACGGTCTCGGCGACATCGAGACGACCGACCGCCGCGCCCTGGAGCTCAAGGCCGCCTCGGTGGTCGAGCGCCAGCCGGTGTCGGAGCCGCTGCAGACCGGCATCACCGCCATCGACGCGATGACCCCGATCGGCCGCGGCCAGCGCCAGCTGATCATCGGTGACCGCAAGACGGGCAAGACCGCCGTCGCCGTGGACACGATCATCAACCAGAAGGCCAACTGGGAGACCGGCGACCCGCAGAAGCAGGTCCGCTGCATCTACGTCGCGGTCGGCCAGAAGGGCTCCACGATCGCCGCCGTGAAGAAGTCCCTCGAGGACGCCGGCGCGCTGGAGTACACCACCATCGTCGCGGCCCCCGCGTCCGACTCGGCCGGCTTCAAGTGGATCGCGCCGTACACCGGCTCGGCCATCGGCCAGCACTGGATGTACGAGGGCAAGCACGTCCTCATCGTGTTCGACGACCTGACCAAGCAGGCCGACGCCTACCGCGCGATCTCGCTGCTGCTGCGCCGCCCGCCGGGCCGCGAGGCGTTCCCCGGCGACGTCTTCTACTTGCACTCCCGCCTGCTGGAGCGCTGCGCGAAGCTGTCGGACGAGTTGGGTGCCGGCTCGCTGACCGGCCTGCCGATCATCGAGACGAAGGCCAACGACGTGTCGGCCTACATCCCGACGAACGTCATCTCGATCACCGACGGCCAGTGCTTCTTCCAGTCGGACCTGTTCAACGCCGGCCAGCGCCCGGCCATCGACGTGGGTATCTCGGTCTCCCGCGTGGGTGGTGCCGCGCAGGTCAAGGCGATGAAGGACGTCGCGGGCTCGCTCCGGATCGACCTGTCGCAGTACCGCGAGCTGGAGGCCTTCGCGGCCTTCGCCTCCGACCTCGACGACGCCTCCAAGGCGCAGCTCGAGCGCGGTGCGCGGCTGTACGAGGTGCTCAAGCAGCCCCAGTACTCGCCGATCCCGGTCGAGGAGCAGGTCCTCACGGTGTACCTGGGCACGAACGGGCACTACGACTCGGTCCCGACCGAGGACGTCCGCCGGTTCAACCACGAGTTCATCGACTCGGCCCGCCGCAAGCACGCCGACCTCATCAAGGGCATCCGCGAGTCGGGCAAGTTCCCGCAGGAGACCCGCGAGGCCGTCGTCGAAGCGGTGAACGAGTTCAAGAAGGAGTTCACCACCTCCGAGGGCAAGCCCCTGGTCGAGGCGGACGCCGACGCGATGGACGCCGACAAGGTCGGGCACGAGACCGTCAAGGTCAACAAGCCCGCCCCGAAGAAGTGAGCTGATAGCTCATGGCCGCACAACTCCGGGAACTCCGGTCGCGCATCAAGGCGACCAAGTCGATCGGCAAGATCACCAAGGCGATGGAGCTCATCGCCACCGCGCGCATCACCAAGGCGCGGGCGAAGGTCGCCGCTTCCCGGCCGTACGCGGACGAGATCACCAAGGTGCTCTCGGCGCTGGCCGGTGCGGCGGCCAACCTCGACCACCCCATGCTGGTCGAGCGCCCGAACCCGACGCGGGCCGCCGTCCTGGTCGTGACCAGTGACAAGGGCCAGTGCGGTGGCTACAACTCCAACGTGCTGCGCGCGACCGAAGAGCTGCTCGCCCTCCTGCGTTCGGAGGGCAAGGAGCCCGAGGTCTACGTCACCGGCAACAAGGGCCTGAACTACTACCGGTTCCGCGACCGCCCGGTCGTCGACAGCTGGACGGGCTTCTCCGACCAGCCCGCCTACGCCAACGCGGTCGCCGCCGGCGAGGCCCTGGTCGAGTCGTTCATGCTCGGTGCCGACGACGCGCACGGCAACGCCGACGGCATCACGGGTGTCGACGAGATCCACATCGTCTACACCGAGTTCGTGTCGATGCTGACCCAGCGGCCGGTCGCCAAGCGCGTCGCGCCGCTCGAGGTCGAGTACACCGACGGCGAGGAAGAGCAGCGGCAGAAGCCCGCGGGCGAGCTGCTGCCCAGCTACGAGTTCGAGCCGAGTGCCGACACGCTGCTGGACGCCCTGCTGCCGAAGTACATCAACACGCGGCTCTACGCGGCGCTGCTCGAGTCGGCGGCGTCCGAGCTGGCCGCCCGCCGGACGGCGATGAAGGCCGCGTCGGACAACGCGAACGAGCTGGTGGGCAACCTGACGCGGGAGATGAACCAGGCCCGCCAGGCGCAGATCACCCAGGAGATCTCCGAAATCGTCGGTGGCGCGAACGCGCTCACCGCAGCAGGAAGTGATGATTGATGACCAGTACTGAAGCCCCGCGCGCCAAGGGGCGCATCGTCTCGGTGACCGGGCCGGTCGTCGACGTCGAGTTCCCGCGCGGTTCCGTGCCCGACCAGTTCAACGCGCTCAAGGTCGAGATCGAGTTCGAGCAGCTGCGCAAGACCGTCACCCTCGAGGTCGCCTCCCACCTGGGTGACAACCTCGTCCGCACCATCTCGCTCCAGCCGCAGGACGGCCTGGTCCGGGGCGCCGAGGTCACCGACACCGGCAAGCCGATCACCGTGCCGGTGGGCGACAAGGTCAAGGGCCACGTCTACAACGCGCTCGGCGAGTGCCTCGACGAGCCCGGCTACGGCGACGACCTCGAGCGCTGGGGCATCCACCGCAACCCGCCGTCCTTCGACCAGCTCGAGGGCAAGACGGAGATGCTGGAGACCGGCCTGAAGGTCGTCGACCTGCTCACCCCGTACGTCCAGGGTGGCAAGATCGGCCTGTTCGGCGGGGCCGGCGTGGGCAAGACGGTGCTCATCAAGGAGATGATCACCCGTGTCGCCCGGAACTTCGGTGGTACGTCGGTGTTCGCCGGGGTCGGCGAGCGCACCCGTGAGGGCAACGACCTCTTCCTGGAGATGTCCGAGGACGGCGTCATCAACGACACCGCCCTGGTCTTCGGCCAGATGGACGAGCCGCCGGGCACGCGCATGCGCGTCGCGCTGTCGGCGCTGACCATGGCGGAGTACTTCCGCGACGTCCAGAACCAGGACGTGCTGCTGTTCATCGACAACATCTTCCGGTTCACCCAGGCCGGCTCCGAGGTGTCGACCCTGCTGGGCCGCATGCCGTCGGCCGTGGGTTACCAGCCGACGCTGGCCGACGAGATGGGTCAGCTGCAGGAGCGGATCACCTCGACCCGGGGTCGCTCGATCACCTCGATGCAGGCGATCTACGTCCCCGCGGACGACTACACCGACCCGGCCCCGGCCGCGACGTTCGCCCACCTGGACGCCACCACCGAGCTCTCCCGGTCGGTGTTCCAGAAGGGCATCTTCCCGGCGGTGGACCCGCTGGCGTCGACGTCGACGATCCTCGACCCGGCCATCGTCGGTGAGGACCACTACCGGGTGGCTTCCGAGGTCATCCGGATCCTGCAGAAGTACAAGGAGCTGCAGGACATCATCGCGATCCTCGGTATGGACGAGCTGTCGGAAGAGGACAAGCTGACCGTTCAGCGCGCGCGCCGCATCGAGCGGTTCCTGTCGCAGAACATGCTGGTCGCCGAGGCGTTCACGCAGATCCCGGGCTCGACGGTGCCGCTGTCGGAGACGATCGAGTCGTTCGACCGCATCACCAAGGGTGACTTCGACCACTACCCGGAGCAGGCGTTCCTGGGCATCGGTGGCCTCGAGGACCTCGAGAAGAAGTACAAGGAAATCACCAAGAAGTGAGTTCGTGAGCTCGGCGGGG
Organism: Amycolatopsis sp. MEPSY49; assembly: GCF_051337345.1. Lineage (NCBI taxonomy): Bacteria > Bacillati > Actinomycetota > Actinomycetes > Pseudonocardiales > Pseudonocardiaceae > Amycolatopsis > Amycolatopsis sp. MEPSY49. Next base: position 104,363 of record NZ_JBDLYJ010000010.1, on the reverse strand, counting down.
GCGGTGTCCATTGTGGACTCAGGCCCCCGCCGTTCTCATAGCAAGGGACAGACCTATTACACTCGGTGGCAACACCCCGAGTTAAGGAGTGCTACGTGGCCGAGATGTCCGTGGAGCTGGTGGCCGTCGAGCGCCGTCTCTGGTCGGGTACCGCCACTTTCGTGGTGGCGCAGACCACCGAGGGCGAGATCGGCATCATGGCCGGCCACGAACCCGTGCTCGGGCAGCTGGTCGAGGGTGGCGTGGTCAAGGTGACGACCACCGACGGCGAGACGATCTGCGCGGCCGTGCACGGCGGCTTCCTCTCCGTGACCGGCACCGGCGTGAGCATCCTCGCCGAGAGCGCCGAGCTGTCCGACGAGATCGACGTCGACGCGGCGAAGGCGGCATTGAGCGCCGACGACGAAACCGAGCGGGCGAGGGCCTCGGCCCAGCTCCGCGCGGCAGGCAAGTCGGTCTGAGCGCGAGACGGGCAGGAGCCGGGCCGTGAAGATCACCGTGGTGGTAGTCGGGCTCCTGATCGTGCTCGCCGTGCTGGCTGCCTGGTACGGCCAGCGGTGGATCCGGATGCGCCGCGGCGGGGGCGTGAGCGTCGCGCTGCGGTGGCGTCCGGACGCCGCGCGGTCCAGCTGGCACCTGGGGCTGGGCCGCTACGAGGGCGACGAGTTCGTCTGGTACCGGGTGTGGAGCCTGCGCACCGGCCCTGACCGCGTCTTCCAGCGCGAAAGCATGCAGATCGCCGACCGGCGCGACCCGTCCGGGACCGAGGCCTACGCCGTCCCCGAAGGCTCGACCGTGCTGCGCTGCGAGTCCGAGACCCAGGAGGCGATCGAGATCGCCATGGGGCCGGGCGCGCTGACCGGGTTCCTCTCCTGGCTCGAGTCCGCCCCGCCCGGGCGGCGCCTCCCGCGAGCCTCCTGACCCTGTCTCAAACTGGGACAGCCACGGCCGCTTTTTTGCCTTACGGTTGAGCGCATGATCTTCATCGTGGTCAAGTTCCCGGTCAAGCCCGAGCACGCCGAAGAATGGCCGGAAATCGTCGCCGACTACACCCGGAACACCCGCGCCGAGGACGGCAACCGGTTCTTCGAGTGGTCGCGCAGCCTCGAGGACAAGAACACCTACGTGCTGGTCGAAGGCTTCGACGGCCAGGACGCGGCCGTCGCGCACGTCGGGTCCGACCACTTCAAGTGGGCCGTCGAGAACCTGGGTGCCTACATCAGCGACAACCCGCAGATCATCAACGTCCAGGACGCCTCCGACTGGGGCCCGATGGCGGAGATCCAGCCCCACTAAACTGGGGTTCGTGACCCTCGTCGAGATCCCCGGTTCCAAGTCCGTCACCGCCCGCGGCCTGTTCCTGGCCGCCGCCGCGCACGGCACCACGACCCTCGGCCGCCCGCTGCACTCGGACGACACCGAGGGCTTCGCCGAGGGCCTGGTCAAGCTCGGCTACCGCGTCGACCGGCAGCCGGGCGCGTGGACCATCGAGGGCCGCCCGGCCGGCCCCGGCGTCGCCGAGGCGGACGTCTTCTGCCGCGACGGCGCGACGACGGCCCGGTTCCTGCCCGCGCTGGCCGCGGCCGGCACCGGCACGTTCCACTTCGACGCGTCCGACCAGATGCGCCGGCGCCCGCTCGGCCCGCTGACCGACGCGCTGCGCGAGCTGGGTGTCGACCTGACCTTCCACGGCGAGCCGGGGCACCACCCGGTGACCGTCCGCGCGAACGGCGTCAAGGGCGGTGACCTGACCCTCGACGCGGGGCTGTCGTCGCAGTTCCTGACGGCGCTGCTGCTGCTCGGGCCGCTGACCGCGGAGGGGCTGCGGATCACGGTGACCGACCTGGTGTCGGTGCCGTACGTCGAGATCACCCTCGAGATGATGCGCCGGTTCGGCGTCGACGTCCGCCGCGAGGGCCAGACGTTCGTGGTGCCGCCGCAGCCGTACCAGGCGTGCGAGTACCCGGTGGAGCCCGACGCGTCGACGGCCAGCTACTTCCTCGCCGCGGCGGCCGTCACCGGCCGCACGGTGACCATCCCGGGCCTCGGGTCGTCGGCCCTGCAGGGTGACGTGAAGTTCGCCGACGTGCTGCGGGAGATGGGCGCGCACGTGGAGCTCGCCGAGGACTCGGTGACGGTCGCCGGCCCGTCGGACGGCCTGCGCGGCGTCACGGTGAACATGCGCGACATCTCGGACACCGTCCCGACGCTGGCGGCGATCGCGCCCTTCGCGTCCGGACCGGTGCGCATCGAGGACGTCTACAACACGCGCATCAAGGAGTGCGACCGGCTCGACGCGTGCGAGGAGAACCTGCGCGCGCTGGGCATCGAGGTCGAGACGGGCCGCGACTGGATCGAGATCCAGCCGGGCACGCCCACGGGCGCGCTGGTCAAGTGCCGCCGCGACCACCGGATCGCGATGGCGTTCAGCATCACGGGCCTGCGCACGCCGGGCATCACGCTGGACGACCCGGAGTGCGTGAAGAAGACGTTCCCCGGCTTCCACCAGGCGCTGGGGTCGCTGCGGGAGAGCTGGGGGATCTAGGAGGGCTGCCCGCCCGGCTGCCAGAGCACGTCACCCTCGGGGTTGGCCAGCCGGGCGAGGATGAACAGCAGGTCCGACAGCCGGTTCAGGTACTTGAGGGCCACCGGGTTCGTCGTCTCCGGCTCCGCTTCGTACAGCTCCCACGCGGACCGCTCGGCCCGGCGGGACACCGTGCGCGCCTGGTGCAGGAACGCCGCGCCCGGCGTGCCGCCCGGCAGGATGAACGACGTCAGCTTCGGCAGCCGGTCGTTGAACTCGTCGCACCAGCCTTCGAGGCGTTCGACGTACTTCTCGGTGATCCGCAGGGGCGGGTACGGCGGGTCGTCGGAAATCGGCAGGCAGAGGTCCGCGCCGACGTCGAAAAGATCGTTCTGCACCGCACGCAGCACATCGGTGACTTCGGCCGGCAGCGCGCCGACCGCGATCGCCAGCCCGAGCACCGAGTTCGTCTCGTCGGTGTCCGCGTAGGCGCCCAGCCGCGGGGACGTCTTGGGCACGCGGGACCCGTCGCCGAGCGCGGTCGTGCCGTTGTCGCCGACCTTCGTGTAGACGCGGTTGATGCGAACGACCATGAACCCACCATAGCGGCCCCCGCCCGGGCCGAATCCGGGCGAGAGGGCATGATTGGCGGCCATGAGCGAGCACTTCGACGTGCATGGCGGAGCCCGGCTGGTCGGCGAGGTCGACGTGGTCGGCGCCAAGAACAGCGTGCTGAAGCTGATGGCCGCGGCCCTCCTCGCGGAGGGCACCACGACCATCACGAACTGCCCGCAGATCCTGGACGTCCCGCTGATGGGCGACGTGCTGCGGAGCGTCGGCTGCGAGGTCGTCATCGAGGGCGACACCGCCACCATCACGACGCCGGCCGAGCTGTCGCACCGCGCGGACTCGGCCGCGATGGGCAAGCTGCGCGCGTCCGTCTGCGTGCTGGGCCCGCTGGTCGGGCGGCTGAAGCAGGCCGTCGTGGCGCTGCCGGGCGGCGACGCGATCGGCTCGCGCCCGCTGGACATGCACCAGAACGGCCTGCGCAAGCTGGGCGCGACGAGCACCATCGAGCACGGCTGCGTCGTCGCGAAGGCCGAGACGCTGGTCGGCGCGCAGATCTGGCTGGACTTCCCGAGCGTCGGCGCGACCGAGAACATCCTGATGGCGGCCGTGCTGGCCGAGGGCACCACGGTCATCGACAACTGCGCGCGCGAGCCCGAGATCGTCGACATCTGCACGATGCTCACCGAGATGGGCGCGAAGATCGAAGGCGCCGGTACCTCGACGCTGACCGTGCACGGCGTCGAGCAGCTGCACCCGACCACGCACAGCGTGATCGGCGACCGGATCGTGGGCGCGACCTGGGCGTTCGCCGCCTCGATGACCCGCGGCGACATCACCGTGCGCGGGGTCAACCCGCACCACCTCGACCTGGTGCTGAACAAGCTGCAGCTGGCCGGCGCGGACGTCGAGACGTTCGGCGACAAGGGCTTCCGCGTGGTCCAGCCCGAGCGCCCGAAGGCGGTCGACTGGGTGACGCTGCCGTACCCCGGCTTCGCGACCGACCTGCAGCCGTTCGCGGTGGCGCTGTCGGCGGTGTCCGAAGGCACGTCGATGATCACGGAGAACGTCTACGAGGCGCGCTTCCGGTTCATCGAGGAGATGGTCCGGCTCTCCGGGGACGCGCGCACCGACGGGCACCACGCGGTGGTGCGCGGTGTCGAGACGCTGTCGAGCGCGCCGGTCTGGGCGTCCGACATCCGCGCGGGCGCCGGCCTGGTGCTGGCCGGCCTGTGCGCGGACGGCGTCACCGAGGTCTGGGACGTCTTCCACATCGACCGCGGCTACCCGCACTTCGTGGAGAACCTGAACCGCCTGGGCGCGAACATCAAGCGCGTCGCCGGCGATCCCGAGCGGAAGTGAGTCAGGCGCCCTGCGCGCCCAGCGCGCGCAGGGCCAGCTCCACCAGCCGGTCCACGTAATCCGGCTCCGCTTCCGCCCGGCGGACCACCAGGCGCCAGTAGATCGGCGCGGCCAGGACGTCGAGGGCCATCTCCAGGTCGAGGTCTTCGGGCAGCTCGCCGCGCGCGATCGCGCGGCGCAGCATCACCTCGCCGGCCTCGCGCCGGAGCCCGCCGATGTTCTCGCGCGTGGTGCGGGTGCGGTCGGGGTTGCGCGCGTCCTCCGCGACCAGGTCCGGCAGGATCCGTGAGAACAGCGGGTGCGTCAGCCAGCCGATCAGCGCGTGCATCGTTTCGCGGAGGTCGCCCCGCAGCGACCCGGTGTCGACGACGGCCGCGCGGGTCACGCTGAACTCCGTGACCACTGCGGCGATCATCTCGTCCTTCGACTTCCAGCGCCGGTAGAGCGCGCTCTTGCCGACGCCGGCGCGTTTCGCGACGGCTTCCATCGACAGCCGCCCGTAGCCCTGTTCGGCGAGCTCGTGCAGGACCGCGTCGGTGATCGCCTGCGTGACCTCGGGCTGGAGGACCGCGGCGCCGGTCGGGGTGCGTGCCATGCGGCGCAGTCTAGCGGGTGGACGGGACGGTACCGTCCTGACTATATTGACGTCGGGACGGCACCGTATCGTCCGAACGCTGAAGGAGGCTTCGATGGGACCGCGAGACCTCGTCGATCAGGGGATCGACCTGCTGCTGAAGCACGACATGGCCGGGTTCGCCGGCCTCTGGGCCGAGGACGGCGTCCTCGAATTCCCGTTCGCCGGCCCCGGCTATCCGAAGCGCGTCGAAGGGCGCGAAGCGATCACCGAGTACCTGCGCGACTACCCGAACCTGCTCGACATCCGCGAGGTCGTCGCGAAGACCGTGCACGAGACGACCGACCCGGCCGTGGTCGTCGCCGAGTTCACTGTCGCCGGGGTCGTGGTGGCCACCGGGAAGCCGTACGAGCTGTCGTACATCGCGGTGATCACCCTCGAGGACGGGTTCATCCGCCACTACCGCGACTACTGGAGCCCGCTGGCCGCGGCGGAGGTCCTCGGCGGCGTCGACGAGCTGACGGCGGCCTTCGGTGGGTGACGTCCTGGTGCTCGGCGGCACCGGCACCACCGGCCGCCGGGTCGTCGCGGGTTTGCGTGCCGCGGGGTTCCCGGCGCGAGCGGCCACGCGCAAGCCGGGCGAGCCCGGTCAGGTCCGGTTCGACTGGACCGACCGTTCGACGCACGCGGAGGCGCTGCGCGGAGTGTCGGCGGTCTACCTGCTGCCGCCGATCGGCGAGGTCGCACCGGCGGGCCTGGTCGAGCCGTTCCTGGACGAGGCACTCGCGGCCGGCGTCCGCCGGGTCGTCCTGCTCAGCTCCTCGGCCGTCACGGCGGACACTCCCGGGCTCGGCGACCTACAGCGGCTGGTGCGCGCCCTCCCGGAGTGGGCCGTGCTGCGGCCGTCCTGGTTCATGCAGAACTTCACCGGCGAGCACCTGGTGGCCCAGGGCGTGCGGGACGGCGAGATCGTCACGGCCACCGGCGACGCGCGGGTCGCGTTCGTCGACGCCGGCGACATCGCGGCGGTCGCCGTCCGCGCGCTGACCGACCCCGAACCGCACAACACCGAACACATCCTGACGGGACCGACCGCGGTGAGCTACGCCGAAGCCGCGTCGATCATCACCGCGCACGCCGGACATCCGGTGCGGCACCGCGCGGTGAGCACCACCGAGTTCGCCGCTCGCCTGACCGCGTCCGGGATTCCGGCGGAGTTCGCCGCGGTGCTCGCCGCGCTCGACGAGGACATCCGCGGCGGCGCCGAAGACCGCGTCACCACGGCCGTCGAAGAGGTCACCGGCCGGCCCGCCCGCTCGTTCGAAACCTTTGTGGAGGAAGAGATCCGATGAAGCAGATCCTGTTCGACGAAGACCCGCAGTTCTGGTTCGAAACGCTGCGCCTGTTCGGCCACGCGGCCTACGGCGGCTCGGACTTCGGCGAGGTGCTCGCCGCCGCGTCGACCGTGACGGCCGGCGACTACGACAGCTGGCACGACGCCTACCGCGCCCTGGCCGACCGGCTGTACGCCGAAGCGGCCGAAGCCGGCCCGGTCACCGCGCGCGACCTGCTGCTGCGCGCGTCGACGTACTACTTCTCGGCGGAGTTCTTCCTCCACAGCGACCCGGCGGACCCGCGCATCGCGTCGGCGTACGACCGCAGCGTCGAGTGCTTCCGGCGCGCGGGGGTCGCGGAACCGGTCGAAATCCCTTACGAGGGAACGGTTCTGCGGGGGTACTTCTACCGCGCGCCGGGCGACGGTCCGAAGCCGCTGCTGCTGATCCACAGCGGGTTCGACGGCAGCGCCGAGGAGTGCCACTTCATGGGCGCGGGTGCGGGCGCCGAGCGCGGCTACCACGTGCTGACGTTCGACGGCCCCGGCCAGCCGAGCGCGATCCGGCGCGAGAAGCTCGTGTTCCGCCCGGACTGGGAGCACGTCGTGACGCCGGTGGTGGACTTCGCGCTGGGGCTCGACGGGATCGACCCGGCGCGGATCGCGTTGCTGGGCATCAGCTTGGGCGGCGTGCTGGCCCCGCGCGCGGCGGCGTTCGAGCACCGCCTGGCGGCGGTGGTCGCGGTCGACGGCGTGTACGACGCGGGTTCCGCGGTGACGCAGCTGCTGCCGTGGCCGCGCGAGGAGATCGTCCGCCGGGCGCGCGCCGCGGAGGACGCGGAGTTCGACGCGATCCTCGCCGCGGGCCGCGAAGCCAGTTCGACGCTGCGCTGGGCGTGCGACCACGGCCGGTACGTGCTGGGTGCGGCGACGGACCGCGAGTTCGTCGCGAAGTACCTGGAGTACACGCTGGAAGGCGGCATCGCGGAGAAGATCGAGTGCCCGACGCTGGTGTGCGAAGCGGCGGACGACCTGTTCTTCGGTGGCGACGCGGAGACCGAGCCGCGACGGCTGTACGCGCACCTGAAGGCGCCGAAGACGCTGATGACGTTCACGGCGGAGGAGGGCGCGGACGCGCACTGCCACGTCGGCGCCCAGCGGCTCGCGGCCGGCCGGATCTACGACTGGCTGGACCGGACGCTCTAGCCTTCGAAGGCGAGCGCCGTGCCGAATCCCAGAAGCGCCATGCCGGTCGCGCCGTCCATCGCACGGCGCACCCGGCGGCGCCGCAGCCAGCCCCGCACGCGGTGCACGAACAACAGCAGCAACACCTGCCACACCACACCGAGCGCCGCGACCGTGTACGCCAGCAACAGCGAGTCGGCGAACGTCGAGGCCGGGGCGAGGAACTGCGGCAGCACCGACAGGTACAGCACGATCACCTTCGGGTTGGTGATGTTCGACAGGAACCCCTCGCGGAACCGCCGCCCCCGCGTCGCGCGCGCCCGCCGTACGTCGTCGAGCGCCTCGTAGTCCCCGCGCCACGCGCCGCGCAGGGCCTGGATCCCCAGGAACACCAGGTAGGCCGCGCCGAGCCACTTCACCGTCTCGAACAGCGGCTGGTACCTCGTGATCACCGCGCCGAGCCCGAGCGCCGCCGCCGTGCCCTGCAGGAAGTTCGCCACGCTGATGCCCGCGCACGCCCAGCCGCCGCCGCGGGCGCCGCCGGTCAGGGCGTTCTTCAGGACCACCATCGTGTCCGGGCCCGGCATCATCGCCAGGAACGCCATCATCCCGGCGAACGCCAGGTAGGTGCTCCAGGTCATCAGGACTCCACGGCGAGGGCGGCCCCGAACCCGAGCAGCGCGGTGCCGGTCACGCCGTCCAGCGTACGGCGGACCCGGCGGCGGCCCAGCCACTCGCGCACGCGGTGCACGAACAGCAACAGCACCAGCAGCCACAGCCCGCCGAGCACCGCGACGGTGTAGGCCAGCACGAGCGAGTCGGCGACCGTCGACGACGGCGTCAGGAACTGCGGCAGCACGGACAGGTACAGCACCAGCACCTTCGGGTTCGTGACGTTGGAGAGGAACCCTTCGCGGAACCGCCGGAACCCGCCACCGCGACGGCGCTGCGCCTGGCCGACGACGTCGTAGTTGCCGCGGAACGCGCCGCGCAGCGCCTGGAACCCGAGGAAGACGAGGTAGGCCGCGCCGGCCCACTTGAGCGCGAGGAACACCGGCTGCGACCGCGCGATCAGCACGCCGAGCCCGAGCGCGGCGGCGCTGCCCTGGACGGCGTTGCCGGCGAAGATGCCCAGCGAAGCGAGCAGCCCGCCGCGGAACCCGCCGGACAGCGCGTTCTTCAGCATCACCATCGTGTCGGGACCGGGCGCGAGCACGATCAGGACGACGATGACCAGGTAACTCCCGTAAGCACTCCACGTCACGGCTGCCCACGCTAATCGAGGGGCGTCGGTCCGGTCTCGCGGATTTCCGTCACACCGTTCGGGCCGGGGGTACGGGAGGGCACAGAGGGTGCACGAACACGTGCGGTGCGCGCGGAACTCGGCGTGAGGAGCGTCCACAGAGTAGTGTTCGGCCATGTCAGCAGGGGAAATCGATCTTCTACCCGGGGAGCGTGTGCTCTGGGCGGGAGAGCCGGTCCAGCGCCCGCTCTACGTCGCCGCGGACGGGGTGATCGCCCCTGCCGGACTCATCCTCGCCGTCGCCGCTCTCTGGTTCCTGCTCGCGAAGCAGCCCAGCGGGGGCGCCATGGCCGGGGCCGTCGTGGTCCTCGTCATCGGGCTGTATGGCGCCGTCGGCCGGTCCGCCCTCCGCTACCTCGCGCTCGGGCGCACGACGTACGCCGTGACCGACAGCCGGATCATCGCGCGCTCGGGTCTGTTCCGGCAGAAGGAACGCGCCAGCGAGCTGGCCGGGCTGTCCGCGCCGGTGCTCAAGCCGGGGCCGTCCCGCACCGGCACCATCACCTTCGGCTCGGGCGCGGTGACGCTGATGGGCGTCGGCGAGCCCAAGCGCGTGCGCGACCTGCTCGTCAAGGCCATCGACGAGGCCAAGGCCCGCCAGGCCCCGCCGGAAACGGGCACTTCGGCCGCCTGAGGGCAACCGGCTCGGCCTTCCGAAGCGTCAGCCCGGCAACGAGTGCTGGGGAGGCCGTGGTGGAAGAGCCGATCATCGTCTTGCAGCCGGGTGAGCGGCTGCTGTGGTCGGGGCGCCCGCGACGGGTCGCCCCGGTCGGCTGGGAGTGGTGCCGCCTCGTCGCCGGCTCGATCCTGCTGGCGGTGATCATTTCCCTCGCCGGCGTGCACGTGCTTCTCGTGCTCGTCTGGTTCGTGATCGTCTGGGTACCGGTGCTCGCCCGGCTGTGGACGACGCACCGCGCGGTGTACGCGGTGACCGACCAGCGGGTCGTCGTGGCCGACCGCGTCTCGGGCCGCACCCGCAGGTGGATGGACTCGACCACCCCGGCGGTCACCTCGCTCCGCGGCGACGGCGTCGGCACGCTCACCTTCCACCCACTGTTCGAGACGGTGGACATCCTCGGCTTCGGCTTGCCGAAGCAGAACCAGCCGCGCCCGATCGCGCTGTTCGCCGTGCCGGAGGCCGAACAGCTGCGCGAGCTGATCGCGCGGGCACTGGCGGCGGACTGAGTCACCCGGACGTGTCCGATCGCACTGCCACGTTAAGTTACCGGTCGGTACACTCGACGAAACGTCCACCGCCGGAGGTGCCCAGTGCCGTACCCAACGGACCGCGAGCGAGACCGACCGTGGGTGATGCGGACCTACGCGGGCCATTCCTCGGCGGCCGCGTCGAACGAGCTCTACCGGCGGAACCTCGCGAAGGGGCAGACCGGCCTCTCGGTGGCCTTCGACCTGCCCACGCAGACCGGCTACGACCCGGACCACCAGCTCTCCCGCGGTGAGGTCGGCAAGGTCGGCGTGCCGGTGTCGCACATCGGCGACATGCGGCGGCTCTTCGAAGGCATCCCGCTCGCCGAGGCCAACACGTCGATGACGATCAACGCGCCGGCCATGTGGCTGCTCGCGCTGTACGTCTCCGTGGCGCGCGAGCAGGCCGAAGCGGAGGGTCGCGACGTGGACGAAGTCCTCGCGAAGCTCACCGGCACCACGCAGAACGACATCATCAAGGAGTACCTGTCCCGCGGGACCTACATCTTCCCGCCGGGGCCGAGCCTGCGGCTGATCACCGACATGATCGCGTGGACCGTGCACCACGTGCCGAAGTGGAACCCGATCAACATCTGCAGCTACCACCTGCAGGAAGCCGGTGCGACGCCGACGCAGGAGGTCGCCTACGCGCTGTGCACCGCGATCGCCGTGCTCGACGCCGTCCGCGACTCCGGGCAGGTCGACGCGGCCGACATGGCCAAGGTCGTCGCGCGGATCTCGTTCTTCGTCAACGCCGGCGTCCGGTTCGTCGAGGAGATGTCCAAGATGCGCGCGTTCACCGCGCTCTGGGACGAGCTCACGCGGGATCGTTACGGCGTGACGGATCCCAAGGCGCGCCGCCTGCGCTACGGCGTCCAGGTCAACTCGCTCGGCCTCACCGAAGCCCAGCCGGAGAACAACGTCCAGCGGATCGTGCTGGAGATGCTGGCGGTGTCGCTGTCCCGCGGCGCCCGTGCCCGCGCGATCCAGCTGCCCGCCTGGAACGAGGCGCTCGGCCTGCCCCGGCCGTGGGACCAGCAGTGGGCCCTGCGGATGCAGCAGGTGCTCGCGTTCGAGACGGACCTGCTGGAGTACGAGGACATCTTCGACGGCTCGCACGTCATCCAGGCCAAGGTCGACGAGATCATGACCGGCGCGCGCGAGGAGATCGCGCGCGTGCAGGACCTCGGCGGGGCGGTCGCCGCCGTCGAGAGCGGCTACATGAAGTCGCAGCTGGTCGCGTCGCTGGCCGAGTACCGCCGCGGGATGGAGAACGGCGAGCGCGTGCTGGTCGGCGTCAACAAGTTCGAGACGACCGAGCCGTCGCCGCTGCAGGCCGAGGGCGCGAAGGCGATCGAGACGATCGACCCCGCCGTCGAAAAGGCCGCCGTCACGGCGATCGAGGAGTGGCGCACCCAGCGCGACAACGACGCCGTCGAACGCTCCCTGGCCGCGCTCAAGGAACGCGCGCGGACCACGGAAAACCTCTTCGAGGCCACTGTGGACTGTGCGCGGGCCGGCGTGACGACCGGCGAGTGGTCCGGCGCGCTGCGCGAGGTGTTCGGCGAATACCGCGCGCCCACCGGGGTTTCCGCGTCCGCCGCGGGCGGCGGCGACCCGGGGATCGAGCGGGTCCGTTCCAGGGTCCGGGAAACCGAGGCGGAACTCGGCGAGCGGCTGCGCATCCTGGTCGGCAAGCCGGGCCTCGACGGCCACTCCAACGGCGCCGAGCAGGTCGCCGTGCGGGCCCGGGACGTCGGTTTCGAGGTCGTCTACCAGGGCATCCGGCTGACGCCCGAGCAGATCGTCGCGGCCGCCGTGCAGGAGGGCGTGCACGTCGTCGGGCTCTCGGTGCTCTCCGGCTCGCACCTGGAGGTCGTCCCGAACGTCGTCGACGGCCTGCGCGCCGCGGGCGCCGGCGACGTGCCGGTGATCGTCGGCGGGATCATCCCGCCGGACGACGCCGCGCTCCTGACCGAACGCGGCATCGCCCGGGTGTTCACGCCCAAGGACTACGAGCTGACCGAGATCATGGACGGCATCGTCTCGCTGGTCCGGGAGCGCAACGGGCTCAGCTGAGCCCGGCCAGGATGTCCTTTGTGGACGCCACGGTGGCGAACTGGTTCGCCAGGTTCGCCGCCGTGACGCGGTACAGCTCGTCCGCGGTCACCCCCGGGAGGTCGAACGTGAACGTGGCGTCGAGCGCGAAAGTCACGTCGTAGCCGAGGTTTCCACCCATCCGCGCGGTGGTCTCGCAGCAGAAGTTCGTCTGGATCCCCGCCAGGACGAAGCTCGTGATGCCGCGCTTGCGCAGCCACGCGTCGAGATCGACGTCGCCGAGGAACGCCGAGTTCACCTTCTTGCCGAACACGAGGTCCGGGCGCGCGCCGTCGAGCTCGGGCTTGAAGTCGTTGCCCGGCTGGCCGGGGCGCAGCGGCGAGTCCGGCTTCACGGAGTCGTGGTGCACGAGCACGACCGGCAGCCGCCGCTCCTGCCACGCGTCGAGCAGCGCCTTCATGTTCGCTTCGGCGCCGGGATTGTTGCGCGGTCCCCAGAACTCCGCATCGTCGAACCCGCGCTGGACGTCGATCAGGATCAGTGCCGTTTCGGTCATGCTGTCGAGCTTCGCCGGTTGGTCGCGCTCGGGGGAGTGGCAGAAGACGCGCGATGCGGTACTTTCCTGCCATGCGCACCATCGGCGTTCTGCTGCTGCCGGGCACCCGGATGTTCGACCTCGCGGTGATCGGCGAGGTCTGGGGCCAGGACCGCACCGACAGCGGGATCGGCCCGTTCACCGTGCGGCTGTGCAGCCCGGGCCGGGCGCGCACGGCCGTGTCGCCGTTCGGGGACGTCGCGGCCACGCACGGGCTCGCCGGGCTGAACGGTTGCGACCTCGTGCTCGCGCCGGGCCGCGACGACCCGCTCGCGCCCGTGCCGTCTTCGGCCGTCGCCGCGCTGCGGCAGGCCCACCGGGACGGCCGGACGGTCGCGGGGCTGTGCTCCGGCGCGTTCACCCTCGCCGCCGCCGGTCTGCTCGACGGCCGTCCGGCCACCACGCACTGGCGCGACCTCGACGCGTTGGCCCGCTTCGCACCGCGGGCAGACCTTCAGCGCGACGTGCTCTACACCGACGACGGCGGTGTCCTGACGTCCGCGGGCGTCGTCGGCGGCCTCGACCTGTGCCTGTACCTGGTCCGCCGCGACCACGGCGCGGACGTCGCCGCCGCCCTGGCGCGCCGCCTGGTGATGCCGCCGGCGCGGGAGGGCGGGCAGCGGCAGTACGTCGACAGTCCGGTGCCGGCCGCCACGCAGCCGGGCTTGTCGTCCACAATGGACTGGGCGCTGGCTCGGCTCGGGTCCGGCATCGGCGTCGAAGACTTGGTCGGGCACGCGCGGATGAGCGAGCGGACGTTCCACCGCGAGTTCGCGGCCGCCACCGGCGTCACGCCAGGGCGCTGGTTGCGCGTGCAACGCGTCCGCCTCGCGCAACAGCTCCTGGAGACGACATCGTTGCCGGTCGACCGCGTGGCGGAGCGGTCCGGGCTGGGGACCGCGGCGAACCTGCGACGGCGGATGCACGCCGAAGTGGGTGTCGGCCCGGACAGCTATCGGCGCACGTTCCGAAGAGTTACCGTCGAGGCATGACCGAGTACGAGCACATCCTGGTCAAGCGCGACGGCGACACCGTCACGATCACGATGAACCGCGCGGCGCGGCGCAACTCGCTCTCCGCGGACCACCTGGCCGAGCTGCTCGCCGCGTTCCACGAGGCGGGGACGTCCGACGCGACCGGCATCGTGCTGGCCGGCGCGGGCCCGGTGTTCTCCGCCGGCCACGACTTCGGCGACGTCGCCGCGCGCGACCTGATGGGCGTGCGCGAGCTGCTCACCCTGTGCACGGACCTGATGAAGACGATGCAGTCGGTGCCGCAGGTCGTCATCGCGCGGGTGCACGGCCTGGCGACGGCGGCGGGCTGCCAGCTCGTGGCGTCGTGCGACCTCGCGATCGCCGCCGAATCCGCGGGCTTCGCCCTGCCCGGCGGCAAGGGCGGCTGGTTCTGCCACACCCCGGCGGTCCCGGTGGCGCGCTCGATCGGCCGCAAGCGCCTGATGGAGCTGGCGCTGACCGGCGACGTCATCGACGCGCCGACCGCGTTGGAGTGGGGCCTGGTCAACCGGGTCGTCCCCGACGAGCAGCTCGACGACGCCGTCGCGGAGCTGCTGGCCCGGGCGACGCGCGGCAGCCGCGCGAGCAAGACGATGGGCAAGGTGACCCTGTACGCCCAGCTCGACCGGCCCGAGGCCGACGCCTACGCGATCGCGCTGGAGGTCATGGCCGCGGCGTCGCAGCTGCCCGGCGCCCGCGAAGGCATGGCCGCGTTCCTGGAGAAGCGCAAGCCCTCCTGGCCCGACTGACCGCACTTTCACGTGAAAGTGCGGGTCCTCGCGGCCGCCGCCCATACCATACGGTATGGTACGGCCATGGCGGGCAAACGGGACTGGCTGGACGCGGGGCTGGCGCTGCTGGCGGAGCACGGCGCGCCGTCGGTCACCATCGAGCGGCTGACCGAGCGGCTCGGCCTGTCGAAGGGCTCCTTCTACCACCACTTCAAGGGCATGAGCGGCTTCCGCACGGCCCTGCTGGGGCACTTCGAGGCCGAGCGCACGACGCGGTTCGTGGAGCAGGCCGACGCGGCGGGCGAAGACCGGCTGGGCGCGCTGCTGAAGCTCGTCCTCGCGCCGGGACCCGGGCCGGAGCTGGAGATCGCCGTCCGGGCCTGGGCCCTGCAGGACGCCGAAGCGAGGGCGGTCCAGGAGCGCGTCGACCGGACCCGCGTCGCCTACCTGACCGAGGTCAGCGGCGACCCGGACCTCGCGCGGGCGCTGTACCTGATCGTCGTCGGCGCCGGGCAGGTCGTGCCACCGCTGCCAGGCCGGCAGCTCAAGAACGCGTTGGAACTCGTACTGGGGAGACGGAAATGACCGAACCTTTCGCCGACGGCGCGGACTACGTCGAGTTCAAGGAGATCGAGAGCGAGAACAGCCTGCGCGAATTCGTCGCGGGCGTGTTCGGCTGGTCTCCGGCCTGGGTGAAGGCCCTGTTCGGCGTCCGGTACCTGCTCGCGAAGGCGCTGCGGCTGGACACCGCGTCCGTGCCGCGTTCGGGCCGCCTCCGGCCCGAGGACGTCGGGTTCGCGCCCGGCGACCGGGTCGCGTTCTTCACCGTCCGGGCCGGCGACCCGGAGCGTTACCTCGTCGCGGGCGTCGACGACAGTCACCTGACCGGGTACCTGACGGTCGAAGCGGTGCCCCGCGGCTTCCGGCTCGGCACGCTCGTGCACTTCCACAACCGCGTCGGGCCGGCCTACTTCGCGCTGATCAAGCCGTTCCACCACCTGGTGATCCGGGGGATGCTCAAGGCCGGTGCCGCTCGAAGAGCATGAGCTGCGCCCACGCGGCGATCGACTGCGCGTCGGTGATTTCGCCGGCCAGGATCATCTTCTCGAGGTCCGCGCGGGAGAACCACGCGCTGCGCATGTCCTGCTCCTCGAGCTCGCGTTCGGGCTCGCCTTCGGTGATGCCGGTGGCGAGGAACACCCAGCCGCGCTGGCTGCTCATGCCGGCGGCGACGTCGAGCTTGCCGAGCGGGGTCATCGCGGCGGCGCGCAGGCCGGTCTCCTCCCGCAGCTCTCGGGCGGCGAGCTCGGCGGGCGGCACGTCGGCCAGGTCGGGCGCGGTGCCCTGCGGGAACTCCCAGCGCCGTTCGCCCAGGGGGTAGCGGAACTGCTCGACCAGCCGGAACCGGTCGCCGTCCTGGGCGATGACGAGGGCGTAGTCCGGCTTGTCGATCACGCCGTAGATGCCGGCCGAGCCGTCGGGACGGCGGATGTCGTCCTCGCGCACGGTCATCCAGTTGTTCCGGTACACCTCGCGGGACGCGACACGCTGAATGGGGTCCACGCGCCCAGTATCACCGACCCTGTCCTACCCTCCTCGGGTGCGTCTCGTGATCGCGCGGTGCCAGGTCGACTACGCCGGCCGGCTCACCGCCCACCTGCCGATGGCCACCCGCCTGCTGCTCGTGAAGTCCGACGGCTCGGTGTCGGTCCACTCCGACGACCGTGCGTACAAGCCGTTGAACTGGATGAGCCCGCCCTGCTGGCTGATCGAGGACGGCAAGCTCTGGATCGTCGAGAACAAGCAGGGCGAAAAGCTGGTGATCTCGATCGAGGAGGTCTTCCACGACTATTCGCAGGCGCTCGGCGCGGAGCCGGGCCTGCAGAAGGACGGCGTGGAGGCGCACCTGCAGGAGCTGCTGGCCGAGCACATCAAGACCCTGGGCGACGGCTACACGCTGGTCCGCCGCGAGTTCCCGACGGCGATCGGCCCGGTCGACATCATGGCCCGCGACGCGGACGGCAAGTCGGTGGCGGTGGAGATCAAGCGCCGCGGCGAAATCGACGGGGTCGAGCAGCTGACGCGGTACCTGGAGCTGCTGAACCGCGACCCGCTGCTGGCGCCGGTCCAGGGGGTGTTCGCGGCCCAGATCATCAAGCCCCAGGCCCGGACGCTGGCGGAGGACCGCGGAATCCGCTGCCTGACGCTGGATTACGACGAGCTGCGCGGCATCGAGTCCGACGAGTTCCGGCTGTTCTGAGGTGGAACCGGGTCGGTACGTCCATTACAAGGGCGGCGAGTACGAGGTCCTCGGGGTGGCCCGGCACAGCGAGACCGAGGAGCGGCTGGTGGTGTACCGGGCGCTTTACGGGGAGCGCGGGCTGTGGGTGCGGCCGGAGGCGATGTTCGCGGAGACGGTGCGGACGGACGACGGGCCGGTGCCGCGCTTCCGGCGCGTGCGCGACTGATTTCCGTTCCCTCGCGTTCGGCGGTTCCGGTCCTGTTTTTGTCAGCAGGTAATCCACCGCGGCTGCGGTAGAATCAGGCGCCATGATCCATTTCGCGCCCCTGGAGGACCCTGGCGATCGAGGTGGGAACCTCGTGCCGACGGTGGGGGTGTGGTGATCCGCCGAGCCGGGGGAAGCCGGTCTCACCTGCTGCTCGTACGGAGGCCCGCGGATGGCATCGATCATCATTGACACCAAGGAGATCGTCGCCGAGATCACCGGCGAGATCGCCCGTATCCAGCCGGAGTCCGAAATCAGGGTGGTCGGTTTCTTCGATCTCTCCCGGTCGGTCGACATGAAGGTGATCCACGGCCACGAGATCGGCACGGAGGCGGCACTGCGTTTCGTGGCGGCCGCGGCGCGGCTCGTCGGGCTCATCGGTGGCAAGGTCGTGCAGAAGTTCGGTGACGGAATCCTCTGCACGTTCGTCAACGCGGTGGATGCGTGCAAGGCCGCGTTGAACGTCAAAGCGATGGCTTACGAACTGGATCTGAAATCGTCCTGCGGCTTGACGCTCGGCCAGTTGAGCAGCTATTCCCGGCCCGAGGGCATCGAGGAACTGTTCGGCGAAGCGGTCGACCGCTGTGCGCGCATCCAGGCGCTGGCCAGCCCGGGCCAGATCCTCATGGACGACACCCTGCTCAAGGTCGTGCGGTCACACCTGGCCGGCTTGTCCGAAGTTCTCGTCGGGCCCGGCTTCGAAGTCGAAGCCAAGGGCGTCGGCCCGTTGCGGCTCCACGAGCTGTCCACGCACGAGCTCCGCCTGGTCGGCCGGATCGCCACCCCGTTCCTCGTGCACGCCGCCGGGCGGCCCCCGGTGCGCGAGATGGTGCAGTTCATGCAGCAGGCCAAAAGCGAGATCATCGAAATCGGGACCGGGCTCACTTCCTTCGCCAAGTACTTCACCGGCATGCGTGCCGACGAGTTCCGGGATCCCCTGCGTCAAATGCTGAAGCGGGGAGTCACTTTGAAGTGCTACGCCCTCGACCCCGATTACGAGCCCGGCATGGCCTACCTCAGTGAGCAGGGTGACCGGCACTACGGCCTGGAAATGGAAAGTGCGCGCCGATCGATCATGGCCGAACGCCGGGAATGCGCCAATCTCGGCTACCATGGAAAGATCGAATACTATATCTATCGTCGAATTCCGTCGTTCTACTGCCTGTGTGTCGATCCGGATGATCGTGCGAACGGGCGAATGGAGTTCTCCCCGTACCTGGGCGGCCACTTTCGCTCCGCCTATCCCGTTCAGCAGCTGTCACGGCAGTCGTTCCCCGATCTTTACGACAAGTATCTGACCTCTGTCCAGCTGGTGATGGATTCGGCGGAGAAGATCCCTGCGTGAGCCGGTCGATGATCGGTCATCTGCGTGGATGCAAAAAAAGTTGTCGAATTGATGCTTGGGCAGGTATCTGTGGCCGTGGTGGCCGCTCGGCGGCCGGTAGTCGTTAACCCGATAGGCCGGCGAGAAGTGAGCGACTCCTTTCTGACCTGGCCTTATGCGCTGTTCGGGTGAGTTCGGGATCCTTTTCCGCGCCCGGGTGGCACACTTATTCCGAGGGGTTCCGCCGGTACGTCCGGCGTGGCCGGAGGGTGGTGCGCTCGGCCGTCTTTTTTTGTCGTGCCCATGGTTCAGTCCGCCTTCGAGCTCGGTGTGCGCCACTTCTTCCGGCCGGTGTGCGCGCTTTTCGCCCGCACGGAGGAGGAAGTCATGCGTTATCGCCCACTCGGTTCCGATCCGGCCGACCCGCGGCTGGGCCGGTTCATTCCGGACGACTGGCGGCACGTCGAACGGTATCCGCTCACCGCGCTCTCCGATGACGACCGGCCGACGCAGGCGCCCGTCGTCATCGGGGTCAACTGGTACTCCGCCTTCGACACCCCGGAGCAGGACGAGACCTCCGGTGAGTTCTTCATCGCCAAGGCCGGCGTCAAGAAGCTCGGCCGGATCCGCGGCGGGCACTGCGTCTGCCTCGAACCGGGCGGCACGCCGGACACCGACGCTTGGTACGCGTTCTACGACCAGGGCAAGGAAGGCGCTTGCGTCGGCTTCGGCTGGTCGCGGTGCATGTCGCTCTTCAACGGCAGCGAGTACGCCGCCCGCTGGCTCTGGGACTCGGCCAAGAAGCGCGACGAATGGCCCGAAACCAACCCCGGCGACGACAACGGCACGTCGGTCCGGGCCGCCGCCGAGGTGCTCAAGGAAGCCGGGCACGTCCTCTGGGACGACTCGTACAAGAACGACGACTGGGAGGCGCGCGAGAAGTACGCGCCCGAGGCCAAGCAGGGCATCAAGGCCTTCCGCTGGGCCAAGTCGGTCGACGACGTGCACTCCGTGCTCGCCAACCCGCGGGCCGACGAGCTCGGCGCCGTGCCGCTGCTCAACTCGTGGGGCCCGGGCTACCCGCACCGCACCTACCTGCCCGACGAAGTGCTCGCCAAGCTGATCGACGAAGAGGGCGAGATCGGGGTCCCGACCGACCGGTGATCCACCGCTGCTCCCGCGGCGCACGAAAGAGGGCGCGTTTCCCCAGGTCATGGCCGGGGAGGCGCGCCCTCCGGCCATTTTGGACACGTCAGCGTGCCGACCCTGAATCCATGCAGTACTGTCCGGATCCGACAGGACAGTGGTGATTCCTGTGGGTTGTTGTCCAGTTTGAAAGAGGTGGGTCGGGTGCTCGTCCTAGCCGATGCGAACCTGCGACTCGACGCGAGCGCGATCGACTACATCGAGCTGGCGTTCTACTTCGCCCTCGTGCTCGGCATCGGGTACCTGGCGCGCCGGCAGGTGTCCAGCAGTCTCGACTTCTTCCTGTCCGGCCGGTCGCTGCCCGCCTGGGTCACCGGCCTGGCGTTCATCTCGGCGAACCTCGGCGCGGTCGAGGTCATGGGCATGTCGGCCAACGGCGCCCAGTACGGCCTGCCGACCGTCCACTACTTCTGGATCGGCGCGATCCCGGCGATGCTGTTCCTCGGCATCGTGATGATGCCGTTCTACTACGGCTCCAAGGTCCGCAGCGTCCCCGAGTTCATGCGACGGCGCTTCGGCAAGCCGGCGCACCTGCTCAACGGCGTCAGCTTCGCCGCGGCCCAGATCCTGATCGCGGGCGCGAACCTGTTCCTGCTGGCCAGCGTGGTGAACCTGCTGCTCGGCTGGCCGCTGTGGGTGTCGATCATCGTCGCCGCCGCGATCGTGCTCTCCTACACCGCGCTCGGCGGCCTCTCCGCGGCGATCTACAACGAGGTACTGCAGTTCTTCGTGATCGTCATCGCGCTGGTGCCGCTGACGATCATCGGCCTGGTCAAGGTCGGCGGCTGGCAGGGCCTGGTCGACAAGGTGACCAACAGCCCGGGCGGCACCGCGCAGCTGCACTCGTGGCCCGGTGACAACCTGACCGGCTTCGGCAACAACATCCTCTCGATCCTGGGCATCGTGTTCGGTCTGGGCTTCGTGCTGTCCTTCGGCTACTGGACGACGAACTTCGTCGAGGTCCAGCGCGCGATGGCGTCCAAGAGCATGTCGGCGGCGCGCCGGACGCCGATCATCGGCGCCTTCCCGAAGATGCTGGTGCCGTTCATCGTGATCATCCCCGGCATGATCGCCGCGGTGAGCGTGTCCGAGTACGTCAAGGACAAGCAGGTCCTGCTCGACGGCGGCAAGGCCGAGAGCGGCGTCACGTTCAACAACGCGCTCCTGCTGCTGATGCGCGACCTGCTGCCGAACGGCATGCTCGGCATCGCGATCGCCGGTCTGCTGGCCTCGTTCATGGCCGGCATGGCCGCGAACCTCAGCTCGTTCAACACGGTCTTCACGTACGACATCTGGCAGACCTACATCAAGAAGGACAAGCCGGACGGCTACTACCTCCGCCTCGGGCGCATCGTGACGTCGGGCGGCACGATCCTCGCGATCGGCACGGCGTTCATCGCGTCGAACTCCGGCAACATCCTGAACTACCTGCAGGACCTGTTCTCGTTCTTCAACGCGCCGCTGTTCGCGACCTTCATCCTCGGCATGTTCTGGAAGCGGATGACCCCGCACGCCGGCTGGAGCGGCCTGCTCCTCGGTACCGCGTCGGCGATCACCGTCTGGGGTCTCGCGCAGGGCGGCGTGATCGGCCTCGAAGGCCAGGGCACCAGCTTCGTGGCCGCCGGGACCGCGTTCGTCGTCGACATCGTGGTCAGCGTCGTGGTGTCGCTGGCCACCAAGCCGAAGCCGGACGAAGAGCTGGTCGGGCTGGTCTACTCGCTGACCCCGAAGGAAACGCGCAAGCACGACGACACCGGCGAGAACGCGGGCTGGTACCGCAGGCCGGGCCTGCTCGCGGGCATCGTGCTCGTCCTGACCATCGCCCTCAACGCGATCTTCTGAGGAGGCCGCAATGGCTACCGAATCCGGAGCGCGGCCGCACAAGGCCGGCGCCTTCGACATCCGGCTGATCATCGCCCTGCTGATCGGCGTGTACGGGATCATCCTGACGGTCATGGGCATCGGCTTCACCTCCGACGAGGAGATCGCCAAGGCCGCCGGCGTCAACATCAACCTCTGGGCCGGCATCGGCATGCTGGTCGTGGCCGCGCTGTTCGTCATCTGGGCCAAGGTCCGGCCGCTGGTCGTGCCGGCCGAGCCCGAGACCGACGACACACCCGCGGCCAAGGCCGAATAGCCGGGTTGTCCGGACAGGGGCGCGAAGTTCCCGCTACCGTGCACCGCGTGCTCCCTGACGCTCGACGCCGCCGTCTCCCGAAGCTGTTCCTGCTGGTCACCGCCCTCGCACTGCCGCTGACCGCGTGCGGGCAGGACCTCGGCAAGTCCAACTTCGCGCGGACGACGGTGCCCGCGGCGGCCGGCACCGGCCAGACCTCCGACGGCCCGATCACCGACGCCGCCGTGGCGGCGAACGTGCTGCGGACGATCAAGCCGTGCCAGTTCCTGACCAAGGAAGCCCTCGGCTCGCTGGGGCTCGGCACGGTCGACGAGGACCCGTCGCCGTCGTCGATCGCCTTCGACCGGTGCAGCAACAAGGTGAAGGACCCGGGCGGCAAGGAGATCCGGCTCGAGTTCGAGATCGGCAGCACCCTGCTGCCGCGCGCGGACAAGACGACCGGCCAGGTCGGCGGGCTGCCGCTGCGCGTGAACAAGACCGACGAGACCAGCTGCACGGTCGCGGCGATGACGGCGCTCAACCCGGACCTGGCCCTGACGCTGTCGGTCACCTACCCCGGCGACCCGTGCCGTCCCGGCCAGACGGTGATGGAAGCCGCGGTCCAGAAGGTGCACAGCGGGCCGGAGAAGTATTCGACGCCCACCGGCACCCTGCTGACGGCCGACCCGTGCACGATGGCCGACACCGCGGTCGTGACCCCCGTCGTGCCGTCGCCGAAGGCCGCGCCCACGGGCCTGCACTCCTGCGACTGGAAGAGCAACGGCACCGACCCGACCGTCACCGTCGAGTTCCTGCCCGGCCTCCCGCCGCTCGAAGGCGACGGGTACGCCAAGGTGGACCTCGGCGGCGGGGTCACCGGCTACCAGAAGAAGGGGTCGGCGAGCTCGTCGCAGTGCCAGGTCGAGTGGCAGCACCGGCCGTGGCAGGGCGACGACGTCGAACTGGCCCAAGTGGACTACCGGAGCTACGCCGCCCAACCGGACGCCGACGATCCGTGCGGCAAAGCGGTCACCGTCGCGAAGAACGTCGTCACAAAGCTGCCCAAACCCTGATCTGGCGGCGGGCCGCGCGGCGAGGTAGGAAGGGGGCACCCCACCCGCCGATGCGCCGGAGGCTGCCGTGAAGAAGATCATCAACGATCCGGCGAACGTCGTCGCGGAGTCGCTGCGGGGCCTCGCCGCCGCGCACGCCGACATCCTCCGCGTCCAATCCGATCCCGACGTCGTGGTCCGCGCCGACGCGCCGGTCGCGGGCAAGGTCGCCGTGATCTCCGGCGGCGGGTCCGGGCACGAGCCGCTGCACGGCGGGTTCGTCGGCCCCGGCATGCTCGCCGCCGCCGTGCCCGGCGCGGTGTTCACCTCGCCGACGCCGGACGCCGTGCAGGCCGCCGTCACCGCGACCACCGGCGACGCGGGCGCCCTGCTCATCGTGAAGAACTACACCGGCGACGTGCTGAACTTCGAGACGGCCGCCGAGCTGGCCGCCGCCGACGGCCTCGAGGTGCGCAGCGTCGTGATCGACGACGACGTCGCGGTCAAGGACTCGACGTACACCGCGGGCCGCCGCGGGGTCGGCGGCACGGTGCTGCTGGAGAAGATCACCGGCGCGGCCGCCGAGCGCGGCGACTCGCTCGACGCCGTGACCGCGCTGGCGCAGAAGGTGATCGGCCAGGTGCGCTCGATCGGCGTCGCGCTGACCGCGCCGACCGTGCCGCACGCCGGCACCCCCAGCTTCGACCTCGGCGACGGCGAGATCGAGTTCGGCATCGGCATCCACGGCGAGCCCGGCCGCGAGCGGATCCCGCTCGAACCGGCCGACGCCCTGGTGGCCCGGCTGGTCGAGGCGGTGGTCTCCGACCTGCCGTTCTCCTCCGGTGACCGTGTGCTGCTGTTCACGAACTCGATGGGCGGCACCCCGCTCGTCGAGCTCTACCTGGCCCACGGCATCGCCGAGCGCTTGCTCGCCGAGCGTGGGATCGTGGTCGAACGCCGGCTGGTCGGCCCGTACATCACCAGCCTCGAGATGCAGGGGATGAGTCTGACGTTGCTCAAACTGGACGACGAGCTGACCGAGCTCTGGGACGCCCCGGTCAACACCGCGGCGCTGCGGTGGGGGCGCTGATGACCTGCAAGGCCGACGGGGTCGCGGCCGCCGTGCGCGCCGCCGCGGCCGTGGTCGCCGAGCACCGCGCCGAGCTGATCGACCTCGATCGCGCGATCGGCGACGGCGACCACGGCGAGAACATGAACCGCGGGTTCGCGGCCGTCGTCGCGGGGCTCGATTCCGCCGTTCCGGACACACCGGGCGGGGTGCTGAAGCTCGTCGCGACGACGTTGATCTCCAAGGTCGGCGGGGCCGCGGGACCGTTGTACGGCACGGCGTTCCTGCGTGCCTCGGCCAAGCTCGGCACCGCCGAAGATCTCGATGTTCCGGCGCTGCTCGACGCGTTGCGCGCCGCGCTGGAAGGCGTCCAGGCGCGGGGCAAGGCCGTGGGCGGCGACGCGACCATGGTCGACGCCCTGATCCCGGCGGTGTCGGCGGCGGAGAAGGCGGCCGAGGACGGCGGGGACGTCGCCGCGGTGCTGACCGCGGCGGCCGACGCGGCCGACCGCGGCGCGGAGTCCACAGTGGACCTGGTGCCGCGCAAGGGCCGGGCGTCCTACCTCGGCGAGCGGGCGGTCGGGCACCTGGACCCCGGCGCCCGGTCGTCGGCGCTGCTGCTGCGGGCGTTCGCGGAGGCCGCCCGGTGAGCGTCGGCATCGTGCTCGTTTCGCACAGCTCGAAGCTCGCGGAAGGCCTGGCCGAGCTGGCTGTCCAGATGGCCCCGGACGTCACCATCCTCCCCGCCGGCGGGCTCTCCGACGGCTCGATCGGCACGGACTACGACGAGGTCGTCGCCGCC
Source organism: Amycolatopsis sp. MEPSY49 (assembly GCF_051337345.1). Taxonomy (NCBI): domain Bacteria; kingdom Bacillati; phylum Actinomycetota; class Actinomycetes; order Pseudonocardiales; family Pseudonocardiaceae; genus Amycolatopsis; species Amycolatopsis sp. MEPSY49. The sequence continues at coordinate 79,836 of NZ_JBDLYJ010000010.1, read as the reverse complement.
ACCCAGCGCGCCGACTCCGGGGACGGCGTCGTGCTGCTCTACGACCTCGGCAGCGCGCAGATGACCGCCGAGCTCGCCGTCGAATCACTGGCCGACCCGTCGACCGCCGTCGTCGCGGACGGCCCGCTGGTCGAAGGCGCGATCGCGGCGGCGGTCGCGGCGCAGGCGGGCCGGGACCGCAAGGCGGTGGCGGAGGCCGCCGCGGCGGCCGGGCTGCCCGAGGACCTCGCACCCGCCGAACCCGCCGCCGCCGGGGGCGACGAGATCGAGCTGGTGCTGCGCAACGAGGTCGGGCTGCACGCGCGCCCGGCCGCGGTGCTGGTGCGCGCGCTGAGCGCGTTCGAGGCCGAGGTCACCGTCCGGCTCGGCGACCAGGAGGCCGACGGGCACAGCGTGCTGGCGCTGATGTCGCTCGGCGCCCGTCAGGGTGACCGGATCCGCGTGCGGGCGCGCGGCCCGCAGGCCGCCGCCGCGCTGGACAAGGCGAAAGAGCTGGTGGACGGCAATTTCGGCGAGTGATCCCGGGTCGCCGACCGGGTGACTTGTGCGGTACTGACTCGATTCCGTCTGGGCTTCGGGTGGTGCCTGTGGCAGAGTCAGGGGCCAATTACCAGCGAGTAACATCTCTGGAGGCCTCGATGGCGCGGGACATCTCGACGGTCGGAGTGGTCGGCCTGGGCACGATGGGTGCCGGGATCGCCGAAGTGCTCGCGCGCAGCGGGCTCGACGTCGTGACGGTCGAGCTCGACGAGGCCGGCGTCGCCCGCGGCCGCGGGCACCTGGAGCACTCCACCGAGCGCGCCCTCTCCGGCGGCAAGCTCGACCCGGCCGGCCGCGATGCGCTGCTGGGCCGGATCCGGTACGGCACCTCGCTCTCCGATCTGTCCGAAGTGGACTTGGTGATCGAGGCGATCCCGGAGAGCCTGGGGCTCAAGGCCGACGTCTTCGCCGAGCTGGACAAGATCACCCGGCCCGAGGTCGTCTTCGCGTCCAACACGTCGTCGCTGTCGATCACCGAGATCGGCGTGCACACCGCGCGGCCGGGCAAGGTCGTCGGGATGCACTTCTTCAACCCGGCGCCGGTGCAGAAGCTCGTCGAGATCGTCAAGACGGTGGTGACCGAGCCGGAGGTGGTCACCGAGGCGGTCGCGTTCGCCGAGCGGCTCGGCAAGGTGCCGGTGGTGATCGGCGACCGGGCCGGATTCATCGCGAACGCGCTGCTGTTCGGCTATCTCAACCACGCGGTGCGGATGTACGAGCAGCGCTACGTGACGCGCGAGGACCTCGACGCGGCGATGCGCTTCGGCTGCGGCTACCCGATGGGTCCGCTGGCGCTGCTCGACCTGATCGGGCTGGACACCGCCTACGAGATCCTCGACACGATGTACCACCAGTCCCGCAACCGGCTGCACGCGCCGGCGCCGCTGCTCAAGCAGATGATCACGGCGAACCTGCTCGGCCGCAAGACCGGCCGCGGCTTCTACACCTACGACGCCCCGGATTCGCCCAACGTCGTCGCGTCCCCGGTGGTGTCCACTGTGGACTCGGTGCCGCCGCGGCTGGTGTCGCGAGTCGGTGTGGTCGGCACCGGAACGATGGCCACGGGCATCGCGGAGGTGTTCGCCAAGCGCGGCCTCGACGTCGTGCTGCGCGCCCGGAGCCTGGAGAAGGCCCAAGCGTCGGTGGCACGCGTCAAGAAGTCGCTCGACAAGGCGGTGGTCCGCGGAAAGCTGTCCGAAGAGGACGCTGCTTCGGCCTTGGCGCGGATCACCCCGGTCACCGACTTCGAGGCGCTGGCCGACGTCGACCTGGTCGTCGAGGCGGTGGCCGAAGAGCTTTCGGTGAAGCAGGCGGTGTTCGCGGCGCTCGACGAGGTCGTCCGGCCGGGCGCGGTCCTGGCGACGACGACGTCCTCGCTGCCGGTGATCGAGTGCGCGGCGGCGACGTCCCGGCCCGCCGACGTGCTCGGCCTCCACTTCTTCAACCCGGCGCCGGTGATGAAGCTGGTCGAGGTGGTCTCGACGATCGCGACGGCCCCGGACGTCGTGGCGACGGCGAGCGCGGTCTGCGCGGCGGTGGGCAAGCACGCGGTCCACTGTGGAGACCGCGCGGGCTTCATCGTCAACGCGCTGCTGTTCCCGTACCTGAACGACGCGGTGAAGATGCTGGAGGCCCACTACGCGGGCGCGGACGACATCGACACGGCCATGAAGGTGGGCTGCGGCCTGCCGATGGGCCCGTTCGAGCTGCTGGACGTCGTCGGGCTGGACGTTTCACTGGCGATCCAGCGGACGCTGTACAACGAGTTCCGCGAGGAGGGCTTCGCGCCGGCCCCGCTGCTGGAGCACCTGGTGACCGCCGGGCGGCTGGGCCGGAAGACCGGGAAGGGCTTCAAGGACTACTGATCAGTGCCCCAGGCTGAGGGCGACGTTGCCGTTCCGTGCGTCCTCGGGCTGCACCATGATCCGGCCCCGGTGGGACACCTCGACGAGGTAGAACTTCTCGCCCGCCGGGACGTTCGGCGCGGCGAGGGAGAACACACAGCTGCGGCGCCGTCCGGGCGCCCGGTGCCGAGCGCACCTTGGGACAGCACGGTTCCCGCGGCGTTGTAGACGGTGACCGTGGTTCCGGTGGTGATGTCCGAGTAGCCGCCGGAGCCGCCGCAGGTGCTGTAGCCGTACCCGCCGCTGTACAGCGTGAACGTGCCCCGGAGGTCGAACGCCTTCCCGGACGTGCCGGGCGGGCTGATGGGTGCGCCGGAATCTGCCAGGTCCAGACCCACCCACAGGGCGCCGACCAAGGCCGCGCCCGCGGCGGCCGCCAGCACGAGGTGCCAGGGTTCGTCCTGGTCCGCACGGGCGGCGGCGGCCACGCTTCCGGCAGTGCGGGTTCGAGCGCGTCGGTCATCGTCGTTCCTCCGTTCGGCGCTCGGGCTCGCGCCGATCGCCCGAAGGAGGTCGGGTGGAAACCGGCGGTCGTCACCCCGGTGCCCCGATCGTGATCGACCGGGTCAGCGCTCGGCCACTTCGCCCAGGACCGGCTTCACGTCCAGGACCGGCGTGCCGTCGATCGCCTCCAGGCCTGTCACCGTCAGCACGCCGTTCTCCGCGGCCGTCACCGTCACCGTGTGGAGGCCGATCGGGTTCGGGCGGTCCGGGGAGCGCGTCGAGAACACCCCCTCGCGCGGGCGGTCCGGGTCGCTGCGCGGGTGCACTGCCTGGACCTCACGATCGGCTTCGTGCAGCCACGTCAGCAGGACCAGGCGGTCGCCCGGCTGGAGGTCGGCCGCCGCCGGGTGGTACTCCGGGGCGAACACCACCCGGGCCGGTGGGGCGCCCTCGTCGGCCTGTCGCGGAGCCGCCGCGCGGTCGGTCAACGGCGACTCGACGCGCGCCACCGGGCGCACCTCGTAGCTCGTCACTTGTAGTAGCCCTCGACCGGCACGCGGGCCTCGTCGAACAGCGCCGGGCCTTCCGACTGGTAGCCCCACTTCACCGGCGGGCGCAGCGTGAGGAACTGCTCCGACGACAGCGCGTAGACGACGCGGCCGAGCCCCGACCGCTCGATCGCGCCCGTGCACATCCCGCACGGTTGCGTGCTCGTGAACATCGTGGTCGCCGCCGCGGTTTCCGGGTCCAGGTTCTGCGCCGCCCAGCGGGCGAGCTTCAGCTCCGGGTGCGCCGTGATGTCGTTGTCGGTCAACGACGTGTTGCGGTCCTCGGCGAGGACGTTGCCGTCGGCGTCGGCCAGCAGCGAGCCGAACGGCGGGTTGCCGTGTTCCTCGCGGGCTTCGCGGGCGAGCTCGATCGCGCGGCGCAACAGGGCTTCTTCGGTGTCCTTCACCGGTTCTCCTTCCAGGACGCGGCGATCGCCGCGAGGTCTCGCCAAGCGACCTCCGGGTGGAGGGTCTCGGCGGGGTCCGCATCGAACGGGTCGAGCACGACGGTGTCCGCGCCCAGCGCCCGCAACTGCGCCAGGTCGTCGACGACCTGGTCGAGCGTTCCTTCCCCGGCGCGCCGGTCCGGCCCGGTCACCGGCGTTCCGGTCACCCGCAGCAGGATCCGCGGCGCGAACGCCGGCACCGGCCGGTCGCCGGCCAGGGTTTCCAAGCGCGCCAAGCCATCCCGGAAGCCGGCCATCGTCATCCGCAGCGGGTGCCACGCGTCGCCGAGCTCGATCGCGCGGCGCAGCCCGGCGTCGCTGTGCCCGCCCAGCCACAGCGGGATCGGGCCGGCGCGGTAGTCGTCGTGATCGGCCCAGGCCACGCGGATCGCCCGGAGGTACTCGCTGGTGAGCTTCCCGCGCTGCTCGAACGGCACGCCGAGCGCGGCGAACTCCTGTTTCGCCCAGCCGATGCCGGCGCCGAGCACCAGCCGGCCGTCGCTGAGCGCGTCGAGGTTCGCCGCCATCCGGGCCACCAGCAGGGGATGCCGGTACGGCACGACCAGCACGGTGGTGCCGAGCCGCACCCGCTCGGTGACGCCCGCGAGCCACGACAGCGTCGTGAACGGCTCGTAGAACGGCGCCGGGTACTGGCCGGCGACATCCGGCGTGATCGCGACGTGGTCGGACACCATCAGCAGGTCGAAGCCGAGGCCTTCCACCGTCCGCGCCCACGCGCGCAGCACGCCGGGGTCCGTGCCGGGGCCGAAGTTGGGGACGTTCACGCCGATCTTCACCGGGAAAGGCTATCGAGGTCGAAGCCGTGATCGGAAGGGAATGATCACGGCGTTCGGCGGCTTCGGCCGTGGATCTCGCGGTAGATTCGGCCGATGACCGAGAGTCTCGATCAGACGGACTGGGCCATCCTGGTCGAGCTGCAGCGGGACGCCCGGCTGCCGCTCACCGAGCTGGGCCGCCGGGTGAACCTCAGCGCGTCGGCCACCACCGAACGGCTCCGGCGGCTCGAAGCGACGGGTGTGATCACCGGCTACCGCGCCGACATCGACCTCGGGAAGGTCGGCTACCCGGTGCTCGCCGTCGTCCGGCTCAAGTACCCCGGCAGCCGGCACGAGGCACTGCACAAGCTGCTCGGCGAGCGCTTCGAGATCCTCGAGTGCCTGCGCACCACCGGCGACGACTGCTACACGCTCAAGGTCGCCGCGGCCTCGATGGCCCACCTCGAGCACACGATGGACGAGCTGGCCCAGTTCGGCGGCACGACCACGAACGTCGTCTACAGCCAGACGCTGCCCTACCGCGGACCGCGGGAGCCCGCCCGTGACCTCGAGGCCTGAGCGCATCGTCGTCTACGGCGTGACCGGCTCGGGCAAGTCGACGCTCGCGGCCCGGATCGCCGAGCGCGCCGGCCTGCCTTACATCCCGGCCGACGACCTCACCTGGGAGCCGGGCTGGGTCGCGGTCCCGGACGACGAGCAGCGCCGCCGCGTCGCCGAGGTGTGCGCGGGGGAGCGCTGGGTCCTCGACGCCGCGTACGGCAAGTGGCAGGACGTCGTCCTGCCCCGCACGCAGCTGCTCGTGGGACTCGACTACCCGCGCTGGCTTTCGCTGGGCCGCCTGCTGCGCCGGACGGCCGTGCGCTCGGTGACCAGGGAGCGGATCTGCAACGGCAACGTCGAGTCGTTCCGCCAGATGATCTCCGCGGACTCGATCATCCGCTGGCACTTCCGGTCGTTCGCGCGGAAGCGGGCGACCATCCGGGCGTGGGCGGCGTCGTCGCCGGGCCCCTCGGTCGTCCGGTTGACGTCGCCGCGCGAGACCCGCCGCTGGCTCTCGACGTTCTGAGATCAGGCCGGCGGGAGCAGCGGGCCGCCGCTCCAGTGCTGGAAGACGAGGTTCGTGTGCACGCGAGCGACCTCGTCACGCGCGGTCAGCTCGTCGAGGACCAGGCGCTGCAGCTCGCCGGCGGAGCTGGTCGCGACGTGCGCGAGGAAGTCATCCGGCCCGGTCAGGTGGTAGACCGCGCGCACCTCGGGCAGGGACAGCAGGTGCTCGACGAACGGGTCGACCAGCGGCCGCCGGTGCGGGCGAACCTGGACGAAGAGGAACGCCTCCAGTGGACGGCCCAGCTTCGCCGCGTCGACCGAAGCGTGCTGGCCGGTGATCACGCCGGTGTCCCGCAGCCGGGCCACGCGGTCCAGGCACGTCGACGGCGCGATGCCGACCGCGGCCGCCAGGTCCTTGTTGGTGATCCGGGCATCGTTCTGGAGCAGGCGCAGAATCTCGAGGTCGACCGGACTCAGTTCGACGGAATCGGGCATCGCCGAATGATATCCGAGACTGTTGCCCCGGCTCCGGTGAAAGCTCGACGATGCCCGTATGACTTCCTCGCTGCGCACCCGCGCCGTCCACGCCGGCCGTGACGACCTCACGGACCTCGGCGTGCACGCCGCGCCGCTGGACCTGTCCACGACGTACCCGTCCCGTGACAGTGCCGCCGAAGCCGCCCGGATCGACGCCTTCGCCGCCGGCGGCGAGCTCGACGGGCCGCCGATCTACGGCCGGGTGGGCAACCCGACCGTCGAGCGGTTCGAGCGGGCCCTCGCCGAGCTGGAAGGCTTCGAGCACGGCGTCGCGTTCGCCAGCGGCATGGCCGCCGTCTCGGCCTGCCTGCTTTCCGCGGTGGCGCAAGGAAAACGGCACGTCGTCGCGGTGCGCCCGCTGTACGGCTGCAGTGACCACCTGCTCGAGTCCGGGCTGCTCGGGACCGAGGTCACCTGGGCCGCGCCCGACGGGGTCGCCGCCGCGCTGCGGCCCGACACCGGGCTGGTGTTCGTCGAGACACCGGCGAACCCGACCCTCGCCGAGGCCGACATCGCCGCGCTGGCTGTCGCATGCGGAGACGTGCCTTTGCTGGTGGACAACACTTTCGCCACGCCGGTGCTCCAGCGCCCGGGCCGTCACGGGGCGCGGATCGTGCTGCACAGCGCGACCAAGTTCCTCGGCGGCCACGGCGACGTGATGGGCGGGATCGTCGCGTGTGATGCCGCGGAAGCCGCGCGGCTGCGGCAGATCCGCTTCGCCACCGGCGGCGTGCTGCACCCGCTCGCCGGATACCTGTTGCTGCGCGGGCTTTCCACGCTGCCGCTGCGCGTCAACGCGGCGTCGGTCACCGCGGAGACGCTGGCCACGCGGCTCGGCGACCACCCGGCCGTGACGGCCGTCCACTACCCGCGGATCGGCGGGCCGCTGGTGGCGTTCGAGGTCGACGGCGACCCGCACGCCCTGATCGGCGCGGTCCGGCTGATCACGCCGGCCGTGAGCCTCGGCAGCGTCGACACGCTGATCCAGCACCCGGGGTCGATCAGCCACCGGATCGTCGACGAGGGCGACCGGCACGACGCCGGCGTGTCCGACCAGCTGATCCGGCTCTCCGCCGGACTCGAGGACGTCGAGGATCTGTGGGCCGACCTGGAGCAGGCGCTGAAGGCGGTCTAGCCGCAGCAGCCGCCGCCACAGCAGCCGCCGCCGGCCGGGGCCGCGGGTCCGCTCGCGGCCCCGGTGAGGGCGACCGTGGTGAGCAGCTTGACGGTGTCGGCGTGGCCCTCCGGGCAGGCCGCCGGCGCGCCGGATTCGCTCATCGGGCGCAGGAGCTCGAAGGTCTCGGTGCACTCGCGGCAGCGGTAGGCGTAGGTCGGCATGCGGCGATTATCGCCGGAAACGGGTGGGTGGGACAGCCCGGGGCTCCGCGACGGACCGGGGTTGCGTCGCGTGGGCTTGCGGGGGCGCCGGATTGCGGCTCTCGCGTGGGAGTTGGGTCGTTTGCGGCCGCCGGATCGCCGGACTGCGGCGAGCGGGACCTCAGCGCCCGGCCGGGGAGCGAGCCGAGTGGTGGCATCCGGGCCTTCGCGCCCCAGGCGAGGGGTGGTGGAGATGCCGGGCTGCGGCGTCCCTCGCCGGGCCAGGGAGAGGATGCCGGGCAGTGGTGCCGCACGCTGGGCGGGGATTGGCGGAGTGTCGAGCGGTGGCCTCCGCGTCCGGCTGGGGAGCGAGCCGAGTGGTGGCATCCGGGCCTCTGCCCCAGGCGAGGAGCGGCGGAAGTGCCGTGCGGTGGCGTCCCGCGCCCGGCCGGGGAGCGAGCGAAATGCCGAACGGTGGCGTCCCGCGCTGGGCCGGGAAGCGGCGGAGTGCCGAGTGGTTGCGTCCGGGACTTCAGCCGCTGGGAGGGCTCCTCGAACCGTTGAGCGGTGGCCCGGCGCCGCCGCTCGGCCGTGGGGCCCTTCCGGTGGGAAGCTGGGCGCGTGCAGCCGCCTTCGCTTGCCGATGTCCCGCATCTCGGCCAGGTCGTCCCTTCCCTGCTCGCCGCGCTCGGGGTGCCCGGCTGCGGGAACACCCTCGCCCTGCCGGAGGCGCGCAGTGCCGGCGTGCTGCTCGTCGATGGGCTCGGCCGGGAGCTGCTCGCCGAGCACGCCGCCGACGCGCCGGTGCTGACCGAGCTCGTCCAAGAGTCGTTGCGCGTCGGGTTCCCGTCCACGACCGCCGCGGGGGTGGCCGCGATCGGGACCGGGCTCGCCTCCGGTGAGCACGGCATGGTCGGCTACACCTTCGAGATGCCCGGCACCGGCGTGCTCAACGCGTTGCGCTGGTGCAGCCACGAGGACGGCAGTGATCTCCGTGGCGCCCTCCCGCCCCGGGAAGTGCAGCCGCTGCCGACGACGTTCGAGCGGGCCGCTTCGGCCGGCATCGACGCGGCCGTCGTTTCCTCCGCCAAGTTCCGCGACACGGCGTTGACCCTGGCCACCCAGGGCGGAGCGCAGTACGCCGGGGTGCACGCCCTCGGCGACCTCGCCGCGCGGACGTTGTCCGTGCTCGACGGGCGCGCGTTCTGCTACGCCTACCACAGCGAACTCGACCTCCTCGGCCACGTGTACGGCCCCGGCTCGACCGCGTGGCGGATGCAGCTGCGGCAGATCGACCGGCTCGTCGAGTCCCTTGTGGACGGTCTGCCGGCCGGCGCGCTGCTCGCCGTCGTGGCCGACCACGGGATGGTGACCGTCGATGACAAGCTCGACCTCGAAGACGCGCCGGAGCTCCTGGACGGTGTCCGGACGTTCGGGGGCGAGGTGCGGGCCCGGCACGTCTACACCGAACCGGGCGCGGCCGCGGACGTCCTCGCGGCCTGGCGGGAGGTGCTGGGCGACCGCGCTTGGGTGCGCTCGCGGGAGGAGGCCGTCGCCGAGGGGTGGTTCGGGCACACGGTCAGCGATCGGGTGCTGCCGCGCATCGGCGACGTCGTCGCGGCCGCCCGCGACCGGTTCGGGATGGTGCGGGGGCTCGCCGAGGCCGTCGAGACGTCGCTGATCGGACAGCACGGGTCGCTCACCACCGCCGAACAGCTGGTTCCGCTCGCTCTCGCCCAAGGCTGACGGGTCCGGTTTCCGGGAACGTGCGCCCGCGGGAACTTTCCCGGGCGGTGCCCCGACCTGTCCACTGCGTACCCGAGTGACGGGAGTGGGCGGAATGGGCGGGCTGGACGGGATCGGGGTCGTCGGGGCCGGGGGCGAGGGACGGGCCGTCGCGGCGTACCTCGCCTCGCGGGGACTGGCGGTGCACCTCTGCACGCGCGACCTCGAGGCGGTGGCGGAGATCGCGCGCCGGCGGGAGATCGTCGCGAGCGGGGTGCTCGGCGGGCGGTTCCCGCTGCGGGAGGTGACCGACGACCCCGCCACGCTGGCCGGGCGGGCCGTGGTGCTGGTCGCCACCGTGACCACCGCCTACCCGGAGGTCGCCGTCCGGCTCGCGCCGCACCTGCGTGCAGGACAACTCGTGGTGCTGTTCTCCAGCAAGCTCTGCGGAAGCGTCGAATTCGCGCACGCGCTCGCCGCCGCCGGGGCACCGGACGTCGACGTCGTGGAGACCGACGCGCTGTTCGCCGCCCGGCCGTCCGGTACCGACGGCGTGACGGTGCTGGGCGCCAAGGGCTGGAACCTGATTTCGGGCAGCACGCCGGCCGCCGTCGGACGGCACGCCGGGCTGCTGCGCGAGTGGTTCCCGATGCTGGAGGTCGCGCGCAACCCCGTCGAACGCGGGCTGCACGACTTCGGCGCGGTCGCGCACGTGCCGATCGCGCTCGCCAACCTCGGCACCATCGACCGCGCGGAGGACCTGCTCTTCTACGTCGAAGGCGTTTCGGCGCGGACGGTCGCGTTGCTGGAGCGGACCGAAGCGGAGTTCGCGCTCGTCGCGCGGGCCTACGGCGCGCGGTTGATGCCGATGACCGAGGTGCTCGACCGGTACTACGGGTGCCCGGCCACAACGCTGCTGGACGCGTTGCGGACGGTGGAGCCGTACCGGACGATCGCCGCGCCGACCAGCCTCGACCACCGGTTCCTGACCGAGGACATCCGCTCGACGCTGGTGCCGCTGCAGGCGCTCGCGCGGTGCGCCGGGGTGGCGACGCCGATGGTGGACGCCGCGATCACGATCATGTCCGTGCTCGGCGGGGAGGACTTCCGGCGGACCGGGCGGACGCTGGCCCGGCTCGGGTGGGACGGGCTGGGCCACGCGGGGATCGTGCGCCGGTTGGGGGCCGGCCGGGCGGTGACGGACCGGGCGGCTTGAGACCTCGGACGCGGGGGCGAGGCCACGAGGGGTGGGTGAGCGGTGAGGTGGTGCCTCGTGCGGTGCGGAGTGCCGGGCAGGGGATGCCGTGCCAGGACCGGCGCGGAAATGCGGCCACAAGTCGGATCCGGCACGGTTGCGGGAGGCCGCGCGGATGGCGGCCCGCTCGGTTCGAGTCCTCGCGCAGGAGCGCCGGGTGGCGGACCGGGCGGCCGGGGGCACCCGACCCGGTCGGCCGGCACCGCGCGGGCCTGAGCAGTCGGCCCTGCCCGCCGCCGTTTACCGTTGGCCGCGTGCCTCGACGGAACCGTCCCGGCCGCCGCTCGGACGGTGGGCCGCCCGAACGCGAGCTCGGTGCCGCCACCGGGTGGGCGCGTGCCGAATCCGGATCCGACGGGGACTGGCTCGTGCGGACCGTGCCCGGCTCGCAGGCCGGCAAGACCTACCGGTGCCCCGGCTGCGACCACGAGATCCGGCCCGGCACGCCGCACCTCGTCGTCTGGCCCGCCGACGACACCGGCTCCGTCGCCGACCGGCGGCACTGGCACCGGGCCTGCTGGGACGCCCGGGCCCGGCGCCGGCCGAACCGCCGCCGCTGAACGCTCTGGAGTTGTCAAACACCGCCCGGCTCAGCGCCGGTAGTGGCGCGAGAACGCGCCGTCGTACATCTCCTCCGTGTACTCGGTGAAGCCGAGCCGCTCCGCCACCCGCAGCGACGGCTTGTTCTCGACGCTGACGCTCGCCAGCACCGGCAGCGACGGCAGGTCCCGGGCGCACCACTCCAGGACCGCCAGCCCGGCCTCCACCGCGTACCCCTTGCCCCACGCCGACGGCCGGAACCGGTAGCCGAGGTTCAGCACCTTCTCGCCGTGGAACTCCCGCAGCCGCACCCCGCACATGCCGAGCACCTCGGTGCCCCCGCGTTCGAGCACCGCGGGGTAGCCGAAGCCGTGCTCGGACCAGTGCGCGAGCCAGTCCGAGAACATCGCCGACGCGCGCGGGACGTCGGGCGGGTCGGGGTTGAAGCGGTTGGTGCGCGGGTCGGTGTGGATGTCGACCATCGCCTGCCGGTCCGCCTCGTGGAGCGGACGCAGCAGCAGCCGGTCGGTTTCGATGTCGGTGAACACATCGGCGAAGCTAGCGCGGGGGTCCGACAAAATGGCCCGCATGACCGAACTGCCGCTGGTCCTCCTCCACGCCTTTCCCCTGGACGCCCGCATGTGGAACGCGGTGCGCGAGCCCCTCGCTTCACACCTTCGGGTGATCACACCGGACCAGCGCGGGCTCGGCCGCTCGCCGCTGCCGGAGTCCGGCCGCGACCCGAGTCTCGAGGACGCCGCGCGCGACGTCGTCGCCCTGCTGGACCGCCTGGACCTGGACCGCGTGGTGCTCGGCGGCTGCTCGATGGGTGGCTACCTCGCGATGGCCGTGCTGCGGCTGGCGCCCGAGCGGGTCGGCGGGCTCGTGCTCATCGACACCAAGGCCACGCCCGACACACCGGAGGCCGCGCAGAGCCGGCTGGACGTCGCGAAGCGCGTCGACGACGAAGGCATCGAGGGCTGGCTCGCCGAGGCCAACCTGCCGAACCTGCTGGCCGAATCGACCCGCACGACGCGGCCCGACGTCGTGGAGACCGTCCGGGAGATCATCGAATCGCAGCCGCCGGCCGGGATCTCGTGGACGGCGCTCGCGCTGCGGGCGCGGCCGGATTCGGTCGAGCTGCTGCGCGAGTCGGGCGTTCCCGCGCTGGTCATCGTCGGCGAAGAGGACCCGATCACCCCGGTGGCGGCGGCGAGCGCCATGGTCGAGGTGCTGGACGGCGCGACGCTCGTGGTGCTGCCGGGTGCCGGGCACCTGACCCCGCTGGAGGCCCCGGCGGGTGTGGTCGAGGCGATCCTGTCCTGGTACCCGGCGCCTCACGAGAAGTAGGCGGAAAGCGCGGAGCGGGCTTCGGGCAGCCGGTGGGGGAACCGCCGAGCGATCATGAAGCGCCACACCACGGCATAGAGCTCCCGCAGCCGCGTGAAGAAGCGGAGCGCGTCTTCGTCCACCTCACCCGGGTACGCGGCGAGGTACTCCGGGCCGCCTTGGCGGGCGAGGATGGCGAGGTCCCAGGCCGGCGGACCGCGCCAGGTGTCTTCGAAGTCCAGCCAGCACGGGCCGGCCGGGGTGGCGATCAGGTTGCCGGGGTGCGCGTCGCCGTGCAGCGGCTGCGCGGCGGCGTCCGGCAGCGCCGCCGCGAGCCGGGCCGCCTCGGCGGGCAACCGGGGGTCCAGGTCGTGCCGGGCGAAGACGCGTTCGAGGTCCTCCAGCGGGCCGCGCCGGGGCAGTTCGCCGGGGTACTCGCGCAGCGCCGCGTGCACCTCGGCGAGCGAGCGCGCGACGACGTCCGGTGCGTACCGGTGGTCCGGATCGTGCGGCGTGTGGTGCCAGAGCGTGACCGGCAGGCCGTCGGCGAAATGGGGTCCGGCCGGGGGATCGGCGGCCGGTGAGACGACGAGCACACCACGGTCGGTGAGGAACCGGGAGAGCGCGACGTCCCGTTCCTGCCAGGCCGGCCCGGGCCGCGCCAGCCGGGTCGTCCCGGGCACCCGCGCGACCAGCGGACCCAGCCTCACCAGCACGTTCGAGCGTTCGTGGAGCACCTCGGGCTCGTGCGCGCGCAGGCCGAGCCGGGAGGTCACGGTCAGTGCCGCGCGAACCGCCGCCCGCGTGTATTCGTCGGCCACGGCCCGATCTTGCCAGCCGGTGCGCGCGACTGTCGGTAGCGAGGGCTACGATCCCCATGACCGCCGGAACGCAGGCCCCGCCCGCGCCCGGCGGCCGGACGATGACCACCACAAGGTTTCAGTGTTGGAGGCAGGAGTGACGGCCGTAGCCCCCAAGCCGATCGCGACGCGCCCGTATCCCGCGCGCGAGTCGGTCAAGGGTTCGTACCTGCTGCGGTTGTTCCGCACGACGGACCACAAGCAGATCGGGATCATGTACCTGGTCACGTCGTTCGCCTTCTTCATGGCGGGCGGCGCGATGGCCATGCTCATCCGCACCGAGCTGGCGCGCCCGGGGCAGCAGTTCCTGTCCCAGGAGCAGTACAACCAGCTGTTCACCATGCACGGCACGGTGATGCTGCTGCTGTACGCGACCCCGATCCTCTTCGGTTTCGCGAACTTCGTGCTCCCGCTGCAGATCGGCTCGCCGGACGTCGCGTTCCCGCGGCTGAACGCGTTCTCGTACTGGCTGTACCTCTTCGGCGGCCTGATCGTGCTGTCCGGCTTCCTGACCCCGGGTGGCGCCGCCGACTTCGGCTGGTTCGCCTACACCCCGCTGTCGGACGCGATCCACTCGCCGGGCGTCGGCGCGGACCTGTGGATCTCCGGCCTGGTGGTCTCCGGTCTCGGCACCATCCTCGGCGCGGTCAACATGGTCACCACCGTGGTCTGCCTCCGCGCGCCCGGCATGACGATGTACCGGATGCCGATCTTCACCTGGAACATCCTGGTGACGTCGATCCTGATCCTGCTGGCCTTCCCGATCCTGACCGCGGCCCTGATGGGCCTGCTGGCGGACCGGCACCTCGGGGCGCACGTGTTCGACCCCGAAAACGGCGGCGTGATCCTCTGGCAGCACCTGTTCTGGTTCTTCGGCCATCCAGAGGTCTACATCGTCGCGCTCCCGTTCTTCGGCATCGTCTCGGAGATCTTCCCGGTCTTCAGCCGCAAGCCGCTGTTCGGCTACAAGAGCCTGGTCTGGGCGACGCTGGCGATCGCGGCCCTGTCGGTCGCGGTGTGGGCGCACCACATGTACGCCACCGGCGCCGTGCTGCTGCCGTTCTTCTCCTTCATGACGTTCCTGATCGCCGTCCCGACCGGCATCAAGTTCTTCAACTGGATCGGCACGATGTGGAAGGGCCAGCTGTCCTTCGAGACGCCGATGATCTTCTCGATGGGCTTCATCGTCACGTTCCTCTTCGGCGGCCTGACCGGCATCATGCTGGCCGCGCCGGCGATCGACTTCCACGTGTCGGACAGCTACTTCGTCGTCGCGCACTTCCACTACGTGCTCTACGGCACGATCGTGTTCGCCACCTTCGCCGGCATCTACTTCTGGTTCCCGAAGATCACCGGCCGGATGATGGACGAGAAGCTCGGCAAGTGGCACTTCTGGACCACGTTCATCGGCTTCCACGGCACGTTCCTCGTCCAGCACTGGCTGGGTGCCGAGGGTATGCCGCGCCGGTACGCGGACTACCTGACCAGTGACGGCTTCACCACGCTGAACACGATCTCCACGATCGGCGCGTACATCCTCGGTGCCTCGACGCTGCCGTTCCTCTGGAACGTCTTCAAGAGCTACCGGTACGGCGAGATCGTCACGGTGGACGACCCGTGGGGCTACGGCAACTCGCTCGAGTGGGCGACCTCCTGCCCGCCGCCGCGGCACAACTTCACCGAGCTGCCCCGGATCCGCTCCGAGCGGCCCGCGTTCGAGCTGCACTACCCGCACATGATCGAGCGCATCCACAACGAGGGCGAGATCGGCTTCTTCGGGAAGCAGAAGGTCAACAGCCACGCGGCGCCGTCGCAGGTGCTCACCGAAGCGGTGATCCCGGGAGACCACTCCCAGGACAACGCGAGCGAGCAGGGCGACAAGTAACACCCTGAACGAGTGAGAGCGCGTGCCCGGCTTATGTGAAGCCGGGCACGCGCTCTACTTATGTCCGAGCCCGGACCGGCAGACTGACCGTGCAGCGTTGCCGAACGAGGGATGACCAGTGACCCAGACCCCCGTCCTGATCACGACGACCGGCCCCGACAAGCCGGGTGTCTCGTCCGTGCTGTTCGCCGTGCTGACCCGCCACGACGTCGACGTGCTCGATGTCGAGCAGGTCGTCATCCGCGGCCAGCTCGTGCTCGGTGTGCTCGCCGGCGTGTACCGCGACCCCGAGGGCCTGCAGGAGTCCGTCGAGCAGGCCATGGCGTCCGTCGGGATGCAGGTCGAGGTCAAGATCGGCTCGGCCATCGGGGAAGACCCGTTCGCGCTCGGCCGCCGCGACTCCTCCCACGTGCTGGTCGTGCTCGGCCGTCCGGTCACCGCCCGGGGCTTCTCGGAGGTCGCGCGGCGGCTGGCGGCGCTCGGCGCCAACATCGACGCGATCCGCAGCGTCGCCGACTACCCGGTGACCGGCCTGGAACTGTACGTCTCGGTCGACCAGGACACCCCCGAGGCCGACGCCGCCCTGCGGTCGGAGCTCGCCGACGCGGCGGTCGAGGTGGGCGTCGACATCGCCGTCGAACGGGCCGGGATCACGCGCCGGGCGAAGCGGCTGGTCGTCTTCGACGTCGACTCGACGCTCATCCAGGGCGAGGTCATCGAGATGTTGGGCGCGCACGCCGGCGTCGAACCGGAGATCCGCGAGATCACCGAAGCCGCCATGCGCGGCGAGCTCAACTTCACCGAGTCGCTGGAACGCCGGGTCGCGCTGCTGGAGGGCCTGCCCGCCACGGCGATCGACGAGGTCGCCGCGTCGATCGAGCTGACGCCGGGCGCCCGGACGACGATCCGCACGCTCAAGCGGATGGGGTTCAAGACCGGCGTGGTGTCCGGCGGGTTCACGCAGGTCATCGGCGGCCTGGTGGAAGAGCTGGGCCTGGACTTCGCGGCGGCGAACGAACTCGAGATCGTGGACGGCAAGCTGACCGGCAAGGTCGTCGGCGACGTCGTCGATCGCGCGGGCAAGGCGAAGGTGCTTCGCCGCTTCGCCGGCGAGTACGACATCCCGCTCGAGCAGTGCGTCGCGGTCGGGGACGGCGCCAACGACATCGACATGCTTTCGGCGGCCGGAATGGGTGTCGCGTTCAATGCCAAGCCCGCGCTGCGCGAGGTGGCCGACACCGCGCTGTCGCACCCGTACCTCGACGCCGTGCTGTTCGTGCTCGGCCTCACCCGCGGCGAGGTCGAGGCGGCCGACGCCGCCGACGGGCTCGAGCTGATGCGTCCGTGAGCAGCGTTCTCGACCCCCTGGGCGCCCGCTACGCCTACTGGCTGGGGCTCCCGGCCGAAGACACTTCGGACACCTCGGACGAGCTTCCCGAGGAAGTCCGGGCGATGCCGGTCATCCTGCGCATCGAACGCGCGGAGCCGCCCGGCCGCACGCCGCTGCTGGAGGCTGCCGCGGCCGCCGCGCTGGCGGTCTGCCTCGACGAGCGCTCGGCGCCCGGCGGCGAGTGGGCCGAGCCGATGCACGCGTGGCTCGACAACCGGATCCGCAAGGTCGCGCGGCGGGCGCGCGGCGCGCACTGGGCGGCCGTGCAGGACCTGCCGGGCATCACCGTCGAGATCGACGGCGCCGAGGCGCGGGCGCTGGTGCCGGGGCGGGTCGCCGAGGCGCCCAAAGAGGTTTCGCGGCTGCAGATCTCCGGCAGCGAGCTGCCGCCGGACGAGCCGGGCCCGATCCCCGACGGCGTCCCGTTGCTCCTGCTCAACCCACACGCGCCGATGACCGTCGGCAAGGCCGCCGCGCAGGTCGGGCACGCCACGATGATCCTCGCCGCGCTGCTGGACGACGAGCAGCGCGCGGCTTGGGCCGCGAGGGGTTACCGGACCGCGGTGCGGGCGGCGAGCGTCGCGCGGTGGAAGGAACTGCACCCCGGCGACGACCCCGAGGGCGCGTGGCGGCGCGACCGCGTCGTCGCCGTGCGGGACGCCGGGTTCACCGAGGTCGACCCCGGCACCATCACGGTTCTCGCGCAGTGGGAGCCGGAACAAGGGGCTTCCTGAGCCGGTTGGAGCGGGCATGGGACTGGAAGTACAGCGCGACGGGCAGCACTCCTTCGTCGGCCGCAACGACCGCGGCGCCGAGGTGCGGCTGGGCCGCACCGGCGCCGAAGGGGCGTTCTCACCCGCGGAACTGCTGCAGATCGCGGCCGCGGGCTGCAGCGCGGTGACGGCCGAAGAGCTGATCACGCGGCGGGTCGGGGAAGACGCGAAGTTCCGCGTGACCGTCAGCGCCGATCGCCGTGAAGGCGCTTCGGAGCTGGACGCCGTGCACGTCGCGTTCGATGTCGACGTGTCGACTTTGGGTGCGGATCAGCGGGAAGCGCTGGCCGGCGCCGTGGACCGCGCGATCGAGCGGCTGTGCACCGTGAGCCGGACGCTCAAGAAGGGGATTCCGGTGACGGAGGAGTTCCCGACCGCCTAGTTCTCGCTGGATTCCCAGACGACGTAGGCCTGGTCGGCGTCGGTCGTCATGGCCTCGATGAACTTCTCGTTGTCGAACCCCGGCAGGGCCTGCAGACGCTCGATCAGCGCGTCGGCCGCCGGGTCGCCGCTCGGCACCGCCGTGCCCTTGCCGTCGGTGCCCACCAGCATGAAGAAGACGTCTTCGTTCCAGGGGCCGTCGGGGATGACGCGGACCATCACCGACGACAGGCCGGCCCACGTGACGGCCTCTTCGCTGCCGTCCGCGAGCCGCCGCCGCACGCCGGTGTCGTCGACACTGACGGTCCGGGACTGTGCGCTGGACGAATCCTGGGTCAACCGGTGCTCCCTTGCTGCGTCGGTGGGTTCACCGTACCGGGCGCGGCCGTGGACCGCGTCACGCGGGCGCGGCTGCGTCCAGCCGGCGCAACGCGTCGCGCGCCACCTTCGGGTCCATCGTGGGCCAGAACGGCGGCAGCGAAGCACGGAGGAATCCGCCGTAGCGGGCGTTCGCCAGCCGCGAATCCAGCACCGCGACCACCCCGCGGTCGGTGACCGAGCGGTGCAGCCGCCCGGTGCCCTGCGCGAGCAGCAGCGCCGCGTGCGTGGCCGCGACCGTGAGGAACCCGTTGCCGCCGCGGGCTTCCACCGCGCGTTGCCGTGCCGAGGACACCGGGTCGTCCGGGCGCGGGAACGGGATCCGGTCGACGACCACGAGCTGCAGCGACGGCCCGGGCACGTCCACGCCCTGCCACAGGCTCAGCGTGCCGAACAAGCACGTGCGGACGTCCTCGGAGAACTTCTGGACCAGCAGGGAAGTCGCGTCCTCGCCCTGGCAGAGGATCGGGAAGTCGAGGCGCTCGCGCATCTCTTCGGCCGCCTGCTTGGCCGCGCGCATCGAGGAGAACAGCCCGAGCGTGCGCCCGCCCGCCGCCTCGATCAGCTCGGCCAGCTCGTCCATTGTGGACGAAGCGATGCCGTCGCGGCCCGGCGGCGGCAGGTGCTTGGCCAGGTAGAGGATGCCGTTGCGCTTGTGGTCGAACGGCGAGCCGACGTCCAGGCCGGTCCACTTCGGCCCGGAGGTGTCCGACGGCGCTTCCTTCTCGGTGGCCGCCCCGGGCGCCTGCTCGACGCGGGCCGCGCCCGGCGGGAGGCCCCACTGGCGCGCCATGGTGTCGAACGTGCCGCCCAGGGTCAGCGTCGCCGACGTCAGGATCGTCGTGTGCAGGTTGAAGACGCGCTCGCGCAGCAGCCCGGCCACGCCGAGCGGCGCCACCTTCAGCGCCGGCGGCCGCGGGTTCGACGCGTACTTGTCGCCGGAGAGCCAGACGACGTCGCGCTGGTGCGCCTGGTCGTCGTCGAACGCTTCCAGGAGCCGCACCGCGGTGTCGTGCACCTCGTCGAGCAGTGAACGCGCCAGCTTGCGCGCGGTCGCCCCTTCGACGTCCTCCTTGCGGTCGGAGCCCAGCGCGGTGATGCACGCGTGCGCGGCGTCGCGGACCGCCGGGATCGCGCCCTTCAGCGGCCGGGGCAGCTCGTCCATCCGGCCCGCGGGCAGGTCGTCGACGATCAGCGCCAGCCCGTCACCCGCCTCCAGGAGGCCGTCGGCGACGTCGGCGTCGATCAGCTTGCCGCAGCGGCGCGCGGCCGACGCGCACATCGCGCTGGTCAGCTCGCCGGTGGCGACCGAGGTGACGCGGTCGACCAGGTCGTGCGCCTCGTCGATGATCACCACGTCGTGGTCCGGCAGGACCTGGTAGCCCTGCAGGGCGTCGATCGCCAGCAGCGCGTGGTTGGTGACGATGATGTCGGCGCGGCCGGCCTCGGCGCGGGCCTTCTCGGCGAAGCAGTCCGTGCCGATCGGACAGCGCGAAGCGCCGAGACATTCCTTCGCCGTCACCGACACCTGGCGCCACGCCTGGTCGGTGACGCCGGGGACGAGCTCGTCGCGGTCGCCGGTTTCGGTGTCCGACGCCCACTCCCTCAGCCGCGTGACCTCCTTGCCCAGCCGCGACACCGCGAACGGGTCGAAGAGCTGGGCGTCCTCCGGCTCGTCGGGCGCGCCGGAGTCGAGGCGGTGCAGGCACATGTAGTTGCGGCGGCCCTTGAGGATCGCGAAGGTCGGTTCGCGCCCGAGGGGCTTCTTCAATGCCTTCGCCAGGCGCGGGAGGTCGCGGTCGACGAGCTGGCGCTGCAGCGCGATCGTCGCCGTCGAGACGACGACGGTGGCCTCTTTCTCGACGGCGTGGCGGATCGCGGGGACGAGGTAGGCCAAGGACTTGCCGGTGCCGGTGCCCGCCTGCACGGCTAGGTGCTCGCCGGTGCGGATGGCGCGGCCGACGGCCTGGGCCATCTCGACCTGCCCTGGGCGTTCGGCACCGCCCACGGACTCCACTGCGTGGGTAAGGAGTTCGAGGACGCCGGGGAAATCGGTTCGGGCGGGCACAGCGACACATTAGCCGCCGGGGCCGACAGGATCGGTGATCCGTCGCGAACGGGCCACTCGCGCCGTGTGCTTCGGACGGCGAAGGGCCCGCCGTCGCAACGGCGGGCCCTTCGCCGAGCGCGGGTCAGTCTTCGGTGCGCCCCGAGACCAGCTTCCAGGTCAGCGGCAGCAGGCCGGCGGCCACGACGATCTTGATCGCGTCCCCGATCAGGAACGGCGTGACGCCCTTGGCGAACGCCGTCGACAGGTCGAAGCCGGTCGACGCCATCAGCCACGGCACGCCGAACGCGTAGATCACGAGGTTGCCGAGCACCATCGTGCCCGCGGTGCGCACCGGCGTCCGGTCGCCGCCGCGGCCGGCGAGCGCGCCCACCAGCGCGCCGGCGAAGACGAACCCGACGATGTAGCCGGCGCTCGCGCCGGACAGGCCCGCGGTGCCGTGCTGGAACCACGGCACCCCGACCGCCCCGACGAGCAGGTACACGAGCATCGACGCGGCACCGCGCGACATGCCGAGCGACGCGCCGACGAGCAGCGCGGCGAACGTCTGGCCGGTCATCGGCACCGGGCTGCCCGGCACCGGGATCGTCAGCTGCGCGGCGGCGCCGGTGAGCACGGCACCGCCGGCGACCAGCGCGATGTCCCGGACGAGGGAACCGGGCACGAGGTCGGCCAGCACGGGCCGCTTGGCGGCGAAGGACAGCGAAGACACGAAACCTCCCAGGGTGGGACACAGGCGACGACCGAGGTTAACGCTCGTTACCCCCGTGGCAGCCCCTTAAGTTGCGTTCCTCACCGGCCACTCGTCCGGGTGGACCCGATCAGGTGCGGCGGCCGGCCTGCCGATGACGAAATGGGTAACTACGAACTGTCACGAAACCGAGGAGGCCGGTGCATGCGAATCGCCAGGAAGAGGACATTCCGGTTGCTGGCGGTGACGACGCTGGCCACTCCGCTCCTGGTCGCGGCGGCGCCGGTCACGTCCACCGGATGGGCGTCTTCCGGCTCACTGGACGTGACGGTCGACAACGAGCACGTCGTCACCGGCGAGCTGGCGAAGTGCACCGTCGACGGCCCCTACAGCGCGCGGACGGCAGGGGGTGCGACCGGCGACGTCGCGGTGTTCGGCATCGGCGAGAGCGGCTGCGGCCGCTCGGGCGCGGTGTCGGTCGCGCAGGCGTCCGGGCACCGGTTCGAGGCGACGCTGCTCGAGCGCTACGGCGGCCCGGTGATTTCGGTGCGCACGTACTCGGTGAAGTGCGCGACCACGGACACCGGCAGCGGCGGCGAGGTCTCGATCGGGTCGGTCGAGGGGATCACCGTGCCCGCGCAGATCCCGACGAACCACCGGATCGTCATCCCGGGTGGGCCCGCGGGCACGGCGCTGGCGACGGTGATCCTCAACGAGACGGTGACGCCCCAGCCGCCGGACGGCAGCCTGGTGACGCACGCGGTGCACATCGAGCTGTTCCCGCAGGGCGGCCCGGCGAGCGGGGACATCTACCTGGGCACGGCCGCCTGCGACCCGTTCGGCAAGAAGTAGCGCTATCCGGAGTGTGCGCTCCAGGTCACTTTCACGTGAAAGTGCCGCTCAGGGGGTCTTGAAGCGGGCGGCTGCCGCGACGAACTCGCCGGCCCGGGTTGCCAAGTCGGGGAGGCTGCCGCTCGGCGAGAGCGCGTCGCCCAATAGCGGCGTTGCCGCGGCCACCGCGATCGCTCCCGCGCGCAGGTAGCCCTCCACGTCGGACAGGTGGACGCCGCCCGTCGGGACCAGCGGGACGTCCGGCAGCGGGGCGCGGACCGCGCGCAGGTAGGCGATCCCGCCCACCGCCGCCACCGGGAACACCTTCACCGCGGCCGCGCCGAGGCGCCACGCCTGGTCGATCTCCGTCGGCGTCAGCGCGCCGCAGACCACCGGGGTGTCCAGCTCGGCCGCGCGCTCCAGGACCGCCGGGTTGACCGTCGGCGTGATCAGGTACGCCGCGCCCGCGTCGACCGCGATGTCCACATCGGACGGTTCGCGGACGCTGCCCGCGCCGATCAGCGCGTCTTCGCCGAGCGCCAGGCGCAGCGCGGTGATGGCCGCGGGCGCGCCCGGCGTCGTCAGCGTCGCTTCGAGCAGGCGGACGCCCGCCGCGTGCAGCACCATCGCCGCGTCGGCGAACCGCGACGCGTCGGTGGCCCGCAGGATCGCGACGAGCCGGTGTTCGGCCAGCAGTGCCCGCAGGTCCTTCACGCGACGTGCGCCGTTCCGGTGTGCGCGACGCCGGCTTCGTCGAAGTCCCGCAGGGTGCTGTCGACCGACGCACGCGCGATCCCGGCGGTGTGGTCGAGCAGCACGCGCACGCCGAACCCGGCGCGGGCCGCGTCCAAGGCCGTCGCCCGCACGCAGTAGTCGGTGGCGATCCCGACGACGTCGACGTCGGTCACGTCGTGGTCGCGCAGCCACGCCTCCAGGGACTTCCCGTCGCGGGACGCGCCTTCGAAGCCCGAGTAGGCCGCGCTGTACTCGCCCTTGGAGAAGACCTCGGTGATCGGCACGACGTCCAGCGCCGGGTGGAACGACGCGCCCGGCGTGCCCGCCACGCAGTGCGGTGGCCAGCTGTCCTTGAAGTCCGGCGTCGCGCTGAAGTGCGCGCCCGGGTCGATGTGGTAGTCGCGGGTGGCCACCACGTGCGAGTAACCGCCGGTGACGCTGAGGGTCGAGATCGTCGAAGCGGCCGCCGCACCGCCGTCGACGGCCAGCGAACCCCCTTCGCAGAAGTCGTTCTGCACGTCCACCACGATCAGCGCGGTTCCCATGGTCGGCTCCGTTCAGAGAAACAACGTCGGGATGGCGGGCTCGCCGTGCGAGAGCTTGAGGCCCTCCCACGGCAGGCTGACCAGGCCGCGGCGCAGCCGCTGCCTCGCGTCGTCGAGCGTAGGCAGGTTCGCCTCCGCGCGGCCGCCCCGGATGAGCGGGATCTGCAGCGGCCGGTCGTTCGCGTCCGGCTCCGGAGCCTTCCCGGCCGTCGTCCAGACGACCTCTTCGACCGCCGTGCCGGTGCCGCGGTGGCGCCGCAGCGCGGACTTGCGCCCGCCGCGGGACTCCTTGTGGGCACTGCGCTTGGCGACCGGCTTGCCGTCCACCTCGACCAGCTTGTAGACCATCCCGGCGGTCGGCGCGCCGGACCCGGTGACCACCGACGTCCCGACGCCGTACGCGTCCACGGGCTCCGCGCGCAGCGCCGCGATGGCGTGCTCGTCGAGGTCGCCGGACACGACGATCCGGGTGTCCTTCGCCCCGAGGGAGTCCAGCTGCTCGCGGGCGCGGCGGGCGAGCGGGCCGACGTCGCCGGAGTCGATCCGGATCGCGCCGAGCTCCGGCCCGGCGACGCGCACCGCGGTCTCGATGCCGGCGGTGATGTCGTAGGTGTCGACGAGCAGCGTCGTGTCCGGGCCCATCTTCTCGACCTGCGCGCGGAACGCGGCCTCTTCGCTGTCGTGCAGCAACATGAAGGCGTGCGCGACGGTGCCGCGGGTCGGGATGCCGTAGCGGCGGCCGGCCTCCAGGTTGGACGTCGTCGCGAAGCCGGCCAGGTAGGCGGCGCGGGCGGCCGCGACGGCGGCGTACTCGTGCGTGCGGCGGCCGCCCATCTCGATGATCGGGCGGCCGTGCGCGGCGCCGGACATCCGGGCCGCGGCGGACGCGATCGCGCTGTCGTGGTTGAGGATCGACAGGACCAGCGTCTCCAGCAGCACGCACTCGCCGAACGAGCCGGTGACGGTCAGCAGCGGGGAGCCCGGGAAGTACAGCTCGCCCTCGGCGTAGCCGTCGACGTCACCCGAGAACTCGTAGTCGGCGAGCCAGGACAGCGTCGCGTCGTCGACGACCGCGGTGGCCTCCAGCTGCGCCAGCTCGGCGTCGGTGAAGCGGAAGTCCGCGATCGCGTCGAGGACGCGGGCGGTCCCCGCGACGACGCCGTAGCGGCGCCCGTCCGGCAATCGCCGGGCGAACACCTCGAACACGCAGGGCCGCGCGTGCGTCCCGTCGGCGAGCGCGCTGCCCAGCATGGTCAGCTCGTAGTGGTCGGTGAGCAGCGCAGTGCTGGCCGTCGCCGGCTCCGGTGAACCCATGGGGTAAGCCTATTCACCCACATGGCCGGACCTGGCGCGGCGTACCCCGTGCGCCCCGTGACACCATGGGGTGCATGTCCACGCCTGTCGCATCCGAACAGACGCAGGTCGAACCGGCCGGTGCGGAAGTCGCCGAGTCGGACACCCCCTGGCGGACCGTGGTCTGGAACGACCCGGTGAACCTCATGTCGTACGTGACGTACGTCTTCCAGAAGCTGTTCGGCTACAGCCGCGACCACGCCACCAAGCTGATGCTGGACGTGCACCAGAAGGGCAAGGCGATCGTGTCGTCCGGCAGCAAGGAGAAGGTGGAGACGGACGTGGCGAAGCTCCACGCGGCGGGCCTGTGGGCCACCATGGAGCAGCCCTCGTGAACGGGTGGCGGCGCAAGGGCGCGGTGATCCACGCGGGCTTCGAGCAGCAGGAAGCGGCGGTGCTGCGCGGGCTGGTCAGCCAGCTCGAGGACATGCTGACCGCGCGCGCCGAGGAGGCGCCGCAGGACGAGCTCGCCGAGCTGACCGGCATCCGGATCGGGCCCACCGAGTCCCCGGACGACCCGGTGCTGTCGCGGCTGCTGCCGGACTTCCACAAGCTCGACCCGGACAACCCCTCGCGCGAGGACATCGACTCGGCCGCGGCGATGCGCTCGCTGCACGAGCCGGAGCTGCTGGACGTCAAGGTCGGCGTCGCGAAGATCGTGCTCGACACGCTGCCGCGCGACGGTGGCCACGTCCGGCTGACCGAGGAGCAGGCCGACGCGTGGCTGGGCGCGCTCAACGACGTCCGGCTGGCGCTGGGCACCGCGCTCGACGTCACCGAGGACATGCCCGACGAGCTGCCCGAGGACGACCCGCGGGCGCCGCACCTGGGCGTCTACCACTGGCTGACCTGGGTGCAGGAGACGCTGATCCAGGCGCTGACCGGATGATCACCGACGTGCCGGGTGTCCTCGTCGGGCACCACGAACGGGTCGGCGACGGCTGGGCGACCGGGACGACGGTGGTCCTGGTCCCGGACGGCGCGGTCGGCGCCGTCGACCAGCGCGGCGGCGCGCCGGGCACGAGGGAGACCAACCTGCTGGAGCCGGAGAACCTGGTGCAGCGGGTCAACGCGGTGTGCCTGTCCGGCGGTTCGGCGTACGGCCTCGCGGCGGCGGACGGCGTGATGAAGTGGCTTTCCGAGCGCAACCTCGGGTTTCCGGTCGGCGCTCAGCCACACGAGGTCGTGCCGATCGTCCCCTCGGCCGTGCTGTTCGACCTGCCGCGCAGCGAGTGGGGCAACCGGCCCGACGCGTCCTTCGGCTATGCGGCGTGCGAAGCGGCTTCGGGCTCTTTCGCGCTGGGCACGGTCGGCGCCGGTGCCGGCGCGGCCGTGGGGTCGTTGAAGGGCGGGATCGGTTCCGCGAGCGAGGTCGTCGGCGAGTACACGGTGGGCGCGCTGGCGGCGGTCAACGCGGCCGGCGAGGCCGTGGACCTGACGACCGGCCGGGCGTACGCGGCCGATCACGGCGACTTCGGCGTGACGTGGCCTTCGCGACCGGCGGACCTGCCGTCGCGCCGGACCGACCTGAACACGACGATCGGCGTGGTCGCGGTCGACGCGGCGCTGTCGAAGGCCGAAGCGCGGCGGCTGGCGGTCGCGGCCCAGGACGGGCTGGCGCGCGCGGTGCGCCCGGCGCATACGATGTTCGACGGCGACACGGTGTTCGCGCTGGCCACGGGCGCGCGCGAGCTGCCGGAGGCGACCGGCCCGTTCGGCGCGGCGGCGCGGCCGGTGGCGCTGGACACGCTGTGCTCGGCGGCGGCGCGGGTGTTCGCGCGGGCGATGGTGCACGGCCTTCTGGCGGCGACCACCGCCGGCGGGGTGCCGGCGTACCGGGACGTCTGGCCGGAAGCGTTCGCGTAACGGCCGCGTGCCGGACGCCGGGGTCGAGCCGTTGAAGGCCTGGTGAGCGCAATATCTCATCATCTGGACACGGTTTGTCCACCACCTAAGATGGCGGTGTGCTCCGGATCCGCCGTGAACTCGTCGACGAGATCGTCGCCCATGCCCGTCGTGACCACCCCGACGAGGCCTGCGGCGTGATCGCCGGGCCCGAAGGGTCCGACTCGCCCGAGCGGTTCATCCCCATGCTGAACGCCGCCCGGTCGCCGACCTTCTACGAGTTCGACTCCGGCGACCTGCTGAAGCTCTACCGCGAGATGGCCGCCAACGACGAGGTGCCCGTGGTGATCTACCACTCGCACACCGCGACCGAGGCCTACCCGTCGCGGACCGACGCGAACATCGCGGCCGAGCCGGACGCGCACTACGTGCTCGTCTCCACCCGCGACCCCGAAGTGCACGAGTTCCGCTCGTACCGGATCGTGGACGCCGAGATCACCGAGGAGCCGGTCGAGATCGTCGGCTGAGCCCACGGAATAAACCGCCGCGCCACCGGCGTCTGCGTGTAAGAACCCACCGGAGGTAAGAACCCATGGCCGTGACCGTCTCCATCCCGACGATCCTGCGCACCCACACCGGCGGCGAGAAGTCCGTCGAGGCGAAGGGCGCGACCGTCCTCGAGGTCATCGACGACGTCGAGTCCCGCCACGCCGGCATCAAGGGCCGCCTGGTGAAGGAGGAGAAGCTGCACCGCTTCATCAACGTCTACGTCAACGACGAGGACGTGCGCTTCGCCGGCGGGCTCGAGGCCGAGGTCAAGGACGGCGACACCCTGACCATCCTCCCCGCCGTGGCCGGTGGCTGATCGATGGCTCGCTTCGAGTCCCTGCTCGACGCGCTCGGCGGCACCCCGCTGGTCGGGCTGCCCCGGCTTTCGCCCACGCACGACGTGCGCCTGTGGGCGAAGCTGGAGGACCGCAACCCGACCGGCTCGATCAAGGACCGGCCCGCGCTGGCCATGATCGAAGCCGCCGAGCGCGAAGGCAAGCTCCGCCGCGGCTCCACGATCCTGGAGCCGACGTCGGGCAACACCGGCATCTCGCTGGCCATGGCCGCCAAGCTCAAGGGCTACGGGCTGGTCTGCGTGATGCCGGAGAACACCTCGACCGAGCGCAAGCAGCTGCTGCAGGCCTACGGCGCGCGGATCGTGTTCTCCCCGGCCGCGGGCGGCTCGAACGAGGCCGTCCGGCGGGCGAAGGAGCTGGCCGAGGCGAACCCGGACTGGGTGATGCTCTACCAGTACGGCAACCCAGCCAACGCCGACGCGCACTACCGCGGCACCGGGCCCGAGCTGCTGAAGGACCTCCCGACGCTGACGCACTTCGTCGGCGGCCTCGGCACGACCGGCACGCTGGTCGGCGTCGGGCGCTACCTGCACGAGGCGAAGCCGGACGTCCAGGTGATCGCGGCCGAGCCCCGCTACGGCGAGCTGGTGTACGGCCTGCGCAACCTCGACGAGGGGTTCGTCCCGGAGCTGTACGACCCTTCGGTGCTCAACGGCCGGTACTCCGTGGGCGCGTACGACGCTCTGCGGCGCACTCGCGAACTGCTGGAGCACGAAGGCATCTTCGCGGGCATCTCGACGGGCGCGGTGCTGCACGCCGCGCTGGCGGTGGCCGAGAAGGCCGCCGCGCGTGGTGAGCCGGCGGACGTGGCTTTCGTCGTCGCGGACGCGGGGTGGAAGTACCTGTCGACGGGGGCCTACGCGGGGTCGCTCGACGAGGCCGCCGAACGGCTCGACGGGCAGCTCTGGGCCTGAGTCACTCGGCTTTCCAGAGCTCGGGCAGGGCGAGGTCGACGCCGTCGGCCTCGGCCAGCCGCTCGAAGGTCGCCATCGTCGCGCCCAGGTCGTCGAACAGCTTGGGCAGCAGCTTCAGCGGCTTGGACAGCGGCCGCCAGAAGGCGTCCCAGTGGATTGGCCGGACCTTGCGCGGTCCGAGCGCGCCGACGGTCTCGCGCCAGTACTGCTCCCGCCACTCTTCGGTCTGCTTCCCCGCCGCGCCGATGCCCAGGTAGACGACGTCCGCGGAGTAGCCGGCGAGCGCTCCGGGCACGAAGTTCGCCGACGCGTGGACCTGGACGCTGCCCGCCGCGTGCGCGATGTGGAACGAGTAGCAGCGCCCGGTCTTGAACGCCTTCGCCTTGGCCGGCACCCGGACCGGCTCGGTGATCTCGCCGGGCACCCGGTCACCGGCGCTGTGGACGGCCTCGACCGGCGTCACGGTGAAAGCGCCGAACTCGACGGGCTTGCCCGGCACCAGCTCTTCGAAGGGCTCGTCGGCCAGGCCGTAGCCCTCCTGCACCTTCCTGGTCGACGGCGAGCCGGCCAGCGTGGCGCCGGTCAGTTCGGCCACGACCGGCGCGTCGAGGACGTGGTCGACGTGGGAATGCGCGACCAGGACGGCGTCCAGCTTCGTGACTCCGAGGCGCCGCAGGGCGTCGTCGATCCGGCCGCGGTCCGGTGCCACCCGCGTCGCCATCTTCAGCAGGGACGGCCGTGAGAAGAAGCCGTCGACCAGGACGGCCGAGGTGCCGTCGGTGACCAGGACGTTCGCCACCCCGGCGAAAGCCGTGCGCAGTTCGGGCATGCTGACCATCATGAAGGTCATCGGGCTGCTGGGCGGGATGAGCTGGGAATCGTCGATCGAGTACTACCGGCTCGTCAACGAACGGGTGAAAACCCTGCTCGGCGGCTTCCACTCCGCGCACACCGTGCTCTACTCCGTCGACTTCGCCGCCATCGAGGCCATGCAGGCCGAGGGACGCTGGGACGACGCCGGGGCCGAGCTGAACCGGGCCGCCCGCGCGCTGGAGGCCGCGGGGGCCGACTTCGTCGTCCTCTGCACCAACACCATGCACAAGGTCGCCGACCGGCTCACCGACGGCCTCGGCATCCCGCTGCTGCACCTCGGCGACGCCACCGCCGCGGCCATCCAGGCCGCCGGGATCCGGCGGATCGGGCTGCTGGGCACCGGCTTCACCATGGGCCAGCCGTTCTACCGCGACCGGCTCGCCGCGCACGGCCTCGACGTGCTCGTGCCCACCGAGGACGACCGCGACCTCGTCCACCGCGTCATCTACGACGAACTCGTGCTCGGCGTCGTGAAGCCGGAGTCGCGCGAGGCCTACCGCGGCGTGATCGCGCGGCTCGTCGAGGCCGGCGCCGAGGGCGTGATCTACGGCTGCACCGAGATCGAGCTGCTCGTCGGCCCGGCCGACTCGCCCGTGCCGACGTTCCCCACCACCCGCCTGCACGCCGACGCCGCCGTCGGCTTCGCGTTGGGCCGGACGCCGCTGCCGCCGGCCCCGGTCACACGCTGACCACCGGCCCTCCCGTGTGGGCGTCGTGCTGCGCCACGACCTGCCGCCACAGCCGCTCGCGCTCCGCGTCGGTGAACAGGTCCGGGGTGACGCCGAAGACGTCCGCCGCTGCCGCCCACCACTCCGCCGGCGACTCGACGACCTCCTTGACGCCGTGGCGGTTCAACGTGCGCGCCCGCAGAGTGTCGACGCCCGCCGCGTCCCGGCGCTGCAGCACGCAGACCCGGACGAACCCGGACTCCGGCGCGGTCGACAGCCACGCGTGCTTCTCCGCGAAGTCGGCCATCTCCGCCGCGCCCGGCGCGAAGTCGAAGCCGGTGAAGCTGCCCGACGGGTCGTGATCGAACCGCCAGCCGCCCGGCGCCGCCTCCGACGGCCGCAGCCGGTAGGTGTGCGGGCCCTGGGTGTACGTGCCTTCCCGTAGGGGGAGCGGCTCGTGGATGCCGTCGCCCAGCCCCGCGTCCACCAGCCACGTCGTCCCCGGGTCGTCCGGCAGGCCGGAGACGGTCAGCGCCAGGTGGTTGCGGTCGACGTTCGGCGCGTCGCCCGGGCTGCCCTGCACCCCGCCGAGGTGGCGCGTGACCTGGTAGCCGAGCTCGCGCAGCAACGCCGAGAAGGCGCCGTTCAGGTGGTAGCAGTACCCGCCGCGACCACGCAGGATCCGCGCCAGCGACGCCGACGGCTCCAGCGGTGTCGGCCGCCCGAGCTGGATCTCCAGCGCCTCGTACGGCACGCGTTCGACCTGCGCCGCGTGCAGGCGCCGCAGCGCGGCCACGCTCGGCGGCTCCGCCTCCAGGCCGAGCCGCGTCAGGTATGCCGTGACATCGAAGTTCCCCATGCCGCGAAACGTTAGCGGGCACCACCGACAAAATGAGGGGATCAGGGATTTCACCCGAGGTGGACGCGCCGGGGCCGACGTACCGTCGATCACGTGAGCACTTTGAACCCCGCCCCGGAAACCGACGCCGCCAAGCGCGTGCTGCCGCCGAAGCCCAAGGCGGCCGCGCTCGTGGCGCTCTCCTTCACCCTGCTGCTCTACCTGGTCGAGCTGGCCGACGTGATCATCCCCGGCGACCTGGACCAGGGCGGCATCCACTCGCGGGCGCTGTCCGGTCTCGACGGCGTGCTCTTCGCGCCGCTGCTGCACGCCGGCTGGACGCACCTGTTCGCGAACACCGTGCCGGTGCTCGTGTTCTCCTTCCTCGCCATGGCCGCCGGGATCGGCCGGTTCGCGCTGGTCACGGCCATCATCTGGGTGGTGTCCGGGCTCGGGGTGTGGCTGGCCGGGCCGGCGAACGGGGTCACCGTCGGCGCGTCCGGGCTGGCCTTCGGCTGGCTCGCCTACCTGCTGGTGCGCGGCATCTTCAACCGCGCGGCCGGGCAGATCCTGGTCGCCGTCGTCCTGCTCGGCGTGTGGAGCGGCATGCTCGCCGGCCTGCTGCCGGGCAACCCGGGCGTTTCCTGGCAGGGACACGTCTTCGGCGCGCTGGCCGGCGTCCTCGCGGCGTGGCTGACGAGCCGCCGGTCGCGCAAGGACGTCCCGGCGGCGACGGGTAACCTCGAAGCGTGACATCTTCGCCCGCTGATGCCCCGATCGGCGTGTTCGATTCCGGTGTCGGCGGGCTGACGGTGGCGAGGGCGCTCCTCGAGCAGCTGCCCGCCGAGCAGCTCCGGTACGTCGGTGACACGGCGCGCAACCCGTACGGGCCGCTCCCCATCGCCACCGCGCGCAGCTACGCGCTGGAGGCGCTCGACGAGATCGTCGAAAGCGGCGTGAAGGCCCTGGTCATCGCCTGCAACACGGCGTCGGCGGCCTGCCTGCGCGACGCGCGTGAGCGCTACGACGTGCCGGTGATCGAGGTGGTCCTCCCGGCCGCGCGCCGCGCGGTCGTGGCGACCCACACCGGCCGCGTCGGCGTGATCGGCACCGAAGGCACCGTGCGGTCGCGCGCCTACGAGGACGCGTTCGCCGCCGCGCCGGGCATCACGCTCACCAGCGTCGCCTGCCCGCGGTTCGTCGACTTCGTCGAACGCGGCATCACCTCCGGCCGCCAGGTGCTCGGGCTGGCGCAGGGCTACCTCCAGCCGCTGCTCGACGCCCAGGTCGACACGCTCGTGCTCGGCTGCACGCACTACCCGCTCCTGCAGGGAGTGCTCCAGATCGTGATGGGCCAGGAGGTCACCCTCGTGTCGAGTGCGGAGGAGACGGCCAAGGACGTCGTCCGCGTGCTCACCGAACGGGACCTGCTGACGACCCGGGAGACCCCGCCGCGGCACGAGTTCCTGGCCACCGGCTCGGCCGAGCCGTTCACCCGGCTCGCCGCGCGCTTCATGGGGTTCGCCCCGGGTGTCCTCGCTCCCACCACCGCGTGATCGGGCCTGAAGGCGCTTAGGGTGTCGACGTGCGACTGACCATCCTCGGGTGCTCCGGCAGCATCCCCGGGCCGAACACCGCGGCGTCCGGCTACCTGGTCGAGGCCGAGGGCTTCCTGCTCGGCCTCGAACTCGGCAACGGCACGCTGGCGCAGCTGCAGGCCGTGGCCGATCCGTTCGACCTGGACGCCCTGGTGCTCACGCACCTGCACCCCGACCACTGCGCCGACGTCAGCGCACTCACCGTCCTGCGGCGCTACCACCCGGCGCCGCCGTACCCGGCGCGCCCGCGCCTGCTGCCGCTCTACGCGCCGCCGGACGCGCCGGTCCGGCTCGCGAACGCGTACGCGCCCAACGAAACCGAGCGGGCCGTCACGGACCTCTCCGACGTCTACGCCTTCCGCCCGCTGCGGCCGGAGCCGTTCCGGATCGGGCCGTTCGAGGTCGTCGCGGTCGAGGTGGACCACCCGACCCCGGCGTACGGCCTGCGCATCTCCTACGGCGGCCGGATCCTGGCGTTCACCGGCGACACCGGGCCGTGCCGGGCGCTGAACGAGCTCGCCGACGGCGTCGACCTGCTGCTGGCCGAAGCGTCCTGGACGGATTCGGCGGAGCGGCCGGCCGGGGTGCACCTGTCGGGCAAGCAGGCCGGCGAGCTGGCGCGCGACGCCGCGGTCGGGCGGCTGCTGCTGACGCACATCGCGCCGTGGACGGACGCCGGCGCGGTCCTGGCCGAGGCCTCGGCGGAGTTCCCCGGCGCCGAGGTCGTCAAGCAGGGTGCCGTATACGACGTCTGAGCGCCCGGTCCTAGAGTGCTCCCCGTGGCTCGTAAAGATGGCAGGAACGACGACCAGCTCCGGGACATCAAGATCACCCGGGGGTTCCAGCAGTGGCCGGCGGGGTCGGTCCTGATCGAATTCGGCAACACTCGCGTGCTGTGCGCGGCGAGCGTCACCGAAGGGGTGCCGCGCTGGCGGGCCGGGTCCGGGCTGGGGTGGGTGACCGCCGAGTACGCGATGCTGCCGTCGGCGACCAACACCCGCGGCGACCGCGAGTCGGTCAAGGGCCGCATCGGCGGGCGCACGCACGAGATCTCGCGGCTGATCGGCCGTTCGCTGCGGGCCTGCATCGACCTGGCGGCGCTGGGCGAGAACACGATCGTCATCGACTGCGACGTCATCCAGGCCGACGGCGGTACCCGCACGGCCGCGGTGACCGGCGGTTACGTGGCGCTGGCGGACGCGATCACGTGGCTGGGCGCGGCGAACCGGCTCAACGACCCGCAGCCGCTGTCGTCGTCGGTGGCGGCGGTGAGCGTCGGCGTGGTCGACGGCCGCGTGCGGCTCGACCTGCCGTACGAAGAGGACTCGCGCGCCGAGGTCGACATGAACGTGGTGGCGACGGACGCGGGCACGCTGATCGAGGTCCAGGGCACCGGCGAGGGCGCGACGTTCGCGCGGTCCACTTTGGACACGATGCTGGACATGGCGCTGGCGGGGTGCGCCGAGCTGACCCGGTTGCAGAACGAGGCGCTGGCGCTGCCGTACCCGGGCGAGCTGCCGGAACCGCGCCCGGACAAGAAGAAGGGCTCGAAGTGACGAAGTTGCTGCTGGCGACGCGCAACGAGAAGAAGCTCGGCGAGCTGCGGCGGATCCTTGCGGCGGAAGGGATTTCCGGGCTGGAGGTCATCGGGCTCGCGGACGTCCCGTCGTTCCCGGAGGCGCCCGAGACGGCACCGGATTTCGAGGGCAACGCGGTGGCGAAGGCCCGCGACGCGGTGGCGGCTTGTGGTCTGCCGGCCATCGCCGACGACTCGGGCATCGCAGTCGACGCGTTGAACGGCATGCCGGGTGTGCTGTCGGCGCGGTGGTCAGGTCGGCACGGCGACGACGACGCGAATCTGGACTTGGTGCTGGGGCAGTTGCGGGACGTGCCGGACGAGAGGCGTGGGGCGCAGTTCGTGTGCGCGGCGGCTTTGGTCCTGCCTTCGGGCGAGGAGACGGTGGTCCGCGGCGAGTGGCGCGGGTCTTTGGTCCGTGCGCGGCGGGGTGTGAACGGGTTCGGGTACGACCCGATTTTCGTGCCGGACGGGGAGTCCCGGACGTCGGCGGAGATGGAGCCGGCGGAGAAGGACGCGGTTTCCCACCGGGGCAGGGCGTTGCGCGCCCTGCTCCCGGCGTTGCGGGAACTCGCCGACGGTTAGTGGACGATCAGCTTGACTCCGGGGCCGAGCTTCTCCACGCCGAGGAGCTCGGTTTTCGTGGCTTCGACGGTCACGTTCAGGTCGGTCAGCGGGCTGAGATCCACCGGCGCGGTCAGTGAGCTGAGTGTCAATTTTCTCAGGTGTCGTCCGGCGGCGATCGAACCGAGATCCACGATTGCCATCTCGTACAGATCGAGTGTCTCCACCATGGGAAAGCACTTGATGATGGCCTCGCCGGTTATCTGAATCTTCTCTGATTTGCTATGTGCGTGGAGTACGACGCTTCTGAGTGTGACTAAGGGTGTTGACAGAGACAATATTTTCGGCCGAATTCCCTGAAGAACGACGGTCTCAAGCTTCTCCAAGGAGGCGAGGGGATCAAGACTTCTTACCCGCTGCAGGCTGGTGAGGGCGAGAAATGTGGTAGTCGTCAGCTCGCTGAAGGCTTCGAGATCACGCCACGGCAGCCTGTTGTTGAGAATTAGGTAATTCAGCTGACGAAGGCTCTTCAAGTGTCGCACGCCGACAAACTTGCGGGCGAAGTGCAGGAAGATCGAGTCCAGATTCGAGTGATCTCTCAAAGAGCCGAGATCGACAGTCGCCTTCTCGTCAAGGAATAGGAGAACGGAACTCAAGCAGGGCAGTGAGTCGAGTGCGCTGAGATCCGGTTGCGCTTCCGAAAATGGCAGGGTGACTCGCAGTCTGGTCAGGTTCTTCAGGTGGCGCACGTGCGGCAAGAGCCGTGCGGTCTCGACCGTCGCCCGGCCGTCGGCCAGGGGAGAATCAGCCAAGACATCGATCGCATACTTTTCCGGGTCGAAGTACTGCCAGGCTTGGGTCAGTTGGCGCTGAACTTTCGGGCGAGGGTCCTGCGCGTAGTTGTGCAGAAGCTTCAGCGCGTCGGCGCCCGCGGTCAGTGCCGCTGCCCGGACCGAAGCCGCTGCCACCGCCTCCGACAGCCCATCGAGGGTCTCCGGCAGATACCGCAGCACCCGATGCCCGATCGATGCCAACGACTGCGTCTCCCGCAGGCTTCGCGGCGGTACCAAGTGCTCCTGGATCATCGCCTCGACCCGGGCGATGACGTCCGGCGACACGTTGCTCACCGTCTCCAGGCACGCCGCCGCGAGGAGCCGGAGGTGGCGGGCGTGGCGCGTTCCCTCGTCCGCCCGGTCCAGGATGCCGGTCAGCAACGTCCCTGCTTGATGGTGCTTCGCGTGGCCGCACGCCATCACGATCGTCTCCCACCACGTGTCCAGGTGGGCTCGCTCGATCAACGTCTCCAGGTAGTCCTGCTCGGTCGCTTCGTTGGCGGCCAAGCACTCCTGGAAGGTCCGGTGCACAAAGTCGACCCGGTCGCGTACCGGCTCGCGAAGCACACCGCTGCGTTCGAGAAGGTGGTCCAGCACCTCGTCCGGCGTGTGGTCGACGTGCGGCAGCGAGGGCAGGCGGCGGGCGAGGTGCTCGCGTACGCGGTCCTTCGGCAGTTCCACCTTCGACGCCAGCGATAGCCGCCACGCCAGGTCGCCCAGCAGGATCTGCTTTTGCGCCTCCGTGAGGATCACGCCGATTTTGCGCTCCGCGTCGCGCAGGTGCAGCAGCATCGACAGCGCCTTGCGGTACAGGTCCATCCGGTCGCGCGGGAGCTCGGACCGGTGGGCCAAGTTGAGGGCGCACAACATCGCGCAGAGCAGCGGGCTGGATGCGAGGGTCCGCAAGTGCGGCCGGCTGTCGAGCTGGTTGAGCAGCCGTCGCTGGACCGCGGGCAGGTCGGTGCCCGACCGCACCGTGCCACCGGCTGCCGCGGCCTTGTGCCAGCGCTCCACCAGGGCCCGGATGTCGTCGGCGTTCATCGGCTCGAGCAGGACGCAGCCGAACCCTTCGTGGAACAGCCAGTTCTGGTCCGCCGCGGCGGTGCGCGAGGTCACGACGACCACGCTGTCCGGGAACGCCAGTGTCAGCTCGCGCAGCCAAGACTTCACCTCCCGGCGGTGGCTCGTACCGACCTCGTCGACCCCGTCGACGAGGACCATCGCCCGTCCGGTGTCGAGCAGGCGGCGGGCCCAGCCGTCCGGCGGGGCCAGCATCGGCGCGATGTGTGCGACGAACTCCTCCGGACGCGGCAACGACTCGTCCGCGAAGGAGCGCAGCCGGATCGGGAACGGCACCCGGCCGTTCCAACCTGCGAGCTTGCCGGTGAACCGGCCGCGGGCCGCCGTCACGGCCAGCCAGTCCAGCAATGTCGTCTTGCCCGATCCGGCTTCGCCCCGGACCAGGACCCGGGTGGCGCCGCTCAGCGCTGTCTCCACCCGCATGTTCGCGCTGCCCGCGTGGTCGTGGCGCTTTGCGAACCACAGCTCGTCCAGGCGACGGTCGGCCGCACGGGATCCGCCCTCGGGTGAGACGCTCAAGCTCAGGTAGGCGACCGTCAGCGGCAATGCGGGCTGGTCGTCCATCGTCAGGCCGAGCAGCTCGAGCCGGTCGAGGTCGCGGGCGAGCAAACCCAGATAACTCGCCTCGAACTCGGCGTCGCGGTCGGGGCCGTCCGGTGCGGTGAGGCTCGTCTTCGGCAGGCGAGCCAACAGCTCTTCCAACTGGTCGCCCTGCTTGCTGAGCCGACCCAGCAATTCGGCGAGCGCGCGCGGCTGGAATGACGGCAGGTGCCGGACCACCTGCACGAGGTGACGGCACGCCTGGTCGAGCGCCAGCTCGTACAACGCGGCCGCCTTGGGGGCGAGGTGGCGCTCGGCGGCCAGGTCCGGGAGTTCGCCGCGGACCTTTCGGGCCAGCTGTTCCGGGTCCGTGTCCGCCGACAGCAGGGCGTCGTCGGACAAATCTGCCTTGGTCAGCGCGTCTTCGACCGCCAGGAAAGCCGCGTCGATCTCGTTTTGCGGCAACGTCGAAAAGCGGTCGGCGAGAACCTGCTCCAGCTGCTCGGCCACCTGCGTGCCGATGTTCTGGACCAAGTTCTCCAGCTTACGCCGCTCCAGCGGGCCCTTCAGCTCACCAGCTGCCAGCTCGACCAGATCAGCGGACCGCGCGACGCCGGCCTTCCGCCGCTGTAGCCACGACTTCGCCGCGGATGACGCGATCTGCCCGCCGAGCTTCAGCGCTGGTGCTTCCAAGCCCGTCAAACCGTCCTCCCACCCTCAGACCGCCGGATGTTTCCGCGCGGACTGGGGGAGGACAAGCCTGCAAGCGGGTGGAAGTCAGGACGCCAGGCCGAGGTCCCGGATCAGCTTCGCCACGTGGCCGGTCGCGCGGACGTTGTAGAACGCGTTCGCGATCTTGCCCTCCGGGTCGACGACGAATGTCGAACGGATCACGCCCATATACGTCTTGCCGTAGTTCTTCTTCTCGCCGTACGCGCCCCACGCCTCGATGACGCCCTTGTCCGGGTCGCCCAGGAGGGGGAACGTCAGGCTCTCGTTCGCCGCGAACTTCGCCAGCTTCGCCTGCGTGTCCGGGGAAATGCCGATGACCTGGTAGCCCGCGTCGTTCAGCTCGGCGAGGTTGTCGCGGAAGTCGCACGCCTGCTTGGTGCAGCCCGGGGTGCTCGCCGCCGGGTAGAAGTACACCACCACGGACTTGCCGCGGAAGTCGCGCAGCGAAACGCTCTTGCCCTCGCTGTCGGGCAGGGTGAAGTCCGGGGCTTCGTCGCCGGGGGAAAGTCGCTCGGTCATGGGGCCGAGCGTAGCGTCAGGCCGGGCCGCAGTAGGTGACCGCGGCGGGCTCCGTCGCGCTCGGGCGGATCTGCAGGCGCAGCTGGGCCGGCTCCGGCGGGACCGCGAACGCCAGCGTGACGTGCACCGAACGGCCCGGCAGCACGTCCTTGCCCGCGTCGGCGATGCCGGTGAACCCCTGCGTCGTGTCCACGACCTGCTTGACCGGGTTGCCCGACGAGGTCGCGGTGACCGTGAGGCCCGAGAGCTTGTACGTCGTCGCGCCGTCGTTCGTCAGCTCGACGTCGAACGCCGCGCCGCGGGGGCTGCGCGGGTACGCCGACACGCTGGGCTGGAACGACTTGGGCGAGCCGACCGAGATGGTGAGGCCGCTGGCGAACCGGTGGTCGGCGCCGAACTTGAGGTCGTTGCCCGCCTGCGAAGCCGACGCTCCCGCGCCCGCCGGCGAGCCCGCGCCGAGGGCCGCGGTGCCGTCCTGCGCCGAAGGGACCCCGCACGCCACCGCCAGGGAAAGCAGTCCTGTGGTGAACATGATCTTGCACGTGCGCGCGAGCGCCATCGCGGGTACTCCAGTCGGCGGGTCGGGGGTGCCGTTCGGCAACGGGGCGTGCCGGGCGAACCCGCTCCACTCTGGCCGTGATCGCGCGGGGTTACGAGGAAACACAGGGGGTTGTCGCGCACCTGGTGCCGCCCCGTGGCCAATCCGTGACCGGAACGGCACGGGTGGTGACAATCACCACCGACATGCCACTTAAACCGCGAGCGCGAGCAGCAGGATGAAGATCGCCACGCCGGCCACCCACGCGGCCATCAGCCAGCCGAAATCGCGGACCGGGTCGACCGCGCGGCTCTCCTCGCCGGGCACGTAGACGCCGCGTTCCTCGAACCAGTCGGCCCAGCGGGCGAACCAGCTCAACGGGTTGCGCGACGTCATGCTTCACCTCCGGGCACCTGCGTCCCGTCACAGTACGGGTTCGGCCGGGCACACCGTAAGGGACGTGACCGGTCACCGCCGGTAACTTCGATGTGCCACGGCCGAGTGAAGCTCGGCACCGCTCGTGTAGAAGCTCAAACGACTCCGTTGCGCTGCAGGATCGACACCGCACGGACGGTCGCGTAACCGCGCCATTCGAGCTCGGCGGCGGGCGAATAACTGGCGAAGTCGACGCGCCAGCCACCGTCGTCCTGCTGCTGTTCGGCGAGCCGCCGCAGCTCCGTTTCGATGACGGAGTCCGCGAACAACGCGCGGGCCGGGCGGTCCGGCAGCGGCGCGAAGTCCAGGGCGCGCAGGGTTTCCCCGTCCGAACCGCCGGCCACCGGGACCAGGCCGTCCGGTGAGACGTACGCGGCCAGCCGGTCCAGCAGCGGGGCGGCCTCGGCGTGGAAGTCGTGCGCCGCGTCCACCATGCCCACCGCGAACGACAGCGCGATCGCGTGCGGTGCGTCGGAAAGCGCGCGGATCTCGCGGAAGCAGTATTCGGTCGCCGCGGCGAGCCACGGGTGGTCGCGCACCGCGCGGTCGTGACGGGCGACGCGCAGGGCGACACCGGCGGCGAACGCCGTGCTCTGCAGTGTCGCCTCCTTCGGGTCGGCCTGGACCCAGAAGGGCGCGCAGCCCGCCGGGTCCGCCACGGGCAGGGCGAAGGGCAGGCCGCCGTCCGGGGTCGACACCGAAGCCAGCCAGTCGCAGAGCCGCGCGGCGTGCGGGGTGGTGTCCGGGCCGAGCTCTTCGAAGACCTCGAAGGCGTGCAGCGCGCCGCCGGGCTGGCTTTCCGGCGCCCGCAGGTCGGGCTCGAGGCCCCAGCCGTAGCCCCCGTCGGGGTTGCGGTAGCCGTCGACGGCGGCCAGAACGGCGTCGGCGTGGGTTTCGCCGCGGAGCAGCTCGAAGCGGCGTCGGTCGAGGAGCCGGGCGTGCGTCGCCATGAACGACGCCGCCGCGGAAAGGTTCACAGCCATGCCGTCAGCGTCGCACCGGCGCGGGCGCGGGTCTTGAACGGATCGGACGTCAGGGCAGCCGCGGCCCCGGGGCGGCTGCCGCGCGCAGCCGGGCCGCGTCCTGGCCGGGCGGGGCGCCGAAAAGGCGGCGGTACTCGCGGTTGAACTGCGACGGGCTGTCGTAGCCGACGAGGTGCCCGACGCCGGCGACGTCGCCCGCGTCGGCCAGCAGCAGCGAACGGGCCTCCTGCAGGCGGATGCGCTTCTGGAACTGCAGCGGGCTCATCGCCGTGACCGCGCGGAAGTGCCGGTGGAACGCCGACGGGCTCAGCCCGCTCAGCCGCGCGAGCTCGCCGATCCGCATCGGTTCGGCGAAGTTCTCGCGGATCCACCGGATCGCGCGGCCGACATGGGCCAGACCGCTGTCGGCCAGGCCGATCTGGCGGAGCAGGCCGCCGTGCGGGCCGGTCAGCAGCCGCCAGAGGATCTCCCGCTCGATCAGCGGGGCGAGCACGGGCGCGTCGGCGGGGTGGTCGAGCAGCCGCACCAGCCGGACGACGGCGTCGAGCAGCTCGGGGCTCGCGTCCCCGGTCGCGATCGGCGACGGCGGCGGGGTGCGGGGGAACCGGCCCGGCGGGGCTTCGAGCAGCAGCGGGGCGATGGCCGCGGGCCGCAGTGCCAGGCCGACGCCCAGCGCCGGTGTCTCCGGCGTCGCGCCGACGAAGTGGCCGGTCACCGGCAGGTCGGTGCCGACCAGCAGGTACTGCCCGGCGCGGTAGGTGTGCACCTGCTCGCCGAGCAGCAGGCGCTTGCCGCCCTGGGCCATCACCACCAGGAGCGGCTCGGCCAGCGAGTGGTGCGGCTCGCTGGTGTCCACTTCGGACAGCAGCAGGCCGGGGATCGGCGTGCGCAGGTCGGCGCGCGCGTGGGCGGCGACGAGGTCGCGAAGCTCGGTCAGCACGCCTCCAGGGAAGCACGGCCGCTTGCCGCTGACAATCCAGGTTGCGCGGATCGTGCAAGAGCCCGCGTCGATCGATCTACCGTTGAGCTGGGTTTGCGCGGTTTCCTTCTTGTGTTGATCCGACACCGGAGGAGAGTTCCATGCCACTCGACCACTACGTCACCCTCGGCCGGTCCGGGCTGCGCGTCAGCCCGTTCGCGCTCGGCGCGATGACCTTCGGCGAAGATCCTGGCGGCGCCGGCTGCGGCGTCGAGGAGTCCGAGAAGATCCTCGCGACCTACCTCGACCTCGGCGGGAACTTCGTCGACACGGCCAACTTCTACACCAACGGCCACTCGGAGAAGATCCTCGGCGACTTCTTCGCGGCGCGGCCGGGACGCCGTCAGCACGTGGTGCTGGCGTCGAAGTTCTTCGGCAACATGTTCCCGGGCGACCCCAACGGCGGCGGCGCGGGGCGCGGGTCGATCATCGCCCAGCTCGACGAGTCGCTGCGCCGGCTGCGGACGGACTACCTCGACCTGTACTGGCTGCACAACTGGGACCGGCACACGCCGATCGAGGAGACGCTGCGGACCCTCGACGACCTCGTGCGCGCGGGCAAGATCCGCTACGTCGGCTTCTCGAACACCCCGGCGTGGGTCACGGCGCAGGCCCAGACGACGGCGTTGCTGCGGGGCTGGACACCGCTGGTGGCGCTGCAGGTCGAGTACTCGCTGCTGGCGCGGACGGTGGAGGGGGAGCTGGCGCCGTTCGCGCTGGACCAGGGCATCGCGCTGACGCCGTGGAGCCCGCTGAAGAACGGCTTCCTGTCGGGCAAGTACCGGCGTGGCTCGTCGGCGCCGGATTCCGCGCGGGCCGCGTTCGTCGGTGGCCCGTCGGAAGCGGAGTACGCGGTCATCGACGTGGTCGCCGAGATCGCTTCGGCGCTGGAGACGACGTCGGCGGCGGTTTCCCTGGCGTGGCTGCGGGCGCGGCCGGGCACGGTGGTGCCGATCGTCGGCGCGCGGCGGCTGGAGCACCTGACCGGCAACTTGGCGGGCCTGGACGTCACGCTCCCGGCGTCGGAGCTGGCCCGGCTGGACGAGGTTTCCGCGCCGACGCTGGACTACCCGGCCCCGATGCACGGCGCCCAGCGGGCAATGCTGCAGTTCGCGGGCGCGACGGTCGACGGCGAACCGTCCACTGTGTACCCACCGCTGCTGCAGAGCGACGTGCGCTACTGACCGCGGAAGGTGCGCCGGTAGGTGTCCGGAGGCACGCCCACCGTCCGGTTGAAGTGCCGGCGCAACGTCGTCGCCGTGCCCATCCCGACCGAGGCCGCGATCGTCTCCACCGGTGAGTCTGTGTTCTCCAGCAGCTC
The DNA here is from genome assembly GCF_051337345.1 of Amycolatopsis sp. MEPSY49. NCBI lineage: Bacteria > Bacillati > Actinomycetota > Actinomycetes > Pseudonocardiales > Pseudonocardiaceae > Amycolatopsis > Amycolatopsis sp. MEPSY49. The sequence continues at coordinate 37,776 of NZ_JBDLYJ010000010.1, read as the reverse complement.
CTGCGCCCGCCGGATTCGCTGGATCAGCAGCCACCGCAACGGTGTCGTGCCCGTCGCCGCGTGGAAGTGGCGGGTCAGGTGGCGGGTGCTCACCTTCGCCTGGCGGGCCAGGTCCTCCACGGTCAGCGGCTGGTCCAAGCGCGCGGTGATCCACGGGAGGAGCGCCGCCAGTGGGTGGTCGTCGCGGGCCGGGACCGGGGTTGCCACGTACTGGGCCTGGCCGCCCGCTCGGTGCGGGGGTACCACCAGGCGGCGGGCGACCGCGTTGGCCGCCGCCGGGCCGTGGTCGGCGCGGACCAGGTGCAGGCACAGGTCCATCGCCGCCGCCTTGCCCGCCGAGGTCAGCACGCTGCCGTTGTCGACGTACAGCACGTCGGGGTCCACCGTCACCCGCGGGAACCGGGCGGCGAGGACGTCGGTGTGCGCCCAGTGCGTCGTCGCGCGGAGGCCGTCGAGCAGGCCGGCCGCGGCGAGCACGAACGCGCCCGTGCAGAGCGATGCCACCCGCGCGCCGGCCGCGTGGGCCGCCCGCACCGCTTCGACGAGGTCGGCGGGCGGGTCCACATCGACGTCCGCCCAGCCGGGCACGAGCACCGTGCCCGCGCGCGCCAGCCGGTCGAGGCCGTCGTCGGGCTCCAGGAGGAACCGGCCGACGCGGACCGGCGCCGAGCCGCAGACCGCGAAGTCGTACCGCGGGTCGTCGCCGAACACCTCGGACGCGATCGTCAGCTCGAACGACAGCATCCCGTCGGTGGCGGCGAGCGCGACTGCGTGCATGTCCGAAAGTGTACGTAGCACGGCGTTCCGGACACTGTCGCCAGGGGAGAACCATCGCGAGGATGGCCGCATGACTTCGGTTCTGGTTTACGGCGCTTACGGACACACCGGCCGTTTCGTGGTGGCTGAGCTGCGCGAACGCGGCTTCACCCCGGTCCTTTCCGGCCGCGACGCGGCGAAGCTCCCGGGAGGGCGGCCGGCCTCGGTCGACGACCCGGCGTCGCTCGACCGCGCGCTGGACGGTGTCGCCGCGGTGATCAACTGCGCCGGGCCGTTCGCCGCGACGGCGCGCCCGCTGATCGAGGCGGCGGCGCGCGCCGGAGTGCCGTACGTGGACGTCGCGGCCGAGATCGAGGCCAACCTCGACACGTTCGCGCTGGCCGTCGACACGGTGGTGGTGCCCGCGATGGCGTTCTTCGGCGGCTTGGCCGACCTGCTGGCGACGGCGGCGATGGGCGACTGGCCGGCGGCCGACGAGATCCACGTGGCGTACGGGCTGAGCGGCTGGCACCCGACGCCCGGCACGCTCGAAGCGGGCCGGGTGTCCCGGGAACGCCGCGACGGCAAGCGCATCCGTTTCACGGGCGGCCGCCTGGAGTACCGCGAGGACGCGTTGCGGTCGCTGGAGTGGACGTTCCCGGAGCCGCTGGGCACCAAGCGGGTGCTCGGCGAGTTCTCGATGGCCGACATCGTGACGATCCCGAGTCACCTGAAGGTCGCCGACGTCACCAGCTACATGACGACCGACGCGGCGAACGGCCTGGCGGCGGCGAACGAGCGTGACGTGGCGGAGACGTTCGTGGTGGAGGTGCTGGTCCGCGCGGGCGGCGAGGAGCGCCGGGCGATCGCGCGCGGCGAGGACATCTACGCGGTCAGCGCACCGCTGGCGGTCGAAGCCGTGGAGCGAATCCTGAGTGGACGGACAAAGGCGACAGGCGTCGCATCGGCAGGGGAGATTTTCGACGCGGCCGACTTCCTGCAGGCCCTCCACCCACACATCGCGGTCGAGTTCAGCTGAGCTCGGCACCGCGGTAGCCACCGGGGGTGGTGGCGTACTCGCGCCGAAAGGCTTTGGAGAAGGCGAAAGCCGACCCGTATCCGACGGCCGCGGCGACCTGCGCGACCGGCCGATCGGACTCGCGGAGCAGCTGCGCGGCGGTGGTCATCCGCCACCGGGTGAGGTAGGTCAGCGGTGGTTCACCGACAAGAGAGGTGAACCGCCGGGCGAAGGCGGCCCGCGAGAGCCCGGCCGCAGCACCGAGCTGCTCGACGGTCCAGGCCCGGGCGGGATCGCCGTGAATGGCGGCCAGCGCCCGCGCGGTAACGGGATCGGCGAGCGCACTCGACCACCCGGGAGCACCGGCGGTCTCGTGCAGCCAGGCCCGCAGCATGTAGACGAGCAGGGCATCGACGAGCGAGGGAGCGACAACGGCGGCCCCGGGAGGGTGCGCGGCCAGCTCGTCGCCGAGGAGCTGCACCATCGCCCGCAGCCCGGGGTGGCGGCCGGGCACGGCGGGCAGGTGCGCCACCTCGGGCAGGTCCCGCAGGAGCGGGTGCGGCCGGTGCCGGCGCAGCCGGTAGGCACCGCAGACGATCGTCGCGCGAGCACCGGGGCCAGGGAGCGAGACGCGCCCGAAGGGCGTGGCCGCGGAGGGCCGCGTGGGCCGGAAGTCGACGAGGGGCGTGCCGGGCGTCGAGGTCAAGGCGTGGGGAACGCCGCGCCCGAGCAGGACGACATCACCGGGCCCGAGTTCGACCGGCTCGAAGTCGGCACCACCGGGCAGCGGGGTGAGCCAGGAGGTGCCCTGCAGAACAACGTGAAAGGCGGCCCCGGTGGTGTGATCGAAGCGCAACCCCCAGGGAGCATGCGCTTCGGTGTGGGCGGCAACCGGAGTGCCGGCGCGCAGAGCTGCCAGTACGTCGGCGAGCACATCCATGGGTCCACCATAGCGAGACGATCGGACAATGTAGTGCGCGTCTGAGCCATTCACCGTCTCGCCTGCCGTCTCTAGTTTGAAGTAATGACGGTGTGGATCGAAGGTGCGACAGGCAAGGCCGGCCGACGAGTGGTGGAGGCTCTGACGGCGGCAGGGGTACCGGTACGGGCGGCAAGCCGCCACCCCGGCGACGTAAAGGGCTTGGTGACCCCGGTCCGGTTCGACTGGTACGACGAATCGACGTGGGCCCCAGCGGTCGGCAACGCGGAGGCGCTGTTCCTGAAGGGACTGGACAGCGACGAGAAGGCGGCGACGATCATCACCCGATTCCTCGATGCGGCGACGTCGGTGACGAGGGTGGTGCTGATGTCGGCGGTGGGTGTCGACAAGACACCGGACAACGCACCGCGCCGAGCGGTCGAGCTGGCAGTGGAGAAGTCGGGCAGGAGCTGGACGATCTTGCGCCCGAGCTGGTTCTTGCAGAACTTCGACGAGGACGAGTGGGTGTTCGCAAGGGCGTTGCGCGAGAGGAACGAGCTGTACGCGGGAAGCGGCAAGAGCAAGGTGAGGTTCACGGACACCCGAGACCTGGCGGACGCGGCGGCAGCGGTCCTGACGCAGGAAGGCCACGAAGGCCGCAGCTACACGATCACAGGCCCGGAGCAGTTGACGTTCGGAGAGGTGGCAGAGCTACTGGCCAGGACATCGGGCCGCCCCATCCACCACGTGGACGCAACACCGGAGGAGCACCGAGCCCACTTCGCAAAATCAGGCCGCCCGGAGGCCTGGGTAGACCACATGCTGCACCTGTTCAAGCTGGTGAGGGCAGGAGTCTTCAGCCCCCGAACGAGCGACTTCGAGAGCCTGACGGGCAAGAAGCCACGCACAGCGAGCCAGTACGCCGAAGATAACTGGCAGCCCCAAACCCCCAGCTGACCACGAAAGAAGCGGGGGCCCGGGGGCGAAGCCCCCGAAGGAACCCGGGGCGAAGCCCCGAGGACGGAGCCGGCTGAGAGGCGGAGCCGACCGGGAGCCGGCCAGGGCGGGAACAGGGGCGGGAGCCCCGGGGAGGAGCCCGCCAGGGCGGGGCCGGGGGCGAAGCCCCGAGAAGGGGTCCGGGGCGAAGCCCCGGGGAGGGGGTCCGGGGGCGAAGCCCGCCGGGCGGGGTCTGGGGGTTGCACCCCCAGAAGACACGACGAAGTGGAGCCCGGCGGAGACGCGAAGCGTCGAGCAAGGAGCAGAGCGAAGCGTCGAGCAAGGAAGCGGAACGTGGGCCCGGAGAGACTCGAACTCTCACTGGCATGGACCTAAACCATGTGCCTCTGCCAATTGGGCTACGGGCCCGTTGCGGTTGGCAGCGTAGCGTGCGGCGTGGCCGGTGTGGTGGTTGCGGGGCGGTCGTCTAAGTTGGGGTTCGGCAGTTGTTGTGGCGAGGAGGACATGTGGCTCGCGATCCGGAGACGATCGAGCGTGAGATCGAGCAGGCCAGGACCGCTTTGGCGGCGACGCTTGATCAGCTGACCGTCAAGGCGGACCCGAAGAAGCTCGCGGATGCGGCTCAGCGTGGGGTGCGTGCGAAGCTGGACAACCCGAAGGTCAAGTATCCCTTGATCGGTGGCGGGATCCTTGTGCTGGTTCTGTTGGTGCGCAAACTGCTGAAGTAGCGCGGGTCAGGCGCGGGCCTGCTCCGTTGTCTTCTCGGCGGCGGCGGGCTCGGTTGCCGGCTTGCTTTCCTCGACCGCTTTGGGGAGCTGCTTGCTCGGGGGCAGTGCCGGCTTCTTGTCCGAAGCGGCCTTCTGCTGCTTCGGGACGCTGCCGGGTGGCGGGACCTCGAGCGGGGGCAGTTTGGGGAGGGTCAGCCGGGCCGTCATGTAGGCCTGGGTGAACTCGAACGCGCTGCCGTTGAGCAGGTGGACGACGGTGGTTTTGCCGTCGCCGCCGAGTTCCTCGACCAGCTGGTCGGCTCGGTCGCGCGCGGCGATGATGCCGGGTGCTCGCGCGGTGAGCTCCTTGCCCAGGCCGCTGACCGTGATCGCCCAGTCGGCGTCCTCTTGGATGTACGTCGCCGTGATCGCTTCCACCATCTGCCTCACGCCCCTCTTCTCCGCCACCATGCTTTACACAACCGTGACGCCGCCACCGCATTCCCATGACGCGGTATCGGCGCCCCCTCTCGGCTGCGAAAAGTCCAGCACACTTTCTACCGTGTCCTCGATACCGTAGAGCAACTCTGTGTCACACGACACGACAGCGCTGAGTAACGACCGAATGGCCTAATGCACTTGCAAACTACCGTGCACGGTGCTGGAGGCCGCTCCACAGCACGTCCATGGCGTATTCGGTGGCTGTCTGGGGGCTCACTTCGTCGTGGCGTTCGCACCAGATCGCGAGCCGTTCGCAGGCTCCGACCACGAATTCCGCGGCCGCTTCGGCGCGCAGGTCGTCGCCGCTGTCGAAGTAGCCGCTCATCAGGGCGGCGATGAGGTCGGTCTGCTGGCGGCGGGTCTCCTCGACCTCGTCGGCGGCCGGCGTGCCGATCAGGGCCATTTCGTGCCGCAGGAGCGACCATGCCTGGCGCCGCTCGCGGATGAAGACGAAGAAGGCCAGCAGGCCGCGGCGCAGGGCGTCCTCGGCGGTGGCCGCGCCGACCGTCGCCTGCTCGGTGACCTCGCGCAGGACCGACCGTGACTCGCGGATGCAGGCCAGGAGCAGGCCTTCCTTCGAGTTGAAGTACTCGTAGAGCATCGGCTTGGAGACGCCCACCAGTTCGGCGATCTCGTCCATGGACGCGGCCGCGTAGCCGCGCGCCGAAAACACCTCTTCGGCGACCTCGACCATCTGCCGCATCCGCTCGGCCCGGGGCATGCGCTTGCGCTTCGCGGTGGTCACGGGTGACACTCTACCGGTAGTAACCTACTCTGAGTAAGCTGGACGACGAGTAACAGGAAACAGGGCACAGGCAACCGGGAGGCGCGATGGGCAACCGCACGGAGACCGGGGTCGTCATCGTCGGGACCGGGTTCTCCGGTCTCGGCATGGCGATCCAGCTGCGCAAGGAGGGGCGTGACGACTTCGTCATCCTCGAAAAGGCGCACGACGTCGGCGGTACGTGGCGGGACAACAGCTACCCAGGGTGCGCCTGCGACATCCCGTCGCACATGTACTCGTTCTCCTTCGAGCAGAACCCGGGCTGGTCGCGGGCGTACTCGCCGCAGCCGGAGATCTGGCGGTACATGCGCGAGGTGGCGGACAAGCACGATCTGCGCCGGTTCATCCGCTTCGGCCAGGAGATGACCGGGGCGCGCTGGGACGCCGACGAGAACCGCTGGCACGTCGCCACGACGGGCGGCGACGAGTTCGTGGGGCACGCGTTGGTCGCCGGGGTCGGCGCCCTGCACCTGCCGATGATCCCGGAGCTGCCCGGCATCGAGAAGTTCGAGGGCCCGGCCTACCACTCCGCGCGGTGGCGCCACGACGTCGACCTGAAGGGCAAGAAGGTCGCCGTGATCGGCACCGGCGCCAGCGCGGTGCAGTTCGTGCCGAAGATCGCGCCGGAGGTCGAGGAGCTGACGCTGTTCCAGCGCACCCCGCCGTGGATCATGCCGAAGGCCGACCACGAGATGTCCGGGCGCACGCGCGCGCTGTTCAAGGCGTTCCCACCGGCCCAGCGCGCCTACCGGAACCTGCTGTACTGGCTGCTCGAAGCGCGCGCGATCGGCTTCAACGGCCAGTCGTGGGTGATGAAGCTCGGGCAGCGGCTGGCCAAGCGCAACATCGACCGCGCGATCAGCGACCCGGCGCTGCGGCGCAAGGTCACCCCGGACTACACCATGGGCTGCAAGCGCGTGCTCATCTCCAACGACTACTACCCGGCGCTGGCGCGGGACAACGTCGAGGTCGTGACCGACGGCGTGCGCGAGGTCCGCGAGCACAGCGTCGTCGACGCGGCCGGGGTCGAGCACGAGGCCGACGTCATCGTCTACGGCACCGGCTTCCACGTCACCGACGCCTTCGACGACCTGGAGATCGTCGGCCGCGACGGGCGGAACCTCGGCAAGGAGTGGGCGACCGAGGGGATGCGGACGCACCTCGGGATCACCGTCGCCGGCTTCCCGAACCTGTTCTTCCTGCTGGGCCCGAACACCGGGCTCGGGCACAACTCCGTCGTGTTCATGATCGAGGCCCAGATCTCCTACGTCGCCGAGGCGCTGCGGCTGGCCCGGGGCAAGGCGATCGAGCCCAAGCCCGAGGCGCAGGAGCGGTTCAACACCGCGATCCAGCGCAAGCTCGCGAAGGGCATCTGGACGCGCGGCGGCTGCAAGAGCTGGTACCTGGACGCGAAGGGCGTCAACCGGACGATCTGGCCGGGCTTCACCTGGCGGTACTGGCTGGACACGCGCAAGGTGCGGCGCGAGGACTTCCTCGTCGGCTGACCCGGACCCGGTCCCCCACCGGCGGAGGAGGCCGGTGGGGGACCGCGGGGATCAGCGGGAGGCGTAGCGGCGCAGGCGCGCGATCAGGTCGACGGTCGGCAGCCCGCACAGCTCGGCCATGCGCTCCAGCGCCGGCAGGTCGAGCGCGATCTCGCCGGCGCCGTGCTCGCCGGCCTGGTGCAGCCGGTCTTCGGCCCAGCGGCGCAGCGGCAGCAGGTCGTCGGAGGCGTCGGCGACGACCTTGCGCAGGTCGACGCGGACCCGGCCGGGCTCGTCGACGAACACCCGGCGGTGCACCTTGGCCAGCAGGTCCTGGGGCAGCTCGTCCATCGCGACGCACAGCTCGACCAGGCGCACCACGGAACACTGTCTGGTGCCCAGTTCGTAGGTGGCCAGCGTCTGCAGCGAAATCTCGCTCTGCAGGTGCTGGTTCAGCTCCTTGCGCGTCCAGCCTCGGCTGCGCCTGAGCTTGCGGAGCTCGTCTCCGAGAATCCGCTGATACTCCTCAGCGTCGATCAGCACATCAATGTCCCCTGCCGTGCTCTCCCGCGGCACCCGCACGGTGGTGACAAGTTTCCCGTGCAGGTGCACCCTCACGTGTATGTAAGTGCGCAGGAGCCCGGCCCTTACGCGATTCCGGGCATGTCTTTGATACCGATTGCGCGAGTTAGGCCAAACGGGTTAACGGCAGGTGGCCGAGTGTGCAAATTGCAGTTTGCAGACTACGGAAAAGGCCCTGAAGACGCTGGTACCAGCCGTCTTTCAGTTGACGCAGGGAACGCCTTCGGCGGTGATCGGCTTGTCCTCGTCGGCGACCGGCGGAGGAGCCGGGGCCTGCGACGTCGCGCCCGCGGCGGCGCCGGACCCGGCGCTCGCGTTGGAACTCGTGCCCTCGTAGTCGGCGCCGAGGAACACCATCACGTGTCCCGATTGGACGCTCTTGTCCTCTTGGATCGTGGGCGAGCCGCCGAGGGCGTCGGCGACGGCCTGGCCCTTGTCCTTGCCGCCCTTCGGCACCCAGATCACCGTGGTCCTGCGGGCGGTCGCGTTCGCCGTGTCGCCGGAGGTGAAGCCCTTCGCCTCCAAGGTCTTGGCGACGCTCGCGGCCAGGCCGGTCTTGCCGGAGGCGTTGCGCACGTCGACCGTGGTCGCCTTGTTCGCGGGGTCGGCCTGCTGCGCCGGCGGTGTCGTCGCGCCCGGCTGCGGCCCGGCGAGACCCTGCACGAACTGCTTCACCTCGGCCGGGTCGACCTGGATGGCGACGCCGTCTTCGGGCGTCTTGTACTCGACGTTCTTGACCGGGATCGTGCGGAACTCGAGCTGGCCGCCGGTCAGGCCCTTCATCTGCTGGGCGAACCCGAAGATGTCCCAGTTCTGGTTGAGCACGACCGACTTCTTGATGGCGTCGATCAGGTCGGACAGCTTGCCCGGGTTGGTCAGCGTGCCCGCCGAGAGCACCTTGCGGGCCATGCCCGCCATGAACACCTGCTGGCGGACGACCCGGTCGAGGTCGCCGTTGGGCAGGCCGTGGCGCTGCCGGACGAACTCCAGGGCCTGCACACCGGAGATCGTGTGCTGCCCCTTGGTGAAGTCCGCGCCGGAGTACTGGTCCTTGACGTTGTTGTTGAGGCAGACGTCGACGCCGCCGATGGCCTTGGTGATGTCGCTGAACCCGAGCAGGTTGACCGCGGCGTAGTTGTCGATGGTCGACCCGGTGAGCTTCTCGACGGTCTCGATGAGCTCCTTCGCCCCGGCCTGGTTGGCCTTGACGTCGAGCTCCTTCGGGTCGGTGACGCCCTGCTTCTGCAGGTCCTTGCGGGCCGACAGCATCGCGCGGGCGTAGGCGGAGTTGATCTTGTGCTTGCCGTAGCCGCCGGGGATGTCGACGTAGGTGTCGCGGGGCAGCGAGATCGCGACGGCCTTGCTGCCGTCGTTCGGGATGTGCACGAAGATCAGCGAGTCGGTGTTGAGCTCGCCGTCGGCCTCGCCGGCGCGCAGCTCGTCGAGCACCTCGCGCGAGAGCGGGTTGCCCTGGGCGTCGGTGCGGCTGTCCAGGCCGACCAGCAGGATGTCGCGGGCGCCGTCGGCGGGCTTGTCGCCGCCACCGCCGTCGCTGAGCACGTTCGCGTAGTTCAGCCCGTTCACCAGGCCCTGCATGGCGGCCCACGCGTACCCGGTCAGGCCCATCACCAGCAGCGACACGACGGCCAGCGCGATCTTCGCGCCGCGGAAGGAGTTGCGGCGGGCGCGCGGGGCCGGTTTCGGCTGGGGCCGGCGGGCCGGCGGAGCGCTCCGGCGCGCGTCCACCGGTTCACGGCGGGGCGCGGGACGGCGGGGCGGCGGGGTGCCGCGCCGGCCTGGCTCGTCCTGCCAGGGCCGGGCGGGGCGGCGGTCGCCTTGCCCGTTCCGAGGCGGGTGATCCACGCGGGCGACTCCTCACTGCTTCGATCGGTGGTCCTGGGGTTGGGACGCATGGTGCCCTCACCTGGTTGCCGTAGCGTTACACATCCCCCGGTGAATGTGGCACGCACCACCCAGTTTCCCGCATCCGCGCGGGTTACGCCTGGTCAGGACGTCGCATTTGCCGGTCTGCGAGCCGGCAGCAGCGTGCCGGCGGCCGCGAGCAGGGCGAACCCGGCGGTCGCCGCGTGGAGCGTGACGCCGAGGAGCTCGGACGTGCCGCCGCCGTCGGCGAACAGCAGCGAGGGGGCGCAGGCGAGCGCCGTGGTGAGCCAGGTCCCGGTCGCCGCGCCGGCCCCGAGCCGGATCGTGTGCAGCAGGAACACCCCGAGCAGCAGGTGCACCAGGCTCTGGATCGGGTCCAGCCGCAGGCCCAGCAGGTCGGCGTCGGCGGCCACCCCGCCGAAGCGGGTCAGCGCGAAGCCGAACACGCCGAGCGTCGCGTAGCCGATGCCGAACGCCGCCGCGGCCCGGGTCAGGACGACCGTCCGGCGCCCGGGGAGCTCGGCCGCGCGGGGCCGCCGGACGCCGTGGGCGTGCCGCTCGAACCACCAGAACACCAGGGTCGCGGGCACCGCGAGCAGCCCGACCGCGACCAGCGTGCGCGGCCGGACCAGCCAGCTCAGCCCGTCGGCGATCCGGCCGGGCAGGTAGACGACGGCGACCAGCAGCAGCATCCCGGCGAGGAACGCCAGGTAGAGGCTCATCGGCGCGCGCAGGACGAACCGGCAGGCGGCGGCGACGCGGGGCCGGTCGCCGAGCCGGGTCAGCGGGCCGGCCACGAGCCCGAGCACGCCGAGCTGGACCAGGCCGAGCAGCAGCACGCCCCACGGCGGGGCCGACAACGCCGCCGGGGCGCCCGGGCTGCCGAGCAGGACGGGTGGCCCGGCCCGCAGGACGCTCGCCACGGCGAGGCCCGCGACCCCGGTGGCGGCGGCCGCGGCGAGCAGGCGTCGCGACGGGCGTACGCCGTCAGCGTGCGCGAAGGCGAGTTGCTGAGCGAGGAGCGCGAGGGCGAACGTCGCCGCGAAGCGGGGCAGGGGCGAGCCGATCCAGTTCGCGGTCGCTTCCCCGGCGACGACCACCGCGAGCAGCCCGGCCGCGGCGCTCACCGGGGCGCGGCGGTGCAGGGCCAGCAGCGGCGGCGCGCAGACGATCGTCAGCAGGTAGACCCCGAGCAGCCACAGCGGGTGCAGCGCGATCCGCATGACCGTCGCCGTCGTCCCGGCCGGGATGCCGAGCAGTTCGAGCGCGAGCGGCGTCAGGAGGGCGACGACGGCGAAGATCAGCGCCGGCCGCAGCAGCGGGCTCGCGCGTTCGGCCAGGAAGTGGCGGTAGCCGCCGCCGTGGTCCTGTTCGGCGCGCCAGCCCGCCGCGTTGGCGTGGCCGCCGGCGAAGAAGATCAGCGGGGCGAGCTGGGCGAGCCAGGTCACCGGCCAGAGGGACGCCTCGGGCGCGCCGGCCCAGTGCGCGAGCGCCGTCACCGACTCGCCGACGAGCAGCAGGACGACTCCGCCCGCGCCGAGCAGCGCCCACCGGCTGACTTCGGCGGGGGCGACGGCGGGCGCCGGCACCCGCGGCTCGCGTCGCGCGCGCAGCCAGCCGCGCAGCCGGAACACGAGCAGGCAGGCGATCACGAGCACGCCGGCGACCATCGGGCCGATCGGGTCGCCGACCGGCGGGCCCCAGCGCTGGTGCCACGAGTTGACGACCAGGCCGGCCGAGTAGAGCGTCGCGACGACCCGGCAGGTGCCCGCCGAGTTCATCGGGTTCAGGTCGCAGGCGTGGTGCATGTCGTGGGAGAGCTGGTTGTCGAGCGCTTCGCGGACTTCGGGGCCGAGCGGGTGGCCCTTGCGGTCGGCGTAGCGCAGCAGGTCGTAGCCGAGGTCGTGCGCCTTGCACGGCACGGCGTAGTCCCACTTCGTGTTGTCGTCGCCCCACGGCGTCGAGCAGCCGCCGTCGGTGTGCACGGCGCGGACGGTGCCGTCGCGCGCCGGCATCGCACCGGGTGTGACGCCGCTGAGCGCGGTGAAGTCCTTCGGCAGCCGCGCGAGCGCGTCGGGGTGCGGGCCGGGGTGGACGAGCGCCTCGATGGCGTTCCGCGCGGCCAGGACGTCGCCGGTGGGCGGGCCCTGGTCCGGCGGCGCCGGCGGGCGCGAGGCGATCAGGCCGAAGGCGAAGACGACCAGCAGGACCAGCAGCAGCCAGCCGGACGTCGACCAGGGGCGGCGGACACGCGGCGGCTGGGTCGGGGCTGGCATGGTCCCAGGGTGCCAGCCCCGCCCGGAAGGCGACACGGGGATAACCCCCGGGATCGCGCTGCCCGATCGGGTGGCTCTCGGGGCTGCCCTTTCTTACGTTCCGCGACCGGCGCCGACCCGGGAGAATGACGGACGGGGGTGCGGCGACCAGGAGGGCGTGCGGTGGGCTCGCTTGTGGTGCCCGTGGAGAACACGGTGTGCGCGTTGCGCCGGCTCGCTCCCGGTGCGGCGTTGCGCTCGCCGGCCGCCCCGGAGCTGCGGGTGCTGGCGCGGGCGTTGCGGTCCTGTGCGCCGGCGGAGCTGGCTGCCGCGCGGCCGGGCGCGGTGGTGCGGGCGGTGCTGGCCGCGCAGGCACGCGCGCTCGACCGGGCGACGACGGGCCTGTTCGGCTCGGACGCCCCCGAGGCGGCCCGGCTGGTGCGGGCGGCCCGGTTCAGCGGGCGTGGTGCGGTGTTTTCGCGGGTCCGGGCGGAGCCGGGCCTGCGGACGGCGGCACTTGGCTGGGCAACGGCGACGGGAGCGCGCTTGCTGGCCGACTCGCTGCGGGGCGTGCCGCTGGTCCCGGACGGCGCCGACGGGCGGTTCGCGGCGGAGCTGGCGGTGGCGGCGCTGCTGCCGCGGGCGGAGGCGGGCGGCGAGGCCGTGGCCGTCGACGGCCGCGCCGGCTTCCTCGAGGCCCGGTCGGTGCTCGTGGGGGCGAGCGGGTTCCGGGTCGACATCCGGGCGGACCCGCCGGTGGAGCTGACGGGCGACGGTCCGGCCCTCGCGTTGCGGGCGCTGTGGTGGAACGGCCTCGGCCGGGTGACCGACGACCTGGGGCACGAGTACCTGATCCTGCGGAAGGACCCGGAGGGCAGCGGGGTGGTGCGCCACTGGTGCCACCCGAGGCCGGCGCCGGGGGCGAAGATCCTGAGGCTGGAGTCGGCGGGATACCGGGGCGAGAGCCTGCGGCTGGGGCCGGTGGTGGCGCACGGGACGTCGGCCGAGGTACTGGTGAAGCGGGAGCTGACGGTCCGGCTGGGTGCCTAGTGCAGCCGGCGACTCGGGCTGCCGCGACGTCATGAACGACTCGTTCAGCGCGTCCGACGACATGAACGACTCGTTCATGTCGTCCGGCCGGCCGTCACCAGGGTTCAGCCGGGCGTGTTCCCGGCACTGCCCGGGAGGCCGCCACCCGGGGTGTCCGGGGCGAAACACACCTGGTCGCGGCCGTTCTCCTTCGCCAGGTACACCGCCGCGTCCGCGGACTGCAGCAGCCGCTCCAGCGTGTCTCCGTGGCGGGGGTGGCGGGCCACCCCGATCGAGGTCGTCCGGTCCGCGATCGTGGCCGGATCGCCGCGCTTGTCCGTTGTCACTATATGCAACTTGGCAATCGCAACACGTATGCGTTCCGCCGCGTCCCACGTCGACTCTTCGTCGATGTCCGGGAGCAGAATGAGGAATTCCTCACCCCCGAAACGGCCGACCAAGTCGCTCGGTCTCGTCACTTCGTCGAGGGTTTGCGCAACCGTGCGGAGCACGTCGTCACCCGCCGGATGTCCATAGGTGTCGTTAATCCACTTGAAGTGGTCGAGATCGACCATCAGCAGTGCCAGTTGATCACCCGATCGGGCGGTGCGTTCGAGTGCGCGCTCGGCCGACTCGGACCAGCCGCGCATGTTGAGAATCCCGGTTTTCGGGTCGGTCCGGACGTCGTTCTGGAGCTGGTCGAGTTCCGCGAGCCGATTGAAGACCACGGTCGCCACCGCCATCACGACGACCAACGGCGGCACGACGGCGAGCAGGATCGCGGTCACCGCGCCGAGGCCGATGGTGACCGCTTCGAGAAGGTTGTCGGCCGGGCTGCCCAGGACGTTACGCAGGGTCGGTTCGGACGAAAGCCCGAGTGCCAGTGCGCCGCCGACGTAGAGGATCTGGATGGCTTCGTACACGACGCCGGTGACGACGACGGTGCCCGCTTCCTGCCAGAAGCCGGCCCAGCCGGACTGGCCGAGCAGGTGCGGTCCGAGCGCCACGTAGGTGAGGTGCGCGACCGCGCCGGCGAGGCCGTGCGTGATCGACGAGAAAATGAAGTTGTGGGCGGGCCGCCGGGCGATGAACCAGTGCTGCGTGCGAATGAGGGAAACGACGAGCAAGGTCAACGGAACGGGCAGGATCAACGCCGCGGAAAACGTCCACACGGCGGTCAGGTCGATGAGGACCTTTTTGGTCCGGTTCCGTCGTCGTTCCTCTTGCCGCTGCGTCAGTTGAATGTGGACGGTGGCGCCGACGGCGAGAATTACGAAATTGATCCAGTCGCGGGAGCCGGGGACCGGGGAATGGGCGAAGGAAACCGCGAGCACGGCGACCGCGACGGCTTCCAGGCCGAGCATGAACGCGATCAGCACCGGCGGGCGGCGCCACAGCGCCCAGTTGCGGGGCCGGTACGGGTGGTCGCGCCCGACCGTCCCGGCCGGATCGCCGGGCCGGTCGGCGTGCTCGTTCACCGGCGGGCGCCCGGCGGTGTCCCGCGCGGGCCCGCCGTCGTCGGCGGACGGGTCGTCGTCTGGTCCGGCATGCAATTGGTCACCTCCTTTCCAGCCTAGCCCCGCACTTGAGTAATCTCATCGGTACCTGTCAGAGTGTTGACGCATTCCGTGGCCGGGTATCATCCTTCAACAACGCCGGGTCGCCGGAACGCGGCTCAATAGGTTGTCGAAGCTTCCCAAGATGGAGGTGGACCAGTGCGTAACCGCGACGCCTGAGTCGACCGCGAATTGCTCGCCGTCCCCCAGCTGAATGTCATTCATGATCTTGCCTGTACGGAGAGGTGGCGACCGATGGCCAACCGTGACGGCTGAAACCCGTGGGATATCCGTTCATGACGACCGCGGCTCCGGTTCCGCTTCGCCGACCCGGCGCCAGGCCACCGCGACCGGGACGGCCAGCAGCAGTCCCACCGCCCCCGCCAGGGCGATGGTCGCGTGCGTGGAACCGAGCCACTGGGCCACGAGCCCGCCGATGCCGACGCCCACACCCTGGGCCACCCGCAGCCCCGTCCGGTAGAGCCCGCCGCCGCTGCCGCGGATCTCGTTGGGGATCCACGTGATGAACGTGGCGGTCACCGTGATGACGTACGCGCCGGTCGCGCCGGCCAGCGCGAGCAGGACCAGCGCGACCGCGAGGTTCGGCCGGAAGGCGAACGCCGCGAGCGCGGCCAGCGGCAGCGCGGCCAGCACCCCCAGCAGCCGGCGCCGGTGTTCCGTCGAGACGAACCGCGACAGCAGGAACGTCCCGACGACGAAGCCGAGCGGGTCGGCCGCCAGCAGCCAGCCCACCGCCTGGTCGCCCGCGCCCAGCTGCGCGGCGAGCGGCGCGGCGAGGCCCTCCGGGATCACCGCGAGGCCGACGAGCCACGACAGGTAGAGCAGTACCCGGAGCCGTTCGTCGCCGAAAACCTGCCGGACGGCGCCGAACCACGGGGCGCCGCCGTCCCCCGCGGCCGGTCGGCGCAGCACCGCCAGCCGCACGGCGACGGCGGCGACGAGGAACGTCAGCGCGTCGATCGCCAGCGCCCACGACGTCCCGACACCGGTCACCAGCAGCCCGCCGGCGGCGAGGCCGGCCAGCATCGCGGTGTTGTTCGTGATCCCGCGCAGGTCCTGGCTCTGCAGGTAGACGTCGTCGTCGCCGAAGATCTCGCGGCCGAGCGCGTTCTGCGCCGCGTTGCCCGGCGCGTTCGCCAGCCGGGCGAAGACGAAGAGGACGAACAGCCAGCCCATCGGCATCCCGGGGATGGCCATCAGCCCGATCAGCACGGCCTGCGCGAGCGAGCCGGTCACCAGCACCGCGCGCCGCGGGAACCGGTCCGCGAGCTGGGACAACCCGAGCCCGCCGGCGAGCGCGGGCAGGAACGTCAGCGCGTAGACGACGGCGGAGAGCAGCGGCGAACCGGTCCGGTCGAAGATGAGGATGGCCAGCGCGACGATGGTCAGCTGGTCGCCGAGCATCGACTGCGTCTCGGCGAACCACAGCGCGCGGAACTCCCGGTTGGCCAGGACGGCCCGGAGCCGGGGAGTCGCGCGCGTCGTCACCTCGTAACCACCGTCCCCCGATCGAGTGAATGGGTCGTCCGCATTGTGCCTCGTGCGTGACGACCCCGTCCGGGGGAGTCACACCCTCCGCCCGGAAGCACTGACAGTATGCCGCCGATTACGGGCCGGTGTCTCCGGAACGTCCGACTCCGCGTCCTTCGGGAGCCGATCGGGTTACGCCCGCTCCGGGGGCCCGCGATTGGCCGTGACCGGCCCACGGGTACCTCCGGGCTGATCGAACCGGATTCGCTCGGCGCAGGGCGGCGGCCGCTCGTCGTCGCGACGATGCCCCACTGGACCGAATGGGCCAAGACTGGACAGCAGAGCCGGCCGGGGTGGACGGACCGCGCCAATGGCGGCGCGCCGCAGAGCGGGGAGACGACGATGGACGGGTTGATGCAGGGCAAGGCGGTCGTGGTGACCGGCGCCGGCCGTGGCCTTGGCGAGGCGTTCGCGGTGCACGTCGCGCGGGCGGGCGGGTCGGTGGTCGTCAACGACATCGACGTCGAGCTGGCCGAGCGCACGGCGGAGAACATCCGCGCGCACGGCGGCCGTGCCGTGGCCAGCGGGCACAGCGTGGCCGAGGCCGGGGAGGCGCAGGAGATCGTCGACCTCTGCGTCAAGGAGTTCGGCGGGATCGACGGGCTGGTGAACAACGCGGGGCTGAACTACGAGGCGCTGCCCTGGGAGGACGACGCCGAGCAGGCGCGCGAGCTCGTCGCCGTCAACGTCATGGGCGTGGTGAACACCGGCCTGGCCGCGATCAAGGCGATGGTCGACGTCGGCACCGGCGGCTCGATCGTCAACATCTCCTCGGGCGCGTCGCTCGGGCAGCGCAAGCTCGGCGTGTACGCGGCGAGCAAGGGCGCGGTGGCGTCGCTGACCTACTCCTGGGCGCTCGACCTCGAAGAACAGGGCATCCGCGTCAACGCCGTCTGCCCGCTCGCGCACACGCGGATGGTGTGGAAGTCCGAACGCTCGCTGCGCGCGTGCCCGCCGGACCGCACGCCGGGCCGGATCGCGCCGGTCGTGCTGTTCCTGCTCGGCGAGGGTTCGCACGGCATCACCGGCCAGATGATCCGGTGCAACGGCCCGCAGCTGCACGTCATGGGCCAGCCGTTCCTCAAGCAGCCGATCCTCGAGCGCCCGGTGTGGGACACCGAGACGGTGCAGAAGGCGTTCGACGAGGTCTTCTCCGCCCACCTGGAGAACTACGGCCTGGAAAAGCGCGTCCCGCCGCGGCTGCGCAAGTGGACCGACACTTCCCCCCGAACCGCCTGACCACTTTGCGTCCCAAAGCCGAGCTTTCCCTAGGAAAGATGCGTCCGAGGGGCCTTCGGACGCATCTTTCTCAGCGAAAGTGGCGAGTTGGGCTAAGCGCCGGCGGCCGGCTCGGGGTCGCGGGTGGCCGCGTACAGCGCTTCGATGTCGGCTGAGTAGCGGTCGTTGATGACCCGGCGCTTGAGCTTGAGCGTCGGGGTCAGCTCGCCGGACTCGGGCGTCCACGCCTTCGGGAGCACGTGGTAGCGCTTGATCTGCTCGATCCGGGCCAGCCTGCTGTTCGCCGACTCGACCGCGCGTTCCAGCTCGGCCCGCACGGCCGGGTGGTCGGCGAGCTCCTCCGGCGCCGCCTCGACGCCGTTCGCCGCGGCCCAGCCGGGGGCGATCTCGTCGTCGAGCACGATCAGCGCCGTCACGTACGGCCGGTCGTCGCCGATCGCGACCGCCTGGCCGATCAGCGGGTGCTCCTTGAGCAGGCCCTCGACCCGGGTCGGCGCGATGTTCTTGCCGCTCGAGGTGATGATCAGCTCCTTCTTGCGGTCGGTGATCGTCACGAAGCCGTCTTCGTCGACCGTGCCGATGTCGCCGGTGGCGTACCAGCCGTCGGCGTCGGTGGCGTCCTGGATCGTCCCGTCCTCCTGGAGGTAGCCGAGGAAGACGATCGGGCCGCGCACCAGCAGCTCGCCGTCTTCGGCGACCTTCACCTCGACGTCAGCGAGGGGCTTGCCCACGGTCCCGGCCCGGAAGTCCGAGCCGGAGTTGGACGTCGCCGCGCCGGTCGTCTCGGACAGGCCCCAGACCTCGCAGATCTCGACGCCGAGGCCGGCCAGGAAGTAGATGATCTCCACCGGGAGGGCGGCCGCGCCGCTGGAGGCGACCAGCACCTTGTCCAGCCCGAGCAGGGCGCGGATCGGGGCGAGCACCGTCTCGTCGGTCTGCCGGATCTTCTCGGCCAGCTCCTCGGGCACCGGCTGCCCGGCGCTGCGCAGCTTGTAGCCCTGCTGCAGCAGCTCGTTCGCCTGCAGCAGCGCGGTGCGCCGGTCCTCGGGCACGCCGCCGAGCATGTTCTTCAGCCCGGCGACCATCTTCTCCCACACGCGCGGGACGCCGAAGAAGCTCTCCGGGTGCACCTGGCCGAGGGCGCCGACGACGCCGGCCGGGTCGGCGAGCGTGTGCACGTGCCCGGCCCAGACGATCGGCAGGTAGATCGACAGCTCCCGCTCGGCGATGTGCGCGAGCGGCAGGTACGCGATGTTCGACGCGTGCATCGGCGGGTGGTGCAGCTCGGTCACCGCGTACGCCTGGTGGATCGCGTTGCGGTGCGACAGCACGACGCCCTTGGGGTCACCGGTCGTGCCGGAGGTGTAGATCATCGACAGCGGGTCGTCCGGCTTGATCTCCTGCCACGACCGCTCGAACACGTCGGGGTCGGCGGCAAGCGCTTCCCGGCCCTGTTCGCGCACGGAAGCGAAGGAGTGGAACCGGTCGTCGCCCTCCGGGATCGCCGACTCGTCCATGACGACGACGTGGCGCAGGGCCGGGAGGTCGTCGAGCACCTGCCGCCAGCGCGCCAGCTCGGTCTCCCCGCCGAGCACGACGACGGGTGCCGCGCTGTGCCGCGCGACGTACCGGATCTGGTCCGGGCTGAGCGTGGCGTAGGCGGTGCACGGGATCGCGGAGAGGTGCGTCGCGGCGAGGTCGGCGATGATGTGGTCCGGGCAGCCGGGCGCCATGATCAGCATCCGGTCGCCGGCGGCGAGCCCGAGCCCGGCGAGGCCGCGCGAGACCTCCGCGATCGCGGTGCGGAACTCCAGCCAGCTGAGCGTCGGCTTGCCTTCGATGTCGAGCGAGGTGATCGCCGGCAGGTCCGGGTAGTCGACCGCGTTGCGGTGCAGCAGCCGCGGGATCGTCAGGCCTTCGGTCTGCTCGGCGACGGACGGGGTGGTCAACGCTGGCCTCCTCGGTGCTGAAGATGGCCCACACTGTATTGGCTCCCCGCCGAGGTGGATAGAGAATCGCGGCCACGTCAAACGCTGCCTTCACACGGCTGCCGCACGTCAGCTCCCCACGACTGTCCACAGTGCACACGGGCGGTGGCGCGCGAACTCCGGTTCAATGGAGGTGGACTTCTAGGGGGAAGCGATGACGCGGTCGGCTCGGAAACTGCTCGACGAGATCCAGGCGGAGCTCGCGCCGCGGGACGGCGACAACCGGCTCGTCCCGCTGATCACCGCCGGCCGCGCGCCGCGCGCGGTGTTCGCGGCGCTCGCCGCGGAGGAGAAGCGGATCACGCTGTCGGACTGGCGCAGCTTCCACGCGCTCGCCGCCCGCGCCGACGAATCGAACGCGCGCACGTTCTTCGGCGGTCTCGCACCGGGGGAGCAGCAGGCGAATGCGATGCTCGACGCGTTGGTCGCGGCGGCTGGTCCGGACCACGGGAAGGAACGGCCGCGCGCGGGTTGCCAGGCCTACCCGGCGTACGTCGCGTGGCTCGCGCTGAACGGCGAGTCCTCGGCGACCGCGGCGGGGATCTTCGCGAACTTCGCCGCCTTCGGCCGCTACTGCGCGGACGTCGCCGCGGGCATGCGCCGCCACTACGGCTTCCGCGACGACGCGTGCGCGTTCTTCGACTTCTTCGCCGCGGACGTTCCGGAAATCGAAGAACAAGCGCTCGCCGCGATCCAGGCCGGGATCGACGCGCACCGGCTCGACGAACGCGAAGCCCACCTCTACGCCCGGCTCTTCCAGAGCTACGAACTGCAGTTCTGGAACACCCTCGCCGACGAGTTCCCGGGCTGACGGCCGCGGAACCGGTTCCAGGTCCCTCGCGGGTGCCACGCGCAGTGGTCGAACCACTGCGAATGCGGAATAGCGGGAATTCGGGCTCACCGTCCGGGGAATCCGCGGTGACGGTGTCGAATGCCGCGCAATTCCGCTTTGCCGAGACCGCGAACCCCGGACGAAGAGGCCGACCCTGCTCGTCGTGGCGTGTCCGTGACCTTTCTCACCGAACCGTCCGGCCGTTCCGTACGTAGCGGAACCCGCCGGGACCGTTGGGTCGATCGCACCACCGAAGAGCCTGCACCCAAGGGGCGGAACGGAAGTCGGCCTGGGACGAAGGTCACGACTTTCGGTGGTGGACTTTCCAAGCGCAGGCAGCAAGTGTGGACGGGTCACCGTTCCAAGATCACGTTCTCGCCACGGACTTGACGAGCCCTGAGCGGCTGCATACCGTCGTCGCGGGCGAAGCAGACCACGGTGATGTTGATCCGGCTGGTCGGAATCCGGGTGTTGACCGCCTCGGGCGACCCGAAACCATGTACTGCCGGAAGGAAAACGGACCCAGGTGAAGCAGATTTCTCTTCGACGCAACCGGGGATCCTCGATTCGGAAGCGCGTGCTCACGATCGCGCTCATCCCCAGTGTGGCCTTGCTGCTCGTCGGCGTGGCCCTCGCGGGCTACCTCATCTACGACGCCGTCAGCGCACGCGACTACACGACCAAGATCCGGAACTCGGAAGCCCCGGCGATCCCGTTCTTCGCCGCGCTCCAGCAGGAGCGCCAGGCGACGCTGAGCCTCCTGGCCGGCCAGGGCAACCAACGCGCCGTGCTCGCGGCCATCCGGCCGAAGGTCGACGCGACCGCCGCGAAGGAGATCGAGAACCTCCGCGACAACTTCGCCGACTACGACGGCACGCCGCCGAGCGTCCAGAAGAACATCGCCACGTTCTTCGGGCTGTTCCAGCAGCTGCCGCAGACGCGCCAGGCGGTCGACGGCGGCCAGATCCAGATGCTGCAGGCGTTCACCTACTACAACAAGATCATCGACCAGTTCACCGACGGTGTCGCCGGGCTGGCGCAGAACGCCCGCGGCGCGCAGAACGCGTTCGACCGGCTGACCGCCATCCCGCTGTTCACCGCGGCGGACGAGATGCAGCGCAGTGACGCCCTCGCCGCGGCCGGGCTGGCCGCGGGCGGCCTCGGCAACGACGAGTTCCGCACCTACGTCGGCCAGGTCGGTGCCTACCACGCGCAGCTCGACGCGTCGGCGCCGAAGATGATCCCCGAGGTCAAGGCGAAGTACGACCAGCTGCTGGCCAGCCAGCCGTGGCAGACGGTCACCCAGGTCGAAACCGCTTTCCTGCGCGGTGACCTGTCGAAGCTGCCGGTCGCGCAGGACCAGTGGCGCACCGCCGCCCGCCAGGTCGGCGACGCCCTGATGGGCATCTTCGTGGCGCAGAGCTCGAACGCGAGCGCGGCCGCCATCGACGACGCCGACTCGACGTTCACCGAGTCGCTGATCGCCGGCGTGATCGCGGTCCTGTTCGCGGTCTTCGTGGTGTTCGTCGCCGTCCGGCTGTCGAACCGGCTCATCGGCCGGCTGCACCGGCTGCGCGAGGACACCCTCGACGCGGCCGAGGTCCGGCTGCCCGAGCTGGTCGCCCGGGTCCAGGCGGGCGAGCCCGTCGACCTCGAAGAGGGCGGCCACTTCCTCGACCACGGCACCGACGAGATCGGCCAGGTCGCCGACGCGTTCAACAAGGCGCAGCAGACCGCCATCGCGGCCGCCATCGAAGAGGCGAAGATCAAGGAGGGCACCAAGACGGTGTTCCTCAACATCGCCCACCGCAGCCAGGTCATCGTGCACCGCCAGCTCAAGGTGCTCGACCAGGCCGAGCGCAAGCAGGAGGACCCGGAGCAGCTGGACACCCTGTTCCAGCTCGACCACCTCTCCACCCGCGCCCGCCGCAACGCCGAGAACCTGATCATCCTCGGCGGCGGGCAGCCGGGCCGGCAGTGGCGCAACCCGGTCGGGCTGGCCGAGCTGGTCCGCGGCGCGTCCGCCGAGACCGAGGACTTCGCCCGGGTGAAGACGGCCGCGCTGCCGCAGATCGCCATCCGCGGCCCGGTCGTCGGCGACCTCGTGCACCTGCTCGCCGAGCTGATCGACAACGCGACGTCGTTCTCGCCGCCGCAGTCGCGGGTCGAGGTGCGCGGCAACGTCGTCGGCAAGGGCGTCGTGATCGAGGTCGAGGACCAGGGCCTCGGGCTCGAGCCGGACCAGACCGAAGAGATCAACTCGATGCTGGCCAACCCGCCGGACTTCGGGATCATGGCCCTGTCCGACGAACCGCGCCTCGGCCTGTTCGTGGTCGCGCGGCTGGCCGCCCGCCACGGCATCCAGGTGCACCTGCGCGAGTCGGCCTACGGCGGCACCCGGGCCATCGTCCTGGTGCGCACCGACCTGCTGGCCCCCTTGGCGGAGTCCGAGCCGGAGCAGCCGATCACCCCGCCGAAGCCGGAGCTCGTGCCGAACCCGGCCGAGCCGGAGCCGGTGAACGACGAGGTCGCGCCGCTGCGGCGGCCGGTCCGCCGCCCGGCCCGCCACCGCACCGAGCCGCCGGCCCCGGTGACCCAGCCCGAGCCGGTCGCGCCCGTCGCGCCGCCGGCCCCGGCGCAGCCGCCGTCCGCGCCGACGCCGGTCCCGGTCGGCTCGGTGCCGGTGTCCGAGCCGGTCAGCCAGCCGACGCAGGCGCAGCCGGCGGTCGGCCCGGTGCGCCCGGCCGCGCCGCCCGCCCGGACGTCGCGCCCGGCCCGCCCGGCCGCGCAGCCGCCGGTGTGGCCGCCGTCGGAGCCGCGGCCCGCGGTGTCCGAAGGCCGGCCCTCGCAGCCGCGCCGCCCGGAGGCCCCCGGCCGCCCGCCGCTGCCGCAACGGCGACGTCAGCAGAGCCTCGTGCCGCAGCTGCGGGAAGATAGGCCCGCACAGGAACGCGAAGAGGTCAGGCTGGACTCGCCGGAAGCCGCCCGCAGCAGGCTGTCCGCTTTCCAGCAGGGCACCCGCCGGGCCCGTGACGAAGAACCGGCTGAGAACGACGACAGGTACGGAGAGCGCGACTAATGGCCAACGTCAGTGAGCTCGACTGGCTGCTGGACGACCTCGTCAAGCGGGTCGCCGGGGCGGACCGCGCGGTGGTCCTGTCCTCGGACGGCCTGCTCATCGGGCGGTCGGGCAACCTGTCCGAGGAGGACGCCGAGCACCTCTCGGCGGTCGCCTCGGCGTTCCAGAGCCTCGCCCGCGGGACCGGCCGGCACTTCGGCGGCGGCAACGTCCGGCAGACGATGGTCGAGATGGACCACGCGTTCCTGTTCGTGACGGCGGCCGGCCGGGGCGCCTGCCTCGCGCTCCTGGCCCGCGAAGACGCGGACATGGGCCTCGTCGCGTACGAGATGAACCTGATGGTGAAGCGGGTCGGCCAGGTACTCACTTCGGCTCCGCGGACCGGCGCCGGCGTCCTGCCCACGTCGCCATGAGCGGACGGCACGAAGCCTGGTTCGACGACGAGGCCGGCCCCCTGGTCCGGTCCTACGCGGTCACGGGCGGCCGCACCCGGTCGGACACGCTCGGGCTCGACCTCATCACGCTCGTCGTCGCGCTGCGGACGGCGCACGAAGCGGGCATGCTCGAACCGGAGTACGCGCGCATCATCGCCCTGTGCCAGCGGCCGGTCTCGGTGGCGGAGGTCGCCGCCCGCGTCGACCTGCCGCTGCCGGTGGTCAAGGTGATGCTCAGCGACCTCATCGAGCAGAACCTGGTGCTGTTCCGCACCGCGGCACCGGTCCAGGAAACCCCCAACCGACACGTATTGCAGGCGGTCCTTGATGGCATCCGGAAACTCTGACCCCCGGCGGAACCTGACCGCGACCGCGGTCAAGGTACTCATCGCCGGCGGGTTCGGGGTCGGCAAGACCACGATGGTCGGCTCGGTGAGCGAAGTGCCGCCACTGCGGACCGAAGAGGTCATCACGACCGCGTCCGAGGGGGTCGACGACCTCTCGGGGATCGAGCAGAAGACCACCACGACGGTCGCGCTCGACTTCGGCCGCATCACGATCAACCCGGACCTGATCCTGTACCTGTTCGGCACGCCGGGGCAGGACCGGTTCTGGTTCATGTGGGACGAGCTGGCGGAGGGCGCGCTCGGCGCCGTCGTGCTGGCCGACACCCGCCGGCTGGACAGCTGCTTCGCGGCGGTCGACTTCTTCGAGCGCCGCAACCTGCCGTTCGTCGTCGGCGTGAACTGCTTCGACGGCGCGTACCGCTACGGCACCGAGGAGGTCCGGCAGGCGCTCGACGTCGGCATGGACGTCCCGCTGCTGCTGTGCGACGCCCGCGAGCGCGAGTCGACGAAGCAGGTCCTGACCAGCCTGATGGAACACGTGATGGCGCGGTCCGACCTGGCGGCCGCCCAGGGCGGCTACTAGATCGGACCGCGCGTCTTCTTCCGTCAGCGCTTGCGCAGGTTGTCGAGCGCGAGGCGGCCGGGGCCGATCGCGGCGAACAGCAGGAAGACCCACGAGTAGACCGCGGCGGGCTCGCCCATGTTCTGCAGCGGCAGCAGACCCATCGGGGCGTGCACGGTGAAGTAGGCGTAGGCCATCACGCCGGAGAGCAGGATCGCGGCCGGCCTGCTGGCGAGCCCGACGAGCAGCAGGACCGCGCCCACGAGCTCGAGCAGGCTGCCCCACCAGCCGGGGAACGAGCCGAACGGGACGCCGCCGCCCTGGCCGTCGATGCCGCCGAAGAAGCCGAATCCCTGCAGGCCGTGGAAGCCGAAGAGGAACGAGATCACGATCCGGCTCGCGCCGACGACGATGCCGGTGACCGGGGCGGTCGTGGTGGCGGCGGTGCGGGACTGGGTGTCGCGGGCGGTGGTGGTGGTCATTGCGGGTTCCTTCCCTGGGTTCTTCCTTGCCTTCTGCCTACGCGTCGAGTGGCTTCTCCCCGGATCGACAACCCCACGGAAAAATCTTGAACGAGTTTCCGGGGACCGGCCGGGGTACTCGCCAGGGTGATCCGTTTGGCCCTGCTCTACCCCACGCCGGACGCCGCTGAGGACGACTTCATCGACCTCGCCGCCCGCTGCGATCCGCCGGCCGAGGTCGTCCCGGTCCACTTCCCGTGGCCGGAAGGCGTCGGCGACCTGTCCGCGCTCGACACCGAACAGACCTACGCCGCGGTCCGCGAACTCGGCTCGGACGCCCACCTCGAACAGGCGATCCCCGCACTGGACGGCTTCGACGCGGCGATCTTCGCCGTCACCAGCGCCAGTTTCCTGCACGGCGAGCACGGCGTCGGCCACCAGCTCCGCACCCTGCGGCGGCTGACCGGGTTGCCTGCCGTCAGCACGACTTCGGCGTTCCAGCACGCCGTGCGGCGGCTCGGGCTGACCAGGGTGGCACTGGCGTCGGTCTACCACCCCTCGGCCAGTGATCACTTCGTCCGGCGGCTGGCCGAGGCCGGCGCGACCACCGTCTGCCGCGTCGACGCGGATGCTCCTTCCGACCGCGAACTCGCCGGGTGGACCAGCGGCCGGATCGAAGCGCTCGTCCGGTCGTGCCTGCACGGCGAGGCCCAGGCCGTGGTCCTGCCCGAAACCGCACTGCACACGGCCACGATCGCCGACCGGCTCGACGAAGCCGCCGGCCGTCCGGTCCTCACCGCCACGCAGGTCAGCATCCGGGCCGCTTATGACGCCGTCGGCCGCCGGCCCCGGGCGACGAACGCCGGTGTCCTGTTCGGCCGACCGGCCGCATGCGGTTGACTGGGGCGATGGCGGGCAAACGCAGTGCCGGGCTCCTGCTCCACCGCGGGCGGGGCGAGGACGTCGAAGTGCTGCTCGGGCACATGGGCGGGCCGTTCTGGGCGAAGAAGGACGCGGCGGCGTGGTCGCTGCCCAAGGGCGAGCTGGACCCGGACGAGCCGCCGGAGAAGGCGGCGCGGCGCGAGTTCGAGGAGGAGCTGGGCCTGCCGGCGCCCGCGGGTGAGTACGTCCCGCTGGGCGAGGTGAAGCAGTCGGGCGGCAAGGTCGTCACGGCGTGGGCGGTCGAGGCCGACCTCGATCCGGCGGCGGTGGTGCCGGGGACGTTCACGATGGAGTGGCCGCCGCGCTCGGGCCGTCAGCAGGAGTTCCCCGAGGTGGACCGGGTCGCGTGGTTCTCGCTGGAAGTCGCGCGCGAGAAGCTGGTCAAGGGCCAGCTGCCGTTCCTGGACCGGCTGCTCGAGCTAGTGGGTCAGTAGGGCCTCGAGCGGCTTCGCGGTGAACGACGGCAGCACGACGTCGGCCTGGCCGAAGTCGAGGCTTTCGGTGATCGCGTTCGGCACGGCGACGCAGGTCAGCCCGGCGGCCTTGGCGGAGGTGACGCCGTGGGGCGTGTCCTCGAAGGCGATGGTCTCCTGTGGTCCGGCCCCAAGGGCGGCCAGCGCGGCGAGGTAGAGGTCGGGGTCGGGCTTGGCCTGGTGGCGGTCCCCGGTGAGGACGGCGTCGAAGTAGGGCGCGATCCCGAGCCGCTCGAGGTGCGGGTTCACCCAGGCCCCGGACGAGCTGGAGGCGACGGCCAGTTTGAGGCCCCGTTCGCGAGCGTCTTCGAGGTAGGCCAGGACGCCTTCGCGCGGGCCCAGCTCGTCGAGGAGTTCGAAGACGCGGGCTTTCGTCTTCGGCCGCAGCGCCTCGGGGTCGATGCCGGGGACGTGCTCGGCGAGCAGGGCGAACATGGCCGGCGTGGTGTGCTGGGTACCGATGACGGCGTACCAAGCAGCCATCGGCAGCTCGACGCCGTGGTCGAGGAAGAGCTCCCGCCACGACTGCAGCACGGCGGACTCGGTGTCGGCGAGGGTCCCGTCGAAGTCGAAGACCAGGGCGCGGGTGGGCACGCCTGCACCCTGCCCGCCCGGTGATCGCTCGGGCAAGGGAGTTGTGACGAGGGCGGCTAGTCCAGGTAGAACTCCTGCAGTACCGGGGCCAGCGCCGCGGCTTTCACGATGTGCGTCTGGCCCGGCAGTGTTTTGTACTCCGCTTGCGGGAGCACCTTCGCCAGTGATGCCACGCCGTGGCGCATCCACTCCGGGCTCTTGCCGCCGTCCGCCACCAGCGTCGGGACCTTCACCTCCGGCCACGCCGCGGGCAAGGGCTCGCCGGCCTGGTAATCGACGACCAGTGCCGTGTCGTAGGGGATCGTGTGGGCCACGCGCTTGAGCTTCGCCCAGAACGGCATGATCCGCATCAGCGCCACCGTCGCGCGGCCCAGGCCCACGCCCTCGGTCATGAACATCTTGACCGCCTTGCCCGGCTTGCCGTCGGCGAGTGCGGCGTCGAGCCGGGCCGGGTAGTCGGCCGGGACGCGGGGACGCGTGTCGTCCACGACGAACGGGGGTTCGTACAGCGCCAGCTTCGTCACCGGGAGGCTGCGGGCCGCTTCGAGCGCCAGCGCCACGCCCGACGAGATGCCGAACAGGAACACCTCGCCGCCCGCCTCTTTGCTCAGCGCGGCGAGGTCCTCGACCTCACGCTCGACCGCGTACGGCCCGGTGTCGCCGCTCTCGCCGCGGCCACGGCGGTCGTAGGTGTACACCGTGAAGTGCGGGGCCAGCTCCTTCGCGAGCGCGTCGTTCGGGGACGAGCCGCGGTAGCACATCGCGCCGTCGACCAGGACGAGCGCCGGGCCGGACCCGGCCCGGGTGTAGGCGATCTTCGTGCCGTCGGCGGAAACCGTCGTGCTCATCGGGATTCTCCTCGCGGCAGCAGGTGGGCGGACGTGGTGGCGAGCCAGGCGAAAGCGATCACGACGGCCGCCCAGAAGCCGAGGGTGACGACCGGGCTCGTCGATCCGGACGCTACGCCCGCGAAGCCCGCGAGGAACAGCAACCCGCTGAGCCGCGAGTACCACGCTCGCGCGGGCGAGAGGTGCGAGCCGATCGCGAAGCAGGCCGCGACCAGGGCGAGGAACCCGACGCCGCCGGCGGCGAAGTGCAGGATGCCGTGCCAGCTGACGGTCGACGGCGGTCCGGCGGGCGTGCCGGCCGGGAAGCCGTCCTGCGGGTCGGCGCGGAAGACACCGGCGCACAGCAGGCTGACGCCGTAGACCGTCAGCAGTCTCGGCCCCCACCGGCCGGGCAGGACGCGCCGGATCCCGGCCGCCGCCGCGACCGTGAGCAGGCCGGTGACCAGGAAGTTCGTGATCTGGACGAAGCCGAGCGACCCGTTGGACAGGACGCTCGCGGGATGCCGCGTGAAGTCGAAGCCGGCGCGGGTCAAGCCCTGGAGGACACCGGTGGCGACGAAGACGGGCCCGGCGAGGATCCCGCCGGTCAGCAGCGTGCGGGTGGTCGGGAAGGTGCTGGTGGGAAGCGTCGTGGTGGTCATGGCGGACAGCGTGGCATCCGACGGTCGAAACTGTCAAGACAAAAAAACTTGTCGGTGGCGAAGTCGCTCGCCACGAGAGGGGTCGCCATGGCTTGAAGTCAGGCGGAGCGCAGCGTGAGGAGCGTGATCTCGCTGGGCGCGAAGACCCGGAACGGCGGACCCCAGAACCCGGTGCCCCGGCTGTTGTACAGCTGGGTCGGCCCGTGCCGGGTCAACCCGGACAGCGTCGGCTGGTCGAGCCGCACCAGGAGGTGGAACGGCCAGATCTGGCCGCCGTGCGTGTGCCCCGAGATCTGCAGCGCGACGCCGGCTTCGCGCGCCTGCTTGACCTGCTTCGGCTGGTGCGCCAGCAGGACCACCGGGACGTCCGCCGGCGCGTCCGCCAGTGCCGCGGCCAGGTCGGGGCCGTGGCCGGGCAGGCCGGACGCCGAGCCGGTCGGGTCGTCGATGCCGGCGAACACGATGCGGTCGCCGTCGCGCTCCAGGAGCGTCGAGCGGTTGTGCAGGGTGTCCCAGCCGAGCCCTTCCATGTGGTCGATCCAGGCCTGGGCCTCGCCGAAGTACTCGTGGTTGCCGGTGATGTAGAACC
The DNA here is from genome assembly GCF_051337345.1 of Amycolatopsis sp. MEPSY49. NCBI lineage: Bacteria > Bacillati > Actinomycetota > Actinomycetes > Pseudonocardiales > Pseudonocardiaceae > Amycolatopsis > Amycolatopsis sp. MEPSY49. The sequence continues at coordinate 8,764 of NZ_JBDLYJ010000010.1, read as the reverse complement.
GGCCGAGCGCGGCCTGGACGCCGCCGAGCGGGTCGACCTGCTTGCGGCGCTCGGCCACCGCGCCGTCGGCCAGGTCGCCCGCGTGGCAGACGACGTCCGCGTCCAAGGCGTTGACCGCCGCGACGACCTGCTCCGACCACTTCGTCCGGTCGATCGGGCCGTAGTGGGTGTCGGTCAGCACGGCGACGCGCAGGCCGTCGAGGCCGGGGCCGAGCCGCGGGATGACGACGTCGGTCGCCTTCACCGGCGGCACCCGCATCGCGACGCGGTTGCCGTGTACGAGCAGGCCGGCCGCCACCGCGAACGTCACGCCCGCGACGATCCGCGAGCGCGCCGGGTCGTCGACGCCGAGCAGCGCGACGCGCAGCACCAGGCTCAGGACCGACCAGCTGAACAGCACCCAGATCACGGCCAGCAGCGAGTCGCCGAGGCGCGCGGCGCCGTCCTGGTGCCGCGCGTGGCCGCGGAACATCGCGACCGGCATCGTCACCAGGCCCAGCGCGAACACCACGGTGCCGGCGACCGTGGCCGCCGTGCCCCAGTCCGGCGCGAGGACGAGCGTCCACCACGGCACGGTGAACAGCAGGATCAGCGCCAGGATCGGCACGACGACGAATTGGCCTCTCATCGAACCAGGTTACAGCCCATCGGGCTGTTACCCCGGACCACCGGGGTCGCGATTCCGCTACCCTGGGGTCTCGGACGATAGGGGGTGACCAGGGCGTGAACACACTGCTGGAGCTGGCGTTCCCCGTCCTCGCGAGCCCGACGGCGCTGGTCGCCTTCGCCTCCATCGCCGCCGCGAGCCTCCTGGTCGTGCTGCTGGTCGGCAGCACCCACCGCGGTGAGCTCGCCCTCTGGTCGGCGCCGGTGCGCAGCCGCGCGACCGCCCTGCGCCGGCGCGCCCGGCGTGCCGAGTCGATCCGGCTACGCGACCCCGGCGCCCCGGGACGCAGCAGGCCACGAGCACCCGGTTCCCGCAGCACGGCTGCGTAGGAACCCCTTCGACGCAGCCATTCCGCTCACCCACACCCCTTCCACTCATGCGGAGTGCTGCCCATGTTCGGCTTTCTCGACGTGCCCGTCGCCGGCGCGTACCACCTGATCCACGCCCTGACCGGCCCGTTCTCGACGGCGCTGGCCATCGTCCTGTTCACCCTCGGCGTGCGGCTCCTGCTGCACCCGCTCGCCCGGTCGGCGGCTCGCGGCGAGCGCGCCCGGGCCGCGTTGCTGCCGGAAATCAAGACCCTGCAAGCGAAGCACGGAGGTGACCGCGACCGGCTCGCCGCGGAAGTGACGAAGCTGCAGCAGGAGTCCGGGACCTCGCTGTTCAGCGGCTGCCTGCCGATGCTGCTGCAGCTGCCGTTCTTCACGGTCATGTACCGGCTCTTCACGACGCCGGTCATCGGCGGCGAACCCAACTCGCTGCTCGGTGCGACCCTCCTGGGGACGCCGCTGGGCGCGCACGGCCTCGCCGGCAGCCCGCTGGTGTTCGTCATCGCGGCCGGGCTGGCGGTCGTCGCGTGGTTCTCGGTCCGGCAGAACCGGCAGCCCGCCGACGGCGTCCCGGGCGGGAAGCTGATCCGGCTGCTGCCGTACGGCACCGTGCTCGCGACGCTCGTCCTGCCGCAGGCCGCCGGGATCTACCTGCTCACGACGACGGCGTGGACGGCCGCGGAACGGGCGTTGCTACGACGCGGCTCGTGAGCGCCGCCAGTCCTTGACGGCCTCTTCGACGTCCACCAGCGCCACCGTGAGCGGCGGGCCCGTGTGGTGGTTGAGGTAGGCCTGGCGGATCCGCTCGTTGAGGTCGCCGACGACCTCACGCACCCCTTGCTCGGTCCGCTCGGCCGTGAGCCGGCCCGGCAGGTCCTGGACTTCGCGCTTGAGCGCGAGCGCCGGCGGCAGCAACGCCTTGGTGTCGTGGCCGCCGGCCCGGACCTGCCGCAGCACCCAGTCGGTCGCCGCGTCGTTGCCGGTGGGCTTCGGCAGCGGCTTGCCGGTGCCGGGCAGGTCGTCGAACTCGCCGCGGTCGCGGGCCTCGTCGATCTGCCGGTCGACCCACCAGCGGAAGGAGACCTTGGGCGGCTTGCGTCGGGTCATGCCTCCAGAATGCCAGGTCGGGCGGGCGGCCCGGGTAGGATCACCGGCGGGGAGCGAGGGGAGCGCATGACCGCCGAACGCACTGGTGCCGACGACGTGGACCGGACGCTCGCGCTGCTCTGGCGCGCCCGCGGCGGCGCGGCCGAGCCGACCCGGGGCCGCCGCCCGACGCTGACCATCGAGCGGATCGTGGCCGCGGCGATCGCGGTCGCGGACGCCGACGGGCTGGTGGCCGCGTCGATGCACCGCGTCGCCAAGGAGCTCGGCGCCGGCACCATGACGCTCTACACGTACGTCCCCGGCAAGGCCGAGCTGGTGGACCTGATGGTCGACGACGTGCTCGTCGGGCGGCGGCTGCCCGGCCCGGGCGAGCCGCGGCCGGCGGACTGGCGCGCGCAGGTGGCGCTGTACGCGGAGCGGACGCGCGAGGCGTACCGCGAACACCCGTGGCTGTGCGAGGTGTCGCGGGTCCGGCCGCCGCTCGGGCCCGGCCAGCTGGCGGGCCAGGAGTACCTGCTGTCCATCATGGACGGTCTGGGGCTGCCGCCGCGCCAGGCCGTCGCGGCGGCCAACGGGATCGGCACGTACGTCGACGCGAACGCGGCGCTCGGCGCGGAGAACACCCGCCTCGAGCGCAGCACCGGGCAGTCGACCGAGGCCTGGTGGCACCAGCGGTCATCCTTCTGGGAGAACTACTTCGTGGTCGACGCGCACCCGGCGATGAACCGGATCTGGCTCGGCGGCGGCTTCGACGAGAGCCCGAAGGGCCAGGGCGACGCGGCCTACGAGTTCGGCCTCGACCGCATGCTCGACGGCATCCAGGCGCTGGTCGGCTAGCGCCGGGCGCGCCACCGCAACCGGCGTCGCTCCTGGCTCGGCACTTCGGGCGCCGGAGCCGCGCGCAGGACGTCCCGGCAGAGCGGGTCGAACCGGCCGGGTGCCTCGATCATCGGCGCCGCCAGCACCATGTGCCCGCAGACCGCCCGGAACCGACCGTCGTGCCGGCCCGCAGCGAACTCGTCCTCGGTGACGGCGTGGGTGTAGCCGTCGGTGTCGCAGCGGATGTGCACCAGGAACGGCTCCACCGGGCTCACCCCGTCGGGCTGGTCGTGGTGGACTCGGTGGGCGTGCTCGCCGAGTCGGCGGCGGTGCTGGTCGGTGCCGCGGAGCTGGTCGTGGGCGTGGTCGGCGTCGTCTCCGGCGGCGTGGTGGACGAGGGCGGCGGTGTCGTCGTCCCGCTCGTCGGCGTGCTCGGCTTGGTGGTCGGGGTGGACGACGGCGGCGTGGTGGCCGGCGGCGTCGTCGTGACCGGGAGCGAGCCCGGCGGCTGGGCGGCCACCGGCGGCGCCGGCGGGGCGGGCGCGCCGACCGGGCCACCGGCGGCGGCCGCGTCCGGGGCGTTCGGCGTGCCGATCGGGACGTCGCTGTCGGGCAGCTGGGCCACCCCGCCGCGGTAGGCCGCGGCCCACGCCAGCACAGTGTCCACATAGGACTGGGAGTTGTTGTAGCGGCGGACGGCCAGGCGCTGGCCCGCGTCCGTCGACAGGTCCAGCCCGCCCGAGCACAGGTAGCGCGCGGTGGCCAGGGCCTCGTCGTAGATGTTGTTCGGGTTCGACACGCCGTCGCCGTTGCCGTCGGAGGCGTAGCCGCGCCACGTCGACGGGATGAACTGCGTCGGGCCGACCGCGCGGTCCCAGACCGCGTCGCCGTCGTACTTGCCGCCGTCGGTGTCCGGGATCGCGGCGAACGCGCCGGCGCCGTTGAGCACCGGGCCGAGGATCGGCTCCAGGGTGTCGCCGTTGGCGTTGACGTACCCGCCGCGCGCGTGGTTCGACTCGATCCGGCCGATGCTCGCGATCAGCGCCCAGTCCAGGTGGCAGTTCGGCTGCTCCTTGGCCAGGATGTCGGCGGCGTTCTGGTAGGCCTTGAGCATGCTCCCCGGGATGCCGAGCGGCCCGGAGATGCCCGCGGAGCCCGCGCGCCCGCCGGGCACGACCAGCGGGGTGGGCAGCGGCGGCTGCGGGAGGCTGCCGTCGACGGCGACGGGCGGCATGACGATGTTCGGCTGCTGCAGCGGGGCGGCCTGGTCCGGCAGGGCGTCCCCGGCGTTGGCGACCACGACCGGCGCGGGCAGGCCGGTGGTCAGCGTCGGCAGCACGACGAGCGCTCCGCCCGCGAGCGCGGCCGCGGCGCGGCGGACCGCCCGCGAGCTCTTGCGACGTGGCCGGTGCTTCGCCATGGTGCGTCCCCGCTTCCCTCGATCTTCGCTGATCGCCTCACCCGATCGGCCTCACCCACCGGTACTGACCGGTAGGAGCAAGCTATCCGATGGAACCAAACTTTGGCGAATAGCACAGCGAAATCGGAGCGACGAAGCGAAGTTCGTCCTGATGGCACAAAACCTTCGTAGGGAATCTGTCACATTCACCAGGACTTAACGTGCCTCTGAGGAGAGTTTGCCCTGGAGAGCGCCCGGAAGGGCGATCCCGCGGTGCCTTACGTCCGCGGAAAACCGCCGGACGAGTGGATCCGACGGCGTCGCGGTGAACGTCACGACGTCGCGGTGCAGCGCAGGCTTCAGCCGCCGCAGCGCGCCGGCGAACGTGCGGGTCAGCGCGGTCGCCGGGACCAGCGCCACGCCCAGCCCCGCCGCTGCGAGCTGCGCCGCCGTCGCCGCCTGCTTCGTCCGCATCACCGCGCTCAGCACGGTTCCACGCCGCGCCGCCTCCTCGTCGAGCCAGCTCCCGAGGCCGTTGTCCGGGTGGTAGTGCACCACCGGCAGGCCGGCCAGGTCGGCCATCGGTAGCGCCGCCCGGGTGGCGAGCGGGTGGTCCGCGGCCAGCGCGACGACGACCTCCTCGCGCCCCACCAGCTCCGTGTGCCCGGTCCAGCGGCTCGGCCGCGGCCCGACCGCGACGTCCGCTTCGCCCGCTTCCAGCGCTGTCACCAGCGCGTCCGCGCTCGTCGTCTCGGTCAGCGTGATCAGCACGCCGGGACGGTGCCGGTGCCAGGCCCGCAGCACGGGCGCGAGCAGCCCGGCGGTCATGGTCTCCGCGCACGCGATCCGCAGCGTGCCCTCGCCGCCGCCGGCCACCGCGCGGCCGGTCCGGACCACGCGGTCGGCGGCGGCCAGCGCCGCCCGTGCGTCGGCCAGGATCGCGCGCCCGGTGGCGGTGGGCCGGACCCCGCGCGGCAGCCGTTCGAGCACCGGCGTGCCCAGTTCCCGTTCGAGCGCGCCGATCTGGTGGGACAGCGCGGGCTGCGACAGGTGCAGCCGCGCGGCCGCCTCGGTGATCGAACCGGCGTCCAGCACCGCGACCAGGCACTCGAGCGCGCGCAGGGTAGGCATTAGGCGATTCTATCGCAGCCATCGAAAAGATTCGGATCACGACGGGATGGTTCCGGCGGCGTTCCGCGCTGACTCCGGTGTGCGAAACGGAAGGAGCACGGAAATGTCGTTCGAAGGAAAGCGGCTGGTCGTCGTCGGCGGGGGTTCGGGGATCGCGCGCCGGATCGCGGCGGACGCGTATGCGGTGGGTGCGGAAGTAGTCTTGGCAGGGCGGAATCCGGCGCGGATCGACGTTCCCGGTATTCGCGCCGCATTCGCGGATCTCGGCGACGAATCGTCGCTGAAAGCGCTTGCCGAAGAGGTCGGCGAACTCGATTACCTCGTCACACTCGCGGCGGCGCCGGCGAACGGGCCCGTCTCGGCGCTTTCGCGGGACGCGGTCGTCCGGGCCTTCGACGCCAAGGTGATCGGGCCGTTGCTGCTGGCTCGTGAGTTCGCGCCGAGGTTCCGGGACGGTGGCGCGATCGCGTTGTTCTCCGGGATAGCGGCGTGGCGCCCGGCGCGTGAGCGGGTCGTGATGGCCACGACGAACGGCGCGGTCGCGTTCCTCGCGGAAGCGCTCGCGGTCGAGCTCGCGCCGATCCGGGTCAACGCCGTTTCCCCGGGCATCGTCGACTCCGGCGCGTGGGACCGCCTCGGCGAGGGGAAGGACGATTTCCTCCGCCGGACCGCGGAAGCGAATCCGGCGCGCCGGGTGGGCCGGCCGGCGGATGTCGCGGCGGCGACTCTGCAGGCGCTGGCGAATCCGTTCGTGACGGGCACGGTGCTGCACGTGGACGGCGGCGGCAGGCTTGTTTAGGAACGCTGGGTGAACGAACCTTTACAGAGGCCCGAACCATTCCTATGATCGGCCGTCCGGACGCAGTTGCCCGCGTCCGGTCGGCCCAGGTGGAGGGTTTGATGGCACGCAGGGCTCCGCGCGGCGACGCGGTCACGGTCGCCGAGCTGCTGGTCCGGTCCGCGGCGGACGGTCGTCACCGCGAGCCCCCGCGGCACCGGGAGAAATCGCCGGCGCTGCGGTCGTTGGCCCGGTTGCGGGTGTTCTCCGTGGTCGCCGGCGCGCTGGCATTGACCGGCGGCGTCGCCACCGCGGTGTCGATGCCGGTCGAACGGGGCGCGGGAGCGTCGTGGCCGCCGGTCGGGCTGGAACCGCCGGCTGCGGCGCTGGTGCCGTTTCCCGCGGAAGTCGTCGTGCCGCCCGCCGCGCCGGCTCCGAAATCCGTTCCCGCGGCTGGTCATTCCGACGAAGCCGCGCCGGTTGTGGTTCAGCCGGTTTCGAATTCCGTCGGCGTGCCGGCCCATCGCGGAAATCTGGCGAAGGCGATCAAGATCGTCGGCAAGGTGAAGCCGCAGAAGCTTTTGAAGGCGCCGGCTCCGGCACGGGCGCCGTCTCCGGCGAAGAAGGCGGCGCCGGTCCGGCACGAGATCCCGGACTTTTCGGCGTGGTGGCGCGGGTGGGCCGAGCACCAGCCGTCGTCCCACGGCCGGCACGACGGCTGCGGCCGCCACCGCCGGTGACGTCAGAGCGGGATTTGGTACTGCATGAAACCCTTGTCGAGCGCGACCTGGTCGTAGAGCCGCCGCGCGGTCGTGTTCGAGGTCTGCGTGTGCCAGTAGACGCGCACGCAGCTTTGCGCCCGCGCCCAGTCGGCGACGGCTTCGATCAGCGCCCGGCCGGCCCCGCGGCCGCGGGCTTTGCCGTCGGTGAACAGGTCCTGCAGGTAGCAGACGTCGGCGGAGGTCGTGCTGGGGTGCGTGAAGAAGTGCACGATGCCGACGAGCTCGCCGTCGAGCCGCGCGCCGAGCGCGTGCATCCGCTCGCCGCTTTCGAACTCGCGCCAGGCGCGGTCCACGAGTTCGGGTGCGAGCGTCCGGCCGTAGAACGTGTTGTAGCCGGCGAACAGGTTTTCCCAGGCCGGCCGGTCTTCCGTGGTGAGGCCCCCAGTGGTGATCATGCAGTCGAGGCTAGCGCGCCGGGTGACACGCCGGACACAACTGGCCAGTAAGGTGACGAACCCGAATCCGATTCATAGAATCTGCAGCCAACAGGTCCGGTCGGCCCAATGCAGCGGAGGTTCCCGATGGCGCGCACGGCGCACCGTGCCAGTGGCAAGCCAGTTACGGTGGGCGAGCTGATGCTCCGCCCGGACGTCCACGGCAGACGCCGGCCCGAGGACCTGGAGGTGCTCGAGCTGGCGTACCGGATGCGCCGCCGGGTCGGGCCGGAGCCGGTCGCGGAGCGGACGCCCCGGTCTCGGGCATTGGCGGTGGTCACAGGCCTTTGGCGGCGTAGGTCGAGGTAGGTTCGCCGTGATTGTGGCCGCCGGTCTCTGAGCGGCTCTGTTGGCTCCGCCGCGGGTTTCTTCGCAGGCCACCCTCGTCGAGGGTGGCCTTTTTCGTGCCCGTTGGACGCGGTAGGTGCACCTTGATGGCGGCGGAGGTCGCCGGGCGTTCGCCGCCGCGCACCTGCCGGCTCCCGGGGCGCGGGTGGCGGTAGTCGGCTGCGGGAGGTTGTGGTTCGTCGGCCAGGCCTTACGCCGTGCCGGGGAGGCCGGTGCCTTCGCCGCCTCGGAGTTCCTCGTCGGCCGCGACTACGGCCATTCCAGGGTTCGTGACTGACGAGTGGGTGCCGCTGCGGTTTTTGCGCTGGTCTGTGGTGGCGGATGGTGAGCGTGCGGGTGGCGGGCGAATGGTTGTGGTTGGGATGGGGGTGGTGCTCGCCGGCGGTTAGTGGCGCGGGATAGGCGGTCGTGGTTGGGGTGAGGGCGGTGCTTGCTTGCGTTGGGGCGGTCGGTGGTGGTGGGGCAGTGTTTGCCTGCGGGGTGGTGGTCGGGTGGGGTGGGGGCGGTGCTTGCTTGCGCTGGGGTAGCCGGTTGTGGTTGGGGTGGTGCTTGTCTGCGGGGGTGGTCGGTTGTGGTTGAGGTGACGGCGGACTTGCCGGCGGGTTGTGGCGAGGGTGGCCCTTTGTGATTTGGGTGGTGGCAGTGCCTGTCGATGGATGGGGCGTGGGGTGGCCAGCTGCTGGGGTGGCGGCGGTGCTTGCCGGCTGCACACGGGTAATCGATTGGGAGACGCTGTGGTGGCACGGTTTAAGGCGGTAGCGGGATCTACCGGGGTGATCACGTGGGTGTAGGCCCGTAGCCGTCTGGCTGCGGGCCTTTCCCGTGTTCGGTTGTCACGCTGCGAAGGGCAGCGGTTGGTGCAGGTTGTTGCGCCTGGGTTTTCGTTCCCTGTCCAGGAATGCTGGTGGGAGGAACTCGGGGAGGCCGTCGGCGGCGATGCGGACTTCCCAGCCTGAGCGGTGTAGTAGCC
>NZ_JBDLYJ010000009.1:0-431655 GCF_051337345.1 Amycolatopsis sp. MEPSY49 | reverse complement strand
GCCGACGGCGCCGAGCGCGACCGACGCCCAGTCGCCGCTTTCGATCGCGGACTTCAGGTCGTTCGCCGACTCCAGCAGGGAAATGCCCGAATACGCCTTCGTGGAGTCTTTGGTCTCCGCGACCAGCGGGTTGCCCACTACGCGACCTTCCTGACGTCACGGCGAACAGTCGTCAAACTTTCAAACAGCTTTCGGCGAACGTAGCAGCGCCGCGACGGCGGAAGACCCGCTTGCCCGAAAATCCGGTGATCCCTGGCGCGGGCGGGCAACGGACATCGCAGAGGACCCTTTGCAAAGAACTCTCTGTGGTCTACGGTGGTGACATGACCGACGACGAGCCGTCCCGGCTGGATGGGCGGATGCTCCGCGCGCTGGCCCACCCGCTGCGGATGCGCATGCTCGAACTGCTGCAGGCGGACGGCCCGGCGACCGCCACCGGGCTGGGCAAGCGGGTCGGGGAGAGCTCCGGCACCACCAGCTGGCACCTGCGGCAGCTGGCCGAGGCGGGCCTGGTCGAAGAGGACAGCGAGCGCGGCAACAAGCGCGAACGGTGGTGGAAGCCCGTGCAGAAGTCGACGCGGATGCGGGTCGCCGACTTCATCGGCGACCCGGATCTCGCGGCGCCGCTGGACACGTACCTGCGCTCGGTGATCGAGCACCGGTACGAGGCCGAGTCGCGGTTCGTCAGTGAACTGCCGCGATGGATCGACCGGTGGTTCGACAAAGCGGTCTTCAACGACATGCGGCTTTCGCTGACGCCCGAGGAAACGGCGGCGATGAGCGCGGAGGTCGACGCCGTGATCCACCGCTACCGCCGGGACGCGCGACCGGGCGACCACAACGTGATCGCGCACTGGTCGGCGTTCCCGCGGCAAGCACAGCCCGAAGAATCCGACTGAGGGGGAACCGATGGTGCACTTCTTGCTGGCCGAAGATCTGGTCCGCGAGCGGGAAACCGAACTGAGGCGGGCGGCGATCCGCGTCCGGCGCGAGGGAACGCGACGAGAGCGACTCGGGTGGGTCCTCGTGGAGACCGGTCTGAGACTGGCGACCGGTCAGCCGCCCAGCTTGACCGCCCGGCGGACGTCGCCGGCGTAGGCCTCGGGCTGTTCCCAGGCCGCGAAGTGGCCGCCCGCCGGGTGTTCCACGTATTCGCGGATGTTCAGGAACGCTTCGGCGTAGCTTCGCGGTTCGGGCTTGATGTCCCGGGGGAAGATCGACAGCACGGTCGGTGCCCGGACTCGGCCGGGCAGGGTGACCGGTTCGGCGTAGGTGGTGAACGACGTGCCGATCGTGCCGGTGACCCAGTACGCGGTGACCCAGGTGAGGAGCTCGTCCGGGGTGAAAGCCGAGGCGTCCGACCAGGATTCGAGCTTTTCGGCGAGCCAGGCCACGAGCCCGGCGGGTGAGTCGCCCAGGGCGACGGCGAGGGTGTTCGGCCGCGTCGACTGCTCGGCGATGTACCCGCCTTCGGTGCGGAACCACTGCGCGGCCCGGCCGAGGTAGGCGGCCGCGTCCGGGGCGAGCGTCGCGGGGTCGGCGGTGAGGGCGCGCTGCGGAGCGACGTTCGTCAGGTGCAGAGCGGTCACGCGGTCCGGGTGTTCGGCCGCGAGGATTTCCGCGACGGTGCCGCCGATGTCGCCGCCGGACACCGTGTAGCGCGGGTAGCCGAGTTCGGCGAGGGCGTCCGCGACGAGCGCGGCGATCCGGCCGGCCGACATGCCCGGTTCGGTGAGTGGAGCCGCGAACGGGAAGCCCGGCAGGGCGGGGACTACGACGTGCAGGTCCGTGAGCAGGGGCAGCACGCGTTCGAACCGCAGCACCGAATCCGGCCAGCCGTGCAGCAGCACGACGACGGGGGCGTCGGGATCGACGGCTCGCTGGTGGATCAGCCGCACGGCGCCCGCGGTCGCCCAGGGGAGTGCGCGGACGCGGCGTTCGTGCACGGCCCAGTCGTAGTCGTGCGCCCAGTGGTCGAGGAGTTCGTCGAGGCGGGTATGGGTGATGCCGCGGGCCGGGTCCTCGCTCCACGGGGTGGTGACCCGGCGGGTCCGCCGGAGTCTTTCGCGCAGGTCGTCGCTCATGTGTATCACCGTACACATATTGTGTATGCTCGTACACATGACTTCGCGCAACGCGGCGGCCACCCGGGAGCGGATCCTGGCGCACGCGAAACGCCAGTTCGCCCGGCACGGCTACACCGCGATCACGGTCAAGGGCGTGGCCGACGCGGCCGGCGTGTCACCCAACCTCATCACGCGCTACTTCGGCGGCAAGGACGGCCTGTTCCTCGCGGCGACCCGGGTGGAGATCCCGGTCGCGGACGCCTTCGACGGCGACCGCGCCACGCTGGGCCCGCGCCTGGCGGCGAGCATCGTCCGCCGCTGGTTCGGCGAGCCGGGCGAGGACCCGCTGCTGGTGCTGCAACGCGCGTCCGGCGAACGCCCCGAGGCGGCGGAGGCGCTCGCCGCGTTCCTGGACACGAACTCCCTGGAGCCGCTGCACCGCTACCTGCGCGAAAGTGGTCTGGACGACGCGGAGGCCCGCGTCCGGGCGGCGGCGATCGACGCGTTCGTGCTCGGCGTCTCGACCCGCCGCCGGGTCCTGCGCGCCGAACTCGGCGACCCGGCCGCGCTCGAGGCGTGGCTGGGCGAGACGATCCAGCGACTGGCGGACGGGTGAGGAAATGACGAACGAGTGGTACGCGGTGCGCTGCGTCTTCCGGTGGCCGGGAGACGAACGGCCGTACGAAGAGCGAATCACGGTGTGGCGCGCGGAGTCCCTCGACGCGGCTATCGCCTTTGCCGAAGCGGAAGCCCGGGAGTACGCGGCGAACACCGGGGTCGGTTACCTGGGGCTCGCCCAGGGGTACGAGACCGGCGAGGAGGAACTCGCGCCGGGCAGCGAGGTGTTCTCGCTGCTGCGGCGGAGTCCGTTGCCGCCGGAGGAGTACCTGGACCGGCATTTCGACACCGGTGCAGAGCACCAAGCCGGCTAGCCGGCGACCACCCGGTGGCGCAGCTGCTCGAGGGTCTTCGCCAGCAGGCGTGACACCTGCATCTGGGACACGCCGACCCGCTCCGCGATCTGGCTCTGCGTCAGCTCCTCCACGAACCGCATCTCGATGATCGCGCGCTCGCGGGGTGGGAGGTCCGCCATGGCCGCCTCGAGGGTCAGGTGGTCGTCGGCCTTGGTGTACGGGGACTCGCGGTCCGCGAGCTGGTCGCCGATCGTGCCCGTGTCGCCGCCGCCGCGGGCCGGGGCGTCCAGCGACGCCGGCTTGTACGCCTCGGCCGCCAGCAGTCCTTCTCGGACGGTCTCGACGTCGATGTCCAGGTGCGCCGCGAGTTCGCTCGGGGTGGGGGAACGGCCCAGGTCGTGGGCCAGCTCGCCGGTGGCCTTGACCAGGTTCTGCTGCAGCTCCTTCAACGCCCGCGGGACGCGCATCGACCACGCGCTGTCGCGGAAGTGCCGGCGGACCTCGCCCATGATCGTCGGGACCGCGAAGGACAGGAAGTCCCGGCCGCGGCCCGGGTCGTAGCGGTCGACCGCGTGGATCAGGCCGGTCCGCGCGACCTGCACGAGGTCGTCGAACGACTCGCCGCGGCCGGCGAAGCGCTTGGCGATGTTCTCGGCCAGGGCGAGGTGCTCGGTGATCAGCCGGGCGCGCAGCTCGGCGTGCCGGGGGTCGGCGGGCGTGAGCTCGCTGCGCTCGTCGAACAGCGGAGCGCAGTGCGCGAACTGGTTGGACCGTCGCGGCGCGGGGGTGAGCGTCGTTGCGGGTCGCTCAGGGGCTCTGACAACCATGGTGACCACTTACCCAAAGCCGTCACAATCCACACGAACCGGTGAGCCGTTGGTACATCCGGAGCAACCGGCTCAGCAGGACAGCGTTCCCGCGCGCAGGGCGTGGCCGCCGTCGTTCGCGTCGTCGGCCCACACGACGGCCTTGCGCCCGGACGAGCACGTCGACTGCGGCGCGATCGCGAAGCCCTCGTTGTTGTAGTTCGGCATCTTCGACGGCCGCGCGTAGGTCGCCGACACCGCGAACCTGCCGTTGACGATTTTCAAGGTCGCCGTCTTGCCGCCGCACGTGTCGTCGCAGACCGACCACAGGCGGCCGGTCGCCGGCTCGAACTCCAGCTCCATCACGGCCGGGAAGCCGGCCGGAAAGGCCGCGACGCGGGTGAAGCCACCACCCGCCTGGGTGAGGGCGTAGGCGTAGACCATGCCTTCGTCTTCGAGGCCGACGAAGTACAGGCCGCTGCCGTGACCGGGGTAGGCGGCCGGGTCGTACCCGGCCTTCGCGTGGTCGTCGCGGAAGCCGTTCGCGGTCAGGAACGAGTCCGGGACCCAGGTGATGCCCTCGAACCCGCCGTTGTCGCCGACGGCGGGCAGGTCGCCGGTGAGGTCCCACTCCGCCGCCGCGCTGAGCGATCCGGCCGACGACGCGGTGTCGAAGCGCAGCACTTTCAGCAGGCTGCCGTCGCCGTCGTTGTCGCGCTCGGTCGCAGCGAAGACACCGTCGGGCGTCGCCACCACCCCTTCGGCGTCCGGATCGCCGCTGCCGTCGCGGTAGTGCAGCTTCCTCCCGGACGGCCAGCCGGCCGCCGGGGTCCACTTGCCGCCGTCGCGGACGAGCCGGTACAGGGTGCCAGGGCCGTTCTTGACCGCCCACAGCACATCGGCGCCGTCGAAGGCGAGCCCGCTCAGGTTCTCGCCGAAGACGCCGGCGGCGTCGGCGACCGTGATGGCCGGATCGCCGGGCCACGTGGCCGTCGCGGCGTCGGCGGTGCCGGCGGGGACGGCGAGCAGCGCGGTGAACAGGACCGCGAAGAACCGGGAGGGGATGCGCACGTCGTGCTCCTGGGGCCGGTGGGCGGGAGGTGGGCAACGCGGCGTCGTCAAGAACGATCTTGACGCACCGGACTGTACCGAGCCCGCCGCCGGCGGGCAATGGGCCGCGTTGCGCCATTCCGGCACGATCGATCGAGATCGTCCGCGCCGACCGTCCACATCGGACTCACCGCACCCACCGGCGGAAGCCGCCCTCGGCGTTGACGACCTGGCCGGTGATCCACCGGCTTTCGTCGGAGGCCAGCCAGCGGACCAGCCGGGCCACCTCGTCCGGACGGCACCACCGGCCGGCGGGCAGGGCCCGGCCGACGCGCTCGGCGAGGTCCGGATCCGCCCAGCCCGTGTCGACCGGACCGGGGTTGAGCGCGTTGACCGTGATCCCGCGATCGACCAGCGCGTCGGACAACGTGAGCGTCATCTGGTGGATCGCGCCCTTGCTGATCGCGTACGGCAGCTCCTGGCTCATCGGCGCCAGGTGCTGCCCGGAGGTGAACAGGATGATCCGCCCGCCGGGGCGGGCGTCGTCGTGGGCGGCGGCGAACGCCTGAGCCAGGAGCACGCTCGCGCGGGCGTTCACCGCCCAGGTCAGATCCAGCTCGGCGGCGGTCACTTCGGCGAGGGTGTGGTTCGAGCTCCGGGCGTGGTTGGCCACCACCACGTCGACCGCGCCGAACGCTTCCACGGCGGCGGCCACGACCTGACCGGGCGCCCGCGGGTCGGCGAAGTCGGCGGCGACGTGCCGCAGCCGGTCACCCTCGCCGCCCAGCTGGTCCACGATCCCGGCGTCGCCAAGAGGATCGTCGCCCCACGGCTGTTCCGCGTCGTGCGGGGACCACGAGTGCACGAGCACCGACGCCCCGGCCGCCAGCAGCTCGGCGGCCACCGCGAACCCGATCCCGGCCCGGCGGCTGACCCCGGTCACGACCGCGACCCGGCCCTCCAGTGAAGTCACGCCGCCGACGGTAATCCGGAAGCCGCCGCGCCTCGACCGGGTTTTCGACGACGTGGTCGAATCGGCCGATACTTTCGCGCCGGGTGGCGAAGCCGTTACACTCCCCGGCTGGGAGCGCTCCCACGTCGACTGTCCCTGTCGGTTACTCCAGGAGGTCGGTATGCCCCGGCGGTTTCTCCGGGCGCTCGTGGTCGGCGTGCTCTTCGCCGCCTGTGCGCTCGCCCCGACGCGAACCACAGCCACAGCAGCGCCCGCGGCGGCGCCCACGCGGATCATGGCGCTGGGCGACTCCATCACCGGCTCGCCCGGGTGCTGGCGCGCCCTGCTGTGGAAGCACTTGCAGGACACCGGCCACACCGACGTCGACTTCGTCGGCACGCTGCCCCCGCAGGGCTGCGGGTTCACCTACGACGGCGAAAACGAAGGCCACGGCGGATTCCTCGCCACCGGCATCGTGCGCGACAACCAGCTGCCGGGCTGGCTCTCGGCCACCCGGCCGGACGTCGTCCTCATGCACCTGGGCACCAACGACGTCTGGAACGGCATCGCGCCGAGCGCGATCCTCGACGCCTTCACCACGCTGCTCGGCCAGATGCGCGCGAGCAACCCGGCCACCAAGCTCGTCGTCGCCAAGATCATCCCGATGAACCCGGCCAACTGCGCCGCCTGCGGGCAGCGGGTGGTCGACCTGAACAACGCGATCCCCGGCTGGGCGCAGGCGCATTCCACGGCGGCGTCGCCGATCACCGTCGTCGACCAGTGGACCGGGTTCGACACCGCCGCCGACACCACCGACGGCGTGCACCCCAACAGCACCACCGGCATCCAGAAGATGGAAAGCCGCTGGTACCCGGCCCTGGTCGCGGCGCTGCCCGGCGCGACGGCGGCGGCCGGCCTGCACGTCAGCGGCACGCAGGTCGTGGAGGCGACCGGCGCGGCGTTCGTGATGCGCGGCGTCAACCACCCGTACGCCTGGTACCCGACCCAGACCCGGGCCTTCGCCGACATCAAGTCGTTCGGGGCCAACACCGTCCGCGTCGTGCTCGGCAGCGGCCAGCGGTGGGGACCGACCTCGGCGGCCGAGGTCACCAGCGTCATCGCGCTGTGCAAGCAGAACCGGCTCATCTGCGTGCTGGAAGCCCACGACACCACCGGCTACGGCGAGGAAAGCGCGGCCGCCAGCCTGGACCAGGCCGCGAGCTACTGGATCAGCGTCGCGAGCGCGCTCAAGGGCCAGGAGAACTACGTCGTCATCAACCTGGGCAACGAGCCGTTCGGCAACAACCAGCAGGTGAGCGCGACGTGGGCGAGCGCGACGAGCGCCGCGATCACCCGGTTGCGCGGCGCGGGCCTGCAGCACCTGCTGATGGCCGACGCGCCGATGTGGGGCCAGGACTGGCAGAACATCATGCGCGACGACGCCGCTTCGGTGCTCGCCGCCGACCCGCAGCACAACACGGTGTTCTCCATCCACATGTACGGCGTCTACGACACCGCCGCCGAGATCACCGGGTACTTCGACGCCTTCCGCGCCGCCGGCCTGCCCCTGGTGGTGGGGGAGTTCGGGAACATGCACACCGACGGCAACCCCGACGAGGACACGATCATGGCCCAGGCGCAGGCCCGCGGCCTCGGCTACCTCGGCTGGTCGTGGAGCGGCAACGGCGGCGAAGTCGCTTACCTGGACATGGTCAACTCGTTCGACCCGGCCAGTTTGACGGCTTGGGGAGAGCGCTTTCTCAACGGCGCGAACGGCGTCCGGCAGACGTCGGAGGAAGCCACGGTCTACGGCGGGGGCAGCACGGACACCCAGGCCCCGACCACACCGGGCACGCCGTCCGCGTCGGCGGTGACGGCCACCGGCGCCACGCTGTCCTGGACCGCCTCCACCGACAACGTCGGCGTCACCGGCTACGACGTCCTCCGCGCGACCGGCAGCGGCACGTTCACCCAGGTCGGCACCACCGCCACGACCACGTTCACCGACTCCGGCCTGACGGCGTCGACGACCTATCGGTACCAGGTGCGCGCCCGCGACGCCGCGGGGAACACGTCGGCGAACTCCGCGGCCGCGAGCGTGACGACCAGCGCGGGCGGCGGCACCGGTAACTGCAGGATCGGCTATTCCGCGCCGGCTTGGGGCGGTGGCAACGGGTTCACCGCGAACGTGACCATCACCAACACGGGTCCGAGCACGCTCACCGGCTGGACCCTCGCCTTCAACTACCCCGCGGGCCAGCGGGTGACGCCGCCCGGCTGGGGCGCGACCTTCACCCAGTCCGGCGGAGACGTTTCCGCGACGAACCTGAGCTGGAACGGCACCCTGGCCCCGAACGCGTCGACCGGCATCGGCTTCAACGGCACGTTCACGGGCTCCAACCCGGCGCCGGCGTCGTTCACCCTCAACGGCAGCACGTGCACGACCAGCTGAACCGTCCACTTCAGACAAGGAGAGAAGCATGCACGCGCTGAGTCGCCGGCTGGTCGTCGCCGCCGTGGGTGTCCTCGTGCTGGGGCTGACCCCGGCCGCCGCGGCGGAAACCACGCCGCCGCAGTTCGACAAGCTCAACCGCGGGGTTGTCAGTGTCCACACCCCACAAGGGAACCGGGTCGGCTGGCGGCTCCTCGCCGACGACCCGGCCGGCGTCACGTTCGCCGTCTACCGCGACGGCACCCGCGTGACGCGGACCCCGGCCGGCGGGCCGACCGGCTTCCTGGACGCCGGTGCGCCGGCGGGGGCGAAGTACACCGTCCGGGCCGTCGTCGGCGGCGTCGAGCGGATGTCGGCCTTCGCCGCCGAGGAGTCGCTGACGCTCGACAGCGCGGCCGCGGCGAGCACCCGGGACGTGCCGATCCAGCTCCCGGCCGGCGGCACCACGCCGTCGGGGGAGAGCTACACCTACGCCGCGAACGACGCGAGCGTCGGGGACCTCGACGGCGACGGCCAGTACGAGATCGTGCTCAAGTGGGATCCGAGCAACGCCAAGGACAATTCGCAGTCCGGCTACACCGGGAACGTCTACGTCGACGCCTACCGGCTGGACGGTACCCGGCTGTGGCGGATCGATCTCGGCCGCAACATCCGCGCCGGCGCGCACTACACGCAGTTCCAGGTCTTCGACTACGACGGCGACGGCCGGGCCGAGGTCGCGATGAAGACCGCCGACGGCACGCGCTCCGGCACCGGGCAGGTCATCGGCAGCGCGAGCGCCGACTACCGGAACTCCAGCGGTTACGTCCTGTCCGGCCCGGAGTACCTGACGATGTTCAACGGCCAGACCGGTGCGGCGACGTCGACGGTGAACTACGACCCGCCGCGCGGCACGGTGTCCTCGTGGGGGGACAGCTACGGCAACCGGGTGGACCGGTTCCTCGCCGGGACCGCGTACCTGGACGGCTCGCACCCGAGCCTGATCATGTCCCGCGGCTACTACACCCGCACGGTCATCGCCGCGTGGGACTTCCGGGGCGGCGCGCTGACCGAGCGGTGGAAGTTCGACTCGAACTCGGCCGGCTCGCAGTACACCGGCCAGGGCGACCACCAGCTGGCCACCGCGGACGCCGACGGCGACGGCCGCGACGAGATCGTCTTCGGCGCCATGGCGATCGACGACAACGGCGCGCCCCTGTGGAACACCCGGCTCGGCCACGGCGACGCCATGCACGTCGGCGACCTGATCCCGAGCCGGTCCGGGCTGGAGGAGTTCAAAGTGGACGAAGACACGTCGAAGCCGGCCGCCTGGATGGCCGACGCGAAGACCGGGCAGATCATCTGGCAGAACGCGTCCTGCTCGTGCGACAACGGCCGCGGTGTCTCGGACGACATCTACGCCGGCAGCCCCGGCGCCGAGTCGTGGTCGTCCGCGGTGTCCGGGCTGCTGAACACCAGCGGGCAGAACATCGGGCGCAAGCCGTCCTCGACGAACTTCGTCGTCTGGTGGGACGGCGACGCCCAGCGCGAGCTGCTCGACGGCACGCACATCGACAAGTACGGCACCAGCGCCGACACGCGCCTGCTGACCGCGTCGGGCGTGCACGCGAACAACGGCACGAAGAACACGCCGTCGCTGCAGGCGGACCTGTTCGGCGACTGGCGCGAGGAGGTCGTCTGGCCGACGTCGGACAACCGGGCCTTGAGGATCTACTCGACCACGGACGCGACGAGCATCTCCCACGTCTCGCTGATGCAGGACCGGCAGTACCGGGAAGCCGTCGCGTGGCAGAACACCGCCTACAACCAGCCACCGCACCCGAGCTTCGCGCTCGCGAGGTGAGCGGGAACGGAATCCGCGACGTAGGCTGACGCGCCGGCGGGAGCGCGACAGTGGTGGTGCGGATGGGCGAGACGCGGGCGGCGGCCCGGGACACCGCGTGGTCACTGGCGGCCAGGGTGCTGGACGAGCTGGACGAGCTCACCGGCGCCCTGGTCGCCGTCATCGTCGAGCAGAACCCGGGCTACCGGGTGGACGATGTCGTGCCCGACGACGACCTCTGGCGCTCCTGCCACGACAACCTCCGCCGGGTCCTGCAGCTGATCGCCCGCGGAGCGGGTACTGACGAAGACCTCTACGACGCGGCGAAGGCGACCGGGCGGCGCCGCGCGGAGCAGCAGCTCCCGCTCGACGACGTGCTGCGCTCGTTCCGGATCGGCGGCCGGCTGGTCTGGCAGGCCCTCACCGAGCAGGCCCGGGCGACCGGGTCCGTCAACAACGAGGCCATGCTCGACCTGGCGACCCGCGTGTGGGAGGTCGTCGACGCCACCTCGGCCCAGGTGGCGCTGGCCTACCACGCTGCGGAGCGCAGCTTCGTCCGCGCCGACGAGCAGCGGCGCGCGTCGCTGTGGGAGGGACTGCTGCAGGGCCGGGCCGCCGACGCGGGGTTCGCCTACGAGGCCGGCCGCGCCCTGCGCCTGCCGATCTCGGGGCCCTACGTCGTCGTGGCGGCCGCGGGTCCCGGCGACGCCGCCTTCGCCGAGCCACTGGGAGCCGCGCTGGAGGACCTCGGCTCGGCGTCCGCCTGGCAGTCGCGCGCGGACGTGCTCGTCGGGCTCGTCTCCCTGCCGGGCCGCGAGGTGACGGCCGTCGTCGAGGCCATCGGGTCCGTGCTGACCGTGCCGGCCGGCGTGTCCCTGGTCGTCGACGGGCTGGCGGCGGTGCACACGGCCTACCGGCAGGCGGTGCTGGCGATGCGGACGGTCCCGCCGGGCCGCGTCGACGTCGTCTGCCTGGCCGAGCGGCTGCCCGAAGCCCTGCTGCTCTCCTCGCCCGAACTGACCGAGTCGCTGCAGCGGGACTGGCTCGGCGACCTGCTGGACCTGCGGACGGCCGAGCGCGACCCGCTGCTGGAAACCCTGGCGACGTGGGTGCGCACCGGCGGCTCGGCCACCCGCTCGGCGCAGGCGCTGCACTGCCACCGCAACACCGTGCTCAACCGGATCCACCGGATCGAAGAGCTGACCGGGCGGTCGCTGACCGGCGGCGAACTGGCCCTGGAGCTCGCGCTGGTCGTCCGCGCGCTGCCCTTCCTTCCGCCACCGCGCGTGCCCTGACCGGTACCCGCTGTGCACAGTGCACAACGACACTAGGCCAAATGTAGGCACCCAGGTCCTTCATTCGGCGGCGTGATCTGTGCAACACTCCGGCCCGGCGGTGCTCCGGCCCGCGCTCTCCCACACCGTCGTTCGAGAGGTCCCAGCCGCTCATGCCCGAACACGACCCCGCCGTCCCACCACCCGGGTCCGAGCCGCGCGCGATGGCCCGCCGCCGCTTCCTCGGTTTCGTGCTGGCCGCGCCCACGCTCGCCGTCGCCGCGCAGATCGGCGGCTCCGAACTGTCCCCGGGCGTCGCCGACGCGGCGATCCCGTCCCTGCCGCAGCCCGAGGACATCTTCGACCTCGGCGACCTGCAGAACCTCGCCGCCCTGCCGACGTCGGGCCTGATCAGCGTCCAGGTCGGCGCCGACGGCCGGGCCGCGTTCGCCGTGCCGCGCACCGAGGTCGGGCAGGGGATGACCACCGCGGTGGCCATGATGATCGCCGAGGAGCTCGACCTCCCGCTGGACAAGATCGACGTCACGCTGGCCGACGCCCGGCCCGAGCTGCTGATGAACCAGCTGACCGGCGGCTCCAACTCGATGCGCAGCATCTACACGCCGGTCCGGACGGCGTCGGCGATCGCCCGGCAGCGGCTGCTGGCCGCGGCCGCCGCGAAGTGGGGCGTGCCGGTGTCGCAGCTGACGACGTCCGACGGCGTCGTGCGCGATTCCGGCGGGCGCACGGCGAGCTACGGCTCGCTCGCGAAGGCCGCCGCGTCCGCGACGACGATCAGCGTGACCGCGACGCTCAAGCCGCGGTCGGGCTTCAAGGTCCTCGGCACCCCGCAGAACCGGCTCGACGCGCACGCGGCGGTCACCGGCACCAAGGCGTTCACCCTCGACCTGGACGTCCCGGGCGCGCTGCCGACGATGGTCGCCCGGCCGCCGACGATCAACGGCACCCCGCGCTCGATCCTCAACGCCGCCGAGGTCAAGGCGATGCCGGGGATCACCGACGTCGCCGCGATCTCGCACGGCGTCGCGGTGCGCGGCCGCACGTTCGGCCAGTGCATCGACGCGATCCGTGCGCTCAAGGTGACGTGGGGCCCGGGCACGGTCGACGGCGAGTCCGACGCGACCGTGCTCAAGAAGCTCAAGGCCGCGCAGCTGCCGATGACCGTGCCCGGCCTGCTGGACCAGTACATCGACGCGGAGTTCACTTTCGCCGCCGCCAGCAACAGCCCGCTCGAGACGGGCGCCGCGATCGCCGACGTCCGCGCCGACCGCGCGGAGATCTGGTCATGCCTGAAGGTGCCGATCGTCGCCCAGGAGGAGATCGCCAAGCTGCTGGGAATGCCGCAGGACGCGGTCACCGTGCACGTCACCCAGGGCGGCGGGTCGTTCGGGCGGCACCTGTTCCACGACGCGGCCGCCGAAGCGGCGGAGGCGTCGCAGAAGATGGGCAAGCCGGTCAAGCTGATGTGGTCGCGCACCGACGACTTCCGGCAGGGCCGCATCCACCCGATGTGCGTGTCGCGCGTGCGGGCGACCTACCTGCTCGGCAACGTGGTCAGCTTCGAGCAGCGCCACACGAGCGTGCAGACGGAGTTCAGCCACGGGCTGGGCGAGATGATCACCTCGACCGCGGCGAAGCTCCCGATCGCCGGCAACCTCAGCTTCGCCGAGTCGATCTTCCTGCTGAGCCAGTCGTCGCCGTACAACTTCGGTGTCACGACCCAGCTGCTCAACGAGATCCCGCTGAAGTTCAACACCGGCAGCATGCGCAACATCTACTCGCCGAACGTGGTCACGGCCGAAGAGCTCGTCGTTGACCAGCTGGCGAAGAAGTTCGGCAAGGACCCGGTCGTGTTCCGCCGCGAGTTCCTCAAGGACGACCGGCTGCGCGCGGTGCTGGACAAGGCCGTCCAGGTCGGGAACTGGGGCCGGTCGCTGCCCGCCGGCGTGGCGCAGGGGATCGCGCTGCACTCGGAGTACCGCGGCGCGGTCGCGGTGCTGGTCGAGATCGACTGCCGGCCGGAGACGGTCAACCGTCCCGTCCGCGACGGCGTCACCGGTCCCCGCGTGACGAAGGCGCTGGTCGTCGTCGACCCCGGCTTCGCGATCAACCCGCGCGGCCTGGAAGCCCAGATGATCGGCGGGCTGAACGACGGCATCGCGATGTGCCTCACGTCCAGCCTGCACATCAAGAACGGGCTGCCACTGGAAGGCAGCTGGGACAACTACTTCTACACGCGCGAGTGGAACACCCCGCCCGAGACGCAGGTAGTCGTCATGCCGAACACGTCGGACAGCCCGAGCGGCGCGGGCGAGCTGGCGGTGGCGCCGTCGTTCGCCGCGGTGGCCTGCGCGTACGCGCGCGCGGTCGGCAAGATGCCGACCTCGTTCCCGATCAACCACGGCACGCTCTCGTTCGAGCCGCTGCCGGTGCAGCCGTCCACGCCGCCGTCGCCGACCGACGGCCTCGACCACGCCTACTAGGAGACCGCAGTGCCGCAACACACCCTGAAGATCAACGGCAAGGTGGTCACGGTCGACGCCGACGACGACCTCCGGCTGCTGTGGGTCCTGCGCGACCTGCTGGGCATCACCGGGCCGAAGTACGGCTGCGGGCTCGACGTCTGCAAGGCGTGCACCAGCCACATCAACGGCAAGGCGTTCAACCCGTGCTCGGTCCGGGTGGCCGACATCCAGGAGTCGGACGAGATCACGACGATCGAGGGCCTGCCGGCGACGGTCGGCAAGGAGCTGCACCCGATGCAGGAGGCGTGGCTGGAGCTGGACGTGGCCCAGTGCGGGTACTGCCAGCCGGGTCAGATCATGGCGGCGGTGGCGAAGGTCCGCCAGGCCCGGGCGGCGGGCCGCGAGATCACGGACGCGGACCTGGACGAGATCCGCAACATCTGCCGCTGCGGGACTTACGCGCGGATCCGCGAGGCGGTGAAGGCGGGAGCGGAAAAGATGTGACGCGGGGGTGCCGGGNGCCCGGGCGGCGGGCCGCGAGATCACGGACGCGGACCTGGACGAGATCCGCAACATCTGCCGCTGCGGGACTTACGCGCGGATCCGCGAGGCGGTGAAGGCGGGAGCGGAAAAGATGTGACGCGGGGGTGCCGGGCCGCCCGAACGTCATGAACGACTCTTTCATGCCATCCGGCGACATGAAAGAGTCGTTCATGACGTCGCCGCGCCGCCGGGGTCGATGCCCAGCAGGTCCACGAAAGCCAGCGCCGCCGGGGTCGGGTTCGACTCCGCCCAGATGACGTACTCGGCCCGGGCCGGGGCGTCCGTGATCTCGATCGTCGCCACGCCCGTCAGCTGCGGCGCGAAGCCCGACGGGAGCATCGCCACCCCCAGCCCCGGGCCGACCAGGCGCGGCACGTAGTCCGCGCTCGTCACCTCGTACGCCACTTCGCGGTCCAGGCCCGCTGCCGCGAACGCCTGGTCGGACTGGGCTCGCCCCGCCGTGCCCGGGGGCAGGTCGACGAACACCTCCGCCGCCAGGCGCTTCAAGCTGACCGTCGGTTCGCCCGCCAGCGGGTGATCTGGGGCCACCACCGCGATGAGGTGGCCGCGGGCCAGCTCGCGGACCGCGACGCCGCGCGGGGTCGCCGTCGTGGGCAGGCCGAGGAACGCCACGTCGAGGCTGCCATCGCGGACCTGCTCGATCAGGTCGTCGCTCGCGCCCACCCGCAGGCTGATGCGGACCTGGGCGTACCGGTCGTGGAACTCGCGGATCGCGGCCGGGACGTCGGCCGCGGTGACCGTCGGGATCAGGCCGACCGCCAGCCGGCCGCGCACCTCGCCCACCGCCGCCGCGACCTCGGCCGCCGCCCGCTCCGCCGCGGCCAGGCACTGGCGCGCCGACGGCAGGAACGCCTCGCCCGCCGGGGTCAGCCGGACCCGGCGGCTCGTCCGGTCGAACAGCCGCGCGCCGAGCTCGCGCTCGAGCCGC
Organism: Amycolatopsis sp. MEPSY49; assembly: GCF_051337345.1. Classification (NCBI taxonomy): domain Bacteria; kingdom Bacillati; phylum Actinomycetota; class Actinomycetes; order Pseudonocardiales; family Pseudonocardiaceae; genus Amycolatopsis; species Amycolatopsis sp. MEPSY49. The sequence continues at coordinate 416,341 of NZ_JBDLYJ010000009.1, read as the reverse complement.
GCGACCTGGTGGCTGAGCGCCGACTGGACGACGAGGCACCGCTCGGCGGCCCGGGTGAAGCTGTTCGTTTCGGCGATCGCGACGACGTATCGCAGCTGCTGGAGTTCCACGCATCCATCTTGAACCACGATCGCTGCGGTGACGAACATGTGTTGGACTCATCGATCATCGACCGGTGAAATTCACGTATGACCAGTCAGCTCCAGCGCGTGGAACCCCGCCAGGTGGACCTCCCGCGCATCGCGCTCACCGCGGTGGCCCCCGCCGTGTGGGGCACCACCTACCTCGTCACCACCGAATTCCTCCCCGCCGGCCACCCGCTCTTCGCCGGCCTCCTGCGCGCGCTGCCCGCCGGGCTCATCGCGCTCGCCCTCACCCGGACGCTGCCGCGCGGCGCCTGGTGGGGCAAGGCCGCCGCGCTCGGCGTGCTCAACATCGGTCTCTTCCTGCCGCTGCTGTTCGTCGCCGCGCAGCGCCTGCCGGGCGGCGTCGCCGCGACGCTGGGTGCCGCGCAGCCGCTCGTCGTCGCCCTCCTGGCCGTGCCGTTCCTCCGCGAACGCCTGTCGGGGTGGCGCCTCGGCTGGGGCGTGGCGGGCATGATCGGTGTCGGCCTGGTCGTGCTCGGCCCGGCGGCGGCGTTCGACGGCGTCGGCGTCGCGGCCGGCCTCGGCGGCGCGGCCACGATGGCGCTGGGCGTGACTCTGACCAAGCGGTGGGGACGGCCGGAAGGCGTCGGCCCGGCCGCGTTCGCCGGCTGGCAGCTCACCGCGGGCGGGCTCTTCCTGTTGCCGCTCACGGCCCTCTTCGAAGGCGCGCCACCGTCGATCGACGGCCGGGCCGCGCTCGGCTACCTCTGGCTGGGCCTGATCGGCGGGCTGCTCACCTACACGCTCTGGTTCCGCGGCGTCACGACGCTGCCGGTGGCGTCGGTGGCGCTGCTCGGGCTGCTGTCGCCGCTGGTAGCGGCGCTGCTCGGCGCGGTCGTGCTGGGCCAGACCCTCGGCCCGGTCCAGCTCGCCGGGTTCGCGCTCGCGCTGGCCGCGCTCGTCGCCGGCCAGCTCCCCGGCCCGTCCGTCCGGAAAGGACAGTCCCGGTGAAGATCGCCGTCGTCGGCGCGGCCGGCATGGTCGGCTCCCGCGTCCTCACCGAAGCCGCCCGGCGCGGCCACGACCTCCTCGCGATCCTGCGGACGCGGCGGCCGGCCGTCCTGCCGCCCGGCGTCAGCACGGCCGAAGCCGACGCGGGCGATCCGGAGCGGATGGCCACGCTGTTCGCGGGCACCGACGCGGTCGTGGCCGCGGCCCGTCCGGCGCCGGGGCAGGAACACACGGTCGGCGCCACGACGGCGGCTCTGCTCGACGCGGCCGCCGAGGTGGGCACCCGCGTCCTCGTCGTCGGCGGGGCGGCCCCGCTGCGCGTCCCCGGCGGCGGGTTGGTGATCGACGACCCGCGGTACGTCCCGCCCGAGTACCGCGCGATCGCCGGCGCGAGCGCCGCGCAGCTGGCCGTCTGCCGGGCGCACCCGGCCGCCGACTGGGTCTACCTCAGCCCGCCGGCGGTCCTGGAGCCCGGCACCCGGACCGGCGGCTACCGCCGCGGCACGACGACGCTGCTGACCGGGCCCGGCGGCGAGTCCCGCATCTCGGCCGAAGACCTCGCCGCGGCCGTCGTCGACGAGCTGGAGAACGCCGGCGCGGACCGGCACTTCACGGTCGGCTACTGACCTTGGTCTCGCACCGCACCTGCGGGGCGGCCTCGGTCCCGGACGCGACGCAGTCGACGCCCTTGCCCGGCCCCGGAACGGGGTAGGCGAAGACGGTCGGCGCGTCGCTGTCGCGGCCGGCGGAGAATTTGATGACCGTCGGCCGCCACGATCCGGTGCCGTGCAGCGCTTTCGAGTAGTACGCGGTGTGCGGGCCGATCGTGGTGCCTCTGCCTTCGCCGTCGTCGTTCAGCTCGTGCACGGTCAGCACGTAGTCCCCGGCGGTGTACTTGCCCTGGCCCTCGTGCCCGGCTTCGGCCGGGGTCGCGCTGAGGACCTCGGGCGCGACGGGGTCGGCGGCGGTGGCGATGACGGTGGCCCCGATCGCCACCACCGCGGCACCCGCGGCGACCGCGATGACCCCGATCCTCCTGGCTTTCCGGTCCATGACGATCAAGCTAGGCTGCCGGGCCGGCCGGCACCTCGGCCGAAGGGACACCTGGCCTCGTCCTTTCGGCCGAGGCCGGGGTCAGGGGTGGACGAGCTCGTAGGTCAGCAGGGCGAGCGCGGTCCCGACCGGGCGCGCGCCGATCAGCCGAGCCGGCTTGACGGCGCTCGTCTCGGGGAAGAGCCTCGCACCCGTGCCGACGACGAACGGGTAGATCATCAGCCGCAGCTCGTCGGCCAGGTCGTGCTCGAGCAGCGCGGGGACCAGCTTCCCGCTGCCGTACACCACGATCTCCCCGGTCACCTCCTCCTTCAGCTTCGCCACCTCCTTGACGACGTCGCCCGCCAGGACCGTGGCCTCGCCCCAGCCTGCGTCTGCGACGGCGGAGGAGGAGACGACGTACTTCGGGAGCGCGCGCAACCGGTCCGCCCACTCGTCGGTGCGGGACGCCCAGCCCCGGTGCAGGAAGTACGCGTGCGTCCGCCTGCCCATCAGGAGGGCAGCGGCGCCCACTGCCTCTTCGTGTTCGACCTCGGCCCAGGCCGCGCGGTCGGCGTCGCCGATCCGGGTGAACCAGCTGACGGACCCCTCGTCCCCGGTCGGGTCCTCGACGACCCCGTCGAGCGTGACGTTCTCGCTGATGATGATTTTTCCCATGCCGGGGCAGACGCCGGGACGGCCGCAAAGGGGTCGGCCGCCCCCTTCGCGTCGCTCGCGGCGTCCGTACAGGATGGAAGCGCGAGCAGGGAGACGAGGCCGGATGGGAACCGAACTGATCGGGCGGGCGCGGGCCGGGGACGGCGAGGCGTTCCGGGTGCTGACCGAGCCGCACCGCCGGGAGCTGCAGGTGCACTGCTACCGGATGCTCGGCTCGTTCCAGGACGCCGAAGACGCACTCCAGGACACGCTGCTGTCCGCGTGGCGGGGTCTCGGCGGGTTCGACGGCCGCGCGTCGATCCGCACCTGGCTGTACCGGATCGCCACCAACCGCTGCCTCAGCGCGCTGCGCGCGGCCGGGAGGCGCCCGGCGAAGGCGTGGGACATACCCGGCGTCGAACCGCCCGAGCCGACGCGGCTCGGCGAAGTCGTCTGGCTCGAACCCTTTCCCGACGCGCTCCTCGAAGGCGCGTTCCCGGTGCCGCCCGGCCCGGAGGCGCGGTACGAGCAGCGCGAATCCGTCTCGCTGGCGTTCGTGACCGCGCTGCAGGTCCTGCCGCCGCGCCAGCTGGCCGTGCTGGTGCTGCGCGACGTCCTCGGGTTCCCGGCGGGCGAGGTCGCCGCGATGCTGGACACGACGGTCGACTCGGTGAAGAGCGCCCTCAAGCGCGCCCGGGCGGGACTGCGGCGCCGGCAACAGCAGCGCGAACCGGCGCCCGAGCCGGGCTCACCCGGCGAGCACGCGATCGTGGCGAACTTCGTGCGGGCGTGGGAAACCGCCGACATCGACGCGCTGGTGGCCCTGCTGACCGACGACGTGTTCGTGTCGATGCCGCCGTTGCCGTTCGAGTACGAAGGCCGGGACGTGGCGGGGCGGTTCTGCGCGGCCCTGTTCGGCGCGGGCCGCCGGTTCGACCTCGTCCCGACGCGCGCCAACGGCCAGCCGGCGTTCGGCGCGTACCTGCGCGGCCCGGCGGGCACGCGCCACGGAACGGGCCTGTACGTGCTGACCCTGGCCGGCGACCGGATTCGCGCCATGACCCGGTTCGAGAACAGCGTGCTCCCGACGTTCGGCCTGCCGCGGTCGCTACCGGAATGAGCCGGCCGGCCCCTCAGCCCGGCAGCGTCTCGGGCAGCCCGAACGCCGGGAAGAGCCGCTCGTCCAGGAACACCACGATCCGCCCGATCGTCCCGCCGGCGGGCTCGAGCACGTGGATGCCGTGGCCGGCGAACGAGCCGTCCGCCCGCCTCGTGTAGCTGCCGATCGCCGGGAACCCGTTGGCGCTCGTCGGCAGCGCCCGGCGGGGAGAGGCGAAGATCCGGCGCGTGTGGTGGTCCAGGACCGCGTCCCGGCCATGGAACCACACCGCGATCGGCGGCATCTGGTACTCGACGTCCGAGCGCAGCAGCGCCGCCAGGCCCGCCGTGTCCGCGTTCTCGAACGCCTTCAGGTAGCGCCGCAGGACCTCGTCGTCCAGCGCCGGGTCCGGCCGCACCCGGTCCTCGACCGGCTGGTCGGCCGCCAGCGTCGCCCGGGCGCGCTGCAACGCGCTGCGGGCCGCCGTGGTCGTCATGCCCAGCGTCGCGGCCGCCTCCGACACCGGGAAGCCCGCCACCTCGACGAGCATCAGCACCGCCCGCTGCCGGGCCGGCAGCCGCTGGAACGCCGCCACCACCGCGAGGCGCGTGCTGTCGCGCAGCGCGGCCAGGTCGGCGGGGTCGTCGCCGGCCGTCGGCAGCGGCTCCAGCCACGACACCGTGTCGATCCTCGGCAGCGCCCCGGCGGTCTCCGACCCCGAGCCGAGCCCGGAGGGCAGCACCCGCCGCCGCGCGCTCTTCAGCACGTTGAGGCACGCGTTCGTGGCGATCCGGTACAGCCAGGTACGCACCGACGAGCGTCCTTCGAAGCCGTCGAAGGCCTGCCACGCGCGCAGCATCGTGTCCTGCACCAGGTCTTCGGCGTCCTGGAACGAGCCCAGCAGCCGGTAGCAGTGGGCGAGCAGCTCACGGCGGTACGGGTCCGCCAGCCGCCAGAAGTCCTCGTCAGACATCGGGTCCTCTCCTGTCCATACCCGTGTGGACAACCCGGCGGCCCCGGATGCACCGGTGCATCCGGGCCGCGCGCCTTGTCGGTCCGGAAGACGCGCACCCCGCGTGTTCCCGGACCTGGGAGAACGACCGATGAACCTGCCCCGAATCGTTTCGCGGGAAGAGTGGCTGACCGCCCGCAAGGAACTCCTCAAGGAGGAGAAGGAGGTGACCCTGCGGCGGGACGCGCTCGCCGCGCGGCGCCGCGAACTGCCGATGGTGAAGGTGGACAAGGACTACGTCTTCGAAGGGGCGGACGGCAAGGCCCGCCTGCCGGACCTGTTCGAGGGCCGCCGCCAGCTGGTCGTCTACCACTTCATGTTCGGCCCGGACGACACCGAAGGCCACAACAGCTGCGCGCTGCTGGTGGACAACATCGCGCACGAGGAGCACCTGCACGCCCTCGACACGACGGTCGCGCTCGTGTCCCGCGCACCGATCGGCCGGCTGACGGCGTTCCGGGAGCGGATGGGCTGGACGATCCCGTGGTACTCGTCGCTGGGCAGCGACTTCAACTTCGACTACCACGTCGCGAACGACGAGTCGGTGGCGCCGGTCGAGTACAACTACAAGGACAAGGCGACGCTGCTGGCGAAGGGCACGCCGTGGTACGCCGAGGGGGAGTGGCAGGGCCTGAGCGTGTTCCTCCGCGACGGCGACGACGTCCACCACACGTATTCGACGTACGAGCGCGGTCTCGACCAGCTGGTGACGACGTACACCTACCTCGACCTGACGCCGTTGGGGCGGCAGGCGCACATCACGAAGTTCAGCCTCCACGACGAGTACGCGTCGTAGCCGCTCAGGCCGGGACGACGTGCACGACCACCGCGGTCGCGTTGTCCCGGCCGCCCGCTTCTTCGGTGTCGGCCAGGAGCCGGGCGACCTTCCGGGCGGGCGACGCCGGCCCGGCCAGGACTTCCCGCACCCGCCGGTAGGGCACCTGGTCGGTGACGCCGTCGGTGCACAGCAGCAGGACGTCGCCCGGGCGCGGCTCGACGTTGAGCACGTCCGGCTCCGGGTGCGCCGGGTGGCCGACGTAGCGGGTCAGCTGGTAGCGGGCCGCGTGCGCCTCGGGGGAGTCGAACGGGTACCAGCCGTTGACCGCGCCGAGCCACGCCATGGTGTGGTCGGTCGTCAGCTGTTCCAGCAGCCCGTCGCGCAGGCGGTAGCCGCGGGAGTCGCCGATCTGCGTGAGCCACAGGCCGGCGCCGGACGCCACCAGCGCCGTCAGGGTGCAGCCCGTCAAGCCGCCGATCCGCTCGCCGGCCGCGCCGACCCGCGCCTGGGCTTCGGCGACCGCCGCGCGCAGCAGCGGGGGATCGACGGCTTCCCGGACCGGGCGGATCCGCTCCACGAACACCTCGACGGCCGTCCGGCCCGCCACGCGGCTGCCTTCGCCGTCGCCCATCCCGTCGGCCAGCACCGCGAGCAGTGGCTCCTCGTCGAGGTGCACGACGTCGAAGTTGGCCGGGTACCGCTCGCCGGTGACGCTCCCGGCGGCCGCGCGCAGAACGTGTTCCGTCATGCCCGCATGATGCCCGGCCGCCGGGGACCTTGGGGCCCGGACCCGGTGAACGGGTGAATGGTAACTGCCGATTACGCAGAGAAACGCCCGTGATCGGTGCCAAGAAATGCCATGAGCGCATTTCAAGTCACTTGCCGAAAATTCCGGACAACCGGCCGCCCGCCGCTCGTGATCAATGAACGAAAATTTGCCGGTGAATTTATTTCGGTTACACCAACCATCCCGCTTCACTCGATCGTGTAAATGCACGGGATGACCATCGGCCGCGGATAGGCGTGCAGTGATGATGGCGGTAGGGTCCCCGGCGACAGGGTAACTCGAACGGATGGTCGCTGCCTTCCGGCCCGATCGGTCGCTGCCGAAAGAAAGCAAAAAGGGAATTGGACTTCGACGCACTGGCCGCCGAGCTGCGCAATCTCCGGGACAGCGTCGCCGGGGTGACCGGCACGGTGCTCGCCGCGGTCGACGGGATACCCATCATCGCCGACGCGGACGACTGCATCGATCCGGCGAAGATCTCCGCGCTCGCCGCGGCCGATCTCGGAATCGCGCGCCAAGCCGCCGAAATGACCGGGAAGGGCACGCTGAGCCAGACCGTCGTGTTCGGCAGCGAGGGCTACGTGGCCGTCTACGCCGTCGGCCGGCTGGCGCTGATGGTCGTCCTGGGGGACAAGGGCCTGAACGTCGGGCGCCTGCTCTTCGAGTCCCGGCCGGTCATCGACCGGATCGGCACGATCCTGGCCGCGTAGCGGACAAGCCTGTCCAACGGAAAGGAAGCCGCATGATGATGAACATCGACACCGCGCTGAAGGAAGCCATGTCGATCACCGGCGCCGTCGGCGTCGCGCTGGTCGACTACGAAAGCGGGATGTCGCTCGGCACCAGCGGGGGCGGCGAGTGGCTCGACCTGGAGGTCGCCGCCGCGGGCAACACCGAAGTCGTGCGGTCGAAGCTGCGGGTGATGTCCTCGCTCGCGCTCAACGACAGCATCGAGGACATCCTGATCACGTTGCACCGCCAGTACCACCTGATCCGGCTGATGAACTCGTCGCGGAACTCGCTGTTTCTGTACCTGGTGCTGGACCGGGAGCGCGCGAACCTCGCTTTGGCCCGCCACTACCTGAAGCGCATCGAAGCCGACCTGCAGGTGTAGCTCGGGGAGGAGGAGACGATGACCGGAGGCGGTTCCCGCGCCGCACTCGTCATCGGCTCGGCGTTGATGCACGACCTCGGTTCCCTGTTCCCGGTGGCGATGAGCCTCGCCGGCGAGGAACTGGCGTTCACCTTCGTGTCGACCTGCCCCTCGCCCGACGCGGTCGAGGAGTGGGTCCGGTTGCGGTCGGGTGCCGTCGTGGCCGACCGCGTGCTGCGCTTCCACGTCGACGCGGACCGGCGGCGGATCCGCGTCGAACTGGCCGGATCGCCGGTCCGGGCCCTGGTCGTGCTCGCCGACGAGGTCACGGCGGCGTCGGTGAACGCCCCGCGGCTCGGCCGCTGGCAGGACCAGATGCCCTGCACGCTGCGGGTCGCGCTGGACGAGCTCGCGCGGGTGCTGTCGCGCTGCCACCACCGCGCCGGCGGCGCCGAGCCGCTGATCGACCTCGACCTCGGCTACCGGCCGGACCGCGAGTACGAGATCCGCTTGGCGGGGGCGCACGAACGGGTGCGGCCCTTCATCGCCCCGGTCCGCCCGGTGCTGGCGATGCGCTGGCGCTCGACGACCTCGGCGCAGCGCAAGGCGTTCCTCGACGAGCTGCCGGACGGCGCCCCCGCCCGCGGCTGGCTCCGCCGGCGGCGCACCGTCCGCGTCATGGGCCTGGAAATGGAGGTTTCGCCCTGACCGCCGTGGCAAGGTGACGGGCATGCGGATCAGCGAAGACGACTACCTGTGGTTCGCCGCCCGCGCCCTCGACGGGATGACGGCGATCCTCGCGGAGCTCGGCGACGAGCGGGCCAACCGCCGTCCCCCGCTGCCGGGGGCGAACACGCCCTACGCGATCGTCACGCATTGCCTGGGAGTGCTCGAGTTCTGGGTCGGCGCGCTGGTCGCCGGCCGCGCGGTGGAGCGCGACCGGGACGCCGAGTTCACGGCGTCGGGACCGGTGGCCGGGTTGATCGAGCGGGTCGCGGCGGCCAAGGAGCGGTTGCGCGCCGATCTCGCCGTGGCCGACCCGAGGGCACCCCTGCGCGCGCCGGCGCCGGCGAAGTACGCGGACACCCCGGCGGGCCGGACGCAGGGCGGGGCGTTGCAGCACGGGTACGAAGAGCTGGCCCAGCACCACGGCCAGCTCGAACTGACCCGCGACATCCTCCGCTAGAGCCGGCCGGCGAGCGTCTCCGCCAGAGTGGTGTAGACGTCGGCGCGGTGCTTGCGCAGGTAGATCAGCGCGGTCCGGTTCTGGCCGCGGCTGCGCTTGCCGGTCATGACGAGCTCCGCGTCGTCGGCCACGTCGCAGAAGAACGCGCCGTCGCCGATGCCGGGCAGCGTCGTCACCGGTCCGGTGCAGTCCTTCTTGCTGTTCGCGATCGCCTTGGCGGGGCTGTAGGACCGGTCCGAGGCGATGATCCACAGGTCGAGCAGCCAGGGCGACACGTACTTGCCTTCGTACCGGCACTGGAACTGCGTGCCGGGGGTGAAAGCCGGGTCGGGCGGCTTCTCGGTCGTGATGATGTCCTCACTCGTCCCGATGATCCGTTGCAGCTCCGCGGTGCCGAGGAACGGGCAGGCGGCGGTGACGGTCGCGGGCGACGCGGATGGCGTGAACGGCGGCGGGGTGGCCTTCTTGGCCGTCGGGTGGGTCGTCGAGGGAGCCGAGGACGACGGGCCCGGTGGCGGCGCCGGGGGCGAGCAGGCGGCGCACAGCACGATCATGACGGCCGCGAAGGCGGCCCCGGATCTCCCCATTTCGCCAATTTAGCCCGGAACCGGCGCGGCCGGGCCGAATGCGGAAACCCGGTCACGCCGGGTTCCGCGGCGCGGCCGGGTCGCTCCCGGCCAGTTCCGCGGGGTCCAGGTCCAGCGGCTGCCACCGGAAAACCCCGGCGCCCTGGGCGTACGCCAGGTGCCCGCCGAGGGCGCCGCCCGCGCTCGCCGCCGTCAGCCCGAGCGCGCCCAGGACCCGCCCGCGCACCGGGCGGCCGCGGCGGCGGGCCGCGTACGACGCTCCGAACAACGCGATCGCCACCGCGTTGCTCGCCGCGTGGACCAGGCCGACCCGGCGTTGCCGCACGTCGAGGTCCGCGTAGTCGGCCAACCCGAGCACGATCGCCGGCGGGGCCGCCAGCAGGCCGGCCGCCACCAGCCGGCGTGCCTCCTCCTGGCGGCCCGGCAGCAGGTCGAACGCCGCCGCGCAGAGCCACGCGCCGATCGGGACCGTCACGGCGATCGGGTGCAGCGGGTGGCCGAGCCACCGTCCGCGCAGCACCTTGCCGACGGTGCTCGCCGCCGGGCCGCGCAGGCGCCGGGTCAGCTCGGCCGCCGGTTTGTCGAGGGCCTCGGCGTGCTCGACCGCGTGCAGGGCCCGGTGAGGTGCGGGGGAGTTCATGCCTCGCGGCTACCCCGGCCGCCGCGCCTCAACCACGACGGCGACGCGGTTCAGGCCTGCATCAGGATGAAGTCGCCGTGGCCGCCGTAGCCGAGGACGTCCTCCGCGTACTGCGTGCCGTCGAACGTCGGGAGCCACCAGCGGTTCCCGATCCGCACCAGCATCGGGTGCGGGATGTTCGTGCCGTACGGCGCGTTCAGCGTGCCCAGCTTGCGCAGCCGGAGGTCGTACACCGGGTACTCGCGGGCGTCGCCGTCGCTGGCGAACAGGTACCACCGGCCACCCACCCGCTGCAGGATCGTCCCCTCCGTCTGGTCGACCGAGGTGTCGGCGCCCAGCAGCGTCAGGCCGTGGTCGTAGTCGGCACCGCGCGGTGCCGCCGCGAGCGCGGGGTGGAACACGAACGACGGTTGCTGCGCGGGGCTCTCGACGAACGCGATGTGCCACCGCCCCTCGATCCGGGTCAGCGCCGGGTCCCACGAGCTGACCGTGGTCGGCAGCGGGAGCCGGCGCGTCGGCAGGACGTGCACCCCGGACAGCACGTTCTCGCGGGTGACGGTGTGCCGCACGTGGACGCCGTTGAACGAGAAGTCGCCCCAGGAGCTCATCAGCAGGATGAACCGGTCGTCGTCGACGACGATCTGGCCGGCGTGGTCGCCGAGCACGACGCCGTCACGGGCGAAGAACAGCGTCGCGACCTGCTCCAGCTTCGTCGGATCCGCCAGGTCGAGCGTCCACACCGCCCAGTGCGCCTGCTGGAAGAAGCCGAGCCCGGCGTTGGTCATGGTCAGGTACAGCTTGCCGTCGCGGATGTAGGGCCGGCCGTCGGCGTATTGCACGACGTGCGGGTCGCGCACTCCCGCCTGGCCGAAGTAGCCGGCCCGCACGCGGCCCAGCCGCGCCGGGCCGCGGCTGCCGTACGCGTAGCCGAGCTTGCCCAGCACCGCCGGGTCGCGCAGGTCGATCCGCGCGCGGACCTGGTCGCGCTCGGTCAGCAGCGGCCGCCAGCCGGTGCCCGTGTCGGCCAGCACCGTCACGGCGTTTTCGTTGACCACCACGGCGAAGCCGAACGCTCTCGGCAGCGCCGCCGCCGCGGTCTTGACGACGGCGGTGCCGCTCGCGGTGGTGATTTCGATGCCGGCCTGCCCGGCCGCGGGATCGTAGGTGCCGAGCACCGAGACGCCGTTCCCGGCCAGCCCGGCGACCACGGGCGCGCCGGCGTCGAGCACGTCGACGATCACCGTCCCGTAGGGCGCTTTCGGCCGGACACCGGTCTTGACGAGGGCGCCGGGCCGGGCCGCGGTGTCGACCTGGACGAACTTCGGGGCGATCAGGGCGAAGGGCCGGAACTGTTGCGTGACGGCGAACTTCAGGGAGAGCGGGTCGGCGCCGACGGCTTCGGCGGTCCCGCCGAGCAGGCTCGCGGTCACCCCCGTCACCCCCAGCGCGGTGAGGGCACGCAGCACGTAGCGACGATCGAAGTCGGTCACCTTTGACCTCCGGGTGGGGACGGATCGGATCCCCAGTTTGCGACGTGGCATGCCACGTTGCAACCGGCACCCGCGCCCGGCGCGGGGCATGCTGGACGCGGCGCTGGCGGCAAAGGGAGGTACCGGGTGAGCGGACGGACGACCGAACTGGCGTGCCCTCGGCCGCCGAGCCTGGCGACCGGGCCGGTCTACCTCGACCACAACGCCACCACGCCGGTCGATCCGCGGGTCACCGAAGCCGCGCTGCCGCACTGGACGGAGTTCTTCGGGAACCCGTCGAGCGACCACGCCTACGGCGGCGAGCCGCGCCGGGCGCTGGCCACCGCGCGGGCGCAGGTGGCGGCCCTGATCGCCGCGCGGCCGGGGGAGATCGTGTTCACCGGGTCCGGGTCGGAGGCGAACCTGCTCGCCCTGCGCGGCGCGGTGCTCGCCGACGGAGCCCGGGACGCGCATCTCGTGGTCCAGTCGACCGAGCACCCCGCCGTGCTGGAGACCGCCCGCGCGCTCGGCCGGCTGCACGGCACCCGGGTCACCGTGCTGCCGGTCGATCACCACGGGCTGGTTTCCCTCGGCTCCTGGACGCGGCCCTGGGGACCGGCGCGGACCGCACGGTCGTGTCGATCATGGCGGCGAACAACGAGACCGGCGCGATCCAGCCGGTCGCGGAACTGGCCGCGCTCGCGCACTCCCGCGGCGCGCTGGTGCACTGCGACGCCGCGCAGGCCTGCGGGAAGATCCCGGTCGACGTCGGCGCGCTCGGCGTCGACCTGCTGACGGTGGTCGGCCACAAGATGTACGCCCCGCGCGGCGCGGCCGCGCTCTTCGTGCGCGAAGGCGTGACGCTGGAGCCGGTCGTCTACGGCGGCGGGCAGGAACGCGGCCTGCGGGCGGGCACCGAGAACGTCGCGCTGGCGGTGGCGCTCGGGACCGCCGCCCGGCTCGCCGCGGACGACCTCGCGGCGGGACGGCTCGCGGCGTTGCGCGACGACCTGCATCGACGGCTCGCCGACGCGCTGCCGGGCCGGGTCCGGCTCAACGGCCCCGAGGCGGGTTGGCAGCGGTTGCCGAACACGCTCAACGTCAGCATCGACGGCACCCGTGGTCACGACGTGCTGGCCGCCGCGCCGGCGATCGCGGCCTCGACCGGGTCGGCGTGCCACAGCGGGGTCCACACGCCGTCGCCGGTGCTGACAGCCATGGGGTTCGACGCGGACCGGGCTCTGGCGGCGATCCGGCTGTCGCTGGGGAGGTGGAGCACACCGGCCGACGTCGACACCGCCGTGCGGGCTCTCGGATCGGCCGTCGCGGTTCGCTGAGTCAGGGACGGACGGTCCGCAGCGTATTGTCGGATCGTGCAGATGCCGACACAGCGGGAAAGCGGCCCGGCCCGCGGCCACCGCGTGGAGGGCGGCTCATGACGGCCGAACCGGAACCCGCGCCGCGGGGCTACGACCACTCCGCCGTCCACTACCGCTCCGACGCCGATCTGCTCGCCGTCGCCGTCCCGTTCCTCGAGGGCGGGCTGCGCGCGGGCGAACCGACCATGGTGTCCCTGGAACCGGAGCGGGCCGAGCTGGTGCGCCGCGCCCTCCCGGCGTCGGCGGACGTGCGGTACCTGACCACGAACGAGCTCTACGTGCGGCCGGCCGCCGCGATCCGGTCCTACCGGACGCTGATGGCGGAGCTGGTCGCCGCCGGGGCCACCGGGATCCGCATCTTCGGCGAGATCCCGCGCCGGGCGATCGACACGTCGTGGGACTGGTGGGCGCGCTACGAAGCCGCGGTCAACCACGCCTACGACGAGTTCCCGCTGCGGAGCATGTGCGCCTACGACACCCGGACCACCCCGCGCCACGTCCTCGACGACGTCGCCCGCACGCACCCCTTCGTCGCGACGCCCGGTGGGCGCCAGGACAACACCGGCTACGTCGATCCGCCGGCGTTCCTGGCCGGGCCGCGGCCGGTGGCGCCGCTCCCGATCCAGCACACCGCCCCGCTCGTCGTGCTGACCGACCCGCACCCGGGGACGGCCCGCCGGGCCGTACTCGACTTCGGCAAGACCGACCTGCCCGCCACCGAGGTCGACGACCTCGTCCTGGCGGTCAGCGAGATCGTCGACAACGCGCTGCGCCACGGCCGCCCGCCGGTCGAGCTGCGACTTTGGGCGGACGCCGACCACCTGGTCGTGACGGTGCACGACACCGGCGAGGGCCCGGGCGACCCGTTCGCCGGCCTGCTCCCGGCCGCCCGCCGGATCGGCGGCCGCGGCCTGTGGATCGCGCACCAGATCTGCAGCCAGGTGGCCCTGTACCGCGACGAGACGGGCTTCACCGCCCGGCTCACGGCGGGCAACCCGTGGCTGCACCGGCCGGCGGACTGAGCCTTCAGCCCTCTGGGGTCGGAGTCAGCGTGCCACGGCTGTCGACCAGAGCGGCGGCGATCTCGGTGAGCTTGACGTCGAGCTGCTGCGAAGTGCTCCGGAGCAGGTCGAACGCGGCGTCGGCGCCGAGCCCCTGGCGGGCCATCAGGATGCCGCGGCGCAGGTGCGCGTGCTCCAAGTCCGGCGAGCTCGGCCACGCGGGCGTGCTCCACGGCGAGCGAGGCGTGCGTGGCCGGCAGCAGCGCCTCGTCCACGCTGGCGTGCACGGGCAGGGTGCCGCCGGGCAACGCACCGCGCAGGATCCGGGCGTTCGGCGTTCCCGGGTCGAGCAGGACCGCCGACCAGACCCCCGATCGCGCCCGGCGCACGGCGAACTCGCCCGATGCCCGCACCCCGGCCGGGGACAGCGTGCCGACGTCCCGCAGGTCGAGGACGACCAGGTGCGGCGGCGGCAGGGTGACGGTCGCGTCGAGCAGCCTGGCGAGCGCGGCCGGCGCGGTCGCGGTGTCGAGCGACCCGCTGAGGCGGAGGACGAGCGCCTGCTCCGCGTCCATCGGCAAGACCTCGACGTGTCCCGCCACGTCCCCACCTCCTCGTCCGGCGGCCGTGGAAAAGGGCTACCCGCACCGCCGGCGCTCAACCCGGTCACCGGTTCGTGGAGGTCCGATGGCCGCGCGGAGGATGCGTCGCCCCGCCGTAATGAGTGGCGCCGAGCGTCACGGCGGCGACGAGTGCGACGGCGCCGGTGACCGTCACGATGCGCGCCGGTGTGCGCAGACGTGGGCGGGGGCGAGGGATGTCGGCGGTGGCCTCGGACAGCCTCGCCGTCGCCCACCGGTAGCCGTGGGCGAGGGAAAACGCCAGCGTGGCCCCGATGATGAAGAAATCCGCGACGTTGAACGAGTACTTGCCGACCGGGACGAAGTCGATCGCGCCGCGGACGCTGCCCGGCGCGGTGACGTGGTGCAGCCCGAGGCGGTCCAGCAGGTTGCTGGTCCAGCCGCCGATCGCCAGCGCGGCCGGGGCCCGCAGGAGCACCGGGTGCCACCGGCGCAGGAGGAGCAGCACCGCGGCCGTCAGCAGGGCGGCGCCGGCGAGGTCGAGCACCGCGCCCGTCACCGGACCGGCGTACCACGCGCCGACGACCGGTCCGACCAGCGGGTTGCCGCCGAAGTTGATGCGCGTCTTCGGCACTTCGCGCCAGGCCCACGCCTTGGTCACCTGGTCCGCGACGACGACCAGGAGCAGGGCGTACGCCGTCCACGGCGGGCGGAGGACCGGTGCTTCGAGCCGGGGCGTCCCGGCGGTGCCGTCAGGGTTCATCGGTACCTCACAGCGCGGGCCGGGCGACCACGGCCGATCGCCCCGACAGGGGGGCTGCGTGGATTCGCGGGGATGGTTAATACCCCACTGCCGGTCCGGTTAAACATCCGTCCTTTGTGGACGGATCAGCCCGCGGGCTTGAGGAGCGGCACGTCCCGGCTCAGCTCGCGGAAGCCGACGCTGTAGTACAGCCCGCGCGCGGCGGGATGCCCCGGCGCGCCCAGGCAGGCGACCGTCGCGTGCGTGGCCCCGGCGTCCCGCGCGCGTCGCAGCCCGTGCCGGAGCATCGCGCGGCCCAGGCCGAGCCGCCGGTAGCCCGGGTGCGTCCCGACGGGTTCGAACTCGGCGGTCTTGTTCGGCTCGTCGAGCCACAGGATCGCCGACGCCGCCATCGTCCCGTCCGGGGCTTCGACGAGGACGTGCAGATCACCGCGGTACGCCGGAGTGCGCCGGACGCCGTCGTAGGCCTGCTCGTCGTACGACGTCGGGGTCCAGGCGGAGACGTGCGCCCGTACCGCGGCGGCCGGCCCGGCCTCGTCCGCGGTGCGGAACCGGAATCCCGGCGGCAGCACCGGTTCTTCGACATCGGTGAGGTCCCGCTCGTTGAGCTGGCTCCAGGACCCGGTGTCGCCGAGCGCGGCCGGGTCGGTCCGGTAGCCGTGCGCGGCCCAGCGCTCCAGCGCGAACTCGTCGGCCGCGCCCGGCAGCACCGTGCGTTCGATTTCGCCCGCGGTGGCGTCGAACCAGGTGATCACTTCGTCGACCAGCCCGGCGTGCGCGGGGTGGACCTGGTAGGCCAGATAAGCGCCGTTGACGTCCTTGACCGACCCGTCGTTGCGCCGTACGCGGCGCGGCAGCTGGGCCCAGCCCCACGCGACGAGCTCGCCGTCGGCGAACCACAGCCGGCGTGGCCAGGTCGCGCCGTCGGCGGCGTGGCCGCGGCCCCAGTTCCAGGCCAGCTCGCCGTAGGAGGCGTCGCTGTTCACCAGCTCCGGGCGCATCGCGGTCACCCGCTGCGCCAGCTCCTGCATCAGCTCGACATCCGCGGCGGTCAGCAGCTCGGCGTTCCCCATGACCGGTCACTGTGGCAGGGGGCCGGCGAAGTCGTCGACCCGTTTTCCGGCGGCTGGTGTCGCGCGTCCGAGGTTCGTTGCCGGGCGGTGACGCGCGACTAGAACCGGTCGGGGATCCCCGCCAGCACGGCGCTCAAGCTCGGGAGCCATCGCTGCCGCGGATCCGGCGCCGACAGCCACTCCGTCGCCACGTCCACCCGGCGCGGGCCGACCGGCAGCGGCAGCAGCGTTCCCCACGCCAGCACGTCGACGTTCCTCGGCAAGGCGTCGCGCGGCGGGATCAGCCCGTCGGTTTCCGCGAGGAGGGCCACTCGGGGCCCCTGCTGGGTGGGCAGGTGCATCGCCGGACCCTGGCAGCCCGTGGCCACGAGCCGGGCCAGGACCGGGCCCGCGCTCAGCTTGGGCAGCGTCACCGCGCAGATCCCGTTCTCCAGGGCCAGGAACGGGTGGACTCCCCGCCATTTCACCGGCCAACCGAAAAGCCGGCCGTAGAAGGCGTCGACCCGGTCACCGGCCGGGTCACGGGGCGCGACAGGCACCTGCTGGTCGAGCGACATCGTCGACGCCTTTCCACTCGCGGGGCGGGGCAGCGCCAGCCTAACGGCACTCAGTGCCGTTAGCAAGCCCGGCTGCTAACGTCCCGGCCATGACCGATTCGCCGCGCCGCGCGCCGGCCACCCGGGTCGGGGCGACCCCCGCGGGCCGGCGGCAGCTGCGCCGCGCCCTCGCCTCCGCGGCCGTGGACCTGTTCGCCGCCAACGGCTACGAGGCCACCACGGTCGACGACATCGCGGCCGCGGCCGGTGTCGGCCGCCGCACGTTCTTCCGGTACTTCGACGCCAAGGACGACGTCCTCTTCGCCAACCACGACGAGATCGTGGCGGAGATGGAAGACGCGTTCGCCGCCGCCGACCCGGCACGCGACCCGGTCGACGTGGCCTGCGAGGCGGTCGGCCTCGTGCTCGACTCCTACGCCGCCGAGCTCGACGTGTCGCTCAAGCGCTTCGCCCTGACCCGCACGGTGCCTTCGCTGCGGGACAAGGAGGTCGCGACCGTCGACCGCTACCAGCGCGTGCTCACGCGCTACCTGCAGTCCCGCTACGAGCAGCAGGGCGACCCGGCGGCCAGCCTGCGCGCGGCCGTCGCCGCCGCGGCCATCGCGGCCGCCAACAACCACGTCCTGCGGCGCTGGCTGCGCGCCGGCGGCGAGGACGACATCAAGATCCGCGCGGCCGAGGCGTTCGCGCTGGTCGTCGCCGCTTTCCGGGCGCCACGCGCGGAACCGGCCACGGTCGTCGCCGTGATGACCACGGAGACGCCGCTGCACGAGGTCGTCGCCCAGGTGGGTGAGGTCCTCCGCCGCCCGTAGTGGCACTGAGTGCCAGGGTAGCCGAAACCCGGTTTACACTCGGACCGTGGCGAAGCGGAAAGACGTGAAGCCGACGCCGTTCCGCGAAAGGAACGGCGAAAACCCGTTCAACGCCTCGGGCGTGGTTCGGACGGGTGCACGGCGCTTCGCCTTCGTCGACAACAAAGACCCCACCGCATTGTTCGAAATGACGTTCGACAGTGACTGGGAGGACGTCGGACGCATCCGCCGGCGCCGGCTCACCGGGGCGGGGGAGCTGAGCGATCCCGAAGGCCTCACCCGGATCGACCACGACGGCGAGACTTTCCTCGTCGTCTCCTCGTCCCTGTCGGTGGAGCGGAACCGGGTCAACGACGGCCTGGTGCGCGTCCGGTACCGCCCGGACGGCGACCTGCCCGCCGAACCGATGACCGGGTTCCGGGCCTGGCTGCTCGACCACCTGCCCGCGCTCGCCGCGCCCGGCAGGCGGAAACCGGACGACGACGGCCTGAACGTCGAGGGGCTCGCTTGGGACGCGGAGCCGAGCGCGCTCCTGCTCGGCCTGCGCGGACCGGCCGTCCCCGGCCACGTCACCTTGGTTCACGTTCCCGTCGACCTCGGCGGGAAGTGGACGACGGACGCACTCGGCGGCCCCACCGTGCGCTCGGCCGCGCTCCCGCGATCCACGGCGGCGCAAGGGATCCGCGATCTCTCCCGCACCGGGCCGGACGGCGACCTGCTGGTCCTGCTCGGCCGGTCGGCCAGCCACGACGACGCGCCGTTCCGGCTCGGCACCTGGCCCCGCGGCGGCGACGCCGTCCGGTTGCTCGACATCACCTTCCACCGGACCGCGAAACCCGAAGGCGTCACGACGTTCTCCGCCGGCGGCGAGCGGAAGATCCTCGTCGTCGACGACAACGGCGGTTACGCGGTCCTCTAGGAGAAGTACAGTTTCGACGCCGCCGGGTCCTGGACGACCCGGGGCCGCCCGGACGGCGCCGGATCGGCGGCGAACGCCGCGCCCGCCCCGGTCCGGACGCTCGTCAGCGTGAAGTAGCCGCTGTAGGCGAACGGGTCGTCCGGCGGATCGACCGGGGTGACCGAAAACTCTTCGGCGTGGTCGGTGTTGTCGGCCGCGCGCGTGGCGAGCAGCTTGTGGCCCTGGGCCGACGACGTCGTGCTCGCGTGCAGGAACCGGCCGGACGCCTTGACGGCGAGCGACTTCCCGGTGCCGAGCGCGTCGAAGCACCACAGGTCCGCTTCGTCGGCTTTGGCCGGCCGCGGCCGGTGGACGACCTCGAAGCTGCCGGTTTCGAAGGTTTCGGTGCCGCTGGCGTGCATGCACTCATTGGTGACGTCTTCGCGGACGTAAGCTCCCTCGGCGTCGGGCAGGCCGCCGCACAGGTAGCCGGCGGACGCCGCGAGCCGGAGCTGCTTGCGGACGACGGTGAGCTGCGCGGGCACGTCGGGCACCCCGAGCCCGGTCAGCAGCGCCGCCATCCGGTCGAGCAGCGGCTTGAGCACCGTTTCCTGGGTCTTGGTGCCGAAGACGCTCTCGCGGTAGGCGCGGATCTGGCCGATCAGCTGCGCGCGGCGGCCCGGGTCGTCGCGCACGAGCTTGGCGAGCAGCCCGGCCGTGTCGATCCGGAAGTGCCGGGCCGGCTGCAGCGTCTGGTCGAGGCCCCACGGGATCAGCTTGAACCGGATGTCGCCGACGCCGGGAGCGGCGACGGCGGCCTTGTCGTTGTAGACGTAGGTGTTGTTGGTGTTGCGGGAATAGCCGTCCCAGTGCTTGAGGAAGAACTCCATCGCGTACAGCTTGACGAACTGGTCGAGGTCGAAGACCTCGCTCGCGCCGGCCAGTCCGTGCGCGGCGATGTGCTCGATGGCGAACTTCAGGTCCGCCTTGTCCTCGAACTTCGACAGCGATTCCACGCCGATGGCGCCGAACCGCGCGGCGACGAAGTCGTCCTTGTGCTCCAGCTCGTACAGGTTTCCGTCGCTGTGCCGGAAATTGCGCTCGATGTAGCGCGGCATGATCGGCTCGACGTTCACGAAGACGCCCGGGCTGTTGACGCCGGCGACCCCTTGGCCGATCGGTGTGCCGTTCACGAGCACCTTCGCGAAGTTGCCGCGGGAATGGGGGAGGCCGGCGAGTTCGAACAGCCGGTAGCCCAGCAGCTGCCGGAGGTAGGAAAGGTCCTGGACCGAGTTGTTGAGCGTCAGGTAACGCGATCCGATCAGGTCCCGGATCGGCGCTTTGTCGGCATCGCCGAACTTTCCGAAATCGACGTGCAGGCACGGCTTGTCGCTGCTGATCGACCCGCAGAAGGACTTCTTCTTGATCCCCACGTCGGTGAACTTCGTCTTCGCGGGGAACTTGGTCCCGGAGATCGTGACCGTCGCCTTCCGCCAGGTGTAACGGCTTCCGCCGGTCCAGTCGAAGTTGCACACGCCGCCGGCCGGCTGCTCGGTGCGCACGGCGTCCCAGTCGGTCGGCGGCAGCGTGATCTCGACCGTCAGCACATTGTCGATCTCGTAGAGGGAATCGAGTGCTTGCTGCTCCTGGGCGCCCATCCCGTCATGGTACGACCGATTTCTTCCGACCGGACGCGCAAAAAATTCAGCAACGAATTTCGCGTTCGGGCCTTTTCCCGTTGCTGTGTCACCCGGCCGGGGGGAGGTGGACGGCGGCGATGCCGGCGAGGACGAGGTCCAGCCCGGCGAGGAACTGCTCGCGGTCGTCGTGCCCGCGCACCTCGGCCGCCACCGCCCGGGTGAACGGGTACTCGTCCGGGTCCAGTTCCTCCCACGCCGTCGAGACCGCGTCGAGGAATTCCGCGCGGTCCCCGCCGGGCGCGGCGCCCGCGTTGTTCGCGGCGTTCTGGCCGGCGGCGCCGAAGATGTAGCTCACCAGCGCCGAGGTCGTCGTGAACAGGTGGCCCTCCGGCACGCCCAGCGCGCGGACCTGGCGGCCGATGCCTTCGAAGATCCGGGCCGTCACCGAGCCCCACGGGTTGCGTGAGAGCTGCAGCGCCAGCTGCGTGGCGAGCCACGGGTGCCGCTCGATCGCGTCGAACAAGCCGAGCGCGACCGCGCGGATCTCCTCGCGCGGCGAGCCGGGGGAGCCGACGGCCAGCGCGGCGGCGATCACCCCGTCGGTCGCCGCGTCGAGCAGCTCGCCCTTGTTCGCCACGTGCCAGTAGATCGCGCCGGCCCCGGTGGCGAGGCGCTCGGTCAGCGTCCGGAAGGTCAGCCCGGCCTCGCCGGTCGTGTCGAGCAGTTCGACCGCCGCTTCGACGATCCGTTCCCGGCTGAGTGCCTCGGCGCGCCGGCGGGTCCGTGGTGCCATGCCTCATCTTGACATACCTGGAACAGTGTTCCAACATGGAATAACATTCCAGAAGGAGGCATCATGAACGTCACGATCATCGGAGCCGGGCTCGGCGGTCTCGTCCTCGCCCGCGTCCTGCACGTCCACGGCATCGCGGCCACGGTCTACGAGGCCGAGCCGTCCGCCGCCGCCCGCAAGCAGGGCGGCCTGCTCGACATCCACGTCGGCACCGGCCAGGTCGCCCTCGAAGCGGCCGGCCTGACGGACGAGTTCCGCGGGCTGGTCCTGGCCGGTCACGAGGCCACCCGCGTCCTCGACCGCGACGGCACCGTCCTGCACGACGAAACCGACGACGGCACCGGAGGCCGCCCCGAAGTACCACGCGGCGAGCTGCGGCAGCTCCTGCTCGACTCGCTCCCGGACGGCACCGTCCACTGGGGACGCAAGGTCACCGGCGTCCGCGCGCTGGGCGGCGGCCGGCACGAGGTCGCGTTCGCCGACGGGACCGCCGTCACCACGGACCTGCTGGTCGGCGCGGACGGCGCCTGGTCGAAGGTCCGGCCGCTGCTCTCGCCGGCGACGCCGGAGTACATCGGCCGGTCGTACGTCGAGACCTTCCTGTACGACAGCGACACCCGGCACCCGGCCGCGGCGAAGGCGGTCGGTGCCGGGGCCCTGCTCGCGCTCGCTCCGGGCAAGGGCATCCAGGCCCACCGGGAGAAGGACGGCACGCTGCACACCTACGTCGCGCTGACCCACCCGATCGAGTGGTTCGGCGACTTCACCGACGCGGCCGCCGCCGTCGAGCGGACGGTGCGGGAGTTCGAGGGCTGGGCCCCCGAGCTCACCGCGCTGATCACCGACGCCGACACCGCGCCGGTTCTGCGCCCGCTCCACAGCCTGCCGGTCGAGCACCGGTGGGAGCGCGTGCCGGGGGTGACGCTGGTCGGCGACGCCGCCCACCTCGCGGCCCCGAACGGCGAAGGCGCGAACCTGGCGATGCTCGACGGCGCCGAGCTGGCCCTGGCCCTGGCCGGGCACGACGACGTCGAGACGGCACTGGCGGAGTTCGAGCGGGCGATGTTCCCCCGGAGTGCCGAGGCGGCCGCCGACGGCAACGAGCTCCACGAGCTGCTCTTCGGCGACGACTCACCCCACGGCCTGGTCACCATGTTCACCGCGGCGGATCGGTGACTCGTCCCGGGTGCGGGCAAGCGCTTACCCCGCGTGGGGTGCCGGAGCCGCCGGGGCCGTTGCCCGCAGGGTCGGGCGGAGGGCGAAGACGACCGCGCTGGTGACCGCGAGGTGCATCAGCATCAGCCCGACGACGTTGGCAACGGTGGCGCCGGCCGTCAGCAGGAGCAGGTCCGGGATCCAGGTCAGGACGAGCACGAGGGGAACCAGCACTCGCAGCACCTTCGGATTGCGGCGGGCGATCAGGCCCCAGCCGGCCGCGCCGGCGAGCAGGCCCAGCACCGTGGCGGGCAGGTAGGCCGCGGGGTTGAGGCCCATGCCGATGCCGCCGTCGTCGAGGGCGGACGCCGCGAGCGCGATCACCGTGTTGACGGCGGCCGCCGCCACGACGGCGACCCCCAGGCGGAGAGCCGTGGCGGAGGTCAGGGTGGCGGTGGTCGGCATCGCTCCTCCTTGGGTTGCGTGTTAAACCCAAAGGTAGTTTGGGTTGCGTGTTAAAGTCAAGCGTGCGCGAAGCGGTGGAGCCGTTCGACCGGCTGGACGATGACGAGCGGCGCGCGTGGGTCAACCTGGCGAAGGTGCTGCTCACGCTGCCGGGAGCGCTGGAAAGCCAGCTGCTGCGGGACGCCGACCTGACGTTGCTCGGCTACATGATCCTGGCGCGGCTCTCGGTGGTGCCGGGGAACAGCCTGCGGATGAGCGAGATCGCGGAGATGGCCAACGGGTCGCTGCCGCGGATCTCCCACGCGGTGGCCCGGCTGGAGGACCGCGGGTGGGTGACGCGGAAGGTGTGCACCGGGCAGGGGCGCCGCTTCACGACCGCGACCTTGACCGACGCGGGGCGCGCGCAGCTGGCGACCGCGTCCCCCGCGCACGTCGCGAACATCCGGCGTCTGGTGATCGAACCCCTCGGCGCCGACTTCGTGCGGCTCGGGGACGCCGTCCAGCGGGTCGTCGAGAACCTGGGGCTGCCCACCGAGGTGCACCAGCGGCCGAAAGCCTGACCGGCCCGGGCGCCGGGGCCCGCCGTCGGTCACCATGGGACCGTGTCCCAGCCCGTTCCCGCTCCGGAAGCCGCCGGCCCCGGCCTGCTGTACCTCGTGAAGCAGCTCGAACTCGCCGTGCGAGCCCGGCTGGACGAGGTGCTCCGCCCGGTCGCGCTCACCCCCTTGCAGTACACCGCGCTCACCGTGCTGGAACGGCGGTCCGGGCTCGCCACCGCCGAACTGGCGCGCAACTCCTTCGTCACCGACCAGGCGATGGCCGACATGGTCGTCGCGCTCGAACGGCGGGGTCTCATCGCGCGGGAAGGCGATCCGCGGGACCGGCGGCGGCGGGTGATCGGGCTGACCGGCCCCGGTCAGGAGGTCCTCGACCGGGTACGCGACGACGTCGCCGCGCTCGAACAGCGGATGCTCGCGCAGCTGAACCCCCGCGACGCGGCCCGGTTCCGCGCGTACGTCGTCGCGTGCCACGCGGCGCTGGCCGACCGGCCGTCGCACTGAAGGACAGGAAACCTGTACATCTCGCGCCCGGCGTGGGACTCTCGGTGCCACATCGAGCCGGGCGTGACGGCCCGGGGTGAGGGGCACCACCATGCGCGTTCTGGCGCTGCTCGGCGCGATCCTGCTGGCGGCCGGCCTGGCCCCGGGGGTCGCGGCCGCGGCCACGAGCGAACACCACACGGGGCAGCTGCCGGACGGGGCCACCTGGGTGGCGGACGTGCCGGCCGCCTGGAACGGCACGACCATCCTCTACAGCCACGGGTTCGGCCCGCTCGCCGCGCAGGACGCGCCGAACGACGAAACCCGGGAAGCGCTGCTCGGCGGCGGGTACGCGCTGGTCGGCTCGTCCTACAGCGGACCGTCGTGGTGGGCGCTCGCCGCCGCCGTCGACGACCAGTTCGGCGCGCTGGCGGCGGTCGAGCGGCTGACCGGTCACCCGCGCCGGACGATCGCGTGGGGCACCTCGATGGGCGGCCTCGTCAGCGCCCTCGAAGCCGAACGCGGCGGGCTCGACGGCGTGCTGAGCACCTGCGGGCTCGTCGCCGGCGGCTTGAACCTGAACAACTACCAGCTGGACGGCGAATACGCGCTGGCCCACCTCCTCGCGCCCGCACAGGACGTCAAGCTCGTGCGGTTCGCGAGCCCGGCCGAGGCGAGCGCGTCGGCCGCCGCGCTCACGAAGATCGCCACCGACGCGCAGGCCACGCCCGCCGGGCAGGCGCGCATCGCGCTCGCCGCCGCGCTGATGAACGAGCCCGGCTGGTTCACGGGCCCGACGCCGCCGGTCGGCTACGCGGACCAGGAAGTCCAGCAGCAGCAAGAACTTTCGCAGCTCGTGCTCGGGTTCGTCGTTTCCGGCCGGTACCAGATCGAGCTGGCCGCCGGCGGCAACAGCGCGTTCACCGCCGGCGTCGACTACCGCGCGCTGCTGGCCGGCAGCAGCCACGCCCGCCAGGTCCGGCCCCTCTACCGCGCGGCCGGCCTCGACCTCGACGCCGACCTCGCGACGCTCACCCGCGACGCCGACATCCGGCCGGACCCGCAAGCCGTGCGCACCCTCGCGCGCACGTCCGCGGTGACCGGCCGGCTGCGCGTCCCGACGCTGGACATCCACACGATCGCCGACCAGCTCGTGCCGGTGGAGCAGGAAGACTGGTACGGCAAGCAGGTGCACCGCGCGGGCGCCGGTGCCCTGCTGCGCCAGGCCTACGTCGGCGCGACCGGGCACTGCGCGTTCCGGACGTCGGAGACGGTCGCGGCCTTGCACGCGCTCGAGTCGCGGATCGAGACCGGGCGGTGGGGCGATGCCACGGAGCCGCGCCGCCTCAACGAAGCCGCCGGCGGCACCGGCCGGTACGTGCGGTTCGAGCCGCCGTCGCTGACCGGTGCCCGCCGGTAGGGCTACGACCGCAGGACGACCGCGGCGACGTCGAGGCCGAGCTGCCGGCCGGCTTCGTGGTCGAGCCGGGTGTGGACGCCGGCGACGATCCGGCTGAGCGCGGCTTCGTCGGCGGCGTCCTGGAACGTGGCGAACCGCCGGACCACCCCGGGCAGCGCTTCGGACGTGACGGACAGGGGCCACCGCGGCCCGAACTCCTGGCGCAGCACCAACGCGCCCGCCTGCGAGACGACGCTGTGCGCGCCCGGGTACGCCGGGTCGGCCGGGGTGGTGGCGAGGCTCGACCAGTCCGGAATGCCGTCCGTCGCGGGGTTCCCGTCGGCGCCGGCGAGGCGGATCGCGGTGATCGGCCGCCAGATCCGGTAGTGGTACTTGGCTTCGTAGAACGCGATCACGGCGTCGGCGAAGGCCAGGTTCAGCCGCGCGAACACCCGCGCCGCGACGACCAGGCCGCCCCGGGAACCGCCGACGACGGACTGCGCGATCTCGTTCCAGTAATTCCAGATCGGGGCCGCCCAGAACCTCGCTTGCGCGGTCTCGTCGGCGGTGCGGGTGGTGCTGGTGTCCCGTCCGGCCGCGGCCACTTCGCGCAGTGCCTTCGCGTACCGGGTGCCGGTCAGCGCGGGGTAGGGGCCGGGCCGGAACCGGTCGGCGCGGTCGAGCACGAACGGCGTCACGGCGGCCCAATGGGTGAACGCGCCGGGCGCGAACGCGGGCGGTGCCGGCCGGTACTGCCCCGGCGCGGTGCCCGGGGGTATCGCCGGCGGGACCGCGGCCGAGCCGTCGTTCGCCCGCAGGCCCAGCAGCAGGCGGGCGACGAGCCCGCCGGCCCGCGCGCCGGCCGCCCGGCCCGCCGGGTGCACGCGGGCCAGCTGGCCCGCCAGCAGGTTCGCGAACTCGCCCGCGCGACTGGGGTACAGCGCGGCCAGCACGTCATGGGCGGCTTGCGCCGCCGCCGCTTCCGGGTCCGCCGCGCCCGGGACGTCGACGGTGAACAGGTAGGGCCGCCCGGTGCCGGTCGTCGCGACGACGGCGTCGTGCACCGCCGCGTGCAGCAACGCGAAGCTGCGGGTCGGGTGCACGGTCGCGGGTTGCAGGCCCGCGGTGCGGACGGTGGTCAGCAGCTCCCGGTTCCAGGCGAGGACGACGTCCGCGCCGCCCCGCCGGTCCGGGGCCGCGGCGACGGCGGGTGCCGGCAGGCCGGTGGTGGCGAGCACGGCGGCGGCCGCCCCGCCCGTGACGAGCAGGTGCCGTCGCGACATCGATGTGGTCATTTCTCTCCCCGGTTCCAGCGGATGGTCGCTTCCGGATACGGTCACCGGTTACGGCGTAACCCCGGTCCGTATCCCTCAGGTGGCGGGAGAATTCGGTAGGGGAGAAGGCGGGCGGTGCCGGTGGCACAGCGGTTCCGGCGCAAAAGCGCCGAACAGGACGAAGCGGCACCGAGACCGCGGCTGCACGCGGTCGGCGCGGACGGCTACCCGGACTGGGAGGCGGTCTACCGCGACAACGTCGATCGCCTGTACCGGTTGATGTTCTCGAAGGTGGGCAACCGGCCCGACGCGGAAGACCTCACCACCGAGGTGTTCCTGACGGCGCTGCGGCCGCTACGCGTCTCGGCGAGCGTCGGCGAGGTCCGGGCGTACCTGCTGGCCACCGCGCGGACGGTGCTGGCCGGGCACTGGCGGCGCACGCTCGGCCGGGAGATCACGACGCTCGACGAGGAGCGGGACGTCGCGGCGTTCGAAGCCGGTGCCATCGACCCGCGGACGCCGGCGCGCGCCGAGGCGATCCTCGCGCAGCTGCCCGAGCGGTACGGCCGCATCCTGCGGCTGCGGTTCCTGCAGGCGTGCTCGCTCAAGGAGGCGGCGGCCGAGCTGGACATCACCGTCGGCAACGCGAAAGTGCTGCAGCACCGCGCGTTGCGGCAGGCGGCCCAGGTGGCGGAAGGGATGGAGCCGTGACGACTCGAGGTGCCCGCCGGTTCGTCGAGGACCTGCTGCGGCGGCGCCGGCCGCGCCCGTTCACGGCCGGCCCGGGCGACGAGGCCGAGCTGCGGACCGCGGTGCTGCTGCGCGCCGCCCGGCCGGGTGCCGGGGCGGCGAGCGAGGAGTTCGTCGCCGGGCTGCACCGCAAGCTCGCCCAGGAGCTCGGCGACTCCGCACCGGCCGGCAACCGCCGCCGGTTCATCCAGGTGTCGTCGGCTGCCGCGGTGGCCGCCGCGGCGGGCGCGGGCGTGGAACACCTGGTGACGTCCGGGGGCGAACCGGCCGCCGATGACGTGCTCCGCCCGGAAAACGGTGAGTGGCGGACGGTCGCGGCCGCGCACGACCTGCCGGAAGGTGGCGTGCTGCCGTTCGACTTCGGCGCGGTGGCGGGATTCGTCCGGCGCTCGGGGGGCGAGGTGAGCGCGGTGTCGGCGACGTGCACGCATCTCGGCTGCCGGCTCGACCTGGACGCCCCCGCGCGGCGGCTCGACTGCCCGTGCCACCGGACGTCGTTCGCGGTGGACGGCGCGGTCCTCGTGCACCAGCTGCCGGTGACGCCGCCGCCGTTGCCGCACCTGGTGGTGCGCGAGGCCGGGGGAGTGGTCGAGGTGCTGGTCCCGCCCGCGGGGGCGTGACCCTCAGCGCAGGTACGAGGCCCCGTTGACGTCGAGGATCGCGCCCGAACTCCACGCCGCTTCCGGCGAGGCCAGGTGGACGATCGCGGCGGCGACGTCCTCGGCCGTCCCCACCCGGCCGAACGGGCTCTGCTCCCGCAGCTCGTCGCCACCCGGGCCGGCGAGCTTGGTCTCCTGGCGTTCGGTGGCGACGAACCCCGGCGCCACGGACGTCACCGAAATCCCGTGTGGCGCCAGGGCGATCGCCATCGACTGGCCGAACGCCTGCAGCGCCGCCTTGCTCGCGCCGTAGGCCGGGTGCTCGGGTTCGCCGCGGAACGCGCCGCGCGAGCCGACGTTGACGACGCTGCCCGGACGGCCCTGCTCGATCAGGTGCCGGGCCACCGCCCAGGTGACGTTCGCGGCGCCGAGCAGGTTGACCTCGACCGTGCGCCGCCACACCTCGACCCACTGGTCGTAGCCGACTTCGGCGACGGCGTGCCGCGTCTGCTCGGTCGGGGCCTGCGCGGCGTTGTTGACCAGCACGTCGACCCGGCCGAGCGCCGCGACCGCGTCGTCGGCGACCCGCCGCGCCGCCACCCGGTCGCCCAGGTCGCCGGCCAGGCACACGTGCCCGGATCCCTCGAGTTCGCGCAGCGTCGTCTCGGCGTCCTCGCGACGCGTGCCGTAATGGACGGCCACGCGGTAACCGCGGGCGGCGAACGCTTTCGCGGTGGCGCGGCCGATTCCGCGGGACCCGCCGGTCACGAGCACGCCCTTCACTCGCCGTCCTCCGCGATCAGGTCGAGCCGCGGGGTCTCGCCGGGGCCGACCGGGAACTGGGCGAGGAACGTGACGCCGTCGTCCTGCGCGTCGAAGCGGGCGATCCGGGTGGCTTCCGGTTCGTAGAACACGTCTCCGGGCCGCAGCAGCGTCTCGGCCTCGCCTTCGATCTGGTAGACGGCGGACCCGGTCTCGATGCTGCCGAAGACCGGTCCATTGTGGACGTGCAGGCCGGCGCCGAAGCCGGGCGCGATGGTGATCCGGCGGACCTCGACGAGCTCGACCAGCCGCGGCGCCGGCAGCCGCTGTTCCAGCACGAGCGTCCGGGTGACGGGCTCGGCCGGGACGGGCGCGGGTTCACCGCCGGCGACCGGGTCGCCGATCTCGGTAGCGGTGCCGTCGCCGGGGATCTCCTCGATGGCCAAGTGGGTCATCGCGGTCGTGTCGGTGGCGCCGTGCCAGTGCCACTCCCCGGCGGCGACGCGGACCGTGTCCCCGGGCCGGACCAGCTGGGCCGGGCCGCCGCGGCGCTGCACGTACCCGGTGCCTTCGGTGACGACGAGGACCTGGCCGAGCGGGTGCCGGTGCCAGCGGGTGCGGGCCCCGGGCGCGAACTGCACGCGGTCGACCCGCGTGCGCGACGGGCCTTCGGGGACGGCGAGCGACGTGACCCACGCGCTGCCGCTGATCGCGTCGGCGGGTGCGGCAGTGCTGGTCTGCGGGACGGGACGGACGTGCACGAAGGACTCCTCAGTGGACGGTGAGCAGGGCGAGGACACCGGAAACGGCCTGGTCGAAGGGTTCGGGCGCGTTCGCGGCGCGAGCGAGCACGTAACCGCCCTGCAGGACGGCGACGACGGTGGCGGCCAAGGCGGCGGGGTCCAGCCCAGCGGGCAGCTCACCCGCGGCCCGGCCTTCGCCGAGGACCTCGGCCAGCCGCGCGCGCAGGCGGGTGAGCGTCGCGTCGACCGGGGCGCGCAGCTCCGGATCGGCGACGATCTCGGGGTCCTGGGTGAGCCGGCCGATGGGGCAGCCGCGCAGCACTTCGCGCTCGCGACGCAGGTACGCGGTGATCCGCTCGACGGCGGTACCGGGGCCGCCCAGCTGTGCTTCGGCGGCGGCCAGCAGCTCGTCCGCGCTGCGTCGCACGGCTTCCAGCGCGAGCTCGCGCTTGCCGGAGAAGTGGTGGTACATGCTGCCCTGCCCGGCGCCGGCGCGCTGCTGGATGGCCTTCGGGCTGGTGCCGACGTACCCGCGTTCCCACAGCAGCTCGCGGGTGCTGTCGATGAGCTGGTCCCTGGTGTCCACGTCCGGCACTGTACATACTAGTAGGTACAGAAAGCCAGAGACTTCGTTGCCGACGCTGTCGCGGGCGGCTCAGTGGATGGGCCGAAGGAGGGGCCGCGGCTGCGAAAGAATCGCGCTGACCTGGCCGTCTTCCTGGGACGGCGTCAGGCCTGGACCCGGAGTCATCACCGTCTCGATGAGTGCCACGTCCTCGCCGCAGCGCAGGCAGGTCCCGGACTGCGCGACTTCGCCGTCGCAGCCCGCGTGGACGAACACGCGCCGCCGGCCGGACGGCGCGTAGTGCTCGTCGCCCCACGCCGACAGGGCGCGGACGACCGGCCAGAGCCCCCGGCCCTTCGCCGTCAGCTCGTACTCGCTGCGCTTGCCGGAGCCCGGCACGCGCGCCAGCACGCCTTCGCCGATGAGGAACTCCAGCCGTTCGGTCAGCACCGCGCGCGGGATGCCGAGGTGCTCGACGAAATCGCTGAAGCGGCGAACGCCGAACACCGCGTCGCGGACGATCAGCAGCGTCCAGCGCTCGCCGACGATCTCCAGCGCGCGGACCATCGAACAGGCCTGGTTCGTGTACTCGCGGGGCAGCGCCATGCGTCCAGTCTGCCACAGAAGAGTTCGTTCATCGAACCAATCGTGCTAGTCTCCGCGGCGAAAGAGTTCGGTCACTGAATCAACTGTGGGAGTCCGCATGGCCAGCCGCCCCGGAGCCGTCCTCGTCGCCTCCGGCGGCGGCACGCTGCTCGCGCTCTTCGTCTTCACCGCGCCGCTGTCGATCGTCCCGGCGGTGGCGGGCGGGCTCGGGGCCGGCGCGGTCGCGACGTCGTGGATCCTCAGCTCGATGAGCCTCGGGCTGGCCGTCGCGCTGCTGCCGGCCGGCGCGATCGGCGACGACTTCGGCCGGCGGCGTGTCTTCGTCGCCGGTGCCGTCGTGACGGCCGCCGGGTCGGTGCTGTGCGCGGTCGCGCCCGGGCCGCTGACGTTCATCGGCGGCCGCGTGGTCGAAGGCCTCGGCTCGGCCGCGCTGATCGCGTGCGGGCTCGCCGTGCTCGGCCCGGCGTTCCCGGACGCCGCCGGCCGCAGCCGCGCGACCGGCCTGTGGGGAGCCTGCCTGGGCGCGGGCATCGCGATCGGCCCGCTGGCCGGCGCGGCCCTCGACCACGGCTGGCGCGTGCTCTACGTCGTGATCGCGGGGTTGTCGCTCGGTGTCGCCGTGCTCGGCCGGGTCCTGCTGGCGGAGTCGGAGTCGGACCGCGCGCGGACGGTCGACCTGCCGGGCGCGCTGCTGCTCGGCGGCGGCCTCGCGGCGCTGCTGGCCGCGCTGACCGAAGGCCGGCAAGGCTGGACGGACCCCCTGGAACTGGCGTTGATCGCGGCGGCGGTCGGGCTGCTCACGGCGTTCTTCGCGCACCAGAACCGCTCCGGTGGCGGCATGCTCGACCCGGCGCTCTTCCGCCGCCCGGCCCTGGTGTCGGCGACGGCCGGCGCGTTCGTGGCGGGCGCCGGGGTCACCGCCCTCATGGCGTTTCTCTGCACGATGCTCGAAACCGGCCTGGCGCTGAGCCCGCTCGTGTCGGCGCTGGTGGTGCTCGCCTGGTCGGCGACGAGCGTGGTCTCGGCGGTGCTGACGCGCCGGCTCCCGGCGTCGTTCTCCGGCGGCGCGCGGCTGAGCGCCGGCTTGCTCGTGGTCGCGGCAGGGCTGGTGCCGCTCGCGTTCGTCACCCCGGGCTCGGGTCCGGCGTCCCTGCTGCCGGGCCTGGTGGTGGCCGGGTCCGGGACGGGCGTGGTGAACGCGTCCCTGGGGCGCGAAGCGGTGGCGAGTGTGCCGCCGCACCGGACCGGGATGGGCAGCGGCATCAACAACACGAGCCGCTACGTCGGCGCGGCGCTCGGCGTCACGGTGGTCAGCGTGCTGGCCGTCCACCCGTCCCCGGCCGGTCTGACCGCGGGGTGGAACGCCGCGGTCGTGGTCGGCATCGCGGTGTCGCTGGCCGGGGCGGCGGCGATCGCGGCGCTGACGGCCCGGGCGAAGCGCGTCACGCCGGCGGCGGTGTGAAGCGGTCGAGCATGGCGCGCAGCTCGGCCGCACCGACGTTCGCGCCGAAGGCTTCGGCGCCGGGCTCGAGGCGGACGCCTTCGGCCAGCGGGCCGGCGACGACCGGGTCGAAGCCCAAGGTGTCGACCAGGTCCGCCACCCGGGCCACGTCGGCCGGGTCGTCGCCCGCGAGCGCGATCGCCTTGCGGCCCGCGGTGCCCGGAGGCCGGGCTTCGTCTTCGAGGTCGTGGTAACCCATGTGGTTGAACGCCTTCACGACGTGCGCCCCCGCCAGGAAGGCCTGAACCGTTTCGCTGGTCGAGCGGCGCAAGTCGGCGCGGACGCCGTCGACCTCCCACCAGTAGTTCATCGCGTCGACGACGAGCTTGCCGGCGAGCGCCGCCGCCGGGATCGTCCGGTACTTGCCCAGCGGCAGCGCGAGCAGCACGACGTCCGCCTTCGCCGCCGCCTCCCCGGCGGGCACCGCGACCGCGCCGGGCGTGAGGACGTCGACGGTGAGCGCGATCTTCTCCGGTGCCCCGGAGCCGGCGACGAGCACGTCGTACCCGGCCGCGAGGGCGAGGCGCGCCAAGACCGTGCCGACCTTGCCCGCGCCGAGGATGCCGAGGATCATTCCGCCGCCGCGAGGAGGTCGCGCACCATCGGGATCACCTTGGCGCCGTACAGCTCGACCGCGCGCCGGCGCGCGCTCACCGGCTGGGCTCCCGCGGTGTAGATCAGGTCGAACCGGCCGACGCCCAGCTCCGCGACCGCGCGGGCGATCTTGCGGGCGACGGTCTCCGGCGACCCGATGTACAGCGAACCGTGCTCGATCTCGCGGTCGTACTCCTCGCGCCGGATCGGGGCCCAGCCCCGCAGCGCCCCGATCCGGTCGCGGATCACGCGGTAGTGCGGCCAGAACACTTCGCGCGCCTGCTCGTCGGTGTCGGCGACGAAGCCGGGGGAGTGCATGCCGACCGGGTGCGCGGTCGTCCCGAACTGCGCGGCCGCCTTGCGGTAGAGGTCGACGTACGGCGCGAACCGCCCGGGCGGCCCGCCGATGATCGCCAGCATCAGCGGCAGGCCGTGGCGGGCGGTGCGGATGACCGACTGCGGCGAACCACCGACGCCGACCCACGTGCTCAGCCGTCCGCTTTCGGTCTTCGGGTGGACGTCGGCGTCTTCCAGCGGCGGCCGCAGGGTTCCGTGCCAGGTCACCGGCTTCTCGTCGAGCAGCCGCACGAACAGGTCGAGCTTCTCCTCGAACAGCGCGTCGTAGTCGCTCAGGTCGTAGCCGAACAGCGGGAACGACTCGGTGAACGAACCCCGGCCGAGGATGACCTCGGCGCGCCCGTTCGAGAGGGCGTCGACCGTCGCGAAGCGCTGGAACACGCGGACCGGGTCGTCCGAGCTCAGCACCGTGACGCCCGACGACAGCCGGATCCGCGACGTGCGCGTGGCGATGCCGGCCAGCACGGTCTCGGGCGTGGAGATCGCGTACTCGGGCCGGTGGTGCTCGCCGAGCGCGAGCACGTCGACGCCGAGTTCGTCGGCGAGCACGGCCTCCTCGACCACCTGCCGGATGGCCGCGGCGGGGGAGAGCGGGCGCCCGGCGTCGTCCTCCGGGACGTCGCCGAAGGTGTCGAGCCCGAATTCCACATCAGTCACGAGAACTCCTTTGATTGACACGTCAATCATCCGCTCGATATGATTGACGTGTCAACCAGGAGGTGTGGTGA
The DNA here is from genome assembly GCF_051337345.1 of Amycolatopsis sp. MEPSY49. NCBI lineage: Bacteria > Bacillati > Actinomycetota > Actinomycetes > Pseudonocardiales > Pseudonocardiaceae > Amycolatopsis > Amycolatopsis sp. MEPSY49. The sequence continues at coordinate 382,869 of NZ_JBDLYJ010000009.1, read as the reverse complement.
CCCAGCCGACACGACGGCGGCGCGTGCTGCCGACCACGGAGGAGCTGCGCGTCTGGCGCGGGTTCATCGAGACCGCCGAGGCGCTGCGTGCCGAGCTCGGCGCGCGCCTGCAGGCCGAGTCCGGGCTATCGCCCGGCGACTATGCGGTCCTGCTCGCCCTCAGCGAGGCTCCGGAGCGGCGGCTGCGGTCCTCGCAGCTCGCCGACGACGTCGGCTGGGAGCGCAGCCGCCTGTCGCACCACCTCGGCCGGATGGAGAAGCGCGGCCTGATCCGGCGGGAGGAGTGCCGGACGGACAACCGGGGCGCCGAGGTCGTGCTGACACCGGAAGGCGACGCGGCGTTCCGCGCGTCGACGGTCCCGCACCTGACCGCGGTGCGCGAGCTGTTCGTGGACGCGCTGACCCCGGAGCAGCTCGCCGCGGCCGGCGAGGTCGCGGCGGCGCTCCGGGCCAACCTCGGCTAGAGCCCGTAGCTCTTGCCGATGATGTCGCGCTGGATCTCGCTCGTCCCGCCGTACACAGTGGACACCACGGTCGACCGCAGCAGGCGTTCCATGCCGTACTCGGTCGCGTACCCGTAGCCGCCCAGCATCTGCATGCCGTCGAGGGCCATCGCCTTCGCGAACTCCGTCGCCTTGAGCTTCGCCATGGACGCCTCGCGCGGCAGCGGTTTGCCGGCCGCCGCGTCGATCTTGCGGGCGACGTCGTGCACCAGCAGGCGGGTGCACTCGAGTTCGGTGGCGTGGTCGGCGATCCGGTGCCGCAGCGCCTGGAACGAGCCGACCGGACGCCCGAACTGCCGCCGCTCCTTGACGTAGGACACCGTGTCGTCGAACGCGCGGCGCGCGGTGCCGAGCATCAGGGCCGCCAGGATCATCCGTTCCAGGTTGAGCCCCGCCATCAGCTGGCGCCAGCCCTGCCCGACCTCGCCGACCACCGCGTCCCCGGGCAGCGCGCAGCCGGTGAAGTAGAGGTCGTTCACCTCGCGCCCGCCCATCGTGTCGATGCCGTGCACCGCCAGGCCGTCGACGCCCGCGGGCACCGAGAACATCGTCAGGCCGTCGTGCTTGCCGCCGTCGGCGGACGTGCGCGCGACCAGCAGGATGTGCTGGGCGATGTGGGCGTTGGAGCACCACGTCTTCTGGCCGTCGACGACCCAGCCGTCGTCGTGGCGGACCGCCTTGCACGCCAGCGCCCCGACGTCGGAGCCGGCGCCGGGCTCGGACATCGAAACGGCGAGAACGTCACCGCGGAGGAAGGCGCCGAGCACCTCGTGCTTGCGCTCCTCGGCGGCGAACTTCTCGTAGGACGCCGCGGTGATCACCGACGTCGCGAACCCGCCGATCGGCGCCTGGTGGTAGGCCGTGGTCTCCAGGAACAGGACCAGGTCGAGCATGCCCTGGCCGGCGCCGCCGTACTCGGCCGGCACGGCGACGCCGAGCCAGCCCAGGCCGGCCATCTTGCGGTACAGCGCGTCGTTGTGCGGGTTCCGGCCGTCTTCGGTGAGCTCCAGCCACTTCTCGCGGGTGCCCACCTCCCGGCGGCAGAAGTCGTCGACGGCGGCGACGAAGTCGCGCTGTTCGGTGGTCAGGCTCACGGACGCTCCCGGCGGTCGGAGAGATACAAAGCAACCTGCTTTGTATCTTCATATCCGGGGGTGGCTCAGGTGTCCAGCATCGGGACCAGGTAGCGGCGGGCCAGGTCGGCCAATTGCGCGTCGTCGTCGAGGTCGACGACGTGGCTCGGGATCGCGAGGAAGGACGCGGACACCCGGACCATCAGCTCGGCCACGACCTCGACGTCGAGCTCGGCGGACACGGTCCCGGCGTGCTGCTCCCGCCGCAGCTGGCCGGCCACGAACCGCTGCACGGTGGCCAGTGTCCGGCCGCCGTCGGTGATCATGGACGAGGCGAGCAGCCCCGGTTCGGCGGCGATCAGCCCGCCGATCAGCGGGTTGCCGCGGATGGCGCGCAGCGAGCTGACGAAACCGAGGACGACCCGGTCGGCGACGGTCTCGGCCTGCGTGATCTCGGCGAGGAACCGGTCGAAGTAGCGGCGGTACTCCCGGCGCACGACGTGCTCGACCAGCGTGTCCTTCGTGGCGAAGCGCCGGTAGACGGTGATGCGCGACAACCCGGCCCGCTTGGCGACGTCCTCCATGGTGGACCGCTGGATGCCCAGTCGGCAGAACTGCTCGTAGGCCGCGTCGAGCACGCGGACGCGGATCTCGTCGGCGTCGCCGACCTGCTCGAGTGCGTCGGTGTAGGCGCGCTCCAGGAGCGACTCCGCGCCCGGCGCGGAGGTGAACGGCGACACCACGGGTTCCACGGCCACCTCCTGATCCTTCCAGCCTAGGTCTTGTGGGTCGCGGCACGACATGCTCTGATACAGAGTGCCAGTTCGCGTATCTGAGTATCACTTCTGATCTCGACTCCTGAGGAGCAGCGATGGCCGAATTGACCCGCCGAACCGCGTTGAAGCGAGGCGGAGCACTGGGAGTGGTGGGCGCGGCGATGTGGACGTGGCCGGCCGAGGCGTCGGTCGCCCGCACCGGGACGGGCGCGGATCCCCGCTGGGTGTGGGACCCGGAGGCCGACGCGCTGCTCGCGTCGGTGATCGACCGCGGCGACGTGCCGGCGGTGAACGCGGCGCTGCGGACGTGGCAGAAGAACGACCAGCCCCTGCCCGGCGGCCTGCCCGCGGACGTGCGCGACTTCGTCGAGCGGGCGCGGCAGCTGCCGTCGTGGGCAGACCACGGCAAGCTCGCGACGTCGTTCGCGTTCACCGAGAAGCGCGGGCTCTACCTGGGCGTGCTGTACGGCCTGGCGAGCGGGATGATCAGCACGGTCATCCCGCACGAGGCCCGCGCGGTGTACTACTCCAAGGGCGGCGCGGCGATGAAGGACCGCATCTCCAAGACCGCCAAGCTCGGCTACGACATCATGACGCGCAACGCCTTCGAGCCCACCGGCGAGATGATCGTGACGTGCGTGAAGACCCGGCTGGTCCACGCGGCGGTGCGCCACCTGCTGCCGCGGTCCCCGCAGTGGACGGGCACGGCCGACCAGACGATCCCGATCAGCCAGCGCGACCTGCTGGTGACGTGGCACAGCCTCCCGACGACCGTGATGAAGAAGCTGGTCGAGTGGCAGGTCCCGATCCCGCGCGCGGAGTCCGAGGGGTACCTGCATTCATGGCAGCTCACCGGGCACCTGCTCGGCATCATGGACGAGTACCTCCCGGCGTCCTGGGCGGAGGCGAACTCCCAGGCCGACCAGGTGCTGACGCCGGTACTGGCCCCGACGGACGAGGGCATCGAGCTGGCGGAAATCCTGCTGAACCTCGGGTCCACGGTGGACGGTGGCCTGCTGAGCACGCACGTCCTGGGCGCGTTCACGAGGTTCATGCTGGGCGACCGGATAGCGAACTGGCTGCACATCCCCCGCGAGCCGGTGTGGGACCCGCTGCTGAACGTGGCATGGGGTCCGTTCATCGCGGTCCGCGAGGGGCTGCTGCCGTTCCCCCTGGCCCCGGCGGCGTACTGGACGTTGGACGAGTTCCTCCGCCAGGCGGCGCTGCTGTTCCTGTCGGAGGGACGGCCGATCAGCATCGAGATCCCGGAGACCAACCGGCCGTCCTGACCGGTTCCGCTCAGAGGCCGCAGGCTTTCGTGAGCGCGGAGACCCGGTCGGTCTTCTGCCGCACCCAGTCGGCCGGGCCCGTGACGAGGTCGTCGACCGTCGTGTGCCGGAGGGTTTCCGACAGGGAGCCGATCGCGTCGGCGACGGTGGTGTTCGCCGCGCGCTCGGCCAGGCCGGCCAGTTCGTCGCCCGCCGCGTGGGCGCGGTCGGCCGCCGCCTGCGGGTCGGTGAGGTCCGGGGGCACCGTGGCGATCCGCACGGCTTCGGTGCACACGCTCACCGTCGAGGCGGCGTCGCCGACGCGGCCCGCCGTTTCGGCGGCCGCGCCGCACGCGGTGAGGCTCAGTACCAGGCCGGTGCCGATGGCGGCCGCCGTCAGTCGTTTCGTCGAACGCATTGCGAGGATTCCTTTCGTCAGGACGAGCGGACCGCGGCGCGGGTCCGAACCAAACTGGCGACGACGGCCGTCGCGAGGATCGCGCCCACCACCGCCAACGACAGGCCCGTCGGGATCTTCCAGACCTCCAGCAGCAGCATCTTCGCGCCCACCCAGACCAGCACCAGCGCCAAGCCGAGCTTCAGGTAGACGAACCGGTGCATCAGGTCCGCCAGCAGGAAGTACAACGCGCGCAGGCCCAGGATCGCGAACGCGTTGGACGTGAACACCAGGAACGGCTCCTGCGTCACCGCGAAGATCGCCGGGATCGAGTCGACCGCGAACACCACGTCGGTCACCTCGATCAGCACCAGCACGGCCAGCAGCGGCGTCGCCACCCAGCGGCCGGCTTCGCGGACCAGGAACCTGCCGCCGTGGTGGACGTCCGTCGACGGGACGAGCCGGCGGAACACGCGCAGGACCACGTTCTGCTCGTAGTCCGCGGGTCCCGCGCGGTGCAGCGCCATCCGGATGCCGGTCAGGACCAGGAAAGCGCCGAACACGTAAAGGATCCAGGCGAAACTCGCCAGCAGCGCGGAGCCGGCCGCGATGAACACCGCCCGGAACACCAATGCGCCGAGGACGCCGTAGAACAGGATCCGGTGCTGGTGTTCGCGCGGCACGGCGAAGTAGCCGAAGATGATCGCGAACACGAAGACGTTGTCCACCGCCAGGGACTTTTCGATCACGTACCCGGCGAAGTACTGGCCCGCGAACTCCGCGCCCCAGACCCACCAGACGACGGCGCCGAACGCGACGCCCAGCGCCACCCACACGCCCGACCACGTCAGCGCTTCGCGGACGCCGACGACGTGCGCCTTGCGGTGGGCGAACAGGTCGACCGCGAGCATGAGCAGGATGACGCCCAGCACGGCGGCCCAGGCCCAGAAGGGGACGGTCACGGCACACTCCTCCGGTTCGGTGCGAACCGGAGGTCTTCCCGGCCACCGCGAGGTGGCGCCGGCACCGGGTCTGCGCCGGGGCAGCCGTACTGACGATGCCGGACCGGGGCGGGTACTCCCCTCCGTCCACTCCAGAATGACGAACTGGGCTTCGTCTGTCAAGTTTGGACGGCTAAACTGCCGTATGGCTTCGTGGACGTTCCTGAGCAACCACGCGCACGTCCTGCTGTGCCTGGCCGAGGACCCGGACCACCGGCTGCACGACATCGCCGAGCGCGTCGGCATCACCGAACGCGGCGTGCAGCTGATCCTCGCGGACCTGATCGCGGACGGCTACGTCGAACGCGAGCGCGTCGGCCGCCGCAACCACTACACGATCCACCCCGAAGGCCGCCTGCGGCACCCGCTGGAGGCCCACCACCGGGTGGCCGAGCTGGTGGCGGCGCTGGGGCACCCGCCCCCGCCGGTTGACCGCTGATCGCCCGCGGGTCCACGCTGGCCGGCGGGAAGGTGATGCCGATGCCGGAAACCCACGACGACCCGCCGCGGCCGGTCGAACCCCAGGGCCGCGCGGCCGGCCTCCCGTACGACTGGCGGCGCCCGACCGCCGCGCGGATCCGGGCCCGGATCTGGAACCCCGGCGATCGGCGGCTCTGGACGCCGAAGACGTTCGGCTGGGGCTACGACCTCAACTTCTACTGGGTCGCCCACCCTCGACGCTACCTGCGGGCCCGCCGGCGCTGAACCCTCAGCTCAGCAACGGCAACGAGAGCCGGAAACACGCGCCTTCGCCGACCGCCGTCTCCAGTTCGACGTCGCCGCCGTGGGCGCGGGCGAGCGACCGGGCGATCGACAGCCCCAGGCCCGCGTCCGCGCCGCCGGAGCGGGTGCGGGACCGGTCGGCGCGGTAGAAGCGGTTGAACGCCTTTTCCGCCTGCGCGGCCGTCATGCCCGGACCCTCGTCGGCCACCTCCAGGACCGCGCGGCCCGCCGCCGTGCCGACGCCGATGCGGACGCTCGTGCCCGGTGGCGTGTGCGCGGCCGCGTTGCCCACCAGGTTCGTGACCACCTGCCGGAGCCGGGCTTCGTCCGCGTCGACCGGGGCCGGGCCCGGCGGTCCGTCGCCGCCCGGACCGGTGAGGGTGACCGTGCGGGACGGGTCGAGCGCGCGCAGGTCGTGGCGCGCGTCGCCGGCGAGGGTGCGCAGGTCCATCGGGGCCCGGTCGAGCTGTTCCTCGGGTGCTCCGTCGAGCTGGGCGAGCAGCAGCAGATCCTCGGTGAGCGCGGTGAGCCGGGTGGCTTCCCGGTCGATCCGGCGCATCGCTTCGTCCACATCGGACGGTCCGGGCAGCGCGCCCATCCGGTAGAGCTCGGTGGACCCCTTGATGCCGAACAGCGGCGTGCGCAGCTCGTGGCTGACGTCCGCGACGAACGCGCGCATCCGCGCCTCCGACGCCGCCCGGGCGGCGAACGCGTCCTCGAGCTGGCCGAGCATGGTGTTGAGCGATGCCGCGAGGTGCCCGATCTCCGTGCCGGGCGGCGCGAGGACCGGGACGCGGCGGGTGAGGTCGCCGCCGGCGATCGCGGCCGCCGTGTGCTCGATCCGGCGCAGCGGGCGCAGGCCCCGGCCCAGGGCGAACCAGCCGGCCGCGGTCAGCACGACGAGCAGTGCGGCCCCGGTGACCAGGCTGCTCACCCGCAGCTGGGCGATCGTGGCGTCGGCTTCGGCGAGCGGGGCGGCCGAAACCACCGTCCCGCCCCAGCGGACGGCCGGGCGCGCGACGGCCCGCCAGCGTTCCGAGCCGTCGGCGGCGCGCAGGTCGACGCCGCTCCCGTCGGTGGGGACCGTGCGCAGCGCGTCGAGCGGCGGCAACGCCGACCCCGGTACTCGGGAGGAGTGCAGGCCGCCCACCACCGCGCCACCGGCGTCCAGGTAGACGACGTACGGCGTGCCGAACAGGTCGAGCGCGGGGTCGAGGAGATCCGGCCGGACGGCGGGGTTCCCGGCCGGGGGCGGGCTCGCCGCGAGGGAGATGAGCTCGGTCATCGAGCGCAGCTGGCCGTCGAGGCGGTCGAGCTGGAAGCGTTCCAGCCGGTCGGCGACGAGCGCGCTGACGAGGGTCAGGCCGGCCAGCAGCAGACCCGTGGTGAGCAGCAGCAGCCGCGCCCGCAGCGACAGCCGCTTCACCGCCGGGGCTCGCGCAGCACGTAGCCCACGCCGTGCACGGTGTGGATCAGCTTGGGTTCCTCGGTGTTGACCTTGCGCCGCAGGTAGGAGATGTAGGTGTCGACGATGCTGGCGTCGCCGCCGAAGTCCTCGCGCCACACGCGGTCGAGGATCTGCGCCTTGGACACGACCCGGCCGGCGTTCTCCATCAGGTAGCGCAGCAGCCGGAACTCGGTGTCGGACACGCGGACGGGCCGGCCCGCGCGCGTCACCTGCCGGCCGTCGGCGTCGAGGGCGAGGGTGCCCACGGTCAGCACGGCGGCCGGGTGCCCGGCGGTCCGGCGGAGGATCGCCCGGATCCGCGCGATCAGCTCCGCCAGGTCGAAGGGCTTGGTGACGTAGTCGTCGGCGCCGAGGGACAGGCCGGTGACCTTGTCGGCCTGTCCGTCGCGCGCGGTGAGGAAGAGGACGGGCACCGGCCGGTGCTGCTCGCGCAGCCGCCGGACCACTTCGAAGCCGTCCGTGTCCGGCAGCATGACGTCGAGCAGCACCAGGTCGGGCGGTTCTGCGGTGGCCGCGGCGACGGCTTCGCCCGCCGTCGCCGCGGAGGTCACCCGGAAACCGGCGAACCGGAGCGCGGCGGAGAGCAGCTCGCGGACGGTGGGCTCGTCGTCCACCACCAGCAGCCGGGTCATCTCGTCCATGCCCGCGAGGATACGGAGACCGCGGACGAGCAGGTTGCCCGCGAACCCGGCGACGGCCCCGCCCGCGGCCCCGGCGGCGAGGGCGAGGAGCGGGTTGGCGGCGAGTTGCGCGCCGAGGACGGGGACCGAGAAGCCGAACGCGGTCACCGAGAGGTCGACGGAGAACCGCGAGAGGAGGGCTGTGACGCCGAGGACGACCCCGACGACCGCGGCGAGCTCCGCGGCCTGACGCAGGGGTGGGCGGGGCCGGCGGACGGCGACGGCGATGCCGCAGCCGAGCAGCACCGCGCCGGCGATCCAGTGGGTGGCCGGGAAGCTGGTGTCCGGGGCGCAGGAGAGCAGGCCGGTGGTGTCGAGGTGCCAGGGGACGCCGAGGCCGGTCAGCACGGCGGCGGGGATCAGCTGGGGGAGGAGGAGCAGGACGGCGCCGGCCGCGGCGGCACCGCCGAGCGCGCCCGCGGCGATCAGGCAGACCGCGGTGATCCCGGCCAGCGGCCAGCGCAGGGCGCGCAGGGTTGTTGCCACGGAAGGGAAACGCGCGATCAGCCAGCAGGCCGCGACGACCACGAGGGCAAAGACCAGGGCGCCGGCGACGGTGGGCCCGACGGCCACGGAGAACGCGGCTTCCAGGTGGGCGGGGGAGGGTGGGCCGCCTTGGGTGGGAAGGCCGGAGCCAAGGCCGCTCGGCCAGGGCTGGCTCACCCCGGTGGAAGGCCCGGCGCCAACCCCACCCGGCAAGATCTGGCTCACGGCCGAGGAAGAGCTGGCGCCAAGCCCGCCCGGCCAGGGCTGGTTCACCCCTCCGGAAAGGCCGGAGCCAAACCCACCCGGCAACGCATCACGCACTCCCGCCGAAGAGCCCGGAAACGGCAGCCGCGTCGAAGCGCAGCCTCGCGCCGCGCCGACCCCACCCGGCAAACCCACCTTTCCCCCTGCCCACAACGCAATCCCGCCCAACACCCCCGCAAAAGCCACCCCCGCCACCGCACCGCGCACGAGCAACCCCTCACGACGCCGCAGCACCAGCCACCCCAGAACCACCGCCCCCGCAAGGGAAACCCCGAGCGGAATCCCGCGCAGCCCACCCTCCACCCCGACCGGCAGCCCACCGACCGTCGCCCCTTGGAGGTCGACCGACCCACCCGCGGCCAACGCGACCACCGCGGCCGTCACGGAACGATCCACCCCGAGCAGCAGCAACCCCGCCGCCGCCACACCGGCCATCGCGAGCAGCGCCGCGGCCGCCGCCACCAGACCGCGGACCACCTCTCGCATCACACGTCCCGGCGGCGGAAGACCACGAACGCCACCGCCAGCACCGCGGCCACCCCGACGCACATCCCGCCCAGGTTCAGCCACGGGTGCGGGAAGTCCGGGTCGGGCACCGTCTTCAGGACCGCGGACGCCCCGAGCGTCGGCCAGTAGAAGAACAACCCGCGGACCCACGCCGGGAACAGGCCCGCGAGCGCCGGGACCAGGAAGACGATCCCGACGAGCGTCGCCAGCGCGCCCGCCGTCGCCCGCATCATCGTGCCGAGCCCGACCGCCAGCAGGGCGATTGCCGCCAGGTAGAGCCCGCCGCCCGTCACGGCGGACAGCGCGCCGGGGTCGCCGAGCGACGCCCGCGGCAGGTCCTGCGCACCCAACACAGCCTGGCCCAGGAAGAAGGCGGCGAACATCAGCACCTGCCCCGCAAGCACGGCGACGGCGACGGCCACCACGACCTTGGCCGCCAGCAGCCGGTTGCGGCGGGGCGTGGCGATCAGGGACGTCCCGATCAGCCCGGTCGCGTGCTCGCCGGTGACGACCAGGATGCCCAGCACCCCGATGATCAGCTGCGCCACGATGTACGACGTCAGGCTGCGGTTGGTCGGGTCCCAGGCCTGCGGATCCTCGGCGTACGCCTTGCCGGCGGCGTTCATCGCCAGCGCCGTGATGCCGAGCCCGGCCGCGAACAGGCACGCCAGCGTGTACCAGGTCGACCGCAGGCTGCGGAGCTTGATCCACTCGGCGTGGACGGACTGGGCGAAGCTCACGCGCTCGCTCCTTCGTACTCGACGCTGTCGCGGGTCAAATCCATGAAGGCGTCTTCGAGCGAGACGCGCTGCGGGGTGAGTTCGGCGAGCGCGACGCCGTGGTATGCCGCGAGCTTGCCGATCTCCCCGCTCGTCAGGCCGGAGACCACGAGCGAGGCTTCGGCGCCTTCCCGCACGCTGGCCCCGGCGGTGGCGAGCAGCCGCGCGAAACCGGCGTCGGGCGTGCGGACGAGCACGGTTCCTTCGCCGCGCACGAGTTCGCTGACGGCGGTGTCGGCGACGAGCCGGCCGCGGCCGATCACGACCAGGTGGTCGGCGGTCTGCGCCATCTCGCTCATCAGGTGGCTGGACACCAGCACGGCCCGGCCCTCGCGGGCCAGGGAACGCATGAAGTCGCGGATCCACCGGATGCCCTCGGGGTCGAGCCCGTTCACCGGCTCGTCGAAGATCAGCACGCGCGGGTCGCCGAGCAGCGCCGCCGCGATGCCGAGACGCTGCCGCATGCCGAGGGAGAACCCGGCGGTGCGCTTGCCCGCCACGCTCTCCAGCCCGGTCCGGGCGAGCACTTCGCCGACCCGGCGCCGCGGGAGGCCGTTGCTCACCGCGAGGGCCAGCAGGTGGTCGTATGCTTTCCGGCCGCCGTGGACGGCGCCCGCGTCGAGCAGCGCCCCGACTTCGGTCAGCGGCACGGGGAGGTCGTGGTAGCGGCGCCCGCCGATCGTGGCGGACCCGCGCGTCGGCGCCGCGAGGCCGAGGATCAGCTTCATGGTCGTGGACTTGCCCGCGCCGTTCGGGCCGAGGAATCCGGTGACCTGCCCGGGTTCGACGGTGAACGACAGGTCGTCCACGACGGTGTCGGGGCCGTACCGCTTGGTCAGGCCGCGCACTTCGATGGTGGTCATGACGGCGAGCCTGGCCCGGCCGCCTGGCCGGTTCCTGGGAGGTTCTGGGAAAACCCTGGGAGTTCGCGCGGCCGGGAGCGGGTTCGCCCGCCGCTTCCCCGGAAATCGATCCCGGCCGGGTCAGTCCCGGGTGGCGCGGGCCCGCAGGTGCGCCCGTTCGCCGTGCCGGCCGAAGAGGATGAGCAGCTCGACGGCCTGCCCGTCGGCACTGCCGAGCCAGTGGGGGAGCGTCGTGTCGAACTCCGCGGCCTCGCCCGCCGGCAGCACCAGGTCGTGCTCGCCGAGGACCAGCCGCAGCTTCCCGTGGAGCACGTAGAGCCACTCGTGGCCGTCGTGGGTCTGGTGCACCGGCTCCGGTGGTCGGTCGCTGCTGGGGATGAGCATCTTGTACGCCTGCATGCCGCCCGGCCGCCGGGACAGCGGCACGAACGTCATGCCGTAGCGGTGGATCGGCGCGAGGTGCACGCGCGGGTCGCCGGTGCGGGGCGCGCCGACGAGGTCGTCGAGCGGGACGCGGTAGGCGCGGGCCAGCGGCAGCAGCAGTTCCAGGCTGGCCCGCCGCTGCCCGCTCTCCAGCCGCGACAGCGTGCTCTCCGACACCCCGGTGGTGCCGGCGACCTCGGCCAGCGTCAGCCCGCGGGTGCGGCGCAGGGCCCGCAGCCGGGGGCCGACCGCGTGCAGGACGTCCTCGATGTCGTCACTCACCCGGCCATCTTGCCGAAACCGCAAGAAAGCCTGCCACTCCGGCACGGCCACGCCACGGTGGAGCCATGACCGCCACGGAATTCTGGGACGCCCACTACGCGACCCCGCGCGCCGCACCCCGCCCGAACGTCCGGCTCACCGAAGCCGTCGCCGACCTGACGCCCGGCACCGCGCTCGACCTCGGCAGCGGCGCCGGCGGCGACACGCTGTGGCTCGCCCGCCGCGGCTGGCACGTGACGGCGGCCGACATCTCCGGCGTCGCGACCGGCCGCCTGGCCGAGCGCGCCGGCGAACTCGGGCTCGGGGACCGGGTCACCGCCGAGCGGCACGACCTGGCCGAAACGTTCCCCGCGGGCCGCTTCGACCTCGTCTCGGCGCACTACCTGCACACGTCCTTCGCGTTCCCGCGCGCCCGCGTGCTACGTCAGGCCGCGCACGCGCTGGCGCCGGGCGGCCGGCTGCTGGTCGTCGACCACGGGTCCGTCGCGCCGTGGTCGTGGGACCAGGAGGCCCGGTTCACCTCCCCGCGCGAAGTGGCCGAATCGCTCGAGCTCGACGCCGGCGAGTGGACCGTCGAGCGCGCCGAAGCCCTGTCCCGCCAAGCCACCGGACCCGGCGGCCAGATCGCCGAAGTCGTCGACCACCTGCTGCTGATCCGCCGAACCCGCTGACCGTCCGAGGAGGACACTCCATGCCCCGCCGACGCGACACCCCGCCCCCGCGGACCGGACCCGCCGAGAAGGACGTGCTGCGCGGGTTCCTCGACCAACTGCGCGCCGCCGTGGCGGCCAAGGCCGAGGGCGTACCGGAACCGCAGGTCCGGACGCCCGGCGTGCCGTCGGGCACGTCCTTGCTGGGCTTGGTCCGGCACCTGACCCACGTCGAACGCTTCACGTTCCTCGGCGAGCGCACGGCCGACTGGCCGGCCACGTTCCGGCCGCGTCCGGACGAGACGGCCGCCGCGCTCCTGGCGGGCTACCGCGCGGCGGTCGCCGAGTCCAACGCGGTGATCGACGCGTGCGCCGACCTGACCGAGCCGGTGGCGCGGCCCAAGGGGACACCGCCGTCGATGCGCTGGGCCCTGGTCCACATGATCGAGGAGACCGGCCGCCACGCCGGCCACGCCGACATCCTGCGCGAGCTGATCGACGGGTCGACGGGCCGGTGACCGGGTTCGCGCCGCCCGATGTGCGACAGTGGCGGGATGAGCGGCCCGAACCACCACCGGCCGGCCTCGGTCGCGGAGCTCGCGCGGAGTCCCGCGTGGACGGTGACCGGGTCACGCGGACGCTGGAGCACCGCCGAGCGCGTCCTCGCCCTCGGCGGCAACCGCTGGGTCGTCGGGCTGACCCCGACGGCGCACGGCGCGACGGCCCTGATGCTGTGGTGCGACGACGACGTGGTCGCCCACCGGCGTGGTCCGGAGGCGGCGCTGTGCGAGACCGCGCTGCGGTGGGTGGCCAACCTGCTGGCCGGCCGCCCGTGGGACGGGCGCTGAACTTCACGCTCCTTCGCGGCGGGCGGCGCGTTCGATGGCGGGGACGGCGATGTCGTCGACGATCGCGGCCAGGTCATCGTCGGTCGGCCGGTGGTGGCGCACCACCAGGTCGTGGCGCAGCAGCGCGGCCGGCGCGTCCACCACGTGCGCCGGGACCGCCCCCGGGCCGATCTCGCCGCGTTTCGCGGCCCGCTCGACGATCGTGGCGAGCAGGTCCGGGACGACCTCGAGGTCTTCGGTGGGCAGGTGGTCCAGCTCGCCGGCCAGGCCGTTCATGATCGACGCGCCCACCAGGTCGTAGCGGTCGCGCCACCAGCGCAGCGCGGCGATCAGGTCGTCGCGGAGGCGGCCGGTGTCCGGCGGGGCGTCCACCGGGGGCAGGTGCGCGCGCACCGCGGCGAGGACGAGCCGCGCCCGGCTCGGCCACCGCCGGTACAGCACCGGCCGGCTGGTCCCCGCGCGCTGCGCGACCGCGTCGACCGTGAAGCCCGCGTAGCCGACGCTGTGGAGTTCTTCCCAGGCCGCGTCGAGCAACGCCCGCTCCAGCTCGGGACCCCGGCGTCTCCGCCGCACGGCGTCATCGGTCATCGGCACCCCCTAGACACATTGTGTATCTTATCCTAGCCTCGATAATAAGATGCACACTGTTTCTTACTGGAGGGCGCATGGTCCGGCTCGCCCTGGTGCTCGTGCTCGGCGCGATCGCGCCGCTGCTCGACGCGACGATCGCCGGCGTCGCGCTGCCGACGCTCGCCCGCGAGTTCGCGGCCGGTACCGCCGCCGTCGGCTGGGTCAGCACCGCCTACCTGCTCGCGGCGGCCGTCACCATCGCGGCGAGCGGGTGGCTGAGCGAGCGGTTCGGGACGAAACGGGTCTGGCTGACCGCGCTGGCCGTCTTCGCCGCCGGGTCCGCGGGCGCCGGCGTGGCCGGGGATCTCGGCAGCCTGATCGCGTTCCGCGCGGTGCAGGGCGTGGGCGCCGGGCTCGTCCAGCCGGTGATCTTGACGATCCTGGTGCGGACGGCCGGACCGGAGCAGCTGGGCCGGGTGCTGGCGATCGTCACGGCCGTGACCGTGCTCGTGCCGATCCTCGGGCCGGTCGCCGGCGGCCTGATCCTGGCCGGCGGGGACTGGCGGTGGATCTTCTTCGTCAACGTCCCGCTGTGCGTGCTCGCCGTCGTCGCCGCGGGATTCGTCGTCCCGGCCGAGGCGCCGTCCCGCCCGCCGCGGTTCGACGCGCCGGGGCTCGCGCTCCTGGCCCCGGCGCTGGCCGGCGTGCTGTACGGGCTTTCGCGGGCCGCGACCACGGCCGGGTTCGCGGACGCGCGGGTGCTCGTCCCGCTGGCGGGTGGCCTGCTGCTGCTCGGCGTGTACGTCGTGCGCGCGCTTCGCGGTGATCACCCGCTGGTCGATCTCCGGCTGTTCCGGATCCCGTCGTTCGCCGCCGCGGGCGGGGTGCAGTTCCTCGCCGGATTGTCCTTATACGGCGCGATGTTCCTGCTGCCGTTGTACTACCAGCAGGTCCGCGGGCAGGACGCGCTGGCCGCGGGCCTGCTCCTCGCGCCGCAAGGGCTGGGGTCCCTGCTGGTGCGGCCCCTGGGCGGCGTCGTCGACCGCGCCGGCGCCGCGCGCGTGGCCGTCACCGGCGTGCTGGTGTGCGCGCTGGCCACGGTGCCGTTCGCCGCGGCCGGGCCGCGCACGAGTCCGCTGCTGCTCGGCGGCGCGCTGCTCGTGCGGGGCGCCGGGCTGAGCGCGGCCAACATCGCCGTCATGGCCGGGGCTTTCCGGGACGTCCCGCGCGCCGCGGTGTCCGGCGCCAGCACCGTGACGCGGGTGCTGCAGCAGACCGGCGGCTCCCTCGGCACGGCGGTGCTCGCGGTCGTCCTGGCGGCGCACGCGGGCTCGGTGACGTCGGCGTTCCACGCGGCGTTCGCGTGGTCGGTCGCGTTGACCGCCCTCGCGCTGCTCCCGGCGTTCCTGGTGGGTGGCCGGGGTGTCCGCGCGGACGCGAAGGGGTAGTCCCCTCGCGAACGTGCTGTCGGTGGAAGGTGGCTTGCGTGCCGGAATGGGTGGAAGCGGGACTGTGGGGTCTCGTCGGCGGGATCGCGCTGGTGCTGGGCGCCGCCGTCGCGTGGTGGGTGCGCGTGTCGCGGCGCGTCGTCGCCGGGATCATGGCCTTCGGGGCCGGGGTGCTCATCTCCGCGCTGGCCTTCGACCTCGTCGACGAGGCCCAGCGGGCCGGCGGGCTCGGGCCGACCGCGGGCGGTTTCCTCGGCGGCGCGGTCGTGTACGTCGCGATCAACGTCGTCCTCGCGCGCCGCGGAGCCCGGCACCGCAAGCGCTCCGGTGCCCAGCAACCGTCCGAACAGGACAGTTCCGGCAGCGGTGCGGCGATTGCCGTGGGCGCCCTGCTCGACGGCGTGCCGGAGTCGGTCGTGCTGGGCGTGTCCCTGCTCGGCGGCGGGGGAGTCGGGCTGACGGTGCTGGCGGCGGTGTTCATCTCGAACGTCCCGGAAGGACTGTCCAGCGCGGCGGGGATGAAGACGGCCGGCCGCGGCGCCCGCTACGTCTTCGGGGTGTGGAGCGGAATCGCGCTCGCCAGCGGGGCGGCCGCGTTGCTGGGCAACGTCCTCCTGCGCACCGCCTCGCCCGCGACGATCGCGGCGATCACGGCGGTGGCCGCCGGCGCGATCCTGGCCATGATCGCCGACACCATGATCCCGGAGGCCTTCGAACGCACCGAGCTGTACACGGGCCTGCTCGCCACGCTCGGCTTCCTGACGGCGTTCGTGATCGAGCACGCCGGCTGACGAACGAGCCCGGGCCCGCCGGCGGTGCGGCGGGCCCGGGGCCGGGTTCTAGCGGATGGTCTTGTTGGCGGCGAAGTAGGCGTTCGACGGCGTGAGGAACGACAGCACCACGCCGATGACGGCGACGACCACGCTGACGTAGCCGAGCACCGTGGACTGCCCGGCCAGCACCGAGATCAGCTGCAGGGCGGTGATCACCGTGAGCACGATCCGCGCCCAGTTCCGGCCGGCGCGCAGTTTGAACGCGAACAGCAGGTACAACGCGGCGATGATCACGGCGATCACGAGCGCGACGACCATCGTGACCGTCACGGCCTGGTCGATTTGCGCGTCGGTCAGCGAGCCGCCGCTTTGTCTGTTCGAATTCCGCAGCGTGTCGGCGATCGCGTCACGGCTTGCGAAGATCAGGAAGCCGCCGACGAGGCCGATGACAGTCGAAGCGATGAACGCCCAGAAAGCCCCTTCGACCGTGCTGGGCCGCGCCGGCGCGGCGGCGGGCTGCCCCGCCGCCGCGGATTCGGGATAGTTCGGATAGTTCGGTGATTCGGTCATAGAGATCGAATAGCACGCGCACGACCCGGCTGCAGAATGAACGGGCGTTTCCGGCGCGAAACCGTGATCTCGGAAGTCAGTGCCGGCGGCCGAGGGCCTCCCGTTTGACGAAACCGATCACCGCGGTCGCGACGAACAGCACCGCGCCGACGATGATCAGCCAGAAGAGGCCCTTGATGACGATGCCGAGGACGGCCAGGACGGCCCAGACCACCAGCAGCCCGATGAGAAGACCCATGTCAGCTCCCCTGTCGAAGGTCCCGGCCGGATACCCGCGCGCCGGGCTCGCTACACGCGGCAGCGCCGTCGCCAGTACGCCCAGGTGACGGCGGCGAGCAGCGGCGCCCAGAGCAGCAGCGGCAGGTAGCAGGCGACGAGCAGGGCGTGCCAGCCCGGGCCGGCGAACGTGACGGCCCCGAACCTGGGGAAGTCCCGGAACGCGTACGCCCAGATCACCGCGAGCGCCAGCGCTCCGAGGGCCGCCGGGACGATCGCCGCGGACGGCGCGACCCGGCGGCCGCCGAGCAGCGGGATCCACTGGGGAACGCGCTCGCCCCACGGCCGGACCAGGCCGAGCGTGAGCAGGGCCAGTGCTTCGGAGACGACGCTCAGGCCGACGATGTACGCGGCTTCGCCGAACCCGATGGCGTAGTAGGGGCGCAGCCCGAGGTCGGCGCCGCCGGCGAGGAAGAGCCGCCAGATCCCGGACGGCAGGGTCACGAGCGGGACGGCGTGCGCGGCGACGACGGCCCACCGCTGCGGGCGGACGACGGATGGTGCGGTCATGCTCCCGACTCTGTCCGGTTCGCGGCGCCGTGACCTCCCGCCGGGGTATCAGCCGTCCCCTCGCTCGGGGGAGGCGCGCGCGTGCAGGGTCGCCTCCAGCTTGGCGAGCAGCCCGGTGAGCGTCGCGCGCTCGTCCCGGTTCAGCCCGCCGATCAGGTCCGCTTCGTGCTCGAGCAGCCGGCGCACGGTCGCCTCGATCAGGGCGTGCCCGGAGTCGGTGAGCTTGACCGCGACCGCGCGGCGCGACGCCGGTGAGGGCGCCCGCTCGACCAGCCCGGCCTGCTCGGCGCGGGCGATCCGCTGGGAGATCGCGCCCGCGGTGACCAGGGTGCGGCGCGTGATCTCGCGCGTCGTCAGCTCGTACGGCGGCCCGGCGCGCCGGATCACGCTCAGCAGGTCCAATGTCGACGAATCGATCCCCAGCTCGGCCAGCGTCCGGCGCCGGTCGTCGGCGAGGAGCTTGGCGATCCGCCAAGCGGGCGTGATGACCTCGATGGACTCGGTCCGCACGCCGGGCAGCTCGCGCTGCCAGGCCGCCGCGATGTCCGCCGCGGGCCAGCGCAGGATCGCTTCCATCGGGTAGCCGTCGTTGGACACCGTCGCCTCCGCGTTGCTACGTTTAGAGCTAAACATAGCAGAGGAGGAGTTTTCGTGAGTCGTATCGTGCTGGTCACCGGCGGCGGGAGCGGGCTCGGCAAGGCGGTCGCCGCCCGCTTCCGCGCGGCCGGGGACACCGTGGTCGTCACCGGCCGGGACGCCGGCCGCCTCGAGCGCGTGGCGAAAGAGCTCGACGTCCGCCCGATCCCGTGCGACGCCACCGATCCCGGGCAGGTGACCCGGCTGGCGGACGAGCTGGGCCCGGACCTCGACGTGGTCGTGAACATGGCGGGCGGCAACACCGATTTCGGCGGTGAGCAGGGCCCGGGGCTGGCGGGTGTGCTGTCGGCGTGGCGGGCGAACCTGGACGCCAACCTGCTCAGCGCCGTGCTGACGACGACCGCGGTGCTCGGCAAGCTGCGGCCGGGCGGGACGATCGTCAACGTCGGGTCGATCGGCGCCGAGTACGCCTCGGGTTCCTATGGGGCGGCGAAAGCGGCGCTGGCGGCGTGGACCGCCGGGCTGTCGTCCGAAGTCGGCCCGAAGGGGCTCACCGCGAACCTGGTTTCGCCCGGGTACATCGCCGAAACCGAGTTCTTCCAAGGACAATTGTCCGACCAGCGGCGGGAAGCGCTGATCGCGGCGACCCACAACGGCCGGGCCGGCCACCCCCGGGACATCGCGGAGACCACGTACTTCCTGGCCTCCGAAGGCGCCCGCCACATCACCGGCCAGACGCTGCACGTGAACGGCGGCGCGTTCACCACCCGCTGAAGTCCACTGTGGACGGGCGTCGGGCGGGCTCCCAGCCCAGGTCCGCGGAAATCGTCGCGGCGGCCCGCGCGGTGACCCGGCCGGCATCGTCGAGGCGCTCGCCGAGCCGGCCGACGGGCGCGGAGACGTTGAGGGCGGCGACGACCCGGCCGCGGAAGTCCCGCACCGGCGCCGAAACGCCGACCAGGCCCGGCTCGAATTCTTCGTGGACGCGCGCGTACCCGTCCCGGCGGGCTTCCTCGACCTTCGCCAACAACCGGGGCAGGGTGTCCACTTCGGACGGTTCGGGGAAGCGCACGTAGAGGTCGTCGGGGGAGGCGTCGAGCAGCAGCACGCGCCCGGCGGACGTGCGGCGGGCCGGGACCCCGCGGCCTTCCCAGCCGGGCGCGCGGAACGAGTGCCCGGACACCGAAAGCACGGTGAGCACCTCCTGCCCGCGCAGGACACAGAGGTGGGTGGTCTCTTCGAGGTCGGCCGACAGCTGCCGCATGACCGGCTCGGCGGCGCGGACGAGCCGGTCGTCGACGGTCCGGGCGACGAGCGAGAACAGCCGCCGGCCGAGCCGGTAGCCGAGCGTGTCGGGATCCCGTTCGACGACGCCTTCCTCGGCGAGCGCCTTGAGCGCCCGCGAGACCTGGCTCTTCTCCCGCCCGGTGAGCCGGGCGAGCCGGACAACGCCCAGCCCGCCGGCGCGCTGGGCTTCCGGGGAGGCGAGCGCTTCGAGGAGGTCCAGGTCGCGGCGGAGGCCGTGCCCCGGGTGGCGCGGGTCGTCGGGCATGCCGCGAACGTAGCAAGCCGCGGTTGGCGTGAGCGCAACGCGCGTTGCGATCTCCCGCCGCGGCTTGCCCGGCGTTTCCGGTGGCTCCTACCGTCGACCTGTGCGGATCACGGCCATCACCCTCGACCGGCTGCGACTGGAGCTGGACCCGCCGCTGCACGCGGCCTGGGACCCGGACCGGCGCCGGCACTTCGACGCCACGATCGTGCGGGTGCGCACCGACGACGGCGTCACCGGCATCGGCTCCGGCGACACCATGGCCGGCTTCGAGGCCGTCGAGCACCTGTTCCTCGGCGAGGACCCCCTCGACATCGTCCGGCACGTCCAGGCCATCGAGACGGCCAACTTCCACGGTGGCCGCTTCTGGCCTCTCGAAGCCGCGCTCTGGGACATCATCGGCCAGGTCGCGGGCCTGCCGGTGGCGACGCTGTTCGGGAACGCCACGCGCTCGCTGCCCGCGTACGCCTCCTCAGCGGAGCTGAGGCCGCCGGAGGAACGCGTCGAAACGGCGCTGCGCGCGCGGGAAGCCGGGTTCCGGGCGATGAAGATCCGCATCGCCCGCGACCGGGTGGCGGACGGCGTCGCCGCGGTGGCCGCCGTCCGCGACGCGCTCGGCCCGGGCTTCCGGATCATGGTGGACCTCAACCAGTCCTGGCGGATGGCCGGCGACACGAGCGCCGCCACCGACCTGGCGGACACCCGGCGACTGGTGCGCCGGCTGGCGGAACTGGACGTCTTCTGGGTCGAGGAACCGTTGCCCTACCCCGATCTCGCCGGCTTCCGGACGCTGCGGGCGGAGAACCCGGGAGTCCGGATCGCGGCGGGCGAGATGCACCACTCGGTGCCGGAGCTGCTGCGGTACCTCGAAGAGGACGTTCTCGACGTCTACCAGATGGACGTCGTGCTGGCCGTCGGCCTGCACCGCGCCCGGACGCTGGCCGAGCTCGCACGGCTCAAGCACCGCGCGTTCACCCCGCACAGCTGGACCAACGGCATCGGGGTGCTCGCCAACCTGCACGTCTCGGCCGGGGTCGGCGGCGGCCCGTACTTCGAGTTCCCGTGGGACCCGCCCGGCTGGACGCCCGAGCGCCGCGACTTCATGCTGGCGGAACCGCTGATGATCAGGCCGTCCGGCGACCTGGAGGTTCCCGCGCGGCCCGGGCTGGGCGTCGAACTCGACGAGGAGGCGGTGGACCGGTGGCGGATCTGACGCGCTGGACCGTGGAACCGGCCGGGCGGACCGAATACGGTCCCGGCGTCCTGGCCGAGCTGCCCGCCTTCGTCGACTCCCTGGGGCACGCGCGGGTGTTCGTGGTCACCGACCGCGGCCTGCGGGCGACCGGGATCGTCGGGCGCGTCGAGAAGCTCCTGACGGCGGCCGGGATCGAGCACGCCGTGCACGAGGACGTCGGCCCGAACCCGTCGACGGCGGAGCTGGACCGCGGGGCCGCGCGGCTGCGCGGGTTCGGCGTCGCGACCGTGCTGGCGCTCGGCGGCGGGTCGGCCCTGGACGCGGCCAAGGGCATCTCGCTGCTGGCCGGCAACCCGGGCGCGGCCGCCGCGGACGCGGACCGGCTGTGGGGCGCGGGCGACGGCCTGCCGCTGATCGCGGTGCCCACCACCGCGGGCACCGGCGCGGAGACCAACGGCTTCGGCGTCACCGAAGACCGGTGCACCCGCCGGAAGGTCTACATCGGACACTCGTCGGTGCGGCCGCGGATCGCCGTCCTCGACCCGGAACTCACCCTCGGCCTGCCCGCCGCGGTGACGGCCGCGACCGGGTTGGACGCCCTGGTCCACGGCATCGAGTCACTGGCGTCGCGCGGGTCGACGCCGTTCTCCGCGGCGTACGCGACGCGGGCGGTCGAACTGGTCGGGCACTGGCTCCCGGTGGCCTGCCGCGACGGCGGCGACCTGGCGGCGCGGTCCGGGCTGATGCTCGGCGCGCACCTGGCCGGGCACGCGCTGACGTTGTCCGGGCTCGGGCTGGTCCACGGGATCGGGCACGCGCTGACCGCGCACACGGGTACCCCGCACGGCGTCGCGCTGGCGGCGGTGCTGGAGGAGGTGATGGCGTTCAGCGAGCCGGCGTACGAAGCCACCGCTCGGGCGTTGCGCTCGCCGGCCGGGCCGGGTGCGGCGATCGAGGCGGTGCGCGGGATTTCCGGCGCCATCGGGATCAAGCGCCCGCTGCGCGAACTCGGCGTCACCCGCGGGGACATCCCGGCGATCGCGGCGGCCGCGGTCGCCGACGCCGTCACGAAGAACGCGCCGCGGCTGCCGTCGGAGGCGGAGGTCGTCGAGCTGCTGCACGGGGTTTACTGAACCGCTACGCGGCGAGGTCGGCCGCCACCGCGACCAGGTGGGGCGCCAGCGCGTCCGCGATCACCGCGTAGCCCGCCGACGAGGGGTGGAACCGGTCCGCCGAGAAGAGCGTGGTGTCGGCGGCGAACCGGGCGGTGAGCTGCGGGCCCGCGGTGGCCACGGCGCCGCCGGCCCGGATCGCGGCGTCCGCCTGGGCGTTCGCGTAGTGGCCGCTCGCCGCGGAGACCAGCTGCCGGTAGGGCCCAGGCACCCGAGACACGACGCCCAGGTCGGGGGCCGGCACGACGAGAACGCGGGCGCCGCCGCGGACGAGCCGGGCCACGGCGTCGTGCAGCTGCCGGGCCCCGACCGCCGGCGAGACGAACCCGGCCAGGTCGTTCGCCCCGATCACGATCAGCGCCAGATCGACGCCGTCACGCAGGGCGGCGCCGGCCTGGCGGTCCAGGTCGGCCGAGCGGGCGCCGGGCACGCCGTAACCCTGGAGCCGCACGACGTGGCCCTCGGCGCGCAGCCGCCGGGCGAGCCGCTGCCCGAGGGTGTCCTCGGGGCGTGAACTGCCGACGCCGGCGGCCAGCGAGTCGCCGAGGACGCAGAATCGGAGAATGCTCATCGTCTCCTACAACGTCCGCGCGGCGTGGTTGTTTCCCGGATGGTCCGCTTGACTAGGACGGTGGTCGTGCGGGTGCTGCTCGGGCTGGTGCTGGTCGTCGTGCTGGTGCTGGCGCTCGTGTGGGTCTTCCAGCGGCGCCTGATCTACCTGCCGGACACCACGCCGGTGCCCTCGGCCACGACGGTGCTGCCCGGCGCCGAGGACGTCCGGCTCCGCACCACTGACGGCCTCGACCTGGGCGCGTGGTTCGTCCGGCCCGCTCAGGGGGAACCGATCGCGACGGTGCTGGTGACGAACGGCAACGGCGGCAACCGGGCCGACCGGGCGCCGCTGGCGGCGGAGCTCGCGCGGGCGGGGCTGGCGGTGCTGGTGTTCGACTACCGCGGCTATGGCGGCAATCCCGGCGACCCCAGCGAGGAAGGACTGGCGCTCGACGTCCGCGCGGCGTGGCGTTTCCTGACCGAGGACCGGCGGGTGCCGCCCGGCCGGATCCTCTTCTACGGCGAGAGCCTCGGCTGCGCGGTGGTGGCGGAGCTGGCGCTGGAGCACCCGCCGGCCGGGCTGCTGCTGCGGTCGCCGTTCACCGAGCTGGCCGCCGTCGGCGCCGAGGTCTACCCGTACCTGCCGGTGCGGCTCCTGCTGCGCGACCGGTTCCCGGTGAAGGACGAGGTCGCCCGCCTGCGCGTCCCGACGGTGGTGGTCCTCGGCGGCCGCGACTCGATCGTCCCGCCGGCCCAGAGCCGCGAGGTCGCCGCGGCGGCCTCGGCGCGGCTGGTGGAGATCCCGGACGCCGACCACAACGACCCGGTCCTGCTCGACGGGCCCGAGCTCGTCGAGGCGGTGTTGTCGCTGGTGCCGCGCTAGGCGTTGGTGGTGACCCAGGTGGCGATCTGGGCGCGGTTGGCGCAGCCGAGCTTGGTCAGGATGTGCTGGACGTGGCTCTCCGCCGTCCGCTCGGAAATGTGCAGCAGCGCGGCGATCTGCTTGTTCGTCAGCCCGTCGGCCACGTGCGCGGCGACCTCGCGTTCGCGGCGGGTCAGCGGGCCCGGCGTGTCGCCGCGCAGGGCCGCCGCCAGCGCGTCGGCCGCCTGCCGGACCGGGGCCATGCCGAGCCGCTCGGCCGTCGCCGACACCGACGCGGCCAGGCCGAGCGCTTCGTCGACGTCGCCCGGGCGAGCGCGCCGCGCCAGCGTCTTGGCCAGCTCGAAGCGCGCCAGCGTCGCGTACGGCGGGGTGCCGGCTTCGTCGTTGGCCGCGATCGCGAGCCGGGACTCGCGCACGGCTTCGTCGAGCCGCCCGGCGGACGCGGCCGCGAGCGCGAGGTACCGGTGGACCGAGCCGGTGACGAGGATCGAGCCCGCGCCACCCGTGACGAACAAGCCGGCGTGCGGCCGCAGGATCGCCACGGCCCGCTCGACGGCCTCCGGCGGCCCGAACTCCGCGCCCAGCTCGACGGCCGCGGCGGCGACCGGCAGCGTCGCGGGCACCGGAACGGGCTCGGGAACCGCAGCGCGGCGGTAGAGCTCGTCCGCCCGGGCCCGCTCGCCGACCTGCAGCAGCCACGCCGCGTGCAGCTGGGCGACGAACGGCGGGGCGTTCTCGGTGAAGATGCGCTCCATCGCCGGCGTCACCAGGCCGGTCCGCCCGGTGAGCCCGACGACGGCCGCCAGCACGGTGATCGGCACCCCCTGCAACGACAGGTGCGCCCGGTCGGCGACGAGCGCGAAGCTCTGCTGCAACGCCTCGACGGCGTCGTCGAACCGGCCGCGCGCGATGGCGAGCGTGGCGGAACTGCGCAGGTGGTGCCAGCGCGCGAGCGGACGGCGGAGGCGTTCGGCCGGCAGCCGCAGCGCGTCGAGCTCCTGCTCGGCCTCCCCGAACCGGCCGAGCATGAGCAGCGCGTCGAACCGCCACAGGTGGCCCCACAGCAGCACGTCGGCGTCGTCGCGGTCCTCGCCGAGGGCGATCATGCGGTGGGCGAGCGCCAGCCGTTCGTGCACGCCGCCGGGGGCGGAGCGCACCATCTGCCGGGCCCGCAGCGCCGAGCAGAGCACGTCCGGGTCGCCGAGCCGGTCGGCGATCGCCAGCGCCTCGGCCGACGCGGCTTCGGCGTGGTCGCCGCCGAGGAACCCGGCTTCGCCCGCGTGCAGGGCGAGCAGCCGGGCGCGCAGCGGGTCGTCGCCCGGCGGCAGCTCGGCGAGCGCCTCGCGGGCGATCTTGGAGCCGTTGAAACTGCCCCACGGGTCGGACAGGCCTTCCATGGTCAACGCGATTTCGCCCAGCAGCGCCGGATCACCGGCCTCCCGCGCCGCGCCGGCCGCGGTTTCCAGCGCCCGGGAACCGCGTTCGATCTCGCCGCCGCGCAGGTGCGCGGCACCTTCGCGGCGCCCCAGCCGGGCCCGGTCGGCGGCGGACGCGGGGGCCGCGTCGAGCGCGCGCCGGTAGAGCTCGGCCGCGCGTTCCCAGGCGAGCTGGGCCAGCGCCTGGTCGCCGGCGCGTTCGGCCCACTCCGCCGCTTTCGCCGCGTCGCCGACGGGCAGCGATTCCAGCCAGTGGTGGGCGATTTCCGACGTCCGGGCCGGGGCCCGGCGCTCGAGCCAGGCCGCCATCCGGGCGTGCGCGGTCAGTCGCGCCGCGGTCGGCAGGGCCGCCGCCGCGGACTCCCGGATCAGGTCGTGCTTGAAGCTGCGCGCGGTGACGATGCCGGCTTCGGCGGCCTCGTCGAGGTCGGTCAGGACGTCGGCGGCTGCCCGGCCGGTGACCTCGGCGAGCGCGGCCGGGTCGACGTCCCGGCCGAGCACCGCGGCGGTCGCGACGAGCAGCCGGCACGGTTCGCTCAGCCGGGCCAGCCGCGCCCGGACGGTGTCCACGACGCCGTCCGGCAGCGCGTTTCCGCTGGCGCCGGCCAGCCGGGCCAGCTCGGCCACGAAGAAGGGGTTGCCGCCCGAGCGGCGGCTGACCAGCGTCGCGACGTCGACGGGGAGCCCACCGCGGCCGAGCTGCTCGACGACCTCGGCTTCGGTCAGGCCGGCCAGCCGGATCCGGGTCAGCACCGGCTCGCGGGCCAGCGCGGCGAGCGCGGTGGTGAGGGCTTCGCGGCCGGTCGTCTCGGTGTCCCGGTAGGTGGCGACGATCAGTACGGGCGCGCGGTCGAGGTCCCGGGCGAGGTGGACGAGCAGGGCGAGCGACGCGGCATCGGCCCACTGCAGGTCGTCGAGCACGGCGAGCAGGCCGTGTGGGGTGGCGGCCTCGCGCAGGCCGTCGGCGAAGGCTTCGAACGCTTGGAAGCGCGCCTCGGCGGAACCGTTCGCGTCGCCGGTCGGGAACGGCCGGTCCAGCGAGCGCGCCAGCTGCCGGAAGACCCAGTAGGGCGGGCTGCCTTCGTCGTCGCTGGCGCGTCCCCAGCCGACGGGGACGCCGGTGGCTTCGGCGTGCCGGGCGAATTCCCGGGCGAGGCTGGTCTTGCCGATGCCGGGTTCACCGACGACGAGCACGACCCGGCCCCGCCCGGCCCGCGCTTCCGCGAGGCCGGCGCGCAAGAGGGTCAGCTCGCCGGCCCGGCCGACGAAGCCCCGGCCGAGCTCCATGCGCCAGTACGATACGGCGGTTCAGCGGCTTCGGCGTGCTTTGCCAGGCCGGCGGGGGATACGGTCTGCCGCCGGGTCAGCGGGGCTCGCCCGGCCACCGGAACTTCGGCCCGGCCGGCCAGATCGGCGCCGGGAACCACGACGCCCGCGCCAATCCCTTCACCAGCGCCCGCCAGAACGCCTTCACGCCACCCACCTCCCTCGCGAACAGACCGCCCGGACCCGCAGCAACGCCCGCGGGTCGGCCAGCGGATCGCCGTCCACCGCCAGCAGGTCCGCGTCGAACCCCGGGGCCACCCGGCCCTTGCGGTGCGCCAGCCCGCACACGCCCGCCGCGACCGAGGTGATCGCCCGCAGCGCGTCCGCCGGGGACAGCCCGATCTGGCGCAGCATCAACGGCGCCCACGGCAGCACCCCGTGCGGCTTCACCGGTGCGATCCCCGCGTCCGTGCCCGCGACCACCCGTGCCCCCAGTTCCCGCAGCCGCCGGTAGTTCGCGATCACGCCCGGCATCCGGCGCGCGATCTCCTCGGGCGGCGCCAGGCCCTCCACCGGCACCATGCCGACCGTCGCCCCCACCGCCACCCCCTGGTCCACGACCGCGCGCAGCAGCTCCTCGGAGTGCTCGACACCCGTCGCCGTCCAGAACGTCACGTGTTCCATGCCGTCCACACCGGCCGCGAGGGCGTCGGCGATCGACGACGTGCCGTGCGCGTGCGCCGTGACCGGCAGCCCGTGGCGGTGGGCCTCGTCGACCGCCGCGCGCAGGACGTCCCGGTCGAACTGGGCGTCCTCCTGGCGCGTGCCCGGCGTCATCGTCCCGCCGCTCGCCATGATCTTGATGACGTCCGTCCCGCGTTCGACGTGCTCGCGCACCGCCGCCCGCACCCCCGCCTCGCTCGCCTCCGCGACGCCGCCGAGGAAGTGGCAGTGCCCGCCGGGACTGGTGATCGGCGGCCCGGCGGCGACCAGCGAAGGCTGGTCCGCGCGGTCTCGCAGCGCCAGGGACAGGTAGCCGCGGTCCCCGAGGTCGCGCACGGTGGTCACCCCGGCCCGCAGCGACGCCCGCCCGCCCTCGGCCATCGCGGCGAGCGCCTGCTCGTCGTCGCGGGCGGCCAGCCGCGCGACCGGCTCGGTGCTGGCGTCGAAGGCCAGGTGGACGTGGGTGTCGATCAGCCCGGGCAGCAGCGTCGCCCCGCCCAGGTCCACGACGTCGGCCCCGTCGGGCGCGGTCCCGCCGGACTCGACACCCAGGATCGTGGTGCCGTCCAGCACCACCAGCGGGTTCGCCACGAGTGCGGACCCCACGCCGTCGAACAGCCGAGCCGCGCGCACCGCCGTGAGCCGCCGCCGTTCGGTCACCAGAAGCTGTTTCGTCATGCGGCCACGATCGCCCGGATCCGCGGTCCGCACGTCCGGGCAACTACGGAGACGCGGTACGGAGATCCTTGACCTCCAGCATGCTCGAGGTCTTAGCGTCGCCGGTATGACCGAGACGACGCTCGCCGACGTGCGGCGGCCCCCGAGAGCGGTGCTTCCCGCGCTGCTGGGGGTCAGCACCATGACCATCATGGCCAGCGCCACGATCACCCCGGCGCTGCCCGGGATGGAACGGCACTTCGCCGCCGAGCCGCACGCCGAGCTGCTCGTGCGGCTCGTGCTGACCCTGCCGGGGCTGGCGATCATGGTGTCCGCGCCGCTGCTGGCCCGGCTCAGCGGCCGGACCGGCCGCGTCCCGGTGCTCGCCGCCTGCCTGGTGCTCTACACCGTCGGCGGCGGCTCCGGCCTCTTCCTCGACTCCCTGCCGGCGCTGCTCGCCGGGCGGGCCCTGCTCGGCGTCGGGATCGCGGGCGTCATGACGACGTCGACCGCGCTGCTCGCCGACCACCACCCGCCCGCCGAGCACGGACGCGTGCTGGGCCTCCAGGGCGCGGCGATGGGGTTCGGCGGCGTCGTCGCGCTGCTGCTGGGCGGGCTGCTCGCCGCGATCAGCTGGCGGGGGCCGTTCGCGGTCTACCTGCTCGCGGTGCCGCTGCTGGTCCTGGTGCTCCGGTTCGTCCCCGAGGCACCCGTTCAGACCGGCACCGAAGAGGTGCCGGGGTCTTCGCCGTGGACGCCGCGGCTGCTCGGGCTCTACGCGGTGATGTTCCTCGGCATCGTCGTGTTCTACACCGTGCCGACGCAGGCGCCGTTCTGGCTGGCCCAGGTCGGCGGCGCGGGCCCGGCGGTCGCGGGCGCGCTCATCGCCGCGGTCAACCTGGTGATGACGGTGGTGGGGCTGAACTTCCGCCGCCTGCGCGCCCGCTGGAGCTTCCCGCGGCTGGCGACGGCGATGTTCGCCGCGTTCGCGCTGGGGCTGGTCGTGATCGGCACGGCGGGCTCTCTTTGGACGGCCGCGCTCGGCATGGTGGTGGTCGGCTTCGGCATCGGCCTGCAGAACCCGACGGTCAACGGCTGGGTGGTGGCTTCGGTCGCCCCGGACGCGCGGACGAAGGCACTGGGCCTGCTGACGTCGGCGCTGTTCCTCGGCCAGTTCGCGTCCCCGCTGGTGGCCCAGCCGCTGATCGACGCCGCCGGGCTGGGCCGGACGTTCGTCTTCGCCGGCGTGCTCGCCGCGGTGATCGCGGGGATCCTGGCCGCGGCGCACGGGGTGCGCCGCGGCCGGGCCGTCAGCGGTTCACCGCGCTGACTTCGTCCTGAACCCGCGTCCGCACCGCGCTGTCGGCCGACAGTCGCGTTTGGACGGACGCCTTGCTCCGCACCGGGCCGGCGACCGGGTACACCTCGTCCTCGCCCAGCAGCGGGACCCCCGGGCACGTCGTGCTGCCGGGCCGGGAGTTCTTGGTGAGGAACACGTTCACCAGCCCGTCGACGCACGGGTTGCCCGCCAGCGCGTACTGCCCGTGGAACGGCGAGTCGTCGACCGACACCAGCGGGACCCGCGCCGCGCGCGCCGCCGCGGCTGCCTGCTCGTAGCCGGTCTGCGGGTCGAATTCACCTTGCACCACAAGGATGTTCGACGCCACCGAAGCGGGGACGTCCGGGAGTTCGTGCCGCGGCGCGTCCGACCAGAAGCCGCACGTCTCGCCGAGGCCGTAGGCCCAGCCGAACAGCGGGTACCGCGGACCCTGCTGGTCGCTGAGCCGCTTGTACCAGGCCGCCGACCGGGTGGGCTGGTCGCCGCACGCGACGGCGAAACGGGTGCCCGGCGCCTGGGTGTAGTCCGGCGCCGCCGCGGCTACGACGGCCGGGGTCACGGCGGCGGCCGGCACCCCGAACTCCTTGCGGGACGCCGCCTCCATCGCGTCGGCGAACGCCGGCGGGGGAGTGGCCGTGGTGCCGTCGAGCGCCGCCGCGCCCTGGAGGAAGACCAGCGCGCCGAGCAGCCACTGGATCTCGCTGCCGTTGCCGACGAAGATGCCGTCGAAGGTGTCGGGGGCGACGCCGTGGCTGCCGTAGTAAGCGCGGACGCGTTCCCACTTCGCCTTCACCTGCGCGGGGGTCGCGCCCAGCTGCGCGGCGAAGTTCCGGGCGAGCCACGGCACGTAGACGTCGTCGAACTGCCGCTGGTCGATCACCGGGAACGCCTCGAAGTCCGCCTGCAGCCGGCCTTCGAAGTTCACGCTGGAGTCGAGCACGGTCTTGCCGGTGTGCTCCGGGAACAGCGACGCGTACTTCGCGCCGAGCCAGGTGCCGTAGGAGTAGCCGAGGTAGTTCAGCTTCTCGTCACCGAGCAGCGCGCGGATCAGGTCCATGTCGTGCGCGGTCTGCCACGTCGTGACGTACGGCGCGACGGCGTCGCTCTGGCACGACTCGGCGATGGCGCGGGGACGCTTCTGGTGGTCGGCGATGCTCGCCGCCGACCGGTCACGGGCGTCCAGCGGCCCCTGCGGCAACCTGCCGACCGGGACCTGGCACTGGAAGCCCTTGTCGTCGGTGCCCGCGTGCCCGGTGCCGCGCGGGTCCATGCCGACGAAGTCGTACAGCTGGTGCACCGATGGCTCCAGCGCGGCGAGCGGCCCGGCCAGCGTGCTGCCCTGGCCGCCCGGCCCGCCGGGGTTCAGCAGGAGCGCGCCCTGCCGGTCACCGGTGGCGGCGGCGCGACTGATCTGCACCGTCAGGTCGGTGCCCGCGGCCGGGTTCGCCCAGTCGCGCGGCACGGTGACCAGCGCGCACTGCGTCGGCGCGTCGTCCGCGCCCGGCTTGAACGGGCAGTCGCCCCACTGGAGCTGCTGGGTCGTGTACGGCGTGAGCGGGTCCGCGGCCGCGGCGGGCACCGCCGCCGCGAAGAGGGCGGCCGTCGCGGCCGCCAGTCCTGTCCGGGAAATGCGCACCGGGAGTCCTTCCGTAGCCGGGTGGGGTGCGCCCGAGCCTGGCCCGGCGCCGGCGGCCGGTGATCAACCCGGGGGACGAACTCGCTGCCGCGAACTAAGCCCGGGGTATGAGACGGCTCAGCGCGCGCCGGCACGCGGGGATCGGGATCATGGGCTGATGACCCGTCCGGGAATCGGCGTCGTCGGCCGCCGCCTGGTGCAGTTCCTGCTCGACGAACTGCTCGTCTTCCTGCCGATGCTGCTGCTCGCGATCGCCGTGGTCTGGCTGTTCCACCCGAACGGCCCGGGCCTGCTGACGTTCCTGAAGGTCGTCCTCTACACGATGCTGGTGCTGGACTTCCTCGGTCTGATGTTCGTCAACGTGTGGTGGCCCTACCGCCACGGCGGGCAGACCCCGGCGATGCGCTGGCTGCGCCTGCGGATCCGGACCCTCGACGGCGGCCACCCGACGCTCGGCGCGTTCTTCGTCCGCGACCTGCTGATGGTGGTCGACGGCTTCGCGTGGGGGCTCGCCGGCATCGTGGTGATGCTGGTGTCGCGCCGGCGGCAGCGGTTCGGCGACATCGTGGCGCGCACCGTCGTCGAACGCGTCCCGAAGTCAGTGGACCAGGCCGCTTTCCCACGCCCAGATGGCGATTTCGGTGCGGTTGCGGGCCCCCAGCTTGCGTTTGACGGCGCCGATGTGGGTCTTGACCGTGGGCAGCGAAACCACGAGTGAGCGGCAGATCTCGTCGTTCGTCGCCCCGCGCGCCACGGCCTGCACGACGTCCAGTTCCCGGGGCGTGAGCGGGGTTTCGGGCGCGGGCCGGGACGTGCCGCGCGTGAAGTGCGCGAGCAGCCGGGTCGTGATCGCGGGGGAGACGAGCGCCTCGCCGTGGGCGGCCGCGTGCACGGCTTCGACGAGCAGATTCGGCCCGGCGTCCTTGAGCAGGAACCCGCAGGCGCCGGCGCGCAGGGCCGCGTGCACGTTCTCGTCGAGCCCGAACGTCGTCACCATCACCACGTGCAGCGGGTCCGGGACGTCCGGGCCGGCGAGCAGCTCCGTCGCGCGCAGCCCGTCGACGCCGGGCATCCGGATGTCCATCAGCGTGACGTCGGGGCGCAGCTCGCGGGCCAGCCGCACGGCCTGGTCGCCGTCGGCGGCCTCGCCGACGACCTCGATGTCCGGCTCGCCTTCGAGGATCAGCCGGAACCCCGCGCGGACCATCGCCTGGTCGTCGGCGATCAGCACTCGCGTCGGCAACCCGCTCTCCCCTCCCGCGGCGGTCAGCCCGGCCGCAGCGGCAGCCGCGCGACCACGCGCCAGCGCCGGCCCGCCGCCGGTCCCGCGTGCACCGTACCGCCCACCGCCGCGACCCGTTCCGCCATCCCGAGCAAGCCGTAGCCGCCCCGGCGGGCGGGCCGGGCGGCACCGTCGTTGACCACCTCGACGCGCAGTTCGCCGGGCGGCTCGTGGTGGACGAGCACCCGGACCTCGGCGGCGTCGGGCGCGTGCCGCCGGACGTTGGTGAGCGACTCGGTGAGCAGCCGGTGCGCGGTGGTCACGACCTCCGGGGCGACGGCGAGCTCACCGAGGTCCGGGCTGACGTCGAGGTGGATCCGGTCGTCGTCGGGCACCGCGCGGTCCACGGCGGTGGCGAGGTCGGCGGGCGGCACGAACAGGTCTTCGTCGCCGGTTCGCAGCGCGCCGACCAGCCGGCGCATCGCGGAAAGCGCCGTGGCGCCCGCGGTTTCGAGCTCGGCGAACGTCGCGGTGTCGCCGCCGGTGCGCTCGGCGACCCGGTGCGCGGCCTGGACGCGCACGACGATGCCGGTGATCTGGTGCGCCACCAGGTCGTGCAGCTCGCGGGCCAGCCGGAGCCGTTCGGCGGAGCGGAGTTCGAGGACGTCGACGCGGTGGCGGACGTCGGCGTCGCGCAGCACCAGGCCGCCGGCCAGCGCGCCGCCCCAGACCACCGCGGCGCCGGCGGCGTAGAGCGCGGCGGGGGAGCCGGTGCCGTAGCGCAGGATCGGGGCGAGCGTCGCCGCGCATCCGCCGAGCACGGCCTGGACGGCGGCCGCCCGCGGCGGGAGCCGGTGGCACGCGGCGCCGACCACCAGCGCGATCGCGAGGGTCTCGGCCGCGCCCGGCTGCGGCGCGAGCCGCGTGCCCGCGACGGCCAGCGCCGCCGCGATCCCCGAGCCCAGCAGCGAAAGCCCGGAGACGGCGGTGGCCAGCCCGGCGATGTGACCGGGGAACCGGCGGCGCAGCACGGCCAGCACCGCGACGACCGGGCCGGCGCCCGGCGCGAACTCGATCGCGACGGTGGTGAGCCCACCCTGGCCCGGCACGGCCCGGGCGGCGAAGACCATGTCGAGCACCACCAGGACGCCGAGCACGACCGCCTCGGCCACCAGCGGGCCGCGGCGGCCGGTCCACGGGATCCGGCTCGCGGAGGTCATCTGCCCGATGGTGCCGCACCCGGCGCCCCGGCGCTCCGCTCGCGCCCGGAGTTCGTACCTGGGTACGAGACGGCGGCGGAATCTCGTACCGCCGGTTGATCGATCGCCCGGGCGTTCCGGCGAGGCTGGGGAGCATGAACCGATTCGAGATGCGGGAGGACCGAGCGGTGGCCGACACCCGGCCCGGGAAGATCGAGGGGCTGCCGGGCTGGTACTTCGTGCTCGTCGGGCTGCTGGTCGCGTCCAACGACTTCAGCCTGCAGTTCAGCGACCGGTACCACTGGGTCGTCTTCCTGCCGATCGCGCTCGTCGCGGTGCACCTGACGCTGTGGTTCACGCTGCTGTCGCGGCGCCGCAAGTACCTGCGCGCGGTCTGGCGCAGCAAGCAGGCCCTGGTCCTCGTCGCCGTGCTCTTCACGCTGCGGCTGGGGCTCCAGTTCGGGCTGACCAAGCTCACCGACAGCGCCGCGCCGCTGCACAGCTACACGCACCTGATCCTCGGCCTCGTGATGCTCGTCGTCACCACGGCCGGGGCCTGGTTCGACCAGTGGCTGATCCTGCGGGTGGTCAACCGGGAGGCGTGACGCTGGTTCCGCGCACCAGGAGCCGGTGCGGGGCGACGATCGAGCGCGGCGGCCCGGGTTCGGCGGCCAAGCGGTCCAAGGCCAGCTCGGCGATGCGGTCCTTGTCCGGCGACACCGTCGTCAGGGCCGGGACGCTGAACCGGCCGTCCTCGATGTCGTCGAACCCCACCAGCGCCAGGTCTTCCGGCACGGCCACCCCGCGGTCGGCGGCCGCGCGCAGCGCGCCCAGGGCGAGTTCGTCGGTGAAGCAGAAGACGGCGTCGGGCGGCTCGGCCCGGTCGAGCAGCTCCAGCATCGCGCGGTGCCCGTCCGCGCGGTGCAGACGCCGGACGGGCACCGCCAGGTCCGGGTCGGCGGCCACGCCGGCTTCGGCGAGCGCCTGGTGGTATCCGGCGAGCCGCTGCCGGGCCGTCGCGTTGAGGGAGCGCGGCTGGATGCCCAGCGCGGCGATGCGCCGCCGCCCGGTGGCCAGGAGGTGCCTGGTGGCCTCGCGCGCGGCGGCGACGTTGTCGATCGCGACGTGGTCGACGCCGGCCGCGCCGTCGTGCTCGCCGAGCAGCACCAGCGGGACGGTGTCGGTGCGGGCGGCCAGCTCCGCGGGCGCCACCGCCCACGGGCTGAACAGGACGCCGTCGACGAGCTGGCTGCGCTGACCGTGCAGCAGCTGCTTTTCCCGCTCCGCGTCCCCGTCGGTCTGGTCGATGAGGACGGTCAGGCCGCGGCGTTCGGCGATCCGGACGGTCCGCGCGGCCAGCTCGGCGAAGTACGGCGAGTCGATTTCCGGGACGACCAGGGCCACCAGCCCGGTCCGGCCGCGCCGCAGCGTCCGGGCGGCCATGTTCGGCCGGTAGCCCAGCGCGTCGATGCTCGCCTGCACGCGCTCGCGGGTCGCCGGGGCCACGTAGCGGAAGCCGTTGACCACGTTGGACACGGTCCGCACCGACACCCCGGCGTGTTCGGCCACGTCCCGCAGTTTCGGGTTCACGCCCGCAGCGTACCTCTTGCAACGTGGCATGCCACGTTGCAAACTGAAGTCGCCACGCCGACGTGACGCCTTTGGAGGTCCTCATGACCACGAACCTGACTTCGCCGTTGACCGCTGCCGACGTCGAGTCCCTGACCGGCCGGCTGTACGAGGACGGCATCATCGGCCTGCCCCAGGCCTTCCCCCGCGAGTGGGTGGCCCGGCTCGGCGAAGACATCGACACGGCGTTCGCCGAGGCCCGCGCCCGGCCGGACGGCGCCGTCGGCCGCGGCCCGAACCGCTTCTACGTCGAGATCCACCCCGAGCAGCTGCGCGGCTTCGCCGACCTGGCCGCGCACCCGTGGATCACCGCGGTCGCCGAGTCCGTGCTGGGGCCGGACTACCGGATCGTCGAGGTCGGGTTCGACGTCCCGCTCGCCGGCGCGGTCGACCAGCCGTGGCACCGCGACTTCCCGATGCCGGAGGAAACGGCCCGGCACCGCCGGCTGAACTCGCTCGCCGTCAACGTGACCGCCGTCGACACCGAGCCGGACATGGGCCCGTTCGAGATCGCGCCCGGCACGCACTGGGACGACGGAACCGCGTTCGACCACGGCATGTTCCCGCCGCGCGAGGCGTACCCGCGCTACCGCGAGCTGGCCGTCCGCAAGTTCCCGCGGATGGGGGACATCTCGATCCGCTCGGCGCTGACCGTGCACCGCGGCACCGCGAACCACTCGGCGAAGTCGCGCCCGGTCCTGGTGCTCGGCCTCGACGCGCCGGGCGCGGGCAACGACGAGCGCCACGACACCGCCGTGACGCGCGAATACTGGGCGTCCCTGCCCGACTCCGTGCGCGCGCACCTGCACTGCCCGATCGTCGACACCCTCACGCCGATCACCCAGAAGCACACGATCGAGGGTCTGGTGATGGGCGAAGATTCCTGAACCGGATGTTTGCCGTCCCCGGCCCGGGGCACCAGAAAGCCATGACTGAAGCAGGGATCACCGAAGTGTCGGGCCGGGCCGGGGTCGTCGCGGGGCTGCGCCGCGTGCTGCTGGCGTTCGGAGTGGGGGGTGCGCTCGCGTGCCTCGCCTGGATGGCGCTGTGGCTGGCGATGCACGTGTAGGGAACTAAAACTCGTCCGACGCGGTCAGCTCGTGCTCCAGCGAGTCCGCCCGGGCGACGACCGACTTCAGCGGCCGCTCGAACTCGTGCTCGATGCTGAGGTCCTCCAGCGGCACGGTGTGCTTGAGCAGCGCCACGCCGTCCACGACCGCGGCGCCGCCGACGGCCGAGTTGCCGGCCAGTTCGAGCAGCCGGCGCAGGTCGATCTTGTCGGCCCAGCCGACCGGTGAGGAGATTTCCACCCACGAGCCGCCGTGCAGTTCCTCCACGTGGTGCGCGGTCACCTGCTGCGTGCGGCCGTCCGGGCCCTCCAAACGAAACCTGAGCCAGCCGTCGGTGTCCTCCAGGACCTCGTACCGCGTCCGAACGTAGTTGATCACATCGGTCCAGGTGGTCACCCGCTCCGCCTCTCCCTCGAGCCTGCTGCGCGGTCGCAGCATCTCATGAGCCCCTCCCTCAGATGATCCCGGCTTCGATGAGCTGCGGCCAGATTTCGCTCTGGTCGGCCACGGTGACGCCGTGCTTCTCGGCCTTCGTCAGTTTCGCGGCGCCGACGTCGGCACCGGTGATGAGCAGATCGGTGCTCGCCGAGACCGACGACGCGATGGTCGCGCCCGCCTTTTCGCACAGCCGCTGGAACGTCGGCCTGGGCACCTTCTCCCCGGACCGAGGGTCGCTGATCGAGCCGGTGACGACCACCGTCTTGCCCGCCAGGGGAGCGCCGGCCGCGACGACCGGCGGCAGGTCCTCCTCGCGGACGTCGAGCGAAACGCCGCGCTCGCGCAGCCGTTCGAGTTCGGGCTTGAGCCGCGTGAGGTGCTCGATCAGCGACGCGGCTACCTTGGGCCCGATGTCCTCGACGGCCACCAGCCCGTCGACTCCGGCGTCGAGGACGTCTTCGAGGGAGCCGAACCCGGCCCGGCACAGGCGGGCGGCGGTCCCTTCCGAGGCCATCGGGATGGCGAGTCCGATCAGCGCGCGGCGCAGCCCGACCGACCGGCTGCCGTCGATCGACTCGATCATGCGGGTGGCCGAGACCTCGCCGATGCGGTCGAACTCCAGCAGCCGCTCTTTCGTCAGCCGGTAGAAGTCGGACGGGTGTTCGAGGTCGCCGGATTCGGCCAGCCGCTCGATCCACACGCCACCGATCGCGTCGATGTCCGCCGCGGCCCGCGACGCCCAGTGGATCAGCCGCCGCACGGTCTGCGCGGGGCAGGCGACGTTGGTGCAGAACAGTTCCCGGCTGTTGCCCTGCTCGGTGAGCGGCTGCCCGCACGACGGGCACGCGCTCGGCGGCACGATCTCCCGCTCCGCGCCGGTGCGCTTCGACGCGTCGAGCACGCCGGCCACGAACGGGATGACGTCCCCGGCGCGGCGCACGAGCACGGTGTCGCCGATCTTGATCCCGCGCGCCTTGATGACCTCCTGGTTGGCCAAGGTCGCGCGGGTGACGGTGGTGCCGCCGACGAACACCGGCTCCAGCCACGCGACCGGGGCGATCTTGCCGGTCTTGCCGACGTCCCAGCGGACATCAACGAGCACGGTGGTCTTCTCCTCGGCGGCGAACTTGAAGGCGAGCGCGCCGCGCGGCGAGCTCGACCGGGTGCCGGCCGCCGCGTAGGCGTCCCGGTCGGCCAGGCGCAGGACGGCGCCGTCGAGGTCGTAGTCCAGTTCGTTGCGCCGCTGCTCGATCTCGCCGATCACCTCCTGCGCGGCCGCCGCGTCGGCGCACCGGCGCATGTCGGCCGCGGTGAAGCCGAGCGTCTGCAGCGCGCCGCCCAGGTCGGTGTCCGCGCTGTCGGGGTCGGTGTAGAGGTCGAAGGCGAAGAACCGCAGCCGCCGCTCGGCGACGGTGACCGGGTCCTTGGCCCGCAGCGTGCCGGCGGCGGCGTTGCGCGGGTTGATCAGCGGCTTGTCCGGGTGCGCCTCGTTGTAGGCGGCGAAGGTGGAGCGCAGCATGACGGCCTCGCCGCGCACCTCGACCCGGCCGGGGGCGTCGAGCCGCTCCGGGATGCCGTCGGTCAGCGCCCGGACCAGCACCGTGACGTCGTCGCCGGTCGTGCCGTCCCCGCGGGTGACGGCCCGCTGCAGCCGGCCCTCCTCGTAGACGACGGCGAGCGACAGGCCGTCGAGCTTCGGCATGACGACGACCGGCTGGCCGGGGAAGCGGTCGAAGAACGCCTCGACCTGCTCGGGTTTGGTGGCTTTTTCCAGGGAGAGCATCGGCCGCGAGTGCCGGATCGGCGCGTGCAGCACGGCGGGCGCGCCCACCTGGTCGAGCGGGTTCGGGTCCGGCGTCAGCTCCGGGTTCGCCTCGACGAGCCCCCGCAGCTCGTCCTCGACCGCGTCGTACTCGGCGTCCGCCACGACGGGCGAACCCCGGTAGTACGCGTCGCGGAGGACCACGATGCGATCGGCGAGTTCCTGAATGCGTTCCCGTGCTTCCACGGACAGGACATTACCGGGCAGCACCGACAAAAACGCTCAGCCGTCGCCGAAGCGGCCGCCGATCTCCTCGATCTCCGGCAGGCCCACCAGGTTCGCGAAGCCGGTCAGCCCGGGCAGGTCGCGGACCGCCCCGGCCGGGGTGCCGTCGGCGGCGATCCGGCCGAGGACCGCGCGCATCGCCTCGGTGGCCGCGAGCAGTGTCGAGATCGGACAGATCACCAGCCGGAACCCCAGCTCCCGCAGGCGGTCCCGGCCCAGCGGCGGCGTCTTGCCGCCCTCGGCCCAGTTGAACAGCAGCGGCACATCGCGGAAGACGTCCGCCACCCGTTCGATCTCCGCTTCGGACTGCAGCGCCTCGACGAACAGCATGTCCGCGCCCGCGTCCCGGTAGCGGCGGGCCCGGTCGATCGCCGCGTCGAGGCCCTCCACCGCGCGGGCGTCCGTACGGGCGATCAGCAGGAAGTCCGGGTCGTGCCGGGCGGCGACGGCGGCCCGGACCCGGTCGGCCATCGTTTCCGCCGGGATCACGCGTTTGCCTTCGAGGTGGCCGCAGCGCTTAGGCGCCACCTGGTCCTCGAGGTGGATCGCCGCGACGCCGGCGGCTTCGTACTCGCGGACCGTGCGGATGACGTTCAGCGCGTTGCCGTAACCGGTGTCCGCGTCGGCGATCACCGGCACCTCCACGGCCTGCCGGAGCCGGCCCGCCGCCTGCACCATCTCCGTCATGGTGAGCAGGCCGACGTCGGGCCGGCCGAGCAGCGACGCTGTCGTGCCGAAGCCGGTCATGTAGACGGCCGGGAACCCGGCGGCCTCGACCAGCCGGGCGCTGAGCGCGTCGAACGCGCCCGGTGCCACGACCGGCTCGTCGCCGGCCAGCAGCTCGCGCAGCCGTGCCGGTCCCGGAACGCGCGGAGCCAGCAGATCGGCCACGGCGATCACCTCCTGGCGGGGGCGTTCCCGAGCTGTCCCGGGGCCAACCGCACCCGCTCGAACACGATCTTCTCGTACGGGCCCGCCGTGCCCGTCTCGTACAGGACGCCGAGCGTGGCGGGGTCGGCCTGGACCAGGTCGGAGTAGGCGGCCGGCCCGCTGGTGAGCGTGGGGCCCGCGCGCCACGTGCGCCCGCGGTCGGTGCTCAGCCGCAGCTGCAGGACCGCGCGCGTGGCGGGGTCGGCCGGGCCCGAGTACACGAGCAGCCACGGGACGGTCGTCTGCAGGACGCTGCCCTCGACCTTCGGCCCGGACAGCGCCGGCTGCACCTGGTACGGCCGGACGAGCGTCTTCCCGCCGTCGGCGCTGTAGCCATCGACGCGGTGTTCGGCGGCGGAGCCCTGGTTGCGGCTGGAGAAGTAGAGGGTGCCGTCGGGCAGTTCGGTCGCCGTGGTCTCGTTCGCGGCGACGACGCCGTCGGTGCGGTCGTCAGTGAAGCCGATGTGCCAGGTGCGGCCGTCGTCGTCGCTGTAGAGGTCGTGGCCGCCGTAGTACTTCGCTTCGGTGCCGACGTCGGCCGAGCCGGCGGCCGGGGAGCCGGAGTGGTTGGCGGGCACGACGATCCGGCCCGCGTGCGGGCCGTGGCGCAGCAGGGTGGCGTGCCCGGGGCCGGTGGCGTACCACCGCCAGCCGGGCAGCTTCGCGTCGGCGGTGATGTCCTGAGCTTTGCTCCACGTGCGGCCGTTGTCGCGGCTGCGCAGCACGAAGACGCGGCGGGTGTCCTGCGCGGAGGCCTGCCCGGACATGATCTGCTTCTCCGACACGAGTCCGTTGTGGACGGTCAGCAGGACGAGGTCGCCGTCCCGGGCGAGCACCGGCGTCGGGTTGCCGGCGGTGGCGTCGCCGTTGCTGTCGACGACGGAGAGCGGTCCCCAGCTGCAGCCGCCGTCGCGCGAGGTGCGGGAGACGGTCTGGATGGCGCCGGAGTCCCCGGCGGAGTCGCGCCGCCCTTCGGCGAAGGCGACCAGCGCGCCGTTCGCGGCCCGGACGACCGCGGGGATGCGGAAGGTGTCGTAGCCCTCGGTGCCGGAGGTGAAGGGCACCGAGGAAGAGCAGCCGGGAGCGGCGGTGGCGGCGGGGGTGAAGGGCAGGCCCATGGTGGCGGCGGCCAGCAGGATCGTGCCGAGTCTGCGCATCGGGGACACCGGGTTCGACCTCCTCGTCGAGGTAGGACATGGGATGTCTGACGTCCTATGTCCGGAGAACTTAGGCAGGCGGTGCGCGATCGTCAAGGGTTGCGTGGCGCGCCGGGTCGGTTACCGGTGACGAGCCTGGCTTGGCCGGCCGCGGTTGCGCCCCGGACTCGGCTGTCGGGAGGGGCGGGGTGGCTGTCGGCGCCGACCGGGCTCGGGTGGCTCAGCTGCTCGGGCCGGGGAGGCCCGACCGGCGGCTGCGGGGGTGCCGCCCGCCTCGACTGGCCCAGCCAGCCGGCCCAGCCAGTCGGCCGAGGCGGCCTAGCCGGCCGGCCCAGCCAGCCAGTCAGCCGAGCCGGCCGAGGCGAAGGGCTCCTCGGCTACTGCCGCCGCGCCGCGCAGTGGCGGCGGTGAATCCGGCGCGGCCGACCATGGCCGCGCGTCGGAGCCGGGCGGGTGGGTCGCCCGAAAGGCCGGGCGGGCTCGGCCGCTCAGGCCGCCGGCGAGAACCGGCCGATCGCCGCGTTCCTACCGCCGGCGGGCTCCGCACGGGCCGAAGTATCGGCACTCGACCAGTGCGCGCACGTCGTGCGCCCGCGCGAGGGGCTCCAGCTCGTCCACCATCGCCGTGAGCGTCACGAGGTCCACGTGGCCCGTCCCGGTCAGCGGGAACAGCCGCTCCCGCGTGTCGTGCTTCGGGCACCCGCTGCCGCGCAGGTTGCCCGCCGGAAGCACGCCGAACACCACTTCGCCCTCGTCGCCGAACGTGAAGTAGCACTGCAGGACCATCGGCGTCGTGTCGCCGACCTCGTTGGTGCGCCGGCCGCCGAAGCTGGCCGGGTACGACCAGCCCGCCGTCGCGTCGTCCAGGAACTTCACGTCGGCCGGGCCGGTGTCGCCGTCGAGCCGCCAGCCCCGGGCCAGCAGGTGGTCGTGCACCTCGAGCTGGCGGGCGATGAGCAGCGTCGCGGTCATGCCCTCCAGTGTGGCCCACGCCGCCGTCCACGATCGGGTGACCTACCGATGGGGCTGGTTCGCGGCGCCCGGGACTGATAAGCCTCTGCGCGTGACGATGGACCTGCACAGCATCAACCCGTGGGAAGTGTCGTTCCTGCGCGAAGAGGTCGGCGGTTACTTCGCCAACGGCGTCGAGCTCGCGCCCGGCGCGACCGTCCTGGACGTCGGGGCCAACGTCGGCGTCTTCTCCGCCGCCGTCTACGAACGGCTGGGCGGTGACGTGCGCATCTACGCGTTCGAACCGCTGCCGCCGCTGTTCGAGAAGCTGGCGCGCAACGCCGAGGACTTCTTCGCGGGTCACCTGAAAGCGCTGCCCTTCGGGCTCTCGGCCAGCGAGGACGAGCTCGACTTCAGCTACTTCCCGGGCGCGACGATCTTCTCGTCGTCGTGGCGCGACGAGGGCAACGTCGAGGCCGAGCGCCGCCGGGTCACGGCCAGCATCGTCGAGATGATCCGCCGGGGCGGCCTCGGCCCGGCGGC
Source organism: Amycolatopsis sp. MEPSY49 (assembly GCF_051337345.1). Taxonomy (NCBI): domain Bacteria; kingdom Bacillati; phylum Actinomycetota; class Actinomycetes; order Pseudonocardiales; family Pseudonocardiaceae; genus Amycolatopsis; species Amycolatopsis sp. MEPSY49. Next base: position 341,540 of record NZ_JBDLYJ010000009.1, on the reverse strand, counting down.
CCGCCGGGTGCCGGCGCCCGTCCTGCGCGGGCTCGTCGGCCGCAAGCTGCGGGTGATGCGGGAGCTGGAGACGCACCGCGTCCGCGTACGGCCGCTGTCGCCGGTGCTCGACGAGGAGGGCATCGACCGCGTCGACCTGCTGAAGGTCGACGTCGAGGGCGCCGAGCTGGAAGTCCTGCGGGGCATCGAAGACCGCCACTGGCCGCTCATCCGCCAAGCGGTCGTCGAGGTGGAACGGTGGTCGGCCAACCGGGACCGCGTCCAAGACGTGTTCGCCACGCGCGGCTTCGCGGTCGAGGCGGTGCAGGACCCGGTCCAGCGGGCGGCCGACATCGGAATGGTGTTCGCGCTGCGGTAAGCGGTTGCCTTGACGCGGGCGGCACTGTTTAGCGTCGCCCTCCGTGAAGTTCGGAATCAGCTACAGCACCCCGCACCTCGGCGTCGACCCCGCCGCGCTTCTGCGCGTCGCAAAAGACGCCGAAGAACTCGGTTTCGAGTCGCTCTACCTCCCGGAACACATCGCCCTGCAACCCGGCACGACGATCGGGACGATGGCGTTGGACCCGACGCTGCCCTACGGTGATCCGCTCGAGTGCCTGTCCTTCGTCGCCGCCGGGACACGGCGGATCCTGCTCGGCACCGGCGTCCTGCTGCTGCCGTACCACCACCCGGTCGTGCTGGCCAAAAGGCTGGCGACCCTCGACCTGCTGTCCGGCGGGCGCCTGCGGCTGCTCACCGTCGGTGTCGGCGCGCTGCCCGGAGAGGCCGCCGCGGCCGGGGTCGACTTCGCGACCCGGGGCCGCCGGGCCGACGAGGCGATCGACGTCCTGCGGCTGCTCTGGGAGGGCGACGAGACCGGCGTCAGCCACGACGGCGAGTTCTTCCGCTTCGACGACGTCTGCAGCTTCCCCAAGCCGACCGGCCGGCTGCCGATCCACGTCGGCGGCTCGAGCCCGGCCGCCGCGCGCCGGGCCGGGCGGCGCGGCGACGGCTACTTCCCGGGCGGCCGGCTCACCCCGGACGAGCGCCGCCGTCAGCTCGACCTCGCGCGGGCGTCCGCGGCTGACGCCGGCCGCGACCCGGATGCCTTGCAATACACGCGATGGGGCTCGCTCGGAATGTCCGAAGTGGACGTCGAGCACCTCGCGAACGAGGGCGTGACCAGGCTCGTCGTGAGCCCGACGACCGCCGACCCGGTCGCCCAGCGCGAGGAGCTGGCGGCGTTCGCCGAGCGGTTCGCCCTGGTTCGTCCGGTTGGGCCAGGCGAGTGACGACCATGGAGTCGTAAATTTTCTGATCGGTGTCAAGTTCTTGCGTGACGGCGCTCACTTGTTGCATGCTCGGGTGGCTCTGAGTCCCCTCCCCGCCGTCTCGAAGAAGAGAAGACGCCATGACTCGAACGCGCCTGTCCCGGCTCGTCGCCGGATTCCTCGCCATGGGGCTGTCCGCCGCCGGGCTCTCCCTCGCCTCCGCGGCGAGCGCGCCACCAGGCCCGGAAGCCCAGCCCGCCGCGCTCGCCGACGTGCCCCTGACCAGGACGGTGTCGGCGAGCAGCGCGCTGCCCGGCTACCCCGTCGCCAACGCCGTCGACGGGAACCAGGCCACCTACTGGGAGTCCGCGAACAACGCGTTCCCGCAGTGGATCCAGGCCGACCTCGGCTCCGTCAAGACGCTCTCGCGGATCGTGCTGAAACTGCCCGCCACGTGGGAATCCCGCACCGAGACCCTCGCCGTGCGCGGCAGCACCGACGGCACGGCGTTCACCGACCTCGCCGCCGCCACCGGGTACGCCTTCGCGGCCGGCACCGGCACTGTGACGATCCCGGTGACCGCCTCGACCCGGTACGTCCGGCTGAACGTCACCGCGAACACCCGGTGGCCCGCGGCCCAGCTCTCGGAGTTCGAGCTGTACGGGCCGGACTCGGGCGACACGCAGGCGCCGACCGCGCCCGCGAACCTCGTGCTCACCGAGCCGGGTGCCGGCCAGGTCAAGCTCGGCTGGTCCGCCTCGACCGACGACGTCGGCGTCACCGGCTACACCGTCTACCGCGAGGGCACGCCCGTCACCACGGTCACCGGCACCGACTTCACCGAGACGCGGCCCGCCGGCACGCGCGTCGAATACTTCGTGCGGGCCAAGGACGCCGCCGGGCACGAGTCCGCCGACAGCAACCACGTCGTGCGCCAAGGCACCCAGGCCGGCCAGAACCTCGCGGCGGGCAAGCCGATCGAAGCCTCCTCGAGCGTCTTCTCCTTCGTCGCCGCCAATGCGAACGACGGCAACACCGGCACCTATTGGGAAGCTTCCGGTCAGCCGGGCACGCTGACCGTCAAGCTCGGTGCCGACGCCGACCTCGACCAGGTCGTCGTGAAGCTCAACCCGGACCCGGTCTGGGGCGCGCGGACGCAGGCCTTCGAGGTCCTCGGCCGCGACCAGGGCGCCACGGCGTTCACCACCCTCGAGGCCGGCGCCGACTACCGCTTCGACCCGGCGGCCAACCAGAACACCGTGACCATCCCCGTCAGCGGGCGGGCGGCCGACGTCCGGCTCCGGTTCACCGCCAACTCCGGCGCGCCCGGCGGGCAGGTTGCGGAGTTCCAGGTGTTCGGCACGCCGGCGCCGAACCCGGACCTGGTAGTCACGGGCACGACATGGACCCCGGCCACCCCGACGGAGACCAGCCAGGTCGCGGTCTCGGCGACCGTGAAGAACGCGGGCACCGCGGCCGCGGCCGCCACGACCGCCACCGTCAGCCTTGGCGGGACGGTCGTCGGCACCGCGGCCGTCGGCGCCCTCGCCGCCGGCGCGTCGACGACGGTGACGGTGAACGCCGGCACCCGCCCGCAGGGCACCTACAGCGTGTCCGCCACGGCCGACCCCACCAACACGGTGGTCGAGCAGGACGACACCAACAACACGTTCACCTCGCCGACGCCGCTGGTGATCGCCCAGGCGCCGGGCCCGGACCTCGAGGTCACCGGCATCACGTCCAACCCGGCGAACCCGGCGGCGGGCGCGGCGGTGTCGTTCACGGTCGCGGTGCACAACCGCGGCACCAGCGGCTCCGGCACGTCGGTGACCCGGCTGACCGCCGGCGCCACCACCCTGACCGGCGCGACGGGCGCGATCGCGGCCGGCGCCACGGCGACCGTCGCCATCTCCGGCACGTGGACGGCCACCAACGGCGGTGCCACCCTCACCGCGACCGCCGACGCGACGAACACGGTCGCGGAGACCAACGAGTCCAACAACGAGCTCTCGCGGGCGATCGTGGTGGGTCGCGGCGCGGCCGTGCCGTACACCGAGTACGAAGCGGAATCCGCGCAGTACCAAGGACAGCTGCTGCAGGCCGACGCGCTGCGCACGTTCGGGCACACGAACTTCGCGACCGAGTCCTCGGGCCGCCAGTCCGTCCGGCTCGCGAGCCAGGGCCAGTACGTGGAGGTCACCTCCGCGAACCAGGCGAACTCGATCGTCGTGCGCAACTCGGTCCCCGACGCCGCGGGCGGTGGCGGCCAGGACTACACGCTCAGCCTGTACGTCAACGGGACCTTCGCGCAGAAGCTGACGCTGTCGTCGAAGCACAGCTGGCTCTACGGCACCACCGACGACCCCGAAGGCCTGACGAACACGCCGCAGGGCGACGCCCGGCGGCTGTTCGACGAGTCGCACGCGCTGCTGTCCCAGTCCTACCCGCCGGGCACGAAGTTCAAGCTGCAGCGGGACAACGGCGACAACGCGGCGTACTACGTGATCGACCTGGTCGACCTGGAACAGGTGGCCCCGGCGCTGCCGAAACCGGCCGAATGCACGTCCATCACCGAGTACGGCGCCGTGTCCGGCGACGGCGTCGACGACGCCCCGGCGATCCAGCGCGCGGTCACCGACGACCAGAACGGCAGGATCGCCTGCGTCTGGATCCCGGAAGGACAGTGGCGTCAGGAAGCCAAGATCCTGACCGACGACCCGACCGTGCCCAACGGCGGCGGCCAGTACAACCAGGTCGGCATCTCGAACGTGACGATCCGCGGCGCCGGCATGTGGCGGTCGCAGCTGTACTCGCTGATCCAGCCGCAGGACGCCGGCACGATCAACCACCCGCACGAAGGCAACTTCGGCTTCGACATCGACAAGAACGTGCAGATCTCGGACATCGCGATCTTCGGTTCCGGCCGCATCCGCGGCGGGGACGGCAACGCCGAGGGCGGCGTCGGGCTCAACGGCCGGTTCGGCACCGGTACGAAGATCTCGAACCTGTGGATCGAGCACGCGAACGTCGGTGTGTGGGTCGGCCGCGACTACAGCAACAAACCCGAGCTGTGGGGCCCGGCCGACGGTCTCGAGTTCAGCGGCATGCGGATCCGCGACACCTACGCCGACGGCATCAACTTCACCAACGGCACGCGCAACTCCAAGGTGTTCAACTCGTCCTTCCGCACCACCGGCGACGACTCGCTCGCGGTGTGGGCCAACCAGTACGTGAAGGACCCGTCGGTGGACATCGCGCACGACAACGCGTTCACCAACAACACGATCCAGCTTCCCTGGCGTGCCAACGGTCTCGCGATCTACGGCGGGTACGGGAACCGGATCGAGAACAACCTGGTGTCCGACACGATGAACTACCCGGGCATCATGCTGGCGACCGACCACGACCCGCTGCCGTTCTCCGGGCAGACGACGATCGCGAACAACGCCCTCTACCGCTGCGGCGGCGTCTTCTGGGGCGAGCAGCAGAAGTTCGGCGCGGTCACGTTCTTCGCGCAGGGCAAGGACATCCCGGGGGTGACGCTGCGGGACACCGAGATCCACGACTCGACCTACGACGGCATCCAGTTCAAGACCGGCGGCGGCGTGGTGACCGCGGCCATCGGAGGTGTCATCGTCGACAAGTCGAACAACGGGGCCGGGATCCTCGCGATGAGCGGCGCCCGCGGCAGCGCGACGCTGACGAACGTGCGGATCACCGGCTCGGCGAAGGGTGACGTCGTCGTCGAGCCGGGGTCGCAGTTCGTGATCGCGGGAGCTCCTGTCCCGGCGGTGGTCGCGACGGGCCGCCGCGGGGCCAGGTAGGGGACCGGGTGCCGGGGCGACCCGGCACCCGGCCTGTCATGCGGGGTCTCGACGGCTCGGGCTCACGCGTCGCTGGGGGAGCGGCTCCACACCAGCGCCGCGTGCCAGGCGGCGATCAACGCTTCGTCGTCGGCGTAGCTCGGGCAGGTCCCGACCGGGACCCACGCCTGCTCCACGGGTTCGCCGTCCTCGACCCGCAGCACGGTCACCCCGGCGTATTCCACCACTTCGCGCCCGTGCCCGGCGGGGACCGAAACCGCGCGGGTGCCCAGCCGCAGCCGCACCTGCCGTTCGCCCGTCATCGACCCCGCTTTCCCCTTGGCATTCTCCACGGTGGTGTCGCGCACCGGCCGGGATCTGTAACAGCCCGGCGCCCCCGGCTGCGGTGAACGGCCGGAACGGCCCGCTCAGTGGCGGCCGGCCGACGAACCGATGCGTCCGTTCGTGCTAATTCCCGTGTGAGGGCGCCGCGGATCGGCTATCCGGTTCGAGGGGGGATCGTTCTGGGGGAGGTGCCGAAGACGTGACGCGGGAAAGCTTCGAGTTCGAGGCCGAGCCGGCGCAGATCAGGCTGGTGCGGTCCTGGGTGCGCGAGCGGCTGGCCGCGGGGAACATCCCGGCCGAGGTCGCGGCGGACATCGTGCTGATCACCGGCGAGCTGGCGACCAACGCGGTCCGCCACGCCGCCGGGCCCCTGCGGGCGCTGCTGATCTGCGCCGACGCCGCGGTCTGGATCGGCGTGGAGGACGCCGGCGGGTCGGCGTGGTTCGACCCGGTGGCCCCGGACGCGGCGCCGGCGGGGACCGGGCTCACCCTGGTCGCCGCGTGTTCCGGCCGGCGCGGGCTCTTCCACCGCGACGACGGCGGGAAGACGGTGTGGGCGGAGATCCCGCTCGCGTCCTGAACGGGGTCAGCTCCGGCGCAGGGCGATGGCCACCGTGTCGTCGGCGTAGGTGACGACGTCGTGCATCCGGGTCACCAGCTCGCGGGGCAGGACCGCGGCCGGGCGGGTGCGGAGGTCGCGGGCCAGCGGCAGCAGCCGGGCCTGGCCTTCGTCGAAGTTCTTGCGGCTTTCCACGAGACCGTCGGTGTAGAGCAGCAGCGTGTCGCCCGGCGCGAGCGTGGCCTCGGCCAGCCGCGGGCTGCCGGGGGCGGGGAAGCCGATCCCGCGGCCGACGACGGGTGAGGGCAGCAGCCGCGCGTCGCCCGCCGCCGTGACCAGCAGCGGCTCCGGGTGGCTGCCGTTCGCGAGCCGCGTGCGGCCGGTCGCCGGGTCGACGCGGGCGAGCAGCACCGTGGCCATCAGCCCGGGCTCGATCGCGGCGAGCGTGCGGGCGGCGTGCGCGATCAGGTCCGCGAAGGGGTGGCCTTCCAGGGCGAGCGTCCGGATCGCGTGGGTGACCGTCAGGGCGTGCCGGGTCGAGGTGACGCCGTGGCCGACCGCGTCGACGAGCGTCACGTGCAGGTCGCCGCCGGGCAGGACGAACCAGTCGTAGAGGTCGCCGCCGGTGGGGGAGTCCTGGTCGGTCGGGGAGTAGTGGACGGCCAGCTCCAGGCCCGGCACCACCGGGGGCGGCGGGCGGAGGGCGTCCTCCAGCTCGCGGAAGATGCGCGCGTGCGCGTGCCGCAGCTCCTCGTCGCGTTGTTCGAGGTCGACGTACATCGCGAGCACGCCGCTGTTGGTCTCGGCGAGCTCGTGCTTGAGGTCCCGCTGCTCCTGGGCGAGCGTGTCGGCGCGGGCGATCAACGCGAGCATCTCCGCCCGCGTCGCCGGCCCTTCTTCGAAGTCGTCGGGAACCGCGGGCCGGCCGCCGGTGAGGTGCCAGGTGAGGGTGCCGTCGGCGCCGGCTTCCGGGAGCAGCGGGAGTTCGTTGCGCCGGCGCTGGCTCACGGCGTGGGCGAGCCGGACGGTGACGGCGAGCCGGTGGCCGTCGGCCGTCGTGGTCACGTCGACGGCTTCTCCCGCGGCGAAAGCGGCTTCGGCGAGCAGTGTCACGGCGAGCACGAGACGCGCGCGATCGTCGGCGGGGACGCCGGCCTCGCCGCAGGCGGTGCGCAGCCGCCGCCGGAGCCGGAGGAGGTCGCCGGGCATCAGCCGGGGCGGACCGGGTCGAGGGCGAGCAGGGCGGCGTCGTCGCGCGGGTTGCGGTAGCGGTGGGCGACGTCCGCGGCGAACAGCAGCACGTCCGCCGGCCGCCCGGGACCGCGCCAGCCGCTGCCGACGCCGTCGGTGTGCAGCACGACGGCCTCGTCGCCGGCCAGCGTGAGCTGCCGGACCGGGGCCGCCGGCAGCGAGAACCCGACGATGCCGGGCGTGCTGAGCAGCAGCCGCGACGCGCCGCCGACGGTCGCGCCGCTGACGTTGCCGACGCCGCAGAACTCGAGCCGGTGCGGCGCGACCCGCACCAGCGCGACCGCGGCGCCGCGGGTCGTGCGGAGCGCGCGATGCATGTTCGTCAGCTGGTGCGGCAGCGGCCGGTCCGGGTTCTCGGTGAACACGCGCATGGCGGCGTCCGCGGCCTCGGCGGCGTCCGGGCCGTGGCCGAGCCCGTCGGCGACGCACGCGGTGCGGCTGCCGGTCACCTCGGCCAGCGCGATGGCGTCGCCGCAGAACTCCTCGCCCTCGCGCGGCAGCCGGAAGTGCCCGGCCGAGCCCGAAAACGCCGGTCCGGCCGGGTCGAGGACGCGGGCGGCGGCGAGCGTCCCGGCCGCCGGCGAGGACGTGATCCGGAACCCGGTCGCCATCCGCTTCACCGCACCCAGGCCGGTGCCCAGCGTGGCGGTGGTCGTGTTGCCGTCGACCAGCCAGTGCTCGAGGTCGGCCATGCCCGGGCCGTCGTCGGCGGCCAGCACGTCGATGCCGCGCCCGGTCAGCGACCGCTGCACGAACACCGACCCGCCGCGGGTGTGCTTGTCGATGTTGCCGGCCAGCTCGGCGGCCACGACCGCGGCGCGTTCGGCGAGGACGTCGGGCAGGCCGGCGTCGTGCGCCGCTTCGCGCGCGACCCGGGCGGCGGCGTACGCGGCGCTCGGGTGGTCGACGCGGATCCGGTGGGTCGGCGCGGCGACGGTCGCGGTCACGGTTTCCAGCGCACGACGGTGACCGTGGTGCCGCGGCCGGGCGCGGTGTCGAGGTGGAAGTCGTCGACCAGGCGGCGGGTGCCGCCGAGGCCGTGGCCGAGCCCGGCGCCGGTGCTGAACCCGTCGGTCATCGCCTGCTCGACGTCGGCGATCCCCGGACCTTCGTCGCGCACCTCCAGCCGCAGCCCGACGCGGCCGCGGGCGTCGCCGACGACGCCGACGGTCATGGTGCCCCCGCCTCCGTGGAGGTAGGCGTTGCGGACGAGCTCGCTGGCCGCGGTGACGATCTTCGTCTGGTCGACGATCGAGAAGCCCGCGGCGACCGCGCCGGCCCGCACGGCGTGGCGGGCGGCGAGCAGGTCCTCCTCCACCCGCACCGGGTGGACGTCGTGCTCCTCGCCGATCCGCTCGTCAGGGCGCATGGGGCGCCTCTTCGGCGGGGCGGCGCCAGCCCAGCAGCTCCATGGCCTGCTCGGCGTCGAGCGCGGTCGTGACGCCGGTGAGCCGCAGCCCGAGCTCGGTCAGGGTCAGCGCGACGGCGGGACGTATGCCGGCCACGATCATCCGCGCGCCGAGCAGCCGCCCGGTGCCCGCCAGCTGCATGAGCACGCGGGCGACGAACGAGTCGACGATCTCCAGCCGGGAGATGTCGATGATGACGCCGCGGATGCCCTCGGCCGCGATCCGCTCGGTCAGCTCGTCGGTGAACGCCAGCGCGGTCTTGTCGTCGAGGTCGTTCGGCAGCCCGGTGAGCAGGATGTCGCCGAGCCGGAGGATCGGCAGGCCGGCGTTCACCCGGTCACCCCGTCCGAGCGGGTGCCCTCGTCGATGAGCCGGATCGCGGTGGCCAGCGCGTCGGCGAGCGAGCCGCGGGTGACGATGTGCGAGAGGTCGATGCCCAGCTGGGTGATGGTCTGCGCGATCGACGGGCGGATGCCGCTGACCACGCACTCGGCCCCCATCAGCCGGACCGCGCCGACGGTCTGCAGCAGGTGCTGCGCCACGGCGGTGTCGACGGTGGGGACGCCGGTGATGTCGATGATCGCGACCCGCGCCTGGTGGGCCTGGATCGCTTCCAGCAGGCTGGTCATCACGACCTGGGTGCGGGCGCTGTCGAGCGTGCCGATCAGCGGGACCGCGAGGACGTGGCGCCACAGCCGCAGGACCGGCGTCGACAGCTCGAGCACCTGGCTGTGCTGCTCGCGGATGATCCGTTCGCGGCCGCTCGCGTACACGGCGAACGTCAGCACGCCCGCGCTGTCGAGCAGCTCGTTGACCAGCAGCGCCGCCCGGTAGCGCAGCGCGGAGTCCTCGGTGTGGCGCTCGATCGAGCTCAGCATCGTCCGCTTCAGCGCGAGCATCGCCATCGCCGTGGCCGACGGCTCGGCGCCCACGCGCGCCCGGCGTTCCGACCACGACGTCAGCGCGTCGCGCACCGCCGGGTCCTGCTCGACGATCCGCGCCACCGGCAGCGTGCCGCCGACGGCGCCGCGCAGGGCTTCCAGCAGGCCGGTCGCCTCGCGCCGCAGCTCGGGACCGCTCTCCGGACCGGCGCCCGCCTGCTGCCCGGCCCAGTCGCGCACCAAGGTGGCCTGGTCCTCGGCCAGCATCCGCGCCAGCACTTCCCGGACCTGGCTTTCGTCCGTGCCCAGCACCGAACCCCTCCTCGACCCTCGGGGCGCGCGCTGCTGTACGCCGGATGACTGTTGTCATGCAACAACAATTATTCCGACTATACAACGAGGGGTTCAGGGCATCCCGGCGGACTCGCCGTCGGCGAGCGCGCGGTACTCGCGCAGCCCGGCGGCCAGCCCGGCCCGGCCCGCCGGGGTCATCTTCGCCAGCAGCGCCTCGACGTTCTCGCGGCGCCGGGCCCGCAGGTCCCGCAGGTAGGCGCGGCCGCGGTCGGACAGCCGCAGCGACAGCTCCCGCCTGCTGCGCGCGCTGGGCAGCCGTTCCAGGAAGCCCACCGCCTCGAGCCGGTCGCAGAGCCGGCTCACCAGCGGCGGCGTCGAATCCAGCTGTTCGGCCAGTTCCCGCAGGTTGACGCCGTCGTGGCGGTCCAGCGCGACGACCGCGCGTAGCTGCGCCACCGAGAGCGGCCGCGGCGACACGTCCCGCCCGCGCTCGAACACCGCCTCGAACAACTCGGCGAGGGTCGACTCGGCAGCCGCCCCGTCCGGGGCGGCCTGCTCGCGGGATCGATCCACGGCCTCCACTCTGGCATCTCTATGCTGAACCGGCAGCACGGCTCACGCGACTCGCCGTGGACCGGCCCGCCGGGACGGCGCTGACCCGTCCGGCCGGCGCCGGCGTGCGCACGGTGGACGGTGAGCAGGAGGCGGGCGTTGGACAGATCCCTGGCGGTGGAACGGCTCCTGCGTGACGTCCCGCCGCACGACCTGCCGGCCGCGCTGCGCTCGGCGCTGCGCGAGCACTTCGGCGCGCCGGCCGTCGAACTGCTGATGGCCGACTACGCGCTGACCGAGCTGTGCCGGGTCGGCCGGGAGCCCTACACCACCGAACCGATCCCGGTGACGGGCACGACACCGGGGGCCGCGTTCGTCGCGCAGGCGGCGACGTTCGACTCCGCGGGCGACGGCGTCACCGGGTACCTGCCGGTCAGCGTCCGCGGCGACCGGCTCGGCGTCCTCGCGGTGACCCTGCCGGCGGAGCCGGAGCCGTCCGTGTGGGCCGAGCTCGAGCGGTTCGCCGAGGCGGTGGCGCACGAGCTGTTCGTCGCCGACCGCGACACCGACCTCTACGTCCAGGCGCGGCGGTCGTCCCGGCTGACGCTGGCGGCGGAGATGCAGTGGCAGCTGCTGCCCGGCCGCGCCTGCACCCGCCCGGAGTTCGCGCTCGGCGGCCAGCTCGAACCGGCCTACGCCATCTACGGCGACTGCTTCGACTGGTCGGCGTCCGCGCGCAAGCTCGCCGTCACGCTGATCAACGGCATGGGGGAGGGCAGCGAAGCCGCGCTGCTGACCAACTTGGCGATCAACGCGCTGCGCAACGCCCGCCGCGCCGGGATCCCGCTCGACGCGCAGGCCGAACTGGCCGACCAGGCGGTCTACGCGCATTACCGCGGGGCCCAGCACGTGGCGGCGCTGCTGCTGGAGTTCGACCTCGCGACCGGCGCGGTGTCGGTGGTCGACGCCGGTTCCCCGCGGCTGTGGCGGCTGCGCGACGGCAAGGCCGAGCGCGTGTTCTTCGACGAGCAGCTCCCGCTGGGCACGTTCGACGGCACGCTCTACGAGTCCGAAGGCTTCCAGGCGACCGAAGGCGACCGGTACGTCTTCGTGAGCGACTGCGTGTACGACGCGCTCGGCCCGCACGGCGAGCACTACGGCGACCGCGAGCTGGCCGAAGCGGTCACGGCGACGGCCGACCTCCCGGCGGCGCACGTCCCGGGCGCGGTGCTGCGCGAGCTGTCCGGCCGCCGGCGCGGCGGCCAGGCCGAGGACGACTCGATGGTGGTGTGCCTCGACTGGTTCGGTCCGGTCCCGTCGCTCGGGGCGGCCCCGGCGGTGACGGTCCGCCGCGCCGAAGGGGCGCAGTAGGGCTTTCGGATTATCTCGCGCGGGGGCTTGAAAGAACCTGCGGTGGCTGCTATAGAAAATAGTGAAGCGCAGGACATGACCTGGTGATATCGCGAGACGATCCGGGGAGTGGAAGACGATGACCGTTCGTTCGGCAGGCGGGTTCGCCGACCTGGTGCTGGCGGACCCCGCGTGGCTCGAGGCGGAGTTCGAAGCCATCGTGGCCGCGAACTTCGGCCCGCCGCCGAAGCCGTCTCCGCCACCGCGCGCTTCGGGCCCGTCCCACCCGTCCGCCGGCCGCACCCGGTCGCGGCGGCCCCCGCGCGTCCGGGCCCGGGCCGGGAAGTGCCCGCGGCGGGAGCGTTCTCCGCCGGCCACAGTCGTCAGTTGCCGGTAACGAGCGGGAAAGGGGTGATGTGGTGACGGCACCGGGGCTTCCGGCGCAGGCCGCCTGCCCTGATCGCGGCCGGTGAGCGAGCACAGCCCGGCCCCGCGCCTCCAGGCGCACCTCCGCGGCGGCCACGTCCCGCGCCCGGTGCCGTCGAAATGCCAGTCACGACAACCGGTTCGACACGCAGTGTCTCCGCGCGGGGCACCGCGCCCCGCGCGGAGGACCGACGGCGGTCAGCCGGTCTGCTCACGGATCCAGTCCGCCACGACGTCGACCCGCGCGATCGTCTCCGCACCCGGGCCCGGGCACGGCGGCCCGGTGTTCACGATGGCCACCAGGGTCCCGCTGCGGTCGCCGTCGTCCGAAACGAAGAACGGGCCGCCCGAATCCTCCGGGCACGGGCCGTTGTCCACCGTGCGCGTGCCGATCGGCAGTGCCTCCAAAGTGGACTGCGCGATGCCGGAAACCCGGAACCGGCCGCGTTTGAGGTGGTCCGACGGGCCGAGCACGGTCGCCGAGTGCGAGCCCCAGCCCGCGAACTGCAGCTCCTCGCCGACCTTCGGCCGGGTCGAGGCCAGCGTCACCGGCGCGATGCCGGCCACGGGTGTGCTGAGCTTCGCCACCGCGAGGTCGTTGACCGGCGACTGGCGGACGTCGACGACCACGGCCGTGTGCCCGCCGGGGTCGGTGTCCTTGAGCCGCCCGATCGTCACGGTCATCGTGTACGGCGGCCGGCCGCCGATCCGGGCGTCCTTCAGGTCGTGGAAGCAGTGCCCGGCCGTGACGACCCACTGCGGCGCGACCAGCGAGCCGCTGCAGGCGCCGTCGCGCACGCCTCCACCGGGGACCGGGATGTCCGCGGACGTCAGCTTCGCGTTGAACGGCAGGATCGGCGCCGGCGCCGGGCTCGGTGGGGCGGGAGCCGGGCTGCGGCCCAGCGCGGTGGCGTCGGGCAGGTGGTGGCCGCCGGGGCCCGAGGCCAGCGCGGGTCCCCCGGCCGGCGTGCCGATGACGGCGCCCGCGCCCGCGATACCGGCCCCCACCAGCACCGCCAGGGTCACGGCCCGCGCGCGGAAGCGGCGCCGTCGATCCGAAGTCGTCCTCACACCTCTAATGCACGGATGGGAGCCCGGAATGGTTGCGCGCGGAGCTCACTTGCGTTTGCGAGGTGCCTTCGCGATGGCGGGCCACAGCACCGAAACGACCGCTTCGGGAATCTCGTCCCGGCCGTCGCCCCGGTAAAAGGCGGCGAAGTAGCTGCCGAAGCACAGCGTGGCGATGGTGTGCTTGTCGATGTCGTCCCGTACGGCACCGCTGTCCTGAAGCTGCGTCAGGACGTTCTCGACGAGCGTGACCCGCGGTTCGACGGCGTGCTCGCGGAGGATCCCGAGCAGCTCCGGCGTGCGGATGGCCTCGCCGGCGAAGTTGCCCATGAGGACCATGGCGTCCGGGTTGAAGTACGCGGGGTCCAGCCGCCGGACGGCCTCGGCGAACGCCTCGCGTGGCGCGAGGCCGGCCAGGTCCACGGCGTAGCTGTCCCGCTGCTTGCGGAAGCCGTAGTCGAGGGCGTCGACGACCAGCTCGAACTTCGTGCTCCACCGCCGGTACAGCGTCGGGCGGCTGACCTTGGCGTCCGCGGCGATGTCGCCGATGGTCATGAGCGAGTAGCCGTCCCGGACGAGCCGCTCCCGGGTGGCGAGGATGATCGCCTCGTCGAGCGCGGCGTCGCGGGGCCGGCCCCCGGGTCGCGAGGCATCTGCTGCTGCCATACCGGGAGCGTAGCGGATACGTTACGTCCTCTGGCTGTTAAGTTACGATACTTGACTGTAACGAAACATCGGCCTACCTTCGGGGCACCACGGAAGGAGCCCCCGATGACCACCGCCCAGCAGCTGATCGACCGCAGCATCCCGTTCCTCGACGCCGTCAAGAACCGGACGGCGGGCGGGGAGCTGGAGACCTGGCTCAACACGAACCACGGCCCCGGCAGCCCGCTCTACGACGACCTCGCCCGGATGATCACCGACGGCGTCCGGGACGGCTGGGCGGCGAACATCGAAGTCGACGGCCCGAAGTACCGGCGCAGCCGGATCGCCGACCCCCAGGACGTGCTGAACTACTTCAGCGTCACCGCCGTCTACATGGACAGCGTCGAGCCCTACCGCGGCCAGTACCACCAGCACCCCTACGGCGAGCTCAACCTCGTCGTGCCGCTCGACCCGGGCGCGCGGCTGATGGGCCCGCGCGGCTGGAGCGGCCCGGGCTGGACCGCGCCGGGGCCCGGCAGCCACCACTACCCGGAGGTGAAGGGCGGCGCGCTGATCGCCCTGTTCTACCTGCCCGCGGGCCGCATCTCCTACGACATCACCCCGCCGGCCGAGTGAGCACCACCGTCGAGGACGCGCTGCTGACCCGCCGCAGCTGCCGCGCGTTCCGGCCGGATCCCGTGCCCCGCGCGGAGATCGAGCGGCTGCTGGCGCTGGCGGCCCGCTCGGCCAGCAACTCCAACTGCCAGCCGTGGCGGGTGCACGTCCTGACCGGCGCGGCCAAGCGGGCGTTGAGCGCGGACCTGCTGCGCGCGCACGACGAAGGCCGCCGGGCCGCGAGCGAGTTCGGCTACCAGCCCGCCGCCGACGAGTGGCCCGAGCCGTTCCGCTCCCGCCGTCGCCGCTTCGGCGAAGGGCTCTACCGGGACGCGCTCGGCATCGAGCCCGGCGACACCGCCGGCCGCCTCGCCCACCACCGGCGCAACTACGACTTCTTCGGCGCGCCGGTCGGCATGGTCCTCACCGTCAGCAAGCTGCCCCTGCGCGGCGCGCTGGTCGACGCCGGCCTGTTCCTGCAGGGGCTCATGCTCGCCGCGCGCGGAGCCGGGCTGCACACGTGCGCGCAGGCGTCGCTGATCGACTACCACCCGGTCCTGCGCCGGCACCTGGACGTGCCGGCCGACCACGTGGTCGTCTGCGGGATCGCGCTCGGGTACGCCGACGAGGACCACCGGCTCGGGGCCCACCGCACCACCCGCGAGCCGGTGTCGGCGTTCGCGACCTTCCACGACCGCGTCACCGGTTAGGGCCGCTGTCCCGCCTCGTCGACGAAGGTCTTCACGGTCACGGCGCTGTCCTCGGTGCCCAGGAACTGGTACGTCGTGGCGTCGAAGACCAGCACGATCGGCTGCGCCTCCGGTGAGGAGCCCGGGGGCACCGGAAACGTGATCCCGACGCCCGGCCGGCCGGCGCCGTCGGTGACGTGGTCCAGCGCCTTCAGCCCCGGTGCCTTCGCCGCGGCCTGGTAGACGGCCGCGTAGGAGGCGGGGGTGAGGGCCCGCTCGCCGACGAGGCCCAGCACGTTCTTGCCCATCGTGCTGACGCTGTCCTTGCCGCCGGGGATGGTGCGCAGGTAGGCGAGCATCGCGTCGGCGGTCGTCGGCAGGTCCGCGCGGTAGGCGGGGGTGGGCCGGCAGTCCTCCAGGGTGCCCTTCTTCTTCGGGTCGTACGGGCCGGAGTACGGGGCCTTGCCGTCGTGGCAGCCGGGCAGCGGGGTGTCCTTGGCCAAGAGGCCGTCGCGGGTGCCGTCGACCGACAGCCAGATCTCGCGGACGTGGTGGTCGGGGTACTCCGTCTTCACGTACAGGAACTGGTCCGGCCGCGGTGGCGTGGCCGGTTCCCGCAGCGCCGCGCTCGCCGCCTCGGTCAGCACCTTGACCGGGTCGGCGTGCGCGACGCCGGCGCCGATGCCCACCCGGTCGGCCGGGGCGAGCGCGACGACCGCGGTGATCGCCGCGGCCAGGCCGATCGCGGTGCCGGCGGCCCAGAACCAGCGGCGGGACCGGTGCGGTCGTTCGCCGCGTGCCGCGGCCAGCAGCCGTTCCCGGGCGGGGGCGAGCTGCTCCGCCGGCGCGAAGCCGACAGCCTGCGCGCGCTCGCGGATCAGGTCGAGGTCATCCATGGCTGGCGGTCTCCTTCACGAGGTCGAGGGCGTCGAGCTCGGCGCGGACGCGGCCGCGGGCCCGGTTGAGCCGCGACTTGACGGTGCCGACGGGGATGGCGAGGGCTTCGGCGACCTCCTGGTAGCCCAGCCCCTCCGCGGCGACGAGCAGCAGGACGTCCCGCTCGCGCGGGCGCAGCTTGGCCAGCGCCCGGTCGAGGTCGGCACCGAGGGCCTGGGCGGTGACCTGCTCGGCGACGCGGTCGGCGTGCCCGGCGTCGACGTCGGGCGGCCCGACGGCTTGGCGGAGCTTCAGTTCGCGCACCTCGGACCGCCACTGCCGCGAGACGAGGTTCGTCGCGATGCCGTAGAGCCACGGCCGCGCGTCCGGCCGGGCGAGGTCGAACTTCGCCCGCTTGCTGAAGGCGACGAGGAACGTGTCGGCGAGGACGTCGTCGGCCGCGGTCGGCCCGAGCCGCCGGACGAGGTAGCGGTGGATGTGCCGCGAATGGCGGTCGAAGATGACCGCGAACAGGCTCGGTTCCGTCCGCGACCGCCCGATCACGCTCGCGTCGTCGTCGGCTTCGGTGTCTTCCGGGGTCATCGCCCGCCTTTCGCTGCGCCCAGTGTCATCTGCTGTTCTCACGGGCCGGCGAACGGGTTCCGGCGGCGGCGACCGAGGTGACGCAGGTCACGGGCGGGGGGCCGGTACGGTCGATCTTGTGAAACCCGTCTTCGTCCAGCCCAACCTCGACGGCCCCGCGATCGCGCTCGCCGACGTCGAGGTCCGCGTCGGCCGGACGCCCCTGGTCTCGGGGGTGAACTGGCACGTCGGCTACGGCGAGCGCTGGGTCGTGCTGGGCCGCAACGGCGCGGGCAAGTCGACGATCCTGTCCGTGGCCTCGACGCAGCGGTTCCCCAGCGCCGGGCGGGCGGTCGTGCTCGGCCACCGGATGGGCACGGTCGACCTGCGCGACGTCCGGACGCACATCGGGTTCGTCGGCGCGAACCAGCGGCTGCCCGACGCGGAGAACCACACCGCGCACACCGTGGTGCTGACCGGGCACAGCGGCAGCGTGCTGCCGTTGTGGGAGCGCTACGACGACGCGTTGCGCGACCGGGCGGCGAAGCTGCTGGACCTGGTCGGGTGCGCCGAGCTGGCCGACCGTCCGGTGCGGGTGTGCTCCCAGGGCGAGCGCGCCCGCGTCCGGCTGGCCAGGGCGCTCATGGCCGACCCGCTGCTGCTCCTGCTGGACGAGCCGTTCGCCGGCCTCGACCTGCCCGGCCGCGAGGACCTCCTGCTGGCGCTGGAGAACCTGACGCGCGCCCAGCCCGAGCTGGCGACGGTCACCGTGACCCACCACCTCGAGGAGGTGCCGGCCACGGCGACCCACGCGCTCCTGGTGCGCCGCGGCCGGGTCACGGCCGCGGGCCCGATCGAAGAAGTGCTGACCGGGCCGGGGCTGTCGGACTGCTACGAGCGGGACGTCGAGGTGCACCGCGTGGCCGGACGCTGGGTGGCGCACGCCCGCCGCCGGTCCTTCTGACGGCACCAGGTCCCGGTGCACTGACCACTTTGGACACTTCGGCCGGCCACCGCTCACCATGTGGAACGCGGCCCCGTCCGGGAATAGCCTCGCGATGATCCGGTTTGACCGGGGACGACGCGAGCCCGGAGAGCACGGAGAGCCACGCCATGAGATTCCAGGTCCTGGACATCCTGCCCCACCTGACCAACCCGGTGACGGGCCGCCGGGTCCGCACCGACGAGCGCTTCGCCCAGGCCCTGACGTCCGCGCGGTACGCGGAGGAGTTCGGCTTCGACGCCGTCGCGCTCGGGGAACGCCACGCCGGGCACTTCCTGAGCAGCGGCGTCACCGTCCTGCTGGGCGCGATCGCCGCGACGACGAGCCGGGTCCGGATCCAGACCGGCGTCTCGGTCCTGTCGGTGCACGACCCGCTGCGGGTCGCCGAGGACTACGCCACCGTCGACCAGCTCTCCCGCGGCCGGCTCGAGCTGGTCATCGGCAAGGGCAACGAGCTGCGCCAGCTGCCCATGTTCGGGATCGAGAACGGCGACCAGTGGGCCGCGCTCGCCGAGAAGTACGAGCTGCTGCGCCGGCTCTGGCGCGAAGAGGACGTCACCTGGGAAGGACGTTTTCGCGGCCCCCTGACCGAAGTGACCAGCCTGCCGCGCCCGTTCGCCGGCGCGCCCCGCGTCTGGCACGGCTCGGCGACCACGCTGACCTCGGCCGAGCTGGCGGCGAAGTGGGGTGATCCGCTCTTTTCGGCCAACGCGATCCAGCCGCGTGACAACTACACCGTGCTGATCGAGCACTACCGCAAGCTGTATGCCGAGCACGGCCACGACCCGCGGTTCGCCTTCGTCGGCGCCGGAGCGGGCTTCCTCTACCTCGCCGACACCACCCAGGAGGCGCGGGAGGCGTTCGGTCCGACCTACGAAAAGATCGTCGAGTTCTTCAACCAGCCGGGCAACCACACGCCGGGCAACGCGATGGAGTTCCCGACCATCGACGACGCGATCGCGCGCGGGCCCGTGCTGGTCGGCAGCCCGCGGCAGATCGCCGAGAAGATCCTCTGGTGGCACGAGGCGTTCGGGCACGACTTGCAGTCCTTCAGCCTGCCGACCATGATCCCGCACGAGCAGCAGCTGGCCATGCTCGAGCGCTTCGCCGCCGAAGTCGTGCCGGTGGTCCGCGCGGCCGCGCCGACGGCACTGTGGACCGACCAGGACCCGTACGGCGGCCGCCCCGCCGTCCACGGCCGCACCACCGCCGACGCGGCGGGCCGCATCGAAGGAGCCTCACTGTGACCGGGAAGTCCCTGCACTTCAACGCCTTCATCTGGCCGAACGGCTACCACGAGTCCGCGTGGCGGGTCGTCGAGGACGACGTCCGCGGCGTGCTCGGGCTGCCGTACTACGCGGACATCGCGCGGACCGCCGAGCGCGGCCTGATGGACTCGATCTTCCTCGCCGACAACATCGCCATCGCCGAGTACCGCGTCACGCACCTGCCGCAGACGCAGTTCGACCCGATCTCGGTGCTGTCCGCGCTGGCCGCGGTCACCGAGAAGATCGGCCTGATCGGGACGGGCTCGACGACCTACAACAAGCCCTGGGAGCTGGCCCGCCGGTTCGCCACGCTGGACCACCTCAGCGGCGGCCGCGCCGGCTGGAACATCGTCACCACCATCACCTCGCTGGCCGCGGCGAACTTCGGCGAGAAGGCCCACCCCGACCACGCCGACCGGTACGAGCGCGCCCACGAGTTCGTCGACGTCGTCACCCGGGCCTGGGACAGCTGGGACGACGACGCGATCGTCGGCGACCGCGAAAACGGCGTGTGGGCCGACCGCTCGAAGCTGCACGCGCCGCGGTTCCACGGCAGGTTCTACGACGTCGAAGGTGTGCTGCCGTTCCCGCGGTCGCCGCAGGGGCGCCCGGTGCTCGTCCAGGCGGGGCAGTCGGCCGCCGGGATCGGGCTCGCCGCCCGGTACGCCGAGCTGGTGTTCTCCGGGCCGCCGTCGCTGGAGGCGGCGGTGAAGTTCCGCGCCGAGCTGGACGCCCAGGTCGGCGCGGCCGGCCGTGACCCCGCACAGGTGCGAGTCCTGCCCGCGCTGATGGTGACGCTGGGCGGCACCGAAGCCGAGGCGAAGGCCCGGGCCGAGCGGCTCGAAGAGCTGGCCAGCCCGGAGTTCCGCTGGCAGAACGCGCTCTACACCGCGGGCCTCGACCCGGACGCGTTCGACCCGGACGCGCCGCTGCCCGCCGAGCTGCGGGCCGAGGGCGGCTCTTCGCGGCTGCAGCAACTCGCCGCGGCGGCCCGGGAGCGTCCCGAGGCGTCGCTGCGCGAGATCGCGCAGAAGGTGACCGGGGGAGCGGGGCAGGTCCACTTCGTGGGCACACCCGAGCAGCTGGCCGACCACGTGCTCACCTGGCAGGACGCCGGCGCCGTCGACGGGTTCACCATCATGGGCTCGACGCTGCCCTACGAGCTGGCCGCGTTCGTCGACCACGTCGTGCCGATCCTGCAGGCCAAGGGCCGGTACCGGACCGAGTACGCCGGCTCGACGCTGCGTGCGCACCTCGCCGGGTGAATCCCAGGATGTGGTTTCTGTCGGTGGGTCTCGTTAGGGTCCTGACCGTCGATCGTGATTGAGGAGTGTGGGACGTGGGCTGGACCCGGAACATCCGAGTGGCCGCGCTGGTGGCGGTGGCCGCTCTGGGCCTGACGGCGTGCGGCGGTGGGGACGACAAGCCCGCCGCGGCGGGCAAGGGCGGGGCGCCGATCGTCGTCGCGTCCTTCAACTTCACCGACAGCCAGATCCTGGCGGAGATCTACGCCCAGGCCCTGGAGGCCAAGGGCTACCCGGTGACGCGGAAGCTGAACCTGGGCTCGCGGGAGCTGATCTACCCGTCGCTGAAGTCCGGTGAGCTGCAGTTCATCCCGGAGTACCAGGGCTCGGCGATCGCCGCCGGGTTCGGCAAGGACCCGGTGAAGGACGCCAAGGGCGAGCACGAGCAGCTGGCGAAGCTCCTGGAGCCCAGCGGTGTCTCGCTGCTGGACTACGCGGCGGCCGAGGACAAGAACACCTACATCGTGAAGGCCGACCTCGCGCAGTCGAAGGGCCTCACGACCATCGGTGACCTGAAGAAGCTCGACAAGGTCGTGCTGGCCGGTGGGCCGGAGTGCGAGAAGCGCCTGACGTGCTTCAAGGGCTTCACCGACGTCTACAAGCTGACGAACGCGACGTTCCAGACCGTCCAGGAGCTCGGGCCGCGCGTGCAGCAGCTCGACTCCGGTGGTGTCACGGTCATCCCGGTCGACTCGGTGAGCCCGCTGGCCGGTGACCCGAAGTACGTCGCGCTGAAAGACGACCTGTCCATGGTGCCGACCGAGAACGTCGTCCCGGCCGTCACCAAGAAGGTCCTCGACGAGCGCGGCGCGGACTTCGCGGCCGCGGTCAACGCGGTGAGCGCGAAGCTCACGACGGAGGGGATGCGCGACCTGAACAAGCGCGTCGACTCCGACGGCGAGAAGGCCGCGGACGTGGCGAAGGACTGGCTCTCGCAGCAGGGCCTGGGCTGAGCCGGGGAGGACCTCAGCCGGGTGCCTGCCGGCTGAGGTCCTCCCACTTCGCGTACTGCTCCGCGCGCAGCCGGGCCAGCTCCCGGACCATGTCGAACGACGCGCCGCCGACGACGAGCCGTCGCGGCGGTTCGTCCATGGTGGCGACCCGCAGCACGACCGGTGCGGCCGTCTCCGGTGCCGGCCCGGCGTCGTCGCCCCACATCTCCGCCAGCTCGTCGCGCAGCTCCTGGTAGGCGGGGTCGGGCGCGGTGGTCGTCGTGCCGCTCGTGAAGAGTTCGGTCGCGTACCCGCCCATCTGCAGGTTCGTCACGCGCACGCCGAAGCGCTCGACTTCCATGGCCAGCGCCTCGGTCAGCGCGTCGAGCGCCGCCTTGCCGGCGCCGTAGAACCCGACCGACGCCATCCCGCCGCCGCTGCCCATCGACGTCACCTGCAGCAGCCGGCCGCCCCCCTTGAGGTGGGGGAGCACGGCCTGGGCGACCCAGAGCGCGCCGAAGAAGTTGACGTCGAAGTGCGCGCGGACCTGCTCTTCGGTGGCCTCCTCGACCATCCCGTAGAGCATCACCCCGGCGTTGTTGACGACGACGTCGAGCCAGCCGAAAACGGTGGCCGCGCGCTGCACCGCGTCGAACACGGCCGCGCGGTCGGTCACGTCCAGCGGGATGTGCACGAGCCGGCCGGAATGACCGTCTCCGAGCGTGCCTTTCGTCCGGGACGCGGCGATCACGCGGTGGCCGGCCTCGAGCGCGGCTTCGGCGATGGCCCTGCCCAGGCCGCGCGAAGCCCCGGTGACGAACCAGACCTGATCCTCGGTAGCCGTCATGGCTGCACCCCCGTCGTGTCGTCACGAGACGATTCGTCTCGTCTTGCGACAGCGAGTCTGCCTGGCTCGCCACAGCGTGTCAAGACGGAACGGTTCGTCTCGTCGTGCGCTAGGCTCCCGCCATGGCCACCAAGAAGCCCGACGCGGCCCGGCGCAGTGAACGGTCCCGGCAGGCGATCCTCGCGGCGACCCGCGAGCTGATCGTCGAGCTCGGCTACGCGAAGGTGTCGATCGACGCCATCGCCGCGCGCGCCGGCGTCGGCAAGCAGACGATCTACCGGTGGTGGCCGAACAAGGGCGCGGTGGTCTTCGACTCGGTCCTGGAACTGAGCGCGGACCCGTCCGGCGCGGTCGCCGCGCTGCCCGACACCGGCGACCTGGAAGCCGACCTGCGCCTGGTCATGCGCGCGACCGTCGCCGAGTTCGCCGACCCGGCGTTCGAGGCGCCGATCCGCGCGCTCACCACGGAAATCGCGAACGACCCGGACCTGGCCGCGCTCTACCACGAGCGGCTCGCCGCCCCCGTCGACGAAGCCAAGAAGGACCGGTTGCGCAGCGCTCAGCAGGCGGGTCAGCTCGCCGCCGACGCCGACCTCGACTTGGTGCTCGAAGTGCTCTACGCGCCGCTGTACCAGCGCTGGCTGCTGCGGACCGGCCCGCTCACCGAAAGCTACGCGGACGCCTTGGTCGCGACGGCGTTGAAGGCGTTCCGCCCCTAGCGGAACTCGACGCGGCCCAGCAGCTCGTCGATCAGCTCGGGCAGCGGCTGGTCCGCCGATCCCTCGAGCCACAGCACGCTCGCGGTCCGCACGGCCGCGAGGAACGTCGCCGTCATCAGGCGCGCCAAGGTTTCGTCGAGGTCGTGGCCGCGCGCGACGAGCACCGCGGCCAAGTCGCGCTCCAGGGCGATCTGGTCGCCGGCCTGCTGCGCGAGCAGGGACGGGTGGCGCCTCAGCAGGCGCAGCTGGGCCACCCATTCGCGGTCGGGGACCGCGCGCCCGTGGTACAGCTCGCGGCTGGCCGTCCGCAGCGCCCGCCATGGCGGCTCTTCGGCCGGCCGGTGCTCGACCAGGGACACGAGCACGCCGGTCCGTTCCCGGTCGGCGTGCAGGATCGCGTCTTCCTTGTTCGTGAAGTAGTTGGAGAACGTCCGGCGCGAGACGCCCACCGCGTCCGCGATGTCCTCGACCGTCACGCCGTCCAGCCCGCGCTCCATCGCCAGACGCAGCGCGGCCTCGTGCAACGACTGCCGCGTCGCCGCCTTCTTGCGGCTGCGGAGCGTGTCGAGGGTGTCCATGCGCACAGAGTAACCCCCGGAATAGTTTGCCCATTGTGCAAGTTTGCCCAATGGGCAATGATGGTCCGGAACGTGCGAAGGGATGCCATGAAGTCCGATAGAACCGACTCGTCCGGGTCGATGCGGCACCGCGAGGTGCTGGAGTCGCTGTCCGGGCTGCTGCTCGCGCTGTTCGTGGCCATGATCAGCTCGACCGTCGTGTCGACGTCGCTGCCGCTGATCATCGGCTCGCTGAACGGCACGCAGACGCAGTACACCTGGGTCGTCACGGCCACGCTGCTGGCCGCCACCGCCACCACCCCGATCTGGGGCAAGCTCGCGGACCTGTTCAACAAGAAGACCCTCGTGCAGGTCGCGATCGTGATCTTCGTGGCCGGCTCGATGATCAGCGGGTTCAGCCAGGACACCGGGCAGCTGATCGCCGCGCGGGCGTTCCAGGGCATCGGCGTCGGCGGGCTGCAGGCGCTGGTCCAGGTCGTGATCGCGGCGATCATCCCGCCGCGGGAGCGCGGCCGGTACAACGGCTACCTCGGCGCCGTGATGGCCGTCGCGACCGTCGGCGGCCCCCTGCTCGGCGGCCTGATCGTGGACGTGCCGTGGCTGGGCTGGCGCTGGTGCTTCTTCGTCGGCGTGCCGATCGCGGTGCTCGCGTTCGTCGTGCTGCAGCGCACCCTCAAGCTGGAGACCGTGCGCCGCGAGAACGTCCAGGTCGACTACTTCGGCGCCGGCTTCATCGCCGCCGGCGTGAGCGTCCTGCTGATCTGGGTGTCGTTCGTCGGCAACTCGTTCGACTGGATCTCCTGGCAGACCGGTGTCATGGTCGCGGCCGGGCTCGTGCTGCTCGCGGTCGCCGTGGTGGTCGAGAAGAAGGTCCGCGAACCGGTCGTGCCGCTGCACATCGTCGTCCAGCGGACGCCCGCGCTCGCGATCATCGCGAGCCTCGCGGTCGGCATGGCGATGTTCGGCGGCGCGGTGTTCCTCGGCCAGTACTTCCAGATCGGCCGTGGGTACACCCCGACCGAGGCCGGGCTGCTGACCATGCCGCTGATGGCCGGCGTCCTCGTGTCCTCGACGGTGTCCGGGCGGCTGATCAGCCGCACCGGCAGGATCAAGCCGTACATCGTGTCCGGCGCGATCGTCCTGGTGCTCGGCTTCCTCGGGCTCGGCATGGTCGACCACGCCACGCCGCTGTGGATCGTCGGGATCGCGATGGCCGTCGTGGGCATCGGCGTCGGCATGACGATGCAGAACCTCGTGCTGGCCGTGCAGAACGACGTCCCGCTGCGCGACCTCGGCTCGGCGAGCGCGTCGGTGACGTTCTTCCGCTCGCTCGGCGGCACCATCGGCGTCTCGGTGCTCGGCGCCGTGCTGGCGAACCGCGTCTCCGCCGACCTCGCCACGGCGCTGCACGTGCCCGAAGGGCAGGCGTCGACCGGCGGGGTCAGCGCGCTGAACCTCAAGGCGCTGCCGCCGCAGGTGCAGGCGGTGGTGCACACCGTGTACGGCGACGCGACCGCGCACATCTTCCTGATCTCCGCGGCGGTGGCCGTCGTCGGGGTGATCGCGGCGCTGCTGCTGAAGCCGATCACGCTGCGCACGACCATCGACGTTTCGGAACAGGCCGGCGAACCGGCGTCCGACGCAGTGGTGGGCTAGGGGAGCCGGCGATGGGCGGCCCCGGTGCGTTCGAGTCCACTGTGGAGCGCTTCGGCCCGCGCCGGGACACCCCGGCGCGGGCCATCCTGGCCGGCGTCGACGGCACGGACACGGCCATGCGGGCGGCGGCCTTCGCGTTCGGCATGGCCCGCCGCCAGGGGAGCAGGCTCATCGTCGTGTTCGTGGCGTGCCCCGCGCCGCTGGCCCCGCTGCGGCCGGCGGTCGCAGCGGTCCTGGAGCACGACACGGCGACGCACCTGTATGCCGAGTTGCGCGACCAGATGCGTTCGGCGGCCGAGGAGCTGCGGATCGCGGTGACGCTGGTGAAGACATACGGCGACCCGTACACGGCGTTGCGCGACACGGCCGATCGCTGCCAGGCCGACACGGTCGTGGTCGGCGCGTCCCAGAAGGCCGGCCACCGCTTCGCGGGTTCGGTCGCGACGAAGCTCATCCGGGCGGGCCACTGGCCGGTTCTGGTCGTCCCTTGAGGGAGAAAGAACCGTTCGAGTGACGGGGAAACGCGTGCCGCGGCGTTAGCCTCGAACGATGAAACGATCTTGGGGAGTACTGGTCGTCATCCTGCTGGCGCTGGCTTCGCCGGCGGCCCCGGCCGCCGCGGCGAGCCGTTCGGACGTCTTCTGCCGCGGTGCCGCGGTCGGGTTCCCCGTGAAGTGGGGGGCCGTGTCGAAGTCGTGCAGCTTCACCAGCCCGCCGCAGTGGCGCGGCTACCTCGAAGTCACCTGGTTCGTGGAGGCCGGCACGCAGCAGCGGGCCTGCGTGGACGGCCGGATGGCCAGCGTGCGCTCGCCGCGGCCGTGGGAGTCACTCGGCTGCGGCAAGGGCGCCACCGCGCGGGTGAGCTGGCCCGCGAACACGTTGTCGCTCCTGGAGATCCGGGTCAAGAGCGTCAACGTCGGGCTCGCCGAGGTCACCTACGAGATCTGACCGTCCCGGTAGCGGGTGGCGAGTTCCGTGCTCTGGCCGCCGAAAGCGGCCAGCTCGGCGCGGAAAACCGTCTCCAGCAGGCTCGTGTCCTCGACGCCCGGTGCGCACACGACCTCACCCAGCTCCAGGCCGCGCAGTGACGCCGTGACGACGTCGGCCGCGCTCATCCGGGGGACCGCGCTGAGGTCCATGCCCTGGCGCTCGTGGAACTCCGTCGCGACCACCCCCGGGCACACCACCTGCACCCGGACGCCGGTGCCTTCGAGTTCGGCGCTGAGGGTCTGCGACAGCGTGACCAAGTGGGCGAGCGAACCCGCGTAGACCGCGCGGCGGGGCATCTGCGAGTGCGGCGCCGGGCCGCTGAAAGCGATCATGCCCGCCACGTTGACGATCGCGCCCCGGCCGCGTTCCCGCATGCCCGCGACGGCCGCGCGGGCCAGCAGGGTCGGCGCGAGGACCTTGACCTTGACCAGCTCACGGGCTTTGGCGGCGGGCAGGTCGGCCAGCGGCATGTAGTGCGCGACGCCGGCGTTGTTCACCAGCAGGTCGAGCGGTTCGGCGGCGGCGATCTCCGCGACGGCGTCGATGCCGTCGTCGGTGGACAGGTCGGCGGCCACCGTGCGGACCTTGACGCCGGTGTGGGCGGCGGCGAACGCGTCCAGCCGGTCCTGCCGCCGCCCGACGACGACCAGGTCGTGGCCGTCGGCGGCGAGGCGTGCGGCGTACGCCTGCCCGATCCCGGAGGTGGCGCCGGTGACGAGGGCGAGCTTGCTCATGCGTGGTTTTCCTGTTCGGTCGTGGTGCGGGTGGTGGCCGGAAGGGCCGCGGAGGCCAGCAGGGCGAGCTTGTCCGCGGCGTCCGTGCCGGGGTCGGGGTGGTAGACGGCGAGCACGAGCCCCGGGGCTTCGCTGACCAGCAGCTTTTCCCGGTTCAGCACGAGCTCGCCGACCTGCGGGTGGTCGAACCGCACGGTCGCGCCCCGCCGGTTCGCGACGTCGTGGCGGGCCCACAGCTCCCGGAACCGGGGGCTGGCCAGCGAAAGCTCGCCGACGAGCTCGATGAACCGCGGGTCCTGCGTCTCGGTCCCGACCGACTGGCGGAAGCCGGCGACCAGGTCCCGCGTGGCGAGCTCCCAGTCGGGGAAGAGCGCCTGCTCGGCCGGGTCGAGGAAGACGTCCCGCAGCCGGTTGGCGCCCGCGACGAGGCGGGGCGAGATCGCCGCGGCGAGCGGGTTCGCCGCCAGCACGTCGAGGTAGCGGCCTTCGACGAACGCCGGCAGCGACAGGGCGGCCAGGAACTTGACGGTGCTCGGCGGGACGCGTTCCTTGCGGCGCCGGCGCGGCCGGCGGGGTTTCGCTTCGGTGAGGCTGACGAGGTACGCGGTGGTGTCGTCGTCGAGCTGCAGCACGCGGGCCAGCGACTCCAGCACCGCGCGGGACGGGTTGCGGTCGCGGCCCTGTTCCAGGCGCAGGTAGTAGTCGGCGCTGATGCCGGCCAGCATCGCGACCTCTTCCCGGCGCAGGCCGGGCACCCGCCGCACGCCGCCGACCGGGATGCCCGCCTGCGCGGGGGTGAGCAGCTCGCGGCGGGCGCGGAGGTGGTCGCCCAGCAGGTTCGGCTCGTCGGTCATGCCTCGACTGTAGGTCGCGCCGCGGGCCCGCGCCTGGTCCTGTCACTCCCAGGACCGCGAGGGCCGCCGGATTCTCGCGGGCCGCACGGAAATCGCCGTGATCGGCGGTCTCGCCACCGCCGCCTTCCTGAGCCGGGCCGGGCTGTGGTCCACTGTGTACGAAGGGGGTCGGCCGGCTTGGTCGTCGCGCCGAACCTGGCGCGTCTCCTGCGTGAGCTGGACGCGTTGCCCGCCGACGCGGTGTGCCGTGCGAAGCGTGGTACGGCGAGCGTACGTACACGGTCCATCGGGCGGCGCTGCGTGTCGGTCGAAGGCGCCGCCTCTGGCCCGCCGTCCCGCGCAGACGTTGTGGATCGGGCCGGGGCACCATTTGGTGCACTACCCGGTGTCGGGTGGCAGGCCGGTCAACTTGGTGGCGTTCGCCCCGGCGGGAGGCTATTCGGTGGAGTCCTGGACGGCGACGGCCACGGTCGAGGAGTTCCTGGCCGAGTTTTCGGGCTGGGACCCGCGGTTGGCCGAGTTGATCCGCGCGGGTGGGACGCCGGGTCGTGGGGCGTTGTCGGATCGTCCACCGCCAGGGAGCCGCTCAGTCGGTCGAGGACGCGGCGGTGCTGGCTCAGTGCTTGGCATCGGCTTCTTCAGAGGAGGCTTTGCGGCGGTACGAGGCTTTGCGGATGCCACGGACCACGCGGTTGCAGGAGGTCAGCCATGGGCGTGCGGAGGTGAACCATCTCCCAGACGGTGGCGTTCGCGGTGGGGGATCCGTTGCGGGACAACGGGTGGATCTACGGTTACGATGCTTTGCGGGCTTGCTTTCTAAAGACGACGGCTTCGCCGGGGCGCGGGAAATCGGCGCTTCTCATGGTCTTTCGCCGCTGGGTGCGAGAGCGCCGATTCCCCACGCAGTGGTGCCTCTGCTGGAGTCGTGTTCGGCACCTGATCGTGTGATGATCATGCGTTCGGGTTCGGCTAACCTTGTTGTATGGCAACGGAAGCGGTGTGGCAGACGGATGCGACGGTGCTGGCCGATCGCATCTCCGCGCTGCTCACCGTGGTGCGTTCAGCCGAGGCTTCGATCGGTGCGTTGCTGGTGGAGATCGAGTCCCGCGGGGTGATGGAGCTGTTCGGCTACCGCTCGGTGGCGCGCTTGCTCGAGCACCTGGCCGACATCCCCAAGTCCGCCGCGGAGACGATGGTCAAACGCGCCCGCTCCCTCCACCCCGGCCATCACCTCGACAGCACCCCTACCGTCGCCCCCGCGACCGCTGCTGCCGCCGCGGAAGGCCGCCTGAGCAACCCGATGATCGACACCATCGTCGGTGCCCTGACTCAGATCCCGCCCGAGCATCGCGAGGACGCCGAACACCACCTCCTGGGGTTGGCCGCCGACGCGGGCCACAAACAGGTCGCCGCCCTGGGCGCCCGCATCATCGCCCACCTCGACCCCGACGGCCCCGAACCCGACACCACCGAACCCACGATCCCCGACCGCGAACTGTCCCTCCGCCGCAAAAGAACCGGGGTCTGGGAGCTGCACGGCCGCTTCGACGACGAAACGGGAACCCGAGCCAGCGCCCTGCTCGACGCGCTGGCCGAACGCCGCACTACCACCGGCGAAGGCGCCGACCTGCGATCGCCGCAGGAACGCTACGGCGACGCCTTCTCCGACGCGATCGACCTGGCCCTCAACTCCCCGAACCTGCCGATGCAGGCCGGCGAACGAGCCCACGTCATGGTCGCGGTACACCTCAACGACCTCAAGTCCGGTCTCGGGCAGGCCACCCTCGGCGACACCGGCACCATAACCGCGGCCGAGGCCCGGGTCCACGCCTGCGATGCCATGATCATCCCCGCGGTGCTGGGCGAGAAAAGCGAGCCACTGAACCTGGGTCGCCTCCGCCGCCTGATCTCCGCTGGCCTGCGCCGAGCGCTTTACCTGCGTGACCGGGGCTGCGCGTTCCCGGGTTGCCACCGCCCGCCGAGGCATTGCCAGGGGCATCACATCCATCACTGGTCCGAGGGCGGCCGGACAGATTTGAACAACCTGGTGTTGATGTGCGCCCACCACCACCGGCTCCTGCACCGCTCCGGCTGGGAAGTCCGCATCGCCGCCGACGGCCTCCCCGAGTTCCTGCCACCAGCGTTCTTGGACAAGGAACGAAAACCCAGGCGCAACAACTTGCATGACCCGCTGCCCTTCGCAGCATGAGATAACCGAACACGGGAAAGGCCCGCAGCCAGACGGCTACGGGCCTACACCCACGCCCAGATCACAAACCCGCCCAAGCGTCGGCTCACATCACCGCTCATCTCCCAAGGCAAAGTCAACCCGAGCTGCACTTCCCGCCGAACGGGGAAACTCCAACCACTGCACCGGCTAAGGGCACAGCACCTCAGATCGCCGTTCGCGCTGAACGCCCGCCGAGCCCACGAGGCTCCCCGCGCCAGAACCAAATTCGCCGGTCGAGCGACTCTGGCCGCTGCTCCGACTGAACGCCAACAAACCGGCGTAGACCCCGCACGCCAGAGCCAAACACGCCAGCCGGGCAGAGCAGTCAATCCGCTGCTTGCGCTGTACACCGGCCGTGCCCACTAGGTTCCGTGCATCAGGACTAACTGCGCCAGTCTGGCGCAGCAGCTCAGACCGCTGCCCGCGTCAAGCAACAGCCGTGCTCACTGAGGTTCCCTGCATCAGGACCAATTACGCCAGCCCGGCACAGCACCTCAGACCGCCGCTCGCGCCGAGCATCAGCGAAGCCCGCCTGGCTCCGAACGCCAGAACCAACTACGCCGGACCGGCACAGTAGCTAGGCCGCCGCTCGCGCCGAGCATCGGCCGAGCCCGCCAGGCTCCGCGCACCAGGACCAACTACGCCAGCCGGGCGCAGCACCTCGGCCGCCGCTCGCGGTGAACGCCCGCCGCGCCCACAGGGCTCCGCGCGCTGAAGCCCAATTACCGAGCGCAGCGAGTCCGGCCGCGGCTCCGGCTGAACGCCAACAACCCCACTTGGACTCTGCGCACCAGAGCCGACCACGGCAGTCAAGTGCAGCAACTCCGATCGGAGCCGAGGCCATCGGTCAGCCAGGTCGGTCCAGACTTCGCGAACCAGAGCCAACCAGGCCGGCCGAGCATCGCAACTCCAACCACAGCCTCGGGCGTAGGCCGGCCAAGCCGCCGAGACTGCGCACATCAGAGCCGGCCGCAGCCGGTCATACCGCCCGCGAGCAGCCAACCAGGCACCAGCTCCCGTCCCCAGACCGAATCTACCGAAGGGTTCAAATCCGAACCCCCTGTTAGGGTCGGCACGTCGGTCCGAAGGAGTCGCGTGTCCGAAGCCTTGACGTTCGATCCGGGAGCCGCTGCCCGGGTGCGGTTGTGCAGCCGCCGGGACAACGGCTGGTCCGGGGTGCTCGTCCGGCTTCTCGACAACGCCGAAGCCGCCGAACTCGACCTTCCGGCCATCGATGACCAAATCCTCGTGCTCGTCAACCAAGGCTCCAACACCATCGAGTCGCGGCACGGCGCGACCTGGCGGCGGGCGGACTACGGGCCCGGGTCGATCGGGCTCACCGCTCCCGGGCATCCGACGCGGATCCGCTGGCGCGGTGCCGATCGCACGCAAACCACGCATGTGCACCTCCCCGGGGCCCTCGTCGACCGCACCGCCCTCGACCTCTGGGGCCGGGACGCCGGCCGGCTCGGCCGGCCCGATGCCCTCTCCGTCGAGGATCCCGTGCTGGCTTCCGTCATCGGGGCCCTCCGGTCCGCCGCCCTCGCCGGGGCCGATGAGCTGTACGCCGAGTCCGCCGCCACCTTTCTCGCCGTTCACCTGCTCACCCGGCACGCCGCCGCGCCGGCGCCTCGCGAGTTCGGGCGGGACGAGCTGCGGACGCGGCGGGCCGTTCAGTTCATCCGCGACAACCACCACCTGCCGCTGTCGCTGGCGGACATGGCCGCCGCCGCGGAGCTGAGCCCGTTTCACTTCCTGCGCGTCTTCAAGACCGCCACCGGGCAGACCCCCTACCGGTACCTCACCCGCATCCGGGTGGAACGGGCCTGCCGGCACCTCGAACGCGGTGAGCTCTCCGTCACGGAGATCGCACAGGCGTGCGGATTCGCGACCCCCTCCCGGTTCGCTTCGGCCTTCCGGGCCCAAATCGGACAGTCGCCGTCGGCCTACCGGGCCGCCGTGCGGTACCAGCAATAAACGGCCCCTCCCATCGCAATCACGGGAAAGCGCCGGGCCCCGGACGCGGGTTAGCGTCGCCGGCGTGTCCACTCCGGAAATCATCGTCAACGGCGAGGCCGTCCGGCTCGAGCTCGATCCGCGTGAGTCGCTCCTCGACGTGCTGCGCGAACGGCTCGGCCTGACCGGCACCAAGAAGGGCTGTGACCAGGGCCACTGCGGTGCCTGCACCGTGCACCTCGGCGGCCGTCGCGTGGTCTCCTGCCTGACCCCGGCCGTGCAGGCCGCCGGGCAGGATGTCACCACCATCGAGGGCGTCGCCGGCCCCGGCGGGGCGCTGCACCCGCTGCAGCAGGCCTTCGTCGACAACGACGCGCTGCAGTGCGGCTACTGCACGCCCGGCCAGATCATGTCCGGCCTCGCCTGCATCGCCGAGGGCCACGCGGAAGACGACGACCAGATCCGCGAATACCTCAGCGGCAACCTGTGCCGCTGCGGTGCCTACGTCGGCATTGTTGCCGCCGTCCGGCAGACCGCCGACGCACGGAAGGAGGGCTGATGCGTCCTTTCGCCTACGTCGCGCCCGGCAGCCTCGCCGACGCCGTCGACGCCCTCCGCGACGCCGTCCCCGGCACGAAGGTCCTCGCCGGCGGTACGACGCTCTACGACCTCATGAAGCTCGGCATCGAGACCCCGCCCGCCGTCGTCGACGTGCACCGGCTGCCCGAGCTGACCACCATCGACGCCGGCGACGACGAGCTTTCCTTCGGCGCCGGCGCCCGGATGGCCGACGTCGCCGACCACCCGGCCGTCCGCGACGGGTACCCGGCCCTGTCCGAGTCGCTCTGGCGGGCCGCGTCCCAGCAGCTGCGCAACATGGCCACCGTCGGCGGGAACCTGCTGCAGCGCACCCGGTGCGGCTACTTCCGCGGCGGCCCGGAGTTCCCCTGCAACAAGCGCGAACCCGGCAGCGGCTGCGCGGCGCGGGACGGCCACGACCGCACCCACGCGCTGCTCGGCACCAGCGACGCGTGCATCGCCACCTACCCCGGCGACTGGGCCGTCGCGCTGCTCGCCTTCGACGCGGTCGTCGACGTCGTCGGTCCCCGCGGCGAACGCACGGTCGCCCTCGAGGACCTGCACGTCGAACCGGGCGACGACCCGGCGCGCGAACACACCCTCGACGCCGACGAGCTGATCCTGCGGATCCGCGTCCCGGCGACGCCCGCCGGCCGCGGCTCCACCTACCTGAAGATCCGCGACCGCGAGTCCTACGCCTTCGCGCTCGCCTCCGCCGCGGTCGCGCTGACCGTCGAAGACGGCGTGATCGGGGACTGCCGGGTCGCGCTCGGCGGCGTCGCCACGCGGCCGTGGCGGGCCGAGGACGCCGAACGCGCCCTGCGCGGCGCGCCCTTGACCGCCGAAGCCGCCCGGCACGCCGGGGAGATCGCCTTCGCCGGCGCGCGGCCCGGCACCTACAACGGATTCCGAGTCGAGTTGGGCATCCGCACGGTCGCCGACGCCGTGCGCATCGCCGGGGAGAGAGCCACCCGATGACCGACACGCGCCGCGTGGACGCCTACGAGAAGGTCACCGGCCAGGCCGCCTACGGCACCGACCGCGTCCCGGACGGCGTCGCCCACGCCACGCTCGCCCTGGCGAAAACCGGCCGCGGCCGGGTGTCGCATGTGGACACCACGGCGGCCGAGGCCGTGCCGGGCGTCCTGCTCGTCGTGACCCGCTTCGACGCCGAAGAGCTGGGCGGGCCCGGGTTCATCATGGGCGGCGGGTTCTCCTTCCAGAGCCTGCAGCCGCTGCTGGACGACCACATCGCCTACCGCGGCCAGCCGATCGCGCTCGTCGTCGCGGACACCCTGGTCGCCGCGACCGAAGCCGCCGAGCTCGTCACCGCCGAGTACGAGCCCGAGCCCTTCGCCGTCCACCTCGACGCCGAAGGCGCGACCACCCTGGTCCAGGAAGAGGCGATCCCGCTGCCGTTCCTCGCCGACATCAAGGTCGGCGACGCGGACGCGGCGGTCGACGCGAGCCCGGTCCGGATCGAGCGCACCTACGAGCACGCCGCGCAGCACGCGGTGCCGATGGAGCTGAACGGCGCCGTCGTCGAGTGGCGGGGCGAGACGCTCGTCGTGCACGAGGGCACCCAGAACGCCGCCGCGGTCCGGGCCGGGCTCGCCCAGCAACTCGGCTTCGACCCCGCGCACATCGAAGTGCGCTCGCCGTACGTCGGCGGCGGCTTCGGCCAGAAGAACTCGCTCCAGCCGCACCTCGGCCCGCTCGCCCTGGTGGCGCGGCGGCTCGGGCGGCCGGTCAAGCTCGTGCTGGCCCGCACCCAGACCTTCCACAACGGCAGCTTCCGGCCCGCGACGCGGCACCGCGTGCGGCTCGGCGCGGACGAGTCCGGCAAGATCCTCGCCGCCGTCCACGAGGTCGACCAGCAGACGTCGCGGCACGACCTGTTCCCGGCGATGCACACCGAGGTCACCTCGCGGCTCTACGGCTTCCCGGCCTTCCGGGGCCGGCACCGGCTCGTGCAGACCGACGTGCAGACGCCTGGCTACATGCGGGCGCCGTTCGAAAGCTCGGCGATGTTCGCGTTCGAGTCGGCGGTCGACGAGCTGGCCTACGCCACCGGCCAGGACCCGGTCGCGCTGCGCCTGGCCAACGACACGATGACCGACCCGGTGACCGGGCGGCCGTTCTCCACCCGGTTCCTCGCCGAGTGCCTCCGCCGCGGGGCCGAGCGGTTCGGCTGGGCGGACCGGAACCCGGAGCCCGGCTCGATGCGCGCGGCCGATGGTTCGCTCGTCGGCTGGGGCGTCGCCGCGGGCAACTACCCCGGCAACGTCGCGCCCGCTGTCGCGCACCTGACCGCGTACGCCAACGGCCGCGTGACGGTCGGCGTCGACGGCCACGAGATGGGCCAGGGCATCCGGTCGGCGATCGCGCTGCTCGTGTCCGGGGACCTCGGTATCCCGGTGGGCGACGTCGAAGTCCGCGTCGGCGACACCCGGTTCGCGCCGCAGCACCTCACGGCGGGTTCGTGGGGGACGGCGACCGCGCTGCCGGCCGTCCACGCCGGACTGCGGGAACTGCGCAAGCACCTGGACGCCGCGGACACCGGCGCGGTCGACGTCGCCCAGGCCGTCGGACGCGCGGGGCACCCGGTCGAGGTCGAAGCGGCCACGGTCGGGCCGGGGCAGGGCCCGGAGATGGTGGACCAGTCGAAGTCGGGGCACCTCGCCATCGCCGGCCCGGTCTACCCCGAGTTCAGCACGTTCAGCTGGATCGCCCACTTCGTCGAGGTCCGCGTGGAGCCGACGACGTGCCGGATCCGCGTGCCGCGCGTGGTCAGCGTCGTCGACTGCGGCCGGGTGGCCAGCCCGGTCACCGCGGCGAGCCAGGTCCGCGGCGGCGTGGTGTGGGGCATCGGCGGGGCGCTGCGCGAGGAGAGCCTGGCCGACGACCGGTTCGGCGGCTTCCTCAACTCGACGCTCGAGGAGTACCCGATCATGGTCAACGCCGACGTCCACCGGATCGACGTCGACTTCGTGGACGAGCCCGACCTGCGGTTCAACCCGGTCGGGGTGAAGGGGCTCGGCGAGGTCGCGATGGTCGGCGTCGCGGCCGCGGTGGCCAACGCCGTGCACCACGCCACCGGACGGCGGCACCACCGGCTGCCGATCCGCCTCGATGACGTCCTCTGACCAGGCGTCCTCCGCGCGGAAGACGGACGACCGCCCGGCGGTCTGCCGGCCGGACGCGCTGAGCCCGGAAGCCCTGGCCGGTGCGCGCCGGGCGCAACCCCGGCGCGGGCTGCTCGGCCTGGTGTTCGTCCTGCCGGTGGCCGCGCTGCTGGCGGCGGGCGCCGGCGGCCCGGTGCGCTCGCTGGAGGTGCTCGGACCGCCGGTCACCTTCGCGCTGCCGATCGTCGCGATGATCGCGTTCTGGTGGGAGGACTGGCCGGGCACGCTCCTGCGCGGCGGCTGGCCCGGCCTCTCCGACACGGCGCTCGTGGCGGCCGGGGGAGCGGCGCTGACGCTGCTCGGCCGAGCCGTCACCGGGACGGCGGCCGTACCGCTGGCGGCCGGCATCTTCACGCTGATGCTGCAGGTGACGCTGGTCGGCGAGGGCTGGCCGGTGCGCGGCCGGGGTGTGCGCTGGCCGGGCGTCGCGGCCTTGGCGGTGTGCTGGATCGCCGGGTGGGTGCTGTACCGGGGCCTGGTCGGGACCGGCCTCGTGCCGGGCGAGGACTACGGCGCGTGGTTCGCGGTGCTGGGTGCCGCGCAGATGGTCTGGTACGTGGCGTTGCGCGGCTGGCCGTTCGCCCGGATCCGGCGGCGCGCGGTCCGGCTCGCGACGGCGCACGCCGCGGTCGTCGCCTGTGCCTGGGCGGGCTACCTCGCGCTACCCGGGGACTGGACCGCGCCGGTCGCCGGTGCGGTCATCGCGTCGGTGCTCGTCGTGGCGATGCTCTTCGAGGCGTGGCCGGGGATCCGGCTGACGCCGGTGCCGGGCCGCGGCACGGTCCTGGTGGTGGTGACGCTGCTGACGGCGGCGCTGGGGTGGCTCGTCCCGCTGGTGGCGCGCGGGGCCGGGGTGCCGGACCGGCTGGTCGCGGCGTGGACGACGCACACGACGTTGAACGCGCTCAGCCTGGCGGTGATCCTGCACGTGGCGGTCTGGCGCCGCTGGCCGGTTTCAGCGCCGTGACGCGGCGGTCGCCAGCTGCTCGGTGATCTGGGCGAGCAGCTCGGTCGCGGCCTGGCCCAGCGCGGCCAGGTCGGCCAGCGTCGTCTCTTCGGACTTCACAGGTCTTCCTCGAAGGCTTCGTGACGGGCGATGACGGCTTCGGCGAACGCCGTGTGCACGCGGAGGTACTCGTCGCGGCCGACCGCCGCGTCCGCCCACTCGTGCCAGCGGATGTGCGCCTCGGCCACGTCGATCTGCGCGGCCGCCGCGACCGTGGCGGGCGCCGTGCCGGCGAGGATCGCGTGGTGCATGAGGGACGGCGAAGACCGCCGGGCGAGCTCGGCCAGCGCGGCGAGGCGGCCGAGTTCGGTGAGCGCGTCGGAGGCAACCGGACGGCGACGCGGCACGGGGACCGGGCGCGAGCTTTCGAGGCCGTCGGTCAGGACGCTGGTCATCAAACGACTCCTGGGCGGAAGCGGCGAACAGACACCAACGGCGGACGTTTACCCCGCTCATACCGGGGTAAACGCCACCGCTGGTGATCTCCGTCTCACCGGTTCGGGTGGCCCCGCGTCAGCTGTAGCGGACCTTCCCCCGGCACTGCGGGATCCGCTCCGGCCGCACGCTCTCCAGCGTCGGCGTCACCGGCGCGATCGTCCCGTCGCGCCGGAACGTCAGCTTGTCGATCGTCGTCTCGCGGTGGGTGCCGTCGCCGCCCGGGATGCCGAACCGGTGGTACGCGAGGTACCAGTCGTCGGTGCCCGGGACCTGCAGCATCGAGCTGTGCCCGGTGCCGAGGACGCCCAGGTGCGCGTCCTTGCTCAGGATCAGGCCGTGGTTGGTGAACGGCCCCGTCGGCGACGGCGCCGTCGCGTAGCCGACGCGGTAGTCCTCGCTGCGGGTGTCGTCGATCGACCAGCTCAGGTAGTACGTCCCGTTCCGCCGCGCCATGAACAAGCCCTCGCGGAACCCGTCCAGGCCGGTGAGCCGGGTGATCTTCGCCGGGTCGAACGACACCATGTCGTCGTTCAGCGGCACCACGTACGCGTTCCCGTTGCCCCAGTACAGGTACGGCTGCCCGCCGGCGTCGACGAACACCGCCGGGTCGATCGCCTGGCCGCCGTCGGGGTTGGTCGCGATGAGCGGCTTCCCCGAGTCGACGAACGGGCCGGTCGGCGAGTCGCTCACCGCCACGCCGATCTTGGCCTCCGCGCAGAAGTAGAAGTAGTACTTGCCGTTGCGCTGCGCGATCGTCGGCGCCCAGGCGTTCTTGTCGGCCCAGGAGACGTCCGGGCCGAGGTCGAGGACGACGCCGTCGTCCGTCCAGTTCACCAGGTCCTTCGACGACCACGCCGAGAACTTCGTGCCGCTCCAGCCGTCGAAGCCGTCGGTCGTCGGGTACAGGTAGTACGTGTCGCCGAACGCGACGATGTTCGGGTCGGCGTGGTAGCCGGGCAGGACCGGGCTGCGCGTCTCGTGGGCCTCGACCGTCCACACGCGACGGTCACCGCCCGTGCCGGTCACGGTGAACCGCCGCGGCCGGCTCAGGTCCACGGTCCGGGTGTCCGGCGTGATCGTGGCGCCCGGGGCCAGCCCGAACTTCGGCGACAGCCGGTGCAGGTCCGTTCCGGGCTTGACCGGCAGCACGACCGTCGACGCGCCGGAGTCGATGACGGCCGGTGTCTTCAGCGAAGCCAGTTCCACCGAGCGGATCGTCGTGCTGTTGGACGGCAGCGCGGAGACCTCGAGTCCCGACAGGGCACGGTTGTAGAGCCGCACGTCCTTCATCTTGCCGCGGAAGTACTTGTCGCCCGCGTACACCGACCGGCCCAGGTAGTTGGCCGCGGTCACGCCGTCGCCGAGGTCGGCCGGCTTGATCGTCGCGTTCGCGTTGCGCCCCACTTCGACGCCGTCGAGGTAGAGCACCGCCACGCCGTCGCCGACGGTCAGCGTCAGGTTCTTCCAGACCCCGCGCGGCAGTCCGCCGCTCGCCGCCACCTGCTGTTCGGTCGTCCAGTTCCCGGTCGCGATCGCGCCGCGCAGCCCGCCGCTCGCGGTGCCGCCGGTGGTGAACAGGTAGCCGTCGCCGGTCCCGTCCTTCGCGGTGTTGCCCAGACCCCACAGGAAGTACGGCGTCTGCTGGGCCGGGTCGACCAGGACGTCGGCGGACACGGTCGCCGCGGCCGCGCCGGTCAGCAGGTTGTTCGGCAGCTGGACGTGGCCGTTCGTGCCACCGAAGGCCAGCGAGCCGCCGGCCCAGGAGACGTCCCCGGCGAGGGCGCCGTCGTAGCCGTGGCCGGTCGTGTCGGCCGCGACCGGGCCGGACTTCGCGTCCAGCGGCCAGTGCGCGACCAGGCCGTCCGCGTCCGCGCGCACGGGCGCCGGGGGAGCGCTCAACCGGTCCATTTCCGCCCGCGTGACCGGCAGGACGGTGCCGTGCCGCGGCGACGCGGGCAGGTGCGCGCCCGCGGACATCGTCCACTTGCCCGAGTTCAGGTCGGTGGATTCGAACGGGACGTAACCCCGGCCGCCGAACTCGTCGATGAACAGGTACCACTTGTCCTCGGTGTTGGACTTGAACCCGGTGGGGCCTTCGCCCGCGGACAGACCGGGACTGGTCGCGGTCGCCTTGCCGATGCAGTCGGCGACGAAGCCGTAGTGCGGGTCGAGCAGGTCGGTGGACTTCTCTTCGGTGATGAACTTGCTGCACGGCGTCGACGAGGTGTTGTTGCGCTCGTCCTTGGTGAAGCGATAGTAGGTGTCCTGGTTCTTGATGACCGTCGAGTCGATCACCGAGTAGCCCGGGTCGTTCCACACCTGCGGCGCGGTGAAGGTGACGAAGTCGCGCGTGGTCGCGTACATCATCCGGTTGTAGCTGTCCCCGGTGTGGTTCGGGTCGCTCTCGGCGTAGAGCTTGGAAGCCCAGTAGACGACGTAGGTTCCTCGCTTGGCGTCCCAGAACGCTTCGGGGGCCCAGGTGTTGCCGGCGGCCGGCGGGGAGACCTGGACGCTGCGCTGGCGCGACCAGTGCGCCAGGTCGGTGGACTCCCAGACCATGATCGACCGGCTGCCGGTGCGCTGGGCGGCGTCCCAGCCGCGGCCGGCGTAGATCCGCAGGTCGGTGGCGAGCAGGTAGAACTTGTCGCCGTCGGGGGAGCGGAGGATGAACGGGTCGCGCACGCCCCGCTCGCCGAGACTCGACTTGAGCACCGGGCGGCCGTGGTTCAGCTCGGTCCAGTTCAGCGGGTCGTTGCCCTTGCTGAGCGCCGAGTAGATCTGCTCGCCGTCGGAGGTGCCTTCGCCGGTGAAGTAGAAGAAGCTGTAGCCCGCCAAGGGTTCTTGCTTCGGCTTCGGGACGACGGTGGCGGTGAACCGCCGCGTCGTGCTCTGGCGGCCGAGGCTCACTTTCGCGGTCAGGACGACCTTCGCGGGCTGAGCGCCGGTCGGCGGCCGGGTGACCTCACCGGTCGGGGTGATGACGGCGGGCGCGGACGACGTCCAGGCGACGCTCGTGCCGTCCGCGCCGCTCGTCGGCAGGGTCAGGTTGCCGCGGACGTCGTCGATGCCGGGCACGGACAGGGTGCTCGCGGCTTCCCGGACTCCGTCGGACGGGGGCGCGGCGCCGGCACCGGCGGTGCCCAGCGGGACGAGTGCGGCCGCGACGGCCAGCACGACGCCGAAACGGCGCGGGGAGAACAACTTCATCGTTGTCGGTTCCTTCGGGGGCGCGTCGGGGACCAGTGAATGTTAACGTTAACATCGAATGGAGCACGCTGACCTTAGAGTCCGTCGTGTCCGCTGGTCAAGAGGCCGCCCGGGTTCCGGCACCGGTCAGTCGCGGCGAGGCGCTCCGGAAATACGCGGAAGCGTTGCC
Source organism: Amycolatopsis sp. MEPSY49 (assembly GCF_051337345.1). Lineage (NCBI taxonomy): Bacteria > Bacillati > Actinomycetota > Actinomycetes > Pseudonocardiales > Pseudonocardiaceae > Amycolatopsis > Amycolatopsis sp. MEPSY49. Next base: position 301,290 of record NZ_JBDLYJ010000009.1, on the reverse strand, counting down.
GACGACTCCGCGACGAGCGATGCCGCGGCACCTCGACCGGGCACCGCGGCATCCTTTGTGGACGGTCGGGTCAACGGGGCGTGGCGGACGTCCCGGCCGGCGTTCGCGAGGCCTGCCGCGCTCGCTTCCGCTGGATGGCTTCCTGTTCGCGCTGCAGTTTGGCGTGCCAGGCTCCTGAGTCGTTGGTCATGGTGCACTCCGGTGGGCGAAAAATGTGCGTGGCTGTGCCGTGCCGCGGGCGAACCCGGTCACGGGCGGAGGGGCGGCCCGGCGAAGGAGGACCTGGGATCCGGGGTGCCGTGCCGTGTCCCCGAAGTACCCAGGCTTCCCGCCGGTCAACCACGATTTTGTGGTCCGACCTGCGGATCTTCGCTGCGCGACCGGGGTTCACACGTTCGGCGCAAGGAGTGCTCCAGGCGGGCTAAGTGTGTTCCGCACCCGGCTCACGCGTAGCGGCCAGGCCGTCGAGGAACACCCGCACCAGGCGCTCGGCCGGTTCCGCCGCCACCAGCGCCGCCTCGTGCATCTCGAACAGCAGCGCCAGATCCGCCGGTTCCAGGTCCGCGCGCACACTGCCTTCGCGTTGCGCTTCCTCGAAAGCCGGGCGCAGCAACGAAACCAGCGCCTGCGTGTACTGGCGTTGGCTGCGCTCCGGCAGTTCGCGGAACAGCCGGACGAGCGGGCGCCGCCGGGCCTGCATGGCCAGCACCGTCCGCAGCAGCTCGCGGAACGGCTCCGGCCCGCGCGCCCGGTTCTTCAGTGCCGCCAAGTGGTGGGCCGCGACCGCGAGGGCCAGTGCCGTGCGGTCGGGGAAGTGCCGGTAGACCGTCGCGCGGCCGAGCCCGGCGCGGCGGGCGACCTCGTCCAGGACGACGTCGGCGTCCTCGCTGAACGCCTCGTCGGCGGCGCGGAGGATCGCCTCGCGGTTGCGGCGGGCGTCGACGCGCCGGGGCACGGCCGCGGACGGTCGCACAGCGCGCATGACCCCGGACCCTACTCGCGAGTAGTGAGACCGGCAATCCGTTCCATCTCTCGGTTCGGATTCCTAAGGTCACCGAAAGTCACCGTCGCCGAAGGAGCCGCCCCATGCGCAGCCTGAACCGCCGAACCGTCCTGCGGGGCGCGGCCGCCGTCGCGGGCGTCGCCGCGCTCGGGGCGGGCCGGGTGCCGGTCACCCGGGAAGAGCACCGGGTCGTCGTCATCGGGTCCGGGTTCGGCGGCGGGGTCACGGCGCTGCGGCTCGCGCAGGCCGGCGTGCCGGTGCTGGTGCTCGAACGCGGCCGCCGCTGGCCGACCGGGCCCGGCGCCGAGACGTTCCCGCACCCGACGTCGGCGCCCGACAAGCGGATCTTCTGGCTGGGCTCCGCCCCAGCGCTGCCAGGACTGCCGTCGCTGCCGCCGTTCGAGCGCTACACCGGGCTGCTCGAGCAAGTCAGCGGTCAGGGCATGAGCATGATGTGCGCGGCCGGCGTCGGCGGCGGGTCGCTCGTCTACCAGGGCATGACGCTGCAGCCGACGGCCGAGCTCTTCCACGCCTGCTTCCCCGAACAGCTCGACTACGCGCGGCTGGACGCCGAGTACTACCCACGCGTCGCCCGCATGCTGGGCATCGCGCCCGCCCCGGACGCCCTCATCGAAAGCAAGTCGTACAAGGCGTCACGGGTCTTCGCCCGCAACGCGCGCAACGCCGGCTACGCGGTCGAGAAGATCCCGATGCCGATCGACTGGGACTTCGCCCTGCGCGAGCTGAACGGCGAGATGAAACCGTCCTACACCAACGGCGACTGCGCGCTCGGCGCCAACAACGGCGGCAAGCACTCGGTCGACGTCACCTACCTCGCCGCCGCCGAGGCCACCGGCCGCTGCACGGTGGCGACCCTCCACAACGTCACCGACGTCGCCCTGGCCCCGGACGGCCGCTGGGAGATCCGCGCCGACCGCATCGACACCGCCGGAACCGTGCTGGAGCGGAAGGTCCTCACGGCGAAAGCGCTCGTCATGGCGGCCGGCACGGCGAACACGACCCGGCTGCTGATGCGCGCCGGCGCGAAGGGCGACATCCCCGACCTGCCCGACGCGCTCGGCGCCGGCTGGGGCAGCAACGGCGACCGCATCTACACCTGGACCGACCTCGCCGACGACTTCGGCGCCCCGCAGGGCGGCCCGGTCGTCTACGGCAGCAAGGAGTGGGCCGACCCGGCGACGGCCAACACCGTCATCCAGGCGTCGCTGCCGCCGCTGCCGGACCTGCGGACCACGATGCTCGTCGGGTACGGGATCAGCGGCGGCCGCGGCCGGTTCGTCTACGACGCGGCGAAGGACGACGCCGTCCTGCACTGGCCGGCGAACGCCGACGCGAAGCTCGGCGCGCGCATCCACGAACGCGTCTCCCGCATCGCCGGCCCGCTCGGCGTGCTGCTCGACACGACCGCCGTCGCGCCCAGCACGTGGCACCCGCTCGGCGGCGCCGCGCTGGGCTCGGTCTGCGACCTCGACGGCCGCGTGCTCGGCCACCGCGGCCTCTACGTCCTCGACGGCGCGCTGATGCCCGGCACGACCGCCGCCTGCAACCCCTCGATGACCATCGCCGCGCTCGCCGAGCGCGCGCTGGACCACCTGATCGCCGAAGACGTCGATCGCGTCTTCTGAAGCCCTGGAGATCTCATGCGTCGCTTGTGGACGGTCCTGCTGGCCGTCGTCCTGGTGCTCACCACGGCCGGCCCGGCGATCGCCGCCGATCCGCCGCGCGGGCCGGACGGCGACGCGTTCTACACGCCGCCGAGCCCGCTGCCGGCCGGCGCCGACGGCGACGTCGTCTGGTGGCGGCCGCTGCCGGACTCCGGCCCGGCCAAGGGATTCCTCGTGCTGTACCGGTCGAGGTCCGCGACCGGCAATCCGATCGCGGTGTCGGGCCGCGTCCTGGTCCCGACGGCGCCGTGGACCGGCGCCGGCCCGCGGCCGATCGTCTCGGTGGCCGGCGGCACCCGCGGCATCGGCGACCGCTGCGCACCCTCGAAGTTCCAGCCGGACTACGAGAAACCGCTGTTCGTCGACGCGATGCTGAGCCGCGGCTGGGCCGTCGCGATCACCGACTACGAGGGCCTCGGCACGCCGGGCCTGCACACCTACGTCGTCGGCCGCTCGGAGGGGCACACGGTGATCGACGCGGTCCGCGCGGCCACCCGGCTGCCGGCCGCGGGGCTCGCGGCGGGCGGGCCGGTCGCGTTCTCCGGCTACTCCCAGGGCGGCGGGGGAGCGGCGTGGGCGGGTGAGCTGGCGCCGTCGTACGCGCCGGAACTGCACGTCGCCGGCATCACGGCCGGCGGGACGCCCGCGGACCTGAACGTCGTGGCGAAGAGCCTCGACGGCGGTGTCGGGTTCGGGTTCCTGCTGCTGTCGGCGCTGGGCCTGGACGCGGCGTACCCGGAGCTGGACCTGCCGGACTACCTCAACGACCGTGGCCGCACGCTGTACGAGACGCAGCAGGACGCCTGCGTCGACGCGGTGTTCGGCTACGCGTTCGGGCGCATCGCCGACTACACGACGGCCAACCCGCTGACGACGGCGAAGTGGCAGGCGAGGCTGGCGGAGAACGAACTGGGCGCCCGGCCGCCGCACGCGCCGGTCTTCCTGTTCCACGGCAGCCTCGACGAGATCATCCCGCTGTCGCAGGCCCAGACGCTGCGGCGTGAGTACTGCGCGGCCGGGGTGGACGTCACGTGGGGCACGTACCTCGGCGAGCACGTGACGACGCTGGCGTTTTCCGCCGGCGACGTCGTGAACTACCTCGGCGACCGGTTCGCGGGCAAGCCCGCGCGCTCCAACTGCTGAGCGATCTCGTCCCGCGGGTACGGCGTCTTGCGGCTTTCGGTGTGGAGCGCGAAGTAGAAGGCGTTGACGACTGCGGCCAGTTCGGCATAGCCACGGAGGCCGGTGTCGTCGAGGTCGTGCCGGACGGCCCAGTTCAGCAGGCGGGTCAGCACGTAGGCCCGGTCGTGCGCGGAGTGGTCGGCGAGGAACTCCGCTTCGGCCGCCGAAAGCGCGAAGCCCGGCATCACGGCGAGGCCGAAGTCGGTGAGGTAGAGCCGGTCCCCGTCGGTGAGGATGTTCGCGAAGTGCGCGTCGAAATGCTGAACCCCCTGGCCCGCCAGGAACTCCGTGACGCGACGGAGGTCCCGGTGGGCCAGGGCCAAGCCGCCGGGGTTGGCGGTGAGCCAGCGCGCGAGGTCCTGCGGCAGGTGTTCGAGGAACAGCACGAGATCGGTGGTGGCGCCGGCGAGCGCTTCGAGCCGGCGCCGGACACCCGCGTCGCCGTGCCAGAACGCGACGTCCCGCTCGATGTCCGTGCTGGGGCGCGGCACACCGGGCAGCACCCGCCAGTGGTGCAGGAGCGGGAAGTTCTCGCAGGCGCCGGTGCTGACCCAGTCGGTCGCCGCCAGGTGCGCTTCCAGCTCGCGCCACGCCCCGCCGCCCGCCGAGCCGACGCCGTAGTGCGACCACGGCGGCAGCCCGTAGAGGTCCGCCGTGGAACGCGGGTTCGCCAGTTCGATGTCGGTCAGCGCGACCCGCTTCACGAACACCGGCTCGCCCGCCACCTCCAGCAGCCAGGTCGACCCGCCGATCCCGGTGCCGAGCGGGCGAGCCGAATCCAGCAGGTCGTCGGGTGCCTCGGCGAGGGCCGCGGCGATCTTCGCGTGGCGGTCGAGCCGGGTCATCCTTCGAAGCTACTCAAGGACGCACCACCGTGACGGCGAAGCGCGTCGTCGTGCCGGCCGCGTGGTCGAGCGCCGCCGCGATGTCGTCGAGCCCGAACTCGGTGACGGCGAACAGGTCCAGGTCCAGCAGGCCGGCGCGCGCGAGCGCGATCAGGCTCGCGTTCGCCGTCCGCGGGGCCAGCCACTGGCCGCGCAGGGTGATGTTGTTGCGCATGAGCCACGGGTACGGCAGGGCGAGGTCGTCGCCGCCGAGCATGCCGACCCCGCCCATCAGCACCACCCGGCCGTGCTCGCGGACGGTCATCGCCGCCACGCGCACGGGCGCCGTGCCCGCCGACGGCGGCAGCAGGTCCAGGACGACGTCGATCGGACCGGGCGCCGCGTGGCGCAGGCGGGCCGTGTCGTCGTCGCCGGTGAGCCGCACGGTCCGGACGCGCGCGCCGAACCGCCGTTCGAGGTCGTCGAGAGCCGCCTCGTTCCGGCCCGGCGCGACCACGCACGCCGCGCCCATCGCGAGCGCGACGGCGACGGCCGCGCTGCCGAAGTTCCCGGTGGCGCCGCTGACCAGCACGGTCTCGCCCGGCCGCAGATCCGCCGCGAGCAGTCCGCCGTACGGCACGAGACACAACGTGAGCGCGGTCCACCGGCCGGCGTCGGCGGGGTCGATCGGGCCGAGCGGGACCGCGTTCTCGGTCGGCACGAGCACCTGCTCGGCGTACGAGCCGTGGCCGAAGTGCCGCTGCAGGAACAGGCCGCCGTCGCCGCGTGCGCTCAGGCCTTGGAGCGTGATGTCCGGGGTGAGAGCGTCATCGCGGGAGCGGACGGTGGGATCGCACAGGACCCAGTCGCCGGGCTTCAGCCGGGTCGCGTCCGGGCCGGTCGCGCGCACCCGGCCGACCGCGCCGGCGCCGGGCACGACCGGCAGCGTCAGCAGGTAGTTCCGCTCGCCGCGGAACACCTCCGCCGCGTAGGGCAGCACGCCCGCCGCGACGACGTCGACCAGCACTTCGCCCGTGCCGAGCACCGGGTCGGGGACATCGCACACCGACAGCGGCTTACCGAATTCTTCGAGGACAGCGGCTTTCATACCGCCATCCTCGGGAAGATCGGGAGCGGTAACCAGACCTGGTATTGTCCTGGGACTGTCGAGTGCCACGGAGGTCCTCATGCCGGACGCGGCGCGAGCGGGGCTGGGAGAGTTCCTGCGGTCCCGGCGCGAGCGGCTGAACCCGGCAGCGCTCGGGCTGCCGGACCGCCGCCGGCGCCGGACGCCCGGGCTGCGTCGCGAAGAGGTCGCCGAACTGGCCGGCATCGGCGTCGACTGGTACATCCGGCTCGAGCAGGGCCGCACGGTCAGCCCGTCGGCCGCGACGGTCGAAGCCCTCGCGGGTGCCCTGCGGCTGGACGACGCCGAGCGCGCCCACCTGCGTGCCCTCGCCCGGAACCCGGCCCGGACCCCGTTCGCGCGCGAACAGGTGCCGGCAGCCACCCGCCGGCTCGTCGAAGGCCTGAGCGAGCCGGCGTACGTGACGGGCCGCCGCTGGGACGTGCTGGCCTGGAACCACGCGGCGGCCGAGCTGTTCACCGACTTCGCCGCGCTGCCGGAAGCGGACCGGAACGTCCTGGTCTTCCTGCTGCTCGACGCGCGCGGCCGGCTGTTGTTCGGCCGGGGCTGGGCCGCGCAGGCCGAGCACGCGGTGGCGCAGTTCCGCTCCGCGCACGACCTGTGGGCCGGCGACCCGGCGTTCACCGGGCTGGCGGCGCGGCTGCGCTCGGGCTGCCGCGAGTTCGCGAAGTGGTGGGACCGCCACGACGTCGGCCGGAGCGGTCCGGGCCGGAAGACGTTGTACAGCCCGGATCCGGCGGACTTCGACTACGCGACGTTCCAGGTCGCCGAGGATCCGGCGCTGCGCCTGACGATCTACGCGCCCACCAGCGGCAAGTAGACGTCGTCGACGATCCCGACGAGCACCGAATCGTCCACAGTGGTCAGTCCGCGCGTGAGGAATTCGTTGCGCAGCAGCACGAGCGCCACAGTGGCGACGCGCGGGTTCCGGGCTTCGGGGCGCGCCTCGCCGCGCGCGACGGCCCGGTCGACGAGCGTGAGCCACGGCTTCGTCCCGCCCTCGGCGGCCTGGTCGTGCAGCCGCTGCCGGAGCTCCGGTTCGTCGCCGACGCCGGTCAGCAGCCCGCGCAGGATCCGGGCGGCGGGGGAGGACTGGCCGCAGTTGATCGCGCGCAGCAGGGCCAGCGCGTCGTCGCGGAGGCTGCCGGTGTCGGGCGGAGTGAGCCGGTCCTCGGCGACGTGCCGGTAGGCGGCGACGCCGAGCGCGGCGCGGTTCGGCCAGCGGCGGTAGATCGCGTTCTTGTTGGTGCCGGCCCGGTGCGCGACGCGTTCCATCGTCAGGCCGGGGTAGCCGGCTTCGGCGAGCTCGTCCGCGGCCGCGCGCAGGATCGCGTCTTCCAGTTCGGCGCCGCGGCGGCGGGTCTTCTCGGCCATGTGCGGCAGTGTACCGCTTTAGGGTACGGTACGGACCGTACCCTAAATTTCCGGAGGAACTGTGAGAGCCAAGGGCATCGGCTACGACACGGGCTTGGCGCGCGGCGGGCGGTTCAACCGCCCGTTCGACCCGGACCTGGTCCGCCGCGAGCTGACGATCATCCGCGACGACCTGCACTGCACGGCGGTGCGGCTGATCGGCACGGACCTGGACCGGATCGAGCACGCCGCGCGTGAGGCGGCCGCGCTCGGCCTGGAGGTCTGGTTCTCGCCGTTCCCCTGGGACCTCCGCCCGGCGGAGATCCTGGACCTGCTGGCCGACGGCGCCGCGCGGGCCGAACGCCTCCGCACGGTCGGCGCCGAGGTCGTGTTCGTCACCGGGGCCGAGCTGAGCCTGTTCAACCACGGCTTCCTGCCGGGCGACGACCTCCCCGCCCGGGTGGCCGGGCTGAAGGCGTCGCGGGAGCTCGTCGCGGGACTGCCGGCGCAGGTGAACGCATTCCTGGCGCGCGCGGTCGAGGCGGTCCGGGCGCGGTTCGGCGGCCGCGTCACGTACGCGTCGGTGCCGCTGGAGCGGGTGGACTGGACGCCGTTCGACATCGTTTCGGTGGACGCGCACCGGTCGAAGGAGGTCGAGCACGTGTATCGCGAGGGCGTCCGCACGCTGGTCGCCTCGGGCAAACCGGTGGCGATCACGGAGTTCGGCGTGACGCCCTACCGCGGCGCGGCCGACCTCGGCGCCCGCTGCGGCGAAATCGTCGAGTACGAGGGCGACGAGCCGGTCCGGCTGAACGGCTCGTACGTGCGGGACGAAGAGGAGCAGGCGCGGTACTTCCGCGAGCTGCTGGAGGTGTTCGAGACCGAGGGCGTCGACGCGGCGTTCGCCTGCACGTTCGTGTGCTACGGGCTGGTGCACCGGGCCGATCCCCGGGCGGACCTGGACATGGCGAGCTGGGGCGTGGTGAAGGTGCTGGCGGAGGGCAAGGGGGAGACGTACGCGGACGTGCCGTGGGAACCGAAGGCGGCGTTCGGCGCCTTGGCCGAGTGCTACGCCGGTTGACGAATCCGCCTACGCCGAACCGGCCCGGCTGCTAACGTCCGGCGAAGGATGCACCGGGGGCGGCCCGCTCGCCGGCGAGCGATCACGCGTCGGCGAGGAGAGGCGATGGCGCAGCTCCTCCGGGGGCGGTACCGGCTCGGCTCGGTACTCGGCGAAGGCGGCTTCGGCAAGGTGTGGCGCGCGACCGACGAGCTGATCGGGCGGGTCGTCGCCGTCAAGGAACTGCGCCCGCCGGCCGGCCTCCCTTCCGACGGCCGGGAACTGATCGCCCGGCGCGCGTTGCGTGAGGCGCGCACCGCCGGGCAGATCAGCCACCCCGGTGTCGTCGCGATCCACGACGTCCTGCCCGCGACCGAAGACGACGACGCGGTGTACGTCGTCATGGAGCTGGTCGACGCTCCATCCTTGGCGGAGGTGCTGGATCGCGAAGGGCCGCTGCCCGCGAAGCGGGTCGCCGCGCTGGCGGTGCGGATCCTCGAAGCGCTGGCCGCGGCCCACCGGATCGGCGTGGTGCACCGGGACATCAAGCCGGGCAACGTGCTGGTCCTCCCCGGCGACCGGGTGAAGCTGATCGACTTCGGCATCGCCCACGCCGTCGACGAGACCCGGCTGACCCGCGACGGCGTGACGGGCTCCGCCGGCTACCTGGCTCCGGAGCTCCTCGAAGGCGAGGATCCGACGCTGGCCGCCGACCTGTGGTCCGTCGGGGCCACGCTCTTCCACGCCGTCGCGGGCCGGGGTCCGTTCGACCGCCCCGCCGCCGCGGCCGTCCTGCACGCGGTGCTGTACGCCGAGCTGCCGGCTCCACCGTGCGACGGCCCGCTCGCGCGGGTGATCACCGGGTGCCTCGTCCGCGATCCCGCCGCGCGCCTGACGGTCGAGCAGGCACTGGCGCTGCTGCGGCCCGGGGCCGCGAGCCCGCGGCCGGCCGATCCCGAAAAGACCGTGCCACAGCGGACGACCACGGTCGCCGCGACCGAGCCGATCGGGGCGAAGCCGCCTTCGCGCCCGGCGATGAAGCTCCCGGTGCTGTTCGCGATCGTGGGTCTGGTCGTCGCGCTGTTCGTCGCGTGGGCCGTGGCGGACTCCGGCGACGGGAAACCGCCGGTACCCGCGGCCGCGCTCGGCGCGCTTCCCGGCGCAGTGTCGTTGAGCGGGAACAACGTGCCGCACGCGGTGGCGTTCAGCCCGGACGGCCGCGTGCTCCTCACCGGAGCCGAGTCCGCGGCCCAGTTCTGGGACCTGGCCGACCCGGGCCATCCCCGGCCGGCTGGCCGGATACCGCGTCCCGGGCTGGGCGAGCCGTACACCGAGCTGGCCGCCTTCCGTCCCGACGGGCACGTCGTGGCCGTCACGGACCAGGAGATCGTCCAGCTGTGGAGCTCGGCCGACCCGGCGCACCCCGCGCCGCTCGGGCAGTTCACGACCCGGACGATGCCGTGCTGCGCCATCGACGCGCTGGCGTTCAGCCCGGACGGCCGGACGCTCGCGGTCTCCCGCACCGGAACGGTGGCGCTCTGGAACGTCGCCGACCCCGCCCATCCGGTGGAGCTGGGGTCTTCGCCGCGGCTGACCGGCGTTTCGTCCGCCGGCCTGCTGGCGTTCGGCCCCGACGGGCGCACCTTGGTGGTCGCCCAGGAAGACGTCGGACCGGCGCTGGTGCTGGACGTGGCGGACCCGGCGAAGATCACGACGCTCAGCGGCACGGACCCGGCCGACACGGCGGACGTGGCGGTGCGGCCCGACGGCCGCGGTTTCGTGGTCGGCAAGGCGAGTGCGTTCCAGCTGTGGACGACGTCGGTCCCCGCCCGGCCACAGGCCGTCGGCGCGGAACAGAAGCACGGGTACGGAGTGAGTTTTCTGGCGTTCGGCGCGGGTGGTCACCTCCTCGCCGTCGCCGGTTTCACCGGCACCATCGGACTGTGGGACGTTCCGGACGCCGGCGACGCGACGTTCAAGGGCGAGGCGGAGCTGCCCAAGGCGGGCGCGATCGACGGCGTGGTGCTCGGTCCGGACGGGCATCTCGTGGTTTCCGTGGCCCGGGACTCGAACGCGATCTCGTTGTGGCGGATCGGCTGACTCAGCCGGGCGCCAGGAACTCCACCATCGCCGTGGTCAGCTCCGGGCTCGACATCGCCGTGTAGTGGTCGCCCGGTACCCGGGCGAACCGGCCGTTCGGCAGGGCCGCGGCCAGCGCGTCCGCCGTCGCGTGACTGTGGTCCTCCTCGCCCACCACTACGAGCGTCGGCGTCGTGATCCGGTCGAGGCCGGTCGTCGGGACGTGCGTGCCCAGCACGTGCCGCAACACGACCGGGTCGCCGCCGGCCTGCCCGATCCAGTACGCCGGTGACCCGGGTGCCACGGATTCGCCGTCGATCAAGGCGGTCAGCGCCCGGTGGTAGACGCCGGTCCGCGAGGTCGCGCGCTGGACGGCGTCGAGGCTCTGGCCCGCGATGACCGCACGGCCGGGCCGGGCACCGCGGGCCAGCAGGCGCAGCACCACCCGGCCGCCGAACGAATAGCCGCCCAGGTCGTAGTCGTCGAGACCGAGTTGCTCGAGGAGTGCGAAGCCGTCGTCGGCCAGGACGTCGGGCGGGTAGGCGGCCGGGTCGTGCGGGTGGGCGCTCGTGCCGTGGCCGCGCAGGTCGGGCAGCAGCACGCGGTGCCCGTGGCCGGCGAGAACCTCGGCCGGGCCGAGCCAGTCGCGGCCTGAGCCGGTGAAGCCGTGGAACAGCACCAGCGGCCGGCCCGCGCCGAGGTCGCGGTAGGTGAGCTCCACGCCGTCGTAACCCCGGAAGTGCGGCATGGCACCAGCTTATCCATCAGATGAATCGCCGACCAAGAAGACCTGCATCTTGCCAACCACTGCCGGATAGCGCTAACTTCGTGGCGCCAGACATCGGATGTCCAACCCGGTTCGCCGGGTCCGTCCGCCGACCGATGTGCACCCCTGCCGACCACCTCGTCAGGAAGGACACACCGACGATGCCCCAGTTCCCCCGCAGGACGGCCCTCGCCGTCGCCGCCCTCGCCGTCCCGATCCTGTTCAGCCCGCTCGCGCAAGCCGCCCCGCTCTGGCACCCCGACCCCGCCACCGACGGGCTCAAGGCCTTCGAGGGCATCGAAGCCGACCGCGGCAACCACCACCCGGACCGCAAGTACGTCGTCGTCGAGGGCGACCACTACCGCTTCAACATCTGGAAGGACGACCGCGACACCACCGGCGGCGGCGACCGTCAGCGCACCGAATCCAAGGGCATGGTGCAGAGCGGCACGACGCTCAAGATGCGCGACGGCGAGACCTGGACGCTCTCCTACGAGATGTACATCCCCGGCACCCTGCACGGCACCAGCAAGTTCACCCACATCTTCCAGACGAAGACGCCGTCCACCAACGGCGGCCCGTGGGTGACGCTGGACCTGACCCGCAGCGGCGGCAAGGAAATGCTGAACGCCCGCGCGTACGCCAACTCGGGTTCGCCGAGCATCGCGGCCACCGACCTGTCGCCGCTGCGGAACAAGTGGATCACCATCGAGTGGACGTTCACCCCGGGGGCCAAAGGCAAGGCGTCCTGCGTCATCCGCAACGGGACCGGGTCCGGCGCGCCGGTCGCGGCGCAGGGCAGCATGTCGAACGTGAACATCCCGGACCAGGGTGACTACGTGCGGCCCAAGTGGGGGATCTACCGCTCGGTCGAAAGCGCGTCGTCCGACATCCTGGACACCTACCTGCTGTTCCGGAACTACACGGCCGCGCGCAAGTAGCCTCATCGAAGCCGACGGTCCCGACGCCGCGCTGGGGTGGGCCGCCCGGGTCACCGCCGCGATCCACGCGCCGATCGAGGTGCGCGCGCTCGCCGGGTTCGCCGCCTGAGCCGTGGCGGCGGACCCCGGACCGGGGTGACACTGGCGCCATGAGGGTCGTCGACGGGTATCCCGGCACACGCCGCCCGTCGACGGCCGCGCGCTACCCCGACCCGCCACCGCTCAGGCGGGGACCGGTGCTGGTCACGGCCGCTTTCGCCGCCCTCGGCGGCGCTCTGATCCCGGCCGCCTCGGTGCCCGCGCTCTGGCGGGTCTGGCAGTTCTACGCGATGTTGTTCGCCCTGGTCGCCGCCATCCAGTTCATTTCCTTCGTGGCGGTCCTCGGGTGGCCGACCCGCAAGACCGCCCACGCCGGCGCGTTCACCGCCGCCGGCGGCCTCGCGCTGTGGGTGGCGAGCCGGCCGCTCGGGCTGCTCACGCGGTTCGACCCGTGGCAGCCCGCGGACACCGTCGTCGGCTTCACCGACTACGTCGCGGCCGCGCTGCAGGTCATCGCCGTCTTCGGCTTCCTGATCGTCGCACGGCGGCGCGCGCACCCGCGGCCCTCGCTGCCCCGGCGCGTGACGGCGTGGATCCTGCTGTTCCCGGTGCTGCTGGTGGTCCTCGCGGCCGGCGCGGCGGGCACGGTCGCGGCCGGTGACCGCATCAGCGGAACGGCCGCTTCGGCACTCTTGGACGGCAGCACCGTCGAGTACTGCCGTCCGGACGGCATCCCGCTCGCCATGGACCTCGCTCGCCCGGCCGGCCGAGCAGCCGCCCCGGTCGCACTCTTCCTGCACGGCGGCGGGCTCGTCTCCGGCAACCGCCGGCCGTCGGGCCCAGGCGCGCTCCTGGCCGGCTCGCGGCTGGTTCCCCTGCGCGACGCGCTGACGGCGCGCGGGTTCGCCGTCGCCTCGATCGACTACCGCCTCGCGCCCGCCGCACAGTGGCCGGCACCGCTGGAGGACGCCCGTTGCGCGGTCCGGTTCCTCAAGGCCAACGCGGAGGCGCTGAACCTCGACCCGGCGCGGATCGCGGCCGTGGGTACGGGAACAGGCGGCACCCTGGCGTCGCTGCTGGGCGTGGCCGGGAAGCCGGAGGTCCGCGCGGTGGCGGTGGTCGACGCCCCGGCGGACTTCGACTTGGCGGGCCTGGACCCGGTCACGCGCGCGTCGGTGCTGCTGGCACTGGGCCGTTCCCCGGCGACGCTGCGCGAGGCGAGCCCGCTGACGTACGCGGGTGCGGGCGCGCCACCGTTCCTGATCGCGGGCGGCCGGAAATCGGCCGAGTTCGCGGACCACCTGCGCGAGGCGGGCGTCCCGGTGACCACCGGCGGCGGCGATCCGGCCGAGGTGGCGCAGTTCCTGGCCACCGGCTGACGCTCACTCCCAGACGACGACGTTGCGCCGCGTCGGGACGGAGTCCGGGTCCGCGCTGAACAGCTCCGGGGACCGCTCCCGGATCCGCTCCACGTCCTCGAACACCGCGCGCAGGTGCCGCCGCATCGCCGTGCGGGCCACCGGGATGTCGCCCGCCCGCACCGCGTCGAAGATCTCCACGTGCTGCGTCGCGAACTCCGCCGGGGACTGCGCGTCGTAGAGGCCGAGGCGGCGGGCGCGGTCCAGGTGTCCCTTCGCCGACGCGACCGTCGTCCACGCGTTCCCGTGCCCGCTCAGCTTGAGCAGCCCCTGGTGGAACGCCTCGTCCAGCGCGAAGAACTCCTCGAGCCCGATCTCCGGGTGCCGCTGGCGCGCCAGGTTCTCCAGCAGCTCCTCGACCACGGTGTCGTCCAGCGAAGCGGGCAGGTCGTCGAGGGCCGCCAGCTCCACCGCTTCCCGCAGGAACTGCGCGTCCGCGACGCGCTGCGGGTCGACCCGCGAGACGAACGAACCGATCTGCGGGAACACCTGCACCAGGCCCTCGTCCGACAGCAGGATCAGCCCTTCGCGCACCGGCGTCCGGCTGACGCCGAGGCTCGCCGCCAGCTCGTTCTCCGACAGCGCGGCGCCGGGGGGCAGCTCCAGCGTCAGCACCTTGCGCCGCAGCGTCTCGTACACCGCGCGCCGGTTCGTCCCGCGCTTGTTCCGTTCGGTCACCCTTGACATCCTAGCCGACAGGGGCTTGTATACAAGTGCTGATGAACAGGAGCCGCCAGTGAGCAGGATCGAACGCGTCGAGGTGCTGGTCGCCTCGCCGGGCCGCAACTACGTGACGCTGCGGATCACGACGTCCGACGGCGTGACCGGGCTCGGGGACGCGACGCTCAACGGCCGCGAGCTGGCCGTCGCGAGCTACCTGCGCGACCACCTCGTCCCGCTGCTGATCGGCCGCGATCCCGCGCGCATCGAAGACACCTGGCAGTACCTGTACAAGGGCGCGTACTGGCGCCGCGGGCCGGTGACGATGACCGCGATCGCCGCCGTCGACACCGCGCTGTGGGATATCAAGGGCAAGGTCGCCGGCCTGCCCGTCTACCAGCTGCTCGGCGGCCGCGCCCGCGACGGCGTGCTGGTCTATTCCCACGCCAGCGGCGAAGACGTCCCGCAGCTGCTCGACGACGTCGCCCGCTTCCGCGACCTCGGCTACCGCGCGATCCGCGCGCAGGCCGCCGTCCCCGGCATCGCGGGCAGCTACGGCGTCCGCCACGGCAAGGTCTACGAACCGGCCGCGACCGCGCTGCCCGACGAGCAGCCGTGGAGCACCGAGGCCTACCTCGACTTCGCGCCGACGTACCTGCGCGAAGTCCGCGAGCGCTTCGGCTTCGACTTCCACCTGCTGCACGACGTCCACCACCGGCTCAGCCCGATCGAGGCCGCCCGGTTCGGCAAGAGCGTCGAGGACTGCCGCCTGTTCTGGATGGAAGACCCGACCCCGGCCGAAAACCAGGAGGCCTTCCGGCTCATCCGCAGCCACACGACGACGCCGATCGCCGTCGGCGAGGCGCTCACCTCCATCTGGGACGTCCAGCACCTCATCACCGAGCAGCTCATCGACTACGTGCGCACCACCGTCGTGCACGCCGGCGGGATCAGCCACCTGCGCCGCATCTTCGACCTTGCCGCGCTCTACCAGGTGCGCACCGGCTCGCACGGCGCCACCGACCTCTCACCGGTCACGCTCTCCGCGGCGGTGCACGTCGACATCTCCGTGCCGAACTTCGGGATCCAGGAGTACATGGGCTTCGCCGACGAGACCGCCGAGGTCTTCCACGGCGGCCCCATGTACGCCGACGGCGTGCTGCTGCCGTCCGAAGAACCCGGGCTGGGAGTCGAGTACGACGACGAAGCCGCGGAGAAGTTCCCGTACGATCCCCGCTACCTGCCGGTGGCGCGCCGCCTCGACGGCTCCGTCCACGACTGGTGACGGCGATGAAGCGACTCAGCTGGTCCACGGTGGACATCGACCGCGCCGGCCGGCGGCCGAAGATCGTCCATTTCGGACTCGGTGCGTTCCATCGCGCCCACCAGGCCGTGTACACCGAGGCCGCGGGGGAGCCGTGGGGCATCGCGGCAGTGGCGCCGCGTTCCACGGACGTCGTCACCGCGCTGCGCGAGCAGGACTGCTTCTACACGGTCACGGACACGACAACACGCGTCGTCGGTTCGATCGTCGAGGCGCTGCATCTGGGCAACGACGCCGCTCGGGTCGGCGAACTGCTCGCGTCGGAAGACGTCACGGTCGTGACGCTCACGATCACGGAAAAGGGCTACCGCGGCGGCCCGGTCATCGGCGCCCTCGCCTCGGGACTGGCCGGCCGGTTCCGGCGCGGCGGCGCGCCGATCACCGTGATCTCGTGCGACAACATGACCGGCAACGGCCGCGTGCTGGAGCGCGCCGTCCGAGAGTCCGTGACCGGGCCCGGCCGCGACCGGGTGCTGGCCTGGCTGGCGGAGTCGGTGGCGTTCCCGTCCACTGTGGTCGACCGGATCGTCCCGGCCACGTCCCCGGAACACCGTGCGAGAGCCGCCGAAGCGCTCGGCCTCGACGACGCCGTGCCGGTGTTCGCCGAGCCGTACCGCCAGTGGGTCCTCGAAGACGTGTTCGCCGCCGAAATCCCGCCGTGGGACGGCGCCCGGTTCGTCCCCGACGTCACGCCGTTCGAACAGCAGAAACTGCGGCTGCTCAACGGAACGCACTCGGCCCTGGCCTACCTCGGATCCGCCGCCGGGCACGAGACGATCGCCGAAGTCCTCGAAAGCCAGTGGGGCGAGCGGTTCGTCCGCGGTTTCGGCGCCGAAGCCGCCGCCGCCCTGCCCGGGGACCACGGGCCGTACGTCGAGCAGCTCGTCGAACGGTTCCGCAACCCGGACATCCGGCACCGGCTGAGCCAGATCGGCTCGGACGGTTCGCTGAAACTGCCCGAACGGTGGTTCGGCACCCTTCGTGACGCCGGCGGCAAACCCTTGCTGGAACTCGCGCTCGCCGGCTGGGCGCGCGCCACCGAACCGGACGTGAAGACCGGCATGACCGACCCCCTCGCCGAGGAACTGGCCACCTGCTGGCGCGCACCGGACGACGTAGAAGCCGTCCGGCGGCTGCTGCGGCTGGTCGGTGCCCCCGACGACGTCACCCTCCCGAAATCGGTCGCCCGCCACCTGCCCGCCCTGCGGGCCGGGCGCGTCGAATTTCTGACCCACCTGATCACGAGCAACGGAGCACAGTGATGACGGACAACCCACCGGCGGTGGCCGTGCAACGCCAGCAGAACCGCACCACCCGCGACCTGGTCCGGGCCGCGGTGTCCGGCTGGCTGGGCACGGCCATGGAGTTCATGGACTTCCAGCTGTACTCCCTCGCCGCGGCCATCGTCTTCAACAAGATCTTCTTCCCCGACGTCAGCCCGGCCATCGGCCTGATCGCGGCGATGGCGACCTACGGCGTCGGCTACGTCGCCCGGCTCGCCGGAGCCGTCTACTTCGGACGGATGGGCGATCGGCTGGGCCGCAAGAAGGTCCTGTTCATCACCATCTCGCTGATGGGCGTGTCGACGACGCTGATCGGCGCGCTGCCGACGTACCAGACCGTCGGCATCCTGGCCCCGATCCTGCTGGTCGCGCTGCGGCTGATCCAGGGCTTCGGCGCGGGCGCGGAGATCGCGGGCGCCACCGTGATGCTCGCCGAGTACGCGCCGGTGCGCCGCCGCGGCCTGATCGCCTCGCTGGTCTCGCTCGGCACCAACTCCGGCACGCTCGCCGCGTCGGCGTTGTGGGCGCTGCTGATCGGCGTGCTGTCCGACCAGCAACTGCTGTCCTGGGGCTGGCGGCTGCCGTTCCTGCTCAGCTTCGTGCTGATGGTCTTCGCCGTCTGGCTGCGCCGCAACCTCAAGGAGAGCCCGGTCTTCGAGGAACGGCCGGACGTCGTCGACGGCGTCGCGCTGTCCCGCACCGAGCTGGCGGACCAGGGCGTGCTGGAGGCGGGCCTGCGCCAGCGCAAGGGCAAGGCGTTCTTCCTCGCGCTGGGCCTGCGGTTCGGGCAGGCGGGCAACTCCGGCGTCGTGCAGACGTTCCTCGTCGGCTTCGTCGCGACGACGCTCGCGGTCAGCAAGTCGGTGCCCACCACCGCGATCGTCTACGGCTCCTTGCTCGGGTTCCTGACCGTGCCGCTGGTCGGCATGCTCGGCGACCGCTTCGGCCGCCGCCCGGTCTACATCGCGCTGACACTGCTGACGGCCGTGCTCGCGTTCCCGCTGATGTTCCTGATCACCAGCGGCACCACGCTCGCACTCGAAGTCGGCATGATCATCGCGCTCAACGTCGGCGTGCTCGGCCTGTTCTCGCTGGAGAGCGTGGCGATGGCGGAGCTGTTCGGCGCCCGCACCCGGTTCACGCAGCTCGCGCTGGCCAAGGAGATCGGCGGCATCCTCGCCACCGCCATCGGCCCGGTGGTCGCCGCGACGCTCACCGCGGCGACCGGGCACTGGTGGCCCGTCGCGGCGATGCTCGTCGTGTACTCGCTGATCACGCTGGTGGCGACCGTCCTGTCGCCGGAAATGCGCGGCCGCGACCTGGTCAGGCTGGAGGACGCCGCATGAAGGCAGTGATCGTCCACGGCGCGGGCGACGTGCGCGTCGACGACGTCCCGGACCCGGTGCCCGGCGCGGGCGAGGTGCTCCTCGCCGTCGAGTGGGGCGGGATCTGCGGTTCCGACCTGGCCTACTGGCGCCACGGCGCCTCCGGGACGGCGGTGCTCAAGCACCCGCTCGTCCTGGGCCACGAGGTGGCCGGGCGCGTCGACGGCCGGCCGGTCACGGTCCACCCTGCGCAGGTCGTCGGCGGCGAGCCGCTGCCGGAGCGGCTCGCCGGGCGCACCAACCTGCACCCGCGGGTCCGCTACTTCGGCTCCGCGGCCTTCGACCCGCACACCGACGGCGGCTTCTGCGAGTACAAGGTCGTCCCGGCCGCACAGGTCCGGGCGCTGCCGGACGGCGTCGGTACGCGCGAAGGCGCGCTGGCCGAACCCCTGGCCGTCGCGCTGCACGCCGTCCACCGCGCCGGTGACCTGCGCGGCCGCGACGTCCTGGTCAACGGCGCCGGGCCGATCGGCGCGCTGGTCGTGGCCGCCGCCAAGTACCGGGGCGCCCGCACGGTCGTCGCGGCGGACCTCACCGCCGAAGCCCTGGACATCGCGCGGGCCATGGGCGCCGACGACGTGCGCGACCTCGGCGCCGGCGACCGGCTCCCGGATGACGTCGAGATCGTCTTCGAGGCCTCGGGCGCCCCGGCCGCGCTGGGCGGGGTCCTGCGGGCGACCGCCCGCGGCGGCACGCTCGTCCAGGTCGGCAACCTGCCCGGCCGGCCCGCCCCGGCCGAGCTCGGTGACCTCGTCACCCGCGAGATCACCTGGACCGGGTCCTACCGGTTCGCCGGCGAGCTGGACGACGCGTTGACGGCGTTGGGCGACGGCCTCGACGTCACGCCGCTGATCACCCGGACCTTCGCCCTGGACCGGGCCGCGGAAGCACTGGCGGCGGCCGCCGGGGGAGCCGGCAAGGTCCTGCTGCGGATCGGGGAACGATGACGGGATCGGTCGTCACGCTTGGGGAGACCATGGCTCTCCTGACCACGCCGCCGGCCGGGCGGATCACCGGCGGCGCGGGGCTCGCGGTCGGCATCGGCGGCGCCGAGTCCAACGTCGCGATCGCGCTCGCCCGGCTCGACGTGCCGTGCACGTGGATCAGCCGCGTCGGCGACGACGCGCTCGGCACCCTGGTGGTGAAGGAGATCCGCGGCGAAGGCGTCGACGTCGTGGTGCGGCGCGACGACACCGCGCCGACCGGCATGATGCTCAAGGAACTGCGCGGCGGACGCCCGTGGCGGGTCCGGTACTACCGGCGCGACAGCGCGGCGTCACGGCTCTCGCCGGACGACGTCGACGAGAAGCTGATCGCGTCGGCGTCGATCCTGCACCTGACCGGCATCACGCCCGCGCTCGGTCCAGGGCCGCTCGCCGCCGTCGAACGCGCTGTCGAGCTGGCCCGCGCGCACGGGACGCTGGTGTCGTTCGACGTCAACCACCGCCGGTCGCTGTGGCCGGAATCGACGGCGGCGCCGGTGCTGGCGCGGCTCGTCGCGGCCGCCGACCTCGTGTTCGCCGGTCCGGCCGAAGCGACGCTGGTCTTGAGCGGCGAGTGGCCTCCTTCGGACGATTCGACGGTGGCCGAGGGCGCCGCCCTGGCCGCCCGGCTGACCGGCCGCGGACCCGCCACCGCCGTCGTCAAGCTGGGCGAGCTGGGTGCCGTGGCCCGGCACCGGGGCGAGACCGTGCACGTCCCGGCGCGGGCGGTCGACGTCGTCGACACGGTCGGCGCCGGGGACGCGTTCGTCGGCGGCTACCTGGCCGAACTGGCCGCCGGCCGGTCCGTTCACGAGTGCCTGGCGACGGCGACCGCGCTCGGCACGGCGGTGTGCACGGTGCGGGGCGACTGGGAGGGCATCCCGACCCGGGCCGAACTGGCCGCTTCGGACCTCGCGGTCGTGCGGTAGCTTCGAGGCATGGACGGACGGGCGATCTTCGGCGATCACTCGTACCGTTGCGACTTCTACGGTTGACGGATCCGCGCGCCCGGATCCCGCTTTCTTCGTCAACCGTAAGGAAAGTCATGTCTTCATCCCCGCACGCCGGTACGCACTGGGCCCTCAAGCACATGCCGCTGACCGCCACCGCCGTCGAAGAGGCCGCGCCGGTGCTCGCCGGGCGGCGCCTGGCGATGTGCCTGCACGTCGAACCCAAGACGGCCGCCCTGGTCACGCTGCTGGCCCGCGCCGGCGTCGAAGTCGCGCTGACCGGCTCGCCCGGCACCACCCACGACGACGTCGCTTCCGCGCTCCGCGAGCTCGGGGTGGCCGTGCACACCCGCCGGGCCGACGACGAGGCCGACCACGCCCGGAACGTCGCCGCGGTGCTCGCGTGCGAGCCGGATCTCACGCTCGACAACGGCGCCGACCTGACGCTTTCGCTGCTGCGGTCGGGCGTCCCGTCGGGCTGGCTCGGCGGCACCGAGGAAACCACGACCGGCGGCATCCGGCTGCGGGAGGAGCGCGTCGGCCGTCCGGTCGTCGTGATCAACGACTCGCGGCTGAAGCTGCTGGTGGAGAACGAGTTCGGCGTCGGCCAGAGCGTCGTGCAGGGTTTCCTCAACGCCACCAACCTGATGGTGCCGGGGATGCGCGCGGCGGTGCTCGGCTACGGGCCGTGCGGCAAGGGCGTCGCGGACACCCTCGCGCGGCTGGGCGCGCGGGTCGCGGTGTGCGACACCGACCCGATGCGGGCGCTGCAGGCCATTTTGGACGGTCATCGAGTCGGATCGTCGGCCGAGGTCTTGTCCGACGCCCAGGCGGTGTTCACGGCGACGGGCGCTCCGGGTGTGGTCGGGGCCGAGGAGCTGGCGGCCATACCCGACGGCGCCCTGATCGCCGGCGTCGGGCACTTCGCGTGGGAGATCGACGCGGTAGCGCTGCGGGCGGCGACGGTCCGCACGGTCGAGTACGGCGCGCCGGGCCGGCGGACCGGGCACGTGCTGGCCGACGGCCGGGAGGTCGTCGTCCTCGACCGCGGCCGGATGCTGAACCTGACCGCCGCGAACGGGAATTCGATCCAGGCCATGGACCTCGGGCTCACCCTGCAGGTCCGCAGCCTGGCGGCGGTGGCCGCGGGCGGGCTCGTCGACGGAGTTCAGCCGGTGCCGGCCCCGGTCGAGCACCGGATCGCCACCGATCTGGTGGCCGCGCTGGCTTGACCTGGAGCGCGCTCCAGCCTCTAGCGTGAGGTCACGCCGACCACACGTCAGGAGCACGCTTCCATGGAACTCGGTTTCCACCTCCCCATCTTCGACATCGACGGCGGGACCACCGCCATCGCCGGCGAGCTCGCCCGCGTGGGCGCCGCGGCGGAGGAGGCCGGGGCGACCTGGCTGTCCTTCATGGACCACTACTTCCAGATCGAGCCCACCGGCCTCCCCGCCGAGTCGAACATGCTGGAGGGCTACACGACCCTGGGCTTCCTCGCCGCGCACACGTCCCGGCTCGAGCTCGGCCTGCTCGTCACCGGCGTCACCTACCGGCACCCCGGCCTGCTCGCGAAGATCGTCACCACCCTCGACGTCCTCTCGGGCGGCCGGGCCGCACTGGGAATCGGCGCGGCCTGGTTCGAGCGCGAGCACCGGGGGATGGGCGTGCCGTTCCCGCCGGTCGCCGAGCGGTTCGAGCGGCTGGAGGAGACGCTGCGGATCTGCGGGCAGATGTGGGACCCGGCGGACAACGGCCCGTTCGACGGCAAGTACTACCAGCTCGCCGAGACGTTGTGCGCGCCGCAGCCGATCAACCGGCCGAAGGTGCTCATCGGCGGCGGCGGGGAACGCAAGACGCTGCGGCTCGTCGCCCAGTACGGCGACGCGTGCAACCTCTTCGCGTCGTCGCCTTCGGACGTGACGCACAAGCTGGACGTGCTGCGCCGCCACTGCGACGACGTCGGCCGCGACTACGACGAGATCCGCAAGACGGTCCTGGCCAACAACCCGCGTCCGACGCCGGAGACCCGCGACGACTTCGTCCGCGCCATGGCGGACTACGCGAAGCTCGGGATCCAGCAGGCGATCATCACGCCGACGACCGGCTCGCCCGCCGCGTGGATCGAGGGCATGGCGCCGGCCGTGCCGCAGCTGGCCGGACTGGGCTGAAGCTTTACCTCCGGATAACCCGCGCTCTGGTAGTCAGGAAGCGGCCGGCGGTCCGCCGGCCGCTCTTCTGTGTCCACTGTGGACTTCGTCTGGTCTTTTTCCTTTTGCGGTGAACCGTTCCCGGTGTAGCGCCGTGTGCCGTGGTGAGGTGGCGACCAGAGAGGAGGGGCTCGATGCCCCACGCACGCAGTACCGGACGACACCGCAAACCGGCGACGATCGGGCTGGTCGCGCTGCTGGGAGTCGCGGGGGCGACCGCGACGGCGATCGCGCTCAGCAGCCCGGCGAGCAACGCGGCCACGGAAAGCTGCGGCGGCCTGGACACGGCGCTGCAGAACAACCTGACGTTCATCGCGGGCCAGCAGGCCGCCCCGGACGCCCAGTCGGCGGCGAGGATCGCCAACCGCCAGGCGGTGGTGGACCAGATCCAGCAACGCCGGGCGGCCGCGGGCTGCGGCGGCGAGGTGGCGGCGAACGCGGTGGCGGCCCAGTGCGCGGCGGTCGCGCAGGCGGGTGAGAACGCGGCGGCCGAAGAAGACGCGAAGGGCAAGGCGGCGAACGGCAAGGCCGCGAAGCAGCAGGGCATGGCCGCTGAGAACGGTGCGGCGGATGAGAACGGCATGGCCGCCGAGAACGGTGCCGCGGACGAGAACGGTATGGCTGCCGGGAATGGGGCGGCCGACCAGAACGGCATGGCCGACGCCAACGGCATGGCCGACCAGCAGGAAGCCGCCGCCCAGGGCGAAGCCGCCGCCGGCAATGGCCAGGCCAGGCAGAAGAACAAGGCGGCGGGCAAGAACGCCAAGGCCGAGCAGCAGGATGCCGCCGCCCGAGACGAGGCGGCCGCCCAGGCCTGTGAAGTGGTCGAGCAGTGCGTGGCCCAAGCCGCGGGAGCCGCCGACGCCAACGGCATGGCCGCCGAGAACGGCATGGCCGACGAGAACAAGGCGGCCAAGCAGAACGGTATGGCCAACGAAAACGGCATGGCCGACCAGAACGGTATGGCCGGTCAGCAGGGCATGGCCAACGAGAACGGCGCAGCCAAGCAGAACGGTATGGCCGACCAGCAAGGTATGGCCAACGAGAACGGCATGGCCGACCAGCAGGGCATGGCCGACCAGAACGGCATGGCCAACGAGAACGGCGCGGCCGCCGAGAACGGCATGGCCGAGCAGAACGGCGCGGCCGCCGAGAACGCGGTCGCCAACGTCGACTGCGCCGCCATCCTCGACTGCGTCGCCCAGGCCGCGGCCGACCCGGCCGCCGCCGCGGACCAGCAGGGCATGGCCACCGCCCAGAACGACAACGGCCAGCACAAGGCCAAGGGCAAGAACAAGAACGACAACGCGGCCGAGCAGGCCGCCGCGGTCGCCGTCGCCGAAAAGTGCGTCGCGGCCGGCAACCAGAACGAAACCGCAACCGCGACCGAAAGCGTGACCGCCGGCAAGTGAGACCAGGTGGGTGTGCGCCGGTGGCGGGCCGGTGCACACCCACCGTCAACTCGAAGTCACCCGATCCGGTGACCGGCGGGAACTCCGCCCCACCGCCGTTCGTTGATCAGACGAAGCGCAGTAACCTGGAGCGCGCCCAGACGACCATCGACAGCACGAGGCTTCAGTGACCACCGATCCGGCGGCCGACGACCTGCGGGAGGCGGCCGACGAGCTCGCCGTCGCCGGGCAGCTCCCGCGGTTCCTGCTGATGTACAAGTTCGCCATCGAAGAGCTGATGACGAAACTGCGGATTCTCAGCGAGGAATTCGACTTCGTCCACCAGCACGACCCGATCGAGCACATCACGAGCCGGGTCAAGCGGCCGGAGGCCATCAAGGAGAAGGTCCGCCGCCGCGGCCTGGGTGACGACTGGGTCGCCGCCGCGCACGTCCTCGACGACATCGCCGGCATCCGCGTCGTCTGCCCGTTCGTCTCCGACGTCCACGAGGTCGCCCGGATGCTCACCGCGCAGGACGACGTCGAGCTGTTGCGCACCAAGGACTACATCACCCGGCCGAAGGCCAACGGCTACCGCAGCCTGCACCTGATCGTCCGGATCCCGGTGTTCCTGTCCGACCGCGTCGAGAAGGTCAAGGTCGAGGTGCAGCTGCGCACGATCGCGATGGACTTCTGGGCGGCCGTCGAGCACAAGCTGTCCTACAAGTACGCCGACCGCGTCCCGGACGACTTCGCGGGCGAGCTCGCGGCCGCGGCCCGCACGGCCGCCGACCTCGACGCCCGGATGGCCGCCCTCCACGAACGCATCCGCTGAGTCACGGCGCCAGCGCGTCGAGCAGGATCCCCAGCCCGAACTCGAACTCCGCCTCGTGGTCGCACACCGCCAGATAGGGCGCCGCCTCGGCGACGGCCGGCAGCCCGGACGCCGAGAGGTCCGCGAGGCGGCCCAGGTCGCCGGTCCTGCTGAACGTCGGGGCCGCCTCGACCTCCCGCATCAGCGTGCCGATCAGGAAAGCCAGCACCGCGCGCAACCCGTGCACCGCGCGCTCCGGCGGGTAGCCCGCCGCGAGCAGCGGGCCGAGCACCGCTTCCACCGGCGCGAGCGCCGTCATCGACGCCAGCTGCCGGGTCAGCACGAGCGGCGCCGCGCGCGGGTGGTCGAGCATCGCGTCCCGGAAACCGTGCGCCAGCCCGGCCATCGTCTCCCGCAGGCCCCCACCGGGCACCGGCGCCGGGATTGCCGCCAGCAGCACCTCGGCGACCCCGTCCAGCAGGGCGTCCTTGCCGTCGACGTGGTTGTACAGGCTCATCGGGTCGACGCCGAGCCGGCGCGCGAGCTTCCGCATGCTCACGGCCTCGAGCCCCTCTTCGTCGACGAGCGCGAGGGCCTCCCGCAGGATCCCCTCCCGCGACAGGCCGCCGGCCTCCTTGGGCGGCCGCCCGCGCCGGGCCGTCACGGGGTGAGCACCGCGGGCAGCACCTCGTAACCGCGCAGGATCCGCGTGTCGCGGCGCCGGCCCCCGGGCAGCACGCGCAGCCCGGGGAACCGGTCGAAGATCGTGCGCAAGCCGATTTCGCCCTCCATCCGCGCCAGGGACGCCCCCAGGCAGTGGTGGCGGCCGGAGCCGAACGACACGTGGTCGCGCGCGCCGTCCCGCGTGACGTCGAACGTGCCCGGGTCGGCGAACACCAGCGGGTCGCGGTTCGCGCCGGCCAGCACGGTGGTCACCAGCGCCCCGCGCGGCAGCGGGACGCCCGCGACCTCGGTCGCGCGCGTCGCCAGGCGCCCGGTCAGCAGGACCGGCGGGTCGTACCGCAGGACCTCCTCGACGGCGTTGCCCCACAGTTCCGGCCGCTCGCGCAGCACGGCGAGCTGCCCGGGATCGCCCGCCAGCAGCGCGATCCCGCTGCCGAGCAGGTTGACCGTCGTCTCGAACCCGGCCGCCAGCACCAGGCCCGCGGTGGACTTGAGCTCGGTCTCGGTGAGCCCGACGCCGCCGTCGCGAGCCGCGACGAGCTTGCTGAACAGGTCCTGGCCCGGGTGCCGGCGCAGGTGGTCGAGGTGCTCGCCGAGCCAGGCGTCGAACTCGGCCAGCGCGGTCTCGACGTCACGGAACGTCCGCCAGCCCAGGCCGAGGTCGAGGCTGGGGGCCGCGGCCGCGCCCAGCGACAGCACCTTGCCCAGGTCCGACGGCGGCACGCCGAGGATTTCGCTGATCACCGTCACCGGGAGCAGCCCGCAGTAGGACTCGACGAGGTCGAGCGGACGGCTCGGGTCGAGCTCATCGAGCAATCCGTCCGCGATCTCCTGGACGCGGCCGCGCAGCTGCTCGACCGCGCGCACGGTGAACACGCCGGTGACGAGCTTGCGGTAGCGGGTGTGCTCGGGCGGGTTGACCGCGAGCAGCGACGGCGGCCGCACCGGGTGCAGGTGCTCGCCTGCCGACCACTCGACCAGCCGGCCGAGCGGGGAGCCGTCGGAGCCGATGACGCCGACGCGGAAGTCGTCGCTGGACAGCACTTCCCGCACGGCGGCGTGCGTGGTGGTCATCCAGCCGAAGCGGGTGCGGGCGAGCGGGCCGGCCGCGCGGATCTCCTCGAAGAGCCCCGTCAGGTCGCGCCCGTCGGCCGCGGCGACCACCATCCGCCCCTGCAGGTCCCCGCGCCGGGCTTCGCGGCGCAGCACGGTCCGGGGGAGCGCGTGGCCGAGCCCCCACCTGATCACCGGCTTGGCGCGGGCGAGGGTTCCTGCGAGCACGGCGTCCCCTTCCATCGGCGTGCCTACAGTGTAGGTTATCGTCGATTACCTACGTCGTAGATTTAAGGAGCGCGATGAGCGAGTTCGACATCCCCGGTCCGGAAGTCCTGGCGGCGCGGCAGAAGCTGGTCCTCGACCACTTCCGCGACGAGGTCGCCCAGGACTGGGACGCGACGCTCTCGACGTTCCCGCACCCGCACTACGAGGTCGTCGCGACGATGACCGTCCACGACGGCGACGGCGCGGTCCGCGGCTACTACCACGACACCCGCACCGCGTTCCCCGACCAGCACCACGAGCTGATCGCGCTGCGCCACAGCGCCGACGCGGTCGTCGTCGAGTTCTGGCTGCTGGGCACGCACCTCGGCCCGTTCGGCGCGATCCCGGCGACCGGGTCCCGCTTCCGCGTCCGCATGACCGCGTACTTCGTCTTCGACGCGGAGGAAAAGCTGGTCTGCGAGCGCATCTACTTCGACACGCTCTCGATGCTCAAGCAGCTGATCGGCGGGGTGGACAAGAAGAACCCGAAGAACTGGCCGCTGCTGCTGCGCGTGGCCCGGGGCTTCCTGGCGATGTCGGGCGCGCAGCCCGATCCGCGGCTGACGGAGACGACGGAACCGGTCCTGCGGGAGGTCTGAGCACCGCGAGGACGTTGACCGCGACGATCACCGCGATCGCCGCCCACGACAGCTCGTCGAGGCGCTGGCCGAGCACGACCCACCCGACGAGCGCCGCCAGCACCGGGTTCACGCTCATCACCGTGCCGAACACCGACGCCGGGACCCGCCGCAGCGTCAGCAGGTCGGCCAGCATCGGCACCGCCGACGACAGGACGCCGGCGGTCACCGCCGCGAGCACCGCGCCGAGGTCCGGCCGGTGCGCGATCATCGCGAAGACGCCGACCGGCACGTACGCGAGCCCGGACGCGCCCGCGGCGGCCGCCGAGCCCGCGACGCCGGGGATGCGCGCGCCGACCGCCCGGTTGAGCAGGATGTAGGCCGCCCAGCACGCGGCCGCCAGCAGCGCCAGGCCGATGCCGAGGTAGTCCGTGCTCGGCCGGGGCCGCACCAGCACCACCACCGCGGCCGCCGCGACCAGCGCGCCCAGCAGGTCGCTCCGCCGCCGCGACCCGGCGAGGGCGACGCCGAGCGGGCCGAGGAACTCCAGCGTGACGGCCAAGCCGAGGCCGACGCGGTCCACCGCGCTGTAGAGCGAAAGGTTCATCGTCCCGAACACGAGCGCCAGGGCCAGCACGAGCCGCCACTGGGCGGCGGTGAACGCGCGCAGGCGCGGCCGCGCGGTCGTGAGCAGCACCACGGCCGCGACCCACTGCCGGACCGCGACGACGCCGGCCGGCCCGAGGTGCGGGAAGGCCAGCGCCGCGACCGACGCCCCCACCTGGTTGGCCAGCCCGCTGCCCGTCATCAGCACCGCGCCGCGCCAACGTCCTTCGCTCGTCATGCCCCGACTATCGGCGCCCGCGAAGCATACGCAAAATGCATCCGACACGTCGGCTATACGCTGGCCGCATGGATGCCTCGCTGGAGCTGCGCCACCTGCGGCACTTCGTCGCGGTCGTGGACAGCGGGAGCTTCACCGACGCCGCGATCGAACTCGGCGTCTCGCAAGCGACGGTGTCGCGGACACTGCTCGCGCTCGAGCGGATCCTCGGCGTCCGGCTGCTGCACCGCACCAGCCGGACCGTCGAGCCGACCACGGCCGGCGTCACGGTCCTCGCCCGGGCGAGGACTTTGCTGGCCGACGCCGAAACGCTGGTGCACGAGGTCACGACCGGGCACACGCGGCTGCGGCTGGGGCACGCGTGGTCCGCCCTGGGCAAGCACACCGCGGAGTTCCAGCGGCGCTGGCACGACCGGTACCCCGACGTCGAGCTGCAGCTCGTCCGGACCAACACGGCGACCGGCGGACTGGCCGAGGGGCGCTGCGACCTGGCCGTCGTGCGCACCGCCGTCGACACGCGCCGGTACAGCCACGCGCTGGTCGGCCGCGAACGCCGGTGCGTCGCGCTCGCCTCGGACGACCCGTGGGCGCGGCGCCGCGTGATCCGGTTCGCCGAACTGGGGGAGCGGACGCTCGTCGTCGACCGGCGCACCGGCACCACGACGCCGGACTTGTGGCCCGAAGAGGCACGGCCCGCGGTGGAGTACACGCACGACATCGACGACTGGCTGGCGGCGATCGCGACCGGGCGCTGCGTCGGCGTCACCCCGGAGGCGACCGCGGCGCAGTACCGGCGTGACGGCATCCGCTACCGGCCGCTGCGCGACGCGGACCCGGTGCCGGTCCGGCTGATCTGGCGCCACCACGACGCCCACCCGGCGACGCACCTCGCGGCCGCCCTGCTGACGGAGCTCTACCGCACCTGACTCCGCGCCGGAGCGAGCAGGACGCCCAGCGCGACCAGCTCGGTCAGCGCCATCCCGCGTTCGACCAGGCCCAGCGGGATGAGCGTCCACCAGCGGCCGCCGTCGGCCGCGGCCACCACGACCGCGCCCAGGATCACCGCGAACCAGGCCAGCGACGCGATCGCCAGCACGCGCGCCAGCCGGCGGCGGCCGGGGGAGTCCGGGAACGCCGTGCGCGCCGCGACCAGCACCGCGAGCGGGAGCGCGACGAACGCCACCACGCTGGCGATCCGGTGCAGCGTGCCGCCGAAGTCCGCGCGCGAGACCGTGGCCCAGTCCGGCTTGGGGAAGGCCACGATGACCAGCAGCCCGACCGTCCACAGTGTCCCGAGCAGGGCCGCGGGCACGGGCAGCCGCCGCTGGCTGTGCAGGACGGCGAGCCCCGCCGCCGAGCCCAGCGCCACCAGGATCACCGCGAGGTCGAACACCCACTTGTGGTCCGACAGGCCGTATTCGCTGATCGTGCGGCGGGTCGCGCTGATCTCGTCGGTCGGCGGGATGACCTGCAGCAGCAGCACCAGGGCGGCGCCGACCGCGAGGGCGGCGATACCGCTCAGCGAAACCGCGAGCGAGGTTCGTCGCGCAGGGACCGTGACCATGAACCGACAGTAGCCGACTGCCGGTTGAACTCCCGGTGAAATGTCCTTTCGGGCGGCCGAAGGTGTGAAAGCGGGGTGAAGGCTGTACGACTTACGGCGGTTACCGTAGCCCGTTTTCGTCCATTACGGTCATCCGCTACCGGTACGTCCGTGCTGTGCCGGCCTCGGTCAAGGAGGTCTTTGCCTGTGGGGAATTCACCAAGAAGACTGGTGCTGGCGGCTTCGGTCGTGGCGCTGGCGGCGGCGTTCGTCGCGTTACCGGCCGGTACCGCCGGCGCGGCCCAGAACATCCTGCGTGCCGACAAATCGGTACCACGCTCGTGCTTCGCGAAAGTGCAGCCCAAGGGCACCTCGGGCGTCGATCGCCGCGAGCTTACGTCCACTGTGGACGGTTTGGTGCAGGCCCGGCTGCGGCCGGTCCCCGGCACCGAAGGCGACTGGGACGTCGCCGTGTTCGACAAGGCGACGGGCGCGGTGGTCGCCGCCTCGACGGCGTTGCGCACCCACGAACTCGCCGAGAGCTTCGTGAAGAAGGGGCAGCAGCTCGTCGTCCAGGGCTGCCGCTACGGCGGCCCGGCCGGCCAGGCCCAGCTCGGCGTCGACTTCCTCGCGCTCACGCCGCAGGGCACGCCGACGACCGTGCAGAAGGCGCAGCTGGTCCGGGTGGAGACGCCGACGCGCGCCGACAAGAACAAGCTGACCGCCTCCGGCCTCGACGTCACGGAGAAGGGTGACGCGACCGGGGTCGAGGTCGTCCTCGCCGACGACGCCGACCGCCAGACGCTCAAGAACACCGGCTTCAAGTCGAAGGTCATCGAGGCCGACCTGTCGGCCAAGTCCGTGCAGGACGCGAAGACCGACCGCCAGTACGCCGCGACCACGGCCGCCTCGGCGCTGCCGTCCGGGCGCACGAGCTACCGGCACCTCTACGACTACAACTACGAACTGAAGGAGCTGGCCCGCAAGAACCCGGGCCTGGTCTCGGCGTTCACCATGCCCGAGTCGACGTGGGAAGGCCGTGACGTCGTCGGGATCGAGATCGCCACCGACGTCAAGAACGTCACCGACGGCAAGCCGGTCAACTTCACCATGGGCGTGCACCACGCGCGCGAGTGGCCGGCCGGCGAGCACGTCATGGAGTGGGCGTACGAGCTGATCAACGGCTACTCCCGCGACGCGGCGATCCGGAGCATGGTCGGCAAGACCCGCAACATCGTCGTGCCGATCATCAACCCGGACGGGTTCGAGATCTCCCGCGAAGCCGAGCCCAAGGGTGACTTCACCCGGTTCGACTACGAGATGAAGCGGAAGAACTGCAACGTCAACGACTCGCCGGCGCAGTACTCCACCGGCGTGTGCAAGGCCAACCCGGCCGGCCGCCTGCGCGGCACCGACCCGAACCGCAACTACGGCGGGTTCTGGGGCGGCAACGGCGCCGAGATCGCCTGGAGCGGCGACACCTTCCGCGGGTCCGCGCCGTTCAGCGAGCCCGAAGTGCGCAACGTGCGCTCGATCGTGTCCTCGCGCCAGGTGACGAACCTGATCACGATGCACACCGTCGCGGCGCTCGTGCTGCGCCCGCCGGGCGTGGCGGACGTCCGCCCGCCGCTGGAGGAGCCGGCCTACAAGGCCCTCGGCGACAAGCTGGCCTCGCGCAACGGCTACGTCAGCGAGCCGAGCTGGGCGCTGTACGACACGACGGGCACCACCGAGGACTGGTCGTACTGGGCCACCGGCGGCTGGGGCTTCACCATCGAGGTCGGCGGCAACGGCTTCCACGGGCCGTACGCCGACAGCGTCGTGGCCGAGTACGAGGGCCTGGCCCCCGCGGCCGGGGCGGGCAAGGGCGGCAACCGCCAGGCGTTCCTCGACATGCTGGGCAACGCGGCCGACCCGCAGCAGCACTCGACGCTGATCGGCTCGGCGCCGAAGGGCTACCAGCTCAAGCTGCACAAGACGTTCCAGACGCCGACGTCACCGGTGATCCAGCCCGACGGCTCCACCAAGCCGCCGATCTACATCACCGACGACCTGAACTCGAAGCTCACCACCACCGGCGGGCGGTTCGCCTGGTCGGTCAATCCGTCGACCCGGCCGTACGTGGCCGGCCGCTACGGGCGCGACCCCCAGGGCCCGGCGCAGCAGGGCTTCGCGGTCGCCAACCCGGCCGGTGTGCCGCCGATCAACCAGAACTACCCGGCGGACGCGACGGCGGAGAGCTTCACCTTCCACGTCGACGGCCTGCCGAAGGTGGACAACGGGAAGTTCAGCGTCAACATCAACTGGGCCAACACCGCGACCGACTGGGACCTGTTCGTCTACGACGCGGCGGGCAACCTGGTCAGCTCGTCGGCCAACGGCGGCACGACGTCCGAGCACGCCGTGCTGTTCGACCCGCCGGCCGGCGACTACAAGGCCGTGGTGGTCAACTACGACCAGGCCGACCCGGCCACGGTCGACGACTGGACCGGGGACGTCTCGTTCGCGTCGCCGATCCCGCCGACGTACGGGACGAAGGAGGCCTACCAGCTGACCTGTTCGTCGCCGAAGGGCCAGCTCGTGGGGGTCGCGGACGTGTTCGTCGACCGCGGCCAGACGGTCGACGTCGGTGAGGTCTGCACCCGCTCCGCGCACGCGCAGAAGCAGCGCGCTTCGGGTGGGGCCCGGTAGTCGGTTCGTTGCTCGTGAAGGCCTCCTCGCTTCGGCGGGGAGGCCTTCACGGCGTTACGGCGAGGGTGACGCCCAGGACCACGAGGATCGTGCCCACGACGCGGTTGAGGGCCGGTTCCGCGCGGGCGTACCAGCGCTGGGTGGCGGGGGAGGAGAACAGCAGCGCGACGCTGAGGTGCCACGCGGTGGACGCGACGACGATCAGCGCGACCGCGGCGAGCTTGACCGCGGTGGGCTCGGTGGGCGGCAGCGTCGCGGTCAGCACGCTGCCGAAGAACGCCGCGGCCTTGGGGTTGGTCAGGTTGCTGACGGCTCCCCGGCGGAAGTTCACCGCGTGCCGGGCGCCGGGCAGGTCATGCCGGGTGCTCGCGGGCCGGGGATCGCCGGGCCTGTCCTGCGGGCCGGTCTTGAGCGGCTCGCTCTGTGGGGCCGCTTGCTTGCCAGGCCCGCCCGGCCGGGCGTCCCCGAGCGGCTCGCTCTCCGAGGCCGTTCGTCCGCCGGCACCGGCGTCCGGTGCGCGGGCCCGCCACCACAGCCGCACTCCGAGCCAGGCGAGGTACCCGCCGCAGACCACCCGCAACGCCGTCGCCAGCCACGGGGTCCGGGCCAGCACGCCGCCGAGCCCGAACACGGCGACCGCGGCCAGCACCCCGCCCGCCGCGACCACCCCGAGCGCGACCGCCACCGCCGCCCGGCGCGTCCCGGCCGCGGCCGTGTGCGCGATGAGCACGAAGTTCGGCCCCGGCGAGACGGCCGCCGGGAGGTAGGCCAGCAGCACCGTGCCCAGTGTGGCCGCGGCGGTGTTCACGGCGGACAGCCTGGCACGGCGGCCACCGGGCAGCGCACCGCGGCGGACTCCGCCGACGTGGCCGTGGCGCTCACGCCGCGCGGCCGCCCCCGCCGACCACCTGGTCGCGCATGGTCCGCAGCGCCTGGTGATCCACTGTGGACGGATCGGCGGCCAGCCACTCGCCGATCTCGTGCAGGAACTCCTCCGGCGTCATCGGCGCCGCGGGCAGGTCGCCCGGATCGGCCGTGGTCAGCTCGCCGCTGCGGCTCGGGTACACGATCATCGCCCCGCGCAGCGCGACCCCGGGCAGCAGGTCGCGGTAGGCGGCGAGGCTCTCGGCGAGCCGGCTGCCGCCGCCGCGGAACGGGCGGCCGTTGCGCAGCAGCCTGCCGTCTTCGGCCGTCTCGTAGTGCCCGGGCAGCCACAGCTTCGACTCGATGAGGACCAGGCGCTTCCCGCACAGCACGGCGTGGTCGACGTCGGCGAACACCGAGCCGGGCCAGGCGAGCCCGTGGAAGATCCGCGCGCCGGGCAGCCGGGTCAGGTAGGTCTCGAGCAGGTCGGCGGTGAGCCGCTCGGCCAGCTCGTCGCGCTCGCTGCCGGGGGCGCCGAAGACGGTGCGGCCGCCGAACTCCTCGGCGTAGGCCTCTCGGGCCCGGCTCGCCCGCAGGTAGCCGCGGGCCAGGCGCTGGACGAGCAGCGCGGTGCCGGCGGTGAGCAGCAGCCAGACGATGAGCACCGGCGTGCTGAACCCGACCCCGGTGACCAGCGGCAGCAGCACGAGCACCATCCCGCCGAGCGCGGCGACCACGGGCGTGTGCCCGGGCCCGCGGCGGCGGCCGTGGCGCATCCGGGTGTCCTGCCCGGCGAAGTGCCACCAGCTCAGGTCTTCGGCGTCGAGTTCGGGCAGGTCGGGGACGAAGCCGGGCTCGTCGCCGAAGCGCCGCCGGGGCCGCGGCCGGACCGGGACCGGCACCACGGTCGCGCCGCCGGAGTCGTACCGCGCGCGGGCGACCGGGTCGCCCAGGACGTCGTAGGCCTCGCGGAGCAGGCGGAACGTGCCGACGGTGCCGCCGCCGTCGGGGTGCATGGTCTTCGCCAGCCGGCGGTAGGCCGTCTTGACGTCGGCCGCCGTGGCGTCCCGGCGGACGCCGAGCACCTCGTAGTAGTCGACCTCGGGCACGCGGGCGTTCACCTCCGGATGGCTGCGCGAAGACTTTATGGGACCCGGTTTCCCGGTCTCCCACCGCCTCTTCGGCGCGTCGGGGTGATGCTCCTCCGGCGCAGGTCAGTGCGGTGTCCGAAGTTCTACCGCCGACGGTGCTCGCGGCGCGCGGCCGGTCTCCGCGCTCCGGCCGGTCGCGTGATCGGGCGCCGGGCGGGCTTTCCGGGGCGTTTGCCGTGGTCCGCGAGTGTCCATTTCGGACCGCGTGTCACTCGGAAGTGTTGTCGCGGCGCGGTTTCCGGGGATTTCGGTGACTTTTCGTAGCGGTAATTCACTCGAAGAGACGCGAACAGGTGTTCGATTCGGCGGGTATCGTGGAGGCATGTCCTCCCTCAGACGTGACGGGCCCACCGCCACCCCACCTCGGCAGCGGGCCCGTCACCCCCGTCAGTGTTCGCGCAGCAGGAAGCGCTGGAGCTTCCCGCTCGCGTTGCGCGGCAGCGCGTCGATGAACCGCACCCGGCGCGGGTACTTGTACGGCGCCGCAACGGCTTTGGCGTGCTCCTGCAGGGCGTGCACGATCTCCGGGCCGGGGGTGACGCCCGCGCGCAGCACGACGAAGGCGGTCACGACCGCGCCCCGGTCCGGGTCAGGCGTGCCGACGACCGCGCACTCCTCGACGTCCGGGTGGGCGAGCAGCACCTCCTCGACCTCCGGAGCGGCGATGTTGTAACCGGAGGAGACGATCATGTCGTCGCTGCGCGCCACGAACCGGAAGTAGCCGTCCGCGTCGCGGACGTAGGTGTCGCCGGTGATGTTCCAGCCGTCGCGGACGTAGTCGGCCTGTCGCGGGTCCTCGAGGTAGCGGCAGCCGGTGGGTCCCTGCACGGCGAGCAGCCCGGGCGTGCCGTCGGGCACCGGCGTGCCGTCGACGTCCAGGACGGCGGCGCGGAACCCGGGCACGACGGTGCCGGTCGTGCCCGGACGGGCGGCCTCGTCGGCGGCGGAGATGAACACGTGCAGCATCTCCGTGCTGCCGATGCCGTCGATGAGCGGGCGGCCGACGACGTCGCGGTACCGCTCGGCCACGGTGGCGGGCAGCGCTTCGCCTGCTGAGACGGCGCGGCGCACGCCGGCGAGGAGGGCGCCGTCGCCGGAGCCGAGGATCGCGCGGTAGGCGGTCGGTGCGGTGAAGAGCACGGTCACCGACTGCTCGGCGACGATCGAAGCCAGTTCCTTGGGCGTGGCGCGTTCCACCAGGAGCACGGACGCGCCGGCGTGCAAGGGGAAGACGAGGAGGCCGCCCAGGCCGAAGGTGAACGCGAGGGGAGGGGTGCCGCAGAAGAGGTCGTCCGCGGTGGGTCGCACGACGTGGCGCGAGAACGTGTCGGCGATGGCGAGCAGGTCGCGGTGGAAGTGCATCGTCGCCTTGGGCGTTCCGGTGGTCCCGGAGGTGAAGGCGAGCAGCGCGACGTCGTCGGCGGCGGTCGGCGCGTCGGCGAAGGTGGCCGGATGCCGGGCGGAGCGTTCGGCGAGCTCGCCGCCGTAGGAGACGACGGGCAACCCGGGCGGCAGCTCGTCGAGCAGGCGCTCGTCGCACAGGGCGACGGCCGGCTGGGCCCGGTCGACGATCTTGTCGAGCTCGTGGCGCCGCAGCATCGGCATGGTGGCGACGGCGACCGCCCCGGCCTTGAGCACGCCGAGCCAGCACGCCGCCAGCCACGGCGTGTTGGTGCCCCGCAGCAGCACGCGGTTCCCGGGTACGACCCCGAGCTCGGCGGTGAGGACGTGGGCGATCCGGTTGGCGCGGGCGAGGACCTCGCCGTAGCTCCACGTCTCGTGGAGCGACCGCAGGCACGGGCGGTCGGGTCCGAAGCGGTCGATCGCGCCGTCGAGCAGGGCGGTTGCGGCGTTGAGCCGGTCCGGGTAGTGCAGCTCGGGCAGGTCGAACACGAGCCGCGGCCACTGCTGCCCGGGCGGCAGCCGGTCACGGCAGAACGAGTCGGTGTGCGCGCTGGGAGAAAGCCTCATCGCAACCCCTCGGGTCGACCTGCACCACGAGGAACGTAGCACTCGTTGCGACCGTCGAGAAGACGCGATGTCGGATCGATGACGGTAGCGACGCAGGTGCGATGCGCGAGGTTCCGTGCTCAACCGCGGGCGTCGGCGGGGACGGCCGGCACGCCGTCGTGCGCCGGCGGCCGGGCCCGGGCGAGCGGGATCGCGCAGCCGAGCGCGAGCGTCGCGATCGAGGCCCAGAACAGCACCGCGACCCAGGCGCCGCGGGCGGTGGCGAGGCTCAGCGACGGCGAGATCGCCGTGCTCGCGAACGCCCACGCGGGCAACGGCACCAGGGCGAACACCCCGAGGACGATCCGCCGCCACGGCGCGCCCCGCCCGGCGATCGCGTAGCCGCCCGCCATGCCGAAGAGCGGCAACGCGAGCGCGCCGCCGCCGAGGCCGTCGCTGAACGGAATCTGGCCCGCGACGATCGCCGAGACGGTGTCCGGCGAGACGATCACGGCGATCGGGAACGCCAGTGGCGCCGTGACGAGCCACCGGCGGCGGCGCGTGTGCCAGGCCCAGCCGAACAGCGCGCCGGTGACGACGCCGGGCAGCAGGATCTGGACGAAGGTGCCGTACCAGTGCACGGCGGACTCCGGCCCGGCGACCTCGACCATCAGGCCGCGCAGCCCGGCGGCCCAGGCCAGGCCCGCCGCGCCCCCGGCGGCGAGCGGGCCCACGGCGCGGCTCATCGCGCCATCGCGTGCCGGGGCGCGCCGCTGAGCAGCAACCCGAGCCCGACGATCGTCAGCAGGACCAGGCCGCCGGCGAGCAGCCGCGCCCAGGTCGGAGCGTCGACGAAGAAGGCGGGCAGTGCGAGCAGCCCGGACAGCGCCCGCGAACCGGCGACGGTGAAGTGCCCGGCGCGGTTGCCCCGCCAGGCCGGCACGGCCGCGGCGAGGGTGACGAGCCCGAGCACCCCGCCGAGAATCACGACAACGGCGGGCGGAGCATCGTCCATGGCGATGCCGGCGACCCCGACGACGTCGGCGATCCCCAGCACGACGCAGATGACGTAGCCGGTGGTGTAGACGGGAGTGCGGGTCATGGTCTCCTCCTGGGTTTCGGACTGGTTCCCAGGCTGAGCCGACCGGCCCCGGCGAACCACGACGCGCACCCACCGAGAACTCACCGTTCGGCAGCCAAGCCCCCGGCCGGAGCCGGCGGTGGGAGGAGCCTGGGCGGTGTCGGGTTCGCGGTGGTGACTGCGCGGGTCCTGCGCCGCTCGCGGCCGTCCCGCCGTGCCCGCCGTGCCCGCCGTGCTCGCCCGTGCCCGCCGCGACTGCCGTGCCCGCCGTGCGCGCCGCGACTGCCGGGGCCCCTCGTGAGTGTGAAACCGGGTCAGAACACCGTTTCTCACTCACTACCCGCGCTCATCCCTCCCGCACCGGTCCCTTCACCGCCTCGAGGACCGCTTGGAAACCCGGCGGGTTCATCGGCGGCAGCCGCGCGTCGAGGCGGTTCAGCAGTTCCTCCCGCTCCTGGCACAGCTCGGCCGCCAATGGCTCGTCGCCGTCTGCCAAGGCGATGCCCGCCAATCCCTCCAAACACCACGACAGATACATCGGGTTGCCGATCCGCCCGAACAGCTCCCGGCTCTCCGCGAACAGCTCGCGGGCCCGCTCGACCCGTCCGTCCGCCAGCTCGACGTGGCCCAGCTGGGTCGTGGACATCGCGATGGCCCACCGGTCCTCGTAGCGGCGGGCGGATTCGAGCGCGACCACGCTGGTCTCGCGCGCCCCCGCGAGGTCGCCCGTCAGCATCGCCAGGTGGCCCAGGTGCGCGAGCAGCTGGTCGGCCGTGTGGTCGTCGCCGCGGTCGCGGTTGAGGCGTTCGCACTCCCGCAGCGCCTCGCCCGCTTCCTCGTGGCGGCCCATCAGCTGCGCGTTCGTGCCCAGGCCGCGTAACGCCTCCGCCACCCGGCTGCGGTCGCCGATCGACCGGGCGACCGAAACGCCCTCCATGCCGAGCTCGCGCGCCCGCTCGTGCAGGCCCGCGTGCATCGCCTGCCACGCCAGCAGGATCAGCGCGTCGGCGAGCTCCCGGTCCGAGCCGGCCGCCCGCGTCTCGGCCAAGCCACGTTCGGCCAGCTCGATCGCCTCGCCGGTGTGGCCGGTGAAGAACCGCGTGTAGGCCGTCCCGATGAGCGCCGCGGCTCGCCCCGCTCGGTCGCCGGCGGCCTCGGCCAGCGCCAGCGCCTCCTCGTGGTCGGCGAGCGCGTCGGCGTAGCGGTCGGCCAGCCGCGCGAGCACGCCGCGGGTGTTGAGCGCCGTCACCAGCCCGGTCCCGGTGCGCCGCGCGAGGTCGACGAGCTGCTCGCACCACGCCGTCGCCTCCTCGAACGCCGAAATGCCGGTCGCCATCCGCGCCGCCTCGGCCAGCGCGGGGATGCGGGCCGGTGCGTCGCCGGGGAGGGCGAGGACCGCCGTCGCCGCGCGAACGCCCTCCTGGAGCAGGCCGTGGTCGGCCCAGAAGCCCGACAGCGCCAGCCACAGCCGGAGCGCGGCGGTCGCGTCCCGGCGCTCGACGGCCCGGTCGAGCGCCGCGCGCACATTGTCCTTTTCGGACTCGACCGCCGCGGGATCGAGGCTCGCGAAGAACTCGATGTGCCGGGTGACGGCGGCGTTTTCCTCGCCGCAGTCCCGCAATCGCTCGAGTCCGTACTCCCGGATCGTCTCGAGCATGCCGAGGCGGCCGTCCGGCCCGGTGGTGACGAGGCTGGCGTCGACGAGCTCGGTGAGCGTGTCCAGGTCGTCGACCGCGGAGAGCGGGCACCCGCCGGCGAACACCGACAACGTCCGGAACAACGCCTGTGCCGCCGGCGACAGGAGCTGGTAGCTCCAGCCGATCGCGTCCCGCATGGTGCGCTGCCGGTCGGGCAGGTCGCGCGGCCCGCCGACCAGCATCGGCAGCCGGTGCTCGAGCCGTTCGAGCAGGACGCCCGGTGGCAGCACCCGGGTCCGCGCGGCGGCGAGCTCGATCGCCAGTGGCAGGCCTTCGAGCCGGCGGCAGATCCGCGCCACCGTCTCGTCCGCTTCGAGGGACACACCCGCGGCGGTGGCGCGCTCGGTGAACAGCCGCACGGCCGGGGCGTCCGGCCGGCCCGACTCCAGCGGGGCGATGCGGTAGTCGCGCTCGGCGCGCACGCGCAGCGGCACCCGGCTGGTGACGAGGACCGTCACGCCCGGGCACGCGCCGAGCAGGGCCACCACGTCGGCGCCGGCGTCGACGAGGTGCTCGAAGTTGTCGAGCAGCAGGAACGCCCGCTTGTCGCGGAACGCGGCGGCCAGCCGATCGGCGACCGGGACCGGCCCGCGTTCGTCCAGCCCGGCCTCGTGCGCGATGGCGGGGACGACCTGCCCGGCGTCGCGCAGCGGCGCGAGATCGGCGAAGAGCGCGCCGTCCGGGTAACGCGGGCGGACGGTCTCGAAGACCTCCAGCGCGAGGCGCGTCTTGCCGACGCCGCCGGGGCCGGTGAGCGTCAGCAGCCGCGTCTCGCCGCGCTCCAGCAGTTCGACGAGCGCGGCGGCCACCCCGGCCCGGCCGATCAACGGCGGCAGCAGCCGCGGCGGCCCGGGCGTGGCCGCCGGCGGCGGTTCCGCCGGGCGCGCGGCCGCCAGCAGCGCGACGCGGTCCGCTTCGGCCAGCGCCAGGGCGTCGGCGAGCAGCCGCACCGTGTCCAGCCGCGGGATGCGGCGCGGATCCCGTTCGAGGTCGCTGACGGCGCGCGGGCTCACCCCGGCGCGCTCGGCGAGCGCCTCCTGGGTCAGGCCGGCGGCCAGGCGCAGCCGCTTGAGCAGGGCGGAAAAGCTCACGGCCTTGAATCGTCGCGGCGGCGGCGAATGTGTCAAGCCGACGGTGAGCGGACGTCGTGGTGCCGTCGGCGCCCCGGCGCGAGGCTGGCCCGCATGACACCCGACGACATCCGGGCGCGGGCCCGCAGAATCACCGAAGAGCTGTTCAACCAGGGCGACCTCGCGGTCATCGCCGAGCTCGTCGACCCCGCGTACGTCCAGTACCTGGCGGTCGAGGACCGCACGACCGGCGTCACCGGGCTGGCGGAGTTCGTCGCCGGGATCCGGCGCGCGTTCCCCGACCTGCGCGCGCACACCGAGCAGCAGGTCGTCGAGGGGGACACACTGGCCCAGCGGCTCACCGTCACCGGCACGCACAGCGGCGCGGCGTTCGCCGGCCTGCCCCCGGCGACCGGCGGCCGGCTGCGGGTGAACGTCGTCGACATCTACCGCGTCGGCCCGGCGGGCCGGTTCACCCAGCGGTGGACTCTCTGGGACGAGCACACCCTCCGCGTGCAGCTGGGGCTGGCGTCGTGACCGCGCTGCTGCGCCTGGCGAACAAGCTGGCGGTGGCCCTGTACCGGCGCGGGCTCGGCCGGACGGCGAAGCACGTGCCCGTCCTGTTGCTCACCGTCGCCGGCCGCCGGACCGGCCGCCCGCACACGGTGCCGGTCGCCTACTTCGACCACGACGGCGGCTACCTGGTGGCCGCGTCGGCGGGTGGGGCGAAGCGCGAGCCGCAGTGGTTTCGCAACGTCCGGGCAGCGGCCGACGCGCACGTGCGAGTCGGCGACCGGGGGCGTGACGTCGGCGTCCGGGTCCCGGACCCGGCCGAGCGCGACCGGCTGTGGCGCGACGTCGTCCTCCGCCGGGCGCCGTTTTTCGCGGACTACGAGCGCAAGGCCGGCCGGACCATCCCGGTGTGCCTGCTCACGCCGTCCGGGGTTTCGTAGCAGGTGCTGCCCCGCCGGTGACTCGAGGAGCGACGGTGGCGTCCGGCTGGTTCGCGCGGCGCAACGCCTCGGCCACGAACCCGTTCGCCTTCAGCTCCTCGACCAGCTCGTGCAGGAACGCCACCGTCGCCGGGTCGCGGTCCGGCGTGGTGCCGACGGCCTGCTGGATCTGCATGAACCGCTCCGGGAGCACCCGCGTTCCCGGGTGCGCGGCGGCGTAGGCGGTCATCGGCTGCCGGATCCCGGCGGCCACCTCCAGGTCCTGCTCTTCGAACACGGTGACGCCGTCCGAGCCGCGCACGACCGTCGCGTGCTCGAGGGTCCGGGTCAGGAACAGGTCGTACGCCGAGCCCTGCTTCACGCCGACGCGGACGCCCGGCTGGTCGACGTCCGCGGGCGAAGCGAACGAAGAGCTTTCGGGGACCACGTACACGCCTTCGATGACGACGTACGGTGCGGTGAACGCCACCGAAGCCGCCCGCGCCGGCTCGATCGCCAGGAAACACAGATCGGCCGCGCCCGAGGTCAGCGCCTCGAACGACTTGTGCGCCGCGTCGAAGCAGACGAACTCCACCGGCACGTCGAGCCGCGCGGCCACTTCGCGGGCGATGTCGACGGTGACGCCGCCGGGGGAGTCCGGCGTGCCGTGCGCGAGCACGGGGTTGCCGAGGTTGACGGCGGCGCGCAGCACGCCGGTGGGTGCGAGGTCGGCGGCGAGGTCTCCCATGACCGGCGAGGGTAACGGCGGGGGTCGCCGGAGCAGGGGCGAATGTTGCTCACGCCACCGGCGGCTCGTCCGCCGTCGTCAGCTCGAAGGCCGTCTCCTGGTGGTAGACCTCGCCGGGCCGGAGCACCGTGCTCGGGAAGTCCGGCCGGTTCGGCGAGTCCGGGAAGTGCTGCGCCTCCAGCGCGAACCCCGTGTGCGGATCACCCAGGTGGTTGCCCGAATAGAACTGCAGGCCCGGCTCGGTCGTCCACATCGTGAGCAGGCGCCCGGACGACGGCTCCCAGACGCGCGCGGCGAACGGCGCACCGCTGTCGAGGACCCAGTTGTGGTCGTAGCCGTCGCCGATCGCCAGCTGGGGGTCGGGGTCGGCCAGCCGGGCGCCGATCGCCGTCGCGCGGCGGAAGTCGAACGGCGTCCCGTCGACCGGTGCCGGGCCCCCCACCGGGATCAGGTCCTCGTCGACCGCGCAGTAGCGGCTCGCGGCGAGCGCGAGGGAGTGGTCGTGCACGGTCCCGGCGCCGGCCAGGTTCCAGTACGTGTGGTTGGTCAGGTTGACGACGGTCGGCGCGTCGGTGGTCGCGCGGTAGGTGATGCGCAGCCGGTCGTCGAGGCGGTAGGTCACTTCGGTGCTCAACCGGCCGGGATAGCCCTGGTCGCCGTCCGGGCTGACCAGGATGAGCCGCACGCCGTCGGGGACCGGAGCGGCGGACCACACCCGCGTGTCGAACCCGGCGGGCCCGCCGT
Organism: Amycolatopsis sp. MEPSY49; assembly: GCF_051337345.1. Classification (NCBI taxonomy): domain Bacteria; kingdom Bacillati; phylum Actinomycetota; class Actinomycetes; order Pseudonocardiales; family Pseudonocardiaceae; genus Amycolatopsis; species Amycolatopsis sp. MEPSY49. The sequence goes on along the minus strand of NZ_JBDLYJ010000009.1, from coordinate 258,896 downwards.
GCAGGCTGTTCTTCCCGTCGTTCACCGGGACGCGGTGGAGGACTCCGTCGAGGGTGAACGCGCCGCCGGCGACGCGGTTGGCGTACCGGCCGATCACCGCGCCCAGAAAGACCCGCGCCGCGCCGGGCCGGTTGTTCGCGACGTAGCCCTCGAGGTCGGGGTAGCCGAGGACGACGTCGGCCGGTCGCCCCGACCGGTCCGGCGCTTCGATCGACTGGATGACGCCGCCGTAGTCCAGCACGCGGACGGTGATCCCGGACCGCGAGAGGGTGTACCGGTGGACGTCGGTGCCGCCGGCGCGGCCGAAGAACTCCCGCGTGAGTTCGGTGCGCGTCATCGGCGGCCTCCCCATTGTTAGCGCTAACAGCATGCGGGAGAGGCGCCGCGTGGTCAAGGGGTCAGTGCTCGCCCGGCGGCTCCGTGCCGAGCAGCTGGTGCGCCCGCAATGTCATCTGGATCTCCAGCCGCTGCGCCGGATCCGCCAGCCGGTCGCCGAAGAGGTCGCTCAGCTGGCTCACGCGGTAGCGGACGGTCTGCGGGTGCACGCCCAGCGCCTGCGCGATGTCCGGCGTGTTCCCGTTGTGCTCCAGCCAGCTCAGCAACGTCTCGGCGAGCCGGACCTGCTGCTTCACCGTCAGGCCCGAGAACGGCGCCAGGGTCTTGGCCGACAGCTCGTCGAGCAGGAACCGGTCCGCCAGCAGCCAGTGCGTCGCGAGGTGGTCGGCCGTGTGCGTCACCGGGCGGTCGCCGATCAGGCCGCGGCGCAGCAGGTCGAGCGTGCGCCGGGCCCAGAGCGCCGACGTCGCCGCGTCGGCCGGCCGGACGCGCGGACCGACCGCCGCCCGCCAGCCCGGCAGCCGGCCTTCGAGATCCCGCAGGTCGCGGTCCGGGTTGGGGGTCAGCAGGCACGGTTCGGTGCCTTCGAGGTCGAGCAGGACGTCGCCGGCGACCTGCGGTGCCGGGGCCAGGTGCTGCTCGTCCCGCGGGTCGAGCGCGACGACGGTGACCCACTCCGGCATGGCCCAGTTCGCGGCCTTCGCCATGGTCACGAGCGTTGCCGGCGACGACGGCGGGCTGGCCAGGAGGAGTTCCAGCAGCCGCCGCCGGCGGCGCTCGAGCGTGCCGGTCGCCATCGCCTGCGCCAGCGTGTACCCCTCGACCGAGTACGACGAAATCTCGTCCACGTAGGCGAAGATGGCCTCGGCGCCGACGCAGAGCACGGCCGCCGGGAAGCGATGGGCCTGGCCCAGTTCCGCGATGTACCGCCACGCCGCGCGCCCGCCCGCGCGGTAGGCGGCCTGCAGCGAGTTCAGGCTGCCGCCGTCGTGGTGGACGCGTTTTCCGACCTCCCGGAACAGCTTCGGCCAATTGTCCTCTGTGGACGGCAAGTCGTCGATGCTGTCGATGCAGCTGAGCACGGCCTGTTCGATCGCCAGCACGATCATCTTCCCGAACTCGCCTTCGAGGGGCTTGGCGTACTCGGGCACGGCCCGCTGGATCTCCTCGAGGATGCGCCGCGACAGGGGATCGGCGTGCGCGCGGAACCTCCGCGCGACCTCGGTGGGCAGCGAGCACCACAGCTGCCGGGCCCGGCCGGTGCCACGGGGGTGCGGGACGGTGATCGTCCGGGTCATGGGCCCCCCTTTCCGCGTCGGCGCGGACGCCATGTACTCACACGGAAACGGGATTCGCAACCGCCGGGACCCGGTTCTGTCATGCGAGGACCAAGGCCCGCGCGCGGATTTGTCACGCGTCCGACAAACGGCGGAACACTCACCGGCGCAAGGGTTTCCGGAATTCGATTTGTGAGCCGGAACCGTATCTTCGCGGGCCATTCCGTTGTTAGCGTGATCAACCATGCGCGGCGGGAGAACGGGATGACGAGGGTCGTTTCCTGGTGTTTCCGCCACGCCGTCGTGGTCGCCGCGCTGTGGCTGACGGCGCTGGCCGGGCTCGGCTTCGCCGCGCTGCACAAGGGCGCGGACTTCCGCGACACGGTCGACCTGCCCGCCGCGGACAGCACCGCGGCGGCGAGGCTGCTGCACAGCACCGGTAGCGAGGAAAGCGTCGTCGTCCAGGCCCTGGACGGCCCGATCGACCGCGGCGCGGGCCGCGTGGACCTCGAAGCGTTCGCCGCCCGCCTGGCGGCGCTCCCCCACGTCGTGGCGGTCAGCCCGCCGCCGGGCCGGGTGTCGCCCGACGGGCGGACCGCGGTGCTGACCGTCCGGTTCGACGCGCCGGCCACGACCCTCGGGCCGGACACGGCGGACGCTTTCGCCGACGTCGTCCGCGACGCCCGCGGCCTCACCGCCGGCGCGTCGGGGGAGCTCGCCGCGATGACCGCGGGCGCGCCGAACCTGGGCAACGCCGGGATCGGCCTGCTCGCCGCGGCTCTCGTGCTGTTCGTGACGTTCCGGTCGCTGACCTGCGTTCTGCTCCCGGTTCTCGCCGCCTCGGTGTCGGTCGGCTGCGCGCTCGCCGCGGTCACGCTGCTGTCGCACGTCATGACCGTGCCGACGATCAGCACCGAGATCGCCGCGCTGCTGGGGCTCGGCGTCGGCGTGGACTACGCGCTCTTCGTGCTCACCCGCTACCGGCAGGGCCGGCGGGACGGCGCGGACCCGGCGGCGGCGCTGGCCGTCGCGGCGGCGACGTCGGGCCGCAGCGTCGTGTTCGCCGGTGTCACCGTGTGCGTCTCGCTGGCCGGGATGCTGACCGTCGGCCTGCCGTTCCTCGACGGAATCGCCGTCGCCGCCGCGGTTTCGGTGCTGCTCACGGCGTCGGCCGCGCTGACCCTGCTGCCGGCGTTGCTGCGGCCGGCGGCCCGGCGGATGCGGATCCCGGCGGAGGGCGGCGGCCGCCGCTGGGCCCGGCTCGCGCGGTCGGTGACCCGGCGGCCGGGTCCGTACACGCTCGCCGCGCTGCTCGTCGTGGCCGTCCTCGCGCTGCCGATGACCGGGTTGCGGCTCGGCGTCCCGGACGCCTCCCTCGACCCGCCCGGCAGCATCACGCGCACGGCCGCGGAGCTGCTGCACGACGGCTTCGGCCCGGGCGCCGGCGCTCCGCTGCTGGTGGTGGGCTCGGGCGACGCGTCGCTCGGCACGCTGCGCGAGGCCCTGCTCGCCCGCGCCGAGGTCGGGCCGCCCGTCCCGCTCCCGGGTGGTGGCTGGCTGCTGACGGCCACCCCGCGCACCGCGCCCGACGACCCGGCCACGACCGAGCTGCTGCGCTGGACGCGGGCGATGGCCACCACGGTCGCCGGCCCGGACACGCACGTCGGCGGGCCGGTCGCCGCCCGGGCCGACTTCTCCGCGGCCGTCACCGCGCGGCTGCCGCTGTTCCTCTTCAGCGTCGTCGGCATTTCGGTCCTGCTGCTGGCCTGGGTGTTCCGCAGCGTGGTGATCCCGCTGACCGCCGCGGTGATGAACCTGCTGACGGCGGCCGCGACGACCGGCGCGGTGGTCTTCGCCTTCGGCGCGCCGATCGAGCCGTACCTGCCGGTGTTCCTGTTCGCCGGGCTCTTCGGGCTGTCGATGGACTACGAGGTCTTCCTCATCGCGCGCGTCCAGGAGGCGTGGCGCCGCCGCGGCGACACCCGGGCCGCGGTCGTCGACGGCGTCGCGGCGACCGGCCGGACCATCACCGCGGCCGCGCTGATCATGGCGCTGGTGTTCGTGGCGTTCGCCTTCGTGGACGCCCGGGTCGTGCGGGAAGCCGGCGTGGGGTTGACGGTCGCGGTGCTCCTCGACGCGGTCGTCGTCCGGTGCGTGCTGGTCCCGGCGGTGATGGCGTGGTTCGGCGAGGCCAACTGGTGGTTCCCGGGTCGCCGGCCGGCTCCGGTCGCGCGCGAACTGGTGGGGAGCGGACGATGACGCGGCGGACCCTGGTGCTGATCGCGCTCGGCGCGTTCGTCACGACGCTGGACAACACCATCGTCGCGGCCGGCGCCCCGTCGATCGCCCGCGACCTCGCCCTCGACCTCGGCGCGCTGCAGTGGGTCGCCCTCGGCTACATGCTGCCGTTCGCCGGGCTGCTGCTGGTGGCGGGCACGCTGATCGACCGCTGGGGCCGTCGTCCGGCGCTGCTCGCCGGGCTGCTCGCGTTCGGGCTCGGCGCGGCCGCCGGCGGGCTGGCGGGCTCGGCTTGGCTGCTGGTCGCCGCCCGCGTGCTGCAGGGCGCGGCCGCCGCGTTCCTGGTTCCGGGGCTGCTGAGCCTGCTGCGGGCCAACCTCGACGCGCGGGGCCGCACGCTCGGCGCCGCCGTCTGGACGGCGTGCCTGGCCGCCGCGCTCGCGCTGGGCCCGGCGCTCGGCGGCCTGCTGAGCGAATACCTGGGCTGGGGCTGGATCTTCTTCGTCAACCTGCCGTTCGTGGCGGCAATGCTCGTCCTGCTGCCGGGGGCGGTCCCGCGGGGCCGGGACCCGGCCGGTCCGCGCCCGGCCGGCGGACCGATGGCCGTCGTGACGGCGAGCCTGGTCCTGCTCACCGCGGCGCTGGTGGAACTCGGCGAGCACCCCCGGACCGCCGTGGCGCTGCTGGCCGCCGGGATCGCGCTCGGTGCGGTGTTCGTGCTGCGTGAGCGCCGGACGCCGGCCCGGCTGGTGCCCGCCGAGCTGACCGGCAACCGGGTGTTCGCCGGCTCGCTCGCCGTGCAGGTGCTGTGGGGCCTCGGGATTTCGGGCATCGTCTTCTTCACGCCGTTGCTGCACCAGGACTTCCTCGGCCTCGACCCGGTGCGGGCCGGGCTGCCGCTGGCGCTGGTCGCGGTCGCGGTGGTGGCCGCGACACCGCTGGTCCCGGCGTCCGTCGCCCGGCACGGTCCACATCGGACGGTCGCCGCCGGGCTCGGCGTGGTCGCGGCCGGGCTGCTCGCGCTCGCCGTGGTCAACCACATCCCGGCGGTCCTCCCGCGGCTCCCCGGGCTGCTCCTGATCGGGGCCGGTTCGGCGTTCACCACTCCGCTGACCTCGCACGCATTGGACGTCGTGGCCGAACGGCAGGCGGGCAGGGCGTCCGGGCTGCTCACGGCGTCCCGCGAGCTTTCGAGCGCGTTGGGGGTCGCGCTGATCGGGGCCGTCCTGACGGCGGTGCGGACGTTGCGGCTCGACGTCGGCGCGGCGCCGGGAACAGCGTTGGCCGCCGGGTACACCGCGGGTCTGCTCGCCGCGGCCGGGTTGACGCTCGCCGGCGCGCTGCTGGCCGTGCGCGTGTTGCGGAGCCCGTTTGCCGGGACCTCGTCGCCGCGTGACAAACGGGCGGTGCCGTAATCCGTGTGCCGGTGAGTGTCGGAATTCGCTTGATTGACAACTGCCCGCGCGCAGCTATTCACTGCGCCGGTAAACGCTCTCTGCGAGGTGCCATGGAAACCATTTCCCCGCCGGTTCCCGTCACCGGGGCTGAATCGACGGCCTCACTGGCGACCCTGCTCGGCCAGTGGGCGCGGGTGCTCGGCGACGAGGTCGCGCTGACCCACGTCGACTACCGCGGCAGCGCCGACGGCCGGGCGGTCACGCTCACCTGGCGCGAACTCGACGACCGCGTCGGCACGGTCGCCGCGCGGTTGAGCGGAATCGCGGCACCAGGCGAGCGCGCGGCCGTGCTCGCCGGGCAGTCCGCCGACTACGTCGTCGCGTTCCTCGGCGCGATCCGGGCGGGGCTGATCGCCGTGCCGCTGTTCGCGCCCGGCCTGCCCGGGCACGCGGGCCGGCTGGCCGCGGCGCTCGCCGACTGCGCGCCGGGCGTCGTGCTCACCACGACCGGGGACATCGACGCGGTCCACGGCTTCCTCGCCGGTTCGCCGGTCCGGCCGGACGTCGTCGCCGTCGACGCCCTCGCGCCGGCCGAACCCCGGCACTGGCCGGCGCCGGACCCCGACGCGACGGCGTACCTGCAGTACACGTCCGGGTCCACCCGCACGCCCGCCGGTGTGGTGCTGACGCACCGCAACGTGCTCGCCAACGCGCGTCAGGCGTGCACCGCCTACGGCGCCGAAAGCCGGACCACCTCGACGGTCAGCTGGCTCCCGCTCTTCCACGACATGGGCCTGATCCTCGGTATCGGCGCGCCGATGGCCGGCGGCCTCGCCTCGGTCCTGATGGACCCGCTGGCGTTCCTCGAACGGCCGTCGCGCTGGCTGCGCGCCCTCTCGGCCAGTCCGGGCGCGATCAGCGCGGCGCCCAACTTCGCCTACGCCTACTGCGCTTCCCGCGTGTCCGAAGCGGAGAAGAGCTACCTGGAGCTGAGCCGGGTCGTCTCGCTGATCAACGGCAGCGAACCGGTGCTGCCGGCCACGATCGCGAAGTTCCAGGGCGCCTTCGCCGAGTGCGGGCTGCGGCCGGAGGTCCACCGGTCCTCCTACGGCCTGGCCGAGGCCACCGTGCTGGTTTCCGTGTCCGACGCCGGGAAACCGGCTCGGCAGGTGACGTTCGACCGCGAGCGCCTCGCCGCCGGGTTCACGGTGCCCGCCGCGTCCGGCTCGACGCTCGTGTCGTGCGGCCGGCCCGCCGGGCAACGGGTGCGGATCGTCGATCCTGGCACCGGCGAACCGGCCGCGCCGGGCGAGGTCGGCGAGATCCGGGTCAGCGGCCCGAACGTCGGCAGGGGCTACTGGGGGCGAGACTCCTCCGCAACGTTCGGCCTGCCGCCGCTCGACCCGGACACCGGCGAAGGCTGGCTGGCGACCGGCGACCTCGGCGTCGTCTTCGAGGGCGAGCTGTACGTCACCGGCCGGCTGAAGGACCTGGTCGTCGTCGACGGGCGCAACCACTACCCGCAGGACATCGAGCAGACGGCCGAGGAGCACGCCGGCGTCCGGCCGCACTCGGCCGCGGCCTTCGCGATCGCGACCGACGACGGGGAAGCGGCGGTGATCGTGGTGGAGCTCGCGAAGAACTCCGAGGTCGAGGTCGCCGAGCTGACGGCCGCGGTGCGGGCGGCGGTGTCGGCCGGGCACGGTCTGGGCCTGCACGACGTCGTGGTCCTCCGGCCCGGCGAGGTGCCGCGGACGTCCAGCGGCAAGATCAGCCGGGCGCGCTGCCGGCAGTCCTACCTGGACGGTTCGCTGACCGGACGGCGGCTCGGATGACGACGTCGGACGCGGTGCGCGCGTGGCTGCTCGCCCGGCTCGGTCCGGTGGACCCCGACCGGCCGTTGCACGAAACGGGACTGTCGTCACGGGACGCGACGGCCCTCGCGGCCGACCTCGGCGAGTTCGCCGGACGGCCCCTGGATGTCACCCTCGTCTGGCAGTACCCGACGGTCAACGCTCTGGCCGACTATCTGTCCACAGGGGACTCCGTGCCGGTTTCCGGGCCGTCGCGGGCGGACGAGGAGCCGATCGCGATCGTCGGCCTCGGCTGCCGGCTGCCGGGCGGGATCGACTCGCCGGAAGCGTTCTGGAAGTTCCTCGACGCCGGGGGCGATGGTGTCGGCGACGTCCCGGCAGGACGGTGGGAGACGTTCGCGCCGGCCGGTGATCTGGCGGGACTGCCGTTGCGAGGCGGTTTCCTCGACGACGTGGCCGGGTTCGACGCGGAGTTCTTCGGCATCACGCCGCGGGAGGCCGAGGCGATGGACCCGCAACAGCGGATCCTCCTGGAAGTCACCTGGGCGGCGCTGGAGCACGCCGGGATCCCGCCGTCGGGGCTGCGCGGCAGCCGGACCGGCGTGTTCGTCGGGCTGTCGGCCACCGAGTACGGCTCGTTGACGATGACCGACGTCGCCGGCGTCGACGTCTGGTCGGGAACCGGGGCGGCGGCGAGCATCGCGGCGAACCGGCTGTCGTACCTGCTGGACCTGCGCGGACCGAGCCTGACGCTGGACACGGCGTGCTCGTCGTCGCTGGTCGCGGTGCACCAGGCGATGCAGAGCCTGCGTCGCGGCGAGAGCGACCTCGCGCTGGTGGCCGGGGTGAACGTGCTGCTGTCGCCGGGCATCACGGCGGGCTTCCACCGCGCCGGGGTGCTGGCCGCGGACGGCCGCTGCAAGCCGTTCGACGCGGCCGCCGACGGCATCGCGCGCGGCGAGGGGTGCGGAGTGGTCGTGCTGAAGCCGCTGCGGGCGGCCCGCGGCGACCGGATCCTGGCGGTGCTGCGTGGTAGCGCGGTGAACTCCGACGGCCGGTCCAACGGCTTGACGGCGCCCAACCCGTTGGCGCAAGCAGACTTGCTGCGCTCGGCCTACGCTTCCGCCGGCGTGGATCCGTCCTCTGTGGACTACGTGGAGGCGCACGGCACGGGGACGCCGCTCGGGGACCCGTTGGAGGCGGGCGCGCTGTCGGCGGTGCTCGGGCGTCCGGCCGACCGCCCGTTGCTGCTGGGATCGGTGAAGAGCAACCTGGGCCACCTCGAAGGGGCGGCGGGCATCGCGGGGCTGCTGAAGGTGGTGCTCGCGATGACGCACCGGCGGGTGCCGCCGAGCCCGGGGTTCCGCGAGCCGAACCCGCACATCGACTTCACCGGGTTGCGGGTGGTGACGTCGCCGACGGACTGGCCGCGCTATTCGGGCACGGCCCGGGCGGGGGTGTCGGCGTTCGGTTTCGGCGGGACGAACGCGCACGTGGTGGTCGAGGAATGGCCGGCGGCGGCGTTCCCGGTGCGGGTGCCTCCGGAGATCGCGGGGCCGGCGGTGTTCGCGCTGTCGGCCCGGTCGGGTGCGGTGCTGCGGGCTCGGGCGGGGGAGCTGGCGGAGTGGCTCGAGGGTGCTTCGGCGGTGCCGCTGGGCGCGGTGGCGTCGACGCTGGCGCACCGGCGCGAGCACTTGCCGATCCGGGGTGCGGTGGTGGGGGAGAGCCGCGCCGAGGTGGTGGACGGGCTGCGGGAGCTGGCTGCGGGCCGCGGCCTGGCGGGCAGTCTGCCGCGGCCGGCGGCCGGCGATCCCGTCTTCGTGTTCTCCGGCTACGGCTCCCAATGGCACGGCATGGGCCGCGCCTTCCTCCACTCCGAACCCGCCTTCCGCGCCGAAGTCGAAGCGCTCGACCCCGTCTTCCAAGCACACCTCGGCTCCTCGCTCCGCGCCCTCCTCGAAGGCGAACCCGGCGACCTCGCCACCACCCAGCTGGCCCTCTTCGGCATGCAACTCGCCCTCGCCGGCCTCTGGCGCGCCCACGGGGTCACGCCGGCCGCCGTCGTCGGGCACTCGATGGGGGAGGTCGCCGCGGCCGTGGTCGCCGGGGCGCTCGAACCCGCCGATGGCCTGCGCGTCATGGCCACCCGCGCGCGGCTGCTCGCCGAACTCGATCGGAGCGGGGACGGTGCCATGGCCGTCGTCGAACTCTCGCCGCAGGAACTCGCCCGGTTCCCCGAGGTCGCCGTCGCCGTCTACGCGTCGCCCACCCAGTGCACCGTCAGCGGGGCCGCCGACCAGGTCGACGCCCTCGTCGAGCACGCCGAACGCCTGGGCCGGCTCGCCCGGCGGCTTCCCGTCGGCGGGGCCGGGCACTCCGCCGCCGTCGACGCCGTGCTCGGCCGGTTCCGGGCCGGCCTCGAAGAAATCCGGCCACGCACACCGGAAGTCCCCTGCTACACCACAGTTCTCGACGATCCACAGGAGACACCCGCCTTCGACGTCGAGTACTGGGCGGCGAACCTGCGCCGTCCGGTGCGGTTCAGCCAGGCCCTCGCCGCCGCGGCCGCAGACGGGCACGCCGTGTTCGTCGAAGTCTCCCCGCACCCGGTCGCCCTCGCCGCCATCGAACAGACCACGGGCGAACAAGGTCTGCCCTCCGCGAGCCGGAAGGCCGACGAACGGACGGCGTTCCTGACCAGCCTCGCCCGGCTCCACGTCAACGGCCGCTCCGGCGCACTCGCGGCCCGTCCCCGGACGGCGCCGGTCGACCTGCCCGGCCCGGTCTGGCGCCACCAGCGGTTCTGGCCGAAACGCCGGACCCGGACCCACGGCGGCCACCCGCTCCTGGGCGTCCACATCGAACACCCGGACGGCGACCTGTGGCGGGGCGACGTCGGCACCGAAGCGCTGCCGTGGCTGGCCGACCACACCGTGCGCGGGAAGCCCGTGTTCCCGGCGACCGGGTTCCTCGAACTCGCGCTGGCCGCAGCGCGGGGCGGCCGGGTCCGGGACCTCGAACTCCGCGAAGTCCTCGAACTCGGCGAGCACACCGAGGTGACGACCAGCCGCACCGGCACCGAGTTCAGCGTCCACGTCAAAACCGAAGGCGAGTGGATCCGCCACGCCACCGCGAGGATCGAGCCCGGCGGCACGCCGTCGGCACCCTTCGGCGAGGCCACCGGCGAGCCGCTGGACCTCTACCGCGTCCTCACCGAGCTGGGCCAGGACTACGGCCCGGCCTTCCGAGGCCTCCGCAACGTCGTGGCCGCCGACGGGAAAGCCTCCGCCTCGATCGTCCTCCCCGACACCGATCACCCCGCCTACCTGCTGCACCCCGCGCTCGCCGACGCCTGCCTGCATGCGCTCGCCGCGGCCGTCGGGAACGCCGACGCCCTCTACCTGCCGCTCACCATCGGCGAGGTGGTCCTGGCCGGGGAACCGCGCCGCGGCGTGCGCGTGGACGCCGTCCTCACCTCGCGGGACCCGTCCGGGGACGGGCTGCTCGGCAGCGTCCAGCTCGTCGACGCCGACGACGTCGTCCTGGTCGAGTTCCGCGACGTCTACTGCCGCCGCTTCCGGGACGCGGCGCTGGACCGGCTGCGGTACGAGACCGCGTGGCAGGAGGTGGACCTCCCCGCCGCGCCGGAGCGGGCGGACCGCTGGATCGAGCTGTCCGAAGACGTCGCCCCCCTGAAGGACCAGCTGCGGGAGAACCCGACCGCGGTGCTCGTCCACCTCGGCAGCCGAGACAACCCCGATCCGGAACGGGCGAGGAACCTCGTCGGGACCCTGTCCGAAGTCGTCGCCGAGCTGGCCGAACGGCCCGAGCCGCCCAGGTTGTGGCTCGTCACTTCCGGGGCGCAGAGCGTCGAGCCCGGCGAACGTGGCGATCCCGACCTGGCCGCGTTGCGCGGGTTCGTCCGCGTGCTCGCCTTCGAACACCCCGAGTTGCGGGTCAGCGCGGTCGACTTCGACGCCGGACCGGACCCGGCCCGGCTGTGGGTCGGGCAGTTGCGCGACGAGGTCCGCGCGGACGGCCCCGACGACGAAGTCGCCTGGCGCGAAGGCGTCCGGTACGTGCGGCGGCTGGTCCGCCCGGAGCCGGGCGACCCAGTACGCGAGCCGGTCCGCGGCGGCGCCTACGTCATCACCGGCGGGCTCGGCGGACTCGGCCTGGTCGCGGCGAAGTGGCTGGCCGAGCGCGGCGCGACGCGGGTCGTGCTCAACAGCCGTCGCGCGGCCCCGGTCCCGGACCTGGGGATCGACGTCCGCGTCGTGGCCGGCGACATCGCCGGGCCCGGCACGGCCGAAGCGCTGGTCGCGGCGGCCGTCGACGGCGGCGTGCCGCTGCGCGGGGTGCTGCACGCCGCCGGAGTCCTCGCCGACGGCGCCGTGATCAGCCTGGACCCGGCCGCGCTCGACGCCGTCTGGCGGCCGAAGGCGGTCGGCGCCTGGCGGCTGCACGAGGCGACCGCCGGGCACGACCTCGACTGGTGGCTCGTGTACTCCTCGGCCGCCGCGTTGTTCGGCTCGCCCGGCCAGGCCGCGTACGCCACCGCCAACGCCTGGGCCGACGCCCTGGTCGCGTGGCGGCGGGCCCAGGGGCTCCCGGCGGCGACGATCGGGTGGGGTGCCTGGGGTGAGGTCGGCGCCGCGGCCGGGTCGCGCAACCCGGTGCTCGAGCCACTCGGCACCGAGGAAGCGCTGTCGGCGCTGGACGCCGTCCTCGCGCGCGACCGCCAGGCGACCGGCATCGCCCGCCTCGACGCCGAGACCGTGCTGGAGCTGTTCCCGCGCCTGGCCGAGCGGCCGTTCTTCGGGCTGTTCGCGCCGCGCACCGGGTCGTCCACTTGGGACGGATTGGACGTGCTGCGGCGGAAAGCGTCGCCGGAAGCCGCCCGCGAGGCGATCGCCGACCACCTGGCCGGGCTCGTCGCGGGCGTCCTGGGCTACGCGGAGGTCGAACGGGACGTGCCGCTCACCCGGCTCGGCCTCGACTCGCTGTCGGCGATGCGCGCGCGGGGCGCGGTGGAACGCGACTTCGGCCTGCCGCTGCCGATCCCGCTGCTCCTGCGCGGCGCCAGCCTGGCCGAACTGGCCGCGCACCTCGCCGAGCAGGCCGGCTTCGGACCAGCCGAAGCCGAGCCGGCCACCGCCGGGCCGCGCGACCCCGCCGAGCGGTGGGTCGCCCGGCACTGGCGGGCCGAGCTGGGCGGCCCGGAACCCGGGGTGCACGACGACTTCTTCGCCGTCGGCGGCGATCCCGGACGCGCGCGCCGGCTGCGGGCGGTGTTCGCGGAGCAGCTGGGCGCGGTGCCACCGGTGGAGCGGCTGTTCGCCACGCCGACGGTCGCCGCGATGGCCGACCTGCTGCGCGCGGAGCTCGAAGGCCACGGCGGCGGCCCGGTGCGGCTGCTGCGCGACGGCGTCGCCGAGCCGCTGTTCCTGTTCCACCCGGCCGGCGGCCCGACCAGCGTGTACCGCGAGCTCGTCCGGCTCCTGCCGGAGGGACACCCGGTGTACGGGCTGGAACGGATCGACGACGAGGACACCGTCGAGGCCAAGGCCGCGTGCTACGCCGAGCTGATCCGCGAGATCCAGCCGCGGGGCCCGTACCGCCTGGGCGGCTGGTCGTTCGGCGGCTGCCTCGCCTACGAGACGGCCCGGCGGCTGGACGGGCCGGTGGACGTCGTGGTCCTGATCGATTCGATCCTGCCGCTGCCCGCGCCGGGGAAGCCGGCGGACCTGCTGCTGGACCGCTTCGACCGGTTCGCCGAGCACATCCGGCGGACCTACGGCGTCCCGTTCACGATCCCGCGCGCCGAACTGGCCACTTTGGACGAAGACGCGCAGATCCGCTGGGTGATGGGAAGCCTCGCCGACCAGGTTCCGGATCTCGGCGCCGGCGTCCTGCGCCACCAGTACGAGTCCTATGTGGACGCCCGAGTGGCGGAACGGTACGCCCCGGAGCGGTACGACGGCCGGGTGCTGCTCCTGCGGGCCCAGGACCCGCACCCGCTGACGACCACTTTGGACCCGCGGTACCTGCGCACGGACGACACCCTGGGCTGGGACGCGTTCTGCGCGGACCTCGAAGTCGTCCGGGTGCCGGGCGACCACGTCTCGATGATCGACCCGCCGCACGTGGCGGCGGTGGCCGCGGCGCTCGCGGCCCGGCTCGGAGCGGGGGTGCGGTGATGGACGAACTGACGCCGACCACGGCGTTCCGGATCGCCGATCTCGAGGCGCGCCAGGACGAAGCGGTCCGGATCGCCGAGAAGCGGGCCGTCGACCGCCAGCACGCGAAGGGCAAGCTCACCGCGCGCGAACGGATCGGGCTGCTGCTCGACCCCGGCTCGTTCGTCGAGCTGGACCAGTTCGCGCGGCACCGGTGCGCGGAGTTCGGCATGGACGCCAACCGGCCCTACGGCGACGGCGTCGTCACCGGGCACGGGACCGTCGACGGGCGGCAGGTCTGCGTCTTCTCCCAGGACTTCACCGTCTTCGGCGGCAGCATGGGCGAGGTCTCCGGCGAGAAGGTCCTCAAGGTGATGGACCTGGCCATGTCGCTCGGCTGCCCGGTCGTCGGGATCAACGACTCCGGCGGCGCGCGCATCCAGGAGGGCGTCGTTTCGCTGGCCTACTACGCCGAACTGGGGCGGCGCAACGCCCACGCCTCCGGGGTCATCCCGCAGATCTCGATGATCATGGGCCCGTGCGCGGGCGGGGCCGTCTACGCGCCGGCCATCACCGACTTCACCGTGATGGTCGACGGAACCTCGCACATGTTCGTCACCGGCCCGGACGTCGTGCACGCGGTGACGGGCGAGCGCGTCACCGCGCAGGAACTCGGCGGCGCGGCCGTGCAGAGCGAGGTCGCGGGCAACGCCCACCACCGGGCGGCCGACGAGCAGGACGCGATCGAGTGGGTGCAGACGCTGCTCGGCTACCTGCCGGCGAACAACCTCGACCCCGCGCCGGAGTACGCCGACGACACCAGCGCCGTCGTCACGTCCGCGGACCTCGAGCTCGACCGGCTGGTGCCCGACTCGCCGACCCAGACCTACGACATGGCCGAGCTGATCGTCCGGCTGGTCGACGACGGCGAGTTCTCCGAAGTCCACAGTGCCTTCGCGCCCAACATGATCTGCGCGTTCGGCCGCGTCCAGGGCCGCACGGTCGGCGTCGTCGCGAACCAGCCGCGGCACCAGGCCGGCGTGCTCGACATCGACGCGTCGGAAAAGGCCGCGCGGTTCGTGCGCTTCTGCGACGCCTTCTCGATCCCGTTGCTCACCCTCGCCGACGTCCCCGGCTACCTGCCCGGCAGCGACCAGGAACGCGGCGGCATCATCCGCCGCGGCGCCAAGCTGATCTACGCCTACTCCGAGGCCACCGTGCCGAAGGTGACGGTGGTGGTCCGCAAGGCCTACGGCGGCGGCTACGCGGTGATGGGCTCGAAGCACCTCGGCGCGGACGTCACCCTCGCCTGGCCCACCGCCGAGATCGCGGTGATGGGCGCGGAGGGCGCGGTGCAGGTGCTCTACCGCCGTGAGCTGGCCGAACTGCCGCCGGAGCGGCGGGCCGCGGCGCGCCGGCGGCTCACCGAGGAGTACCGCAAGCGCCACACCGGTCCCTACCTGGCCGCCGAACGCGGCTACGTCGACCAGGTCGTGACGCCGTCGCAGACCCGGCTCCAGGTCGCGCGCGCCCTGAAGACCCTGCGGACCAAACGGCAGACCCTGCCGGCCAAGAAGCACGGAAACATCCCCCTGTGAAGGAGACTTCGATGCGCGCCACCCTGCTGATGCTGGCCGTCGCGGTCCTGGTCGCCAGTGGCGTCACGGCCGCCCAGGCGAGTCCCGCCGTGGCCGACGACGGCGCGAAAGTCGTCCAGGAGACCTGGCTCGACGCCCGGACGGTCGACCTGAAGATCGATTCGCCGGCGCTGGGCACCACCGGGATGGTCCGGCTGATCGTGCCGTCCGGCTGGGCCGCGCAGCCCACCCGGACCTGGCCGGTGCTGTTCCTGCTGCACGGCTGCTGCGAGCCGGTCGACTACAAGTCGTGGGACCAGTTCACCGACGTGAAGGCGTTCACTGCCGACAAGGACGCGCTCGTCGTCATGCCGACCGACGGCCCGGCCGGGATGTACACGAAGTGGTGGAACTTCGGGCTGTCGAGCAAACCCGACTGGGACACGTTCCACACCGCCGAAGTCCGCCAGATCGTCGAACGCGGCTACCACGGCGGCACCCGCCGGGCGATCGCCGGCCTGTCGATCGGCGGCTACGGCGCGATGGCGTACGCCTTCCAGCACAAGGGGATGTTCGCCGCGGCGGCGTCGTACTCCGGCGTGCCGAACACGCTCTACCCGGGCATCCCCGTCTGGATCATCGGCATCCTCGCCCGCGCCGGCATCTTCAACTACCTGAACCTGTGGGGCGACTCCTTCGGGATGCAGCCGATCTGGTCGTCGCACAACCCGTACGACCACGTCCAGGACCTGCGCGGCACGGCGCTCTACATCTCCTGCGGCAACGGGCAGACCGGGCCGCTCGACCCGCCCGGGCAGTCCGATGTGCTCGAACCGTCGGCGTTGCTGTCCTCGCAGAGCTTCACCGACAAGCTGCGCCAGAACGGCATCCCGGCGACGGTCGACTACTACGGGCCGGGCACGCACAGCTGGCCGTACTGGCAGCGGGCCCTGCACAACTCGTGGCCGGTCCTGGCCGGCGCGCTCGGACTCCCCGCCTGAGCCTTCCTTCGAATGATAGAGCCCTTTCCCCTGATGGAGGTTGTGGTGAAGTCTGTCCTCTTGCGACGCGTGCTGTCCGCGCTCCTGGGCGTCTCCCTGGCGGCGCTGGGAGTCATGGCCGCGAGCCCGCCCGCCGGTGCCGTCGCGGCGCCGATCCTGCCCGGCCCGTTCGACGACTCGTTCTACACCCCGCCGTCGCCGCTGCCGGCCGGGAAACCCGGCGACGTCCTGCGCTGGCGCCCGTCGGTGCCGCTGCTGAACGTCGCCAACGCCGACGCCTGGCAGGTCATGTACCTCTCGACCAACGCCCGGGGCCTGCCGGACGCGGTCACCGGAACCATCCTGGTGCCGAAGGGCAAGGACCCGGCCCAAGCGCCGATCGTCGGGTACGCGGTCGGCACGCAGGGCCCGGCGTTCAAGTGCACGGCGTCCAAGGCGATGGAACGCGGCACGCTCTACGACCAGCCGGCCATCAACGACTCGCTGTCCAGCGGGTACGCCGTCGCGGTGACCGACTACGAAGGCTATTCGCCGACGACCACGCCGACGTACATCACCGGCCAGTCCGAGGGACCGGCCGTGATCGACTCGGTGCGCGCGGCGCAGAACCTCCCGGCCGCCAAGCTGGCCAAGACCGCGAAGGTGATCTTCCAGGGCTATTCGCAGGGCGGCGGCGGATCGATGTGGGCGGGGGAGAAGGCGCCTGCGTACGCGCCGGAGCTGAACGTCGTCGGCGTCGTCGCGGGCGGGGTGCCGGCCGACCTGACCGAAGTCGCGAAAGGACTCGACGGGTACATCGGCTTCGGGTTCCTCGCGTTCGCCGCGGTCGGGCTCGACGCCGCGTACCCGGACCTGAAGCTCGATTCCTTCCTCAACGACACCGGACGGCAGCAGCTGAACGACGCCAAGAAGAACGCGTGCGTCGCGGAACTGCTCTTGAACTACTCGTTCAAGAAGATCAGCGACTACACGACGTCGAACCCGCTGAGCACGCCGCAGTGGCAGGCGCGGCTGGCGCAGAACAAGCTCGGCGCGAACCCGCCGCGGGTGCCGGTGTTCCAGTACCACGCGAGCACCGACGAGATCGTCAACACGCCGCAGGCGGAGGCCCTGCACCGGGCGTACTGCGCGGCCGGGGTCCGGGAACAGTGGCAGACCTACATCTCCGACCACGCCACCGGAATCCTGGCCGGGAACGGGGATGCCCACCAGTGGATCGTCAAGCGGTTCGCCGGTGAGCAGGCCCCGTCCAACTGCTGAGGGTCAGAGCTTGCCGGCGGCGAAGGCGGCGGCGTCGGAGGCGTCGCCGCCATAGCTCAAGTGGGCCAGGAAGTTCGCGCCGCCGGGCTGGCAGACCGGGTCGCCGTCGGCGCAGTAGTCCTTGGTGCGGCTCTGGTACGTCCCGGTCACCTGGCGGCCGATCGCGCGGATCGGGTTGCCGAACAGCAGTACGGCCGCGACCCGCGGGGCCAGCTCCGCCGGGATGGTCGCGACGATCGGGCCGCCGACGACCGCGCCGTCGCTGCTGATACCGAGGGAGTTGTCGACGACGTTGGCGCCCTGGGAGTAGCCGACCAGGACGAACCGCTGCTGCGGGCAGGCCGCGGCCTGCGCCTTGACGTGGTCGACCAGGTCGGTGTTGCCCTTCTGCACCGACGCCGGCTCGCCGAGGTCGGCCGGGTAGTCGACCCGGTAGCTGCTCGTCGAACGCGGCCGCAGCCGGTTCTGCACGGCCTGGTAGACGGGGTCGCCGACGATGAAGCCGAGCGTGCCGGGTTCGAACGTGCCGCGGGCGACCGGCACGTCGACGTCGGTGCACGGCGCGGCCGACGCCGGGGGCGCGGTGGCGGCGGCGAGCCCGGCGGCGGCGAGGCCGGCCGCGACGGCGGAGGAAAGCAAGCGAATCATGGCTGATCCCACTTCTGCTGGGGAACCGGAATGTCCGCAAACGCTTTCTCGAAATGCGCGGAAAGGCAAGGGGACCGTCGATTTCCCGCGCGGAATTGTTCAGCCGGTGACAATCAGTCCGATGTGGACGCTCAGGTGGCGCACTGCCCCGCGTCGACGCGGTCCAGCAGCGCGGGGTCGAGCCCGCGCACGGCGGCCATCACGAACCCGGTGGCCAGTTCGCCCGCCGCGATCGGGTCGACGCCGGGGGAGTGGGAGACGTGCATCGCGGCCCGGCCGACCAGCCCGACCATCATCGCGGCCAGCAGGTCCGCGCCGGGGCCGGGCGTGCGGCCGTGGGCGAGCAGGTGCTCCCGCACGCGGTCGACGACGTGCGTGGTGACGGTGTCGGCCAGCGCCCGCCGCTCGTTCGACATCTCGTCGACGGCGGAGTCGAACAGCATCCGGAAGCTGTCCGGGTGGGCGCCGGCGTAGCGGAACATGGCCATCACGGCGAGCCGGACGCGGTCTTCGAGGGGACTCGCGCTCGCGGTTTCGTAGGCGGTGAGGACCCAGTTCCGCAGCGCGGCGACCTCCCGGCTCACGGTGGCGCGGAAAAGCGCGGCCTTGTCTCCGAAATGCGCGTAGAGCGTCGGTTTGGTGGAGTCGGCGCGGGCGGCGATCAGGTCCATCGTGGCGTGGGCGTACCCGCGCTCGGCGAACACCGCGCGGGCGGCGTCGAGCAGCTCGCCGTCGGTGGGCCGGGCGGCCGGGCTCCGGCGCGTGCTGGATCGATCAGGGGACCGCGGCCTGCTCATGGAGGTGTACTGTACGGTCTCGCTGCTTTACCGCTCGGTAAAGCTCACCCGCCCCGCGAAGGGAGCCCGGTGTCCGGCGACCAAGCTCGGCAGCAATTCCCGGTGGCGCACGAGGTTTCCGGACGCGCGGAGCTGGCCGCGCTCATGCGCCCGGCGATCCCGTCGCTGGTGGAGTGGATCGTCCGGGAGGTGTGGCAGGCCGTCCCGGTCTACGCCCGGCACGGCCGCGTGACCCGGCACGGGGTCGAGTGCGCGGTGGTCCTGTTCGTCGACCTGGTCGAGGACCCGCTGGCGCCGCGGGAGCGGCTGTACGAAACGTGCCGGCGGCTCGGCGCGGGCGAGGCCTACGAGGGCCGGACCCTCGACGATCTGCAAGCGGCGTACCGGATCGGCACCCGCGCGGGCTGGCGCTGGATCATGCGCCTGGGCCGCCGGCAACGGCTGTCGTCGGCGGTGATGGCGCGCCTGGCGGAGATGCTGTTCGGCTACGCGGACGACCTGGCGCGGATGTCGATCCGTGGGCACCGCGAGGCGGAGGCGGAGCTCGGCGGCACGCGGGCCGGCCTGCGCCGTCGCCTGCTGCGCCTGGTCACCGGTCCGGTGGCGCCGACGGACACGGTCGTCGCCGAGCTCGCGACGGCGGCCGGGTGGCCGGTGCCCGGCGAAGTGGCGGCCGTCGTCCTCGAGGCACCGGTCGAACCGTGCTGGGGGCCGGAGGTGCTGGCCGACCTCGAACCGCCGCGGCCCTGCCTGGTGGTGCCGGCGCCGGTGGACGAGCGGTTCCTCGCCGCCCTGGGCGTCCGGATCGCGGTGGGCCCGCCGGTGCCGCCGTCCGGCGCGGCGCAGTCCCTGCGCTGGGCGCGGATGACGCTGCGGCTGGTGGGCGAAGGCGCGCTGCCGGACGTCTCGGTGACGTGGTGCGCGAAGCACCTGACGACGCTGTGGCTGCTCTGCGACCCGGCCCTGGCGGACCAGGTGGTCCGCCAGGAACTGGCGCCGCTGGCCCGGTTCCCGGACCGCACGCGCCGCCGGTTGGGCGAGACTTTGCTGTCGTGGCTGGAAAACGGCGGGAACTCGGAGAAGATCGCGGTGGACCTGTCGGTCCACCCGCAGACGGTGCGGTACCGCGTGCGCCAGCTGAAGGAGGCGTTCGGCGAGCGGCTGGAGGACCCCGGGGCCCGGTTCGCGATGCAGGCGGCCTTGCGCGCCTCGGCGCTCCGGTCCCCGGGGCCGGTCCTCAGCCCTTGACCAGGGCGGTGACGGCTTCGGCGAGCGGCGTCGTCGGCCGGCCGATCAGGCGGCGCAGGTCGCCGGAGCCCGACGACAGCTCGCCCTCGGCGATGCCGCGGTCGGCGTCGGCCAGCATGGCCGCGACCGGCTCGGGCAACCCGGCGCCGACGAGCGCCTTGCGGTACTGCTCGCCGGGCAGGTCCTGGTAGGTGACCGGCTTGCCGGTGGCGGCCGTCACGGCGGCGGCGAGGTCGGCGTAGCTCCACGGCTCGTCGCCGGCCAGTTCGTACACCTTGCCTTCGTGGCCTTCTCCGGTCAGGACCTGGACGGCCGCCTCCGCGAAGTCGATCCGCGGGACGCCGCCCAGCTTGCCCTCGCCGGCGCTGCCCACGAAGGACCCGACGGCGAGCGCCTGGGCGATCGTCTGCGCGTAGTTCTCGGTGTACCAGCCGTTGCGCAGGAAGGTGAACGGCACGCCCGACGCGCGGATGGCCTCCTCGGTCGCCTTGTGATCGGGCGCGAGGGACAGCTTCGTCGTGTCGGCGGCCAGGATGCTCGTGTAGGCGAGGTGGCCGGCCCCGGCCTCGCGCGCGGCCGTGATGACGGCTTCGTGCTGGGTCAGCCGCTGCCCGGGCGTGCTGCTCGAGATGAGCAGCACCTTGTCCGCCCCGGCGAAGGCGGCGGCGAGGCTCGCCGGGTCGTCGTAGTCGGCCCGCCGCACCTGCACCCCACGCGCGGCGAACTCGGCGGCCTTCCCGGGATCGCGCACGGCGGCGACGACCTCGGCGGGCGGGACCTTCTTCAGCAGGCCTTCCACGACCAGGCGGCCGAGCTGGCCGGTGGCACCGGTGACCACGATCATCTGCTGCTCCTCGCTGTTGGATTGCTTACCGACAGAGTGTACTAACTTTTCGAAAGTGCAAACTGTTGGTGAGCATCCTCACCTGGGTATCCGGCGCGGGCGAGGTACCGTTGACGGCATGAGCGAGGCGCCGGAGTGGCCGGACGAGCACGGGCAGGTGCTGTTCGACGTGTTCGCGCAGGCGTGCACGTCCCGGGCGACGCTCGAGCACATCACGGGCCGGTGGGGGATCCTGGCGATGGCCGCCCTCCACGACGGCACGCTCCGGTTCAACGCCCTGCGCCGCCGGGTGTCCGGGGTGAGCGAGAAGATGCTCGCCCAGACGCTGCAGGCGTTGGAGCGCGACGGGTTCGTCCACCGCGAGGCCCAGCCGACAATCCCGCCGAAGGTGGAGTACAGCTTGACCCCCCGCGGCCGCCGCACGGCGGCGCTGCTGCTGGCGCTGATCGAGGACGTCGAGGGCCAGATGCCCGAGGTGATGGCGGCCAACGCGGAGTACGACGCCGCGAAGCGCGAGTCGTAACGCGTTCTAGTCCGCCCAGGGGAGCCGGACGGCTTCGAGTCCGGGGTCGCGAAGCAGCGCCTCGATCAGGGCAGGTGGGCCGGCGACTTTCGTGCCCCACAGGTCGTAGTCGGTGCCCAGGCACCACGAGCGGTCCCCGGCCCAGAGGTTCGACGGGCTGAAGTCGACTTCGGGGTGGTCGTACAGGATCCCGGCGTCGCCCAGGTTCCCGGCGTGCACCACCGGGTTCTCGAGGTCGAGGAACCCGAACATCGCCGGGCTGTAGTAGGCCAAGCAGGGCGTGTCCGGGCCTGCGGGACTGTGTTCGGCGAGGACGTCGATCAGCCGCGTCCAGGTCTCGCGGTCGAGGCTCCCCTCGGTGGGCGGGAGGATGCCGAGTGGCCAGCTGCCGTCCTTCTTCGCGGACGGGAAGCACTGGTAGCCGGGCAACTGTCCCTCGGGGACGACGGGGTCGCCGGTGCGCTCGGCCAGCTCCGACCAGCGCAGCCGGCGCCAGCCGGGGCCGGGGTGCTCGGCGCGGCCCAGTCCGCCGCCCGTGGTCACGGTCGCGGCTTCGAGGTCGATGCCTCCGACGACGAGTGGCTCGGCGCTTCCTTCGGCAAGGCGCGCCTGGCGGTACTCGTGGTGGGTCGCGCCGGTCGGCCCGTTCTCGTGCTCGTACATCGCGTTGAGCACCCAAGCCGCGTCGGGCATCGCCGGTGGCAGGAAACCCGTCAGGCCGTCGCCGCACAGGTCCCGCAGCCAGTCCGCCGTGCCCGATGGTGCGAGCGGCCACGGTTCGTCCATGCGCTCATGATCCCAGCCGAGTCCACCGACCTTGCCCAAAGTTGGAACGTGTTCTAGTTTTGGGGAGTGAAGACCGATCTGGGCCTGTCCGGCGCCGTCGTCCTGGTGACCGGGGGCGTCCGCGGGGTGGGGCGGGGCGTCACCGACGTCTTCCTCGCCCACGGCGCCCACGTCATCACCTGCGCCCGGCGCGAGACCGCCACCGACGCCGAGTTCGTCCAGTGCGACGTCCGGGACGAAACCCAGGTCAAGGCGCTCATCGACGGCATCGTCGAACAACACGGCCGCCTCGACGTCGTCGTCAACAACGCCGGCGGTGCCCCCTACGCTCCCGCCGCCACCGCCTCGCCGCGGCTGCACGACAAGGTCGTCCAGCTCAACCTGCTCGCCCCGCTCCTGGTCTCCCAGCACGCCAACGCCGTCATGCAACGCCAGGCCACCGGCGGCTCGATCGTGATGATCTCCAGCGTCAGCGGCACGCGCGCGTCGCCCGGGACCGCCGCCTACGGGGCCGCCAAAGCCGGGCTCGACAACCTCACCGCCAGTCTCGCCGTCGAGTGGGCCCCCAAGGTGCGGGTCAATGCCCTCGATGTCGGCATGGTGCGCACCGAACAGGCCCACCTGCACTACGGCAGCGAGGCCGCCGTCGAAGCGGTCGGGAAGACCGTGCCGCTGGGCCGGCTGGCCGAGCCGGCGGAAGTGGGCGCCTGCGCCGCCTTCCTCGCCTCCGGCCTGGCTTCCTACGTCTCCGGCGCGACCCTGCTCGTGCACGGCGGGGGAGAGGTCCCGGCGTTCCTCGCCGCGGCCGACGTCAACCAACGGGAGGATTCGTGAGCGGGTTGTGCCAGGACCGGGTGGTCGTGGTGACCGGCGCCGGCCGCGGCATCGGGCGGGCCCACGCCCTCGCCTTCGCCGCCGAGGGCGCGCCGGTGGTGGTGAACGACGTGGATGGCGACGCGACCGCCGAGGTCGTCGCCGAAATCGAAGCCCTGGGCGGGAAAGCGGTGGCGAACACCTCCGACGTCGCCGACTGGGCCGGGGCGAAGGCCCTCATCGACACCGCGCTGGCGCACTTCGGCCGCCTCGACGTGCTGGTCAACAACGCCGGGTTCGTCCGGGACCGGATGCTGGTCAACCTCGGCGAGGACGAGTGGGACGCCGTCGTGCGCGTGCACCTCAAAGGCCACTTCGCCCCGCTGAGGCACGCCGCCGAGCACTGGCGGGCCGAGGCGAAAGCCGGCCGCGCCCCGAGCGCGCGCGTCATCAACACCAGTTCCGGTGCCGGGTTGCTGGGCAGCGTCGGCCAGGGCAACTATTCGGCGGCGAAGGCGGGCATCGCCGGCCTGACCGTCGTGGCGGCGGCCGAGCTGGCGCGCTACGGGGTGACCGTGAACGCGATCGCGCCGGCCGCGCGGACCCGGATGACCGAGGCGGTCTTCGCGACGATGGCGCGGCCGGACACCGGTTTCGACGCGATGGCGCCGGAGAACGTCTCGCCGCTGGTCGTCTGGCTGGGCAGCGAGGAGTCCTCGCACGTCACCGGCCGCGTCTTCGAGGTCGAGGGCGGGAAGGTGTCGCTGGCGCAGGCGTGGCGCCACGGGCCGGCCGTCGACAAGGGCGAGCGCTGGGACCCGGCCGAGCTCGGCCCGGTGGTGAAGGACCTGCTCGAGCGCGCGCCCGAGCCCGAACCCGTCTACGGAGCGAGCTGATGGCGATCCTCACCAAGCGCGACGGGCACGTCGAGGTCGTCACCGTCGACTTCCCGCCGGTCAACGCATTGCCCGTGCAGGGCTGGTTCGACCTCGCCGACGCGCTGAAGAAAGCCGGGGAAGACCCGGACGTACATGTCGTCGTCCTGCGTGCCGAAGGCCGGGGCTTCAACGCCGGCGTCGACATCAAGGAGATCCAGCGCAGCGAAGGGTATGACGCGCTGGTAGGCGCGAACCGGGGCTGCTACGCCGCATTCGGTGCCGTCTACGACTGCGCGGTCCCGGTCGTCGCCGCGGTGCACGGCTTCTGCCTCGGCGGCGGCATCGGACTGGTGGGCAACGCCGACGTGATCCTCGCGTCCGACGACGCCACCTTCGGCGTCCCCGAGGTCGAACGCGGCGCGCTCGGTGCCGCGACCCACCTGGCGCGGCTCGTGCCGCAGCACCTCATGCGCACCCTCTACTTCACCGCCCGCACCATCACCGCCGCCGAGTTGCACGCGCACGGCTCGGTCTACCAGGTCGTCCCGCGCGCGGAGCTGGACGACGCCGCCCTGGCCGTCGCCCGGGACATCGCGAAGAAGGACCCGCGGGTCATCCGGGCGGCCAAAGAGGCGCTGAACGGCATCGACACCCAGCAGGTGCACCGCAGCTACCGGTTCGAGCAGGGCTTCACCTTCGAGCTCAACCTGCTCGGCGCGTCCGACGAAGCCCGCGAGGAGTTCTTGAATGGCCGATAAGCGCACGACCGCCGACGAGGTGGCGGCCGAGCTGAAGGACGGCATGACGATCGGGATCGGCGGCTGGGGCTCGCGGCGCAAGCCGATGGCCCTGGTCCGCGCGATCCTCCGCACGCCCGTCAAGGACCTCACGGTCGTCTCGTACGGCGGCCCGGACGTCGGCTTGCTGTGCGCGGCGGGCAAAGTGAAGCGCGTGGTCTTCGGGTTCGTGACCCTGGACTCCATTCCGTTCGATCCGTGGTTCGGCCGGGCCCGCGAGACCGGCGCCATCGCCGTCACCGAGTACGACGAAGGCATGTTCGGCGCCGCGCTTTCCGCGGCCGCGCAACGGCTTCCGTTCCTGCCGATGCGCGCCGGCCTCGGCTCGGAGGTGATGCGCGCCAACCCGGACCTGCGCACCGTGCGCTCACCGTACGCCGACGGCGAGGAGCTGGTCGCGGTCCCGGCGCAGCACCTGGACGTCGCGCTCGTGCACCTCAACCGCGCCGACGCCCGCGGCAACGCCCAGTACCTCGGCCCGGACCCGTACTTCGACGATCTCTTCTGCCTGGCGGCGGCCAAACGGTTCGTGTCGGTGGAAAAAGTGGTCGACACGGCCGAGCTGACGGCGGGCGGGCCGGTGCAGTCGCTGCTGCTCAACCGCGGCAGCGTGGACGGTGTCGTCGAGTCCCCGCGCGGCGCGCACTTCACCACGGCCGTGCCGGACTACGGTCGCGACGAACGGTTCCAGCGCCATTACGCGGCCTGCGCCAAGGACCTCGACGCGTGGCCGGGGTTCGCGGACCGGTTCCTGTCCGGGGACGAGTCGCGGTATCTGTCCGAAGTGGACAAGTTCGAAGCGGAGGCGGCATGAGGGCGACCCGGGCCGAGATCGTCGTCGTGGCGATGGCCGAGGTGTTCCGCGGCGACGGCGAGATCGTCGTCAGCCCGATGGGGCTGGTCCCGCAGCTGGGCGCGAAGCTCGCGCGGCTGACGTTCGAACCCGATCTGCTGATGTCCGACGGCGAGGCCTACCTCGTGACGACCGACGGCGTGGTCGAGGGCTGGCAGCCGTTCCGCAAGATGCTCGACACGATCGTCCCGCACGGACGGCGGCACGTCGTGATGGGCGCCAACCAGATCGACCGGTACGGCAACCAGAACATCTCCGCCATCGGCGACCACGCCCGGCCGAAGAAGCAGCTCCTCGGCGTCCGCGGGGCGCCGGGCAACACGGTCAACCACCGCACCAGCTACTGGGTTCCCCGGCACTCCACGCGGGTCTTCGTGGACACAGTGGACGTCGTGTCGGGGGTCGGCTACGACAACGCGGCCAAGGCCGGACCATCGGCGCAGATGTACCACGACGTCCACCGCGTCGTCACGAACCTCGGGGTGTTCGGCTTCGGCGGTGCCGACCACGCGATGCGCGCGGTGTCGCTGCACCCCGGCGTCACCCGCGACGAGGTCATGGCCGCGACGACGTTCGAGATCGACTTCTCCGGCGTCGAGACCAGCCGCGAGCCGACCGAGGAAGAGCTGCGGCTGCTCCGCGAGGTCGTGGACCCGAAGAGCTTGCGTGACAAGGAAGTACCGGCGTGAAGACCGCGCTGACCGAGCTCGCCGGGGTCGAGCACCCGGTCGTGCAGACCGGGATGGGCTGGGTCGCGGGCCCGCGGCTCGTCTCGGCGACCGCCGAGGCCGGCGCGCTCGGCATCCTCGCGTCGGCCACGATGACCTTCGCCGAGCTGGAAGCCGCGATCACCGAAGTCAAGAAGCGCACGGAAAAGCCGTTCGGCGTCAACCTGCGCGCCGACGCGGCGGACGCCGGCGACCGCGTCGACCTGCTGATCCGCGAAGGCGTCAAGGTGGCGTCGTTCGCGCTCGCGCCGCGCAAGGAGATGATCGCGAAACTGCGGGACCACGGGATCGTCGTGATCCCGTCCGTCGGCGCCGCGCGGCACGCCGAGAAGGTCGCCGCCTGGGGTGCCGACGCCGTCATCGTGCAGGGCGGCGAGGGCGGCGGGCACACCGGGGGCGTGGCGACCACGCTGCTGCTGCCGTCGGTGCTGGACGCCGTCGACATCCCGGTCGTCGCCGCCGGCGGCTTCTTCGACGGCCGCGGTCTCGCCGCCGCGCTCGCCTACGGGGCCGCGGGTGTCGCGATGGGCACCCGGTTCCTGCTGAGCAAGGAGAGCACGGTCCCCGACGACGTCAAGCGCGTCTACCTCGAGCAGGGTCTCACCGGGACGGTCGTCACCCGGCGCGTCGACGGGCTGCCGCACCGGGTGCTGCGCACCGACCTCGTCGAGCAGCTCGAACGCACCGGGCGCCTGCGCGGGTTCGCGCAGGCCGCGCGCAACGCCCTCCGGTTCCGGAATATCACCGGACTGTCCCCGGTTGCGATGGTCAAAGAAGGCTTCGCGATGAAGCACGGCAACGATCTGACCTGGAGTCAGCTGGTCATGGCGGCCAACACCCCGATGCTGTTGCGGGCGGGGCTGGTCGAGGGCCGGACGGACGCGGGAGTGCTAGCGTCGGGACAGGTGGTGGGCATGATCCACGACCTGCCCACGGTGGCCGGGATCGTCGAGGGCACAGTGGCCGAGGCAGGTGAGATACTCCAACGTCTTGGCCGGCAAACGGGAGGATGAGTGAGCGTGGCGCTCAAGGTCGGTTACAAGGCGTCGGCGGAGCAGTTCGGACCGCGGGACCTGGTCGAGTACGCGGTGCGTGCCGAAGAGGTCGGCCTCGACTCGGTCTGGGTGTCGGACCACTTCCTGCCGTGGCGGCACGAGGGCGGCCACGCGCCGTGGGCGCTGGCGTGGATGCCGGCGGTCGCCGAGCGCACGAAGCGGGTGCAGATCGGCACGAGCGTGCTGACCCCGACGTTCCGGTACAACCCGGCCGTGATCGCCCAGGCGTTCGCGACGATGTCGCTGCTGTCGAACGGCCGCGTGATCCTCGGCGTGGGGTCCGGCGAGGCGCTGAACGAGATCGCCGTCTCCGGGCGCGAGTGGCCGGAGTTCAAGGAGCGCTTCGCGCGGCTGCGCGAGTCGATCAAGCTGATCCGCGAGCTGTGGACCAGCGACAACGTGAACTTCAAGGGCGACTACTACGAGCTGGTGGACGCCAAGATCTACGACCGGCCGGAGCAGCCGGTGCCGGTGTACGTCGCCGCCGGCGGCCCGGTGGTGGCCAAGTACGCGGGCCGCGCGGGCGACGGGTTCATCTGCACGTCGGGCAAGGGCATGGACCTCTACACCGAGAAGCTGATGCCGGCGGTCAAGGAAGGTGCCGAGGCGGCGGAGAAGACCGTCGAGGACGTCGACCGGACGATCGAGATCAAGCTGTCGTACGACCGCGACCACGAGAAGGCGCTGGAGAACACCCGGTTCTGGGCGCCGCTGTCGCTGTCGGCGGAGCAGAAGCACAGCGTGTCCTCGGCCGAGGAGATGGAGCGGCTGGCCGACGAGCTGCCGATCGACCAGGTCGCCAAGCGGTGGATCGTGGCGTCCGACCCGGACGAGGCCGTGGCGCAGATCAAGCCGTATCTGGACGCGGGGTTGAACCACCTGGTGTTCCACGGTCCTGGGCATGACCAGGAGCGCTTCCTGAGCCAGTTCAGCGAGGACGTGCTGCCGAAGCTGCGCGCCCTCGGCTGATCACAGCCGTTCGATGATGGTGACGTTGGCGGTGCCGCCCCCTTCGCACATCGTCTGCAGGCCGTACCGGCCCTCGCGGCGCTCCAGCTCGTGCAGGAGCGTCGCGAGGAGCTTCGTGCCGGTCGCCCCGATCGGGTGGCCGAGGGCGATGCCACCCCCGTTGACGTTCACCCGCTCGGGGTCCGCGCCCGTTTCGTCCAGCCACGCCAGCACCACGCTGGCGAACGCCTCGTTGACCTCGAACAGGTCGATGTCCTCGATCGCGAGTCCCGCGCGACGCAGGGCGTGGGACGTCGCCGGGATCGGGCCGGTCAGCATCCACACCGGGTCCGCCGCCCGCACCGACAGGTGGTGGATGCGAGCCCGCGGTGTCAGCCCGTGTTCGCGCACGAAGGCCTCCGAAGCCAGCAGAGCCGCGCTCGCGCCGTCGGAGATCTGGCTGGCCACCGCCGCCGTCAGGCGCGACTCCGGCGAAAGCGGCTTCAACCCGCGCATCCGCTCCAGTGACGTGTCCCGGCGCGGCCCCTCGTCGTGCCGGAAGCCGTCCACCTCCGCGATCTCCGCGTCGAACCGGCCGGCATCGATCGCGGCCAGGGCCCGCTGGTGGCTGCGGAACGCGTACTCCTCCATGGCCTCCCGGCTGATGTCCCAGTGCTCGGCGATCATGTCGGCACTGCGGAACTGCGACACCTCGACGCTGCCGTAGCGCTCCTGCCAGCCCTTCGAGCCGGAGAACGGGTCGTCGAAGCCGTACTCGCGCCCGGCCAGCATCGCCGCGCTGATCGGGACGCGGCTCATGTTCTGCACGCCCCCGGCCAGGACCAGGTCCTGAGTGCCGGACATGACGGCCTGCGCCGCGAAGTGCACCGCCTGCTGGCTCGACCCGCACTGCCGGTCGACCGTCACCCCGGGCACGTGGTCGGGGTGGCCGGCCGCGAGCCACGCGGTGCGCGCGATGTTGCCCGACTGCGGGCCCAGGGTGTCCGTGCAGCCGAGGATGACGTCGTCGACGAGGTCCGGGTCGACGCCGGCGCGGTCGACGACCGCCCGGATGACGTGCGCGCCGAGGTCGGCGGAGTGCCACGCGGACAGCGCGCCACCGCGCCGGCCGACCGGCGTGCGGACGGCGTCGAGGAGGAAGGCTTCGGGCACAGTAGCTCCTTAAGACGGGCTCCTAGGGGTGCTGGCTGGAGACGGAGACGACTTCGCCGGTGAGGTAGCTCGCGTAGTCGCTGGCGAGGAAGACCATGACGTTGGCGACTTCCCACGGTTCGGCCGCGCGGCCGAACGCCTCGCGTTTCGTGAGGTCGTCGAGGAGTTCGTCGCTGGTCACCTTGGCGAGGAACGGGTGCATGGCCAGGCTCGGCGCGACGGCGTTGATCCGGACGCCGTGCTCGGCGGCGTCGAGGGCCGAACACCGGGTCAGCGCCATGACCCCGGCTTTCGCGGCGGCGTAGTGGGCCTGGCCTGCCTGGGCACGCCAGCCGATCACCGACGCGTTGTTGACGATCGCCCCGCCGCCGCCTTGGGCGACGAACTGCTTCAGGGCCGCGCGGGTGCAGCGGAACGTGCCGGTGAGCGTGATGTCGAGAACGCGGGACCACTCGTCGTCGGTCATGTCCAGCACCGACTTCGTGCCGCCCAGCCCGGCGTTGTTGATCATCACGTCGACCCGGCCGAAGTGGTCGACCGCGCCCTCGATCAGGGCCTGGACCTGGTCCTCCTGGGTGACGTCGCAGGGGAGCGCGTGCACCTCGCCCAGTTCGGCGGCCTTCTCCTTCAAGCGCCGTTCGTGCCAGTCGCTGATGACGACGCTCGCGCCCTCTTCGAGACACCGCTTCGCGACGGCCGAGCCGATGCCGGTGCCGGCCGCGGC
This sequence comes from Amycolatopsis sp. MEPSY49, assembly GCF_051337345.1. Lineage (NCBI taxonomy): Bacteria > Bacillati > Actinomycetota > Actinomycetes > Pseudonocardiales > Pseudonocardiaceae > Amycolatopsis > Amycolatopsis sp. MEPSY49. The sequence continues at coordinate 229,002 of NZ_JBDLYJ010000009.1, read as the reverse complement.
GGTGACCACGACGACCTTGCCGGACAACAGGTCGTGGCCGGGTGGGTACTGCGGGATCACGGGCGGGCCTCCCTCGGCAGGCCGAGCACGCGCTCGGCGATGATGTTCCGCTCGATTTCGTCCGACCCGCCGTAGATGGTGTCGGCGCGGGTGAACAGGTAGAGCCGCTGGGCGTCGTCCAATTCACCACCGGAAGCGACCAGGGACCGCGCGCCTCGGGCCCGCATCGCGAGTTCGCCGAGCCCGCGGTGCCACTGGGCCCACAGGAGCTTCCCGACGGCGACCTCCGGTCCGGCGGGACGGCCGAGCGTCCGCAGGGCGTGGGCGCGCAGGACGCGCAGGCCGAGGCGGGCACGGGCGAGGTCGGTGCGCAGCAGCGGGTCGTCGTAGGTGCCGAGCCGCTTCGCCTCGGCGGTGATGTCGTCGAGCTCGCGGCGGAACCCGATCTGCTGGCCCAGCGTCGAGACGCCGCGTTCGAAGCCCAGGGTGGCCATGGCGATCTTCCAGCCTTCGCCCGGTTCGCCGACGACCAGGTCGGCGGGTGTGCGGGCGTCGTCGAAGAAGACTTCGTTGAACTCCGACGTGCCGGTCAGCTGCTGGATCGGCCGCACGGTCACGCCGTCCTGGCGCAGCGGCACCAGCAGGTAGGACAGCCCGTGGTGGCGCCGCGACCCGGGTTCGGTGCGGGCCACGACGAAGCACCAGTCGGCCACGTGCGCCAGCGACGTCCAGATCTTCTGGCCGTTGACGACCCATTCGCCGTCGCGCCGGACCGCGGACGTCGAGACGGCGGCCAGGTCGGAGCCGGCGCCGGGTTCGGAGTAGCCCTGGCACCAGAGTTCTTCGACGCCGACGATCTTGGGCAGGAACCGTTGTCGCTGCCCGGGCGTGCCGAAGGCGATGAGCGTCGGGCCGAGCAGCTGCTCGCCGATGTGGTTGACGCGGGCGGGCGCACCCGAGGCCGCGTACTCCTCGTGGAACGCGACCTGTTCGTCGAGCGACAGGCCGCGGCCGCCGAACTCGGCCGGCCAGCCGACGCACGTCCAGCCCGCGGCGGCGAGGTGGCGTTCCCAGGCCAGCCGCAGGTCGAAGGCCTCGTGCTCGCGTCCCGGCCCGCCGAGGCCCCGCAGCCGCGCGAACTCGCCGGTCAGGTTGTCCGCGAGCCAGCCCGCGACCTCGCGGCGGAATCGCGTCGGTTCCACGCACGCCTCCTTGCTGCCGGGCCGGTCCGGCACCTAGGGTAATGAGAACACGTTCTAGTTTGCCGGTCCAGAGGAGGGTGTGGTGGGACAGACCACGATCCCGGCCGTCGTCCGCGATGCCGCCGCGAAGTTCGGCGCGGCGGAGGCACTGGTCGACGGGGACGTCCGGCTCGGCTTCGACGCGCTTCTGGAACGTGTTCAATCGGTCGCCCGCGCCTTCGCGGCCCGCGGCGTCCAGCCCAGTGACCGCGTCGCCGTCACCCTCCCGAACACCCACCACTGGGTGCTCACGGCGCTGGGCGCGCTCTACGCGGGCGCGTCCCTGGTGCCGGTCAACACCCGGTTCACCGCCGCCGAGACCGTGGACCTGCTCGTCCGCAGCCGGGCGAAAGCCCTGGTCGTGGCCGCGGACTTCCTCGGCGCGGACCGCCACGCCGCCATCGTGGCGACCGGCGCCGACCTGCCGGACCTCGCCACGGTCGTCCGGGTGCCCCTGGAACAGCCGCACCAGCCGGTACCGGGCACCCTCGGCTGGGACGAATTCCTGGACCTCGCGGAGCAGGTGCCGCTCGCCGAGGTCGAAGGTCGCGCCGACGCCGTCCAGCCCGACGACGTAAGCGACATCCTGTTCACCTCGGGCACGACCGGCCGCTCGAAGGGCGTGCTGTCGGCGCACCGGCAGGTGGTCGGCGTCGCCGCCGCTTGGGCGGAGTGCGGCCGGGTCACCGCCGACGACCGGTACCTGGTGATCAACCCGTTCTTCCACAGCTTCGGCTACAAGGCCGGGATCGTGGTCGGGCTGCTGACCGGCGCGACGATCGTGCCGCAGGCGGCGTTCGACGTGCGTGCCGCCCTGAACCTGATCGAACGCGAACGCATCTCGGTGCTGCCAGGAGCGCCGACGATCTTCCAGTCGCTGCTGAACGAACCCGAGCGCGGCGACGTCTCGTCGTTGCGGCTGGCGGTGACCGGCGCGGCCGACGTGCCGGCGTCGCTCGTCCGGCGGATGCGGTCCGACCTGGGCTTCGACATCGTCCTGACCGCCTACGGCCTCACCGAAGCCGTCGTGGTGACGATGTGCCGCCCTGGCGACGACGCCGAGCTGGTCGCGCGCACGTCCGGCCGCGCGACGGCGGACTTCGAGGTCGCGATCCAGGGCTCGCCCGGCGAGGTCGTGCTCCGCGGGCCGAACGTGATGCTCGGCTACCTCGACGACGCCGACGCCACCGCGAAGGCCGTCGACGAGCAGGGGTGGCTGCACACCGGCGACGTCGGCGAGCTGGACGCCGACGGGAACCTCACGCTCACCGGCCGGCTCAAGGACATGTACATCTGCGGCGGGTTCAACGTCTACCCGGCCGAGGTCGAGCACGCCCTGACCGAGCTGGCCGGCGTCCGGGACGTCGCCGTCGTCGGCGTCCCGGACGAGCGGCTCGGCGAGGTCGGCAAGGCCTACGTCGTCGGCACCGGCCTGACCGAGCGGGACGTCCTGGCGTTCTGCCGCGAGCGGCTCGCCAACTACAAGACCCCGCGGTTCGTCGCGTTCCTGGACGAGCTGCCCCGCAACGCTTCCGGCAAGGTGCTGAAGCGGCTGCTGACCGAGGAGAACGCATGAGTGAACCGGTGGTCCGCGCCGAGCGGCGCGGGCCGGTCGCGGTGGTCACGATGAACCGGCCGGACTACCGCAACGCCCAGAACTCGGCCATGACCTACGCGCTCGACGACGCCTTCACCGAGGCCGTCGACGATCCCGAGGTGAAGGTGATCGTGCTGGCGGGAGAAGGCAAGCACTTCTCCGCCGGGCACGACATCGGCAGCCCGGGCCGGGACGCGGACCAGTCCTTCGACCGCCGCGCGGTGATGTGGTGGGACCACACCGACCGGGCCGGTGGTGACCAGCGGTTCGCCCGCGAGTCCGAGGTCTACCTCGGGATGTGCCGCCGGTGGCGGGAGATCCCGAAGCCGATGATCGCGAGCATCCAGGGGGCGTGCATCGCCGGGGGACTCATGCTCGCCTGGGTGTGCGACCTGATCGTCGCCGCGGACGACGCGTTCTTCGCCGATCCGGTGGTGCGGATGGGGATCCCGGGTGTCGAGTACTTCGCGCACCCGTGGGTGCTCGGACCGCGCGCGGCCAAGGAAGTGCTGTTCACCGGTGAACGGTTCACCGTGCAGCAGGCCAAGGAATGGGGGATGGTGACCCGGATCGTGCCGCGCGCCGAGCTGGAGCAGCACACCCTCGAACTGGCGGAGAAGATCAGCGGGATGCCGCAGTTCGGGCTGGCGCTGGCGAAGAAGGCCGTCAACCAGGCCGAGGACCTGATGGGCCTGCGGTCCGGAATGGACTCCGTGTTCGGGCTCCACCATCTCGCGCACGCGCACAACGCGGAGACGTCGGAAGACTCGCTCGGCGGGCAGTCCGCGCGCTCGATGCGTGACGCGAACAAGGGGGCGTGATGGACCTCGACATCGACGAGGCGTCCGCGGCCTTCCGCGACGAGGCCCGTTCGTGGCTTTCCGAACACGTGCGGACGCTGCCGTCGATGGACACCGCCGAAGGCTTCGTGGCGCACCGCGAGTGGGAGGCCGAGCTGGCCGAGGCGCGGTGGTCGGTCGTGTCGTGGCCGCGCGAGTACCACGGCCGGGACGCCTCGATGCTGCAGTGGCTGTTGTTCGAAGAGGAGTACTACGCGTCGGGGGCGCCCGGGCGGGTGAGCCAGAACGGGATCTTCATGCTCGGGCCGACGTTGTTCGCCCACGGCACGCAAGAGCAGCGCGACCGCATCCTGCCGGCGATGGCGACCGGCGAGCAGGTGTGGGCGCAGGCGTGGTCGGAACCCGAGGCGGGCAGCGACATCGCCGCGGTGCGCAGCACGGCGGTGCGCGCCGACGGCGGCTGGCTGTTGTCGGGGCAGAAGACGTGGAGTTCGCGGGCGGCCTTCGCGGACCGCGCGTTCGGGCTGTTCCGCACCGATCCTGCCGCCCAGCGCCACCACGGGCTGACGTACTTCATGGCCGACCTGCGCGCGGACGGCGTCACGGTCCGGCCGATCCCGCAGCTGGACGGCGAACCCGGGTTCGCGGAGATCTTCTTCGACGAGGTGTTCGTGCCGGACGAGGACGTGATCGGCGAGGTCGGGCAGGGCTGGCGGGTCGCGATGACGACGGCGAACAACGAGCGTGGCCTGTCCCTGCGCAGCCCGGGCCGGTTCCTCGCCGCGGCCGGCCGTCTCGTCGACCTTTGGCGGTCCCACGGCGCTGCGGAGTCCACAAAGGACCGGGTGGCGGACGCGTGGATCGGGGCCCGTGCCTACCAGCTCTACACGTTCGGCACGGTGAGCCGCCTGGCCGAGGGCGGCGAGCTGGGCCCGGAGTCCAGTGTGAACAAGCTGTTCTGGTCGCACCTGGACGTCGAGCTGCACGAGACGGCTTTGGATGTGCTCGGTCCGGCCGCGGAGACGGACGAGGCGTGGGTGAACGGCTACCTGTTCTCCCTCGCCGGGCCGATCTACGGCGGCACCGACCAGATCCAGCGGAACACGATCGCCGAACGGCTGCTGAAGCTGCCGAGGGAGGCCCGCCGATGAGGTTCCAGCTCTCGCCGGAGCACCGGCAGTTCGCCACGACGCTGCACGAACTGCTGGGCGGGGCGGACACCGCGGCGACCACCCGGGCCTGGGCGGCGGGGGAGCACGACCGCGGCCTCAAGCTCTGGCGCGCGCTCGCCGACGTCGGCGTGTTCGGGCTGCTCGTGCCCGAGGACGACGGCGGGCTCGGCGCCGGCCCGGTCGACCTGGTCGTCGCGTTCGAAGCGCTCGGCTACCACGCCGTCCCGGGCCCGCTCGTCGAGTCGGCGGCGGTCGCCCCGGCGTTGCTGACCGGCGACCGGCTCGGTGCTCTTGCCGAAGGTGACCTCCTGGTCACCGTCGCCGCGCCGCCGGAAGTCCCCCTGGCACTGGACGCCGACGTCGCGGGAGTGGTGCTGGACCTCACCGGTGCCGAGCTGGCAGCGGAGCCCGAACTCGTCCGCTCGGTCGACCCGGCCCGGCGGCTGTTCCGGGTCCCCGCCACCGCGGCAGCCGAGACCGCCGCGTTCGACCTGGGCGTGCTGGCCGTGTCCGCCCAGCTGCTCGGCGCCGGCCAATGGCTCCTCGACACCTCCGTGGCGTACGCGAAGCAACGCAGCCAGTACGGCCGGGCCATCGGCGAGTACCAGGCGATCAAGCACCTGCTCGCCGACGTCGCGACCCGGCTCGAACTGGCCCGCCCGCTGCTCCACGGCGCGGCCGTCGCCCGAGAGACCTTCGCCCGCGACGTCTCGGCGGCGAAGGTCATGGCGGGCGACGCCGCGTACCTCGCCGCGCGGACGGCCCTGCAGGTCCACGGCGCCATCGGCTACACCGCCGAACACGACCTCGGCCTGCGGCTGACGAAGGTGCGGGCCCTCGCCGGCGCGTGGGGGACCGGGTCGTTCCACCGGACGCGGGTGCTGCTATGACCGACCCGCTGGAGACCGAGGAGGCCCAGGCTCTGCGAGACGCCGTCCGGGCCCTGCTGACCCGCCGGTCGGGGCCGGAGGCGGTGCGGGCGGCGATGGCGTCCCCGCTCGGCTACGACGACAAGCTCTGGTCGACGCTGTGCGAACAGATCGGTGTCGCCGCCCTGGCGATCCCCGAACACTACGGCGGCGCGGGCGCCGGCCTGGCCGAAGTCTGCGTGGTCATGGCCGAACTCGGCCGGACGCTGACCCCCGCTCCGATGCTGGGTTCCGCCGTGCTGTGCGGGGAAGCGTTGCTGCGCACGGGAAACGACGAAGCCTGCGAACGGCTGCTGCCGGGCATCGCCGCGGGCACCACCCTCGCCGCGTTGGCCTGGTCGGACGAGAACTGGTCGCCCGGGCTGACGGCGTCGGACACCGGACTCGACGGCCGCGCCCACTACGTCCTCGACGGCGACCTCGCGGACGTCCTCCTGGCCGTGGCCCGGACGGCGGACGGCGCCGGCCTGTTCGAGGTGCCCGTCGAGGGCGTCCGCCGCGAGCGCGTCACCACGCTCGACCCGACCCGCCGGCTGGCCGTGGTGGACTTCGCGTCGACGCCGGCCCGGCGCCTCGACACCGACGGGTTCGGCCGGCAGCGGGGGAAGCTGCGCGACACGGCGGTGATCGCGGTGGCGGCCGAGCAGGTCGGCGCGGCGGCCCGAGCCCTCGAACTGACGGTGGAGTACACGAAGCAACGCCGCCAGTTCGGCCGCCCGATCGGCTCGTTCCAGGCGCTGAAGCACCGGATGGCCGACGTGCACGTCCACGTCGAAGCCGCGCGTTCGGCGCTGTACGCGGCCATTGTGGACGGTGACCCCGAAGCCGTCACGACGGCGAAAGTCGTGTGCGGCGAAGCGTTTTCCCACGCGGCGGCGGAGATGATCCAGCTCCACGGCGGCATCGCGATCACCTGGGAGCACGACGCCCACCTGTACTTCAAGCGCGCGCACGGAACCGCCCTGCTGTTCGGCGATCCCGTGCGCGCGCTCTCGGGCTAGGAGAGGTGGTGCACCTCCTGCAGCCCGTAGACCGGCGTCGGGATGCCTTCGGCACGGGCTTTCAGCTGCAGGGCCAGGTAAAGCGAGTAGTGCCGGGACTGGTGCAGGTTACCGCCGTGGAACCACAGCCCTTCCTGCTGCGTGGGCTTCCACATGTTCCGCTGCTCGCCTTCCCACGGCCCCGGGTCCTTGGTCGTGTCCGAGCCCAGGCCCCACACCTTGCCGACCTTGTCCGCGACCTCCTGGCTGATCAGGTCGGCCGCCCAGCCGTTCATCGAGCCGTAGCCCGTCGCGTAGACGACCAGGTCGGCTTCCAGCTCGGTGCCGTCGTCGAGCTTCACGGACGTCTCGGTCAGCTCGACGACCTGGCCGTGCGCCAGCTTGACATCGCCGTTGGCCACGAGATCCGCCGCGCCCACGTCGATGTAGTAGCCCGAGCCGCGGCGCAGGTACTTCATGAACAGGCCGGAGTCGTCGTCGCCCCAGTCGTGGCGGAAGCCCGCGGCTTCGAGGCGGTCGTAGAACTCCTGGTCGCGCTCCTTGATCGCCGCGTACACCGGCTGCTGGAACGTGTGCATGATCCGGTACGGGAGCGAGGCGAACGTCAGGTCCGCCTTCTGCGTCGTCATGCCGGCGGCCAGCGCGCGCTCCGAATAGAGGTCGCCGAGGCCGAGGTCCATCAGCGAATCCGACTTCACGATGTGCGTCGAACTGCGCTGGACCATCGTGACGTCGGCGCCGGCCTCCCACAGCGCGCCGCAGATGTCGAACGCCGAGTTGTTCGACCCGACGACGACGGCCTTCTTGCCGCGGTAGGCGTCCGGGCCGGGGTGCTGCGAGCTGTGGTGCTGCTCGCCGCGGAAGCGGTCCTGCCCCGGCAGCACCGGGATGTTCGGCTTGCCCGACATGCCGGTCGCGAGCACCAGCTGCTTCGGCTTGAGCACGACCTCCTCGCCGTCGCGGTCGAGGACGACGGTCCACTCCTTCGCCTCTTCGTCGTAGGAGGCGCTCTTGCAGGTCGTCGACGACCAGTAGTTGACCTCCATGACCTTCGTGTACATCTCGAGCCAGTCGGCGATCTTGTCCTTCGGCGCGAAGACCGGCCAGTTGCGCGGGAAGTCCAGGTACGGCAGGTGGTCGTACCAGACCGGGTCGTGCAGGCACAGCGACTTGTACCGGCCGCGCCACTGGTCGCCCGGCCGCGCGTACCGGTCGACGACCACGTGCGGCACGCCGAGCTGGCGCAGCCGCGCGCCCAGCGCGATCCCGCCCTGCCCGCCGCCGATGACGACGACGTACGGCTGGCGCGTCGTGCCCAGCTCCGCGGCTTCCGCCTGCCGCGCCTCGGCCCAGGTGACGCGCTCGCGGTTGATGCCGTGCTCCGCGCCCTTCGGCCGCGCGGTGCCGAGCGGCTCCTCGTGGCCCTTCAGCTCGTACAACGTCGTCAGGAACGTGAACGCGCCTTCGTCGTTGAGCCGCAGGTGACCGCGGCCCCGGCCGACCGCCGTGTCGAACCCGATCCACGCCTCGACGATCCCGCCGGCCTCGGTCGGCTCCTCGGTCGCGTGGAAGCCGGTCGCGTCGGTGCTGTCCATGGTGGCCAGCAGCAGATCCTTGACACCGTCCCGGTTTTCGACCGTCTTGAGGTTCCAGGTGAACGCGATCAGGTCGCGCCAGAACGACGTCGTGGCGAAGAGGGCGGCCGCGCGGTCGGCGTCCCGGGCCGCGAGCGCGGCCTCGAAGTCGGCGAGCCAGCCGTCGACGCGCTGCCGGGCATCGAGGGCCGCGGCCGGTTCGAGGGTCTGGGTCATGAGCGGACCTCCCCGTCTCGGGCACCGTCGTCGTCGGCGGCGCGTTCAGCGCAGCCAACCCCGCCGGCCCGGGTCCGCGTAAGGGTTGCCCTAAGGTTGCATCAGCACGACTTCGACGCCCGGCGCGAACCGGTAGGGGCGCGCGAGCAGCAGGCCGCCGATCAGCTTGCGCAGCCGCGACAGCTCGGCGCGCACGGTCACCAGGTGCGTGCGGTCGCCGTAAAGCGTCTCCGACAGCTGCGCGGCCGACACTCCGGCCGGTCCCGCGGTCGCGATCAGCCGCAGCAGGTCCGCCTGGCGCCTGCCGAGCGGGTGCGTCCACCGCGCGGAACCTTCGACGATCGCGCGCGGCGGGCCGAGTTCGAGCGTGAGCCTCAGGGTTTCGCGCCGGCTCGGCCGCAGGAGCCAGCCCCCGGGCACCGGTTCGGGCTCGCACGCGCCGAGGCCGCGGACCGCGACCGGGACGCCGTGGCGGGGCGCGGCGACGCGGTCGATCCCGTGGACGCCGTGCTGCGCCGCGACCCAGCCGTGGTCGTCGACGACCAGCCCGGTCGTGCCCAGCAGGTGGCCGGACAGCCGGCGCAGCGCTTCGAGCCGGGCCTCGTGCCGCTGGTGCAGGACCGCCTCGGCCAGCCGCACCGACGTCCCGACCAGGGCGACGGTCATCGGGTGGACGGTCTCGGCCGGGCCGCTGACGTCGACGATCCCGAGCAGCTCGCCGGTCCGCGGGTCGTGCACGGGGGAGGCGGTGCAGGTCCAGGTGTGGTGCGAGCGCACGAAGTGCTCGGCGGCGAACATCTGCACCGGCGCGGCTTCGGCCAGCGCGGTGCCGATCGCGTTGCTGCCGATGGCGGGCTCCGACCAGATGGCGCCCTCGGTGAAGCCGAGCGAGTCGGCGCGGTGGCGCACCCGGCGGGCCCCTTCGCGCCAGAGGACGACGCCGTCGGCGTCGGTGACGACCATCAGGTGGTGCGCGTCCTCGGCGACCGACGTCAGCGCGCCGCGCAGTTCGGGCAGGACCTCGTTCAGCCGGCACACCGTCCGCCGCCGTTCGACCTCGGCGGTCCCGACGGGCTCGGGCGCGGGCGGCCGGTCGGGATCGACCCCCTGCGCGGCGACGCGGCGCCAGGACCGTTCGACGAGCCGGCGCGGCGCTTTCGCGGGCGCGCGCCCGGCGAGGACGGCGTCGTGGATGCCGGCGAGCAGCCGGGCGTGCCCGGCGACGTCGGTGCCGGGCCGGACCGCGCAGACTTCGTCGTCCACCGCCACCTCCTGGGCCTGCTTCACGGTAACCCGGGGGAGCGGGGTCGGGGCAACCTTCGCGCAACGGTGGTGCGGACGACGTGAATGACTCATTCCTGTCACCAGGCGACAGGAATGAGTCATTCACTACGTCCGGAGGTGGTCAGCCGGTGAGGCGGGCGGCCGAGCCCGGCAGCTCCCGGTTCGCCTCGTCCAGCCCGCGCGCCACCGTCCGGCACGCGCCGCAGCCGGCGATGTGGTCCGTGACCACGCTCGCCCGGAGTGGGGACAGCGCGCCCCGGACCCACGCGCCCATCCGGCGGCGGGGCTCGCGGCACACCGGCTCCTCCGCGTCGGGCACCTGGACCTGCAGGTACGCCTGCCGCAGCCCCTCGCGCGCCCGCTTCGCCAACGCCGACACGCTGTTCGGCGACAGGCCCAGCAACGGGACCGCCTCCGTCGGCGTGTCGCCCTCGGCCTCGGTCCGCCAGAGCACCGTCCGCCACCGGCCCGGCAGCGTGCAGTACGCCGACCACACGAGCTTTTCGTTCGACCGGTGCAGGGCCAGCTCGTCGGCGCCGCTCGAGCTCGTCTCGGGGACGTTCTCGCACAGCTCGACCCGGCTGCCCTGCCTGCCCCAGCGGCACACCAGGTTCCGCAGCGTCACCACGAGGTACGGCCGCAGGTCGCCGTCCGGTCCGCCGCCCGCGCGCACCACGGCCAGCACCCGGGCGAACGTCTCGGCCACCAGGTCGTCGCGTTCGGCGGGCTGCTTCGCCCACGCCGCCGCGGTCCGGCGCAGCGGCTCGGCGTGCCGGCGGAAGAGGGCGGCGCCGGCGTCGAGGTCACCCGCGCGGAAGGCCGCGAGCAGCACGGCGTCCGGCGGCTCGTCGGCGGCTGTCCACATCGGCACTCTCCGTGACCAGGCGACACTCAAAGTAAGAGGTACGGCAGTGTACGGTACGGCTTCCCCCGCCGCGCGTCCACAGTGGACTCCTGGTGCGCGAGCGCCGTCCCGCCCTTACGCTCGCGGCACACACGGGAGCGGGGGAACGGATGGGCGTCGGCACCTGGCTGGTCACCATCGGCGTCATCGTGGCGCTGCTCGCGATCGACCTCGTGCTCGCCGCGGTCCGGCCGCACCGGGTCCGGTTCGGCGAGGCCGTCGCCTGGTCGGTGGGCTACATCCTGGTCGCGGTGGCGTTCGGCGTCTGGCTGACGCTGGCCCACGGCGGCGAATTCGGCGCCGAGTACTTCGCCGGCTACATCGTCGAAAAGAGCCTGTCGGTCGACAACCTGTTCGTCTTCGTGATCATCATGACGACGTTCGCCGTCCCGGAGGAGCACCAGCACAAGGTGCTCACCTTCGGGATCGTGCTCGCGCTGGTCATGCGGGCGATCTTCATCGCGCTCGGCGCGACGCTCCTCTCGCTGTTCTCGGTGATGTTCCTGCTCTTCGGGCTGCTGCTGATCTACACCGGCGTCCAGCTGTTCCGGCACCGCGACGCCGATCCCGACATCGAGTCCAACGTCGTGGTCCGGACGGCCCGCCGGGTCCTGCCGGTCTCCGACGCCTACGACGGCGGCCGGCTGCTCACCCGCGAGGGCGGCCGCCGGGTGGTGACGCCGCTGGTCGTGGTCCTCGTCGCGATCGGCGGCGTCGACCTGCTCTTCGCCCTCGACTCGATCCCGGCGGTCTTCGGTGTCACCGAGGAGCCATACATCGTCTTCGCCGCGAACGCCTTCGCGCTGCTCGGCCTGCGTGCCCTGTACTTCCTGGTGAAGGGCCTGCTCGACCGGCTCGTCTACCTGTCCGCTGGGCTCGCGGTGATCCTCGCGTTCATCGGGGTGAAGCTGATCCTGCACTGGGCGCACGTCGACATCGACGCGCGCGTCCCCGAGATCGCCACGCCGGTGAGCCTCGCGGTGATCATCGGGGTGCTGGCCGTCGTGACCGTCGCCAGCCTGGTCAAGACCCGGCGCGACCCCGGGGCGAAGGCGCACCCGGGCTCGCTGCGCGCCTCGGACTCAGACCGCGAAGACCTGTGAGTCGTCGGCGAAGGCCTTGAACTCCAGGGCGTTCCCGGCGGGGTCGAGCAGGAACATCGTCCACTGCTCGCCGGGCTGCCCCTCGAAGCGGACGTAGGGCTCGATCACGAACTCGGTCCCGGCGGCGCGCAGCCGCTCGGCGAGCGCCTGGAACTCGGGGATCGTCAGGATCAGCCCGAAGTGGGGGACCGGCACGTCGTGGCCGTCGACCGGGTTGTGGATCCGCTCCGGCCCCTTCGGCGCCAGGTGCGTCACGAACTGGTGGCCGTGCAGGTTCCAGTCGACCCAGGTGTCGGCGCTGCGGCCCTGGTCGAGGCCCAGGACGTCGCCGTAGAAGCGGCGGGCGGCGGTCAGGTCGTCGACGGGCATGGCGAGGTGGAAGCGCGGGATCGTCATGTCTGAATGTTAACATTACGACATGAGTGCTCAAGTGGCTCCCGCGCGCCGGCGCGGGCTCGCCGACGAGGTGGCCGACCGCATCCGTGACGCGATCTTCGACGGCACCTACCCGCCGGGCGGCTCGCTGCGCGAGGTGGAGCTGGCGGACGCGCTGGGCGTCAGCCGCGGCCCGGTGCGGGAGGCGCTGCTCAAGCTCGAACGCGAGGGGCTCGTCCGCGGCGAGTGGCACCGGGGGACAACGGTGACGGCACTGTCCGATGTGGACGTCGCCGAGCTGGACAGCCTGCGGGCGGCGCTGGAGCAGCTGGCCGTCGCGCTGGTGGTCGACCGCGGGGCCGACCTGGCGGCGGTCGACGCCGTCGTCGTACGCATGGACCGCGCGGCCGACGAGCACGAGATGGTCCGCTGCGACCTCGACTTCCACGACGCGGTCTACGCCGCCGCCGGCCACCGCCGCCTGCGCGAAGCGTGGGAAGCGATCCGCTCGCAGGTCCACCTGTTCCTGCTGACCCGGATCGGCGTCGAGTCCGAGGGCTACCTCGCGGGCATCCCCGCGGAGCACCGGCAGCTCGCCGAGGCGCTGCGGGCGGGCGACCGCGACACCGCCCTCGCGCTGTTCGCCGTCCACCGCCGCCACGCGTTAGACGTCCTCACCGGAAGGTCCTGACTACGCCGGCAGGTGGGCGGCGATCCCGGCCAGCACCCGGTCCAGCCCCGCTTCGAAGCCCCGCTCCTGGCGGTCGGCGGCGTGCGGCAGCTCGGCCTCGATCATCACCCGCGTGAACCGCGGGTACTCGCCGCTGTCCATGATCATCGGGCCGTACTCGCCTTCCCGCTCCATCCACTGGTCGTGGCTGAGGCCCGACCGCCGCGCCGCCTCGCGGTCGGTCAGCTCGCCCAGCACGTGGCCCAGGACGAACGCCGAGAGCGTGCCGAGCGCGGCGAGCATCTCGTCGGTGCCGAGGTCCATGCCGTCGAACGCCGAGAGCGTGCGCTCGCGCCAGCGGAGGCTGTGCGGGCCGTGGATCGCCCGGCCCGCCACCACGTTCGCGAACCACGGGTGCCGCAGGCAGACGTCCCGTAGCGAACGGGCGATCGTGCGAAGGCCCTCTCGCCAGCCGGCGGGTAGCGCGGTGTCGCGCAGTTCGCCCAGCACTTCGTCGCCCATCAGCTCCAGCACTTCGTCCTTTTTGGACACGTACCGGTAGAGCGACGTCGTCCCGGCGCCGAGTTCGGCCGCGACGCGCCGCATCGAGACGGCGTCGAGGCCTTCCGCGTCGGCGATCCGGATGGCGGCCAGGGCGACGTCGCGCCGGGTGTGCGCGGGCTTCGGGCCGCGCGTGCCCTGCTCGGGACGCAGCCAGAGCGGTGGCTGGTCGTTCGCCGGCACCGCGGACCTCCTTCGTTATTGCGAACACTGTACCCAGTTCGCTAGCGTGATTATTACTGAGCACACTGTTCCGGGTTCTGGGGGCGAGGATGGACTTCGACGTGGTCGTGGCCGGTGGCGGCCCGGTGGGCCTGCTGCTGGCGGGCGAACTCAGGCTGGGCGGCGCCCGGGTGCTGGTGCTGGAGCGGGCGGCGGAGCCGCCGCGGGCGCGCTTCGGGTCGATGGGGGCGAGGGCGCTGAACACGCCCTCGGTGCACGCGCTGCACCTGCGTGGCCTGCTGCCCGCCGTCGAACGGGCGGCCGCGATGTGGGTCGATCCGCGGATGCTGCCGGGCCCCGGAGATTCGCCGGGCGACTTCTTCGTCGGGCACTTCGCGGGGATCGGCATCCGGGCCGACCGGCTGCGCCCGCCCGGACCGGGCGAGGAGTTCCTCGGCGCCGGGGTGATCAGCCAAGCCGGCCTGGAGGAGATCCTCCGCTCGTGGGCGGACGTGGAGGTGCGGTGCGGCGTCGCGCTGACCGGGTTCGACGAGGACGACGACGGCGTGACCGTCCACACCGGACAGGGGACCGTCCGGGCCGGCCGGCTGGTGGGCGCGGACGGCGGCCGCAGCACCGTGCGCCGGCTGGCCGGGTTCGACTTCCCGGGCGAGGACCCCGTCTTCACCGGCCGGCAGGCGGTGGTGGACCTCGACGCGCCGGAGAAGCTCGTCGCGGGCGACTGGCAGCACGGCGAAAACGGCTCATACGTCGTCGGCGGCTGGGGCGACGGTGACGAACCGCCACGCGTGCACACCGTCGAGTACGAGGTGACCGCCGACCGCGACGAGCCGGTGACGGCGGCGGAGATGCAGGCCAGCCTGCGGCGGGTCAGCGGCACCGACGTGGTGGTCACGCGCGTGCACGTCGGCACCCGGTACGCCGACACGACCCGGCAGGCCACGACCTACCGGCGCGGCCGCGTCCTGCTCTGCGGCGACGCCGCGCACGTGCACTCGCCCGCGGGCGGGCAGGGCCTCAACCTGGGCCTCGGCGACGCGGTCAACCTGGGGTGGAAGCTCGCCCTGGTCGCGCGCGGGCTCGCCCCGGAGTCCCTGCTGGACACCTACACGCGCGAACGGCACCCGATCGGCGCGTGGGTCCAGCGCTGGAGCATGGCGCAGACGGCGCTGAGCACACCGCGCGGACCGCGGGCGGAGGCGTTGCGCGAGGTGGTGGCGGACCTGCTCGACACCCCGGACGGCGCGACCCACGTGGTGTCCCGCATCGGCGGCGGCTGGCAGCACTACGACCTCCCGGGCGACTTCCCGCTGATCGGCCACCGGGTGCCGGACCTCGCGTTGGCCGACGGGACGACGCTGGCGACCCGGTTCCGTGCGGGCGGCGCGGTGCTCCTGGACACGGGGACGGGAGCGGCGCCGGTGGCGGCGGAGTGGGGGAGCCGGTGCCGGGTGGTGACGGCGCGGCCGCTGGCGTTCCCCGACGAGCGGCTGGCGGCCCTGGTGCGTCCGGACGGTTGCCTGGCGTGGGCGTCGGTCGGTGATCTTGCCGTGGAGGAGCTGCGCGCGGCACTGACGACCTGGCTGGGGCCGGCCGGCGGTTCTTGACGGCGGCGCGGTCCGGCGCGGATCGTGGATCCATGGCGACACGCATGGGCGCGCGGTTCACCGGGGACCTGACCGCGCTGCGCTACGAACCGGTGGCCAAGCGGGTGCGGGCCGTCGCGAGTGGACAGACCTTCGCCGGCTCGCGGCGGGCCGTGCTGGTCTGGGAACCGAAGCGGGTGGTGCCGTCGTACGCCTTTCCGCCGGCCGACCTGCACGCGACGCTGAGTCCGGCGGACGAAGCGGCGGCCTCGGAACACCCGGTCCGGCTGGCCGAAGGCGGCCCGCCGGTGCTCGACCCGCGCACCGCGTTCGCCGTGCACACCTGCCCCGGCGAGCCGCTGACCCTGGCCGCCGGCGGCGTGACCCTGCCGGGCGCGGGCTTCCGGCCCGACGACCCCGACCTCGGCGAGCATGTCATCCTCGACTTCGCCGCCTTCGACGAGTGGCTCGAGGAGGCCGAACCGATCGTCGGCCACCCGCGGGACCCGTTCTCGCGCATCGACATCCGGCGCGGCGACAGCCGGGTGCGGGTCGAAGTCGACGGTGTCGTCGTGGCCGACTCGGCCGCGCCCCGCATGCTGTTCGAAACCGGCATCACGACCCGGTACTACCTGCCGCGCGAAGACGTCCGGATGGAGCTGCTCACGCCGTCGGACACCCGCACCACCTGCGCCTACAAAGGACACGCCCGCTACTGGTCGGTGGGGGAGCACCGCGATCTGGCCTGGACCTACGACGAACCGCTGTCCGACGCCCGGGACATCGCCGGGCTCATCGCCTTCCTGACCGAGCGCGTCGACGTCGTCCTCGACGGCGAACGGCTGCCGCGGCCGGTCACGCCGTGGTCATAGCACCAGGTCGCCCGGGCCGCCGACCTCCCGCACCGAGCCGGTCGATTCCAGGCGCTCCAACGGATCCGCGTCCGGCAGCGCGCCGAACGACAGCCCGGTGAGCGACTCGATGCGCCGCACCGGAACCTGGTACGTGCGGTAGGCCCCGTAGCTGAACTCGCCCGCGACCTCCAGGCCGCGGATCAGCTCCTCCTGGCTCAGCAGGTACGCCGTGGCCGACAGCGTCCCGTCGGCCTTCACCATCGCGACGACCTTCCAGAACTGACGCGGCAACCGCACCCCGCGGTAGCGGTCGTCGTCCTCGGCGAGCACCGGGCCGGTCACCACGCTGACCTTCAGCGCGGAGTTCTCCGCGTTGTTCAGCACGTAGTCCTCGAGCCCGGCCCACGTCGTCTTGTTCTGGTTGAAATCCTTGTGCTGCGGCGAGCAGTTGGTGAAGTGGAACGTGTCGTCGTTGCCGAGCTGGGCGAGCGCGCCCCACGCCGGGTCGAGGCGGCGGACCAGGTGCCCGCGGTCGAGCGGGTTGGCCGTGTAGATCTCCTCGCCGACCTGCTCTCCGACGTCGACCCGGGGGTCCAGCGACCAGTGGTCGGCCTCGCGGCGCAGCGCCTGGCTGGTGCGGCCGTCGATGTTGACGGCCGTGAAGAACGCCAAGCGCCGCACCTTGTTCATGACGACGCTGAAGTGGTGGTACGGCAGGACGTACCTCGGTTCGCTCGTCGCCTGGCGGTTTTCCGCGGCCAGCGGGACGAGTGCGTCGGGCAGGGTGGGCAACGGCACGGTGTGCCGGGGCAGGAAGCCCGGGTCGTAGCCTTCGCGGTTCGAGTAGTCGGGGTCGATCCGCCCGGCCTCGGCCGTCGCGGCCGGTTCGGCGCGCAGCCGGATGTCGACCGGCGTCGTCAGGGTGAGCACCCGCGGACCGCCGTCGGCGAGCGGCCGGGCGCGCTCGGGCCGGGTGGCGAGCCGGTCGAGCAGCGCCTGCCGATCGGGCGAAAACCGTTGTGCGCGCAGGAATGCCAGCAGCCGGCTGACCCGGATCCCCTCGTTCAGGAACCCGCCGTACTCCGCGTGTCCCTCGGCCGGGACGCTGGCGTGGTGCAGGGCCACGACCTCCCACTGGTCGTTGAACACCGGCGAGCCCGACGAGCCGGGTTCGGTGTCGGTTTCGTAGTGCAGGAACTTGTCGAGGACGTCGACGATCCGGTTTTCCCGCAGCGCGATCTGCTTCTTGCCGCCGCGCGGGTGCTGGATGATGGTGACGAAGTCGCCGACGATCGCCTTGCCCTCGCTGCCGATCAGCCGGTTGAACCCGAACGGGCGCAGGTCGGCCGCGGTCGCCTTGACCGCCACGAGCGCGAAGTCGAGGTCTTCGTCGGCGACGAAGAAGCGGTCCGGTTCGAGCCCGAACGCGCGCACCGGCCGGGGCAGGCCGTCGACGCCGTCCTGGTAGTCGAATTCGACGACGCTGAACCCGGCCGTCGCGGCGTCGGGCAGCACGTGGTGGTTGGTGAGCAGGAGCTCCGGCGACACCAGCGATCCGGTGCCGTAGCCGGTCAACCGGCCGCGCTCGTCGCGGATGTCGACCCGGCCGACGGCGGCCGAAGCCGTGACGCCGCCTTCGAGGTAGCCCACGCCCAGGAGGTCGTCGGTGAGCACGATCCGTTCGAGGATCGCGCCGGCTGCGGTCATCGCCGCCGGGTCGCCGGCCGCGATCGCCGCCGGGTTCACCGGCCGGACATCGGGGTAGTAGCGGCCGAGCCGGTCGATCCGGGTCGCGACGCGGCTGGGTTCGTCGGCTTCGGCGATGCCGCCGGGCTTGCGCAGCAAGGCGATCTTCGCCCGCCGCTGCCCGGCCCGTTCCGCGGCGCGCGTGGCGGCGGCGCGTTCCTGTTCGGACTGCTGGTCCGTCTTGACGTCCACGGTGCCTCCCCGGCGAATCGGAGCACCGCGTTAGTCGTGCCGCCGCGGAATTCGTTACAGAAACCCGGGTCGACTGCCGGAAAGTTCTTTTCCAGCAGCTTACGTCCGGACCGGGAGCACGATCGCCGACGGGTGCGCCGGATCGTGGTGGACTTCCTGGTCCGCGGCTCGCAAAGTGGTCGCGGTGGCGTGCGGTTCGCCGGTGCCGGGATTGCGGGCGTAGCGGGGGAACGCGCCGCTGGACACCTGGACCCGGATGCGGTGCCCGCGCCGGAAGCGGTGCGCCGTCGGCCACATCCGCACGCTGACCGCGGCCGGTTCATCCGCGTTCCGCAAGCTCGTCAAGCCGTCGCAGACGTTGGTCGACCGGCCGCCGGGGTCGACGTCGCAGAGCCGGACGAAGACGTCGGCGAAGGGCAGGCTGCTGCGGAACCAGATCTCCGCGCTGACGTCCCCGACGACTTCGACGTCTTCGTCGAGCACGGCCGTGGTGTAGGTGAGGACGTCGGCGCGGGCCTCCAGCGCCGCGTTGTCGACCCGGCCGGCGTCCGGGGCCATGCGCACGCCGCCGGCCGCGGGCGTCGGGTCCGCCGGGTCGTAGCGGTAGCGGCCGGGCTCCGACTCCGCCGGCCCGTCCACCGACAGCGATCCGCCGCCGTGGAGGTGGAACCGTTGCGGCGCATAGCCTTCCGGCGGCCAGGAAGCGAAGTCGCGCCAGGCTTCCTCGCCCATGACGAACAACCGGACCGGCGCGCGCTCCGGCGGCTCCTCGCCGCGGGCGTGCGCGAGCCCGAAGCCGAGCGTCTCCCGGAGCGTCGCGCCCGTGCCGGCGAGCAGGTCGGGCCGGCCGGCGTGGGTCCAGGGCCCGACCGTCAGCCGGGGCCGCCGTCCCGCGTCCTGCAGCGTCCGGAAGTCGCGCAGCTGGCCGGGCAGGAAGATGTCGTACCAGCCGCCGATCGCGCTCACCGGCACGGTGACGTCCGCGACGCGCGCCCGGTGGTCGGCCGCCGCCCACCTCGGGTGGGTTTCGGGATGCGCCAGGACGTCCTGGATGTAGTCCGAGCGGTGGCCGATGGCGACGACGTCCGCCTGCGCGAGCGGCAGCGTGGCCAGCGCCCGCTCCAGCTTCTTCGCCTGGCCGCGTTGGCGCAGCAGCGCGAACCGGCGCTCCTGGACGGCGACCTGGACGCCCCAGCCGAACGGCGTCTCCAGCGAAAGGCCGTCCTCCCGCAGGAACTCCAGCGTCAACCCCGATTCGGTGACTTGCGGAACCATCGCCTTCACCTGCGGCGGCAGGCGGTCGGCGACCGCCCACTGGACGTAGCCGAGGTAGCTCGCGCCGACGAGCACCATCGCGTCGCCGAACCACGGCTGCCGGACGACCCAGTCGAGCGTCGCGAGGCCGTCTTCGCGTTCCTGCCGCAGCGGGTCGAAGACGCCGCCGGAGCCGAAGCCGCCGCGGGTGCTCTGGATCAGCACCTGGAAGCCGCGTTCGGCCAGCGGCCGGGCGAACAGCGCGCCGAACGGGCCTTTCCGCCCGTAGGGACTGCGCACCAGCGCGGTCGGCAGGCCGTCGCCGCCCGTGCGGGGCGCCCACCGGTCGGCGAGCAGCTCGGCGCCGTCGGGCATCGGGACGCGCAGGTCGCGCTGGACGACCAGGTGCCGGGTCGCCGGGGCGGGCAGCTCCAGCAGGCGTTCGAGGACACGGCTGATCACCGGTCGGCCTCCTTCGTGATCGTCGCGGTGACGACCGACCGGATCCGCAGCAGCCGGTCGGTGAATGCGTTCGCGTCGAGCGGGTCCGGCCCGCCGACGACCCAGGCGTTGACGACCGCGCCCGCCCCGCCGGTCAGGAACGTGGCCAGGTCCTCGACCTCCCGGTCGCCGAGCCGGTCGCCGAGCGCCTGGCCGAGGTGGCGGCGGTTGAGCGGGAGGAACAGGCCGGTGAGCGCCTCGGTGAACGCGAACGCGGACGTCCCGGTCAGCAGCGCGCGGTAGAAGCGCCGGTGGGCGGCGAAGTGCTCGGCGAGGGCCAGGAGCGCCGCGCGTTCGTCGCCGGGCGGGTCGGCCAGGAGTTCCCGGCGGACGAGGTCGAGCGCGGCCTCCAGGAGGAGCGCGTCGCGGTCGCCGAACTGCTGGTAGAGCACCTGGCGGCTGACGTCCGCCGCCTCGGCGATTTCGGAGACGGAGACGGCGGTGGAGTCCCGTTCGGACACGAGCCCGACGGCGGCGCCCATGAGCGCGGCGCGCGACCGCCGCACCCGTCGGTCCTTGACGGGTGCTTCGGTCGTCCAGTCGGCGCGCATGGCTTCGATAATGGACACTTGTCAATAAAATGGCAAGTGTTCGGTAACTACCGGGCGTCTTGCCAACCCGACGCCCACAGGTGCGTCGGCGACGCCTCGCCACGGAACACCGCCGCGTGCCGCCCGGCGAACTCGGCGAAGGTCGTCGGCCGGACGCCGAACCGCTCGTGCGTGCTCAGGTCCACCCGGGATTCCTCGGCGCCCGTCCGCCGCTCGGCGAACAGCTCGTCCATCGCGTCGGCGAAGAACGCTGGGATCCCGGCGGCGAGCAGCGCCGCCCGCTTGGCTGCCGCGTCGGTGTCGACGTAGCGGACCGGCCGGCCGGCGACCACGGCGATCCGCTCGGCGACCTCGGTCATCGTCAGCGCTTCGGGCCCGGTCAGCTCGTACCGCCCGCCGTCCTCGCCTTCGCCGCGCAGCAGGGCGACGGCGACGCGCGCGATGTCATCGACGTCCACCGGCGCGAGTCTCGCGTCCCCCATCGGCAGGGCCAGCACGCCGTCGCGGCGGATCGACGGCACCTCGCGCAAGTACACCGGCATGAACTGGCTCGGCCGCAGGACCGACCAGGCGAGCCCGGAACCGGCGAGGTACCGCTCGACCTCGGCGTGCATCCGCGCGAACCGGAACCCCGACCCGCTCCGGCACCCCCGCCCGGACATCTTGACGACGTGCCCGACACCGGCGCGCTTCGCGGCGTCGACGAACGCCTGCTGCGTCTCGATGAGCCGTTCGTCGGCGGAGGAGATCAGCAAGGCCCGGTCGACGCCGTCGAACGCGCTCGCGGGCGGGTCGAGCAGGTCGCCGGGCACGACGTCGACGCCGTCCGGGAAGCGGGCGGCCTTCGCGCGGTCACGGACCAGTGCGCGGACCGGCAGCCCGTCGGCCAGGCACGCGCGCAGCACCGCGGATCCGGTCAGCCCGGTCGCCCCTGTCAGCAAGATCATGGTTCTTCCTCTCTCTCGCCTAGTCGGACAACCGAGCCGCCCGAAAGTGATCGCGGAGGCGGATGCGAGCATGCAGCCATGTCGTCGACCATGCGGGCCTTCGTGCTCACCGGCCCGCGCGAAGGGGCCGTCCAGGAGGTGCCCGTCCCGGAGGCTGTCCCCGGGGAGGTCGTCGTCGACGTCGAACGGGCCGGCGTCTGCGGCACCGACGTCGAGTTCTTCACCGGCGAGATGACCTACCTGCACCAGGGCCACGCCGCCTACCCGATGCGGCTCGGGCACGAGTGGTGCGGCACGGTTTCCGCGGTGGGCGCCGGCGTCGACCCCGCGTGGCTCGGACGGCGGGTCATGGGGGACACCATGCTCGGCGACCGGACGTGCCGCCGCTGCCGGAAGGGCCACCAGCACACCTGCGAGAACCGGCAGGAAGTCGGGATCCGCGGCGGCCGGGCCGGGGCGCTGGCCGAAAAGCTCGCCGTCCCCGCGTGGTCGCTGCACGCCCTGCCCGACGAGGTCGACGCCGTGCTGGGCGCCTTGGTCGAACCCGGCGGCAACGCCTTGCGGGCCGCGCGGGCCGCCGGCGTCGGACCCGGCGACCGGGCTTTGGTGCTGGGCCCGGGGACGATCGGCCTGCTCACCGCGATGTTCCTGCGTGCCGCCGGCGCCGAGGTGCACGTCCTGGGCCTGGTCGAAAGCGAGCACGTCCGGACTCGCGAAACGCTCCCGGACCTGCCTTTCGACGCGGTCGTCGACGCCACCGGCGCGCCCGATTCGCCCGCGCTGGCCCTGGAGCTGGTGGAGCCGGCCGGCCGGGTCGTCTACATCGGACTGTCCGGCCGGCCCAGTACGCTCGACAGCCGCGCGCTGGTGCTGAAGGACGTCACGGCGGTCGGTGTCCTGTCCGCGTCACCGGGGCTGGCCGACACGATCGCCGCCTACGCCGCCGGGACGGTCGACCCGCGCCCGCTGGTCGGGGCGACCGTCGGGCTGGACCGGGTCGCCGCGGTACTGGCCGGCGAGCGGTTCGCGGCCCCGAAGGTCCACGTCGACCCGCGGCGCTGACCCTGCTGACGGCTGGCCGGACGACATGAACGACTCGTTCAGGTCGTCGGACGACAGGGTTCCGGCAAAGTCGTGGCCGCGCGGTCTGCCCGGCGTCGCGGCGATGTCATGAAAGGGTCGTTCATGTCGTCTGACGAGGTGAACGACCCGTTCATGACGTGCGGGCGACCGGATCGGCCGCGCTGACCTGACTCTGCCGGAACCCTGTCGTCGGACGAGGTGAACGAGTCGTTCAGTGCGTCGCCGCGAACGACTTGCGACCCGCGGCGCTAGCGCGGCGAGGCCAGCGTCGTCGGGCGGCTGCGCCCGCGGAGGGTGACGTCCTCGGTGGCCGTCCACCGCTCGGCTTCCTCCACCGCCGCCGCCTCGACCGCCGTCCACGACGCGAGGAGGCGGCCCGGTGCGTTCTTCGCCAGTTCGGTCAGCCGGGCGGCCTCGTTGACCGGGTCGCCGATCACCGTGTACTCGAACCGGCGCGGGTCGCCGACGTTGCCCGCCACCGCGTCGCCGGTCGCCACGCCGATGCCGGCCGGGCCGTCCGGGACTTCCAGAGCGAGCCGCCGGGCGATCGCGCGCCCGGCGGCCAGCGCGCACGTCGCGTGGTCCTCGAGCGCGGCGGGTGCCCCGAAGACCGCCAGCGCCGCGTCGCCGACGAACTTGTTGATCAGCCCGTGGTGCCGGTCGACCTCGTCGACCACCACCGCGAAGAACCGGTTGAGCAGGCCGACGACCTCCTCGGGCGGGCGGCTCGCGGCCAGCGCCGTCGAGCCGACCAGGTCGACGAACAGCACCGACACCGTGCGCACCGACCCGCCGAGCTCCGCCGACGTCCGCATGGCTTCGACGGCGACCTCGTGGCCGACGTGCCGGCCGAACAGGTCGCGCATCCGTTCCCGCTCGGCCAGCCCGGCCGCCATGTCGTTGAACCCCGCCTGCAGCAGGCCCAGCTCGGTGCCGTCGTAGACCGGGATGGCGACGTCGAACTCGCCGGCCCGGACGCGGCCCAGCGCGTCCCGCACCGACGTGATCGGGTTGACGACCGCGCGGGCGGTGAACACGGTGACCAGCAGGCCGAAGCAGAGCACGACCAGCCCGAGCGCGATCACCGACACCGCGAGCTTCGTCGTCGAGACGTCGCCGCGCACCCAGGCCAGCACCGCCGTCACCACCAGCCCGGCGACCGGCACCCCGGTGCCCAGGCACCAGAACAGCAGCATCCGCAGGTTGACCCCGCCGCTGAGCGGCCGCGGCGGCGCGGTCCCGGCCAGCGCCCGCGCGGCGTAGGGCCGCAGGGCGAACTCGCCGAAGAGGTACGCGATCGCGCACACCACGACGCTCGCGAACGCGACGACGAGGAACACGGTCAGCGCGACCGCGGGCTGCATGAGCACGGCCTGCGCCGCGAACACCACGGTCGCGACGCCCCACAGGACGGCCTGCATGAGCGTCAGGCGCAGGGGGACGCGCAGGCTGGCGACGCGTTCGGCCTCGGTCGGCGGCCGGCCCTCGGCCGCCCAGTGCAGCGTCCGCAGCGCGCCCCGCGTGCCCCAGAGCGTCCCGACGACGACGGCCGCGACGACGTACGCCGGCACCGCGAACGCGGTGACCCGCACGAGGTCGCCGGACATGCCGGGGGACGGCATGAGCAGCGCGGCGAGCCCGACGACGACCAGCGCGCCGATGACGTTCGTGGCGATCAGGGTGGCGGTCAGCAGGCGCTGGACGCGCCGGCGCAATACGGTGACGTCCTGGTCGAGGGGGCCGAGCAGGCCGGAGCCGAACGGCCCGGTGGGGATGTCGCTTCGTGGGTGCACCGGTTCCCTGCCGTTCGACGCGATTGAGTGAACGAATGTACACCGAAGCTGTGGCGGCTCGCGAGCCGGTGCACGCCGTCGGGTGGCTCACCACAGGACCGTCGCGAGCGCCGCACCGAGCAGGGCCAGGTACGCGACGGCGTGGGCGCGGTCCGGGATGGCGGGCGCCCACCGGCGCAGCACCGCGATCGCCGGCAGGGACCCCGCGAGCAGCAGGCCCGCCGCCGCCGGGTCGACGGCCGGCGGGCCGGGGGCGGCCAGGTAGACGGCCGTCGCCACCGCCGCGACCGGCAGGCTCAGCGGGTTGGCCGGCGCGGTCGCGTCACTCATCGGCAGGCCGCGGCGGCGCAGCAGCGGCACGGTCAGCACGCTGCCGCCGACCCCGAGGAACGCGGCCACCGCACCGATCCCGGCGCCGCCGGCGGACGCCGTGCCGAAGCCGAGCGGCCGCCGCGGAACCCTCGGCCGCAGCACGCTGTCCACGATGCTCGCGCGAGGCAGGCAGCGACCGACGCGTGCAGCAGCCCGTCCGCGATCCCGGGAGCGGCCAGTGCGCCGAAGGCGACGAACCCGCCCAGCGGCCAGGCGTACTCGCGGTGCGGCCGGCCCCTGCCACGGTGACCATCGCGATGAGCGAGTTGACCAGCATCACCGCGGACGTCCCGACCACGACGTGCATCGCCACTGTCACGGCGTAAATCACCGGAACGGTCAGGAATCCGCCCCCGAAGCCGAAGAGCGCGGTCGTCGCGCCAGAGCGGATCTCGAGTCCGAAAGGACGATGAAGGTGTGGGCTCGACGCGACCGCGCGACCGGTGGTGGGCATTCGCGATCGGCCACTCACCTGCTGGTTCGAGCAGGTGGGCTCGCCGGGTGCGCACCGTCCCCGTCGACCGGCTCGGCCGCGAAGTCGTGGCCATCGGCACCGGCTACCAGCCCGGGCACATCCTCGCCGAGCACCGCACCGCCACGCCGAGGTCCTGTACGGCGACACCGGATCGATGCGCGTCGACACGGTCGGCGGCGCCTGGACGGTCCCGCCGGAGCGCGCTGTCCTGATCTCCGCCGGGGTGCGGACGGACGGCGTGCACACGCGCGGTTTCCCACTCGAACCGCGGGCCGTCCCGTGGTTCCCGACCCGCTGCCGGGGCATCGCCGCTGCTGCGCGAAGCCGTCGACGTCGAGCCGCGGTACGCCGTGCGCGGGCGGGACGCGGCGGTGCTGCAGCCGGCCCTGCACGAACTGCGCCGGGCCACCCCGCTGCCGCTCGACCTCCCGCTGCCCGCCGACCCGGCGCCGAGACGGGCCTCGCGCTCGCGCTGTGGCGGCGCCGGACCTGCGTGCTGCACGCGTTGCCGCTGCTGGCCGTGGGCACCCCGGTGGCGGAAGTCGCGGCCGCGCTCGGCTACGCGGGGCCCGGGGCGTTCACGACGATGTTCCACGGCCTGCTCGGCGTCCCGCCCAGCGCGTACCGCGGCGGTTGAGTCGACGGATGTGCACCCGAACAGATATGTGTTACGGTTGGTAACAGTGAACTCGGGTAACACCTGACAAGGAGGTCGGCGATGACCAGCATCAGCGAACGCGAAGCGGAAACTGTGGTGTCTTCGGACCGCGAGACGACCGCGCGCCGGCTGCTGGACTCGTCGGAGCAGCTGTCCTACGACCCCGTCAAGGAGGTCGATTGGGAGACGCCGCTGGACACGGACTTCCACGGCGCGAGCCCCGAGTGGAGCACGCTCTACGGCACGTCCTACTGGGCCGACATGACCCCGGAGCAGCAGCGTGAGCTGACCCGCCAGGAGGCGGCGTCGGTGGCCAGCACCGGGATCTGGTTCGAGATGATCCTGCAGCAGATGATCCTGCGGGACTTCTACGCCAAGGACCCGACCGACCCCGCGTTCCAGTGGGCGCTGACCGAGATCGCCGACGAGTGCCGGCACTCGATCATGTTCGCCCGCGGCGCCGCCAAGCTGCGCGCGCCCGCCTACCGGCCGCGCCGATTCGTCGTCGAGGCCGGCCGGATCTTCAAGGCGACCGCGACCGGCGAGGCGGCCTACGCGGCGATCCTCGTGGCCGAAGAGGTCCTCGACGTGATGCAGCGCGACTGGATGCGCGACGAGCGCGTCGTCCCGTTCGTCCGGACCATCAACAACATCCACGTCGTCGAAGAGTCGCGCCACATGAAGTTCGCGCGCGAGGAGACCCGCCAGCGGCTCGAGGGCGCCGGCTGGGTGCGGCGGCAGATCAACGCGCTGGTCGTCGCGATCGCGTCCTACGTCATCGTCGGCAGCATGTGGAACGCCAAGGTCTACGAAAACGCCGGGCTCGACGGCAAGCGCGCGCGGCGCGAGGCCAAGGCCAACGAGCACCACAAGTCGATGCTGCGCTCGAGCTGCTCCGGCCTGATGGAGTTCCTGCACTCCGCCGGGCTGCTCACCAAGCCGTCGCTGTGGTTCTACAAGCGTGCCAACCTGATCTGACATGGCGTTCGCGATCACCCAGACCTGCTGCGCCGACGCGTCCTGCGTGTCGGTCTGCCCGGTCAACTGCATCCACCCGACGCCGGACGAGCCGGACTTCGGGACGACCGACATGCTCTACGTCGACCCGGCGACCTGCATCGACTGCGGCGCCTGCGCCGACGCCTGCCCGGTCGACGCGATCTTCCCGGCCGGCGACCTCACCGGCCCGCTGAAGGTGTACGAGGAGATCAACGCGGAGTTCTACGCGGGCCGGGACGTCCTCGCCGAGGCGACCGTCGCCCCGAACTTCCACCGCTGGTCCCCGCCGGCGTTCGCCCGGGTCCTGCCGAGCGACTTCGCGCCCCTGGACGTCGCGGTCGTCGGCACCGGCCCGGCGGGCATGTACGCCGTCGAAGACCTGTTGCTGCACACCAATTCCCGCGTCACCCTGATCGACCGGCTGGCGACGGCCGGCGGCTTGATCCGCTACGGCGTCGCGCCCGACCACCCGTCGACGAAGAAGATCGGCGAGACGTTCGCCCGCTTCCACGACCACCCGCGCCTGCGGCTGCGCCTGGGCACCGAGGCCGGTCCCGAGCTCGCCGAACGGCACGACGCGGTGATCTACGCGGTCGGCGCCACGGACGCGCGCCGCCTCGGCGTCCCCGGCGAGGACCTGCCCGGCAGCCTCCCGGCGGCGACGGTCGTGAACTGGTACAACGGCCACCCGGACATCGCGCCGGACGCCGTCGACCTCTCGGCGGAGCGGGTGGTCGTGGTGGGCACCGGCAACGTCGCCCTCGACATCGCCCGGATCCTGACGGCCGACCCGGAGTCCCTGGCCGGCACGTCGCTCGCTCCGGCGGCGCTGGCCCGGCTGCGGGCGAGCAAGGTGCGCGAAGTCGTGCTGCTGGCCCGGCGCGGCCCGTCGGATGCCGCGTACACGCGGTCGGAACTGGTGGCGCTGGCGGCCCGAGGCGACCTCGTTGTGGACGGGCACGACCCGCGCGTCGCCGCGGCGATCGACGCCGGGGACGGCAAAGCCGCGTTGCTGCGGGGCCTGCCGCGCGAGGCGGTGGACTGGTCGTCGCCGCCCCCGGACGGCGGGCGCCGGGTCGTCCTGCGCTTCCACTCGGCCCCGCTGGAGTTCACCGGCGACACGGAGGTCCGCGGGGTCCGGGTGACCGGTGACGTCGAGATCCTCGCGGGCCGGGTCGTCCGGGCGGCCGGGTTCCGCGGCGCGCCCGTGGCCGGTCTGCCGTTCGACGAGGCCACCGGCACGGTCCCGAACGAGTCGGGCCGGGTCTCGCCCGGGATCTACGTGGCCGGGTGGATCAAGCGTGGCCCGTCGGGTGGCATCGGCGCGAACAAGGCGTGTGCCCGCGAGACGGTCGGGGCCCTGCTGGAGGACGCGGTCGCCGGGCGGTTGCGCACCCGGCGGCGCGGACTGCTCCGCCGCGCCTGACTCAGGGCCGGTGGCTGGTGTGGGTGAACTCCACAGTGGACAGCATCGAATCGGCCGTCCTCGAGCGCTTCCGGCCAAAGGCCAGCACCTTCGCCGGCTCGACCGCGAACACCGCCACATCGTCGTGGGTGCCCTGCCGGAACCCATCGTCCGTCGCCTCGTAGACCCAGCTGCCGTCCCACTTGGCCAGCCACGCCTCGGCGAGCCGTTCCAGCGTCGCCCGGTCCGTGACGCGCCGGGCTTCGCCTTCGACCACGACGTCGAGGGCGTCGTCCCAGGAGTCGCGGCCCGTGGTCAGCACGACGTTCGGGTTCGCGGTCAGGTTGAGGTACTTCTGCTCGGTCTCGCCGGTCGAGAAGTACAGGACGCCGTCGAGCCACACCGCGACCAGCGGGGTCACGTGCGGCCGGCCGTCGGCGCGCACCGTCGTGAGCCAGCTGATCTGGGCGTTTTCCAGCGCTTGCACGGTTTCGGCCCAGCCGGTGGCTTCGGTGCCGGGGTCGCTGAATCGTTCGTCGAGCCGGGTTTCCATGGTCACTCCGTTCGGTCGGCCGCTAGCCGGCCAGCCGGTGCAGGACGGCGGCCGCCAGCGCGGTGCGTTCCATCATCCCCTCGACGCTGATGTGCTCGTGGCGCGCGTGGGCGCCGTCGCCGACCGCGCCGAAGCCGTCCAGGACGGGGTGGCCCAGCGCCGCCACGAAGTTGCCGTCGCTCGCGCCGCCGACCGAACACTCCCGCAGCGTGACGCCCAGGTCCGCGGCCTCCTCGCGGGCCAGTTCGTACAGCCGCGCGATGGCGTCCGACCGTTCCATCACCGGCCGGTTCCAGCCGCCGGTCACCTCGACCGTCGCGCGCGGGTCGTGCGCCTTCAGCGCCGCGAGGCCCGCGTCGATGCGGGCCGCCTCGGCCGCGCTGGACACGCGGACGTCGATCTCGCCCGACGCCGCGCCCGCGATCACGTTCTGCCGGGTGCCACCGGTGATCACGCCGACGTTCACCGTCGTGCCCGCGTCCACATCGGACAGCCCGTGCAGCGCGAGCACCGCCCGGGCCAGCTCGTCGACCGCGCTCGCGCCCTTCGCCGGGTCCAGCCCGGCGTGCGCCTCGACACCGGTCGTGTGCACCTGGAACAGGCCGACGCCCTTGCGCGCGGTCTTCACCGCACCGTCGGCGCTGGCCTCGAACACCAGCGTCGCGCGGGTGCCCGCGGCGGCCTCCTCGATCACCGGGCGGGACGCCGGGCTGCCGATCTCCTCGTCGCCGTTGAGGACCAGTCGCACGGCCGGGCGGGGCAGCCCCGCCGCGTCGAGCGCGCGCAGTGCCCACACGGCGTGCACCAGACCGGACTTCATGTCGAAGATCCCGGGCCCGGTCGCGCGGTCACCGTCCACGGTGAACGGCCAGCTCGCCAGCGTGCCCAGTGGCCACACCGTGTCGTAGTGGCACAGCAGGAGCACCGGTTCACCGGCGCCGGGGAAGTCGTAGACCTTGATGTCGCCGTACCGCCCGCCGTCGATGTCCCGGACGTGGTCGGGTTCGCCGAGGCGTTCGCGCAGCCACCTGTCCACCCAGGACAGTCCTGCGGCCAGCGCCGCCTTGTCGTCGCTCGGTGTCTCGATGGAGACGTAGGCGGCGACGTCGGTGAGCAGGGCGTCGCGGTGCGCGCGCACCCATTCGTGCAGTTCGCGGATCACAGCGCTCGCTCCAATTCGACGAGGTGGTCTTCGGACATCGTGGCGGCGCCGGTCTCGACGTCGCGCAGCCGGGTCAGCATCGCCCGCAGCAGCGGGACCTCCGCCGCGGCGAGCACCGGCGCGTAGTGGTGGTGCACTTCGATCGGGCGGTGCCGGACGGCGATGTCGCGCCAGATGCCGCTGCGGTCCTTCGGCTGGGTCCGCAGCCACGCGACCAGCCGGTCGGTCGCCGCCTCGCGGCCGGGCGCGCCGGGCAGGTAGGCGGCCGGGTCGAACTGGTCGAACGGTTCCAGGACCCGGTCGCCGGCCGCTTCGAGGACCTCGGCGGTGAGGGCGTGCATGAGGGGACGGTGCCGGTCGATGAGGTCGGCCATCGGCGCGTCGGCCAGCGCCGTCGTGGTGAGCATCGCGCCGAAGCCGAGCTTCGCCCACAGATAGCCCTCGACGTTGGCGGTCGCCTTCGCCGGACCCCAGGCCTGCAGGTCCGCGACGACCTCCTCGACCCGGTCGCTGATCCGGCCGTCCGGCTCGCCGACGACCAGCGCGCCGAGGCCGCCGTCCCGCACGACACCGGGCTCGACGACGTCGGCGAAGAGGTTCACGAACGCGCCGACCGTCCTTTCCGGACCGATGTGGGCGGCGATCAGGCCCTCGTTGAGCCCGTTCTGCAGCGATACGACGAACCCCTCGGCCGCCAGGCGCGGTGTCAGCCACGGCAGCACGGTCTCGGTGGCCTGGGCCTTGACCGCCAGCAGCACCCGGCCGAACGTCGGCGGGGCGTCCTCCGGCAGGAAAGCCGGCAACGCCACGGTTTCGTCGCCGTCGGGGCGGCGCAGGGTGAGACCGCGGACCGCGATCGCGGCCACGTGGGCCGGGTCGGAATCCACAATGGACACCGCGTGGCCGGCGCGGGCGAGGTGGAACGCGAGCGTCCCGCCGATCGCGCCGCCGCCGACCACGGTGTACGAGCGCCGGTCAGACATGCGCTTCCTTTCCTCGCTGGACGGCCGTCTCGCCGTCCCAGTGCAGCGGCAGGCCGGCCGCCCCCGCCGTCGAACCGCCGTCGACGCGCAGGACGGCGCCGGTGATCCACGCGGCTTCCGGGCCGGCGAGCCAGTACACGGCGTCGGCGATCTCGCGCGGCTCGCCGCGTCGCCCGAGCGGGTTGACCGACACCGCGGCCGCGTACGCCTCGGTGACCGGGTTGGCGTCGCTGTCGACGGTGACGAAGCCCGGGCTCACCGCGTTCACGCGGATGCCGTGCGGACCCAGCTCGACCGCGCAGGCCTTGGTGACCATCTCCAGGGCGGCCTTCGACGTCGCGTAGTGCGCGGCGCCGGGACGCGCCCGGGTGGCCGCACCGGAGGAGATGTTGACGACGGCGCCGGTCGTGCCGGCTCCGACGTGGGCGCGTCCGAAAGCGACGGTCGTGAGCAGCGCGGCCCGCACATTGACGTCCTGCACGCGGTCCCACACCGCCGCGGTCATCTCCAGCAGGGGAGTGGCGGGGTAGATCCCGGCCGCGTTGACGAGGACGTCGACCGCGCCGGCCCGCTCGACGAGTCCCTCGACGTAGTCGGTGTCGGCGAGATCGCCGGGCAACTCGACGACGTCTGCGGATAGCCGAGAGGCTACTGTGGACAGTTCCGCGGCACGGAGGTCGCTCAGGACGAGCCGGTCGCCCGCTTCGGCGAACCGGGCCGCGATCGCGGCGCCGATGCCGCCGCCGGCCCCGGTGACGAGCACGGTCCGCACTACAGCTCCTTCCCCTTGGTTTCCGGCATGGTGAGGTAGACCGCGACGCCGATGAGCGCGGCGACGGCGACGTAGACCCACACCAGGTTCCCGAGGTGGTGGGCGTTGAGCCACGTCGTGACGTACGGCGCGGTGCCGCCGAAGATCGCCACGGCGAGCGCGTAGGGCAGGCCGATGCCGGTGGTGCGGACCTCCGGCGGGAACTGCTCGGCCATGATCACCGCACAGTTCGCCGAGTACCCGACGATCAGGACCAGGCCGATCAGCTCGATGACGAAGACGCTCCAGAAGCTGTTGCCGAGGAAGTGGAACGCGGGCCAGGCGAACACCACGAACCCGCCGGCGAACATCGTCATCGTCGCCTTGCGCCCCAGCCGGTCCGACAGCAGGCCGCCGAAGGGCAGCAGCGCGATGAATACGACCATGGCCAGCGTGTTGGCCAGTAGGGCGGTCTTGAGCGGGATGCCGGTGGCCAGGTGGGCGTAGGCCGGCATGTAGGACACCCACACGTAGTAGATCAGCGTCCCGGCGATCGTCACGCCGGCGACGCGCAGCGCGGCTTTCGGGTGGTCGCGCAGCATCGCCACCAGCGGGTTGCGCCGCGGCTTCGCGCTGATCTTGCCGAACGCTTCGGTTTCGTGGACGGAGACCCGCAGCCACAGGCCGACCAGGCCGAGCAGCCCGGCGAGGCCGAACGCGAGCCGCCAGCCCCAGCCGCGCAGGTCGGCGTCGGACAGCGTCGAGTTGAGGATCGTGCCCATCAACGCGGCCAGCAGCGAACCGAGGCCGACCGACACCTGCTGCCACGAACCGGCGAACGCGCGGCGGCCCGGCGCGGCCGACTCGATGAGGAACGCCGACGACGAGCCGAATTCGCCGCCCGCCGAGAAGCCCTGCACGAGCCGGGCCAGCAGCAGCACGATCGGGGCGAGCACGCCGATCTGGGCGTAGGTGGGAGTCAGCGCGATGACGATCGACGCCCCGGCCATCAGCGAGATGGTGAGCGTCAAGCCCTTCTTACGGCCGCGTCGGTCGGCGTAGGCGCCGAGCACCGCGCCGCCGATGGGCCGCATGACGAACCCGACCGCGAACACGGCCAAAGTGGACAGCAGGGCGGTGGTTTCGTTACCACCGGCGAAGAACTGGCCGGCGAAGACCGGGGCGAACGTCGCGTAGACGGCCCAGTCGACCCATTCGACGGTGTTGCCGACGGCGCCGGCGACGATCGCCTTGCGTTGCTGGGCCGTCAAGCGGTGGCTGACGACGGTGTCCACAGTGGTCATGACAGCTCCTGGCGGACGTGGTCGACGATCTGCGCGTGCGTGGCGAACCAGACGCCGTCGTGGCCGGCGATGTGGTCGAGGAGCTCCGCCAGGATCGCCAGGCGCGAGCGGTGACCGATGATGTGCGGGTGCATGGTGAGCTGGAAGATGCCGCCGTCGGCGTAGGCCGCGTCGAACTCGTCGCGCCAGATGGAGAGCACGCCGCGCGGCGGGGTGTAGGGCCGCAGCGACGCGAACCGGTCCATCATGAAGTACGGCGCGTCGTCGCGGATCCACTCCACCGGCAGCTCGACGACCCCGGTCGGCTCGCCGTGCTCGAGGAGCTCGTAGCAGTCGTCGTCGGCCATCAGCGAGGAGTCGTAGGTCAGGCCCAGCTCCCGCGTGATGGCGAGGGTGGCGGCCGAGAAGTCCCAGGACGGCGTCCGGATCCCGACCGGCCGGGTACCGGCGAGGCCCTCCAGGACGTCGGCGGCGCGGAAGGCGAGGTCGCGTTCCTCGGTCTCGGTGAGCGCGGTGTTGCGCTCGTGGATCCAGCCGTGCAGCGCCACTTCGTGCCCGGCGTCCACATAGGACTTCACTTCGCCTTCGTGGAGCAGCGCCGACACGGCGGGCATGAAGAAGGACGCGGGTGCGTTGTACTTGCGCAGCAGTTTGAGGATGCGCGGTACGCCGACGCGGGCGCCGTATTCGCCCTGCGCCAGCTTGCCGGGCAGGACGTCGCCGTCGCGCAGGGCGGGCGTCTCGTGGTCGGAGTCGAAGGACAGCGCGACGGCGACCTTCGCGCCGCCGGGCCACGCGGCCGGGCGCAGCGGCCGCCCCGCGCGCACGTGCTCGACGTGCCCGCGCCACGTCTTTTCGTCCCACTGCCAGGGTTGTCCGGTCATGCGTCCTCCAAGCTGGCGGCGGGCGTCGGGGCCCACGCGCGCTTGAGCGTCGAAACCTGCAGGGTCACGTCGGCCTCCCGGAGCCCGGGCAGCGCGCCGACGACGTCGGTGGTGTGGCGGTAGAGCTCGCCGTAGTGGCGCAGGACGATCTGGCCGACGAGGTTGAACCGCCCGGTGGTGGCGGAGAGGTACTTCGTGCCGGGGTGGGCGGCGAGCTGCTGCCCGGCGCGGTCGAGCTCGCCGGGGACGACGGAGAGCCAGAGCATGAATTCGAGGGCGTAGCCGAACATGGCGGGCTCGGCGAGCGTCCGGAAGCGCAGGCAGCCGCGTTTGACGAGCGAATCGACCCGGCGGGCCACAGTGGACTCGCTGGTGCCGACCAGTTTGGACACTTCCTTGAACGGCAGCCGGCCGTCCTCGCCGAGGGCGGCGCAGAGGGCGAGGTCGAGTTCGTCGAGCTGCTCGGGCGGGCGTTCCCAGTGCTGTTCTTCGAACGGCCGGACCTCGCCGCCGCGCAGGTCTTTCGCGGCATCGGGGCTCAGCTCGCCGGAGTCCCAGTCGTGGTTGGAGGTGAAGGTCCGCATGACGGCGAAGGTCTCGGCGTCCCGGATGGCTTCGGCCGCGGGGAAGCCGTTCTCCTGCAGGCCGGCGATGTCGGCGTAGGAGGGGAGGACGAACTCGGCGGAGCAGTCGGCGCTCCCGGCGAGCACGCTGGCGTACCGCACATCGGGCCGGGCGGCCAGGGCCTCGGCGACGGTGGCGGCGGCGCCGGGCCGGCAGTTGAGCCGGGCGATGACGGGGACGCCGAGACCGCAGCGCAGGATGTCGACGACGCCGATGACCCGCAGCCGGCCGCTTTCGGTGAGCTTCTCGGCCCGCCGGAGCACGGTGGACTCGCTGGCCCCGACGTGCCGGGCGACGGCACCCCAGGACGCCCGGCCGTTGAGCTGCAGGGCTGCGACGATGCGGCGGTCCAGCTCGGAGGTCTTGGCTTCGTTCTGCACAGGAGGCATCTTGAATGCAGGAATTCGTCAAGTCAAGGGGCGGTGATGCGGGAAAGATGCACTCGGTGCGGTCGGGCGCCCCAATGTGGCCTTCGGTGCGTGAGACGCAACCAAGGCCGCCTCAGGTGC
The DNA here is from genome assembly GCF_051337345.1 of Amycolatopsis sp. MEPSY49. Classification (NCBI taxonomy): domain Bacteria; kingdom Bacillati; phylum Actinomycetota; class Actinomycetes; order Pseudonocardiales; family Pseudonocardiaceae; genus Amycolatopsis; species Amycolatopsis sp. MEPSY49. The sequence goes on along the minus strand of NZ_JBDLYJ010000009.1, from coordinate 194,185 downwards.
GGCAGACGCAACCAAGGCCGCCTTGGGGCGCTGGGGTCAGTGGGTCGCCGCGCGCGCCGGCCCGCCGGCGGTGATCGGGGGAGATCGGGCGGCCGGCGGAGCAGGTTGGGCCGGCCGCAGGCGGGGTTCAGGCTCGGCTGCCTGCGGAGGGGCAAGATGTCAGCGAAGTCCGGCTCAGGCCGCCCGAAAGCCAGGGCCGGACGGCCGGCGGAGTCAGGGCGCGCCGCCGGCGAACTCCGGGTCAGTCGAGCGGGAGCACCGGTGTCGCCGCCGCGAAGGCGTCTGCCGCCGCCAGGTCGAACTCGCCGTGGTCGCTGCCCAGCCCCTGGGCCACCAGCCCCGCCGCCGCGCAGCCGAGCACCGCCGCCTCGCGCAACGACCGGCCGAGGCCCACCCCTCGCAGGAACCCCGCCGAAAACGCGTCGCCGCAGCCCGTCGTGTCCACCACCGGGACCGCGAACGCCGGCACCGCCAGTGTCGACTCCGGCGTCACCACCAGCGCCCCGCGCGCACCGCGGGTGACCGCCACGCACCCGACCCCGCGCTCCAGCAGCGCGTGCGCGCCGTCCTCCAGTGAGGCCGCGCTCGTCAAGCCGAGGACCTGCTCTTCGTTCGGCAGCAGGTAGTCCACAAAGGACAACGCCGGGTCGAGCCAGGCGAGCACCCCCGGATCGCCGGGCGCCAGCAGGTCCGCAGACGTCACCACGTCCGCGGACCGAGCCGGCCCCAGCAGCGAGGCAGCCGCCACCCCGCCCATCAGCTCCGGCCCACCCAGGTGCAGGTGCGTCGCGGAAGCAATCGCCTCGAAAGGAACCTCCGCGGGCTCGAAACCCAGGTTCGCGCCCGGCACGTGGAACGCCGGCCGGCTGCCGTCGGGACGGATCGGGAGCACCGACGCCGACGTCTGCGCCCCCGTCCGCCGCAGCACCAGCGACGTGTCGATGCCGTACTGAGCGAGCATCGTCAGCAGCAGGTCGCCGATCGGGTCGGCGCCCACCGCGCCCGCCGTCCGGACGCCGGCGCCGAGCTTCGCCAGCGTCACCGCCGTGCCCGCTGCCGTCCCCGCCGGGCCGAAGCGGATCTGCTCCACCAGCGCCGCGCCCTGGCCCTCCGGGATCGCCGACACCGGCCGGACCTGCACGTCGAACACGTGCGCCCCGAGTGTCACGACGGTCTGCGTCACCGGTCCTCCACCGGCCGTGGGCGGCCGTAGCCGCGCTGGACCGCCGCGGTCACGACGGCTTCCTGCTGCACGTCGTCCAGGGCCCGTGGCACGCCGAGCGTCGCCGCCCGGACGTACAGGCCGCACGCCCACTCCAGCAGCAGTGCGTGGTCCATCGCCGCTTCCAGGGTCGGGCCGTGGACGATCGCGCCGTGGTTGGCCAGCAGCGCCGCCGCCTTGCCTTCGAGCGCCGCGAGGGTGCCCGCGGCCAGCTCCGCCGACCCGAACACCGCGAACGGCGCGACCCGGACCGAGCCGCCCAGCGCGAGCTGCTGGTAGTGCACGCAGGGCAGTTCGTCGAGCACCAGCGACACCGCGGTGGCCTGCGGGGAGTGCGTGTGCACCACCGCACCCGCGCCGAAGCGCCGGTAGATCCCCAGGTGCAGCTCCAGTTCCGAGGTCGGCGCCAGCTCGCCGTCGACGACCGTGCCGTCGAGGTCGACGACCGTCACGTCCGACGGCCCGGCCGTGCCCAGCACGACGCCCGTCGCGGTCACCGCCACGTGGTCACCGGCCCGGACGCTCACGTTGCCCGCCGTTCCGATAAGCAGGCCCTCCGCGGCGAGGCCGTTGCTCGCCCTGGCCACCGCCCGCCGGGCGTCGTCGAGCACTGAACTTCCCGCTGCCATGTCCCGAGGCTAGGATAAACCCGAAACAAAGTCACGTTCAGGTTTGGGGAGGCGCATGCCGCGGCGAGTACCGCGCCAAGCCCGGGCCCGCGAGAAGCTGGCCCGGGTGCTCGAGGCCGCGGACCGGTTGCTCGCCGAAGAGGGCGTCGAGGCGCTGACGACGACCCGGGTCGCCGCCGCGGCCGGCGTCTCGGTCGGGACGCTGTACCAGTACCTCCCCGACCGCGACGCCATCACCGAAGCGCTGGCCGACGGCTACCTCGCCCGCCTCGAAGACCTCATGACGGCCTTCACCGACCAGGCCGCGCGGGAGACCTGGGACGATCCCGTCGGCCTGCTGGTCGACGCCTTCGCCGCGCTCTACCGCGCCGAACCCGGCTTCCGCGCGCTCTGGCTGGGCCGCGGCCTCACCGCGGCGACGCGGGAAGCCGACGTCGCCCACAAGCGCGTGATGGCCGCCGGCGTGCACCGCGTGCTCGTCGCCCAAGGCCGGCTCCGCGACGACGAAGCGGCCGCGACGGCGTGCCGCACCGCGTTCCTCGCCGCCGACGCCGTGATCCAGGAGGCCTTCCGGGCCGACCCCGACGGCGCCGCCGCGCTGCTCGACCAGCTGAAGGCCATGCTCCGGGCCTATCTGGAGCGGCTCGTCTAGGCTCGCGGGCATGCCCGACACGCAGTACGAAGACCTGCTCCGCCACGTTCTCGACACCGGCGCCCGCAAGGCGGACCGCACCGGCACCGGCACGCGGTCGATCTTCGGGCACCAGCTGCGCTACCGCCTGGCCGACGGCTTCCCGTTGATCACGACGAAGAAGGTCCACTTCCGCTCGGTCGCCTACGAGCTGCTGTGGTTCCTGCGCGGTGACGGCAACGTCCGGTGGCTGCAGGACAACGGCGTCACGATCTGGGACGAGTGGGCCGCGCCGGACGGCGACCTCGGCCCGGTCTACGGCGTCCAGTGGCGGTCGTGGCCGACCCCGGACGGCGGGCACGTCGACCAGATCGCCGAAGTCCTGCGCACGCTGCGCGAGAACCCGGACTCGCGGCGGATCATCGTGTCGGCGTGGAACGTCGGCGAGATCCCGCAGATGGCGCTGCCGCCGTGCCACGCGTTCTTCCAGTTCTACGTCGCCGACGGCGAGCTCTCGTGCCAGCTGTACCAGCGCAGCGCCGACCTGTTCCTCGGCGTGCCGTTCAACATCGCCAGCTACGCGCTCCTGACGCACATGATCGCCGAGCAGGTCGGGCTCCGGGTCGGCGACTTCATCTGGACCGGCGGCGACTGCCACATCTACGACAACCACGAGGAGCAGGTCCGCAAGCAGCTCGCCCGGGACGCGCGGCCGTTCCCGACGCTGAGCCTGAAGGACGCGGGCAGCCTCTTCGAGTACACCTACGACGACATCGCGCTCGACGGCTACGACCCGCACCCGGGCATCAAGGCGCCGGTGGCGGTGTGATCGGGCTGGTCTGGGCGCAGTCGGCGAACGGCGTCATCGGCCGCGACGGCACGCTGCCGTGGCACCTGCCGGAGGACCTGAAGCACTTCCGCACGCTGACGGCGGGCGCGACCGTCCTCATGGGACGCCGCACGTGGGAGTCGCTGCCGCCGCGGTTCCGGCCGTTGCCGGGCCGGCGCAACCTGGTGCTGTCGGCCACCCCGCAGGAGGGCGTCGAGACGTTCCCGGCGTTGGCGCCGGCGGTGGACGCGGTGCAGGGCGACGGCTGGATCATCGGCGGCGCGGCGGTGTACCGGGCGGCGCTGCCGTTCGCGGACCGGATCGTCGTCACGGAGATCCGGGAGACGTTCGAGGGCGACACGCGGGCGCCGGAGGTGGGTCGGGCTCCGGACGTGACGGGGGAGTGGCAGGAGTCGTCGACCGGGCTGCACTACCGCTTCCTGACCTGGGGCTAGCGTGACCCGGATCGCGCGCGGTTCCGAGCACCTGGCCGCGGTGCTGCGGGAACGGGTCTACGGCGGCATCACGTGCCTGAGCACCCTGCTCGTCACGACATCGACGGCGAGCGCGCCGACGTCCGGCTGCTCCTGCGGGCCAGTGGCCAGATCCTCGAAGCGGCCGTGCCCGGCGTGCTGCTGGTCGCGGGCGCGCTCGGGGTCGTCGTCATCGGCCTGAAAACCGCCCACTGAGCGACTTTCCGCCATCCGCCGGTTGACGCGGGAATCCCCGGAGGTCAACAATTCACCCGTAGCCCGGAATGTTAACGCTAACATTTTTCGACGACGAAGTCGGAGCCCCGCCATGAAGCTGCGCCACGCGTTGTCCGTGCTCCTGCTGATCGCCGGCATGCTCCTGGGAGCGGGGACCGCGAGTGCCGCGGAAGCCCCGGTCCCGGCGCCCGCGATGGGCTGGGCGTCCTGGAACTCCTTCGCGGCCAAGATCGACTACTCCGTCATCAAAGCGCAGGCCGACGCGCTGGTCTCCACCGGTCTGAAGGACGCCGGCTACAGCTACGTCAACATCGACGAAGGCTGGTGGCAGGGCACGCGGAACTCCGCCGGCGACATCGTCGTCGACGAAAGCGAATGGCCCGGCGGCATGCAGGCGATCGCGGACTACCTGCACGGCAAAGGGTTGAAGGCCGGCATCTACACCGACGCCGGGCGCGACGGCTGCGGCTACTACTTCCCGACCGGCCGTCCCGCCGCGCCCGGCTCCGGCAGCGAAGGCCACTACCTGCAGGACATGTTGCAGTTCCAGCGCTGGGGCTTCGACTTCGTCAAGGTCGACTGGTGCGGCGGCGACGCCGAGGGCCTCGACCCGGTGCGCACCTACCGCGCGATCAGCGACGCCAACAAGGCCGCGACGGCGCAGACCGGCCGCACGCTGACGCTGTCGATCTGCAACTGGGGCAAGAAGAACCCGTGGAACTGGGGCGCCGGGACGGCCCCGATGTGGCGCACCAGCACGGACATCATCTACTACGGCCAGACCGCGACCCTCCCGCAGGTTCTGACCAACTTCGACCAGGCGCAGCACCCCGTCTCGCAGCACACCGGGTACGTCAACGACCCCGACATGCTCACCGTCGGCATGCCCGGCCTGACCGCCGCGCAGGGCCGCACGGAACTGGGCATGTGGGCGATCTCCGGCGCGCCGCTGCTGGCGGGCAACAACCTCGCCACGATGAGCGCGGACACCGCGGCGATCCTGAAGAACCGCGAAGTCATCGCCGTCGACCAGGACCCGCGCGGCCTGCAGGGGGTGAAGGTCGCCGAGGACGCCGCCGGCCTCCAGGTGTACGGCAAAGTCCTGAGCGGCACCGGTAAACGCGCGGTGCTGCTGCTCAACCGGACGTCGTCGGCGGCGACGATGACCGTGCGGTGGACCGATCTCGGCCTGACGCCGGCGTCGGCGAAAGTGCGGAACCTCTGGGCCGCCAAGGACAACGGCAGCTACGCCACCGGCTACAGCGTGAGCGTCCCGGCCAACGACTCCGTGCTGCTGACCGTGCAGGGCACCGACACCGCGTCCGCCCACTACCCGCCGAACACGGCGATCGCCGCGGCGGCAACGGGGTTGGTCGTCGCCACGTTCACCTACCGCGCGACGACCGCGCAGACCCCGACCCTGGCGGTCAACGGCCAGCAGCCGACCGTCCTCGCCTTCCCGGCGACCGGGGGAGCGGCCGAGACCGTCTCCGCGATCGTCTCCCTGGGCAAGGGAACTAACACCGTCACGGGCATCCCACCGCAGGTCACCGACGTCGCGATCCTGCCGCTGCCCGGTACCACCGGCGTCCAGGTGGCCGGCACCCAGTCGGGCCGGTGCCTCGACGTGAACGACAACAGCATCGCCAACGGCGTCCAGGCCCAGCTGTGGGACTGCGCCGCGGGCCCCAACCAGACGTGGGTGCCGGTGCGCGGCCAGCTCGTCGTCAACGGCACCAAGTGCCTGGACGCCTACGACAACGGAACGGCCAACGGCACCGCGGTCGTCATCTGGGACTGCAACGGCCAGCGCAACCAGCAGTGGACCCTGAACGCCAACGGCACCATCACGAACGCGTTGTCCGGGCTGTGCCTCGACGCGAGCGGCGCCGCCACCGCCAACGGCACGAAGATCATCCTCTGGGCCTGCGGCGGCGGGGCCAACCAGCAGTGGACCCGGCGGTGACCTACGCCGTCGAGTCCCGGATCACCAGCCGGCACGGCCGCGTGTGCCGGCCGGGGGACGGCTCGCCGTTGATCGCCGCCAGCAGCAGGTCGGCGGCGGTCCGGCCGAGCGCCTCCAGCTCCATGTCGACGCTGGTCAGCGGCGGCTGGCAGGCCAGCGCCATGACGTCCCAGTTGTCGAAGCCGACCAGCGCGACGTCGTCGGGCACGCGCCGCCCGGCCGCCTGCAGGGCGTCGGCGACGCCGCGGGCGATCTGGTCGCTGCCGCTGAACACCGCGTCGAACGGGACGTCGGCGCCGAGCAGGATCCGCACCGCCTGCCGCCCCCACGCCTCGCTCCACTCGCCGAACATCGGCGCGCCGACCAGGTCGAGCCCGTCCTCGGCGAGCCGTCCGGCGGCGGCGGCCGCGCGCACGGTAGCCGAGTGGTGGTGCTCGGGGCCGGTGATGTGGGCGACGCGGCGGCGGCCGGTGGCCAGGAGGTGGTCGACGGCCTTGCGCGCGCCGCCGGCCTCGTCCGGCACGACGGAGCAGTCGTGCGGGTCGGCCGAGCTGATGAACGCGTACACCACGGGGATCGGCAGCGCGGCGCCGATCGGCGGGCGGCCCTGGGTCCGGCGGCCGGTGACGATGATGCCGTCGACCCGGCGCGACAGCAGCGTGCGCAGGTAGTACTGCTCCCGGATCGGGTCGTCGCGGGCGTCGCAGAGGAAGACCGACATCTCGCCGGCGCCCAGCGCGTCCTCCGCGCCCATCATGAGCGGGATGCTGAACCGGCCGATCGTGTCGGTGGTGATCATCCCGACGGTGTACGTGCGGCCCGAGTTGAGCGTGACGGCCGCCCGGTTGGGCTGGAAACCCAGCTGCTCGGCGGGGCCTGGGCGACGGTGAGCTACCCGCCGACCGCGGGCTGGGGCCGCTTCGGCACGGTCTCGACGCCGGTGAACCTCCACGCGGGCTACAACGTGATCCGGCTGGCCAAGGGCGCGCCGTTCTTCGCCGGCGGCACCGGCTACGCCGAACTGGACTACTTGCAGCTGAACTGACGTCGTGTGTGGTGATTCGGGTCAGAACCCGAATCACCACTCGCGACCAGCCGCGGCGGGCCGGAAAATCAGTGCTGCAAGTACCGGTCGAAGAAAGCGCTCAGCGCCGCGCGCTGCCCGGCGATGCTGCGCCCCGCGTCGACGGTGCCGATGAGCGGCGCGAGCGTCGCCGGGTCGAGGCCGAGCCGGGGGAGGAGCGCCTGGTAGTCCGTGTAGCTGAAGTGCTCGCCGTCCGCCAGGTGGCGTTGGTGGACCGGCCCGCGCTGGTGGTTCAGGAACTCCTGCCACGAAGCGTCGGACGCCGCGCTGTGGTCGCCCGCGCTCAGCAGCAGGAACGGCCGGTCCAGGCCTTCGTCGGCCACCCGGCCGAAGTCGCGGGTGGACTGGGAGTACGCCATGCTGCCGTCGAGGTCGGCGCCCGCGGCGACGCGGCGGTCGTGCACCATCGTCTCGCCGGTGGTGAACCCGCCCGCGGAGTGGCCGAACATGCCGACCCGGGTGAGGTCGAGGGACAGCCCGGCGGGCAGCGCCGCGTCGGGGTTTTCGCCGCGGGTAAGGGTTTCCAGCGCGTCGAGGACGAACCGGGTGTCGGCCACCCGCGTGGCGATCAGGAGCTTGCCGTCGGTGCCCGGTGGCAGCGCCCGCCGTTCGACGCGGCCGCCGGGGAACTCGACCGCCGCCGGTTCGTGGGTGTGGTCGAGGGCCACGGTCACGTAACCCTCGCTGGACAGCTGCTCCAGCAACGCCGTCCCGACCGAACGCGGGTACTTGGCGCTCGGCGAATAGAGCACCACGGGCCGTCGCCCCGCCGCGGCGGGCGCGTCGGCGCGGGCATGCGCCGGGAAGGTGTAGTCGAGCCGGTCGGCGGCGATGCCGAGTTGACGCGCGTCCTCTTCGGCGATGAGCTGTGCGGCTCCCGGCGCGATGTACGGCGTTTTCGGGCCGCCGCCGGGCCGCGCCGGGTACCGGACCGTCACCATCAGCTCCCGCGTCGTGCCCGCGACCCACGGGTCCGGCCGGGCGTGGTCGACGAGGTGCAGCTCGGTGCGGCCGACGGCGTACGGCCCGGCCGGCGCGGGCAGGCCGAGCCGGGCCGGCGCGGCGGCGGCCGCGGAAACCGTGGTGGTCAGGAGGACGCCGGTGAGCCCGGCGAGAAGGGCTTTTCGCATGGTTCGACCGTATTGTCGCCGTGCCCGGGCGCCATCGGGACGATCACCGATTTCGTCCCGGTCAGGGTCAGCCGAGCCGGTGCGAGACCGGCAGCCCCGGCGGCGTTCCTCTCCGCTCGCGCCTCGGCACCCGTCGGCGCGGACCTGAGGTGGTCCCTCCCGCAGCTGGACAAAAGCGGGACAATCCGCGCGGGTGCCTTGTGTCCCCGTTTGTCCGCCGCCGATCGTGTGAGGAAATCGGCCGGTGTAACGAGTCCGCGGCGCTGCACGACCTGGAAGGGAGCGGGTGCCGGGGGAATCGTAAGAACAGCGCGAAGCGCGGCGAGGGCGAGCATGCACGGGAGTTTCCACTCGAAGATCGTCGATCCCGGCGTGTTCGACCTGACTTGGCTCAAGATCGCTGATCTTGGGTAGGGTGCTGGCTGTTGAGCTGCGGTTTCGTCGTGTGAACGGCGAAAATCTGCGCACTAAGCGGCCGGTTCCAGGGGTCTGCCCATCGCTTCCCGGTTACGGCTTCAGCGACAAGCCGGCCGCGCCGGGGTGGGGGATCGAGCGGATATCCGACGCGTGGTGCGAGCTGATGGCCCGGCTCGGCTACCGGCGGTTCGGCGCCCAGGGCAGCGACTGGGGCACCAGCATCGCCACGAGCATCGGTCAACGGCAACCCGATCGGGTCGCCGGCATCCATCTCATGCCGCCGCTCGCACCGCCCGATCCGGCCACGTTGGACGACCTCACCGGTGCCGAGCGGGCGGCGCTCGCGACACTGCGGGAGGCGGACGAATGGGGCTCCGGATACTCGGCGCAGCAGTCGACCCGGTCGCAGACGGTCGGCTACGGGCTGGTCGACTCGCCGGCCGCCCTCTGCGCCTGGATCGTCGAGAAGTTCTGGTCGTGGACCGACTCCGGTGGCGACCTGCATCGGGTTATTACCCGGGATGAGCTGCTCGACAACCTGATGCTCTACTGGCTGCCCGGCACCGGTGCCTCATCCGCCCGGCTGTACTGGGAAAGCCTCCGGCAGGTCAACGAATGGATCTCCGGGTCGGCCGGCGCGCCGGTGACCGTACCCACCGGCTGTTCGGTCTTCCCCAAGGAGCTGCAGCGCCCGTCTCGGCGGTGGGCGGAGCGCCGGTTCCCGAACATCCGGTACTGGAACGAGCCCGGCAAGGGCGGCCACTTCGCGGCGTTCGAGCAGCCGGCGTTGTTCGTCGACGAGGTCCGGTCATTCTTCCGGCTGGTCCGCTGATGGTCACCCGTACTCGGTAAGCGGCTGGCTAAAGATCAACAAGTGCCCATCGGGTGTCCGTACGTTGAAGTCGCGCATCCCGTAGGGCCGGTCAGCCGGTGGCTCGACGATGTCGGCGCCGCGGGCGCGCAGCTCGTCGTGGCAGGAATCGACGTCGTCGACGACAACCGTCACCCTGGCCGGGCCGACGCTGCTTTCGGCGTACAGGTGGAACTCGGCGGTGTCGCGGATCACGGCCGCGTAGCTAGGTGGGGTCTCCCAGGTGAATATGGTGTCGAATCCGAGCGCGTCCGTGAAGTATGACCGCGCTGCCTGCACATCTCGGCACGGCAGCACGGGAACCGCCACCCGCATGACCATTCCGTCACCTTACCTGACTTTGGCTCAAGATCGCTGATCTTGGGTAGGGTGCTGGCTGTTGAGCTGCGGTTTCGTCGTGTGAACGGCGAAAATCTGCGCACTAAGCGGCCGGTTCCAGGCTGTCTCTCGTGGCGTATGTGCGCACGGTGAAGACGGCGTCGGGGGCCAGGGTGGTGCAGATCGTGCACTCCTCGCGTCGCGGGTCGCGGGACATCGAGCACATCGGCTCGGCGCATGACGATGCGGCGTTGGAGGCGCTCAAGGCGGTGGCGAGGCAGCGTCTGGCTGTGGGGCAGCCCGAGCTCGACTCTGGCCCGGACTTCGCGGCGTTGCAGGCCGGCAGTGGTGCTGGTGGTGGGCCGCTTGCGATCACGTCGTCGCGGATGGGGTACCTGTGGGACGCGCTCGGCCACGCCTACCAGCTGTTGGGGTTCGAGGAGGCCGCTGGTGGTGACGAGGTGTTCCGATCACTGGTGCTGGCACGGATCGTCGAGCCGACCAGCAAGCTGGACAGTCTGCGGGTGGTCGAGGAGGCAGGTTTCGACCCGCCGGCGTACGCGACCCTCAAGCGGCGTCTGCCCGCGTTCGCGAAAGAGTCCTGGCGGCAGAAGTTGGCCGCGGCGTGCGCCCGCACCGCTGATCTGGGGCCGGCGTCACTGGTTCTCTACGATGTGTCCACCTTGTACTTCGAGACCGATGCCGGGGACGGGTTCCGTGAGCCCGGGTTCTCCAAAGAACGCCGCCTGGAGCCGCAGATCACGATCGGGCTGCTCACCGACGCAAGCGGGTTTCCGTTGATGGTCAACGCGTTCGAGGGCAACCGGGGCGAGACCACTACGATGCTGCCGACCATCCGTGCGTTCATGGATGCCCACCAGCTGGCTGATGTCACGGTCGTGGCCGACGCTGGCATGATCTCTGCGGCCAACCAGCAGGCCATCGAGGCCGCGGGGTTGTCGTTCATCCTCGGCGCGCGGATACCCGACGTGCCGTACGTGGTCCAGGCGTGGCGCCACGAGCACCCGGATGAGCAGATCCCCGACGGGCACATCTTCACCCAGCCCTGGCCTGCCGGCCCCAAGGACCAGCGCCGCGACCAGATCATCTACTACCAGTACCGGGCGGACCGGGCTCGGCGCACCCTGCACGGCATCGACGAACAGGTCGCCAAGGCCGAGCAGGCCGTCGCCGGCAAGACCGCGGTCAAACGCAACCGGTTCATCCAGCTCACCGGCGCCACCAAGAGTGTCAACCGGACCCTGGAAGCCAAGGCACGCGCCCTTGCCGGCCTCAAAGGCTACGTCACCAACCTCCCGGACGTCACCGCCGAGTTCGTGATCGACGCCTACCACCGACTGTTCCACATCGAGAAGTCGTTCCGAATGTCTAAACACGACCTACGTGCGCGGCCGATCTACCACCACAAGCGCGAGTCGATCGACGCGCACCTGACGGTCGTGTTCGCCGCCCTGGCCGTCAGCAGGTGGATCGAGCAGACCACCGGCTGGTCGATCAAGAAGTTCGTGCGCACCACCCGCCGCTACCGCACCATCAGCATCCAGGCCGGCGAGCACACCCTCACCGCCGTCGACCCGCTACCCGACGACCTCCTCGATGCCCTCACCCGCATCCACGACCGCGGTGCGCACTAATTTGAGCCAAGTCAGGCGGCGATCCTCTCCGCTCGCGCCTCGGCACCCGTCGGCGCGGACCTGAGGTGGTCCCTTCCGCAGCTGGACAAAAGCGGGACAATCCGCGCGGGTGCCTTGTGTCCCCGTTTGTCCGCCGCCGATCGTGTGAGGAAATCGGCCGGTGTAACGAGTCCGCGGCGCTGCACGACCTGGAAGGGAGCGGGTGCCGGGGGAATCGTAAGAACAGCGCGAAGCGCGGCGAGGGCGAGCATGCACGGGAGTTTCCACTCGAAGATCGTCGATCCCGGCGTGTTCGAGAAGGGCGACACGTTTTCCTTCCGCTCCCAGCCGTACCTGCGGGAGCTGTTCGAAACCGTCCGCGACCGGGAGCTGCCGCTGACCATCGTCGTCGGCGCGGGGGTTTCGATGAACTCGAGCCTGCCGTCCTGGCGCGCGCTGATCGACAAGATGACCGCGACGATAGGTGACCCCGAGGTCCGCAACCTCGCGAGCCGCGATGGCGCCGACCTCATGCGGAAAGCCGAGATCATCCTTCAGCTGATCAAGGACGAGAACCGCAACATCCAGGACCACGAGATCATCCGGGACGCCCTGTACCAACGTGATCTGCAGGTGATCCCGGGCGAACTGGCGAAGTCGATCGCCCGGCTGACCTACGCGACCCGCGCGGACACCCGGCTGCTGACGACGAACTTCGACATCATCCTCGAGGAGTCCCTGCTGGCCTACTTCGACGAGAAGGACGTCAAGTCGTTCTCGATGAGGCCCGGTGGGAGCGCGGCGTGGACGGACTGGAACCGGCACCCCGACCACGTGGGCGTTCTCCACCTGCACGGTCTGGTCCGGCAGGCGCGCAACCCGGAAGAGCCGATCATCCTCACCGAATCCCAGTTCCTCAAGTACGGCGCCCAGGTCCGGGAGATCATCTCGGCTTCCCTCGAGAACGCCTGCACCCTCTTCATCGGGCTGGGCATGTCCGACCCGAACCTCGTGGGGCCCCTCTACGAGAGCGCACCGGCGACCTCGCCCCGGTTCTCGCTCGTGGTGCCTCCGGCGGTGGACGACGTGTCACCGACGCAGGCCGCCCGCTACGCCATCAGCTCCGCGCGCTACCTCGAAAAGATGCTGGGGCTCAAGCCGATCTTCCTCAAGTCCCACTCGCAGCTGAACCAGGCGATCTCCGACCTCGCGCTCGCGGTGGTGGAGCCGGACCGCTACCGGCCCGGGGTGGAGAGCGCCGATTCGCTCGTCTACAACCGCCGGCTCACCAAGGCGCTGGACACGTGCTACACCGCGATCGGCTGCGAGCCGCTCGCGGAGATCCCGGCCGGCGACGCCGCCGAAGACCTCACCACGAGGCTGCACGACGCGCTCGAGATCCCGGGTGGGCCACTCGACGTCCTCCGCGATCTGGCCCAGGATTACGACGAGCACGCCCTCGGGAGCAACACCGGCGAGAACTTCGGCCTGTTCCTGTGGCTTCGCACCCGCGGTCAGGAGAACGGGCGGCGGCGCTACACGATCAACCTGGTCGGCACTTCCGTCTACACCCACCGCGAGGAATGGTCGCTCCGGCACCACGTGACCGTCGACCGCGGTTCGGACTTCGCGGCCGCGCAAGCCGTGTTCACGGGCGCTCCGCAGGCGGCGAACCTGACGCCGTCGCCCATCGCCCAGATCTGGCGGGGCATCCTCGCGGCGCCGATCCTGATGTCGGGGACGGGGAGCGATCAGCTCATCGGCGGCGAACCGGCCGACGTGCTCACGGTCGGGGCGATCACCTTGAATTCGACGTTCGTCGTCAACCCGAACGGGGACGAAGTCGCGCCCGGCGACCTGTCGCTGATCAGCAAGCTGGACTCCGAACGCACCAACCAGCTCCTGGTCAGCCTTCAGCTGGCCGCGGAGTACGCGATCAACCTCGGTTAGCGAGCTATTTCTTCGACGACCTGGCCTTGATCTTCGGGACCGGGCCGGGCACCGACACGTAGACGGAATTGCCGACCTTCCGGCGCGGCGACTGGTCGATGATCGATTCTCCGGGAGGGTCCGGAGAGGGGGCTTCCCGCTCGGGAGCGGCCGCATCGGTGGTCATGGCTTAGCACCTTTCGCGTCGCGTGCCGGGTACCTCTGCGGGGACGGTCTCACAGCGGCCTGGAAAAGCGGTCGAACGACACTCTGCGCTGTTCAGCGTACGCCGATCGGGGCTTGATCCCGCGATTGTCTCGGTCGAGGTCCTCATGCGATGACCCTCCGCATCGGATCTGTCGATCGGTCGTCCGGAATGCCTCCCGCGCGAGCATTCAAACGGTAGCAGTCCGCGTGCCTCGTGTTACTGCCGGTAGCACGATCGTGATAGCGGTCAGCACCCCGGAAGTCGCGTTTTTCGCGGGCGTTGTTACGTCGGCCGTTTTCACCGGGAAACGCGACAGCCCCGAGGCGCTCGCCCCGGGGCCGCCGCGCGTGCGATCAGAAGCCGTAGATCGTTTCGTAGACCTGCTGCTGGTTCGTCGCCACGAGGCCGTTGGCCCACAGCGAGTTCACCCGGGCGCGCTCGGTCGCGTTCGGCACCGCGTTGGTGCAGGACGGGCCGGGGCCGCCACCCGACATCAGTTCCGAGCACGGACCCGAGTAGTGGTCCGGCAGCCCGAGGGCGTGGCCGGTCTCGTGCGCCGCGATGCGGGTCGGGTTGTACTGGCGGGCCTGGGTGTAGTCGATGAAGATGGTGCCGCTGCCGTGCCCGTTGGTCGAGGCGTAGGAGCCGCGGGGGTCGTTGCCCTCGGTGTAGCGCAGGCTGGCGCCGGAGTTGCGCTCGACCAGTCTGACGTTGGTGACGCTGCGGTTCCAGTTGGCCGCACCGGCGTTGATGACCGACCGGAACGTCGGCGCGCTGGCGGTGCTGTAGTAGACCGTCGTGACGGCGGCTTCCTGCTGGGTGGAGGCCGGCGCGGCGGACGCGGTGCCCGCGGCGATCGGCGTCACGGCCAGAGCCAGCGCGACAGCGCCGGCCAGGGCGAACTTCCTCGACATCGGAAGACTCCTCGTGGGGGACGGGGATTTGCCGGATTTGCGCGCGCTGTCGAAAATTTACCGGTTGTTAGCCTGCGCCGGAGCCGACTTCCGTAGGGCGGTGCAAGTGGTGATTTCCCAATACTGACTACGGGTTGACAAACCGGTCGCGGTGCCCCGGCGATCAGCACCGCGGCTCGTAAGGCCGGTCGGGGATGTAGCGGGTCCATTCCGCCTCGGTGATCCGCTGCCCCACCACGGCACAGATCTGCGTCGCGGCTCGGCCGGGATCGGTCTCCCACAGGCGGATCGCCTTCTCGGCGGTGCCGGCGGTGAGCGTGTGCCCGTCCGGGGTGAACTCGACCACGAACACCGAGTCCTGCGCGGCCGTAAGCGTCGCGAGCCAGCGTGGCGCGCCGGGGTCGGTGATGTCCCAGGTCCAGACGGTGTGGTCGTACCCGCCCGCGGCCAAGGTGCCGCCATCGGGGCTGAACGCCACCGAATAGACGTAGTTCGTCGCGCCGACCAGGGGATTGCCGAGGGCGCGGGGTGCGGCCGGGTCTCCGAGGTCCCACAGCCGGACGGTCTTGTCCGCGCTGCCCGCCGCGACGAGCCTGCCCTTCGGCGCGAACACGACGGAGTGGACGTAACTGTCGAAGCCCGTGAGCGGCGGGAAAGCTCGCGGCGCCTCCGGGTGGCTCACGTCCCAGAGCCAGATCTTTCCGTCGAGGCTGCCGGCGGCGAGCAGGGAATCGTCGGCGCTGAAGGAAAGCGAGTAGACGCTGTTGCCCGGGCCTTGGAGCGTCGCCACCTGCGTGGCGGACCGCGGGTCGTGCACGTCCCAGAGGGTGACCGCCCGGTCATCCGTGCCGACGGCCAGCAGCCTGCCGTTCCGGCTGAACTCCACCGTTTCGACCAAGCTGTCGCTCGCGTGCAACGGTGGGCCGAGCACGTGGGGAGCACCGGGGTCGGAGACGTCGAAGAGCACGACGAAACCGTCGTCGAGTCCGGTGGCGGCGGTCCGGCCGTCCGGGCTCAGGGCCACCGACCCCGAGAAGGTGCCGCCGGCACCGGGATTCACCAGCGGCACACCGCGGCGCACGGGCCGCGCCGGGTTCGTCGTGTCCCAGAGTTCGGTCGTGTTCGCCACGATGCCCGCGCTGGTGATGAGGGTGTCCTGGGTGCCGGCGTATTCCAGTGAAAGAGCACTGTTGACCCGGTTCCCGATCCGCTGCCCGGGTATCGGCCACACGCGGGTGACGCCGTCGGCGGCCACGCTTGCGAGTGCCGCGCCGCCGTCGAGGAACTGCACGCCGGTCACCGGTCCAGGGTGGGGCAGGGACACGATCACCCGGCCGGTGGTCCGGTCCCAGACGCGGATCGAGCTGTCGGAGCTCCCCGCAGCAAGCGTGGTGCCGTCGGGAGCGAACGCGATCGCGTTCACCCGGCCGGTGGCCCCGGTCAAGGCCGGTACGGGCACGGGACGCCGGACGTCGGCGGTGTTCCACAGGTAGACGTTCTTGTCGGCACTCCCGGCGGCGAGGGTGCGCCCGTCCCGGGCGAAGGCGACGGCCAGCACCTTGCCGGTCGAGCCGCCGAGAGCACTGCCCAGCGGCGCCGGCCGGGCCGGCGTGGCGACGTCCCAGAGCCGGACGGTGCGATCGGCGCCGCCCGCGGCCAACGTGCGGCCGTCGGGCGCGAAAGCCACCGCCTGCACGAAGCCGGTGAACCCGGTCAACGTCGCCACGAGGGCGGGCCGGGCCGGGTCCGCCGTCGAGAACAGCCGGACGGTCTGGTCCGCCGACCCGACCGCGAGAAGGGTGCCGTCCGGGCTGAAAGCTGCTGCGTACACCGTGTTGCCGAAGCCGGTCAGCGGATCGCCGAGCGGCACCGGATTCTCCGGTTCGGTGACGTCCCACAGCCGCACCCGGCGATCGCCTCCCCCGGTCGCGAGCACGGAGCCCCGGTGGCCGAAAGCCACGGTGAAGATCGTGTCGTCCGCGGCGGAGAACGCCCGCCCGGCCTTGACCGGCGGTTCGCCGGCGCGGCGGGTCCACAACTGGACCTCACGCCCGGTGCCGCCGGTCGCGAGGAGTGTGCCACCCGGAGTGGTGGCCACGGCCTGCAGCACCTGCAGGGGACCGAGCAGCCGCGTGGCGAGCGGGCTGGCGGTCGCGTCCAGGACGCTCGCCCTGGCCTGGGGAGTCGGCGAGATGCGGTAGGCCTCGAGGCTCAGCTGCGCGGCCAGCGACACGTCGCTCGTGCGGAACCGATCGGCCTGGGTGGCGAGTTCCCGGGACTGGCTCAGGTCCCGCTGCCGGTCACTCGCCGCCGACTGCGTGATGGCATAGCTGACCATCGCACTCGCGAGCAGGACGCTGACGGCGATGATCGAGATCAGCACGCGCCGGATTCGCCGCTTGGTGCGCAGGTCGCGTTGCTCCGCGCGGTGGCGCTCGTTCGACGCGTCAAGGAAGTCGCGCTCGGTGGCGTTCAGCAGCGTGTCGTGACCCGGCTGTCCCACCCATTCGTTCGCCCCGGCGAGCAGGCCGCCGCGGTACAGCAGGTCGCTGTCTTCGCGGGATTCCCGCCACGTCTGCGCGGCCGAACCCAGTCTCCGGTGCAGGGCGTGACCGGCTCTGTCGTCGTCCAGCCAGGTCCGGAGCCGGGGCCAGGCCAGGATCAGTGCCTCGTGCGCGATCTCGACGCCGTCTTCGGCGATGGTGAGCAGGCGCCCGTTCACGAACCGGTCCAGCACCTCCGCGGAAGCGTCGTCCGCCGCGCCGGCCTCGATCTCCGCGGCGGGCACCCGGCGGCGGGTGTCCGGCAAGGCGTCGCCGGTGTGCACCAGCCGCAGGAAGATCCCGCGCGCCCGGGTCCGCCCGGCCGGCCCGAGCTCCTCGTGGATGGCTTCCGCCGTCTGGGCGACGGCCTGCCTGATGCCACCGCACTCCTTGTACCCGGCGACCGTGAGCGCGCCGTTCTGCCTGCGCTCCCAGGTCATCCGCAGCGCGTGGGCCAGCAGCGGCAGCGCACCCGAATCGCAGGCCGCGGTCGAGCCCGCCGGCGCGAGGTCACGCAGGATGAGGTCGACCAGGCCGGGTTCGAGCGAGAGCCGGGCCTTCGAAGCGGGCCCGGTGATGACCTTGGTCAGCTCCTCGCGCGACATCGGCGGGACCACGACCTGGCCGTCGTTGAGCGCGCCGGCGAGCATGGGGTCATCGGTGGCCTGGGGGAAGAAGTCGGCGCGCATCCCCAACACGACGACGGTCGGCGCGGCTCCACTGGCGAGCCCGTCGGCGAGGTAGGCGATCGCGTGCAGGAAGGCCTGGCGTTCGGTCTCGCCGGTTTCGGCGCTGAAGAGTTCTTCGAACTGGTCGATGACGAGAACTGCGCCTTCGCGGCCCCCGGAGTCGAGGCGTTCGCGAAGGGCCGGGTGCAGCAGGTGCCGGGAAAGCTCCGACGGATCGGCCTCGATTTGCCGTGCCACGTCGGCCGGGTCGACCCCGAGCAGGCCGGCGAGCCGTGAACACGGTTTCTGCCCGGGTGTCATGACCAGGACGAGCCGATCGCCGGCGCGGGCGAGAGCCGGTATTACGCCGGCTCTGAGCACGGACGACTTGCCGACACCGGACGAACCGACGACGAACAGGGGACGTCCGCGCGAGGACCGGGTGCGGATCCGGCTCAGGATCAGGTCCGTGATCCGGGTTCGTCCGAAGAACCACTCGGTGTCCTGCTCGTCGAACGCTTCCAGGCCGCGGTAGGGGACCGGTCGGCCCGCGGGTTCCGGACCGGGCCGGCGACGGATCCGCTCAATCGCGGCCAACCATTCGTCGTGCGCCTTTTCGTCATGTATACCCAATACTTTCAGGAGTGCGATGAACTCCTGACCGCGCCCGCGCTGGGGCAGATTTCGGCCGCGCACGTAGCCGTGGAGTGTTGTCACGGGCAGTCCGGTCCGGCGCGCGGCCTTGTGCAGGCTCAGGTCGGCCCGCAGGTAGAGCGCTTCGAGGGCCCGCCCGAATTCCGCACGATCGTTGATCCGCTTCGGATCGGGCTCGGGATGCGTCACGAGTCGTTTCTCCCTTCGGGTCCGAGGTGATCGCTGCCGAACTGCCGAACGCGATTAATCCGGGCGAGGACCGGCGCGCGGTCCTGAGCGTTCGTCCGAACGGCCGATCGGCGGAGTCTCCTGCTGTGTACGAGAACGTACGAGTTTCCGGACACGCGGCGCGCTGTCCGTCCGAAGATGTTCGAGGATTCGGCGCGGAGTTCCGGAGTGGCGGTGTTCGCGCTTGACTGGAGAGTGGAACCCGCCGGGGAAAGGTGCTTCCGCGATTCGGTGTCGCGGTCGCACTGCGGCATGGACGCGCCTCCGGAATTCGGGTGTTCTCCACGGAAGCGCACAGCGTGTTCGTGGTCAAGGACAGACGCTGGACAATTCTGCACACGGTGGGATCGGAGCGAAGATTTGGTGATCGAATGTGGATCTGCGTGGTCATCCGATGATTTTTCGCCGCCGCGCCGTTGGGCGGCGGGACCGCCGAGGGGGTATCGGAAATGATCGTCTACCGGCTGCCCGATCTGCTCACCGTCGAGGCGTGGGAGAGCCGCTTGAGCGGTGCCGGCAGTCCGTTCACCGGTGCCGACGGCTGGCGGCCGGAAGTGGCGGCGGAAGGGTTCCGGCTCGACTTCGCGTTGGTGGAGTTCGTCCACTTCGAGACGTTGGCGCGCGCACTGGTGCTCCTGGACGCGGCTGTCCGTGACGGTGTCCGGGCGAGTGTGGTGCTGCCCACCGGACACCTGCCGGTCGTGGAGGCCGGGGAGCGCGAGGAGCCGGCCGGCGGCGGAATCGCGTTCGAGTCGCTCGAGCGGCGGGTGGCCCGGCAAGCCCGAGCCCGGGAGGAGGCCAGGGCGTTCATGCGGGACGTCGGCTTCCTCGAAGCCTTGCACGCGTCCCACTGGCCGGAGGGCGCCGTGCGGGTCGAAGACTCCGCCGCACCCTGGCTGGGCCAACCGGGACCGGAGAGCACGCCCGGGGCCGCGCCCACCGCACTCGACGAGGCGAAGTTGCTTCGCCGCCGGCGGATCCTCCCGTTTCGGTGGGTCCCGGTCGACGCGCACGGCGCGGTGGCCGCGGATGTCCTCCGCGACGCGCAGAGACGGTTCAAGGACATGGGACTCTCGCGCTCGGACGCGCGAGCCATCACGCTCGCGGTCGTTTCGGGTCTCGTCGAGAACGTCGGCCTGCACGCGGCGTCCGGCCCGCCGGGTACGACGTACGCGCTGATCGCCGCGGTGCTGGTCGACGACGACGTCTACGTCGGCCGCGGCCGTGACCTTCCCCGTGCGGCACAAGAACTGGCCGAAGCGCTGGCGAGCGGCGTCCCCGGGGGCCAGGTGCTCCAGCTCGTCGTCGCGGATTCGGGAATCGGCCTGTTCCGGCGGCTGTCCCTCGACCGGGATCCGTCGGCGGACCGGGTGCCGACCCGCGATCTGGTGCTGCAGGCTTTCGAGCGGAACATCGCCGGCAAGGGCTCCGACGGGCAGGCGGGAGCGGTGGGGCTCTGGCGGGTCGCGCGGCTGGTCCGCAGCTACCACGGCAGCGTCGTGACGCGCTCGGCCGACGCGGCGATCGGGAAGGTGTACCCGGGTAGCACGGTCGAAGACTTCGACGAACCGCAACCGGCGTGGGCGCCGGGCACCGTCGTGGAGGTCACCTTGGTCATCCGCGACTACCTCACGCGGGCGTTGTCGGTCCCGTGGGAGTGGCGGTCCAGCGCCCGCTCCGACACCCGGTGGGAAGTCATCCCCTGCGAGTTCGACCCCGAGCACGGCATCGGGGACGCGGATCGCGCCCGGTTGGACGAGGCGGCGCTGTTGGCTCAGGACGGCGGGCGCTCGGCGGGGGTGGTGGCGACCATCGCCGTCAGGCAGGCGGACCACGCGCTCTCCGACGCCGCGGTGCAGACCGCGCTGTCGCGGGCCCTGCACGTGGCCAGCCTGACTCCGCACCAGGCCACGGTCGTCCTGGTCTTCCCGAACGCCGACCCGCGGCTGCTCGACCTCATGGTCGCCGGGCTCAACGTCGACGAGGAGCAGGAGTGGGAGCTCACCCAGTGGAGCCGCACACCGAACCCGATTCTGGTGCTGAGCGCGTCCGGTGCACCCCTGTGGTGCGGCGGCTCGGTGTGCCTGCGCGCCGTACTGGAGGGGCTGACCGCGGCGGGCGGGGCGTTGCCGGTGGCCGACGTCGTCCGGCTGTGGGCGGCGGCGGGCCGGGCGCCCGACGAGCTGTGGCCGACGCTCGGCAGGCACTCGCACCTGATCACCGTGACGGCGGCCGAGGTGATCCTGCACGTCTCCGCCGGCGACGCGGTGCGCGCCCTCGGTGATTACGTCCGGGACACGCTCGCCGAGGCGATCGGGCAGAGCGGCCCCGGGGTGGTGCCCGGGCTGTTCCGGACGCCGATGCTCCGCCTGGCCGACCGGTGGATCGACGTCGATTCCCTGTTGCGCGGCACGGTCGGGTTGGACCTCGCGGCCTTTCTCCTCGCGCGGGCGGTCGAGGAAGCATCCCTGGCCGATCAGGAGCACGACGGCTCCTTGGTGGTGGCCCGTGCCTCGACGACACCCGCACAGCTGGCGGCTCAGCTGAGCGAATGCCTGTACCGCGACGGGCGGTACTACGACCTCCCCGGCGAGCTGGATCTGGACGGTATTCCCGTCAGCGAGCAGGTGCCCCGCCGGGCGAACGTCGTCATCTGTGCCGACATCCTCGCAACGGAGAACACCGCCCGGCGCGCGGCGGCCGCGCTTGTCGGCAATCGCGCCGTGCCCGTCGCCGTGGCCTGTGTGGTCGACACGAGGACCCACTCGGGTCCGATCCGGATGTTCAACCGGGACATCGCGGTGCTCTCCCTGGTCACCGCGGAGGTTGCGGTGCCACCGCGGGCCGGTGCCGTGCCGGTCGACATCAACCCGATCCACCGGCGGCCGGTCGCGCCCGACGAGGTCGGTACGCCGCCACGCACCCCGATCACCGAAGAAACCCTGCTCGGCTGGTGCGCGAGGGACGACGACTCCCTGCGGCTCGGCCACGTCGAGAGCATTCCGCGCGCCCGCCACTTCAGTGCTTATCCGCAGCTGGACCACCTGTTGTTCGGCAAGGGGGTGAGCGACGAGGTGCGCTCCGCGATCCGCCACAGCGTGCACGACGTGACGCGCCAGTGGGAGGCGGACGGTCCGGGGGCGGGGGACCTCGGCCGGTGCCGGATCTGGCACCCGGGCGGGCCCGTCGACTACGCGGCCAAACTCGCCCAGCTGGTGCGGAGCGTCCTCGTCGAGGAGGGGACGACTGTCACCGACGTGCTGCCGATCCCGCGGGCGGTCGCCGGGAACCGGTGGATGTTCCCGGCCAGCCTGCCGGCGCCACGGGAACTGGGCACCGTGGTCGTCGTCGACTGGGGTGCGCTGAGCGCGAAGTCGATCCATCAGATGATCCGGCTCGCGGCCGAGGCAGGAGCATCCGCGATCCTCGCGCTCGTCCTGCTCAACCAGCTCGGGGACCAGGAGTCCGACGTTCTGCGGGCGGTCAGCGCGCTGCGCGCCCGCCGGAGCGGCCGGGCCAGGCCCGCGGTGCCCACCGAGGTGCGTTTCCTGGCGACGAGCAGCCTGGGCCGCATGGCGGTTCCCGACTGCTCGCTGTGCGAGACGAGAGACCTCTACGAGGAGTACGCGGAGTCGGCCCCGCGGGCTCTGCGGGGCCATGCGAAACGGCTCTGGGAAAGGACCCGGCTCCGCACCCGGACCGAAGTCTTCGGTGAGGTGCCGGTCGACCTCTTCAAGGTGCCGATCCGGGCCGAGGACATGGCCGACTACCTGCGGTGGCGGGGCCTCCTGCTCAGAGCGCTCGAAGACACGGCGGCGCGGCAGGAGGTGCTCGACCGGATCGGCGGGCTCGACGACATCGACACGGAAGCCGTGCCCCGCGTGAAGTGGACCAGGGACAGTCTCGTGCGGCTGACCGCGGCCGAGCAGAACTGGCTGAAGCTGCCGCCGCTGCGCTTCGCCGACGCGCGGGAGCGGCTGGCCGCGATCTGCGAAACCGCGGTGCGACGATCGCAGACCGGCCACGCCTGGTTCCGCACCCAGGCCGTGATGGTGATGGCCGCCGCGAAGCCGGAGACGTTCGTCGAGCTCCTGCCCAAGCTGCTCGCCCGGGCTGTCGCCATCGACGAGCGAGAGCTCAGCGACCAGCTCTTCCTCGAGTGCCACCGCCTGCTTCGCCGGCCGCTGGAGGACATGCCGATCGACCACGCCGCCCTGCGGTCGGCGCTGATCCGGTGCCGCGACCGGCTCGAATCCCTGCTCGGCCCGGGCGACACCGACGTGGTCCGCAAGTCGGTCGGAGTGGTCAAGGAACTGCTCGCGGTCGTCGACGCCAAAGCGTGGCCGCGCCCGCGCAACCCCCAGCACGGATGGTGGCTGCTGCACGAAGAGCTCAGCAGGCACGTGCAGGACCACCGGATGGAGGCGGTTCTGCTCCGGGTCCGGGACTTCGTGGAAGACCTCGTCTTCGCGCAGCCGCCGCCCCCGCGCAGCAGAGAGGCGCTCTCCGACTGGGAACAGTGCCGCACGCAGCTCTGCCAGCGAGCCCTCGTGAACATGACCGCGCTGACGGACATCATCGCCGGTGACTACGTGTCCGACCGCGTCGGGCGGCAGGACCAGCGACGACTGCTGGCCGCGATCTCCGATCCCGATTTCTCCGAGCTCCAGCGGGTGCACGACCAGCTCGAAGACATGATCGATCGACCGTGGACACCCACGGACCCGGACTGGCTCCGGGAACACCGGCACCTGCTGGCCCGGCTGCGCTGGTGGCATCGGATGTTCACGGCGACGCACCTCGACGCCGGGCGTACCGCGGTGTTCGTCGAGCTCGTGGAGTCCGCGCCGGTCGTACCCGGCCCCCGCGTCGACCGGGTCGTGCAGGGGGCAGGAGTGGACTTCGCCACCCTGGCGCGGGAAGTCGGGGACCGGACGGAGGTCTTCTGCCCGGCTTCCCTGCTCGACGAGGTCGTGACGCACACGATCGCGAACATCCGGCAACACGGGGGCGGAGCCGCGACGCCGATCGTGCGCGTCGAGTACAGCGTCTGCGAAGGCCGACGGCTGTCGCTGGTGATCCGGAACACGGGCACCCGTCCGAGCACCCAGCCCGGGCACGGTCTTCGAACGCTCAACGACAAGCTCCGCCCGTTCGGCGGTTCGATCACCGCGACACCGCTCGACGACGAGTGGACGTTCGCGACGGAGATCGGCTTGTCCGTCTGGCAGGGAGCCTGAATGGAACACGTCATCCGCGGACTGATGGTCGACGACGTCGAAAAGAACCGGAACTCGGTCAGCCTCCGGCTGAGCCAACAGCTGAAAGCGAAGGGCTGGACGGTCAACTGGACCATGGTCGGGGATCCGAACGAAGCGCATCGGCTGCTCGCCGACGAACCGCCGTTCGACCTCTGCGTGATCGATCTGCTCTTCAAACGCCCGGATCTGGACGGCGGCGACGAGCCACGAGGGCTCGAGCTGGTGCAGCGCGCCGTCGCGGTCGCCCCGGGAGCCTACGTCTTCGCGATCAGCACCGGTGACGGCCACCGGCACGATCTGTTCTCCAAGGCCGAGGAGCTGGGGGCGCACAAGGTGCTCCGGCGAGCGGAGTTCAGCACCGAGACGACGACGAGCCCGGCCGTGGTGGCCGCGGCGATCCGCAACCACCTGCTCGGCAACGGAAGGGTCACCGAGGTCGAGGTGCGAGCGGACCCCACCGACCCCGCCGTCCAGGCCCTTCTGTTCGAGGTCAAGGAGGCGACGCTGACGCAGCTGCACCGGCTCGTGCTGGAAGCCACGGACGACGTCGCCGATACCGTCGAGGTCAAGTGCCTGGTGCCCGGCGCGTCCGGGGCGAGCGTGTGCAGCACGACCGCGCGGGTACGGCGAGGACCGACCGTGCACCACGTGCTCAAGGTGAGCCGGGCCGAGGAGAACCTCGTCCGTGAGACCCGTGGTGCCCTGCACGCGCGTCAGCTGCTGCCGCAACGGTTCGTCGTTCCCCTCCAGCCGGAACGGCCGGTGGGCCCGGTGAACGGCTGGTGCGCGACGGGCGCGCACCTCGACCGGGACGCCGTGCCGCTGCACACGTGGCTGGCGGCCGGACCGGCGCCGGAACTGGTGCGGGACCTCTTCGACCTGCTGTTCTCCGATTGCCTTGGCGTGCTGTACGAAACGACCGGAGAGGATCGCGACGGAAGCGCACCCTCGCTGTTCATGCTCCCGTACTACAAACAATGCCTCGTGCTGCGCGCGCTGGAGGAGCTCGCGCCGCTGCTCATCCACCCACGGGGTGGCCGGCTCGAGGACGCGTCCACGCTGCTCGCCGACGTCGAGGCGTTCGTCACCGAGGGACGGCTGCCCGGTGTCCAGGAACGGAACCTGCCCCAGCGAAGTCATCTCTGCTTCGGCCACGGCGATCTCCACGGTCGCAATGTGCTGGTTTACCCGGGGCGCCACCCGTCGCCCGCGTTGATCGACTTCAGCGATTTCGACAAGGCGCACTGGGCGGTCGATCCGGCTCGGTTCGCGGTCGACCTCCTGATGTACGGGATCGACTCGGGCCCGGAATCGGCTTTCTTCGAAGGAGTTCCGGTGTGGCGGAAGCTGGCGGCCGCGGTCGGCGCGCTGTCCGGCGACCTGTGCGCGGTCTCCACGGACCCGTCGACGATCGCGTGCCTGAGCGGCCTCGGCTGGCTCACGGCGCAGCTCCGGCAAATCTGTCCGAAGCTGCGGGAGAAGGCCGATTTCCGGCGGAGCCGGTGGGAATGGCACCTTGCTTTGGGAAGCCAGCTGCTGCGAGTCAGCTACCACCGCGACATGCCGCCCCCGAAAAGAGTCGCCGGGTTGGTCGCGGCGCATGATCAGCTGGTCACCGCGGCGAGCGCGGTCCCCGAGCGGGAGCGGTGATCCGGCGCGCGAAGGGCGGTGACCGGGCAGTCTTCGCGCGCCGGTTGATGGATCCAAGCGCGCGTGGCGACTTCCTTGACCTTCAGTGGCACTGCGGTGTACTCGGTCGGCGCGGTTCCGCGATGCCCGTGCCGCACGACCGCCTGGTGGACCACGTCCGAGAGGGCGACGACCAGGTCCGCGCACGGCCGGCGGACGAGTTCTTCCCGCAGCGGTGCCGAATCGACCAGCCGGCACGTCAGGTTGAGGTCGGCGCCGAGCCAGCCGTACGGCCCCCGGACCACCTCGCCGGCGTGCACCGCGAGGCGGACGCGGATGCGGTGGACCGCCTCCGCCTTCGCGTTGTGCTCGTGCAGGAACGTGCTCAACTGCGGGACGAACGGCCGGACCAGCACGGCTTTGGAGACGGTCGCGGGGACGAACACGATCACGCCGTCGCCTCGATCTTCGAACACGAGCCGCGCCCGCGGCAACCCCGACGCGCGGCAGGCCGCACGCACGATCCGGTCCAGGCTGCTTCTGACCCGCACCTGGGCCGGGTCCGGGCGTCGTCCGAAGCCGGCTACGTCGATGACGATGATCGAGCGGTGCTGCGGGTCGGTGTGCCGCCGACGGTGCAAATCGCGGAGAGCGTGGTGGATTCGGAATGTCATGGGGACGGCCTTCCGCTGCGGGAGGGAATCACCGGTCGATCGTCCGGCCCGCGGGCCTGCGATCCACGAACGGCGCCATGAACTACACCGAGCTCGACGAACGCGGACGGCGATGAACGCGCTCGGTACTCCGTTCCCGCGAAACCGCTGGTGATCAGTTGACGATTTCTGACAGGGTTGAACGCCGAAGCGAGGAGACGGCGTGGCGCTCAAGCGTGAACGGACCCCGGCCGGCGCGATCACCGAGCTGTTCGACCGCCTGCACGACCTGCACCTCGACGCGGGCGAGCCGGGGGTCCGCCAGATCGCCACCGGAATCGGGCGCGGCGTCGTCAGCTACACGACCGTGCACAACGTTTTCCGTGGACCGAGGGTGCCCAAATGGGGGCACCTGGAGCTGATCGTCGACCAGCTCGGCGGCAGTCCCGAGGCGTTCCGTTCCCTGTGGCGCGCCGCGCGGCTCGCGGAACTCGCCGCGCCCGGAACCGCGGCCGAACACGTATCCGTGCCCGATCCCGCGAGCGGGGGAGTCCCGGAGATCGGCGCGGTCCCCCCTGCGGAAGCGGAGTCCGTGAGCCGGACCTTCGACTTCGTCCTGGTGACGAACCGGATACCGGTCCACGCCCACAACCGATCGCGTGCGGGAGTGCGGAACGACTACAGCCCCGGCCTGGACCAGGTTTTCCGAGATCTCGTCATCGAGCAGCATGGGGTGTGGGTGGGGTGGTCACGGCACGACGAGGATGCCGGCGGTCTCGAGCAGGCCGGCGCGCCGCCGCTCATGAGGGTGGTCTTGACCGGACGCGAAGTCGAGTGGCACATGGAGGGGCAGTGCAGCTCGACGTTGTGGCCGCTGTACCACGGTTCCATCGAACGTCCGGAATTCCGGCGGGATTGGCGTGAAGCCTATCGCGCGGTGAATGAGCGGTACGCCGACGCGGTGGCTCTCGTCGCCGCGCCCGGTGCGGCCGTCTGGATCCACGACTACCACCTCCAATTGGTTCCGGCGCTGCTGCGAGCGCGGAGGCCCGATCTGCGGACCGGCTTCTTCCTGCACATTCCGCTTCCGCCGGTCGAGCTGTTCGGGCAGCTGCCCGGCCGTGACGAAATCCTGCGCGGCCTGCTCGGCGCCGACGTGGTCGGTTTCCAACGTCCGCGGAGCGCACAGAACTTCCTCCAGCTCTGCCGGGACATCCTCGACCTGCCGACATCCGAAGGCTCGGTCCGGACGGGCACGCGAACCGTCTTCGTGGGTGCCTACCCCGTCTCGATCGACGTGGCGGCGATCGAGCGGATGGTCGGCCAGTCCCGGATCAGGCGACGCGCCCAGCAGATCCGGGCCGAAGCCGGGAACCCCGAGGTGCTCGTCGCCGGGATCGACCGGCTCGACTACACGAAGGGCATCGAACAACGTTTGCTGGCGTACGGAGAGATCCTCAACGAGCTGGGGTCCGCGGCGAACCCGCCGGCGTTCATCCAGGTCGCGACCCTGAGCAGGGAACGAGTCGCGAGGTACGCGAGCCTGCGTGAACGCGTCGACCGGCTCGCGGGACACCTGAACGGCAGCTACGGCCGGATGGGCAGCCCGGCGGTCCGCTACACGAACAGTGCTCTCGACTTCACCGAGGTGGTGGCGCTCTACCGCGCGGCCGACGTGATGGTCGTGACGCCGTTCAGCGACGGCATGAACCTGGTGTCCAAGGAGTACGTCGCGTGCCGCGTGGACGACCGCGGCGTGCTCGTCCTGAGCGAATTCGCCGGTGCGGCCGCGGAGCTCGAGGAGGCCATTCTGGTCAACCCGAACGACGCCGACGACCTAAAGGAGGCGATCCTGCGCGCGATCGCGATGCGACCGGTCGAACAGAGGCAGCGGATGCAGGCGATGCGGGAACGCCTGCGAGTCCACGGCAGCCAGGCCTGGATCGCGGCTTTCCTGAACGCCCTCGAAGGGGCCGTCCGGCCGGTCTAGTCGCCCGCCGCGGTCAGCGTCAGCTCGATGAGCTGCTGTTCCAGTTTCCGCGCCGCGGCCACCTCGAGGCCGACGCCCCACAGCGGCGCGGTGCTCGCCCCGTCCGCCGCCGAGATGACCAGGGTGACCACGTGGTCGGGGAGGCCGTCGGCGCTGAGTTCGTCGTTCCACTGCTCCGCGTCCGCGCGGGCGAGCTCCGCGATCTCGGGGATCGAAATCAGCTGGGCGACCAGGGCGATGTTCTCGCGGACGGCGATCTCGTCGTAGGAGGTGTCCAGCGACGCGCGGACGTACGCGCGGGTCAGGCGCCCGGGGGCCGTGTCCGCGGGGTCCAGCGCCGCTCGCACCTCGGCGCGGTAGGTGTCCAGGATGTCCTGCGCGAGGGCGCGCACCAGGGCGTCTTTGGCCGGGAAGTGGTACAGCAGCCCGCCTTTCGACACCCCGGCCGCTTTGGCGATGTCGTCGAGGGACGCCGAGATTCCCCGGGTGCGGATGACCGACCCGGCGGCGTCGAGCAGCGCCCGGCGCGTCTCTTCCGGGCTGCGCCCGGCTTTGCGAGGCATGCTCAGTCCTTTCCGGACGGAATGGTCCGCCAGGCGATCACCGCCGCGATCGCGGTGACGACGGCGGCCGCGGCGGACGTTACCTGCATGGCACCGGTGAACGCCTCGCGGGCGGCCTGCGCGGATCCGGACGCCGGATCGAGCACGGCCACCGCGCCGGCGAGGGAGTCCCGCGCCGCCGCGGGGACCTCCGCGGGCAGGAACGCGCGGTAGACCACGGTGACCAGCGAACCGAGGAGCGCGATGCCGAGCGCGGCGCCGAGCTCGTAAGCGGTTTCGGAGATCGCCGACGCCGAGCCGGCCTTGTCCCGGGGCACGGCGGACAGCACCGAGTCGACGGTCAAGGTCAGTGCCAGCCCGACCCCGAGCCCGACCGGCAGCAGTGCCAGCGCAAGCCAGCCGTAGTGCGACGCCCGCTCCGCCACGGTGACCAGCAGCAACCCGAGCGCGGCGACCCCGAGACCGGCCGCGACCGCGCGGCCCCGGCCGAGGCGCGCGACGACCACGCCCACCGCGGCGACGATCACGATCGAGGCCAGCGTCGCGGGCATCTCCGCCAGCCCCGCCGCCAACGGACTGAAGCCGCGGACCAGCTGCAGGTACTGGGAGAAGAAGAACAGCAACCCGGTCAGCGCGAAGACCGAAACGAAGTCCGCGAGGACGGCTCCGCTGAACGCGCGGTTGCGGAACAGGGCGACGTCGATCAGCGGGTCGGCCACCCGCCGCTGCCGCCGGACGAACGCCGTCCCGGCGGCGAGACCGATCCCGGCGGCGCTCGCGACTCGACCGTCGACGCCCGAGCCGACGGCGTGCTTGACCGCGTAGACCAGCGGGACGATCGCGGCCATCGACAGGGCGGCCGAGAGCGCGTCGAAGCGGCCGGGGTTCGGGTCGCGCGACTCCGGCAGCAGGATCGCGCCGGCGATCAGGAACACGATGACGATCGGCACGTTGATCAGGAACACCGAGCCCCACCAGAAGTGCTCGAGCAGCGTCCCGCCGACGAGCGGGCCGAGGGCGATGCCGCCTCCGGACCCGGCCGACCAGATCGCGATGGCGCGGGTGCGCTCGCGCGGGTCGGTGAAGAGGGTGCGGATGAGGGAGAGCGTCGACGGCATGATCGTCGCGCCCGCGATGCCCAGCAGCAGCCGGGCGACGACGAGGACGCCGGCGGTGGGGGAGAAGGCCGCCAGCGCGGAGGCCAGCCCGAACGCCGCGGTGCCGAGGAGCAGCACCTTCTTGCGGCCGAAGCGGTCGGCCAGGTTGCCGGCCGTGACGAGCAGCCCGGCCAGCGCGAGCGAGTAGACGTCGCCGATCCAGAGGACCTCGACGGCGCTCGGCGCGAGTTCGCGGGTGAGCGACGGGACGGCGAGGTAGAGGACGGTGCCGTCGACCGCGAGGAGGAGGACCGCGCCGACCAGCACACCGAGCGCCGCCCACCGGCGTCGAGGGCTCAGGACGGGGTTCGGCGCGGTGATGGTCATGCCGGTTACTATACCGTCCAGACGGTACAGTAACACGGGTGAAGTCGGTCACCGCGCTGGTCGGGACGCGGGGTCAGGTGCGACGCGGGTCTTCGCGTAGTTCTTCGGCGAGGATGAGGTTGACGTGCACGGCGGCGTGGCCGAGGACCCGCCGCGCGGCGGCGAGCGCGGTCAGGGCGACGAGCACGCTGGTCCCGACGAGCAGCCCGCCGACGGTGTCCCCGGGAATGACAGCGGCGATGGAGGCGGCGAGCAGCATGGGCGGCCACCACCGCGCGGGCAGGGCGTGCCGCGGCCGCCGGACGACGGCTCGGGTGCGGTGCCGGTGCATCGCCATGGGTCGCCTCCGTCCGCCGCCGGGTGGGTTCTGCATCATGACTGACCGGCTCGTCCGGGTTACCGGGTATTCGCGGTCTGTACACGATCGCCCGAAATACCCGCCGAACGGCCCAACGGTGCCTGCTGAGGGTGGCGGGTCAGCGTGTCGACGTCACCGCATCGGGGCTCGCAGTTTCTTCGATCATTTGTTAGCCGGCGGCGCCTACGATGGAGGGTGGAGGTGGACATGACGGCGGAGGAGCTGATGGTCGAGTTCGCCTTGACGCGGTTGGACCACCCGGACCTGGACCTCGAGGACCTGGCGGCGCTGGTCGTGCGGCGGGGTGGGCCGGAGCGGGTGCTGGAGTTCGCGGCGGAGAACTTGGCGGAGCGAGGCGAGCTGAGGGGAGCCCCGTTCCCGACGGCGGTCGAGCACGTGCTGCGGGTGGTGCTCACCCTGCGGGGGCCTTCGGACTGATCAGGTGGTCCGTGGGGGTGGCTGAGCTGGTCGTTCTTGCGCGCCGGGCGGTCTTCCGGCGAACTCACCAGATAGTCCACCTCGTGCCCGCCAAGGCGACCGATCATTCCCCCGCGCAGGGCGGCCTCGGGCGAACTCGCGGGATGGTTCATGGCGCGAAGGGCAAGGGCGACCGATCATTCTCCCCGCAGCGTGACCGGTCGTTCTCCCGTCAACCCTCGCCAGCCGCCCGGCGCAGACCCCGCCGGTCGAACACCAACTCCCGAGCCGTCCCCAGCGCGGTCGCGATCGCCCCCGCCAACACCGCGTCCTCACCCAGCTGCCCCGCCACGATCTCCGGCACCACCGGCACCGTCGCCGCGAGCGCCCGCCGCATCGGGGCGGCCAGCAGGTCCGCGTTGCCGCCGATCCCGCCGCCCAGCACGATCAACCGCGGGTCCAGCACCGCGGTCACCGCCGCGACCACGTAAGCCAGCTTCTCGGCTTCCTCCGCAACCACCCGCGAAGCCCGCGCATCCCCACCTCGGGCCAACCGGAAAACATCCTTCGCCGACCGCACCGTCAACCCCGAAGCCCGCGCGGCATCCACCACGGCCTGCCCCGCCGCCGCGGTCTCCATCGGACCCGGCCGGCGCGCCCCCGCGGCCGACGGCGACGGGCCGAACGGCAAATCCGCGATCTCGCCCGCCGCGCCGTGGGCGCCGCGGAACAGGCGGCCCTCCACCAGCAAGCCCATCCCGATGCCCGTCCCCACCGTCAAGCACACCAGCACGTCCACGCCGAGCGCCGCCCCGAGCGCGTGCTCGCCCACCGCGCACAGGTTCGCGTCGTTCTCCACCACGACGTCCGACCCCGCGCCGCCCAGCGCCGCCACCAGCTCGTGCAGCACCCCGCGCCGCTCCCAGCCCGGGAGGTTCGGCGCGCGGTGGACCGTCCCGGTGGCCGGGTCGGGGACGCCCGGCGTGCCGACCACCGTCGCGACGACGTCGTGCGGCATCAGCCCGGCCGAAACCACCGCCCGTTCGACCGATTCGCTTACGGTGCGCACCAAAGCGCTCGCGGAACGGCACCGGTTGGGCTCGTCGAGCCGCGCGACGATGCTGCCCTCCAGGTCCGCGACCGCGATCCGGATCGCGCGGCGTCCGATGTCGACGCCGACGACGTGGCCCGCGTCCGGCGCCGCCCGGTACACGACCGCCGCGCGGCCCGGGCCCGGCAGGCTGCGGCCAGTGGTCCGGACCAGTCCGTGCTGCTCGAGGTCGAGGAGTGCCTGTCCCACCGTGGGCTTCGACAACCCGGTCTCGGCCGCGATCTGCGGTCGGGTCGCTTCACCCTGCGTGCGCAGCCGGTCCAGCACGAGACGCTGGTTCAGCGCCCGCATGCTCGCCGGAGTTCCGACCTGCGGCCCGTTTTGCCCCACGAGTCCTCCTGTGTTGCCGCAAGTTTATCGACGGAACTCTTTCGACCCCGCCCGTTCTATGTTAAGAAACTTTACTAACTACTAGCCGGAGGCACGTCGTGAGTTCACCCACTCGTTCAGGGGAGCCGCAGCCCGCCCTTGAACGCAAGATCGGCCCCCTGCAGGCCACCGCGATCAACATGACGCAGATGTGCGGTATCGGCCCGTTCGTCACGATCCCGGCCATGGTCGCCACCATGGGCGGCCCGCAGGCGATGTTCGGCTGGATCATCGGGGCGATCGTCGCGCTGGCCGACGGGCTCATCTGGGCCGAGCTCGGCGCCGCGATGCCGGGCGCCGGCGGCACCTACCTCTACCTGCGCGAGGCGTTCCAGTACCGCACCGGCCGCCTGATGCCGTTCCTCTTCGTGTGGAGCGCGGTGCTGTTCATCCCGCTGATCATGTCCACCGGCATCATCGGGCTCGTCCAGTACCTCGGCTACCTGATTCCCGGCGTCACCGACGACGCGGGCACGACGCCACTGGGCAAGATCATCGGCGTCGGCATCACGCTCGTGATCATCCTGGCGCTGTTCCGCAAGATCGGCCAGATCTCCCAACTCACGACGGTGCTGTTCGTGATCATGCTCGCCGCCGTGCTGACGACGATCGTCGCGGCGTTCTCGCACTTCAGCGCGGCGCAGGCGTTCGCGTTCACCCCGGGCGCGTTCAGCTCGGCCGGCGACGGCACGTTCTGGGGCGGCCTCGGCGCCGGCCTGATCATCGCGATCTACGACTACCTCGGCTACAACACGACCGCCTACCTCGGCGGTGAGGTGCGCACGCCGGGCCGCACGCTGCCCCGCTCGATCATCTTCTCGATCCTCGGCATCATGGGCCTGTACTTCCTGCTGCAGGTCGGCGTGCTCGGCTCGATCCCGCTCGACCAGCTGAAGGACGCGAAGTCGGTGGCGTCGTCGGTGCTGGAACAGGTGTGGGGCACCGGCACGGCGAAGGCCATCACCGTGCTGATCGTGATCGCCGCCATCGGATCGGTCTTCGCCGGGCTGCTCGGCGGCTCGCGCGTGCCGTTCGAAGCCGCGCGCGACAAGGTGTTCCTGCCGATGTTCGGCAAACTGCACCCCAAGCTGAACCTGCCCACCGCGGGCGTGCTCACGATGGGCGCCATCACGATCCTCGGCTCCCTGTTCACCCTCACCACGGTGATCAACGCGGCGGTCGCGACGCTGGTCATCATCCAGTCGCTGGCCCAGGTCGCCGCGATCGTCGTGCTGCGGCGACGGCAGCCGGAGCTGCGGCGGCCGTACCGCCAGTGGCTCTACCCGGTGCCGACGCTGATCGCGCTCGTCGGCTGGGTCTACATCTACATCTCGGCCGACTGGCTTTCGATCGGGCTGTCGGTGGGCTGGATCGTCCTCGGCGCGCTCGCGTACCTGGTCTACGCCAAGGCCGAGCGCACCTGGCCGTTCGGACCCAAGGAGATCAAGGAGGCTTTCGCCTCCGCCGACACCGAAGGGGCTCAGGCATGACGAAGAAGCTCGCGGCGCTCGCCGCGCTGCTGCTCGTTCCCGGCGTGCTCAGCGTCGCCGGGCCCGCCGCCGCGCAGGACGCCCAGACCGAGACGGCGAAGCCGCACGGCCTCACCACGATCGGCGCGCAGGGCTGGCAGGTCCTGACCACCGCCGATGTGAAGGACGGCGGCGACAAGGTCTCCACGCCCGGGTACGCCACCCGTGGCTGGCTGCCGGTCAAGCCGGACGACGCCGGCGCGCCCGGCACCGAGATCAACGCCCTGGTGCAGAACGGCAAGTGCCCCGACGTTTTCTACTCCGACAACATGCGCAAGTGCTTCGGGTACGTCGACAAGCTCGGCCCCGTCGTAACCAAGCCGTTCGCCGACCCTTGGTGGTACCGCACCGACTTCACCCCGGACTTCAAGACCGGCCAGCACGCGAAGCTGACCATCCCGGGCATCGTCGGCGAAGGCGATGTCTGGGTGAACGGCAAGCTGGTCGCCACGAAGGACGTCGTGAGCGGCGCGTTCGCCGGGCACACCTTCGACGTCTCGAAACTGGTCAAGCCGGGCAAGAACACCCTGGCGATCAAGGTCTACCCCAACGACCCGCTGAAGATGTACACGCTCGACCAGGTCGACTGGGGCCAGATCCCGCCGGACAACAACACCGGCATCCAGTTCGCGCCGACGCTGCAGGTGGGGAACGCGCTCACCGGCGACAACGCGCACGTCGTCCAGGACAACGCCGCCGACCTGTCCAGCTCGAAGCTGACGGTGAAGGTCGACGTCACCAACGACGCCGCCACCCCGCAGACCGGCGACGTCGCCGCGACGATCGCCCCGCCGTCGGGCGCGCCGATCGTGGTCAAGCAGCGCGTGACGATCCCGGCGAACACCAAGCAGACCGTCACGTTCGCGCCGGTGAAGATCGGCAAGCCGCGGATCTGGTGGCCGTACTCGATGGGCGACCAGCCGCTGTACACCCTGAGCACCGCGGTCTCGCAGGACGGCGTGCTCTCGACGTCGTCGAAGAGCACCTTCGGCATCCGCACGGTGACTTCGCGCCTGGTCGGGAAGTCCGCGCCGCTGCCCGAGGGCGCGCGCCAGTTCACGATCAACGGCAAGGACTTCGTGTTCCGCGGCGGCGGCTTCGCGCCGGACCTGTTCCTGCGCTACGACAAGGCCGACACCGCGCACCAGATCGCGCTGATCAAGAACATGGGCCTCTCCGGCGTCCGCCTGGAAGGCCACGACATGCCGCAGGACTTCTACGACCAGGCCGACCGCGCCGGTCTGCTCGTCATCGGCGGGTTCCTCTGCTGCGACGCCTGGCAGCCCGAGGACGCTTCGACGCTGACCGAGCGCGACTACCGGATCATGCACGACTCGGCGTACACGATCGCGCAGATGGAGCGGAACCACCCGAGCGTCTTCAACTACGGCTGGAGCGACAACGAGCCGGTGCCGCGCCAGGAGTCCGAGACGCTGAAGGCGTTCGAGGAAGCCGATTTCCAGGTGCCGGTGATCGCCTCGGCGGAGTACAAGAGCACGCCGACGCTCGGGCAGTCGGGCGAAAAGGAAGGCCCGTACGACTGGGTCCCGCCGGCGTACTGGTACGACACGTCGCACTTCGACGCCGACGACTCCTCGCGCACCAACGCGGGTGGTTCGTGGGGCTTCGCGAGCGAGCAGAGCGCCGGGCACACCGTCCCGACG
Organism: Amycolatopsis sp. MEPSY49; assembly: GCF_051337345.1. NCBI lineage: Bacteria > Bacillati > Actinomycetota > Actinomycetes > Pseudonocardiales > Pseudonocardiaceae > Amycolatopsis > Amycolatopsis sp. MEPSY49. Next base: position 158,572 of record NZ_JBDLYJ010000009.1, on the reverse strand, counting down.
CTGGACTCGATCAAGCGGTTCCTGTCGCCCACCGAGCAGGCGAAGCTGTGGCAGGACCCGGAATACAACCAGTACCACGCCAACTTCGAGCCGGACCACGGCGGTTACGCGTTCGGCACGCTGTACACGCTGGACCAGTCGATCACCCAGCGGTACGGGAGGTGGAACTCGCTGAAGTCCTATGTGGACCTGGCGAACATCGCGAACTACGAGAACACCCGCTCGCAGTTCGAGGCGTTCCTGCACCACTCGACGGACAAGAACAACCCGTCGACCGGCGTCGTCTACTGGCAGCTGAACAAGGGCTGGCCGACGCTGCTGTGGTCGCTGTACAACGACGACGGCGACCAGGCCGGCGCGTTCTTCGGCGCCAAGAAGGCGAACAAGCCGCTGCACGCGATCTACGGCTACGACAACGGTTCCGTCACCCTGGACAACCTCGGCGCGGCAACACAGTCCGGCCTTTCGGTGCAGGCGCGGGTGATCGACACCGCTGGCAAGGTCCTCGACGACCGGACGGCGTCCGGGATCTCCTTGGGCAGCCAGGGCGTGCGCACCGGGGTGCTGACACCGAAGGTGCCCGCGGAGACGAAGGCGCCGGCGCCCGCGCAGGTCTACTTCGTCGAGCTGCAGGTGAAGCAGGGCGGGAAGGTCGTCGACCGGAACGTCTACTGGCTTTCGACGCAGAAGGACGTCGTCGACTGGGGCAAGACGCTGGGCAACCCGCAGGCGACGCTGTCGCAGTACAGCAACCTGCAGGCGCTGCAGAACCTGCCGAAGTCCCAGGTCGGTGCGGTGGCCTCGACGCGTTCCAGCGGTGGCGACCTCGTCTCGACGGTGACCGTGACCAACACGTCGAAGACGCCGGGGGCGGCGTTCTTCCTGCGGGCCGACGTCCGCCGCGGCACGCCGGACGGGCACGAGGCACCGGGCGACAACCAGCTCGCGAACGCGACCTGGGACGACAACGACATCACGCTGTGGCCGGGCCAGTCGCAGACGCTGACCGTCACCTACAAGGCGGCCGACCTGCGTGGCGCGGTACCGGTGATCAGCGTCGACGGGTTCAACACCGGCCGGATCGTGGTCAAGGCGGCCGGCGGGTACGGCCACCACGGGGACGCGGCCGTCGCGCCGCAGATCGAGGGGTTCAGGGAGTGACTGAGGAACGGATTCTCGGGATCGACTTCGGCGGCACGAAAGTGGCGCTGGGGCTCGCCGACCACGACGGGACCCTGCTGGCCACGCGCCGGCTGGACACCGACGCGCAGGCGGGGGCCGAGCAGGTGGTGGTGCGGGCGCTGGCCGGGGCGCGAGCGCTCCTGGCCGAGTCGGGCGCGGAGCCGGCCGCCATCGGCGTCGTCAGCCCGGGAATCGTGCTGCCGGACCGCATCCTGCTCGCGCCGAACGTCCCGGGCTGGGAGGAGCTGCACCTGGCCGAGCTGGTGGCGGCGGAGTTCCCGGACGTGCCGATTTCGGTGGGCACGGACGCGAAGGCGGCGGCGCTGGCGGAGTGGCGCTGGGGCGCTTTGGAGGGGGCGGACCCGGCGGTGTTCCTGTCGCTGGGCACGGGCATCGCGGCGGCGGTGCTGGTCGGCGGCCGGTTGCTGACCGGTGCCAACGGAGCTGCGGGCGAGATCGGGTACAACCTGCTCTCGCCGCAGGACACCGAGGGTTTCGCGAGCGGAGCGGCGCCGCTCGAGGAAGCCGTCGGTGGGCGTGGGCTGGGCGGCCGGGCGAGCAGTCTGCTCGGCCGCCCGGTCACCGCGGGCGAGTTGTTCGCACTGGCCAAGGAGAACGTCGAGGCGAAGGAGCTGGTGACGGCGGCGCTCGACGAGTTGTCGATGCACGTGGCCAACTTGGCGATCGCGCTGGACCCGCAGCGCATCGCGGTGGGCGGGGGACTGGTGCGCTCGGCGGACGTGCTGCTGCCGGCACTGGCGGACCGGCTGGCGCACGCGGTGCCGTTCCCGCCGGAGCTGGTGTCGGCGCGGTTCGACCAGGACGCGGCGCTGCTGGGCGCGGTGGCGCTGGCGCTGGGCGGGTAGGCGTCCGGGTGGTGTGCCGGTGCCCCGACCCGGCACGCCACCCGGTATCAGCTTCGCGTGGCTTCGGCCAGCTCACGTTCGGTGCGCTCGAACGCCGCCGGTGACAGGGTGAACCACACCAGCACCGCGCTGACCGCCTGGATCACCGCGGCCATCACCCACACCGCGCGCAAGCCCCAGTGCGCCGCCACGAAACCGCCCGTCAGCGCGCCCAGCGGCGTCAAGCCCCACGCCAGCGCCCGGTGGCTCGTCAACACCCGGCCGAGCAGGGGCGCCGGGGTGAAGCGCTGGCGGCTGGACTGGGAGCACACGTTCCAGATCAGCACCGTCGCCGTCAGCAGCACCAGCACCCCGCCGACCAGCGGTGGCCACGGCGGAACCAGGGCGATCAGCAGGTTCGTCACCACGCCGAAGCTCTGCCCGAACCGCATCGACCACGAGTAGCCGATCCGGTCGACCACCTTCTGCACGACGAACGACGACGCGATCCAGCCGAAGGCCAGACACGCGAGCAGCAGGCCGTAGCCGACCGAGCCGACGTGCAGGACCTGCGTCGCGTACAGCACGAACATCGAGTTGCCCGCGCTCGCGGCGAACGAGCCGAGCGCGACGTTCAGCGTGATCGACCGCAGCAACGGCGTCCGCACCAGGTGCCGCAGCCCGGCCGACAGGTCCCGCAGCGGGTGCGTCCGCGCGGCGACGACGGACTCCGAGTGGATGCGCCGGACCAGCATCAGCGCGAGCAGCGCGAAGGCCGCGGCCAGCCACGCCGGCGCCCCGGTGCTGACGACGATCAGGAACCCGGTCAGCGGCGGCACGACGAACTGCACGACCCCGCGGTCGATCACCGTGAGCCGCGCGTTGGCGTGCGCCAGCCGGTCCGGTGGGACGAGCTCGGGCACCAGCGCGCCGCTCGCGCCGTCCCCGAGCACCTGCGCGGACGTGACGACGAAGGCGACCACCAGCAGCACCGGCAGGCTGAGCAGCCCGGCGGAAGCGACCGCGGCGAGCACGACGGCGGCCGCGATCTGCACGGCGTAGGCCCACGCGAGCACGGCGGTCCGCCGCACCCGGTCGATGAGCACGCCCGCGAAGAGGGAAAGCAGCAGCCACGGCGCCTGCCCGGCGACGTTGACCAGCGACACCTCACGCGGGTCGGTGGTGACGGAGACCGCCAGCAACGGCAGCGCCGCGAGCATCAGCCCTTCGGCGGACGAACCGGACACCGCGACCGCCTGCAGCCGCACCCACCTGTTCGTCACGCCCGAAGCCCCATGATCGGCATCATGCCCAAGGGTCGTACGCAGTTCAAACGATTTATGCTCACAGCGTGACGAAGCTGCAGCTCACCGTGCCTTCGCCGCTCGTCGAGCTGCGAGACGTCGAACGCGGGGTGCGCGTGCTGCTCAAGCGCGACGACCTGATCCACCCGGAGCTGCCCGGCAACAAGTGGCGCAAGCTCAAGCACAACCTCCGGGACGCGGCCGACGCCGGCGCCACCCGCCTGCTGACCTTCGGCGGGGCCTACTCCAACCACCTGCTCGCCACCGCCGCGGCCGGGCACCACTTCGGCTTCGAGACGGTCGGCGTCGTCCGGGGCGAGGAACACCTGCCCCTCAACGAAGTGCTGCGGGCGGCGGCCGCCCACGGCATGACGCTCACCTACCTGGATCGGACGGCGTATCGCGCCAAAGCCGATCCCGATGTCCTCGACGGGCTGCGTCGCGCGTGGGGCGAGTTCTTCCTGATCCCGGAAGGCGGGGCGAACGCGGCGGGCGTCCGGGGCTGCGCCGAGCTGGTCGCCGAGATCGACCGGCCGTTCGACGTCATCACCTGCGCCGTCGGCACGGGCGCGACCCTGGCGGGGATCGCCGCCGGGCTCGGACCCGGGCAGCGCGCGATCGGGTTCTCGGCCCTGAAAGGCGGCGGGTTCCTGCGGTCCGACGTCGCCCGGTTCCAGCGCGAAGCGTTCGGGCACGAGCTGGGGGAGTGGTCGGTCGACACCGGCTACCACTTCGGGGGCTTCGCACGGCGGAGCCGCGAACTCGACGCCTTCGTCGACGAGTTCGAGCGGCGCCACGGCGTCCGGCTCGACTGGGTCTACGAGGCCAAGATGATGTTCGGGCTGGGGGACCGCATCCGCGGCGGGGAGTTCCCCGAGGGCACGACGATCGTCGCCGTCGTCGCCGGGTAGGACTCAGCGGCGTACGCGGGTGGATTCGCGGACGACCAGCTCCGGGGTGAACACCACTGCCTGGTGCTCGACCGTCGTGTCGGCGGTTTCCGCCAGCAGCAGCTCCGCCGCCGTGCGGCCCAGGCGCTGCGCCGGCTGGCGGACCGACGTCAGCGGGACCGCCGCCGCGCCCGCGAACTCGATGTCGTCGTAGCCGACGATCGCCATCTCGTCCGGGACGCGCACGCCCGCGCCGACCATCGCCTGCAGCACACCCAACGCCAGCAGGTCGTTCGCGCAGAACACCGCCGTCGGGCGGGGGATCGTGCCCAGCAGGCGGGCGCCCGCGTCGCGGCCCGATGCCACGTCGAGGCCGATCGCCTCCAGCACCGTCAGCTCGACCGCCGCACCCGTCAGCGCCGTGCGCAGGCCCTGCTCGCGGTCGCGGCACTGGGCGAGGATCGCCGGCCCGTTGACGAACGCGATGCGGTGGTGGCCGGTCTCCAGGAGGTGGCGGCCCGCGAGCGCGCCGCCCGCGATGTCGTCCACCGCGACCGAGCTGGCTTCCGACGTCGGCGCCTTGCGGTCGACGAACACGTACGGCGTGCCGCTGCGGCGGAACGCGCGCAGGGCCTCGCCGGACGTCCCGACCGGGCTCAGCAGCACGCCGCGGACCCGCTGCTCGGCGAACATCGCCAGGTAGGACGCCTCGAGGTCGGACCGCTGGCCGCTGTTGCAGGTGATGATGTTGAGGCCCTCGGCGTGCGCGGCCTGCTCGGCGCCGCGCGCGACGTCGACGAAGAACGGGTTGCCGAGGTCGAGCACCAGCAGGCCCATGATCCGGCTGCGGCCGGCGCGCAGCTGCCGGGCCGACTCGTCGCGGACGTAGCCGAGCTCCTCGATGACCGACAGCACCCGGTTCCGGGTGGCCGCGGCGACCACGTGCGGCCGGTTGACCACATTGGACACCGTGCCGATCGAGACGCCGGCCCGCTTCGCGACGTCCTTGATGCCGACCACCGCACCCCCTAACCCCTGAGAAGGGCGTGAGCCTACCACGGTACTGAAACGTTTCAGACCGACATTTTCCCGCCGTTCGTCGGATGATCGCGGCGCTAGGCTCCCGAGCGGTGTGCCTGCCGCTGGGAGGAGTCCGGGTGCGGATCTTCACGATCGTCCTGTCACTGGTGCTGACGTGGGTGCTCTCCGGGGCGGTCGCCTCGGCGGACCCCGTGCTCGAACACGACACCGACGACCCGGTGACGGCGGCGCCCGCGGTGACCCGGCCGGACACCGCGCACTGCACGGTCACCCTCGCCGACGCCTTCCGCTCCAACACCGCCGACGGCACGCCCCAGTACTACGAAGGCACGCTGGCGCCCCCGAAGGCGTGCCCCGGCCCGTGGGCGAAGGTCGTCATGGACCAGACCGTGACCGTCAGCGGCCGGCAGTACGACCGGATCGGCGACCTGCGGATCGGCGGCACCGAAGTCTGGTGGGGGACCACGGAGGAACCCAGCGGCGAGGGCACCCGGCCGATCACCTACCACTTCGACAAGGACCTCACGCCGTACACCGCGCTGCTGCGCACGCCGCAGCCGTTCCACGGCGGCATCGAGAACTACAACTCGCCGGTCTACACCGGGGTGTACGCCCAGACCGTGACGCTCACCTACTACCAGGCCGACCGGAAGCACCCCGCGCCCGAGACGGCCGACCACGTGGCCGGGTTCGCGCACGCCGACGCGACCCCGGCGGCGCCCACCGTCCACTTCAGCGCGAAGGACCTGCCGCGCAACATCACCCGCGCCTACCTCGAGGTCACCCTCGAAGGCCACGCCTGCGACGAGCAGTGGTTCGACGACGTCCCGGACGCCGTGTCGGCGAAGTACCCGGCCGCCGGGCTCTGCGGCAAGGGCCCGTACCGCGAAGCGAACTTCGCGCTCGACGGGACACCCGCCGGCAGCGCGTTCACCTTCCCGCACATCTACTCCGGCGGGATCGTGCCGCAGCTGTGGCGGCCGATCGTCGCGATCGACACGTTCAGCCTGCACGCCGAAACCTACGACATCACGCCGTTCGCGGGCCGGCTCGTGGACGGCGCCGCGCATGACCTCTCCTTCTCCTTCCCGGACATCGGCGGTGAGTTCACCGTCGTCCCGACGCTACTGCTCTACACCGACAAAAACGCCGCGCGGACCTCCGGCGCCCTGGTCCAGCACGACGTCGCCGCGGCCCCGGTGCGGCAGGAAACGGTGAAGGACATCCAGGACGGCGTGAACGTGACAGTGACGGCGAAGCGCCACGACGTGACCGCCGGCTACGTCGACACCTCCGCCGGCCGCGTGTACACCCGCGTCGAGCGCACCCGCGACTACCGCAACAGCGACGACGTCACCGGCGGCGGCTTCACCCAGCACGTCGTGCAGGGCGACTCGGGGCAGCAGACCTCGACGTCCACTGTGGACGGCCGGGTGCGCTCGGCCGCCCGGCACACCTGGTCCTACCCGCTGACCACCGACGCCACCGCGAACATCACCGACGACCAGAACCTGCGGATCTCCGGCGCGGCGCAGATGACGCAGGTCCTCGGCGACCTCACCGGCGACGGCCGGAGCTGGCGGCCGGTCCGCGCGTCGACGGAGTGGCTCGGCTCGTCCGGCGTGCTGGCCCGCACGAACGGCGTCAACACGGAGGCGGACGGCCGCTCGCGCACGTCGTACGCCGGCACCGACGACCTCGGCCGGCCATACTTCCACTACGTCGCGAGCGAGCACGGGCGGATCACCGAGAACCGGGAAGTCCCGCCGCGGAGGTGAATCCCGTCTCGCTCCGCCTCACCCGATCGGGCTAGTGCGGTACTGTCGGATCCATGGGGAGTCTCCGCTCACGGGTCCTGGGCTGGGTCGGGCGCCGGTACCTCGCGCGTCAGTCGAAAAAGGGTTTCGACCTCGAAAAGATGTCGGCCATCCTGCCGGACTCGGCGCTGGAGCCGCTGCGGCGGGAGGGTCTCGACCCGGTGCCCGCGATGGCCGAGCGGCGCGCCGAAGCCCCGATCAGCAAGCTCGACCTGCCGTTCGGGATGAACGCGTGGCTGGTCACGGGCTACGACGAGGCGAAGGCGGTGCTCGGCAAGGCGACCGGGTTCTCCAGTGACTTCGGCAACCTCGTCGGCAACGCGGGCGTCACCGCGGACCAGAACCCGGGCGGGCTGGGCTTCGCGGACCCGCCGGTGCACACGAGGCTGCGGAAGCTGCTCACCCCGGAGTTCACGATGCGGCGGCTCAGCCGGCTGACGCCGCGCATCGACGAGATCGTCACCGAGCAGCTCGACGCGATGGCCAAGACCGACGGCCCGGTCGACCTGTGGCAGGCGTTCGCGCTGCCGATCCCGTCGCTGACGATCTGCGAGCTGCTCGGCGTGTCCTACGAGGACCGCGAGGACTTCCAGCGGCTGAGCACCGCCCGGTTCGACCTCTTCGGCGGCGCGGGCGCCTCGCTCGGCGCGATGTCGGAGTCGCTGACCTACCTGCTCGACATCGTGAAGAAGCAGCGCGAGGAGCCCGGCGACGGCCTCCTGGGCATGCTGATCAAGGAGCACGGCGACGAGATCGACGACCGCGAGCTGGCCGGTCTCGCCGACGGCGTGCTCACCGGCGGCCTGGAGACGACGGCCAGCATGCTCGCGCTGGGCGCGCTGGTGCTGCTGCGCGACGAGAAGGCGTTCGACGCGGTCCGCGGCGACGAGCAGTCGGTGCACCGGTTCGTCGAGGAGCTGCTGCGGTACCTGACGGTCGTCCAGATGGCGTTCCCGCGGTTCGCCAAGGAGGACATGGAGATCGCGGGCGTGCGGATCGGCGAGGGCGACATCGTGCTGGTGTCGCTGTCGGCGGCCGACCGCGACCCGAAGCTGGGCCCGGACATGGAGAAGTTCGACGCCACCCGCGAGCCGACGTCGCACCTGGCGTTCAGCTACGGCATCCACCGCTGCATCGGCGCGGAGCTGGCCCGGATGGAGCTGCGCACGGCGTACCCGGCGCTGGTCCGCCGGTTCCCGAACCTGCGGCTGGCGGTGCCGGCGGAGGAGCTGTCGTTCCGCAAGGTGTCCATCGTGTACGGCTTGGACGAGCTGCCGGTGCTGGTGGACTGAAGGATCAGTGCGGGATGTCCCGCCGCGGCCGCCGTTCGACGCGGTCCCGGTGGGCTTCGATGACCATGGCGACGTCGACGGCGGTCTCGGTGCCGGCGAGCTCGCCGAGGTAGCCGACCCTCTCGGCGAGGGTCGGCAGATCGACGGTGAAGTAGACCCCCATCAGCGGGTTTACGAAGAGTTCGCTGCCGGCGGTCCGCGCGCTGAACTGGGCATCGCCGAACTGACCCCGCAGAGCGGCCGCGATCTGCCCGTGCACGATGCTGGGCCGCTCCGGAGTGGCGCGTTGAGCATGGGCAACGGCGTCGAGGTAGGCCTCGGCTTCCGGTGACCGCGAGGGAATGGAGAGGGCCCCGAGGTACCCGCCGACCCGATCGAGGGCGGCGAGGTTCTCGAGGACATGGGCGTGGCAGACGCCGTGAAAGGCATCGATGCCGAAGCCGAGACTGACGACGAGCCGATCGACGCCGTCGAGGGCGGCGACGGCGGCAAGGCTGGTCATGTCCTCTTCGGGCGTACCGAGCCCGGCTTCATCACCGCGAAGCAGAATGTCGGTCCCGCCATCGACGAGCACGACGGCATCGACACCGAGATGGGCAACGAGGTGCCGGTAGGCGTCGCGCAGCGGCCGGACGCCAACGCGGGGAAAGGCGTGCACAACGGAGGGCCGGCCCCGGGAATCGAGCCACCGGGCGAGGGTCCGTTCGGGAAAGTAGGCATCATCGCCGGAGCTGCCGGGCCGCACGGCGGCGACACCGGGGTAGAGCCAGTCGTCGAGATCGAGCCGGTTCAGATCACTGAAGGCAAGGTTGGCGAGGTGGACGTCTTTGCCTTGCGCGCGAAGGGCAATGGCAAGCGGAAGCCCGGCGTAGACATCGAAGCCCCCACCGGCCCCGGCAACGAGAACGCGACGAGCAGAGCGAAGCCTGCCAAAGAGGGGCGGCTCGAAAAGACTGTGCACAGCACCATGGTACGGAGTTTCGGAAAGGTCCTATGTGGACTAACCTCATCCCCGGCCCCCGGCCCCCGGCCCCCGGCCCCCGGCCCCCGGCCCCCGGCCCCCGGCCCCCGGCCCCCGGCCCCCGGGGAGTCCCTCAGTTAACCCCGCGAGGCCGGAACTGAATGCTGATCCGCGGCCCCACGGGCTTAGCCGTCTTGGGAACCGCGTGCTCCCAGGTCCGTTGACAACTCCCACCCATCACGAGCAAATCCCCATGCCCCAGCGGCCGAGCCAACGTCTTACCCCCACCGCCTCGGGGCCGCAGCGCCAAATTCCGCGCCGCCCCGACAGACAGAATCGCGACCATGGTGTCCTCCCGGGCCCCCCGCCCGATCCGGTCGCCGTGCCAAGCCACGCTGTCGCGGCCGTCGCGGTAGTAGCACAACCCCGCCGTCCGGAACGGCTCGCGCAGTTCCCGCAGGTAGTGCCGGCTCAACGCGTCCCGCGCCGCGGCCAGCACCGGGTGGGGGAGCGGCACGTTCTCGCGGTAGTAGCTCAACAACCTCGGCACGGCGACGACGCGGTCGTACATCTTCCGCTTCTCCGCCTGCCACGGCACGCCCTCGACCAGCGCCGCGAACAGCTCGTCGGCGCCCTCGAGCCAGCCGGGCTGGATGTCCACCCACGCGCCCGAGCCGAGGTCGGTCCGCTCGGGCGCGAGGGGGCGCAGCGCGATCGACCCCTGGGTGTCGAACAGCGAAGACTGGAGACCAGGGTTCATGGTCTCCAGTCTACACCAAGATCGAACACCTGTTCTAGTGAATCACGTCGTAGACGAGCTTCTGGATCCCGTTGCCGTAGGTCTCGCTCTCGACGACCTTCAGGCTCTGCTTGTCCTTGTCGGCCGCGCTGAACAGCCGCTTGCCCGCCCCGAGCAGGACCGGGAACACGAGCAGGTGGTACCGGTCGATCAGGCCGGCGTCGCCCAGCGCGCGGTTCAGGGTGGCGCTGCCGTGGACGGTGATCGGCCCGCCGTCGGTCTCCTTGAGCGCGGCGACCTCGTCGAGTGACCGCAGGAGGGTGATCTCGCCCCAGTTCGTCACCAGGTCCTGCTCGGACAGCGTCGTCGAGACGACGTACTTGGGCATCGCGTTGTAGCCCGGGAACTCCTCGGTCATGCCCGGCCACACCGGGGCGAACGCTTCGTAGCTGACCCGGCCCATCATCATCGCGGTGGATTCGCCCTGCTCACGGCCCTTGAGCTCGTAGGCCGCCGGGTCGAACTCGATGTCCTTGAAGGTCCAGCCGGCGTTGCGGTAGCCGGGCTCGCCGCCGGGGGCCTCGACGACGCCGTCGAGCGAGACGAAGGCGGTGGCGATCAGGGTGCGCATGGGTGCTCCTCGGTGGTCGTTCCGTGCTCTCGTGAGTCTGTCGAACGGCCCTCGCCGGATTCGACACCGGTCCGCGGAAAAAGTTCAGGGGGTCTTGTCGACGGCGGCTCCGGCTCGTACAGTCGTGCTCACGCCGGGTAAAGGTCTGAACCTTTGTCCGCCACCGCCGCCTCGAGTGCTACAGGAGGTTGGACGGTGCGCAAACTTCGCGGCGCGGGCGTGCTCGCGGCGGTCGCGACGGGGCTCGCGGTACTCACCCCGGTCGCCGACGCCCAGGTCGGGACCGGCCCGTGGATCTCGGACTCACCGGGTTACTCGGAGCAGGAGCGGGGGTGCGGCGACGTCTCCGGGCTCACTTTCAAGCTCACCTGCTCGACGGCCAGCGGTGACCAGCGCGCGGAACGCCGCTACACCACCTACTCCGGCGGCACCCACCAGTTCGAGGGTTCGTTCAAGATCACCAGCATGTCCGGCTCGCGGATCAGCCTCAAGCAGACGTTCCGCGACGGCTCCAGCGCGGGCCCGTACTTCCTGCTGGCGGTCGAAAAGGGCGGCCGGATGTACGCGGTGGAGGGCGGCGCGACGCTGGGCAGCGGCGCGACCGTCGGCACGTCGGTGCGGGTCAACACGATCAACCAGGTCGGCAGCTCGCACAAGGTCTATCTGAACGGTTCGCTGAAGCAGACGATCTCGAGCCCGGGCGGCAGCTACTACGACAAGTTCGGCAGCTACCGCACGAGCAGCGGCGCGGGACCGATCACGGTGCAGTGGAGCGGCATCAAGTTCTGGCACAAGTAGGGTAGGTAGGGCCTGACCTGCGGTTTTGTGGGTTTGAGGTCGTCAGGCCGTCACTAGGCCGTCTCGGGATTTTCAGGCCGCGCCGCCCCGGTGTGGCGCGGTTTGAAAATCCCGTCGGCTGCCTCTCGCGCCCGGCGACAGCTCGACGGGACCAGGTGGGTATAGATGCGGAGTGTGTAGCCCGGGTCGTGGTGACCGAGGTACTCGGCCAGCTCCTTGACCGACACTCCGGAGGCCAGGGCGACCGAGGCGTAGAAGTGCCGCATGCCGTGCATGCCGTCTCGTCGCGGGATGTAGTTGAGCCTGGCTGCAGCGTAGGCCGGCTTCCAGACGGCGAGGTTGTACTCCGGGCCGCTGATCATCCCGCTGGCGGCACGAGCGCCGAGGCGTTGAAGACCTTCGGGCTTGCGGATGAGCAGCCGGGCGGTAACCGGACGCCCTCCGGGTTCGAGCCAGGGCAGGGGGACTGTGACAGGCTCGAAGGAGGCCAGGTGTGCGTCGATTTCTTCCAGGACTCCGGCCCCGATCGGCACCAGCCGGGTCTTCCCGCCCTTCGGGGGAGCGAACACGGGCGTGTTGCCGAGCCAGCGGATCTGGCGCTGGATGTTCGCCACCATCTCCCCCCGATCGACGTCGTCCGGGCTGAACCCGAAGATCTCCATCTGCCGCAGTCCCAGGCCGGCCCCGAGTGGCACAACGACCTGTTGCGGAGCGGGCAGGGCCAGCTTCACCTGGTATACCTGAGACTCCCTCCAAGGAACTATCTTCCGCCGCTCGGGCTTGGGGCGTTTGATGCTTTTCGTCTTGCACGGGTTGCTGCGGATCCTCTGGTCCACCCGGGCGGCTTCCAGGATCGCCGAGACCATGTCGAACAGGACGGCTCGATAGGATGCGGCCAGCCCGCGTCCACCCTCACTCCTCGGGCGTTCCATCCAGCCGAGCCAGTCACGGATTGTTTCCGTCTTCTCGGCGGCTCGCAGCGACTTGTCGCCGAGAAACGGGAAGATGCCGTTGTCGAGGTGGCGGTGCTGGCGGCCACCACGCTGCTCGAATCGGGCGACGAGGAAGCGAAGCAGCTCTACCTGCCGGCGATCGCCGACGGCAGCCTGATCGCCACCGTCGCGCTGACCGAAGAGGACGATTGCTGGGACGAAAGCGGCATCACGGTGCCGGCCACGCACACCCCGGATGGCTGGACGCTCAGCGGCACCAAGCACTTCGTGCTGGACGGCCTTACCGCGAACCTCATTATCGTGCCCGCCCGCACCACGAGCGGGGTCTCGTTGTTCGCCGTCGACCCCGCAGCCTCGGGAGTCAGCCGGCGGCCGTCGACCACGCTCGACGAAACGCGCAAGCTCGCCGTCGTCGAGCTCGACACCGCTCCCGCACGGCTGATCGGCGCCGAAGGCGGCGGCTCGCCCGTCCTGCGTCGGGTGCTGGACTTCGCCGCAGTCGCTCTGGCCTCGGAGCAAGCCGGTGGCGCCCAGGCCGCGCTGGACATGTCCGTCGAGTACCTGAAGACCCGGGTCCAGTTCGGTCAGGTGATCGGCGCATTCCAGGCTCTGAAGCACATGGCCGCCGACGTCCTGATCGAGGTCGAGTCGGCGAGGTCGGCGGCGTACTACGCGCTCGACGCAGCGGCTCAGGACAACGACGAACTCCCGGTCGCCGCCTCGCCGGCCGAGGCGTACTGCAGCGAAGCCTTCGTCACGGCCGCCCACCAGAACATCCAGTTCCACGGCGGCATGGGCTTCACCTGGGAGGTACCGGCGCACCTGTACTACAAGCGCGCCCGCTCTTCCGAAATCTTCCTCGGCGACGCCTTCGCTCACCGGGGAGCGCTGGCTCAGCGCATCGGAATCTGATTCAGCCTCACGCGAGGCCGCGGACGACGTGCCAGCACTCGTCCGCGGCCTCGTCGTAGCCGTCCGCGGGAACTTGGCATCGGCGGCGGAAGGCAGCGGTCCTGAATGCCGGGTTTCTCGGTGACAGGTCGCGGAGGGCGTTGATCAGCCGTCCCAGATCGACCTCATTCGCCCAGCGCCTGCGACGAAAGCGCGGAAGGTGTCGGCTCGTAGGCGAACGCTCACCGGGTCCGGGAGTGTCGGTTGCCGGGATCGTGTCCACCGTCGGCCGCGGGTTGGCCGAGGTCGCTGGAGGATCGGTCAGTTCGACGGCATGGCTCGCTCCGGTGAACGGGGCGAATTCGGCGGTCTGATCCCGGTCCGGCCGGCGGCGGGCAAGCTCGTGGTCTGCTTGCGCGGTCACCGCCTTGATCTTGACCTGTACGACAAGCTCCGGCCCTACAGCCACCACTATCGGCTGCACGGCACGCTGTGCGAGGTCTGCCGGGCCCAGTAAGGCTGTGAGCCCGCGGCCCGCCGCCTCGCCGAATGGGCCGACTTCGACGTCATCACCCAGCACCCGTCCGACGCCGTACCGGACAGCGGGCTCGTCCTGGTCGTCCATCCGCCCGCCGCGCAGTCTTCGATCGGCCGGACCGAGCTGTACCTCGACGGCGCGCAGGTCGGCGTTGTCACGTTGTCGATGTGCGCCCCGTGTCGCATCGCCACCCTCGACAACGTCCACGTCACGGTGCGTGGACGAAGGTCGAGAAGGCGACGCCGTCAGGATTGCGGCCAGTCTGAACAGTGCCGGCGACGCTCAGGTCACCCACCCGGATCGCGGTGAGCGATCCGGCAGGAGCGCAGGCGGTGTACGCGACGGCGCCGGTCGGATCCAGAAGCATCATCTGCGGGAAAGGTGGAACGTCGCCCACGGCCGCGATGTCGAACGTCTTCAGCTCGAGACGAGCCACCTGGGCACCGCCGCGCAGGGCCACGACCAGGTTGAGCCCGTCGGGGGTCAGTGCGGTTCCGAAAGCGATGGAGGGTAGCGCGACCCAGCAGTCGATCGAGCCCGTGGTCAGGTCGACGACGGCCAAGCGCGGTCGGTGCTGGTCGGCTGTGAATGCGAAGGCGCCGTCCGCGGAGAGCGTGATGCGGTTGATCTCCGCGGCGATCTCGATCGTGCGCAGGAGAGTGCCGCTTTCGAGGTCGATCTCGGAGATCGAACCGGGACGGACGTTCGCGGTGTAGCCGCGCGTGCCGTCGGGAGACAGTGCGAGCATGTGGGACTGCGCATGCCCGGTGTTCAGGGTCCGCACGACCGACAGGGTGGCGGGGTTCAGCACCGTGACCGTCCTGGTGACTTCGGTCGTCACGTAGAGCAGGCCGTCGCCGCCGAACACGGCGCAGTGCGGACGGCAGGGCACGTTCAGCTCGATCGTCGCCTGGCGCCGCCCGCCGACGAGATCGATGACATCGATGGTGCTGCAGTCGGTGCCCGGCGCACCAACCGGGGCGTCGCTGTAAATCGGCACGTAAGCGATCGGGAGGTCGGGGTGTGCCGCCACCTCATGACCGGGGCCGCTCAGTTCAACGACATCCACGACTCTCATGGTCTGAGCGTCGACCAGTCCCAAAGTGCGGTCACCCTTGTCGACCACCAGAACGGTTCCGGCGACCGGGGTTTTCTGACCCGGCAGCGACGTCGAACTCACAGTGGACATCCTTTCGGTGCGGTCGCGTCGGAGGGGCGGCGCAGGAACATGGCCCGCCGGGTCAAAATCCCAGCAGGTGGTGCGGAGTGGTGCCGAGGATCTGCCGGCGGTCACCGGCGTCGGCGATGTGGCGGGGGAGAAGGTCGAGGAGCGGCGCGTAGTCGATGCGTTCCGGTGCACGCAGGAAGGGCCAGTCCGATCCCCACACGCAGTGGTCGGGACCGAATTCTTCGAGCAGTGCGCGGATGAACGGTGCGAGGTCGTCGTGGGGGTACGGCTCGCGGGATGCTTTGGCCAGGCCGGAAAGCTTGACGAACGCCCGTCCGGTCTTTCCCCAGCGCAGCAGTTCGCGGAAGCCGGGGGTGTCGAGCCCCGCGGCTGGGTCCGGTCGGCCGCAGTGGTCGACGAGGATGCGGGTACCGGAGGGCTCGAGCACCGGGGTGAGCTCGAGAAGCTGGTTTCCCGTCACCTGGACGTCGGCGATCATGTCGAGTGCGGCGAGGTCGCGCAGCAGCCGGCCGGCGTCGGCGTAGCGGTCGGTGCCGAGCAATGCCGCGTTGAGGGTGATTCCGGCGATCCCGCGGCTCCGGAGTTCGGCGAGCTCGGCTCGGGAGGTGCGGGTGGGGACGACCGCCATGCCGCGGTATCGGCCGGCGCCTCGCTCGAGGGTGTCCAGCAGGCAGCGGTTGTCCTCGCCGTAGCCCGAGTTCGGGCCGACGAGGAGGGCGTGGGTGACGCCGTGCGCGTCGAGCAAGGCCGTGAGCCGTTCCGGGGTGCCGAGTTCCGGTCCGGCGGGGGAATAGAACGTGTCGGCGGCGTAGGGAAAGCGCGCGGGGTCGAACACGTGGACGTGACAGTCCACGACCATGTTCGCGGTCACGCCTGTTCCCCAGCCGGGCCGCTCGACTGCCGGATCTTCAAATGGGATGGCACGACGAGCCGCTGGGCCGCGGTTTTGACCGGGGGTCTCGCCTGGAGCAGCAACTCGACGGCGACGCGACCGGCGTCTTCGAGCGGCGCGGCCACCGTGGTCAGGGGCGGGGTGCAGAAGTCGGCACCGAAGATGTCGTCGAAGCCCGCGACGCTCACCTGCCCTGGCACGTCGATGCCCCGTTCGGCCAGCCGGCGGAGGATGCCGATGGCCAGCAGGTCGTTGTGGGCGATCACGGCGGTCGCGCGCGTGCCGATGGCCGCGTCCGCCGCGGCCGGACCGCCTTCGATGGACGGTGGGAACGGCCCCAGACGGATCGCCGACATCCCGAGTTCGCGAGCAGTGCGGTCGATGGCGGCCCACCGTTTGGCGCCCGACCACGACTCCCGCGGTCCGCTGAGGAAGACCACGCCGCGGTGGCCGAGGGAATGCAGGTGCCCGACGAGCTGCCGCGGTCCCTCGGTGTGATCGGTGACGACGCTGGAGATGCCCTCGGCCTCCCGGTTGACCAGGACGACGGCCTTGTCGGCCGCGTAAGCGCGCAGCTCGGAAGTGCGCAGCCTGCTGGCGGCGATCAGCAGGCCGTCCACCGAGCCGAGAGCGCGGTCCACGACCTCGCGTTCGGCCCGGGGCGATTGCTGCGTGTCGCCCAGGATCAGGGTGTAGCCCGCGGCCGACGCCTGTCGCTCGGCGCCCCGGATGAGCGTGAAGAAGTGCGGGTTGGTGATATCGGAGACGACCAGCCCCAGCATCGACGTCTTGCCCGAGCCCAGCGCGCGGGCGGCCTGGTTCGGCCGGTAGCCCAGCCGCGTCGCCACCTCGTGCACGTGGACCAGCGTCCGGGAGTTGACCCGGCCGGGGCGGGAGAACGCGCGGGACACCGTCGAGACGGCGACCCCGGCAGCCTCGGCGACGTCGGCCAGCGTCGTCACTCGCGGCCGCTCAGGTCCGGTTTCCTGGCGCGCCATCACCGGTGCCCCTTTCCTCGCTCGTCGGACGCAGCTTAGCCAGCCGTGGCAAATAATGGCAAACGCTTGCCACATTTCTGGCCCTGATCGTAGCTTTCGTCTCGACCACGACCCTTCGTGTTGGGACGTACGATGACTGAATCGACGATGGCCGAAGACGTCCATCCGCGGCCGGCCGCGCACCCCGAGCGGACCCCGAAACGGGCCGCGATCGCCGCGTGGACGGGAAGCGCGCTCGAGTACTACGACTTTTTCTTGTACGCCTCGTCGGCGGCGCTGATCTTCCCCCATGTCTTCTTCCCACCGGGGGACCCGGCCGCGGCCACCCTCGCGTCGCTGGCGACGTTCGGGGTGGGCTACCTGGCGCGCCCGGTGGGCGCGTTCTTCATGGGGCACCTGGGCGACCGGCTCGGCCGCAAGAAGGTTCTCGTGCTGACGCTCGTGTCGATGGGCCTGTCGACCTTCCTGGTGGGGTGCTTGCCCGGGTACGGCCAGATCGGGTTGGCCGCGCCGGTGCTGCTCGTCGCGCTTCGGCTGATGCAGGGGCTTTCTGCCGCGGGCGAGCAGGCGGGAGCGAACTCGATGTCCTTCGAGCACGCGCCCGACCACCGGCGTGCCTATGTGACCAGCTGGACCCTGGGCGGCACACAGGCCGGGCAGGTGCTGGCGAGCGCGGTCTTCATCCCGCTGGCCGCCTGGCTGGACGACCGCGCGCTGTACTCGTGGGGCTGGCGGATCCCGTTCTTCCTGTCCGCTGCGATGTTCGTCGTCGGGCTGGTGGTCCGCCGGGCATTGCCCGAAACTCCGTCGTTCGTAGCCGAGCAGCAGCGTGGCACCACGCCGCGCACGCCGCTGGTCGAACTGTTCCGCCACCACCGCGGGGCGGTGCTCCGGGTGTTCTTCGCGGCGTGGATTTCCAATGTCGGAACGGTGTTCGCGGTGTTCGCCCTGGCGTTCGCGACCGATTCGAGCTACGGCGTCGGCCTGGACAAGACCCTGATGCTGTGGGTCGCCGCGGGCGGGAACGGTCTCGCGGTCGTCACCGCGCCCCTGCTGGCGCTGGTTTCGGACCGGGTCGGCCGCAAGCCGGTTTTCGTCGGCGGCATCGCCGGCAGCGCAGTGCTCACCGCCCTGTTCCTGGCGTCGATCTCGGCCGCCAGGCCCGTGCTGGTGGTGGTGACCGGAGTGGCGCTGCTCGGCGTGGCGTACGCGGCGACGGTGGCCGTGTGGCCTGCCACCTACGCCGAGATGTTCCCGACCCGGGTCCGGCTGTCCGGCATGGCGGTCGGTACCCAGTTCGGGTTCGCCACCGCGGGGCTGACTCCCTTGATCACCGCGGGCATCGCCGGGCATTCGCCGGGAGGCTGGGTTCCGGTGGCGATCTACACCGCGGCGATCTGCTTGGTGTCCGCGGTCGCCGTGCTCGCGGGACGCGAGACCTTCCGTGTTCCCTCAGCCGAATTCGACCGGAGGTAAGGGATGACGAAGTACCTGGAGGCACCCGTCGCCGTCGTGACCGGCGGGGGCGGTGCTCTCGGCGCGATCATCGGCCGGGTGCTCGCCGAGGACGGGTTCCAAGTCGTGCTCGTGGATCGCGACCGAGCGGCGGTCGAGGCGGTCGCGGAAGAGGCCGCCCCACCGGGACGCCCTCCGGTCGCGCTGGCCGCCGACGTCACCGAAGCCGCGGCCATCGAGACGATGGTCGGCGAGGTGGGCGGCCGGTTCGGGCGGCTCGACGTGGTGGTCAACAGCGCGGGGATCGAACGGGTGCACGCCCTGGAGACCATGGACGAGTCCGACTGGGACCTGACCATGGACGTCAACGTCAAGGGACCCATGCTGCTCTCGCGCGCCGCGGTGCCCTTCTGGCGCAAGCAGGGCTCGGGCGCGGTGGTCAACATCAGTTCACGAGCCTGGTCCGGCGGCTCGGCCAACACCGCCTACGCCAGTTCGAAAGCCGCGCTCGTCGGCCTCACCACCGCGATGGCCGTCGAGCTCGGGCCGCTGGGGGTGCGAGCCAACGCGGTCGCGCCGAGTTTCGTGCTGACACCGTTCAACCGGCAACGCACCGACATCGACAACCTCGCGAAGATGGTCGAGCGCTACACCGCCTTCACTCCGCTGCGACGTCTGGTCGAACCGGTCGACGTCGCCAACGCGGTCGCGTTCCTGGCCTCGGAACGGGCCCGGAACATCACCGGTGAAGTCCTGCACGTCTGCGCCGGCTCCCAGCTGCCCCCGGTGGTGGGCGAGCCTTGAGCAGCCTCACCTGCAGCGCGAACACACCTTGCGGCACGCGAGCCCGCGCAGCCGGATCGAAGCGGCCGAAACGGCCGGTTTCGGCGGAATCGGGCTGCGGCTGGACGACTGCCGGTCCGCCGGGGCCGCGCTTCGCGACCTGCTCGACGAACACGGAATGCGCGTCATGGAGCTGGAGCACATCTGGGACTGGGCCGCGCCGGTCCCATCGCCTGTCGAGCACGAGCTGTTCGCCGTGGCGGACAGGACCGGGTACCGGCAGCTGAACGTGCCGATGCTCTTCGACCACCCGATCGAAGACCTGATCGCCGGGTTCGGTGGCCTGTGCGACCGGGCGGGGCGGCACGGGCTCCTCGTCGGCCTCGAGTTCATGCCGTACAGCTCGGTGCCGACCCTCGGCCGCGCCTGGGACATCGTCGCCGGGGCGGAGCGTGAGAACGGCGGAGTGATCATCGACCTGTGGCACTGGAACCGATCCGGAGCGCAACCGCAGGACCTCGGGATGATCGACCCGGACCGCGTCACGTCGGTCCAGCTGTGTGATGTGCGCGCCGAGCCGATGCGCGACCCGGGGCACGAGGCCCGCCACCACCGCCACCTACCCGGCGACGGGGCGGGCGACCCGGCCGGAGTGCTCAGCGCCCTGCGCCGGCACGGCCTCGGTTGCCCGGTATCGGTCGAAGTCTTCTCCGACGACCTCGATGCCCTGTCGCCCGAGGAGGCGGCATGGCGTGCCGCGCGCGCCGGCGCCTCCTGCCTGGAGGCGGCCGGATGGGCTCTTCCGCCGTGGCGGACCAACCTGGAGGAAGCACCGTGAAATTCCTGATCATGCACGGACCCAACATCAACCGGCTCGGCAAGCGGTGGCCCGAGAAGTACGGTCACCACACCCTTGCCGACATCACCGCCGATGTGGACACGACCGCCAGGGCACTCGGAGTCGAGGTCGACCACGTCCAGTCCAACACCGAGGGGGACCTCGTCGGCTGGCTGCACGACCGGCAGGACACGGCTGACGGGGTCGTGCTCAATCCGGCTGGTCTGACCTACTACGGCTGGTCGCTGCACGACGGGTTGCATGACGCCGGGTTGCCGATTGCCATTGTCCACATCGGGCAGTTCTGGGCCTACGAGCGGGGCCGTCGCCCCGACATCTTCGCCGAGCTCGCGACGATCCACCTCACCGGCGCCGGCTGGCGCGGGTACCAGTTCGCGCTCAGGGCGCTCCACGGGAAGATAAGTGCTGCGTGAAGGTGGGGTTGCTTTCTTGGCTCGACTCGGTACCGGCGCTCGAACGTCGCCCACTTCGGTGCCGGAGCGGGCGACGTCCTGAGGTGCGCCGTGTTCGACAGCTAGACCACGACGATCTTGCCGGTGTTCTGGGGGAAGATCGGGTCGTTGTAGAAGAACTCGCCCTTCTTCGTGAAGGTGTGTTTGAAGGACTGTCCCGGCATCAGGGTGCCGCTGTCGAACTCGTACTCGAAGAACGAGACTGCGCCGTGGGCGAACGCGTTGCCCTGCGGGTTGACGAACGTGATCTCCGTGCCCGCCGGGACCGTCAGGTTCTGCGGCGACATCGCCGTCTGCGCCACCGTGTTCTCCACCGTGCCAGGAGCGCCCGTCGCCGTGTCCCAGACGCGGCCCAGCGTCACCGTGTTCTTGGCCGCGGCCGCCGTGACGGCCGCGGCGCGGATCTGGTTGCGCTTCGACGGGGGAGTGGGCGCCTTCGCCGGGGCGACTTTGCCGCCGAGCTTGAACGCCCAAAGGTGGTCGCCCTTGGGGATGTCCGGGTACGGGAGCCCGTTGCCGCCCGCGAAGACCGCGAGGTACTGGTCGCCGTCGATCTCGTAGCTGATCGGGCTCGTGTGGACACCGGCGCCGCACTGGAAGCGCCACAGCTCGCGTCCGTCGGTGTCGCTCATCGCCAGGAGGTTGCCGTCGGGGCCGCCCTGGAACATCACGCCGCCGTCGGTGGTCAGGATGCCGTTGCCGTGGGCCAGGGACCACTCGCTGTCCTTGCTCCACACCAGTTTGTTGGTACGGGGGTCGACAGCGGCGAGCCCGCCGGCGAAGTATTCGCCGTACGGGCGCGCGGTGTTGACCCGGCCGCCGATGGTGTTGGAGTAGGCGGAGTTGATGAGGCCGTAGCCGACGTACACCCAGCCGGTGTTGGGGTTGAACGAGACGTGCGACCAGTCCGCGCCGCCACCGGCGCCGGGGAAGATGATCGTCGCGCGGTCCCAGTGCGTGGCGAACAGGCCGCCGGTGGGGTAGAAGGGCACCGGGCGGGTCGAGTTGTCCAGCCGCGGCTCCTGCGGGACGAACGGGTCGCCCTCGGGGAAGGGCTGGGTGGGCGAGGTCTTGTGCCGCGGGTCCTGTGGCACCGGACGTTCGGTGATGCCCTGGATCGGCCTTCCGTTGGTGCGGTCGAGGATGTAGTACATCCCGACCTTGCTGCCGTAGACGACGACCTTGCGCAGCTTGCCCTCGATGCGCAGGTCGATCAGGACCGGCGCCATGACGTTGTCGTAGTCCCAGATGTCATGGTGCACGGACTGGAAGTGCCAGCGGCGCTTCCCGGTCTTCGCGTCGATCGCGACGATCGTGTTGGCGAAGAGGTTGTCGCCCCCGCGCGTGGAGCCGTTGGTGCGGGGGTAGGGGTTGCCGAAGGTCCAGTACACGAGGCCCAGTTCGGGGTCGACCGCCGGGTGGATCCACGGCACGGCGCCGCCGGTCTTCCAGGACTCGCCTTCCCAGGTGTCGTGGCCGAACTCGCCCGGGCCGGGCACCGCCCAGAAGGTCCAGGCGATCTTGCCGGTGGCGGCGTCGAGCGCGTACGCCCGCCCGCGGGCGCCGGCCGTGCTGCCCTGCATGCCCACGTAGATGAGCCCGTCGGAGTAGACGACCGCGCCGGCGAGGCTGCCGATGCTGCCGCCGCACTGGCCGTTCGCCGGGTCGCACGGCTCGGGCGTGCCCTGCGACGCGTCCTCGGTCAGCAGCTGGGTCTTCCAGACGACGGCGCCGGTCTTCTGGTCGAGCGCGTAGAGGATGTTGGCGCCGGAGGTCGAGAAGACCTTGCCCTGTCCCAGGGCAACGCCGCGCATGTTGGTCGTTTCCGTGCCGACGTTGGTCTTCCAGCGCACCGCGCCGGTGCGGCCGTCGACGGCGAAGACGTTCTGCTGGGTGGTCTGGACGTAGAGGACGCCGTTCTGCGCGACGATGGTGCTCTGCTGGGCCCGCGACGTGTCCCCGCCCTCGAGGTTGACGTGCCAGGCGCCGCCGAGCCGGTTCACGTTCTGCCGGGTGATCTGGCGCAGGGGAGTGTGGTTTTGGTTGCCGAGGTCGCCGCCCACCTTGGTGAAGTCCCGGCCGGGCTTGCCGAAGGCGTCGGGCTGGCGCGGGGTGTCCACTGTGGCCGGTGCGGCGGCGGCCGGCCGGGCGGCGAGCACGGTCCCCGCCACGGCGGCTCCCGTCGCACCGGTCAGGAATTTGCGTCGATCCATCGGTTGAGCCCTCTCTTCGTTGAGGAAGCGCGCGCTGCGACGAGATGATCCAGGCGACTAATAGGTCCATCTAGTGGTACTCTTGGACCGCTCGACGGTTGAGTCTAGGACGGCGCCGTGCGAGTCACAAGAGTGTTCGCCTCTTGTTCCGGCCGCGATCGCCGGGTACGGTCACGGAACGCTAGGCGGACCATTAGGACCGCTCTGCGGACCGAAGTTCCGTGACTCGAAGAGGAGTGCCGGTATGCCTTCTGCTGTGGAAACCGTTGTGGCGCAGGGAGACGAGCGAGTACTCCCGCTGTGGTCGGAGCCGGCGGTCGAGTGCTACGAGACTCGTCCCGAGGTCACCGCGTACGCCGGCGAGAGCGGGCCGTGGCGGGCCCGCTGAGCCGGGCGGAGCTGTCCGACGCCCTGCTCCGCCTCGAGAAGCGCTACTGGGCTCATCACCCGTTCCACCTCCGGCTGCACGAAGGCCACTGCACTCCGGCGGACCTGCGCCGGTGGGTGGCCAATCGCTGGTACTACCAGAAGTGCCTGCCGCAGAAGAACGCCGCGATCATCGCGGCGTGCCCGCTGCCCGAAGTCCGCCGCGTGTGGGTGGACCGCATCGTCTTCCACGACGGCGCAAACCCGGGCGAGGGCGGCATGGAACAGTGGCTGAGCCTGGCGGAAGCGGTGGGGCTGAGCAGGGCGGAGGTCCTCGACGAGCGGCACGTGCTGCCCGGCGTGCGGTTCGCCGTCGACGGGTACCTGCACTTCTGCCGCACCAAGCCGTGGATCGAAAGCGTCGCGGCCGCGTGCACCGAACTGTTCTCGCCGGGGCACATGACCGACCGCGTCAACGCGTGGCGGGAGCACTACGACTGGATCGCCCCGGATGGCTTCGCCTACTTCGACCGCCGGATCCCGGCTGCTCGCGAAGACAGCGCCTTGACGCTGCGTCTGGTGCTCGACCACTGCGTCACCGCGGACCAGCAGGAGGCGGCGATCCGGGCGCTGAGCTTCAAGTGCGACGTGCTGTGGGCCGTGCTCGACGCGGTGGACTACGCGGGGGCGTCATGACGGTGACCGCCGAGAGCCGCCTCGGCCTGCGCCGCGGCGTCCGGGTGGAGTTCGACGCCGTCCGCGGCCGTCCGGTGCTGCTGTTCCCCGAAGGGGTGCTGCTGCTCAACGAGACCGCGGTCGCCGTCCTGTCCCGGTGCGACACCCGCCGCTCGGTGACCGAGATCGTCGACGACCTCGCCACCGAGTACGCCGGCGTCTCCACCGGCTCGGTGCTGCGGACGCTGGCGGACTTCGAGAGCCGCGGGCTGGTGAGGGAGGGGCCGGAGGCCCGTCCGGCCCCGATTTCCCCGAGGCCTTCGGAGACGTCGGCCCCGCTGAGGTCGCCGATGCCCCTCGGTCTGCTCGCCGAACTCACCTACCGCTGTCCGCTGCAGTGCACGTACTGCGCGAACCCCCTCAACCTCGCCGACTACCGGGACGAACTGGACACGGCCACCTGGCTGGACGTGCTCGCCCAGGCCCGGGACCTCGGCGTCCTGCAGCTGCACCTTTCCGGCGGCGAACCCGGCCTGCGCCGCGACCTGGTCGACTTGGTCGCGGCCGCGCACCGGCTCGGCCTCTACACGAACCTGGTCACCAGCGGGATCTCCCTGAACGCGACCAGGA
Source organism: Amycolatopsis sp. MEPSY49 (assembly GCF_051337345.1). Classification (NCBI taxonomy): domain Bacteria; kingdom Bacillati; phylum Actinomycetota; class Actinomycetes; order Pseudonocardiales; family Pseudonocardiaceae; genus Amycolatopsis; species Amycolatopsis sp. MEPSY49. The sequence continues at coordinate 134,178 of NZ_JBDLYJ010000009.1, read as the reverse complement.
TCGCCGGGCTGGCCGAGGCCGGTCTCGATCACTTCCAGCTGTCCCTCCAGGACGCCGAAGCAGCGCCCGCGGACCGGATCGCCGGGCGGGCGGCGCACGAGCGCAAGCTCGCCGTCGCCGAGGCGGTCCGAGCCGCCGGGTTGCCGCTGACCATCAACGTGGTGCTGCACCGCGGCAACGTCGGGCACATCCCGGCGATCGCCGAGCTCGCCGCCGGCCTGGGCGCGGGCCGGCTGGAGCTGGCCCACACCCAGTTCTACGGGTGGGCGCTGCGCAACCGCGCCGCGCTCATGCCCACGCGCGAGCAGGTCGACCAGGCCGCCCACGACGTCGCCGGCGTTCGGGAGCGGTACGGCTTCGAGGTCGTGCACGTCGCCGCCGACTACTACGACCCGCGTCCCAAGCCGTGCAACTACGGCTGGGGTGCGCGGCAGCTGACCGTGACGCCCAACGGGCACGTGCTGCCGTGCCTGGCGGCGGAGACGTTGCCCGGGCTGGAAATCCCGTCGGTACGGTCGGACTCCCTCGAGCGGATCTGGTACGAGTCGTCGGCCTTCCGGAAGTTCCGGGGCACGGACTGGCTGCCGGACCCGTGCGGGAGCTGTGCCCTGAAGGAAATCGACTTCGGGGGCTGCCGCTGTCAGGCCTACCAGCTGACCGGCGACGCGACGGTGACCGACCCCGTTTGCGAGCTCTCGGAACACCATGACCTGGTGCTGGACGGCGTCGCCCGCTTGTCGCCGGAGCCCGCCGTACCCCGGCGGATGTCATGAAGATCCGGTTCCTCGGCACGGCCGCCGGCGGTGGGGCGCCGCAGTGGAACTGCGGGTGCCGCGTGTGCGAGGCCGCGCGTGACGCGGACGTTTCGCGAACCCAGGACGGCCTGGCCGTCAGCGGGGACGGCGACGCGTGGTACCTCGTCAACGCCTCCCCCGACCTGCGAACGCAGCTGCTGGCGAACCCGGAGCTGCGTCCGCCCGCGGGCACCCGGGACGTCCCGATCCGCGGAGTTCTGTTCACCAGCGCCGAACTCGACCACACCCTGGGTCTGCTCGGCGTGCGTGAAGCTGCCGAGCTGGACATCTACGCGACCGCGTGGGTGCACGAGGCCCTCACGACAGCGTTTCCGCTGCAGGCCGTCCTGTCCGGCTACACCCGGGTGCGGCGGCACGCCGTCCGTGACGGCGAGCCGGTCGAGCTGGCCGGTGGTCTCCGGGTCACGGCGACCGTACTCAGTGCCAAGCAACCCCGGTACGCGAGCGCGTTGGCCGCGGGGGACTCGGTGTGCGCGTACCGGTTCGACGCCGACGGACGGTCCTTTGTCTACGCTCCGGGCCTCGCCGCCTGGAGTCCCGAGTTCGAGAAGATGATCGCAGGCGCGGATGTCGTCGCCCTGGACGGCACCTTCTTCACCGAAGACGAGATGGGCGCGACCCGCCCGGCGTCGAGCATGGGACACCTCGCCGCGCGCGATCAGCTCCCGCTGATCGAGGCCCACCCTGGGCCGTGGTACCTGTTCACCCACCTGAACAACACCAATCCGCTTGTCCTGCCGGACGCCCCGGAGCTGGCCGACGTCACCGCCGCGGGAGCGGCCGTGGCCGCCGACGGCCTGCTGCTCGAGCTGTAACCCGCTCCCTCCCCCCCATGAACCCCGTGGCACCGCCGTGCCCGGAGAAAGGTCGGAACACCATGAAGAAGAGATCAACAACGTTGGTGACGATGGTCGGCAGCGCGGTGACCGCGGCGCTGACCACGGCCGCGCTGATCGGGATGCCCGCCTCGGCCCACGACGGGAAGAACCAGCAGGGCGCCCAGGCGCTCGGCGACCCGGACTACGGCGTCTGCCGCGGCCTCGACCCGCGCTGCTATCACAACTGGGGCAATTTCGACCTCAGCAAGGGCGTCAAGGTCCTGGTCTACTCGCGCACAGCCGGACCGCGCCACGCGAACCTGGGGCCGGCGCTCGGGCCGGGCCTGAACCCGCCGCTGACCGCGGCGAACGTCGCGCAGAACGGGCTGATCGAGCTGGGCAGGAAGAACGGGTTCGCCGTCGACTGGACCGAAGACGTCACCCAGCTCGCCAGCCCGAACACCCTGTTCAAGTACAACGCGGTCATCTTCATGAGCACCACGCGCGACACCCTGGACGACGCGGCGCAGACGTCGCTGCGGCAGTACATCCGGGGTGGCGGCGGGTTCGTCGGCATCCACAACGCCTTCGGCACCGAATACAACTTCCCCTGGTACGAAGGCCTGCTCGGCGGCGCGAACTACTACGACCACGGCCCCGCACAGGCCGGCGTGGTGCAGACGGTGGACCGCAACGACGTGTCGACGAAGGGCCTGCCGAACCGCTGGGCCTTCACCGACGAGTGGTACAACCTCGTGCCGTTCCCCAGCAACGTGCGGTTCCTGGCCAAGGTCGACGAGTCAACGCTCGCCAAGGGCGTGAAGGGCTCGATGGGACATCCCGGGCACGGGGACAATCACCCGGTCGCGTGGTGCCAGTACTACGACGGCGGCCGGTCGTGGGTGACCACGCTGGGCCACGAGAGCTGGGCGTTCACGAACACGACGACCGCGGACGGCGCGGCGTACTTCCAGACGCTGATCGCGAACGGCATCAAGTCCGCCGCGGGGGCAGCGCCGTTCTGCCGCTGAAACCTCTGAGTGGCGAGACGTCCGGCCGGAATGTTCCCGGCCGGACGGTCCGGCGACCCGGCGGTCCGGACCGCCGCTAGCGCTTCACCCGGGCGCGAATCGCGAGTACCGCGAGAGCCAGCAGGAGCGGTCCCAGGAACCGGGCGATCATGACTGTCCAGTTGCCGGGACTGGTCAGCTGTTGACCCGCATCCCGAAACACCACAGCGTTCGTCGCGATCCGCAGCGACTGATCGATCCGCGGCCAGGTTCCGGCCTGGGTTGCCGGCATGCCGACGGTGAAGAGCAGCACAGCCACCGTCGAGACGAGCACGCCCAGTGCGGTGACTGCGCGTCCGGCACGCTGCCCGTACCCGGAAAGGAGCCAGTAGGCCCACAAGACCATTCGCTCGGCCCAAGGGGCTCCAAAATGCCGGCGACGTGCCTCCATTTCGCCATAGTAGAAATCCCCGGCTCCGGCCTCGTTCTTGCTGTCCTCGAGTGCTTTGCGCAGTGACCGGTACAGGCCCGCGACTCGTTCCCACGGGACGAACACCTCTATATCGGGGACGAAGGGGTGGTGTTTGAACAAGGGGCCCCCGTTCGCAAGGTACTCCTCAGCGAGCATCGTTCGCCGGGTGGCAATCCTGCGATCGGCCAAGCTGTTCCACCAGCAGTCCCCTTCGAAGCGAAGCTGATCCAGGCGGTGTGCACCGGCGAACAGACACCAACGCAAGTCGACGTCGACCAGCACGAGCTTGCTCACGTCGGTTTCACGTAGCGACAACAGCGCCGGGGTGGCTATATCCGCGTCGCGAAGCTGCTTTTCCCAGGAGGGATACCAGTCGAATTCATTCAACGCCGAAGCGTCGGCGACGGCACTCGCAATCGTCGAGGGGGCTCCCAGGACCACTCTCTCCGCGACAATCAGAGAGTTGCACGTTCGGAGCGTCACGCCGTTGTCGAACCGAGTGCCCACACAGCTCACCCAGGTGGCATGCGCTTCGATGACGACGTCCCGCGCGAACGTGGCCTCATCGAGAATGAGCCGGCGGGCAAGCAGTGGCCCGAGCTTGCCGGTATTCCCGAATTTCGCCATGGCCAAGTTGAGCTCGCCGAAGACGCCGGTTGCCTTCACGAGTTCGGCGACGAGGTCCTCATCGAGTGAAGTTCCTCGGGCATCGACGTCGGCGCCTGGTTCGAGGCGGTCGAAGTAGAGAGCGCGGTCGGTCGGGTCGAGGTGAACGAGACACCGACGGAATCCCTCGACCCGGGCTCCAGAGCACGGCTCGCTCTCGTACACCGCCAACCCGCAAGCCGGCCAGTCAACGGCCACGTGTGCCGCCGAAGTTTCGCATGCCGCATTGTAGGCGCGGCCGACTTGGGTATGCACCGATTGACACGCGGCTTCACAACTGCATTTCGTCGCTCCGCTTTCATCAACTGAGGTGAGCAGAGGGGCCGCGGTCGCCGCCGCCGCGACCCGGCTCTACCCGGTCGGCGAGCATCGACGGCGAGCTCCGGGTGGACACCTTCAGCTGCCTCCGCCGGTGCGGAGCGACGCACACCACAAGTGGGAAACGGCTCGACTGCCGCAGCACCAGCCTGCAAAGCGACGACGACACTTGCTGAGCACGGAGAAACGCCCGGCCGTGGACTCCACGGCCGGGCGCGCGACGCAAGTCCTACAACCCGAGGTAGATCTGGCGGACCAGCGGATCGTGCGCCAGCTCGGCGGAGCTGCCGGTCATCGCGATCCGCCCGTTCTCCATGACCACGCACGTCTCCGTGGCCTCGAACGTCAGCTTCGCGTTCTGCTCCACCAGCAGCAGCCCGAGCCCCGACGAGGACAGCCGCTGCAGCGTGCCGAGGATCTCCTCCACCAGCTTCGGCGACAGCCCCATCGACGGCTCGTCCAGCAGCACCAGCCGGGGCTCGGACATCAGAGCGCGCCCGATCGCCAGCATCTGCTGCTGGCCCCCGGACAGCGCCCCGGCGAGGCGGTGCTGCATCTCGCCGAGGACCGGGAACATCTCGTAGACCTCGGCGAGCTTCTCCTGCGTCTTGCCCTTCCACGAGCGCAGGTACGCGCCGAGCAGGAGGTTCTTCTCCACGCTCAGCCCGGTGAACACGTGCCTGCCCTCGGGGACGTAGCCGATGCCGTGCCGCACGATGTCCTTCGGCTTCACCTTCGTCAGGTCCTGGTCACCGAGGCGGAGCGTCCCCACCTTGCGGGGGACCAGCCCCATCAGCGCCTTCAACGTCGACGTCTTGCCGGCGCCGTTGGCCCCGATGATGCCCAGGCAGCGGCCGGCGCCGACGGTGAACGACACGGAGTTGACCGCCTGGACCCCGCCGTAATGCACGGCGAGGTCCTCGACGACCAGGTCGCCTCGGGTCGAGGGGTTCACTGCAGCGCCTCCGTCTCCACGGCTTCCACGACCTCGGCCGTGCTGAACGAGTCGCCGAGGTAGGCCTCGATGACGTCCGGCTGGACGGCGACCTCCGCGGGCGTGCCTTCGGCGATCACCCGGCCGCTCGCCAGCACCGTGACCCGGTCGCACAGCGACATGACCAGGCCCATGTTGTGCTCGATCAGCACCACCGTCACGCCACTGTCGCGAATGGACCGCACGATCTCCCGCAGCTGCCCGACCTCCTGGCCGTTGAGGCCGGCGGCGGGCTCGTCCAGCAGCAGCAGACTGGGTTCGGCCGCCATCGCCCGGGCCAGTTCGACCCGCCGCTGGATGCCGTACGGCAGTGAGCGAGGAGCGGCGTCGGCGAAGTCCGTCAGGCCGAAGCGGTCCAGCAGCTCCGCTGCCGCGCGTCGCAGCCGCCGTTCGTGGCGCCAGATGCCGATCGGCCACACCACATACTGCCACGCCGAGCGCATCGGCGTGCGGTCGAGGGCGACCAGGAGGTTCTCCTCGACCGTCATCTGCCCGAACAGCCGCAGGTTCTGGAACGTCCGCGCCATGCCGTGCTGGGACAGCTGGTGCGGGCGTTGCCCGAGTAGCTGCCGGCCACTGAAGCTCGCGGTGCCGCCGCCGGTGGTGTAGATCCCGCTGATCACGTTGAACAGCGTGGTCTTCCCGGAGCCGTTGGGCCCGACGATGCCGCGGATCTCGCCGGGCGCGACCGACAGCGTCACGCCGTCGAGGGCGCGGAGACCCTTGAACTGCTTGGTGATCCCGGAGATCTCGAGGGAACCGGCGGTCGCCTCCCCGGTGGTGGGCTCGTACGGGCGGAATTCCCGCAACACGCCCGCCTGCTTGTGCCTCCGGCGTCGCACCGCGGTCCGGATCCGCTGGGGGAGGCCGGCCAGCCCGGTGGGCGCGAAGACGACCATCAGCACCACGACGGACCCGTAGCCCAGCTGCGCGTAAACGGAGAAGTCGACCAGCGCTTCGCGCACCAGGGAGAGCACGATCGCGCCGATCACGCAGCCGACGATGCTCTGCCGGCCGCCGATGATGACCATCGCCAGCAGCAGGAACATGTTGGCCACGCTGAACGATTCGGGTGCGATGTAGTGGATCAGCCCGGCGTACAGGACGCCCGCGGCACCGCCGTAGACGCTGGCGGTGAGGAACGCCGTCATGCGCAGCAGTGACACCGGTGCGCCGACCGCGCCGGCGGCGAGTGAATCGTCGCGCATCGCCCGCAGCCGCCGGCCGAGCGCGGTGCGGACGAGGAACACGGCGAAGGCGATGGCGAGCCCGAAGACGATCAGCTCGAAGTAGTAGTACAGGTACTCGTTGGTCAGGTCGATGCCGAACAGCGGCGGGGCCGGGATCCCGTTGATACCCGACGCGCCGCCGGCGATCTGGGCGTTGGTGACCCAGTTGGTGAACGCCAGCGCCAGGCCGAGGGTCACGATGCCGAGGTAGTGCGACTGGACCCGCAACGCCGGGATGCCGACGAAGAGCCCGGCCAGCGCGGTGGCCAGCATCGCGAGCACGGCCGAAACCCAGAAGCCGAGCCCGGACGTCGTCGTGAAGATGGCCAGGGCGTAGGAGCCGATGCCGAAGAAGGCGACCTGGGCGAGGTTGATCTGCCCGGCCACGCCCATCGCGAGCCCGAGGCCGACGGCCAAGAGCGCGAACACCACCGCGATGTTGACGACGTGGATGCCGTAGGTGTCCAGCCCGTAGGGCAGGAACCAGGCGGCGACCGCGATCGCGGCGACGGAGATCACCTTGATCGCGGCGGATCTGGTACCCAGCAAGGTTGCTTTTCGGGGGTTCCGGGTGGCGGAGCCCCCGGCCCGGGGCGAAGCTCCGGATGTCCCAGTGCTCATGCCCGGTTCACCGTCCGTTCGCCGAAGAACCCGGTCGGCCGGACCATGATGATGACCGTGAAGGCCAGGAACACCACCAGGTCCGAATAGCCCTGGAACTGCCCGGAGGCGTACGAGTCGAGCAAGCCGATGGCGAGCCCGCCCGCGATCGCGCCGCCGATGTTGCCGAAGCCACCGAGGATGGCCGCGGCGAATCCTTTGATGCCCAGGGTGCCGCCCAGCGTGGGACTGACGTACAGCAGCGGGCCGACCAGCCCGCCGGCGAGGGCGGCTAGGCCCGCGCCGATGGCGAACGCGATGGCGTTGCTGCGCCCGACGTGGATGCCGACGGCCGTCGCGGCTTCGTGGTCCATGGCCACCGCCTGCATCGCGGCACCGCGCTTGGTGCGCTGCAGGAACAGCAGGAGCAGGACGGTGGCGACGGCGGCGATGCCCAGCACCACGAGGTTGTAGGTGCGGACGCGCACACCGAACAGGTCCAGCGGCCCGGTCTCCACGGGCGTGGGGACCGCGTGCCCGGTGGCACCCCAGATGATCGTGGCCAGCGATTCGAGCACGACGCCGAAGCCGATCGTGCCGATCAGCATGAGGTCGAAGTCCTTGTTCTCCAAGGGCCGCAGTACCCGCTCCATGACCAGCGCGATGAGCCCGGTCACCACCATGGCGACCACGATGGCGAGGATGAACGGGAGCCGGGAAGACATGTAGAACGTCGAGGCGGCGTAGGCGCCGACCATGACCACCTGGCCGTGGGCGAAGTTCACCAGGCCCATGGTGCGGTAGACGATCGAGAAGCCCATCGCGACGAGGGCGTAGACAGCGCCGAAGCTGAGCCCGCCGACGAGGGTCTGGAGCAGAACTTGCATGGGGGTCCTTTCACCGGCGGGGGCCGCGCGGGTCCGCGCGGCCCCTCGGGGCGAGTCAGCTGGCGGGAGCCGCGATGAGCTTGCCGCCGGTGATGACACCGATCGACGTGGCGTGGATGCCGACCCCGGTCTGGTCGAACGTGAAGGTGCCGAGCAGGCCGGGGTACTTGGTGCCGCGGATGGCGTCGGCCAGTTGCTGGCCGGTGGCGCCGTTCGAGGTCTTCAGGGCGGTGAGGAAGATGCTGGTGCCGTCGTAGGCCTTGGCGCCGTGCAGTTCCGCGTCCTCGTTGTAGGCCGCCTTGTAGGCCTGGGCGAACTGGCGGGCCGCGTCGCTGGTCTCGTTGCTCAGGTACGGGCTGCTGACGACGGTGCCCTCGGCGTTGCTCGCGCCGGCGGTGGTGAGGTACACCGTCGTGCCCATCGGGGCGGCGCCGGCGATGGTCGCGGTGATGCCCAGCTCGCGGGCTTGCTTGACGATCAGCCCCGCCTCGACCTCCTCGGTCCCGACGAACAGCACCTGCGGGTTCTTCTGCCGGATGGAGGTCAGCGCGGCGCTGAAGTCCTTCTGGTCGGTGGTGACGACCTGATCGTCGACCGGCGTGACGCCGCGACCGGCCAAAGCCTTGCCGAACGCGTCGTGCTCGCCCTTGCCGTAGGAGCCGTTGTTGGTGATGAACGCGATGTTCTTCTGGCCCTTCTGGTCCACGAGGTACTTCGCGAGCGTCTCGTCGTAGGTCGTGCTCGTCGGGCCGTTGAGGAACTGGAAGGGGCTCTTCACCGCGATGATGGACGGCGACTGCCCGGAGGTGATGCTCGGGATCTTCGCCTGCTGCAGTACCGGCGCCATCGCCACGGTGACCGCGCTCTCGGCGGTGCCGATCATCGCGATGTAGCCCTCGCTGGAGATCTTGCGCGCCAGGTTGGTGCCGACGGTGGGGTCGCCGGCGTCGTCAAAGACGTCGAGCTGGATCTTGCGGCCGTTCACCCCGCCCTTGGCGTTCCACTGGTCGACCGCGAGCTTGGCGCCCTTGTACTCCCACGCGCCGAGCGAGCTGAGCTGGCCGCTCTGCGCGTTGACCACCGCGATCTTGACCGGGCCGCTGCTGTCCGAAGTGGACTGCGAGGAGCTGCCGGGCGCGCTGCAGGCGGCGGCCGCTCCGGCGGCCAGCAGTGTCATCGACGCGACGAGTCGTCTGATTCCGGGTCGGTGCATGGCGGACACTCCGTTGTGTGCGGTGGCGGGGGTCATTCGAAGACGCCTTGGTAGATGTCGTTGATGTTCCAGTGGCCGGGCGTCGGCACCGGCTCGTTGACCATGGGGACGTCGAGCACGGCGGGGCGCCGGTTCGCGATCGCCTCACGCAGTGCGGCGGCGAGGTCCTCGGGGCGTTCGACGGTGTAGCCGTCGGCGCCGCAGGATCGGCCGAAGGCCGCGAAGTCGGGGGAGAAGGGGTTGCCGTCTTGGTCGCGGAACTCGCAGCCGAAGCTCTGGCCGAAGTTGTGGGCCTGCAGGTCCGCGATGGTGCCGTGCGCCCGGTTGTTCATCACGACGAACAGGACGGGCAGGCCCTGCTCGACAGCCAGGGGCACCGCGGGGAGCTGGGCGCTCATCCCGCCGTCACCGACCAGCGCGACGACGACCCGGTCCGGCTGGGCCAGCTGCACGCCGACGGCGGCCGCCGGGCCGAAGCCCATCGTGGACGCGCCGCCCGGGGTGATGAACCGGCCCTCTTCGGGCAGTTCGTAGCACTGGGCGACGCCGTTCTTGTTCCAGCCGACGTCGGTGACGAGCACGGCGTCCGCTGGGAGCGTCGTGCGCAGGTCCTCGAGGATCCGTTCGGGGCGCAGCGGGAAGTCGGTGCTGCGGCCGCGTTCCTGGCTCGCCGAGAAGAGGTCCGCGCGGACGGTGCCGATCTGCTCGCGGACGTCGGCCCGCTCGACGGGCTCGGGCACCAGGTCCATGACGGCGGCGGTGATGGCCGGCACGGCGTGGTTCACGTCGGCGACCGCGCCGATCTCGACGGGGTAGTTGCGGCCGATTTCGGCCGCGTCGAGGTCGATCTGGATCAGCCGGCCGGGCGGGAAGGCCCAGGTGTACTCGTCGTTCCACGAGCTGGCGTCGGTCTCGGCGAACCGGGTCGCGAGCGCGAGGACGACGTCGGCCTTGCGGGTGTACTCGTTGGTCAGCTCGAGACCCCAGAACCCGGTCATGCCCATGACGAGCGGGTGGCGGTCGGGCAGGGTGCCCTTGGCCATCAGGGAGTGGGCCACCGGGATGTCGAGGTGCTCGACGAGTTCGAGCAGGGCCGCGCGGCCCTCCGGCGAGCGCAGGCCGCCGCCGAGGTAGACGAGCGGACGTTCGGCGCCGGCCAGCACCTGCGCGATCCGCTGGGCGTCGGCGTCCGAGAGCGCGGGCTTCGCCGTGTGCGCGACGAGCGGGTACTCGACGAGCGGGACTTCGCGGGAGAAGTGGTCCATCGGGACGCTGAGCAGCACGGCACCGGGGCGGCCCGAGGTCGCCGTCCAGAACGCGCGCTCGGTGAACCGGGCGAGGTCCTCGGCGCGGTGCACCTGCCAGGCCCGCTTGACGAAGGGGCGGTAGATGGCGGTCTGGTCGGCGTCGGCGTGCAGGTTGACTTCCTGGTGCGGGTGCCGGCCGTGGTAGTACGACGGGATGTCGCCGGAGATCGTGATCAGCGGCACGGAGTCGAACGCCGCGGTGGCCACGCCGGTGACCGCGTTCATCATCCCGGGCCCGACGTGGACCAGCAGGACGCCGGGCTTGCCGGTGGCGCGGGCGTACCCGTCGGCGGCGTGCGCGGCGGCCTGCTCGTGACGCGCCATGACGAACTTGATGCTGCTGCGGCCCAAGGCGTCCAGGAAGGCGATGTTGGTGTGCCCGCACAGGCCGAAGACGTACTCGACGCCGTAGGACTCCAGCTGGCGCACGAGCGCGTCGGCGGCGGTGATGGTCGGGGCGGGGGCGCTCATCGAAGTCGAACTCCTCGGTCGCTCGGCGGTTTCGGTCACTGCTCGCCCCAGATGGACAGGTTGCGCAGCACGAGGGTCTTGACGACGGTGTAGTCGTCGATCATGGGCGCGGGGGACTCGCGGCCGAAGCCGGAGTCCTTGACCCCGCCGAAGGGCACGTGGTCCAGGCGGAAGTTCGACGAGCCGTTGACGATCAGCCCGCCGACCTGCAGGTCGCGCCACGCGGTGAAGATCGCGCTGATGTCCTGGGTGAAGATGCCGGCCTGCAGGCCGAACCGGCTGGCGTTGCACGAGGCGATCACCGTGTCGAGGTCGTCGAACGGCAGCACGGCCACCAGCGCGCCGAAGACCTCCTCGACGACGACGGTGGCTTCCGGGGAAGGGTCGGCGACGATGGTGGGCAGCAGCGTGGCCCCGTCGCGAGTGCCGCCCAGCAGTACTCGCGCGCCCCCGGCCGCCGCTTCGGAGGTCCACTTTTCGACGCGGGCCGCGGCTTCGTCGTCGACCATCGAACCGACGTCGGTGGCCTCGTCCAGGGGATCGCCGACCCGCAGGCCCTCGACCTCGGTGCGGAACGCGGTGAGGAAGTCCTCGAACCGGCTGCGGTGCACGTACACGCGCTGGACGGAGATGCAGCTCTGGCCGGAGTTGCTGTAGCCGGTGCGGGCGCAGGTCTTGGCGGCGAGGGCGATGTCGGCGTCCGCGCACACCAGCGTCGCGGCGTTGCCGCCCAGTTCGAGCACCAGCCGTTTCGCCCCGGCGGCCCGGGCGACGGCGTTGCCGGTCTCCGCGCTGCCGGTGAAGCTGATGACGGCGACTTCGCGGGCCGCGCACAGGGCCGCTCCGACGTCACCGCCGCCGTGCAGCAACTGCACCGCTTCCGGCGGCATGCCCGCTTCCAGCAGCAGTGCCACGACCGCGGCCGTGGTGGCCGGGGCCTGGGGCGGGGCCTTGACGAGCGTGGTGTTCCCGGCGGCGAAGGACGCCCCGAGCTTGTGGGCGAGCAGGTTCGCCGGCGCGTTGAACGGCGTGATCGCCAGGGCCACCCCGGCCGGGGCGCGGTAGGTCAGGGCGGTGTTGCCGACTCCGCGTTCCCAGCCGGCGACCGGCAGGTTCTCCCCGCCGATGTGGCGGGTTTCGGCGGCGCAGACGGCGAAGGTGTCGGCGACCCGGTCGAGCTCGCCCCGCCCGTCCTTGAGCGGCTTTCCGAGTTCGAGGGCGATCAGCCGGGCGATGCCGTCCCGGTGCTCGTGAGCCAGTCGCGACGCTCGCTCGAGGATCGCCGCGCGGGAGGCCGGGGCCAGGCGTGCGACGACGGGCGCGGACGCGGCGGCGTACCGGACCGCGCGGGCGACCTGGCCGTCGTCCGCGGTGAACGACGTGGACACCACTTTTCGCAGGTAGGGGCCGATGCGATCGGCCCGTGATCCGGCTCGGGACCACTGCCCGGCGACGAACGCGGCGGCCTCGATCGGGCTATCGGATTTCGCGGCTTCGAGGATCTGCTCCAGCACCGCCACACTCCCTTGTGAACCATCAAACGGCACATCTGGACCGCTCTACGGACTCCGTGTAACGTACGGTCAGCCGCCTACCGGTGGCAAGAGCGGGATCTGAAACTGTTGCCAACTGGTCCACCGGCCGGGGACCCGCAATGCGACGAAGGGTGTGCAGAGATGAAGGCTGACGGGGCCGAGGAGCAGGGCTCGTCCGGTGAGGGGGGCGGCGTCCGGAGCGTGCAGCGCGCCCTGGACATTCTCGGGTTGCTGACCGACGAACGGCCGACCGTCACGATCTCCGACATCGTGAAAGCGACAGGTCTCGCGAAGACGACGGCCATCCGGCTGGCGCAGACCTTGGAGCTCAACGGGTTGCTGTGGTCGACCAGCAAGGGCTACATGGCCGGACCCGGACTGTGGCGGTGGGCTCACCTCGCGCGGCAGAGCTGGGAGCTGCCGGCGGAGATGATGCAGCTGATGCGCGAGCTCGGCGACCGGCAACGGGAGACGGTGAACCTCTACGTCCGGCGGGACATGTACCGGGTTTGCGTTGCGCAGCAAGAAAGCCCGCAACCCCTGCGGCACGTCGTGCGGGTCGGTGACGAACTCCCGTTGTGGGGCGGCGCTTCGTCGAAAGTCTTGCTCCGCGACGCTTCTCCTGCTTTGCTGAAGAGGATCGCGCGCAGTTCCCCGGCCGGTGCCGACTACGCGGACAGCATCCACAAAGGACTGACCGAGGCGGCGGACCAGGGGTACGCGGTGAGTCACGGCGAACGCGAAGCAGGTCTGTCGGCCGTGGCGGTTCCCGTGCTCGGCAAGAACGGTGCTGTCGCCGCCGCGTTGTCGTTGAGCGGTCCCACCGTCCGGTTCTCGGAAGACCGGATCGCCGAGTTCGTCGCCGACCTCACCGAGTCCGCAACGCGGATGAGCGAGCGGGGATTCGACCATCCGTTCGCCGGCTGACTCCGGCCGGGCTCGTCGCCAGGTGCAAGGAGAGGGAATGACGAAACGACCGCTTCGCGGGATCCGGGTGCTCGACCTGACCAACGTCCTCGCCGGGCCGTACTGCAGCTACCAGCTGATGCTGTTCGGCGCCGAGGTGGTCAAGGTCGAGCTGCCGGGTTCGGGCGACCTCGCCCGGAACCTGGGGCCGGACGCGGCCCTGAACCGGGCCGGGATCGGCACGTCGTTCCTGGCGCAGAACGCCGGCAAGAAGTCGATCGAGCTGAACCTGAAGGACACCGGTCAGCGAGAACTCTTCCAGGACCTGGTCCGCGGCGCGGACGTCGTCCTCGAGAACTACCGCGCCGGCGTGCTCGACCGGCTCGGCTTCGGCTGGGAAAGCCTGCGCGCGCTGAATCCCAAACTGGTGTACTGCGCCATTTCCGGGTTCGGCCAAAGCGGACCGATGAGCCAGGCCCCGGCCTACGACCAGATCATCCAGGGCCTTTCGGGCATGATGAGCGTGACCGGCACGCCGGAGACAGCACCGCTGCGCGTGGGGTTCCCGGTCTCCGACACCGTCGGCGGGCTGATGGCGGCCCTGGCCATCTCGGCCGCCCTGGTCGGCCGGGACCGCACCGGCGAAGGGTCCTTTGTGGACCTTTCGATGCTGGAGGCGTCCATTTCGGCCATGGGCTGGGTGGTCTCGAACTACGTCATCAGCGGCGTCCCACCGGTCCCGATGGGGCGCGACAACGCGACGGCGGCGCCCTCGGGCACCTTCTTCGCGGCGGACGGCCCGCTGAACATCGCGGCGAACCGGCAGGAGCAGTTCGTCACCCTGTGCTCGCTGGTCGGGCGGCCCGAACTGACCACCGACCCCCGCTTCGCCGACCGCGAGGACCGCAAGGCCCACCGCGCGGACCTCGACGCCGAGCTGAACAAGGCGCTGCGCGCGCGGCCCGCGCTCGAATGGGAGCAGCTGCTGTCCGCCGCGGGGGTGCCGGCGGCCCGGATCCTCACCGTGCCCCAAGCGCTGGAGTCCGAGCAGCTCGCCCATCGCGGCTTCTTCACGGAACTGCCGTTTCCCGGCGAGTCCGAGCGCGTCCTGCGCGCCAGCGGCAACGGCGTCCTCCTGGACGGCGAACCGCTGCGGCCGAGCGCGCGGCCTCCGTTGCTCGGCGAACACAACGAGGAAGCCATCTTGCTGGCCCGCCGGTGGAACGACGAACCTCGAATCCCGCGGCCCGCTCCGGAACGGTCGTTCGCGCCCGTGGACAAGGACTGAAAATGGACGCCGGAACGACTGCCGTGGCCGACTGGTGGGCCACCGCGATCTGCCGCATGGAACCGGGCGTGGTCGAACTGCGCGGAATCCCGGTGCAGGAGCTGATCGGCTCCCACGGTTTCGTCGCCACGATCTGGCTGATGGTGCGCGGGACGAGCCCGTCGGCCCGGGAAGCGGCGTTGCTCGAAGCCGCGATGGTGGCGTCGGTGGACCACGGTCCGCAAGCGCCGTCGATCGCGATCGCGCGGATGACGGCGACCTGCGGAGTGGGCCTCAACAACGCGATGGCATCCGGGGTCAACGCGCTGGGCGACTCCCACGGCGGCGCCGGGCAGCAGTGCGTCGAACTGCTGTCGGCGATCGTCGAGCGCGAAGCCGCCGGCGAGTCCCTCGAAGCCGCGACCGAAGCCGTCGTGACGGACTTCCGGAAGCACGGCCGCTACCTGCCCGGCTTCGGTCACCGCTTCCACCCGCGTGACCCGCGCCGGGATCCCTTGCTGGGGCTGGTGGACGAGGCCGTCGCCGATGGTGTCGTGGCGGGGAGCCATCTGCGCGCGGCGCGTGCGGTGGAGGAACTGCTGAACAGGGGCCGGTCCAAGCCGATCCCGATGAATATCGATGGCGCCACCGCGGTGATCTACGCCGAGCTGGGGTTTCCGCCGCCGCTCGCGAGGGGGTTGTTCGTGCTCAGCCGCAGCGTCGGGATCCTGGCCCACGCCTGGGAAGAGACGACGCAGGGCCGGCGGAACAAGGGCCCGATGCCGCCGTCGATCCTGCCGACCGTGCTGCCGGCCCAGGCGTGACCGAGGTCGACCTGCTCGTCCTCGGCTCCGGCGCGGCCGGCCTCGCGGCGGCCGTCGCCGGGGCTGCCGAGGGACTTTCGGTGCTGGTGCTGGAGAAGACGGAGTGGCTGGGTGGCACGAGCGCCTACTCGGCCGGGACGTCATGGATCCCGGGCCACCGGCACCAGCCCGACCCGGCCGCCGACGTCGCGGAGGCGGGCCGGTACCTCGACGCGCTCGTCGGCGACCGGGCGCCGCGCGAACTGCGGGAGTCCTACCTGCACCACGGGCCCGAGGCGATCGAGTTCTTCGAACGGCTTGGGCTCGGCTTCCTGCACTCGGCGAGCGTCGTCGACTACCACCCCGACCTGCCCGGATCCGGTGTCGGCAGGGCGCTCGAGCCGCACCCGTTCGACGCCCGGCGGCTCGCCGGCTTCGGCCGGGTGCGGTGGCCGATACCGGAGTTCGCGTTGTTCGGCGGGACGCTCATGATCCGCCGGCGCGAGGCCGACCAGCTGGTGAAGGTGTTCGACGTCTCGGTGCGCGCGACGGCACTGGCCCTCCGCCTCGGCGCGAGGTGGGTGTTCGACCGCCTCCGCCACCCTCGCGGGACGCGCCTGACCATGGGCAACGCGCTCGTCGCCGCCCTCTACGACCAGCTCACGCGCCGCTCCGGGGACGTCTGGTTCACCGCGCGCACGACCGAGCTGACGACCGATGCCTCGGGCCGGGTGACGGGTGCGGTCGTGTCCCACCGAGGGCGGCTGGTGCGCGTGACGGCCCGCCGCGGCGTCGTCCTCGCCGGCGGCGGGTTCCCGGCGAACCCGGACCTGCGCGCCGAGCACCTGCCGTCGCCGACGCCGCAGTTCACACCGGCCGCCGAAGGCGCCACGGGTGACACCATCGCGTTGGCCCGGTCGGTCGGCGGCGTCCTGGCCGAGCCGCGCGACGACAACGCGATGTGGTTCCCGAGTTCGCTCGGGCGCCGGCGGAACGGGTCCACGGCGGTTTTCCCGCACATCTGGGATCGAGCCAAGCCGGGCATCGTGGCGGTGAACGCGGCGGGCCGGCGGTTCGTGGACGAGTCGGTGTCCTACCACCGTTTCGTCCGGGCGATGTACGCCGCGACGGACGCGATCCCGGCGTGGCTGATCCTCGACGCGCACACGCTGAAGCGGCACGGGCTGGGCATGATCCGTCCCCACGCCCGGGGGAACGTTCTCCGCCGGCACATCGAGGATGGCTACCTCCACATCGGACGGACCATCGAAGAACTCGCCGAGACGATCGGCGTCGACCCTTGTGGTCTGAAGAGGACTGTCGGTGCGGCGAACCACGTCGGAGCCATCGAGCAGCCGCCGTTCTACGCGATCGCCGTGGTCCCCACCCCGTTGGCGACCACGTTGGGCCTCCGCGTCAACGCGAACGCCCAGGTTCTCGCCGAGCACGGTGATCCGGTGCGCGGGCTGTACGCGTGCGGCAACGACGCGATGTCGACGACCGCCTCGGAGTACCCGGGGCCGGGGTGCCAGATCGGAGCCGGGCTGGTCTTCGGATACCTGGCCGCGCAGCACATCTGCCGATCCTCCTAGGGAACGTTCGTGCGGCAAAGCTGCCCTGAATACTCCCGTCCGCGCCGCGGGCCCGAGACTGCCGGCCCGTCGGGTGTACAAGGTGGTGGGGTGCGGTCGACGGGGGGACGCTGTGGAGCGGACGACGTGTTGCGTCGTGGGCGGTGGCCCGGCGGGCATGGTGCTGGGGCTGCTGCTCGCGAGGGCCGGGGTCGAGGTCACGGTGCTGGAGAAGCACGAGGACTTCCTGCACGACTTCCGCGGCGACACCGTGCATCCGGCGACCCTGCAGCTGCTCGACGAGCTGGGACTGGGGGAGCGGTTCGCACGGCTGCCGCAGACGCGGATCACCGACGTGGTCCTGCCCGACGGCGACGGCGGGGTCCGGCGGATCGGTGATTTCGGCGCGTTGCGCAGGTGGGGCGTGCGGCATCCGTACGTGGCGATCGTTCCCCAGTGGGACCTGCTGAATCTGCTCGCCGACGCCGCGCGGGCGGAGCCGGCGTTCCGGCTCGAAACGGGTACGGCGGTGACCTCGCTGATCCACGAGCGCGGCCGGGTCGCCGGAGTCCGCTACCGCACGAGCGGGCCCGGCGGCGAGGACGTCGAAGGCGAGATCCGGGCCGACCTCACGGTGGCGTGCAACGGCCGGAGTTCGGTCCTGCCCGCGGCGGCCGGGCTGGGGGTGACCGAGTTCGGCGTTCCGTTCGACACCTGGTGGTTCCGGCTCTCGCGTCGGGCAGGCGAACAGATCGGCCGGCTGACGCGGCGGCCGGGCCGGGGACGGTTCGCGATCGTCATCCCGCGGGAGGGCTACTTCCAGATCGGGTATGTCGCCCGCAAGGGCACCGACAGCCGGCTGCGTGCCCGCGGCATCGACGCGTTCCGGCGTGATGTGGCCGAACTCCTCCCGGAGTACGCCGACCGGGTCGGCGAGCTGGTCTCGATGGACGACGTCAAGCTTCTCGACGTCCGGCTCAACCGGCTGCGCCGGTGGCACGTCGAGGGCTTGATGTGCATCGGGGACGCCGCGCACGCCATGTCGCCGGTCGGGGGTGTGGGCATCAACCTCGCCGTCCAGGACGCCGTCGCGACCGCGGCCCTGCTGGCCGGGCGGCTACAGCGGGGCGCGGTGAGCGCGGTGGACCTGGCCCGGATCCGGCGGCGCCGGTTGCCGTCGCTGCTGCTGGTGCAGGCCCTGCAGCGGATCATGCACGCCGACCTCGCCGGCCCCCTCGTGTCCGGAGGCAGGCAGGTCCGGCGGGCCGGCTCATGACCGCGGCACAGTGGTTGCCGGTCCTGCGCACGTTCGCGGTGTATCTCGTCGGCGTGGGGTTGCGACCTGAGCGAGCTCCGGCGTTCGCCCGGCGCGCAGGCACGCCGGACGATCAGTTCGCCGCCTGAAACCTGACCGCGTCGAGGTGGCGGCGGGTAGCGGCGAGGGCGAGGCGGGCGTGTTCGCTCGCGCCGACTTGGGCGACGAGCATCGCGCGAGGGATCTCCAACGTGTACGGGATTCCGGGTGGGAGCGCGGCGAGGATGCCGGGCACGTCGAGGCCGCCCTCACCGGGGAACAGGCGCTCGAAGCGAGCGGTGTAGATCAGTCCGGCGGTCGTGGCGGGGATTTCGCCGGGTGCGTCGCAGACGTGGGCGAAGTGGAACCACTCACGCGGTAGTTCGCGGAGTTCGTCGATGCTGGAGCCGGACCGCGCGAAGTGCAGTACGTCGATCAGGAGCCCGGCGTTGGGCCGGCCGGCGGCGCGCAGGACGCGGACGGCCTCGGTGAGGTCGCCGGTTTCGGTCCAGGACGGAAATTCCAGGTCGAGGGTCAGGCCGAGCGGGCGGGCCAGGTCGCACAGTTCGGTGAAGTGGTCGACCTTGCGGACCGGATCGGGGTCGGGAAGTTGCGTGATGACGTGCCGCGCGCCCAGCTCGGCGCCGGCTTCGAGGACGCGCAGGAAGTCGCGTGGCTCGTCGGTGGGCCCCATCCGGGCGAGCTCGATGTCGAGGACCTCGACACCCGTGGCCGCCAGACGTGCCTTCGTCGCGCGCATGAGCGCGGGATCGGTGGCCAGCGGGTAGTGCGGTTCCTCCCGGGTCACCCGGGTCAGGCGCAGGCCGACGTAGCGATAGCCGGCGTTCGCCGCCGCAGCCACCAGTTCGGGCGGGGACAGGCTCAGCGCGGTCAGGTGGGCCAGGGAGTAGTCGTGCCCGTGGTCGTGGGCGTCCGCCGTCTCCCGGAGAGCGCTCAGCCGGCTGCGGCGGTGCGCGGCCATACGCACGGGGGTGTTGGCCGCGCCGTACCCGGCGTAGTCGTCGACGCGTTGCACCACTTCGAAGAACACTCTCGAGCCGACGATCTCGGTGTAGAAGTGCAGGTACTCGCCGTGCTCGTCGCGGTCGTAGAGCACGGAGTGCGCGCGCAGGGTGGCGAGCAGCTCGGCGGGCAGGGCGACGCGGGCGTCGAGGTCCTCGTAGTAGTTGTCCGGGATACGCAGCACACGTGCGCGGGCGGCCTTCGCGGCGGCGAAGATGTCGCTGGTGGTGAACGCGACGTGCTGGGGGTTGGGGACCGCGGGTGCCCAGTCGCCCCGGCGCAGTGGCGCGGTGTTGAGAGTGATCCGGACGTGGTGGGCCGGATCGCTCGCCGCCCGGCTGCGAATCAGCCCGAACGGCGCGGTCAGCTCGACGGTGTGGTCCGGTTCGAGCCCGAGCACCGATCGGTAGAACAGCGAGCTCTGGTCGAAGTCGTCGACCGACTCGGTGAGTGACACGTGGTCGGTACCGGTCAGCAGGGCCGAGGGAATCGCGTTGCCGGTGGGGACGAAGTCGTCCGGCCAGCCCTCGTTGCGGCAGAAGAAGATCTCCATGCCGTCGGGCGCGGCCACCGACGACAGGTCCGCCTCCTCGGGACGGCGCGCCCGGGGCAGCACGGGCGCGAGCAGGCGTTCGGCACGCCGGGCCGAACCGGCGGGGTCGCTGCTTTCCAGTGCCAGTGCGGAAATCATGGCCGTCCCCGGGGCGACCGTCCGTTGTGACCCGAGGTTCAGCAGGATTCTGGCCTCGCCCTGCTGCCACAGCTGGACGGGCTTGGAGCGGTGCTGTCCGGTGTGGGTGAACCCGAGCCTCGTCAGCGTGTGCGCCATCGCCGGGCCCGACACCTCGTCCACGGTGAGTTCGGTGAACACGTGGCCGCCGAGCAGGGATGCCGGCGGAAGGCCGCTCATCACGACGGACTCCTGCATGGCGAGCAGCGAGCGCATCGCGTCGACGGCCGCGTGCCACGGGTCGGTCTGGCGGTAGACGTCGTTGAACACCTCGAGCGACAGCGGGCCCGCGTAGCCGGTCGCGAGCACGTGGCCCGCGAAACCGGTGAGGTCGAACGAACCCTGCCCGGGGAACGACCGGTGATGCCGGCTCCACTCCCGCACGTCCATGACGAGGCGTGGGGCGTCCGCGAGTTGCAGGTGGAAGATCTTCTCCGCGGGCACGACGCGGATTCCCGCGGGATCGTCGCCGCGGGCGAGCACGTGGAAGCTGTCCAGGCACAGACCCAGCGCGGGGTGGTCGGCGCGGCGCACGATCCGCCAGGCGTGCTGGTAGGTGTCGACGAACCGACCCCAGGCCAGGGCCTCGTAGGCGATCCGCAGCCCGCGGGCCGCGGCCCGGTCGGCGAGCAGGTGCAGCTGTTCGGCGGCGAGGTCGTCGTCGTCCACCGCGTGCGGTGACGTGGACGAGCAGACCAGCAAGGTGTCCGTGCCCAGTTGCTCCAGCACGTCGAACTTCCGCTCGGCGCGGCGGAGATTGGTGGCGAGCACGTCCGGCGGTACGGCCTCGAAGTCGTGGAACGGCTGGTACAAGTCGATCGACAGGTCGAGCCGGGCGCATTCCTGGCGTACCCGACTCGGTGACCACGAGGACGCCACGAGGTCGTGTTCGAAGACTTCGATGCCGTGGAAGCCGGCCGCCGCGGCGGCGGACAGCTTGTCGTCGAGGGCACCCGACAGGCATGCCGTCGCGATGCCGAGGCGTCGCGTGCCGGCGGCGCCGGTGCTGCTGGATTCGGAAGACGAGGTCGCGCCGCGGCGCTCAACGGTGAGCATGGGCAGCCACCCTTCCTTGCGTGGTGAGCGAGTCGAAGTGACGCAGCATCCGCTCGACATCCGGCTCGAGACCGGTGAACAGACGGAAGGAGTCGGCTGCCTGGAACACCGCCATCCGGCCGCCGCCGAGCACCCGGCAGCCACGCGCCCGGGCCGCGATCAGCAACTCCGTGTCCAGTGGCCGGTAGACCACGTCGGCGACCCAGAGCTTCGGGTGGAGCAGGTCCGCGGGCAGCGGCAGGCCGGGATGTCCTTCCATGCCGGTCGGCGTCGCGTGGACGAGCCCGTCCGCGGCACGTGTCGCGTCGGCGAGCGCGGTCAGCGGTTCCGCCGTCGCCCGGCCCTCGCCGAACCGCGCGGTGAGCGAGGCGACCAGTGTCCCGGCGCGTTCGTGGTCGACATCGAACACCCGGAGTTCGCGCGCGCCCAGGGACAGCAGGGCGTGCGTGACCGCGGCCCCCGCGCCGCCCGCGCCGAGGACCACCACCTGCTCCAGTACCGCGTCCGGCAGGCCGGCCGTGAGACCACGGGCGAAGCCGGGCAGGTCCGTGTTGTGCCCGATGGCTTCCTGTCCGGTGAACACGACGGTGTTGACCGCGGCCAGCGCCGCCGCGTCGGGGGAGAGAGCATCGAGGTGGGCCGGCACGAGCTGCTTGACCGGGTGCGTGATGTTGAGTCCGTCGAACCCGGCCAGCCGAGCCGCGGCCACGACCTCGCCGACCGGAACGCCGAGTTCGTCCAGGTCCAGCAGGCGGTACTGGTAGGCCAGCCCGAACTTCCCGGCTTCACGCTCGTGCAGTGCCGGGCTCAGCGAGGTGCCGATACCCGCACCGATGAGACCGACGAGGAAACGGCCGTCTCGAGCTGTCACGTGGCCTCCTTGCCCGTGAACGTACTAGGTAGTACATATACGCCCCAGTGTCGGAACAGGGAAGGGTGCGGCCGCAGTGAGCGCTTCACTCGTTGCGGGCAAAGTGGTCGGGCGGTCCCGACTTCGGACCGGGAGACGCGTCCCGGACTGCCTCCCGGCGCGTTGAGACGATCGGGTGTATTGCGCCCGTGTCGGATTTCGTCCTATCGTTCGTCCCGTGGGTCGGTTCGCCGGGTCCACCTGGCGGACCTTCCTCGAGGTCCACAAAGGATCTTCCGGCGAGCGCTTCACCCGCACGTTCACCACCCGGGGGCGAGTACTTCTTCGACGCTCCAGCCGGCCCCGGTCCACCGGCGAGATCGAGGTGTTCCGAGATGCGCGTTTTCCTTGTCGCCGCGGCCCTTCTGGCCGGCCTGGCGACCGGTCCGATCGCGGCCACCGAATCGGCACCCGCGACCCCGCCCGCCGGCCCGGCGGTCGTGCCTTCGCCGGTGGTCACCGGGCCGATCCCGGCGAAGGCACCACCCGGTGACCCCTCCCACGACTACCCGTTCTTCGCCACCGACCAGAACCTCCGGGCGTACGGGTACGTCGAAGAGGAGTACTTCATCGATGGCACCGCCAACCGTTACACGACGCCGGACGGCGCCACCGGCACGGTCGTCGACGGCGGGCACGAGTACCGCACGAGAATCGTGGTCCGGCGCCCGATCTCACCGAAGAAGTTCAACGGCACCGCCGTCGTCGAGTGGTACAACGTGACCAACACGTTCGACTACGAGGTCGTGTGGAGCCGCTCGTTCCGGCACCTGCTGGAAGCCGGCTACGTCTGGGTCGGCGTCAGTGCCCAGGGCACCGGCGTCCACTCCCCACGCGGGCTCAAGGCGTGGAGCCCCGGCCGGTACGGCTCACTCGACCTGACCGACGGCGGCACGGTCACCGACGACGCGCTGTCCTACGACGTGTTCAGCCAGGCCGCACAGGCCCTGCGGCGTCCACGCGGCGCGAACCCAGTGCCGGGACTCGACGTACGGACGCTGATCGCGACCGGCCAGTCGCAGTCGGCGTCCCGGCTGACCACGTACGCGAACTCCGTCCACCCGATCGCACCGGTGTACGACGCCATCGCGATCGTCGACGGCGGCGTCGGACTGCGGACCGACCTGAGCACCAAAGTGTTCAAGACGGCCAGCGAGTACGACGTGCTCTCCGGCCAGGCCGCTCGCCGCCAGCCGGACACCGGCCGGTTCGTCTACTGGGAGATCGCGGGCGCGTCCCACTCCGACCGGCACGCCTACCTGGTGAACAACCCGGTCCGGCTCCGCGACGCGGGAGTGTCGGGCCTGCCGGCCGGGCCGACCGCGCCCTGTGTGGCGCCGGCCCGCAGCAACGTGCCCTACGAGTACGTGCTCGACGCGATGTTCGACCACATCGTCCGCTGGGTCGCCCGCGGTACCCGGCCACCCGCGGCCCCGCGGATCGAGGTGACCGACACCTCGACCAGGCCGGCCACCGCCGAGCGGGATGCCTATCAGATCATCAAGGGCGGTATCCGGCTCGCCGCGGTCGCCGCGCCGACCGAACGCAACACGGGCTGGAACACCGGCCTCACACCCGACCGCGACAGCGCCTGCGCGCAGGGCGGCACCTGGATCCCGTTCGACGACACCACCTTGCGCGAGCTCTACCCGACCCATGCGCAGTACGTCCGCGCGGTCCGCCAGGTCACGAACCAGAACGTCCGCGACGGCTACCTCGTCCAGGCGGATGCCGACGCCACCATCCGCGCCGCCGAAAGGGCTGATGTGCCATGAGCCGCCGCACCAACGACATTGCCGCCGGTCCGGATGGCCGCGCATCGGCGGCAGCGTGCGGGAACTCCGCCTGATGGTCAGAGGCCGAGCAGGCGGTGCGGAGTGGTGCCGAGGATCTGCTGACGGTCACCGGCGTCGGCGATGTGGCGGGCGAGCAGGTCGAGGAGCGGCGCGTAGTCGATGCGTTCAGGTCGTCGTGGGGGTACGGCTCGCGGGATGCTTTGGCCAGGCCGGAAAGCTTGACGAACGCCCGTCCGGTCTTTCCCCAGCGCAGCAGTTCGCGGAAGCCGGGGGTGTCGAGCCCCGCGGTTGGGTCCGGTCGGCCGCAGTGGTCGACGAGGATGCGGGTACCGGAGGACTCGAGCACCGGGGTGAGCTCGAGAAGCTGGTTTCCCGTCTGGTTCCCGGTGTCATCACGAAAGGCCGTCCTTGAACGCTCGCTGGTGCGCCTTTTTCGCCCGGTTGCCGCACGTCGCCATGGAGCACCAGCGGCGGTTGCGCGGCCGGCTGAAGTCCGCGAACAGAGCTCGGCAACCCGGATCGGCACAGGTGCGGATCGGGTGGCCGCCGCCGAGGGTCTCGACGGCGTCGACCGCGACCAGGGCCAGCGCCGCGTGCACCGGCCGGTCGGCCGGGAAGACCCAGCCGGCGCGGCCGTGGTCCAGCACCCGGGTCGCGCTGCTCCGGGCGGCCCACCGGTTCAGCAGGGCCTCGTCGCACGCGGTGGGCAGCTCGCCGGCGGCGACGGCGGTACCGGCGCGGTAGATCACCTCGCGCAGCTCATGAGCCGGTGTCAGCAGCTCGTCGCCGGCGGCCACGGGAGTGGCGAGCAGGCCGGCGGCGTCGAGCCAGCGCAGCAGGTCGGCTTCCGTGGCGAGCCGATCCACGGGCCGGGCACCACGCTCCCGGACCGTGGCGGTGAAGGCGAAGCAGAGTGGCGGGGAAGCCGCATCGGACACCGGGCACTCCTGGATCCGAACCGTCAGTGGGCGGCCTTCCGGCCGTGGACGAACCACACCGCTTCGACCGGGACGTCGCCCCGGTTGGTCAGGCGGTGCGGGGTCGTGGAGTCGAACGCGATCGAGTCGCCCGCGTGCAGCTCGTAGGTCTCGAACGCGAGCGCGACCTCGAGCGTGCCGCTGAGGATGTAGCCGTACTCGATCCCGGAGTGGCGGGTCAGTTTCTCGTCGGGCACCGAGCTGCCGCCCACTTCGTAGCGCACGCGCAGGAAGTCGACGGAACTGTCGTGGATCGGGGACAGCTGCTCCCAGACGACTCCGGTGTCCAGCACCAGCTGACGGCGTTCGCCGGGACGCAGCATCGGGCTCGCCTGGTCCGCCTGCTCCTCGTTGAGCTTCGCCAAGGCACCGTGGAAGCTGTGCTTTTCCGGGACCGCGACCGGCGCCGCGGCCGCGCCGGCGCTGCTGAACAGCTCGTCGATGGAGACGTTCAAGGCACTGCACATCGAGTACAACGTCGCCACCGACGGCTGCGACTTGTTGTTCTCGATCTGGGAGACGAACGCGGCCGAGACGCCGAGGTCGCGCGCGAACTGCCGCAGCGAGAGCCCGGCCGCCTGCCGGCGGGCGCGCAGCTGCTCGCCGATGTTCGCGGCCGCCGGGTGCTCGGCTGCCGCGTCGTTCTTCCCCGCCACGTCGTGCTCCTCCCCATCGGTCAACGCTGTTCACTGTAACTTGACGCCGCCTCGGGTCAAGCCGCCGGGTCGCCGGCGAGCCGGTCCCGGACGAACTCCAGCTCCCGGACCACGTAGTCGGTGATGTCGCCGGTCTTGAGGTCGTCGGGCAGCACGTCCCACGTGTAGGTCTCGATCTCGAGGTGGGTCGACTGCGGCTGTGTGCGGTGCCGGTCCAGTGCCTGTTCGACGGCGAACCTCGTGGTGCGGAACGGGCCCAGGTCGTCCAGGAACACCGGGACGTGGAAGTGGGTGCGCCATTCGCGCGGCCCGCCCGGGTCCCGCTGCCAGGCGGCGATCGCGTCGGTGAGGTTCAGGTACCGCTTGAGAGTCCCGTCGCGGATCTCGGACGTTTGGCTCAGGTAGATGGTGTGGGTGAAGCGTTCGAGTTCGCGGACGACGTCGCCGGTCACCTCGGGGACCCAGAGTGCGGCGGCCTGCTGGAGCTTGAAGATCGGCACGCCGGCCTCGGCGAGCAGGTCGAGCGAGGCCGGGATGTCGTCGAATTCCACGGCCTGGTGGCCGATGTCGAACACGATCCCGGCGTGGCGGCGCACCGCCCCGTAGGCTTCCGCCAGCGGCAGGTCCGCGAGCCCGGCGAGCGTCTCGGCGGCGGCGCGGGAGTACAGCCGCGAGGTGAAGTAGCGGACGGTCTCCTCGATGGTTTCGAGGAAGCAGAACGGTTCGGGCTCGAGGGCGAGCTTCACGCGGCGCCCGGTGCGGCGTTCCAGCCGGACGAGGTGGGCCACCACCCGCAGTACGTTGCGGGTGAACAGTTCCACGTACGGTTCGCCGGTGACCTTGGGCCGGTACGCCAGCGGCACCGTCTGGATCGTCGGCTCGACACCGTCCGCGGCGATGTCGGCGAGCACGTCGGCCACGCGCGTCGTGTAGGTGACGCGGTCTTCCGTGCTCCAGTCCGGTTCGTACACGTTCTCCATCACCGAACGGCCCTTGAACGGCCCGTGCGGGAACGCGTTCACGGTGTAGACGTACAGATCGTTCTCGGCCAGGTACCGCTTCACCTTCTCCCGCGCGGCGACGTCCCCCGCGAGCTCGTCGGCGGAGGCACCGGACAGCCGGAGTGAGACGCCGAACGGCGCGTCGGGGGACACCCGGCGCTTCACCTCGGGCAAGTAGGTCGTGAGGCTGGTGCTCATCTCGTCCCAGGTGTCGCCGGGATGCACGAGCGTCGAGTAGGTCAGGTGGCCCAGCCGGGATCCGAGGTCCATGCGTCTCCTCCGTGCGTTTGCCAGCAGTGAACAGCGCTGGGTTGCGTGATGTCAAGCTCAAACTGCCGGTGACCTCGCGCTTTGCAGAATTTGCCGGTCCGGTCTTGACTCCCGAGAACCCGCACTGTTCACTGTTGCTGCACAACGGCGTCGGACGGGGTTGACCCGGGTCACCAGACGCCCCGTCCGCGCCCGGAACACGGCTGCGGGCCTCGGTACGGGTACGAGGAGAGAAGCATGCGCGCCGCGGTTTTCCACGACAAGCACGACATCCGGGTCGAAGACGTGCCCGAACCCGCCGGCGTCGGGGCGCGCGAGGTGCGCGTCCGGCCGGCCCTGTGCGGGATCTGCGGCACCGACCTGCACGAGTACGCCGCCGGGCCGATCGTCATCCCCACGAGCCCGCACCCGCTCTCCCGTGCGTCGGCCCCGCAGGTCCTCGGACACGAGTTTTCGGGGCAGGTGCTGGAGATCGGGGCCGACGTCACCGGTGTCCGCGTCGGCGACCGGGTCGCGGTGATGCCGCTGATCTACTGTGGACACTGTTACTACTGCCGCCGCGGGCTCAACCACCTCTGCCCGGAGATGGCGTGCACGGGGCTCAGCTGGCACGGCGGCGGGATCAGCGAACAGGTGGTGGTCCCGGACTACCAGATCGCCGTGCTGCCCGAGTCGGTCACGGACGTGCAGGGCGCCCTCGTCGAGCCCGCCGCGGTCGCCGCGTACGGCGTCGACCGCACCGGCTTCCGCCCCGGGGACACCATCCTCGTCACCGGTGCGGGTCCGATCGGCGGTCTCGCCGCGCTGTACGCCCACGCGGCCGGGGCGGCACAGGTGATCGTCAGCGAGCCCAACCCCCGGCGGCGGGCCCTGCTCGACGCCTTCGGCATCGCCACCGTGCTCGACCCGCTGGCCGAGGACGTGCCGGCGGTGGTCCGCGCCCTCACCGGCGGGGTCGGCGCCGACGTCGCGGCCGAGTGCTCGGGCTCGGAGGCCGGGCTCGCCGCGGCGCTGGGCGGGCTCCGGTCGCACGGCACGGCGACCCAGGTCGGCTTGCACGTCCGGCCCGCGACGATCGACCCGATGGCCTTGTCACAGCGCGACCTGAGCCTGGTCGGCACGTGGTGCTACCCGGTCTACGACTTCCCGCGGATCATTTCGCTCATCGGCACCGGCCGCTTCCCGGTCGAGCGCGTGCTGACCGAGGTGATCGACGTGGCCGACGTCGTGCCGCGCGGGTTCGACCGGCTGCTCGACCCCGACGGCGACGCGCAGAAGCTGCTGGTGAAGGTCGGCTGAACCCACGCCGCGGGGAGACGCCCGCGGCCGCCCATTCCCGAGTGTCCACCCGATCCACTGTGGACACGATTCGTCCTGCCCGCGAACCGGTGCGAACGAGCACCCGAGGAGCACTGCGATGAGCGACACGACAGGGGTTTCCGTGATGGTCACCGAGCCATCCCCGGCTCCGGGGACCGCGAAGCCGCCCGGACGGCCCGGCCCGTTCCGGCGCACGACGCCGGTGCGTGCCTCGCGCGGATTGGTCACGATCCTGGTCGCGACCCTGCTGCTGTTCCTCGTCAGCCTGGTGCTGCAGCCGGAGAGCCTCGGCCGCAGCTCGCTGCAGGGCATGCTGCCCTTCGCGGCCGTGCTGGCCGTGGTCGCGCTCGGGCAGACGCTGGTCGTGCAGCAGGCCGGGATCGACCTGTCGGTGCCGGGCACGGTGTCCCTCAGTGTCATCATCGTGACGCACTACCCCAACGGGGACAACGGAAAACTGTTCCCGGCGATCCTGCTCGCCTACGGCGCGGCACTGGCCGCGGGGCTGCTCAACGGGCTCGTCGTCAGCCGGCTGGGCATGTCCGCGATCGTGACGTCGCTGGGGACGAACGCGCTGCTCTACGCCGTGGTGCTGGGGGTGTCCGGCGGATCGCCGGCGAGCACCACGGCCGCGCTGCACGCGATGGCCACCGGCCGGTTCCTCGGCGTGCCGTACTCGGTCTGGTTCGCCGCGGTGCTCGTCGCGGCGACCGGGTTCGTGATGAAGCGCATGGTGGCCGGACGCCGGTTCGAGGCGGTCGGCGACAACCCGGCCGCCGCGGGGCTGGCGGGGCTACGCGTGCGTCGACACCAGCTCGGCGCGTACGTGGGCGCGTCGCTGCTCTACGGCACCGCGGGCATCCTGCTCGCCGGAGTCGTGACGACGCCGGGGGCGTTCCAGGGCGACTCGCTGCTGCTGCCGTCGGTCGCGGCCGTGGTGCTCGGCGGGACGTCGCTGCTCGGGGGGAAGGGCAGCCCGGTCGCGAGCGCGGTCGCGGCGCTGTTCCTGAGCCAGCTCGACCAGTTCGTGCTGACCCTCGGGGTCAGCGCCGCGACGAACAACATCGTCCAGGCGGTCGCGCTCGGCGCGGGCGTCGCCGTCTACACCGTCGACTGGGCTGTCGTGCGCGGGTGGTTCCGCCGCGGTCCCGCAGCCCGGACCCAGCACTAGGAAGGTTCCCCATGTCCCCCAGCTCTGTGCGCCGGACACTGCTGTCCTGCGCGGTCGCGGCCACCCTCGTCACCGGTGGCTGCGCGGTCGGCGACGACGGCTCCGGCAGCGGACAGGCCGGCAAGCCGGCGAGCGCGAACGGGCCGTCGTGGTGCGGCTCGAAGCAGGTTTCGCTGGCGCTGGCCGACGGTTTCGGCGACAACAACTGGCGCAAGGTGACCGCCGCCGAGGCCAAGGCCGAAGTCGCTCAGTGCGCCAGCGTCACGTCGTTCACCTACACCGACGGTCAGGGCAACACGCAGAAGGCGATCTCCGACATCCAGGGCCTGGTGGCCAAGGGGACGCAGGCGATCGTGGTGTTCCCGGACGCGGGCCAGGCCGTGCTGCCCGCACTGCGCAGCGCGCACAAAGCCGGCGTGGTGACCGTTCCGTACCGGGTCAACCCCGGTGGCACGCCCGGCCAGGACTACGACACGTTCGTCAGCACCAACTTCGAACAGGCCGGTGTGCTGTGGGCCAAGTGGCTGGTGAAAGCCCTGAACGGCAAGGGGAAGGTCCTCAACCTCGGCGGCCCGCCCGCGAACTCGCAGAGCCTCGACGAATACAAGGGCATGCAGAGCGTGCTCAAGGACTACCCGGACATCCAGTTCGTCGGCACCACGCCGTACGAGGTGACCAACTGGGACGCCGCGCAGACGCAGAAGGTGATCACCGCCGCGCTGGCGAAGAACCCGGAGATCGACGCCATCACCACGGACTTCGGCGCCGCGCTGGCCAGCTCGTTCTCCGCGTTCGCCCAGGCCGGGCGGAAGATCCCGGCGATCGCCACCGAGGACGCCAACCAGCTCGCCTGCAACTGGCAGCAGCAGAAGGACGCCGGCAGCGGGTTCCCCCTGTTCACGGTCTCCTCGCAGAACGCCATGTCCCGGCTGGCGATCGACGTCGCGGTCGCCAAGGCCACCGGTGGCGTGGTGCCGCAGACCATCGTCTACCCGCAGTCGCCGTTCGAGGACTCGATCACCGGCCAGCCGCACCCGGTCACCTGCGACAAGGAGCTGCCGTCGGACGCCTTCGTGTCCAGCTCCCTGTCCAAGTCCGACCAGATCGCCGCCCTGAAGTAGAGGAAGCAGACCATGACCGAGGTTCCGGCGCTGAGCCTCTCCGGCGTCTCCAAGCACTACGGCCCCGTCCGGGCGCTGTCCGACGTGTCGCTCGACGTCGTCGGCGGACGCGTGCACGCGCTGCTGGGCGAAAACGGCGCGGGCAAGTCGACGTTGATGGGCATCGCCTCCGGCGCCGTCCGGCCCGACGAAGGCCGGATCACCGTCGCCGGCGAACCGGTCCCCGTCCTGACCGCGGACCAGGCGAGCCGGCTCGGCATCGCGATCGTGCACCAGCACCCGGCCGTGCTGCCCGACTTGACGGTCGCGGAGAACATCCGGCTCGCCGTGCCGGCCGAGCGGCTGCCCGCGGGCGATCCGAAGGTGTGGATGGCCGAACTGCTGCGGCGGGTCGGCTCCGACCTGCGGCTGCAGGACCGGGTGGACGACCTCGGCGTCGCGCAGAAGCAGCTGCTGGAGCTGGCGAAGGCCATCGCGCTCGAGCCCAAGGTGCTGATCCTCGACGAGCCGACCGCCCCACTCGGCCCCGAGCAGACGGAGGTCCTCTTCGAGCAGGTGCGCCGGGCGACCGCGCGCGGGACCGCGGTCGTCTACATCACCCACCGGCTCGCCGAGGTGCGGGAGATCGCCGACGAGGTGACCGTGCTGCGCGACGGCCGGGCGCGCGGCCAGGCGAACGTCGCCGACCTGACCGACGAAGAGATGCTCCGGATGATCGTCGGCCGGGAACTGGCGTCGACGTTCCCCGCCAAGCACCCCGACCCGGCGGCCGCGAAAGTGGCCCTGGAAGTCGACGGCCTGTCCGGCGCCGGCTTCCACGACGCGCGGCTGGTCGCGCACCACGGGGAGATCGTCGGACTCGCGGGCATCGTCGGCAACGGCCAGAGCGAGTTCCTGCGTGCGCTCGCCGGACTGCGGCCCGCCACCGGGCGGATCGAGCTCGACGGCGAGCGGCTCGGCGGCCGCGCCCTGGTCGGGGCGACGGCCTACATGCCGGCCGACCGGCACACCGAAGGCCTGTTGCCCGCGATGTCGGTCCGGGAGAACGCCGCGGTCGGCGCGTTGCCGTCGTTCGCTCGCGGGGGAGTGGTCGCGGCCGGCCGGGAACGCTCCGGCGTGGAGGCCGAGCTCGCCAAGCTGTCGGTGAAGACGGCCTCACCGGAAACGAACGTGATGGCCCTCTCCGGCGGCAACCAGCAGAAGGTGGTGCTGGCGCGCGCCCTGCTCGCCGCACCGCGGCTGTTGCTGGCCGACGAGCCGACTCAGGGCGTCGACGTCGGGGCGCGCGCCGAGATCTACACGATCATGCGCGACGTGGCCGCCTCGGGCGTGCCGGTGGTCGTCGTGTCCTCCGACGCCAAGGAACTGGAAGGCCTGTGCGACCGCGTCGTGGTGTTCTCGCGCGGCCACGTCGTCGCCGAGCTGACCGGCGAGGACGTCACCGAGGAGAAGATCACCGGCGCGGTCGTCAACGCCACGACGCATCGTCAGGAGACGCCCACCGCGAAGGCGGCACCGGTCAAGGCGACACGCCTGCGTGACCTCGCCAAGGGCGACTACGCGCCCAGCCTGGTGCTGGCGCTGGTGATCCTGGCCCTGGGCGCGTACACCTTCGCGCACAACGCCCGGTTCCTCGCCCCGTTCAACGTCACCTCACTGCTGACCCTGCTCACCGCGCTGGCCTTCATCAGCCTGGGCCAGACGATCGCCATCATGACCGGCGGCATCGACCTCTCGGTCGGCCCGCTCGCCGGGCTGCTCGTGGTCATCGCCTCGTTCTTCGTGACCGACGGCGCGTCCCCGGTCGTGGTCGCACTGGCGTTCGTGATCATGCTCACGGTGGCCGTGGTGTCCGGGCTGCTGAACGGCGTCCTGGTCCGGTTCGGCGGGTTCACCGCCGTCGCCGCGACCCTGACCCTCTACATCGGACTGCAGGGGATTTCCCTGCTGCTGCGGCCCTTCCAGGGCGGGTTCATCAGCGCCTCGGTCACCGACGTCGTCACGGCGTCCGTCGGGTTCGTGCCCATCGCGTTCATCGTGGCCGTGGTGGTCGCCGTCGCGCTGGAGCTGGCACTGCGGTTCACCCGATGGGGGCACGGGCTGCGGGCCGCCGGGTCGAACGAGGGATCGGCGCGCCGGCTCGGGCTCAAGGTCGACCGGATCCACGTGCTCGCCTACGTCGGGTGCGCGGTGCTCACCTTCTTCGGCGCGCTGCTGCTGATGGCCCAGATCGGCGTCGGCGACCCGACCCAAGGAGTGAGCTACACACTTTCCAGCATCACCGCCGTCGTGCTCGGTGGCGCCAGCCTCGCCGGTGGGCGCGGGTCGTTCATCGGGACGCTGCTGGGCGCCACACTCATCCAGGAAGTGCTCAACGCCACGACGTTCCTGAACCTGAACCAGAGCTGGCAGTACTTCTTCCAGGGCGTCCTGATCCTCATCGCGGCCGCGATCTACACCCGGGTGCGCCGCCGCACCCCGGCCCTCGCCTGAACCGAAAAGGAAAGAGAACGTGAGCGAATCAGCACTCGTCGTCGGGGTCACCGGGATCGCCGGGGCCGCGGTGGCCGCACGGCTGGCCGAACGCGGCTGGGCGGTCACCGGGGTCTCCCGGAGCCCGGCCGGCCTCGCCGGGGTCAGGTCGGTGCGGGTGGACCTCGAGGACCGGGCTGCCCTGGACGCGGCACTCGCGGACGTCGCACCGACGCACGTGTTCCTCACCGCGTGGTCGCGGCGTCCGACCGAAGCCGAGAACATCGAAGTCAACGCGGGCATCGTGCGCAACGTGCTGGCGGCCGCCGGGAGCAGCGCCCGGCACGTCGCCCTGATGACGGGGCTCAAGCACTACCTCGGTCCCTTCGAGGCGTACGCGGCCGGGGCCATGCCGGACACGCCGTTCCACGAGGACGAGGCCCGGCTGGACGTGCCGAACTTCTACTACGCCCAGGAAGACGAGCTCTTCGCGGCCGCCGAGCGGCACGGCTTCACCTGGAGCGTGCACCGCGCGCACACGGTGATCGGGCACGCCGTGGGCAACGCCATGAACATGGGCATGACCCTGGCCGTCTACGCGGAGATCTGCCGGGAGACCGGCCGCGAGTTCCGCTTCCCCGGCTCGGAGACCCAGTGGAACGGGCTCACCGACATGACCGACGCCGGCCTGCTCGCCGACCAGATGATCTGGGCCGCGACCACGGCCGGCGTCCGCAACGAAGCGTTCAACATCGCCAACGGGGACGTGTTCCGCTGGCGGTGGATGTGGCCGCGGATCGCCGCGATGCTCGGGGTCACCCCGGCCGGGTTCGACGGCAAGCCGGCACCGCTGGAGCAGCAGATGCTCGACGCGGCCCCGGTGTGGCGCCGGATCGCCGAGCGCCACGGGCTGCGCGAGGCCGACATCGGCCGGGTCGCGTCCTGGTGGCACACCGACAGCGATCTCGGCAGGCCCATCGAGTGCCTGACCGACATGAGCAAGAGCCGCAAGGCGGGCTTCACCGGCTACACCAGCACGGTGGACGCGTTCGCGCGGCTCTTCGAGACGCTGCGCGCGGAACGCGTCATCCCGGCCGGAGCCCGGTCGTGACCGCCCGGCTGGCCGGCCGGACGGTCCTGGTCACCGGCGCGGGCCGCGGGATCGGCGCGGCGCTGGCCCGGGGAATGGCGCAGGAGGGCGCCGCCCTGGTCGTCACCGACCGGGACGAACCCGAAGCCGCCGCCGTGGCCGGGTCCATTCGCGACAGTGGCGGCCGCGCCGTGCACGCGCGGGTCGACGTCACCGACCGCGCCGAGGTCCGCGCCGCGATCGCGCTCGCCGCGGCGGAGTTCGGCCGCCTGGACGCGTACTTCAACAACGCCGGGTTCAACGAGCCGGAGAAGTTCCTCGACATCACCGAGCCGGTGTGGGACCGGATCTTCCGGGTGAACGCCTTCGGGGTCGTGGTGGGCAGCCAGGAGGCCGCCCGCCAGTTCCTCCGGCAGGGCACCGGCGGCAAGATCGTGAACACCGCCTCGATCGCCGGACGGCAGGGCTTCGCCAGCTTCGCGCCGTACTGCGCGAGCAAGGCCGCCGTGATCTCGCTGACCCAGGCCGCCGCCCGGGCACTGGCCGGACACCGCATCACCGTCAACGCGTTCTCGCCCGGCGTGGTGCGGACTCCCTTGTGGGACAAGCTCGACCGCGACCTCGAGCGGATCGGCGAGGGGGATTCCGGGTTCGACGCGCTGGCCGGCGACATCCTCCTCGGCCGCGCGGCCGAACCCGAGGACCTCGTCCCCACGGCCGTGTTCCTCGCCGGCCCGGACTCCGACTACATCACCGGCCAGGTGATCCCCATCGAGGGCGGGATGGTCCTCGTCTGAGCGGGCCCGCGCCCGTCATCGACCCCGGCGGTTCCCGCCGCAGGAAAGGAAAGCACATGCCGATCGCCACCTTCGGGACGAACGCCGTCGACTGGGAGAACCGGATCGACCACGACCGCCTGCGCACGCAGCGGCTGCAGCGCCTGCGCGAGCAGCTCGACAAGTCGAGCCTCGGCGCCGTCCTCGCGTTCGACTTCACGAACATCCGCTACATGTCCGCCACCCACATCGGCACCTGGGCCATGGACAAGCTCATCCGGTTCTCGCTGCTGACGCGCGCGAGCGATCCGATCGTCTGGGACTTCGGTTCGGCGGCCAAGCACCACCAGCTGTACAACCCGTGGCTGGCGACCACCACCGCGGAGGCGGACGCCGACCCGCACGCGCCGCACCACGGCGCCGTGCGGCCGCGCGCGGAGTCCGGGGCGCGGGCCGGGATCTCGACCCTGCGCGGCGCGTTCCACCCCGACGCCGGCATCGCCGACGCGGTGGCGGCCAAGATCAAGCGGGAGCTGGAGAAGTTCGGCCTGCTGGGCGAGCCGCTCGGCGTCGACGTGATCGAGCTGCCGATCCTGGCCGCCCTGCAGCGCGCGGGAGTGACGGTCACCGACGGGCAGCAGGTCTTCATGGAGGCCCGCCGGGTCAAGACGGCCGACGAGATCTCGCTGCTCACCCAGGCCTGTTCGATGGTCGACGCGGCCTACGACGACCTGTACCGGTTCCTGCGGCCCGGCGTGCGTGAGAACGAGTGCGTCGGACTGGTGTCGAAGTCGCTCTACGACCTCGGTTCCGAGTACGTCGAAGGCGTCAACGCGATCTCCGGCGAACGCTGCTCGCCGCACCCGCACGTCTTCTCCGACCGGCTGATCCGGCCCGGCGACCCCGCGTTCTTCGACATCCTGCACAGCCACCAGGGCTACCGCACCTGCTACTACCGCACGTTCGCCGTCGGCTCGGCCAGCAGCGCCCAGCGCGACGCCTACGTACGGGCACGCGAATACATGGACCGCGCCATCGCGCTCGTCCGCCCCGGCGCCACGACCGCGGACATCGTCTCGGTGTGGCCGACCGCCCGGGAGTTCGGGTTCCCCGACGAGGAAGCCGCGTTCGGCCTCCAGTACGGCCACGGCGTCGGACTGTCCATCTGGGAGAAGCCGATCTTCTCCCGGCTCGTCTCGCTGGAGCACCCGGAGACCCTCGAGGTCGGGAACGTGTTCGCGCTCGAGACGTACTGGCCTTCGGCCGACGGCATCGGCGCGGCGCGGATCGAGGAGGAGCTCGTGGTGACCCCGGACGGCTGCGAGGTGATCACCAAGTTCCCGGCCGAGGAGCTGTTGATCGCCGGACCGCGCTACATCGCCGTGAACGGCGTCCTGCCGACCGCGCGGGAAGCGCAGTCGCACCTGAACACGCCCGCGGGCCGCGGGGAGGCCATCGCATGACATTGCCGTTGCAGCAACACCCCTACGGCGAGCACCCCGTGGTGCTCCCGCCGCTGGAGAACCGCGACCTGGACCGCGCCGACATCCCGCCCGAGACCCGCCGATCGTTGTACCGGCGGCTGCAAGAGCTACGTCAGTTCGAGAAGCGCGCGTACGACCTGTTCATGCGCAACCTGGTCAAGGGCACAAGTCACCTGTCGCTCGGGATGGAGGCGATCTCGGCCGGGTTCGGTGAGGCGATGCGGGCCGACGACTACACGTTCGCCACCTACCGCGGCCACGCCCACACGCTCTCCCGCGGCGTGCCGATGGCCCCCGTGCTGGCCGAGCTGATGGGCCGCTCCAGCGGCCTGCTCGGCGGCAAGGGCGGTTCGATGCACCTGACCAGCGTCGAACACGGCATGCTCGGCTCGTACGCGATCATCGGCGCGCACCTGGTGATCGCCAACGGCGCGGCCCTGTCGGCGCAGCTTCGGGGCACCGGGCAGGTGGCCGTGTGCTTCTTCGGTGACGGCACCACGAACATCGGCGCCTTCCACGAGGCGCTGAACTTCGCCGCGGTGTACGCGCTGCCGGTCGTGTTCGTCTGCGAGAACAACCTCTACATGGAGTACACCGCGATCGCCGACATCACGGCGGTCACCCGGCCCGCCGCCGACCGCGCGGCCGCTTACGGGCTCGAGGCGCGCACGGTCGACGGCAACGACGTCGACGCCGTCTACCTGGCGGCCCGGGAGGTGCTCGCCCACGCCCGCTCGGGCGAAGGCCCGTGCCTGCTGGAGGCGACGACCTACCGGCACGGCGGCCACTCCCGGGCCGATCCGGGCAAGTACCGGCCGGACAAGGAGGTGGCGGCGTGGCTCGACTACGACCCGATCACCTTGTACCGCGGCCGCCTCACCCGCGTCGGCGTGCCGGAGTCCGAACTGGCCGCCATCGACGCGCGGGTGGCCGCCGCGGTCGACGAGGCGACCGAAATCGCGCAGAACGCCCCCGAACCCGACGGTTCGGCGGCACTGACGGACGTGTGGGCCGACGGAGGATCGTCATGGCGGAACTGACCTACCGCGCGGCCGTCGCCCGCGGCATCGCGCAGGAGATGCGCCGCGACGAGCGGGTACTGCTGCTCGGGGAAGACATCGCCGGCGCGGGCGGGGTCTTCAAGACCACGCCGGGCCTGCTGGAGGAGTTCGGGCCGCGGCGGGTGATCGACACCCCGATCGCCGAGCAGGCGATCCTCGGCGCGGCGATGGGTGCCGCGATGACCGGGCTGCGGCCGGTCGCCGAGATCATGTTCTCCGACTTCTTCGCCGTCGCCTGGGACATCGTGGTGAACCAGATCGCGAAGACGCGGTACATGACCAACGGCCAGGTGACGCTGCCGCTGGTGATCAAGACCGGCAACGGCGGGAATCTGCGCTTCGGCGCGCAGCACTCGCAGTCGATCGAGAACTGGGCGATGGCGGTGCCCGGCCTCAAGGTCGTCACGCCGTCGACCCCGCGCGACGTCGTCGGGCTGATGGCCGCGGCGGTGCGCTCGGAGGATCCGGTGCTCTTCTTCGAGCACAAGGGCATGTACGCCGGCAAGGGCGACGTGCCGGACGGCGAGATCGTCGACAGCCTCGGCACCGCCGTGGTCCGGCGGCCCGGGGCCGACGCGACCGTGCTGGCCCTGGGTCTCATGGTGCCCCGGGCCGTCGAAGCCGCCGAAGCTCTGGCCGCGGAGGGCATCGACCTCGAGGTGATCGACGTGCGCTCACTCGTCCCGCTGGACACGCGCACGATCCTCGGCTCGGTGGCGCGCACCGGGCGGCTCTTCACCGTCGAGGAAAATCCGCAGCTGCTCGGCTGGGGCGCGGAAATCGTCTCCCTGGCCGCCGACGAGGTGTTCTGGGACCTCGACGCGCCCCCGGTCCGCATCACGACCCCGCACGTGCCCTTGCCGTCGGCCGCGGCCTTGGAGGATTCGGTGATCCCGAGCGTGGACCGCATCGTGCAGACGATCCGCAAGAGGCTCGGATGAGCGTGACCACGCCCTACCCACGGCCCGCCACCCCGCGCGGTGGCCCGTGGTCCCCGGCCGTGCGGCGGCTGCTGCACGAGCGCCGCGCCGACCCCGCCCGGTTCGACATCGGCCCGCACCGGCTCACCGCGCGCATCCTGACCGCGTTGCTGGACGCGCGGCCCACCGCGACCGGGGCCGCGGCTCCGACCGCCGTGCACCACGCCGCGGCCGTGGTCCCCGACGTGCCGCCGGACCGGCTGGCGGCGTTGCTCGGCGCCGCCGTCGCGCGGGCCTGGTCCGAAGCAGGTCCATCGCCGCGGATCGTCGTCGGCTCGGTGTCCGGGATCCGGACGGCCCCGGCCGCGGCGCCCGGCGAGAGCGTGCTCGCCGCCGGGGTGCCCGCCCTCGACGTCGTGCCCGTGCGCCTGCCGGACGGCCAGCCCGCGCTGGCGTGGCGCACGCGCGTCCCGCTGACGCTGGTGGCCCCGGCCGACCTCGACGGCGCGGCGCTGCTGCGCGCGATCGCCGACCAGCTGGCCGATTCACCCGACGAGAGGGGAGTTCGACGATGAAAGCACTGAGGTTCACGGCCGCGGGCACCCTGTCCGTCGACGACCTCGAAGTGCCGCGGATCGCCGCCGACGAGGTGCTCGTCGCCGCCCGGTCCGTCGGCATCTGCCACTCCGACATCGAGTTGCTCGAAGGCCGCTACATCATCCCGTTCAGCTACCCGATCATCCCCGGCCACGAGTGGTCGGGGGAGATCGTCGAGACCGGCGCCGCGGTGACGGACCTGGCCGTCGGCGACCGCGTGGTGGGGGAGTGCGTCATCGGCGACGACCACTTCGGCTTCTCGCTGAGCGGGGCCGCGGCGGAGTTCTTCGTGGCGAAACCGGCCTGGCTGCACCGGCTGCCCGACTCGTTGTCCTTCACCGACGGCGCTCTCGTCGAACCGTTCAGCTGCGGGTACAACGCGCTCGTGAAAGCCGGCAACGTCAACGCGAGCGACACCGTGGTGGTGTTCGGGGCCGGGCCGATCGGCCTCGGTGTCACGGCCGGGGCGGCGGCGATGGGCGCGCGCACCATCACGGTCGAGCCGGCGGCCGGGCGTGGTGAAGCGGCGCGGAAGCTGGGCGCCGAACTGGTCCTCGACCCGACCGCGGCGCCCATCACCGACCAGGTGGCCGAGGCGACCGGTGGCAGGGGCGGCACCGTGGTCGTCGAGGCGACCGGCCGGACGTCCGTGATGGCCGACGCGCTCGAGGTCGCCGCCCACCGCGCCCGGGTCGTGTACGTCGGCATCGACGTCGGCGGCAGCGCACCGGCGAAACTGGGCCTGCTGCAGTCGAAGGAACTGAGCGTGCGGGGCATCGCCGGATCACCCGGCGTCTGGCCGGACACGCTCCGGTTCATGCACCGCGCGGGCATCGACCTCGCAGATCTGGTGACCAGCCGGTTCCCGGTCGACCGAGCGGCCGAGGCGATCGCCGCGTCCCGCGACACGGCGAAGAACATCAAGGTGCACCTCGAGTTCGGGGCGACCCGATGAGCGGAACCATGCGGGCGGCCGTCTACCACGGCCGCCGGGACGTCCGGATCGAAGAGGTGCCCGTGCCGCGGGCTCGCGACGGCGAGGTGCTGCTCGCGGTCCGGCGCAGCGGGATCTGCGGCTCGGACGCCACCGAGTGGGCCGCGGGACCGAAGATGGTGCCGCTCACCCGGCGCCACCCCGGCAGCGGGCACCTCGGCCCGATGGTCATCGGCCACGAGTTCGTCGGCGAGGTCGTCGAGAGCGCGGGCGGGTTCGCGGCGGGAGACCTGGTGGCCTCCGGGGCCGGTGTCTCTTGTGGACAGTGCGACCGCTGTCGCGAGGGCCGCACCAACCTCTGCCGCGGCTACTACACGCTGGGCCTGAACGCACCGGGCGGGCTCGCCGAGTACGTCGCGGCTCCGGCGAGCACCCTCCGGCGGATTCCCGGCGGAGTGTCGCTCGACCACGCCGGACTGGCCCAGCCGCTCGCCGTCGGCCTGCACGCCGCTCGACGCGCGGGCGTCCGGTCCGGCGACTCCGTGGTCGTCATCGGCGCCGGTGCCATCGGCTCGTTCGTCCTCGCCGGACTCCGGCACCTGTACGACGCCGAGGTCACGGTGATCGACTTCGCCGGCGACAAACTGGAGCGCGCGAAGCGGCTGGGCGCGGCGCGCACGGTCGACGCCGCCGACGACGTCGTCGAGACCGTGCGCGGGGCCGATGTGGTGATCGAGGCGAGCGGCGCGCCCGGGCAGTTCGAGAACGCGGTCCGGATGGTCACCGACGGCGGCCGGGTCCTGGCCGTCGGGCTGCCGAAGCAGGCGCCGGTGGTCGACCTGTTCGGCCTGGTCCTGCGGGAGATCACCGTCGAGTCCACCGTCGCGCACGTGTGCGGCGAGGACTTGGCCCCGGCACTGGACATCCTCGCCGCCGGAGTGCTCGGCGGCGAGCTGCTCGACTCCGTGATCGGCCTGGACGAGCTGACCGATCGCGGACTCGTCCGGCTGGCCGCCGGGGGAGTGGACGGCAAGGTCCTCATCGATCCGGGGAGGCGCTCGTGAAGGTCGCTGTGCTGGGACTGGGCGCGATGGGCTCCCAGCTGCTGCTGCGCCTGATCGACCAGGGCGTGGACATCACCGGCTGGAACCGCGACGCCCGGCGGGCGGAGCGGGCCGGCATCCCGGGGCGGTTCCTCGCGGGCTCGGCCCGAGAGGCCGTGGCCGGGGCCGAGGTGGTGATCACCATGCTCGCCGACGGCCCGGCCGTGCGCGCGGTCCTCGGCGACGTCGCCGACGTGCTCGGCGAGGGCGCGCTCGTCCTCGACATGAGCACGTCCGGCCCCGCGATCTCCTGTGAGGTCGCGGAGACGCTGGCCGGGCGGCGGGTCCGGTTCGCCGAGGCACCGGTGTCGGGCTCGGTCGGCGCGGCCCGCGGCGGGACGTTGACGGTGCTGTTCGGCGGCGCCGCGGAAGACCTCGCCGCGGCCGAGCCGGTCCTGCGCCACCTGGGCAAGAAGACGATCCCGCTCGGGCCCGTGGGCGCCGCCTCCACGTTCAAGCTCTGCCTGAACGCGTTGCTGCACACCTTCAACGCCACCCTCGCCGAGGTGCTGGGGGCCGCGACGCGCGCGGGCATCGACCTGCGCACGGCGTACGACACGATCGGCGAGTCCGTGATCGCCGCGCCGTTCGTGCACTACAAGCGGGACGCCTTCCTGGCGGACGGCATGCCGCCGGTGGCCTTCGCCGTCGACCTGGTGCGCAAGGACCTCGAGCTGTTCCTCGCCGCGGTCACCGACCCGGGACGCGACGCCCCGACGGTCGGTACCGCCGCCGGTGTCGTGCGGCGTGCCCAAGAGGCGGGCCTCGGCTCCGAGGACATGGCCACCCTCGCTCGGCTTTACCGACCATGACGGACCGCTCACGCGCCGTTGACGGCGTGGGCGGCCCGGTAGGCGAACGCGATGATCGGCCCGAGGGTCGCGCCACCCGCCCAGTAGGCGCGCCCCGACGCGGAGGCAACGCAGTTGCCGACGCCGTAGAGGCCGGGGATCGGGGCGCCGAGGTCGTCCAGCACCCGCCCGTCCGGATCGGTGCGCGGGCCGCCCTTGGTGTCCAGCGTGCCGCCGGTGACCAATGCGGCGTAGTACGGCCCGGACGTGCTGATCGGCCACATGGTCGGGTTCGCACGGCCGGGCTCGTCCTTCACCGGGCCGTTGAACACCAGCTGGATGGCGGTCTCGCCGCGGCCGAAGTCCTCGTCTTTGCCGTTCTCCGCGAACGCGTTGAACCGGT
This sequence comes from Amycolatopsis sp. MEPSY49, assembly GCF_051337345.1. Taxonomy (NCBI): domain Bacteria; kingdom Bacillati; phylum Actinomycetota; class Actinomycetes; order Pseudonocardiales; family Pseudonocardiaceae; genus Amycolatopsis; species Amycolatopsis sp. MEPSY49. Next base: position 92,340 of record NZ_JBDLYJ010000009.1, on the reverse strand, counting down.
CGATCGTCCCCGGCAGGTTCGCGGCGAAGTCGTCGGCGAGGGTGAAGCCGCCGGTCTCGGCGGCGAGGGAGGCGAGCCGCTCGCGGATCTTCGTGGTGAGTTCGTCGAGGGTCGGTGCCTCGATCACGTGCGCGTCGTCGGCACCCGGCGGGACGATCAGGCGGCCGTACTCGTCACTGGCGGAGTGGTCCTGGCTGCGCTGGTCCCAGAGCTGGACGAGCACCAGGTTCGGGTAGCTTCCGGTGGCCGGGTCCCAGTGGAAGAACGTCCGCGCGGCCTCGTTGTAGGGCAGCTTCTCGTTGGCGACGCGCACGCCGTGCCGGTTCACGAAAATCATCGAGTCGCCGGCCACGGAGAACATGCCGACCAGGTCGGGCCGCCCGACCTTCTCCAGCGGGACCGGGCACATCCAGGCGTGGTTCATGGTGCCGAGCTGCGTGCCCACGGTCGCCGCGATGCGCAGGAAGTCGCCCTCGTTGGTGATCGCCGCGCACCCCGGGTAAGCGGGCACGCCGAGGTGCTCGCGGCGCAGCTGGTCGTCGTGGGTGAAGCCGCCGGTCGCGAAGACGACGCCCTTGCGCGCGAGCACCCGGACGGTGTCCCCGGCCGCGGTCGTGGCCTCGACCCCGGCGACGCGGCCGCCGTCGAGGACGAGCCGCTGGACCCGGTGTCCCGTGCGCACGTCGACGCCGTCGCGCTCGGCGGCTCCGGACAGCTGTTCGACCGCGCGCGCACCGCCGTCGGACATCGATTCCCGCGCGTCGGCGGGTACCAGCACGCGGCCGGTCGGCGCCTTGTCCTCCGGCAGCTCCGACCAGTAGTCCGGCACGTCCGGGCAGTGCCGGTAGGTCAGCGCCCCGCGTTCGGCGAGCAGCTCGGCGGCGGGGCTCGCGCTCGTGTGGATGGCGCGCACCATGCCGGCTTCCCACTCGGTCAGCCCGGCGGTCGGGCTGTCCGGGGCATACCGGGTCGGCTGGGAGAGACGCGCGACGTACCGGAGGAAGTCCTCAAACCGGTCCTCGATGCCGAGCGCGCGCATGGGCTCGTTGTCCGGTACCCAGTACCAGAACGCGGCCTTGCGGGCCGTGCCGCCGAGTTCGGGCGCCTTTTCCAGCAGGACCACCTCGTTGCCGAGCCACCGGCTGAACAACGCCGTGGGCAGACCGGCCCCACCGCCGCCGACGACGACCACATCGGTTTCGACGTCGGCGGAGGTGAGTGGCGCCGGCCGGGCAGTCTCCCGGCGAGGTACGGATTCTGTCGTCATGCCCCCACCTTGACGGGCCCGTGACGTGCGCGGTTGTCTCACAATGAGACAGGCAGTCCGGTGACCACAATGGAGTGACGGCGGATGGGCTACGAGATTGACACGCGTGACGGCGTCGCCCGGCTGCGTCGCGCCAGGGAACTCTTCCTGACCGACCGGATACTGCCGGAAGACCTCCCCTCGTGGCTGTCGGCGGCGTGGCGCCGGTCGTGTTTCGCCGAACTGGACGTCACCCGCGACCACGTGCCGGCCGTGCCCGTCTCGTTGGAGACCCCGCTGGTCCGCGCCGCGACCCCGGTACTGGCCAAGCTCGCCGGCGATCTGGCCGGGCTCGGCGCCGCGGTGGTGCTCAGCGACCGGCTCGCCCGCGTCGTCGGCTGCTGGGCCGACGAGGAAGCAGTGGGGGCGCACCTCGCCCGGATCGGCACCCGGCTGGGGGCGGACCTGTCGGAGCGCTCCACCGGGACGAACGGGATCAGCCACGTCCTGGCCACGGGCGGTCCGTGCGTGATCGGCGGCCCCGAGCACCTTTTCGAGCTGTACCAGCACACCGTGTGCGCGGGCGCTCCCGTGACCGACCCGGTCACCCGGAAGGTCGCCGGCGCGGTCGCGGTGGTGTGCGAGCTCGACGCGCCGCTGCGGGTGCTGCACGCGATCACGACCACGGCGACCGGGGCGATCGAGCGCGAGCTGGTGCACGCCGCGTCGGCGCACGAGCACCGTTTGCTCGAGGCGTACCTGCGAGCTGGGCCCGCCCGGCATCCGATCGCCGTGCTGGACGGTCGGACCAGGCTGGTCAGCGCTGCCGCGGCGGGCTTGCTGCGGCCCCACGACATCGAGACGTTGGAGTCCTACGCGATCGAGGCGGCTCGGGACGGCGCGTTGCCCACGACCGAACTGGTCTTGGACGATGGGGTGAAGGTCCACCTCCACCCCACGTTGCCAGGCGACAGCCGGGGCGTGCTGGTCGTCGTGGAATCACCCCGGCCGCGTCCGGAACGCCGGCGCGCCAGGCTTTCGCTTTTCGCGGGCGCGGGGTTGTCCGGTGGGTCGCCGGCTTGGCGGTCGTTGGAGCGGTCCGTGGCGCGGGCCGGCACCCGGCCGATGTTGCTGGTCGGCGAACCGGGCGTGGGCAAGACCGAAGTGGCCTGCGCCGTACTCGGCGACCCCGTCGTGCTGGACGCGGCGGACGACGACGGCTGGCTGGAGGAGGTCGGGAAGGCGCTGGCACAACCTGCTCGTGCTGTGCTGCTGCGTCACGTCGAACGCCTGCGTCCCGGCCAAGCCGCTCGGCTCGCTTCTCTCCTCACCGAGGACCATCCCGGGCGGGTGATCGCGACGTTGACCACCGGTACCCGGTCAGCCTGCGCGGAGATGCTGCGCACCGGATGGGCGCCGGTCGAGATCCGGGTGCCCGGTCTGCGCGAGCGGACGGCCGACATCCCCGAGCTGGCGCGGCGGTTCGGCGGTGGCGTGCACCTCGCGCAGGACGCGCGCGAGGCCCTGCAGCGACACGATTGGCCGGGCAACCTCACCGAGTTGAAGGCCGTGATCGCGTCGGCCCGAGCGGAGGCCGCCGGACCGACCATCAGCGCACGCCACCTCCCGCGGCGGCTGCGTTCTTCCCGAGCGCACCCGGGCTTGACGGAGCTGGAGAAGGCTGAGCGGCAGGCCATCTCGGACGCGCTGCTCGCGGCGAACGGCAACCGGGTGCGGGCGGCGGCGTCGATCGGCATCGGCCGCGCGACGCTCTACCGCAAACTAGCGCGTTACGGGCTTGCCTGACCGTTCACCAGTGGCGCAACTCGAACTCGGAGTCGTGGCACCTGCGCTCAAGGTGGTCACCGCGGCAGGTGCGCTGAGTACCAGGCCGGCCTCACAAACACTCCTGCTGGAGCGACTGACGTCGGCTCGAAGTGACTCGAACGAAAACCGGAGGGTTCTGGTTCGAGTCCAGGCGGGGCGGCAAAGCCCAGGTCAAAGACTTGGGCTGTTTTGCTGCCCATGAGTAGGGACGATCTAGTGTCTATTTTGACGATCGCCCCATGATCGAGCTGCTACCGGTACTTGACTGCGGTCGATCCCCAGGTTCTCCACCTGGTGGCTGCGAACTGGCCTTGGCCTTGAGTGCCGGCCCCGCCAGCCGGAGGGCACCGTGCGGTGGCTCGAGGACCTGGAACCCCTGACCGGTGCGCGGACGAAGTTCGCGATTGTGCAGCTCGAGGCCGTTGGTCCCGGTACGCCCTCACCTCTAGGCGACTGAATTCGGCCGGGTTACCGGGTGGGGTATGAGGCGCAGTTTCGACACCTAGGTAGAGTTAGACCATGGGGCCACCGCGGATGACGTTGCCGACTCAACTCGTCCTCCACGTCCTCCTCGAGGATCCCGAGAGGGAGCTGTACGGGCTGGAGATCTGCGCGGCCGCGGAGCTGGCGAGCGGCACGATCCACCCCATCCTCGCCCGGCTGGAGAAGGTCGGCTGGGTGCTGAGCAGGTGGGAGCAGGTCGACCCCTCGAAAGAGGGGCGTCCCCGCCGCCGCTACTACCGGCTCGACCCGAACTCGGTCGGGATGGTCAAAGCCGCCTTGCAGCGTTCGAGTGCCAGCGCGCGTTCCTGGGGACGTCTCCGTCCGGGTGTCGGAGAGGTCTGCTGATGGCACCGTCCACGCCCGTGTCCGAAGAGCGGGAGCCCGAGGACTCCCGCGGGGACCTTTACGACAGCTACCACCACGGCCTCCCCGAAGCCAGGGGCCCCTGGGTGAGTGGGGCGAGGCCCTATGTGGCGGGGTTCGTCGATGAGCCCGGATCCTCGTCGGTTTCCCCGGCGCACGAGGGGGCGAGGATTCGGACTCCCGATCCTCTGCTGGGCGCTGCCAAGCCGGCCCGTGAAGCCAACCGGACGACAGGGGCTGCGGACGTCCTGGCCGTGCCGGAGAGCCGTGGTCCGGCTGTTTCGCAGGGCACCCGGTGGCTCACCCGGTCTTCGGCGGCGCTGCTGCCCGCCGGAGTGCGCGCAGAGTACGAGGAAATCTTCCTGGGCGAGCTGATGGAACTCGCGGAGACCGGAACATCGAAACGAGGTCAAGTGCTGCACACGCTGCGTGTGCTCCTCGGGATTCCGTGGCTGCGGGCTGCTCTCCGCCGGCCGCGCTCACGGCGCAGGGGGATGACGTGAACCACCGCCCGGACCCGGAGCGCGCCAACCCGCACGGCTGGCTCGGGTACGTGGTGTCCGACCGGCGGCGGACCGACAACGCCATCCGCCTGGGGCGGTCGGTTGCGCTGTGCGTGCTGGTGGTGATCATTTTCGCGGCGATCTCCCTGGCAATCGTGGCGACGGTGTCGCCCGTGGCCGCGTGCGGGATGGTCAGTCTGGCCACGGTGGGCGCCGGTGCGGTGGTCCGTCGCCGCGGCCGGCGACGGTGAACGGCGTCCGGAAGAGCAGCCGACACGGGTGCCGGGACGCCCGCCCGCTGCTTGTTCCGCCGGACGGCGTCTGGCTCAGTGACAATCGCGCGACCTCGTCGGCGCGATCGCGCAGGGCGCGCCGGGCACTGCCCCACCGGATCATGTGCTGCGCGCGGCCGGGAGCCATTGGACGTCGACGCCTCCGCCTACAGCGCTCCCGAGCCGCGCCGTGCCGCTATCAAGCCGGTCGTGGTCGAGGACGTCGTTCCGCCGGCTGGTGCCGTTGAGTCAGCTGGCCCGTTTATCGTGCTGAGAGCAACGCTCGGGCAGGAAGGATGAGACCGGTGTCCGGGCTTCCGAGCGTGTGGCGCGATCCCGGTCTGTGGATCACCGGGCGCTCGGGTCGGGCACGGAAGACTTGCACACCCCTTTGTAAGCCAACGATCGAACCGCTTTCAGCAGGCCGTGTCCGCTGTGGACGGCCAGACAATGTCTTCGGTTATCGCCAGGGCGGACACTTCGATCGCAGGAACGAACTCGCGGCAGTAGCCGTCTGCTGCCGCGAGGGCGATTTCGAACGGGGCGATGTCTTCGATCCCCGAAATTCCCAGGGGGTTCGAGGTTGTCAAGTCGATCAACTCGTCGTTGCCGAGCTGCAGAACGAGGTCCGTCTCGATCAACTGGGTCCGCAACGGTGGGGCGGGGGGCATGGGCTGGCCCGTCAGCGCCAGTCGGGAGCCCCTGGTGCCAGCAGCGTCTCGATCTTCAGCTGAACCTCGCGCATGACGGACACGATGCGGGATTCGTGGTCTGCTGTGAGCCTGGCCAGCGGGACCGAGCAGCTGATCGCGTCGATGGCGGGGGTGTCGTAGCGCAGGGCAAACCCGAAGCCCGCTATCCCCGGCACGGTTTCCTCGTGTTCGATCGAGTACCCGCGCTCGCGGACCTGCGCCAGGTCGGCCAGCAGTGACGCGCGGTCGGTGTGCGTGTTTTCGGTCAGCGCGGTGAGCGGCTCGGGGAGGTTTGCGAGTTCGGCGTCGGGACGTTCGGCGAGCAGTGCCTTGCCGAGCGCGCCGGCGTGAGCCGGGATCCGGCGGCCGACCCGGCTTATCGTGCGGACGTATTCGTGGGACTCGCGGGTGGCGAGGTAGACGACGTCCGGGCTGTCGAACCGGGCCAGGTGGATCGTCTCGCCGAGCGCGTCCGAGGCCTCGTCCAGGTAGGGGCGGATCACGCGCACGCGCCGGTCGGTGTCGAGGTAGCTCGTGCCCGTGAGCAGGGCGCGGATGCCGATCCCGTACAAGGAGCCGGTGACGTCCGTGCGCACCCAGCGACAGGCGACGAGGGTCTGCAGCAGCTGGTACATGCTGCTGCGCGGCACGCCCAGCTCCGCGGCGAGCTCGTCGAGGCGAGCAGGCCGATCGCCTCGCGCGGCCAGCAGCTCCAGCAGCGCGACGGTCCGAGCCGCCGACTTCACTCCGCGGACTCCCGTGGCCTGGCCTTCGTCACCCTCCGACATGCCTCCATCGTAAATCCGGCCCGGAGCGGCCATTGACCCTCGGCGTTCACCTGTCTACCCTCCATCTGCATACATAGACGCCATCTGCATACGAGGACGACGTTCATGGATATGATCAACGCGCGCACGCCCGAAGCCGTTGCCGAGCGGCTGCGCGACGGCATGGCGGGCGGCGTTCTTTCCTTCCCCCTCACCAGCTTCCGGGACAACGGGGACCTCGATCCGGATTCGTACCGGACGTACCTGGGCACGCAGGTCGCCGCGGGGCCGGGGGCGGTGTTCCCGGCGTGCGGGACAGGGGAGTTCGGCGCGCTGGACGAGGACGAGTACCGCTCGGTCGTCACGACCGCGGTCGAGGTGGCAGCCGGCCGGATGCCGGTGGTCGCGGGCATCGGCTACGGCTGGGCTCAGGCGCGGCGGTTCGCCCGGATCGCGGAGGACGCGGGGGCGGATGCCCTGCTGGTGCTGCCCCACTACCTGGTCACCGCCCCCGAGCACGGCCTGGTGGAGCAGCTGCGCCGGGTCGCCGACGGTACCCGGCTGCCGCTGATCGCCTACCAGCGCGACCAAGTTTCCTTCACCGCCGCCGGCCTGCGCCGGATCGCGGAGATCCCGGCTGTCATCGGCCTCAAGGACGGGCGCAGCGACCTCGACCGGCTCCAACGCCTCACCCTCGCCGCGCCGGAGGGCTTCCTCTTCTTCAACGGCGCGGCCACCGCCGAAATTCAGGCTCGCGCCTATGCCACGGTGGGCGTTCCGGCCTATTCCTCGGCTGTGCACGCTTTCGCGCCCGAGATCGCGCGCGCCTTCTTCACCGCCCTGACCGCAGCGGACGACGATGCCGTGGACCAGTTGCTGCGGGAGTTCTACGTGCCGCTGGTGGAACTGCGCGACCGCGTGCCGGGTTACGCCGTCTCGCTGGTCAAGGCAGCCGCCCGGCTGCGCGGGCTGCCGGTCGGCCCCGTCCGGGCACCCCTGACCGACCCCGGGTCGGACGACCTCGCCGACCTCGCGAAGGTCCTCGACGCCGGACTCGACCTCGTGGCAGCCGCACGCCGGCTCGCCTGACGAACCCACCGCTTCTCGACCCACAGTTCAAAGGGGAACTGACATGCCACTCGTCGTGGTCGGTATCAGCGTTCTGATCCTGCTCCTCCTGATGACGAAGCTGAAGCTGAACGGCTTCGCCGCGCTGCTGCTCGTCGCCGTAGGCGTCGCCATCGTCCGCGGGATTCCGCTGGTCAAGATCCCCGACGTCCTCTCCGAAGGCATCGGGGACCAGATCGGCGACACGATGCTGACCATCGGCCTCGGCGCGATGGTCGGCCGGGTGATGGGCGATTCCGGCGCCGCACAGCGGATCGCCGGAAAACTCCTCGACGCCTTCGGCCCGCGGTGGGTCCAGGTGGCCATGGTCGTCACGTCCATGCTCATCGGCGTGACCATGTTCTACGAGGTCGCCTTCGTCATCATCGTGCCCATCGCGTTCACCCTGGTCCGGGTCACCGGAGCGAAACTGCTGTGGGTGGGGCTGCCGATGTCGATCGCTCTGTCCACGATGCACAGCTTCCTGCCGCCCCACCCCGGCCCGACCGCCGTCGCCGCGACGTTCCACGCCTCGGTCGGACTGACCTTGTTCTACGGACTGTTCATCGCCATCCCGGCCGGAGCGCTCATCGCGCTGGTGTGGCCGCGGCTGCCGTTCGTCAAGCAGATGGACCCCGCCGTCCCCACCGGACTGGTCGGCGAGCGCGAGTTCACCGACGAGGAAATGCCCGGCCTCGGCTGGTCCCTGGGCGTCGCGCTGTTCCCCGTGGTGCTGATCGCCGGCGCCGCGGTGGCCGAACTGGCCGTCTCCAGCGACAGCCACTTCATGCACCTGATCACCTTCATCGGCTCGGCTCCGATCGCGCTGCTGCTCACCCTCCTGCTGGCGATCTGGGTGTTCGGCCCGCGCATCGGCCGGAGCTTGGAAGAGGTCGGCGGCTCCTGCGCCTCGGCGGCCAAGGCGATGGCGATGATCCTGCTGGTCATCGGAGCCGGCGGCGCGTTCAAGAACGTTCTCGTCGAAGGCGGGATCTCCGACTACATCAAGGACCTCACCCACAGCTGGCCCATCTCGCCGCTCATCCTCGCCTGGCTCATCGCGGTCATCCTGCGCGTGGCGCTCGGCTCGGCCACGGTCGCCGTCGTCACCGCCTCCGGCGTCGTGCTGCCGCTGGTGGCGGGCAGCGGGATCCACCCCGAGATGATGGTGCTGGCCGTCTCCTGCGGCTCGATCGCCTTCTCCCACGTCAACGACCCGGGATTCTGGCTGTTCAAGGAATACTTCAACCTCTCGGTCGTCGAAGCGATCAAGGTCCGGACCAGCTACACCACGGTTCTCGCCATCCTCGGCCTCGGCGGCGTCCTCGCCGTCGAAGGCATCCTGGGCGCCCTCAACATCTGATCACCTCGTCACAGAAAGACATCCATGAGCGTCAAGCAGCCGATCATCACCGCGTTCTCCGTCTACCCGGTCGCCGGCCTGGACTGCATGGAGCTGAACCTCTCCGGCGCCCACGGCCCCTACTTCACCCGCAACATCGTCGTCCTCGAAGACTCCGAGGGACGCACGGGCCTGGGCGAGGTTCCGGGCGGGGAGAAGATCACCCGGACGCTGCGTGACGCCGAATCGCTCGTCCTCGGCGCGAAAGTGGGTGACTACAAGCGCGTCCTCCGCGAGATCGGTGACCGGTTCGGCGACCGCGACACCGCCGGCCGCGGCGCCCAGACCTTCGACCTGCGCACCACCGTCCACGCGGTGACCGCGGTCGAGGCAGCGATGCTCGACCTGCTGGGGCAGCACCTCGAGGTGCCGGTCGCGGCGTTGCTCGGCGACGGGCAGCAGCGCGACTCCGTCCGGGTCCTCGGTTACCTGTTCTACGTCGGCGACCCCGACCGCACCGACCTCGACTACGCCCGCGAACCCGGCTCGGCCACCGACTGGTACCGGATCCGGCACGAAGAAGCCCTGACGCCGGAGGCGATCGTCCGCCAGGCCGAGGCCACCTACGACCTGTACGGCTTCCGCGACTTCAAGCTCAAAGGCGGCGTCCTGGCCGGCGCAGAAGAGGTCAACGCGATCCTCGCCCTCAAAGAACGCTTCCCCGAGGCCCGGATCACGCTCGATCCGAACGGTGCCTGGTCCTTGCGCGAAGCGATCCAGCTTTGCCGGCCCCTGCTCGGTACCCTCGCCTACGCCGAAGACCCGTGCGGCGCCGAGGACGGCTACTCCGGACGCGAAGTCCTCGCCGAATTCCGCCGCGCGACCGGTCTTCCCACCGCGACCAACATGATCGCCACCGACTGGCGGCAGCTGACCCACGCCCTGGCCCTGAACTCGATCTCCATTCCTCTGGCCGATCCGCATTTCTGGACCATGCAAGGGTCGGTCCGCGTGGCTCAGCTGTGCCACGCGATGGGCCTGACCTGGGGGTGTCACTCCAACAACCACTTCGACATCTCCCTGGCCATGGTCACCCACTGCGGCGCCGCCGCGCCGGGTGAGTACAACGCCCTGGACACGCACTGGATCTGGCAGGAAGGCCTGGAACGGCTCACCGTGGCCCCACCCCGCATCGTCGACGGTGAAATCGCGGTTCCCGCCGTGCCGGGTCTCGGCGTCCAGCTCGACCGGGACCGGCTCCTCGCCGCCCACGAGCTGTACCGGGAGAAGGCACTGGGAGCCCGCGACGACGCGATCGCGATGCGCTACCTGGTTCCCGGCTGGGAGTTCGACAGCAAACGTCCCTGCCTCCTGGGGTAATCGCATTGCCGACGACCGCGCCCGGGTCGAGGGGATGCACGCCGGGGGAGGCCGCGAGGGTGCTGTCCGAGCCGGGCCGCTCAAGCTACGTGTGAACGCGATCCACGTCCAACTCCATGCGGAGCAAGGCGCGGGCGGGGAAGGACGTGGCGTCAGCTGAGCGGGTGGTGGATGGTCTCCACGCCGCCGGTGGCGCAGTTCGGCACATCCGCCGTGACCGCCTCCGAGCTGCGCGCGGCGGCCATCGCCTCGGCGGACTACTGCGAGGGTGACCGGACCACAGGGGAACGCTCCGGCCCTTCCGTCCCTTGGCGAGCTGATCGGGAGGACCGGCTGGCAGCAGAGGTGCCGCTCCTCGGAACGGTGCCGCTGTTCCAGCGCCTCCGGCGTTCTCCGGTGGGTTTGCGGCCCGCGTGGGATCGATCCGTGGTTGACACGTAGGTGGTCCTCCGTTAACTTTTTTCTGCAACCGATCTCAGCAACCGATCTCACTGGGGGGCACGTGACCACTGGCCCTGGCGATCTGCATGGCCGCTGCGTAAGTCGCGACGCGCTGCCCGAGCCGTCGCACGCAGACGCAGATGACCGGGCTCTTGGTGTCGTCGATGGCCCCGGTGATCGTGCGTTGGCCGGGCGCCGCCGGGCCCCGCGGGCCGGCCGGCTCGCCGATGGGATATTCAGCCGCAGTGGTGCGCAGACATGAAGAAGGCCAAGACGATCGTCCTCGGCGCGTCGCACTGGCATGTGCCCCTGTGCGCGGACCGGATCGCCGAGCAGCACGACGTCGTAGGGGTCAGCGACCCGGACCCGTCGCGCACGGAGCACCTCGCGCGGCTCTGGAACGCGCCTCTCTACCCGTCCTGGGAGGAAGCGCTTGCGGCCCACGGGGACGCCGAACTGGCGTACGTCTTCGTCCCGCACGACGTGATGCGCGAGGTCTGCCTCGCTCTGGTCGCCCGGCGCATCCCGCTCGTCGTGGAGAAGCCGGCCGGGGTGTCGTTGCAGGAGCTGGTCGACGTCCGCGCGGCCGCGGGCGCCGCCGGGGTACCGATCGCCGTGACTCTCGTGCAGCGGGGAGGCCCGACCGACCGCTGGCTGGCGAGAGCCGGCCGCTCGGTGTACGAGAGCGTCCAGTTCATCGCGGGCCCGCCCGACCGCTACCTCGTCAACGGCAGTCCGTGGATGCTCGACGCCGAGCGCGCCGGCGGCGGCTGCATGGTCAACCTCGCTCCGCACTTCGTGGACCTCTTCCTCCACTCGGCCGGTACGGCGGAAGTCGCGGTGACGGCGGCCTTGTCGTCGACGCTGCACCGCCGCGGCGTCGAGGACTACGCCTCGATGACGCTGACCACGGCCGACGGACGGATCGCCACCATCGAGGTGGGCTACGCGTTCCCCGGGTCGCCGCTGAAGCGCCACTGCTCCTTCATGCGGATCGGCGCCGCGGGGACCGCGACCATCGGGTCCGACGGAAACGCGTCGTTCACCTCCGTCGACGGCGTCACGGAGACCGCAGTCATCGACGTGGACAGCGATCCGTTGTACGGATTGTTCGTCGACCAGGTGGCCGAGCAGCTGAGACGTGATTTCGTGGAACTCCCGCGGATCGGCGATCTCGAGGCCACGATGGCCGTCATCTGGGACGCGTACGCGCACGGCCGACAGGAGAGAACCGGTGTCCACACCCAGCATCGATGAGGTAGCGGCGGCAGCCGGGGTCCACCGGTCGACGGTCTCGCGGGCGTTCTCCCGCCCCGAGGCCGTCAAGCGGGAGACCCTGGACCACGTACGCAAAGTGGCGGCCTCCATGGGTTACAAGATGAGCCCGCTCGCGCAGGCGCTCCGGACCAAGGTCAGCACCCTCGTGCCGCTGGTCGTCCCCGACATCACCAACCCGTACTTCGCCGAGCTCGCGAAGGCCATGACGGCCGCCGCGGGGGAGCGTGGCTACCAGTTGGTGCTGTGCGTGACGGAAAACGAGGCGGATGCCACGGCCCGGTACCTCGAGGCCATGCAAGCGATGTACGCGCCGTTCGCGGTGATCGCGCCCTACACCCGCGTCTCGTCCGCCGAGTTCGAGTCCTCGGGCTTCGGGAAGCGGCTGGTCGTCATCGACCGGGTCGAGTCCGGCGATCAGACGTCCACGGTGACCGTCGACAGCGCGACCGGGATCGCGCTCGCGTTGGACCACTTGTTCGAGCTCGGGCACACCTCCATCGCCTACGTCTCGGGGATCGCGGGGACGCACACCGCCGCCGACCGACGCCAGGCCTACCGGACGCTGGCGGAGAAGCACGGGATGACGCCGATCGAGCTCGACGGCAACGGGATCGGCGTCGGCGCCGGCGAACGTGCCGCAGAAGAACTCGTAAGCCTGCGTGAGCGGCCGACCGCCGTCATCGCGGGCAACGACCTGGTCGCTTTCGGACTCATCAGCGCGCTCGGCTCGCGGGGGATGTCGGTCCCCGGCGACGTCTCGGTGGTGGGCTTCGACGGCCTGGCGTTCGGCGCCCGCAGCAACCCGCCGCTGACCTCGGTGCAGCAACCCATCGCCGAGATGGGCCGCATCGCCATCCGGCTCGCCGAGCAGGTGGCGAACGGCGGCTCGGTCGAGCACGTGGTGCTCCAGCCGCAGCTCCTCGTCCGCTCCTCGACCAGGCCGGTCCGGTGACCGGCCGGCTGCTGCCCGGGCTCCGGCACGTGGACCATGCCGCGTACACGGTCCCCGACCTGGACGAGGCGGTGCGCTTCTTCGTCGAGGTCCTCGGGGCGGAGGAACTCTACCGCTCCCGGCGCGGACCCGACCCGTCGTTCATGCCGGCGAACTTCGACGTCCCGCCGGACGCTGCCCTCGAACTCGCCATGCTGCGGCTCCCGCCGAACCTGAACGTCGAGCTGTTCGAGTGGCGGTCCGCGGACCAGCGGACCCAGCACCCTCGGCACAGCGACCGGGGCGGTCATCACCTGTGCTTCGTGGTCGACGACGTCGACGCGGCGATCGCCCACCTCGGCACGATCCCGGACGTCCGGGTCCTCGGCGGCCGCAAGGAAGTCGGTCCCGACAGCCCCCTCGTGGCCGGCAACCGGTGGACGTACTTCGTCACCCCCTGGGGCCTGCTGATGGAGCTCGTGGACCGGTCCCGGGTGCAGCACCCCCCGAACCTCGTCGGCCCGGCGGACTGGAACCGCCCGCCACAAAGGAGCAGCCCTCTCTCATGATCATCGCCGGACACACGCTGGGCACCCCGGGCCGTGACCTCGCCGAAGCGCTACGCCTCTTCGGCGCGGCGGGTCTCGACGCCGCCGAGGTCATCTACCAGGACGACTACCCGGCGGCCATCAGCCCGTCGGACCCGCGGTCCGCGCGGCGGGCCGCCGCGATCGCCGACGCCGAAGGTGTCCCGATCGTCGCGCTCACCCCGTACACGACCTCGATCAACAGCGTCGACGCGGCGAGCCGGCAGCAGGGGATTGACGAGTTCCGCGCGTGCATCGAGGCCGCGCACACCGTCGGTGCGACCCGCGTCCGGGTGTACGCCGGCGCCTGGCACCCGGGGGACACCGAGCACGCCCGGCACTGGGAGCAGCTGCGGAGCGCGCTGACCGTCCTCGCGCCCGAGGCCGCGGACGCGGGCGTCGTGCTCTGCGTCGAGAACCACTTCGGCACCATGACGCAGACCGCGGCCGACACCGCCCGTCTCGTCGGCGAGGTCGGCTTCCCCTCCGTCCGCGTCCTGTACGACCAGGCCAACCTGACCTTCACCCATGACGAGACCTGGCAGGAGGCCTTTGCCGTCCAGGGCGAGCTCGTCGGCCACGTGCACGTGAAGGACCTGGTCTTCAAGGACCCGGAGGCGCCCTTCCGGGCCTCGGACACCGCCCGGGTCAAGGCCGAGGAACGCGCCGTCCGGTCCCGGGTCGTCGGTGCGGGCGTCGTGCCGTGGCCCGACATCCTCGAGGAACTCGTGCGCCGCGGCTACGACGACGTGCTCTCCCTCGAGTACGAGTACCGGTGGCATCCGCAGGACCTGCCCGACCCCGCGATCGGCTTCAAGGACTCCGCGCTCGCGCTCCGCAAGATGCTCGCCGCGGTGGTGCCCGCGTGACGAATGGAGACGTGCTGCGCATCGGGGTGGCGGGCGCCGGAAACATCGCGAGCATCGCCCAGCTCCCGACCCTCGTCGCGCGCGACGACGTGGAGCTGCGGGGCCTGGTCACCCGCAAGGACGACCCGGAGCCCCTGATGCGGCGCTGGGGCTTCCGCCGTGCCTATCCGACGGTCGAGGCGGTGCTCGAGGCGGAGGAACTGGACGCGTTGTTCGTCCTCACGCCCCGGTCGGAGCACGTCCGCGCGACGCGACTCGCGCTGGAGGCCGGCGTCGACGTCTTCTGCGAGAAGCCGCTGGCGACGAGCGCGTCCGACGCGCAGTCCCTCGCCGAGCTGGCCGCCGCACGGGAACGGGTGCTCATGGTCGGGTTCAACCGCCGCTTCGCACCGGTGTACGAGGCCGGCCGCGCGGCGTTCGGGGAGGGCGGCGCGAGCTTCTGCGTCGCCCAGAAGAACCGGGCGGGCTCCGAGTACCGCGCCACCTTCGAGAACGCGATCCACATGGTCGACCTGCTGCGCTGGTACTGCGGGGGAGAGCCCGTCGACGTGAGCGCGCACGCGGCCGGTGAGGACCGCTGGCAGGAGGACGGCGTGGCCGCGCTCGTCCGGTTCGACAACGGTCACACCGGCGTGCTCGTGGGGGCCCGCGACGCGGGCGGCTGGAGCGAGAAACTCGACGCCCACGGAGGCGGGGCGAGCGCGAACGTCACCGCGCCCGACCGGATCTCGATCAGCCGGCCCGACGGGACGACCGTGCGCGAGATGTCGCCCGAGGCCTTCGGCTGGGCGACGGCGACGCAGACGTTCGGCTTCGCCGGAGCGGTTCACCACTTCCTCGACCGGGTCCGGGACCGCGGGGAGCCCTTGACGTCCGGGGCGGACGCGGTGAAGACCCAGCTCCTGCTCGATCGCATCCTCGCCGCCGCCGGGCTTCCCACCGAAGAGCAACCCGGCCGGGCCTGGACCAGCCACGCCAAGAAGTGAGGGATGTTCCGGCGTGATCATCAACACCTTTTCGTATCTGTGGTCGGCCACGGCAATCGATGCCATCGCGGAACTGGTCGAGAACGGATACTCGACGTTCGAAGTCCCGATCAGCTCTCCGCACTGCTGGCCGGACGAAATTTCCGGCACGGAGCGCTCGGCCATAAAAGCAAGGCTCGGTGAGTACGGCGCGAGTATCCGATCGCTCAACGCCGGTGGGTACGACATCAATCTGGCGAGCCCCGGCGCGAACATGCGCCGCAAGAGTATCGAGCACATCAAGTCGGTGATCGACCTGGCTGTCGCTTGGGATGTCGCCGACGTCGTGATATCCCCCGGTACGCGACGCCCCATGATTTCACCTTCGCTCGAAAAAGCTTACGGATGGATGTACGAGAGCCTGGGCGATCTGGTTCCACTGGCCAAGCAGGCCGGTACGCGGCTACTTCTGGAAAATACTCCGTATTGCTTCACTCCGACCGTCCGGGAGCTGGCGGGTATCGTCAGTGCGGTCGACGATGACGCGCTCAAGATCGTGTACGACGTCGCCAATGCCGCTTATGTAGAGGAGGATCCCGTAGCGGGTTTGCGCTCGCATCAGGAGTCTATTGCACTTGTGCATATTTCTGATACGGGGTTGGAGACGTGGGGTCATGATCCGATTGGCACCGGGGTGGTGGATTTCGAAGGGTTGGGCGACGCTGTCGAAGCAACGTGCGGAGTAAGCAATGTTGTTCTTGAGGTGATTCGCGAAGAAAACACTCTGTTCGAGTTCGGTCAAGCAATGCGCGACCTTGCCGATAAAGGCTGGAAATTGGGAAACTGACTCGACCACGAGAGGTATCGGTTTCGCAGTGTTCTGACTTGAGGCATGCTGCTGGCACAGTCCTGCTGCCGGCTGGTTCAGCGTGCGGTGTTCTCGTGGGCTCCGCGGGGAGCGAGCAGTTCGGGCAGGTGTTCGCGGGTCCAGGCGCATTGGGCGGCCATCGGCTCGAAGAGGGTGTGGCCCAGCGGGGTCAGTTCGTACTCGACCCGGGGCGGGATCTCGGGGGGCGAACAGATCGACCGGACTCTCACCTTCCTCGCCCACCTCAACCGTGAGGCGCCGGTCTGGTACCGCAATGGCAAGTCAGATGAGTGGGTAGCCGTGGCGATTGTAGTGGCTGAGCCGGCTTGGTGTTGTCGCCGCCGACGCCGGCGGACCATGCCAGACATGGTCGAAAGCGTTGGTGACACGCAAGACGATGTCGGTCGGGGTCGGTGAGCGGCGGGCGAGCCAGTGCCCGGGCTGCCGGCCGATCCGGATCGGCACCCGCGCCCGGTCGTATTCGCTCGGTCCCCAGGCTCCGGCCGCGACCGACAACTGCGATCCACCACAACGCCACTGACTGTCGTTGCGGTATCAGGAGTTGGAGCTCGGCCGGCCGGGAATATGGCTGAGAATGGACTTGGAGAAGCCGCCGTCGACGCAGATGTCTTGCCCCGTGACATAACTCGACAAGGGATTCACCAGGAACTCGATCACATTCGCGATATCCGCGGGTTCGCCGATCCGCGCCAGCGGAATGATGTCTTCCCTTGCTTTCTTGATCTGGGGGTCGGCGTACATCTTCTCGGTCATGGCGGTATGGGTCATGCCTGGGGATACCACGTTCACGCGGATACCGTCGGGTGCCCACTCCAGAGCGAGTGTCTGGGCCAGCATGGTCAAAGCGGCTTTGCTGGGGCTGTAAGCACCTGATCCGGCATGGGGCAGCTGACCGGACATCGAGGAGGTGAAGCAAGCCGAACCGCGGCTGCGCTTCAGATGCGCGTAGCTTGCTTTGGCGAGAAGCCACGCGCCGCGGAGGTTGACGGAGAACATGTCGTCCCAGTCCTCGACGGACAAGTCGCAGATTGCGCCTGGGCTGGCGATTCCGGCATTCGCCACCAGCGCGTCCAGGCCACCGAATTCGGCTACGGCGGCTTCGACGAGCTGACCTGGCACGTCGGGATCACCGAGGTCGCCCACCAACGCGATGGCAGTACCGCCCAGCGACTGAATCGAACGGACGATCTGCTCCTGGGTGGTGGTCAATTTATGGCCGCACACCGCGATCTGCGCCTTCTCGCCCCGGGCAAGAGCGGCCTCGGCAAGCCTCACGCATGTCGACGCGCCGATGCCGCTGCTTCCACCACTGACCAAAGCTCGCATTGTGCACACTCCTCTTGCTGGGGATCAGAAGTCACGGTCGCCGCGCGGCTGCGCGCAGCGCGTCGGGCGTGGCGCCTTCGAATCCGAAGAACTCCAGGTAGGCGGGAATCAGCTCGAACAACATGTCGCTGCCGACCTGGATCGTGCAGCCCTTGTCCGCGGCTGCTCGCAACAACGGGGTGATGTCGGTCTTGAGCACCACATCTCCGACGTACGCACCGGGGGCGACGCGGTCGACGTCGACCGGCAGCGGATCGTCGTCGTTCATTCCGAGGGGGGTGGCGTTCACGATCAGGTCGTAGCCCTCGGGATCCCTCGATCCCAGCACGACCCTCACGTCCGAGTAGTGCCGGCCGATGCGCTGGGCGAGCGCTTCGGAAGCGGCTATGTCGGGATCGAACAAGCCGATCTCGGCCAGGCCGAGGCCGGCCAGCGACGCGGCGATCGAAGAACCGACCCCGCCGCTGCCGACGACCAGCGCGCGTTTCCCGGCCGGGTCGAAACCCTTGCGCAGCATGCCGTGGACGAAGCCGGCGCCGTCGAACTGGCCGGCGAGCAGCGACCCGTCCTCCCGCCGCAGGACGGCGTTCGTCGCGCCGGCGATCACGGCGGCCGAGCTGATCTCGTCCACCAGCTCCATGGTGGTGACCTTGTGCGGCATGGTGACCAGCGCGCCGCGGATGTTCGTGATGGTGAAGAGCGATCGGAAGAAGCCCGGGTAGTCCCCGGCCTTGATCCCCATCGGGACGACGGCGGCGTCGATGCCGTTCTTCTCGAACCAGGGGTTGCAGATCAGCGACGACGTGAACGTGTGCGTGGGGTGGCCCAGGTGCGCGATGAGGGTGGTCGTTCCGCTGATCATCGGGCCTCCTGCGCGTCGTTGGATAGCTCCGACAGCCGTACGCCGACCCACGCGCACTGCAGCCCGCCGTGCACCGCCCAGTACTCGTCCCAGTGGGCGAGCTTGACCTGGTCGCGTTCGAGGGCACGCTTGCGCAGCCGGTCCCGGAGTGTCCCCGGGGAGACGCGGACCCGTATCACCTCCACCTCGATCGGCGGCCAGTCGAAGCGCGCCGCGGCCGTGGTGATGAAGGTGGGGTCGGACAGGTAGGGGCTGAAGGGTGCGTCGACCACTACGGGGCGGCCGAGGCGGAGGTTGGCCCCGGCGACGTCGAGCAGCGAGTCGTACTCGAGGGGCAGGATGTGGTCGCGGTAGAACGGGTTGGCCTCGCGGTCGCCGGGGTCGTACCCGGCCGACACCAGGGCGGCCTCGACAAACCGGGCGCTCATCGCGTCCTTGTCGAGGTACGCGGCGCCGTGCTGGCGGGCGAGGCGCTGGGCGATCGTCGACTTGCCGGAGCCCGCCGTGCCGATGACGATGTGCAGGGTGGGTGCGTTCATCCGCGCGCGTCCCGCACCGCCGTCAGGAAGTCGCGGGCGGCTTTGGTCACCCGGGTGAAATCGCCGTCGGGCTGCCAGGCCTTGGTGACGGCGCTGCCCACACCGACGCCCGCCACGCCTGCGGCGAACCACTCCTTGACGTTCTCCGCCGTCACCCCGCCGGCGGGCATGAGCGGCAGGTGCGCCAGCGGCGCGAGCACGGCCTTGGCGTAGGGGATACCCGCGTTCTCGGTCGGGAACATCTTGACGATGTCCGCACCCGCCTCGGCGGTCTCGAGGATCTCGGTCGGGGTGAAGGCCCCGCTGATCGTCGGCACCTGGTAGCGGTTGGCGACGCGGATCATCTCGGCGTTGAGCTGCGGGCTGACCAAGAAGGCCGCACCGGCTCGGATGCACTCGTACGCGGCATAGCCGTCGAGGACGGTTCCCGCTCCCACGGCGACACCGTCCGGTGCGTACCGCGTGGCCAGCCGTCGGACGAGCTCGACGGCCCCGGGGATGGAGAGCGTGATCTCGAGGGCGCGGAACCCGCCCTCGATCGCGGCGTGCGCGACGCGTTCCGCGCTGTCCGCGTCGGGCAGCCGGACGATGAGCACAGCGCCCGACTCGTCGATCGTGCGCAAGGTCGCAAGCTTGGTGAACACCGGTGTCCCGTCTGGTCGAGAGCGTGATTGACAAATACTCGCACGCTCCTTACGGTCTCTGCAACCGATCTCAGCAATCGATCTCATTGTGGAGCGCTCAATGACGACGAACTCCTCAGACGCCTCCGGGACGGCAAGCCCTCCCGAGCTCACCGAGGTTCTGGAACGCCCTCGCCGCCCGGTCAACATGGTGGCGGGCACGATCGGCCACTTCGTCGAGTGGTACGACTGGTACGTCTACGGGCTGCTGGCCGCCGTGTTCGCCCCGCAGATCTTTCCGAGCCACTCCGCGTTCGCCTCGCTCATCGCGGCGCTGCTCACGTACGCGATCGGGTTCGTGGTCCGCCCCTTCAGCGGGATCATCGTCTCGCCGCTGGCCGATCGCTACGGCCGGCGGGCCGTCCTCACCCTGTCCGTGTCCGGGATGGCACTCGGCGCCCTGATCATCGCGCTCACCCCCGGGTACAGCACGATCGGCTACGCGGCGCCCATCCTCTTCGTGGTGGCCCGGATCCTGCAGGGCATCTCGGCCGGCAGCGAGCAGCAGAGCGCCATCTCGTTCATGGTCGAGCACGCCCCGCCGAACCGGAGGGGCCTGTTCGGGTCCTTCTCGAACATGGCGAGCGGCCTGGCGACCCTAGCCGCGACCGGGGCCGCCGCGATCAGCACCTCGGCCTTCACTCCGGACGACCTCGCGGCCTGGGGCTGGCGCGTCCCCTTCCTCGTGGGCGGCCTCCTGGGTGTCGTCGGCCTCGTCCTCCGGGCCCGCGCCGACGAAACCTCCGAGTTCGAGGCCAGTTCCCTCGTCGACAAGAAGTCGGCACCCGCACGGCTGCTGGCCCTGCTCCGTGAGCATCCGAAGGCCCTGCTGCAGACGGCGGCGCTGTCCGCGCCGGCCGTGGCCTACTACACGTGGGCCACCTTCCTGCCCACCTACGCCCAGCTCACCAGCGGACGGGACAAGTCCTCCACCTTGGTCGGCAGCGTCATCGGGCTCATCCTGCTGGTCATCATCGTGCCGATCTGCGGCGCGCTGTCGGACCGGCTCGGCCGGCGCAAGATCTTCCCCATCGTGGGTGCGGTCGGCATGATCGTGCTCTTCTACCCGCTGCTGCTCCTCCTCGACCAGCCGGGCTTCTGGGTCTACGTCGTGGTGGCCGCATCGGGGTGGATCGTCCTGGGCATCTGGCAGGCGGTGTACCCGACCATCCAGGCGGAGCTGTTCCCGGCGTCGGTCCGGGTGTCCGGCATCGGCTTCTCCCACCAGCTGGTGATCGCCGTCTTCGGCGGCACCGCCCCCCTGATCGCCGCCGCGTTCGTCGGCGCCGGGCACCCCATGTACGTCGCTATCTACATGATCGTGGTGATCGTTGTCTGCCTCGCGGTCTACTTCACGCTCCCGGAGACAGGCAGCAAGACGCTGCGAGCGACCGTCGCGCTGAAGGACCCGGAGGTCGTGGAAGGTGAGCTCGAGGAGGCCACTGTGCGCACTCCGACGAAGCGTTCCCTGTCCTAGGTGCCGCCTGCCTCCGCGAGCAAGACGCACTTCGTCGACGAGAGTCGCTTCGCATCGAGGCCGGAGGCTGGTGACACTTCGCTGAGCGCTTGAACCGACGAGGGCCTCCGTGTGACGGGATGCGTGTCCGGCTGTGGATCGATGCGATCGAGCACGTACTCCAAGCTCTGCAGACGGGCCTGGCTCGGAATGTTGATCAGCGGTTTGTTCCGGGCTCAGCTCACGACGCGTGGCGCGCGGTCGGCGGCCCGGCCGTGGCCACGCGCGACCACTTCGCCGCGCACCCGTGGGCGCCGGGTGAGACCCGGCTGCACAGCAGCACGGACGAGCCGAAGCGTGCCCGCCGAATCCTTGTGGGATCGGCGCGGCAGAACCCTTGCGACACTGGACCCGGGGTCTCAGCGTGCTGATCGCGAGTGTGTTCTTGAGGCCGGTCGGTGTCCGGAAGCTCTTCGCGGTCTCACTGCACTTGTCGTTCACCTGTCGGCCGCCGCCGCAAACTGCTGCCACGTGCTTCCCAGACGCCCGCAGCGGCGTCATGATCCGTTCCCGAGATCCTGGTCGTCGTCGACACACCCGAGAACTTCGCGAGGCTGCTTTGCGGGGGCGTGGGGTATCGGCTCAGTCGAGCAAGTGCAGAGCAGCGCAGCGGCGGCCATTGCGTCTCGGCCAGGCACGCCCGGCCGCGGAGGCCGGGCGTGCGCCTGGGGGCAGTTGAATGCTCCTCAGAGAGGACCGACTTTGTTGCACCCTTCACCGGTGTACCAAGCGCCTCGGGTGTTGACGCTCGCCGCCAGGTAGGTCACTCCCGGCGCAACGCAGTACCATCGGTCCTTCTGCAGCACCTCGTCGATCTTGATGACGATCAGGGATCCGTCACTGGTGCAGTGGTTGTACCAGGAGTGCCCGTCGGATTCGGAGTATCCGCATGGCTTCGGTGCCAGCTCGGTCGCGGCCGCGATCCCGGCCGAGGTAGCCATCGTCAGCAGGGCCGCCGCGACGATGGTCGCCGGCCGCCGAAGGGTGGATGAGCGAGTCATGATCTATCCCTCCTCGTGGTTCATCGGGGAAAGACCGTGCGCACACAGATCCCCGGTGTAGTACGCGTTGCGGTAGTTGGCCGACGGTCCGATGATGAATAGTCCCGGTCCAACGCACGTGGTGGAGTCGGGGGCGAAGACGACGTCGATCTTGATCCAGATCCAGGAGCCGTCACTGGTGCAGTGGTTGTACCAGGCGTTTCCTTCGGATTCGGAGTAGCCACAGGGCTTTGTCGCAGCCACCTCAGCCGCCGCGGCGGGGCTGGCCGCCGCAAGGCTCAAACTCGCTGCGGCGAGCGCTGTCAAAGCTCCGAGCACAATCCTTTGTTTCATGGCAAATCCTCTCGATCCTGACCTGTGGGAGCTTTTCTCACCGACAACTCAGGTGCCATTGTTACTTTCGGACATGGCCGGATTCGGACACCGTCAGTCCGAGTACGGAAGCGTCGGCCAGGTGGATTCGCCGCCGGCGGTTCGCGAGCTCCGCGACCGCCGCAGCAGCGTGTAGTCCCGCGTACGACGGTGTCAACGCGTCCTGCGGCTGATCTGGGGACGCAAGGAGAACCGCGTGGACTGCTGGGCGAGAATCTCCAGATCGTTCTGCCTGCGCGGTCAGGTCTCGCGGACAAACGGTCGATCGGGGCAAGCCGGGCTCGAAAGTTCACTGGATGAGCGATCGCGGTGGCATCTCGCTGTCGGTGGTTGCTTCCGCGGCCGACCGCAACGACCACCTGAGTTTCGAGGCGGTGGTCGATGCGGTCGAGTCGGTCGCCGCGCCGGTCGGATGGCCTCGGCGCCGGCCGCGCAAGCTGCACGCGGACAAGGGCTGCGACTATGCGGCCTGCCGGAAGGTGCGGCGTCGGCGGGGCATCGTTGCTCGGATTGCCCACCGGGGTATGGAGTCGGCCAAGCGGCTGGGGCGTCATCGAGCGGACCTTGGAGTGGGTTTCGCGGTTCCGGCGGCCGGCACGCCGCTACGAGCGCAAGGCCGCCCACTTCGTGGGCTTCACCCAGTTGGCCTGCGCGGTTATCTGCTACCGCCGAGCCGTCAAGCTGGACCTTCTCGCCCACAACAAGCCCAAATGAGATGGTCTCAACCGGCATGACACCTCGCTTCAGGGAATCGTCGATTGCTCATGATCCCGGCCAGGACCCCAGATCTACCCACGCCGCCGGGAGTTCAGGGTGACGACGGCTGGAGACCGGTTCCTCGCCGTGAACTGTCGGCCTGCCGAGCACGGACCAACCTGCGACGTGACCGGAGTGCAGGGTGGTGCCCGGCCAGGCGCTCAGTCGGCCGGTCTCATGCCCCGGGAGTCGTTCGCGCGGACCCCTGCCTGGCGCGTCACCACGGCGTCACACCTGCCGGGGCCTGAGACGCGTCCTGCTCGGTTCCGGCGACGTGCGCCACGATCCGGGCTACCGACGTGTCCACCGATGAGGCGGTGGCGATGATCTGCTCGCCGGGCACGTCGAGACGCCCGCTCGCTGCGTACCAGCCGTGCATGTCCTCGGGGGTGAACTCGCTCGCTTGAGGGCGTGTGGCGTGGCGGCGCACGGTCTCGGCGAAGGGCACGTCGAAGTAGAAGAAGCTGGTGTGGCCGCGGTGGTCGGTGGCGAGCCGGCGCAGCATCGGTCCGTACCGGGCGGCACTGAGGATTCCTTCGAGGATGACGTGGTAGCCGGCGTCGAGGCTGAATCGGCACACGGTCGCGATGAGCGCGATGTTCAGCCCGCCGGGGACGTCGTGCTCGCGCAGCACGACGCGGCGCAGGATGTCCTGCTGGACCAGTGCAACGCCGCGGCCGAGCCGCGCGCGGACGGCCGTGGCTACGGTGCTCTTGCCTGCGCCGGAGGGGCCCCGGAGCACGACCAGTCGAGTGCGGGACGAGCCAGTTGGCCCGGCCGGCGGCTCCGGCGGTGTCGCCGGGCTCGCAGCGGCGGCCTGAGCTGCGGGATGGCCCTCGCTTGAGCGGGTATCTGCGGTTTCGGTGTGGGTGTTGTCGCTGTCCGTGGCCACGAAGACAACTAATACCCGCGTGACCCGAAGACGCTGGATCGGGTCGGGCTCACCCGGAGCGTGCCGGCCAGATGCATGGGATGCGGCGATGGCTGATGCAGCGCCGGCGCGGGGCGGGGTAGAACGCCGCGTACGCCGTTCCGGGCCGCGGCGCCGCATCGAGTCCGAGGCCGGGGGCCGAGGAACGACCCTTCAGGCCGCCGCTCGGGCTGAGCGCGGCGACGACCGATCAAGGAAGATCGCCATGACCGTTGCAGCACCGGCCAAATCCCACGGCGCCGACCGGCTGGCCGGCCGGATCGCCCTCGTGACCGGCGGCGTCGGCCGGGCCTTGGCCGTCAAGCCGGCACAGGACGGCGCCCCCGCCTGTCCGGTGAGCACGGCCGACTTCCTCGAGTAGCGACCTGGTGCGCACGGCCGTGCCGGTGGCGGGGTCCAGCGTGATCATCGGCGTCCGGCTGAAGCTTCTGTCGGGAGTGCTCTTGGCCACTGTTCAAAGCGTCGGCGCCGGGGTATTCGCGAGACTGGAAGCAGTCGAAAGGACCGACGTGAACGAGAACTCCACGCCCCGGCTCGTCGCGAACCCGAACCGCATCCAGGTGCGGACCGAAGCGGACCTGCGCCGCGGGGCGCCGCCCGCGGAGCCCGAGGTCGAAGCAGTGCGCGAGCGGCACTGAGCCCGGTCCGGTGTGGAGTGTCCACACCGGACCGGCTCCGCTTACGGGGCCCAGGGGGCCGCGACGGTCCAGCTGCTGTCCGCCGTCACCGTCTGGGGACGGTCGGAACCCGTTCCGCCACCGGAAGCGATGTAGACGGCGGAATCGAAGTGCCGCAGGAACGCGCCCGGGATGTTGAGCGACTCGAACGTCACGCCGGTGCCGCCCAGCCCCGGCCGCGTGCAGAACGTCGCGTCCGCGTGCATCAAGGCCGATCCGTCGTTGACCGAGTTGCGGACGCGCCCGTCCTGGTGCCGCAGGAACTGCCCGGGGTAGTTCACCGACTCGAACGAGTAGCACGACGACTCGCCGAGCCCGCGCCGCACCGTGTACGTCGCGTCCTGCTTGAGCAACGCGCTGCTGCCGCTGGTGACCACCTCGGTGTAGGCGAGGCCGCCCGCGTGGCGCAGGTAACGGTCGGTGTAACCCCACGTCGTCACCCGCAGCGACTGCCGCGCGTTCACCGCCAGGGGCACCGAACTGCGCCACAGCGCCGGCGCCGAGACGTCCCAGGTCGCGTCGGCGGCGAAGCTCGTCGCGGTGTCCCACGGGTTCGGGCCGCCGCTCACGGCCAGGTACACGGTTTCGTCGTAGTGCCGCAGGTACCGGCCCGGCAGGTTCAGCGACTCGAACGACGTCCCGCCGGCGGCGAGACCCGGCCGGTCGCACCAGGTGGCGTCCGCGGCGAACGCGCCGCCGGTGTCGCTGTCGATCCGGACGCGGTTGTCGGCGTGCCGCAGGAACTTCCCGGGGAAGTTGACCGATTCGAACGAGAAGCACCGCGGATTCGCGAGGCCCGCGACGGTCCGGAACGAGCCGTCCTGCCGCGGTCCGTCGGCGCTGCCCGTGGTCAGCACGTCGGTGCGGGCGAAGGAGTCCGCGTGCTGCAGGTAGCGGTCGGTGTACCCGGGCGTGGTCACCCGGAACGACCGGATGTGCCCGAGGGTCAGCGGCACCGCGGCGTTCAGGTTCTTCGAGGCGTTGATCAGGTCGGTGTGCGCCGCGCGGACCAGCGCGGTGTCGACCTTCTGCACCCGCCGGTCGTAGGTGAGCAGCCCGTTGTACTCGCCTTCGACGTCGGTGATCTCGGTGTAGACGAACGCCGACAGGCCCTTGGTGGTCATCAGCTGACGCGCGTCCCGGACCATGCCGGTGTAGCGGTCGTTCAGCTGCGCCGCGCTCGCCATCTGCTCGTAGGCGAAGAACTTGCCGGTGGGGCTGTACTCGTGCCCCGGGTTGCGCAGGCCGAGCCCGCCGAACTCGCCCAGCACCGAGACCCGCGCCCCGGCCGGCCGGGGCGCGTCGGGCCCGGTGTACACGTGCCAGTCGATGATGTCCCCGGTGCCCGGATCGCCCTTCGACAGGCAGCAGTTGAACCCGCTGTGCGCGTCGACCAGCCGCGTCGGGTCCTGGTTCTTGATGTTCGTCGTGACGCGCCTGGTCTCGGCGAGGTTCCACTCGCCCCAGCCTTCGTTGAACGGCACGTAGGTGATGACGGCGGGGGAGAAGCGGTGCTCGTCGACGATCTCGCGCGCTTCGGTCTCGAACTCGGCGATCTGCGCTGGTGTGCGGTCGGCGTTCGCGTTCGTGGTCGACGGGATGTCCTGCCATACCAGCAATCCCAGCTTGTCGGCCCAGTAGTACCAGCGGGCCGGCTCGACCTTGATGTGCTTGCGGACCATGTTGAAGCCCAGGTCCTTGTGCTTCTGCAGGTCCGACGCCAGCGCGGCGTCGGTCGGCGCGGTGTACAGGCCGTCGGGCCAGAAGCCCTGGTCCAGCGTGCCGACCTGGAACACGAACTCGCCGTTGAGGGTCGGGCGCAGCACGCCGTTGACGTTCTTCGTGCCGACCTCGCGCATGCCGAAGTAGCTGACGACCTGGTCGACCGTCGTGCCCGCGGCGTCGCGCAGCGACACGCGCAGGTCGTAGAGCAACGGGTCGTCGGGTGACCACCGCCGCGCGTTCGGCACCGGCACCGAGAACTCGGTGAAGCCGCCGGTCGCGCTGCCGGCGACGGCGCCGCCGGTCACCGCCTCGGCGAGCACGGAGTAGCCGCTGACGTCGCCGCGGCCGAACACCCGCACGCGTGCGGTGTTGTCGGCCAGGTTCGGGCGGATGTCGACGGAGTAGATCGACGTCGGCGCGGTCGGCTCGAGCCAGACGGTCTGCCAGATGCCCGAAGTCGGCGTGTAGAAGATGTCCGACGGGGTGGTCGCCTGCTTGCCGACCGGCTGCTTCTCGTCGCGGCCGTTGGTCGGGTCGTAGACGCGCACGACGATCTCGTTCGCGCCGCCGTTGAGCCGGGCGGTGATGTCGGCTTCGAACCGGTCGTAGCCGCCCTTGTGCGAAGCGACTTGGACGCCGTTGACCCACACGGTGGCTTCGTAGTCGACGGCGCCGAAGTGCAGCTGCACGTGCCGCCCGGTCCAGGCTGCCGGCACGGTGAAGGCGCGGCGGTAGAACATCAGGTCGCGGTTGTCGTTGCGCATGATGCCCGACAACGCCGACTCGACCGGGTAGGGGACCAGGATGCGCTCGGGCAGGGTCTGCCCGAGCGGCGGCGCGGCGTAGCGGTCGACGCTGCCGTTCGCGCCGGTGGCGGGGTTGAGGAACTCCCACTCACCGTTGAGCGACTGCCAGTCGGGCCGCGTCAGCTGCGGTCGCGGGTACTCGGGCAGCGGGTTCGTGGTGCTCACCTGAGAGGTCCACGGCGTGGACAACGGCGGTGGCTTGGGTGCGACGGCGGCGTCGGCCGCGGGCACCACGGGAAGGATCGTGCACAGCAGTGCGAAAACCAGGACGAAGAGACGGCGCATCGGACTCCCCTTCGGACGCGCACGGAACCGCGTACCGGCCTGGCGGGGACGGCGAAGCACTCCGGGCGGGCGGCCACGCCGAGCCCGGAGCACTACCGCGGGCCCGTCAACCGAACGTAACACGGAACACGGACAAACGGAACAGAGCAGAATTCACCAGACAATCAACACGTGACGGCCGGGCTGCTCCCTTCACGCGCGAAGCCCACCGGTGGTTGAGTCCCCGTCGTGGGCGTCGGTCAGCAGGTCCGCCAAGTCCTCCGGCGCGAGGAACGACGGCGAGGGGCGGCGGGCCCCACGCGTAGAGGCCTCTTCTCGCCGGCGACCACCCGCGGTTCCCAGAGCTTGCTGTGGTCACCACGGCGCTGGCTGGTCTCTATCTCGCCTGGCGCGGCGGCCGTCCCGGCTCGAGCCCGCCTCGGCGCGAGTGAGTTCCTTGACGGGTGGGACGGCGCTCGTGCTCGCGAGACGATGATCATTCTTGAGTGGCGCAGCGCCGCGGCCACGCGTCTGTGTCGTGGTCGGTCAAGCTCCGGCGTGTCGTTGCCTTCTTCTCCGAGTCGGACGCTGATCTCCTCGACGAGGTAGTCCTCGCGGATGTAAAGCGTCTTCGGCCGCGACTGGCCCGCGCACTGAGTGCTGTTGTAGCCGTGACGGCAGCGGTAGGTCGCACGTCCGTGGTTCCAATGCGAATCCAGCCGCCGGTCGCAGACACCGCAGTGAATCAAGCCGGCCAGGGCGAACCGGCGAGCCCGGCCGTCACTGGCCGGTCGCGCCGCACGGATCTGCTGCGCGGCGATGAAGTCCTGTTCGGTGACGACCGCTAGATGGGCGGCCTTCGCTGACAGGGCCGGCGTTGCGGCTGGGCCTCTGGTGTCGGTGGCGCGGCGGTTCCAGGTCTGGCGGCCGGTGTAGCGCGGGTTCGCCAGGATCACGGCGACCGTGCGCAGCGTCCAGGCTCCGCGGGTGCGGTGCCGGTTGCGGTCCGGGTCGGCGCTCGATGGACAGGGCGCACCACGCTCATCGAAGTGTCGGGCGATGCTGGCGACGCTGTGCCCGGCCAGGCGTTGCCGGAAGATCCAGGCTACGTGTGGCGCGGTTCGTGGGTCGGGTGCGAGGCGTTGGAGGCGTCGGCCCCAGCGGGCGTCGGCGGGGTTGGGGTGGGGACCGGCGTCGACGAGCTGGTAGCCGTAGGGTGGTCGGCCGCCGAGGTAGCGGCCTTGCCGGGTGGCCTGGTTGTTGCATCGCCGCCAGTACCCGGCGGCGGGCGCGGAGGACTTCGCGCTGGGACTGGGTGGCCAGCAGCGACATCAGTGCCCGGTGATCGCGGTTGCTCAAATCGACCGGACCGGCTGTCTCGGGGAACCAGAGCTGAATACCGTGGCGGTTGCACCAGCTGTAGAGGGTGGCGAACCGGGTGCCGGTGAAGGCGCGTTCGTATTCACCGACCACGATCGCATCGATCGCGGACTCCCGGCCGGAGGTCTCGGTCATGAGCTGGGCAGCCTGCGGTCGCTGGTGGGATCACGCTGGACGGATGTCGCGGCCGTTGGGTCATGACGGCGCGCTCTGAGCGGTTCGTCCGATCAGCGCCGTCAACGCGTCATCTAGCCCGCGGCGCTCCCGACGCACGCGTCTTCCGCGGCTCCGGAGGTGAGGGTGGGTCGTCGTCTCGCAGGCTCGCCGCCAGCCAGTGACAGTGAGCGCTCATGTCGTAACTCAGCTCGGGGCGACGTCGTCCCACGTCTCTACTTGCTCCGAACGAGTGAACTTGAAGTTTCAATTTATTACCCTAGGTAACGGCGGTGAGTCAGTCGCTCACTGCGGTCACCAGCGGAAATGATCGTGAACATCGCCGGCTGAGTCCTTTTCGTGACCGGAAGCGGCTTTCGGGCACTGTTACGCGCGGGATGCGGATGTCGACGAATGCCACAGCGTGACGCGTTCCGTTGCGTCGCCGCTGGACTGAAAGAGGCAGCCCCGTGTCTTACGCCCCCATGCCGCCGTCGGTGCCGATGCCGGTGGCGAACCACCCCAAGAACGGCCTCGGCACGGCCGGGTTCGTGCTCGGCCTGATCGGGTTGATCTTCGCGTTCATCCCGATCATCGGGATCGTCGCGTGGCCGCTGACGATCCTCGGGCTGATCTTCGGCATCGTCGGGACGCTGCGCGCCAACCGGGGCCAGGCGAGCAACAAGGGGCTGGCCATCACCGCCGTCGTGCTGTCGGCGATCGGGCTGGTCATCTGCGTGCTCTGGACCGCGGCCTTCGGCAAGGCGGTCAACGACGCCGCCAACGGGATGCCCGCCGCTGCCCTGACCAGCTCGGTCGCCGCGCCCGACCACATTCCGACCACCAGCCCCAACCTGAACGACGCCGCCGCTTCGGCCGCGGCCACTGCTCCGGTCGAGCCGCCGGCACCCACCACGAGCGAAGCACCCAAGTTCCCGCCGCAGGTCGAGCAGGCCCGCGCCTCCGCCCAGAACTACCTGAGCTTCACCGCGTTCTCGCGCAACGGCCTGATCCGGCAGCTGTCCTCGTCGGCCGGCGACGGGTTCCCGAAGGATGTGGCGACCCAGGCCGTCGACAGCCTGTCGGTGGACTGGAACGCGCAGGCGGTCAAGTCGGCGGAGAACTACTTGAGCTTCACGTCGTTCTCTTGCTCGGGGTTGAAGCAGCAGCTGTCATCGTCGGCGGGTGACGGCTTCACGAAGGCCCAGGCCGCCTATGGGGCTGGCCAGACCGCAGCCTGCAAGTAGATCCGCCGCAACCAGCGGGAGTAACGGATGTCCTCACCCATACGACCTGTCGCGGAATTGGTCGCCGATCGTCGCCGAGCACGGGAAGCCGAGCGTCTCGCGCCGGGAAGCGGGTAAGGCGTTCCAGCAACGCGGCCGGCGTCTTCTATGGGGGCGCGTCGCGTTGACCATCGCCTGACGCGTAGCCGGAAGTAGCGGGCGGGGTCCTCGCGGAGGCCTCGGGTAACGGCGACGACAAGTGGACCAGGTTGTCGTCCATGACCGCGTGGAAATGCGAAACGGGCAAAGGAATCTGTGGTTCAGATGCTGCGGTGGGTGCTGACAGCGGCCCGGAGTTCGGCGAGCTTGGGCGCGAGGGCGGCGTCGACGGCGAGTGGATCCCGGGCGTTGAGCTCCTGCATCGCACGGCGTTCGGGCAGCTGGGTGTTGATGTCGATCCGGCGCTCCTCCAGCCCGGCCACGATCTCCGCGACCACCTCGTCGACGGGCCGCAGGCCGTAGCCCAGGTCCGCGCCGGCTCGGGTCGTGGCCATCATGGGCGTGTCGACCGGGCCGGGGTAGACCGAGGCGACGTGGATGCCGCTGCCGTACAGCTCGCGCCGCAGGGCTTCGCCGAAGCGCATGACTCCGGCCTTCGTGGCGGCGTACGTCGCGTAGAACGGCGTGCCGACCAGGCCCGCGGCCGAGGAAATCCCGACCAGGGCGGCGTTTCCGTGCGCCGCGCCCGCGGCGCGGAGGTGCGGTAGCGCTGCCCGGGTCGTGAGGACGGGGGCCAGCAGGTTGAGGGCGACCATGGCCCGGATGTCCGCCACGTCGATGTCCTCGAGGGGTGCCGCCCGGACGTTCCCCGCGTTGTTGATCAGGACGTCGAGGCCGCCGAGCGCTTCGACCGCGGCGGCGACCACGCGGTCCGGTTCGCCGTCGGCGGTGAGGTCGGCGGTGATCGGGTGCGCGATGCCGCCGCGTTCGGCGACCAGTGCCGCCGTTTCGGCCAGAGGCTCGGCGCGGCGGCCGGCGAGGGCCAGCACGCCCCGCCGGGACGCCAGCTCCAGGGCCAGCGCGCGGCCGATCCCGCTGCCGGCTCCGGTGATCAGGGTGCGGCGTTCCCGCAGGTCGAGCAGGGGAGGACTCATCTTTGACACAGCTGTCATGTTTGGAACGTAGCTCATCTTTGATCGACCTGTCAAAGATGGGGTAGGCTGACGCCGTGGCGGGCAAGCGGCAGTTCGACGAGCGGCGCACCCTCGAGCTGGCGAGGGACATCTTCTGGGCGAAGGGGTACGGCGCGACGTCCATCCAGGACATCGCGAACGCCTCGGGCGTCCTGCGCGGCTCGCTCTACAACGCCTATCAGGACAAGGAAACCCTGTTCCTGCAGGTGTTCGAGGACTACGCCCGCGACTTCCTCGCCAAGGCGGCCCGC
Organism: Amycolatopsis sp. MEPSY49; assembly: GCF_051337345.1. Taxonomy (NCBI): domain Bacteria; kingdom Bacillati; phylum Actinomycetota; class Actinomycetes; order Pseudonocardiales; family Pseudonocardiaceae; genus Amycolatopsis; species Amycolatopsis sp. MEPSY49. Next base: position 60,716 of record NZ_JBDLYJ010000009.1, on the reverse strand, counting down.
GTGCTCGCCGATCCGGACGTCGACCGTGCCCTCCGGGCGTTCTTCGACTTCACGATCACGTCCATGACCACCGGCGAGCCCGCTCGCGGGTGCCTGACGACCAAGACGGCGATCGACTCGAAGGCCGACGGCGAACGGATCAACGCCGCGTTGCGCCGTCTGCTCGACGGTCTGGAACACCTCGTCCGCGATCGGCTGTCAGCCGAAGACACCCGGCTCGCGCTCCCCGCGGCCGACGCGGCGCGGGTGCTGGTCACCATGACCCGTGGCATCGTCGTGATGGAACGCGTCTACCAGGATCCGGACCGGCTCCGAGCCACCGCGCGGTCACTGATCGACGTGGTGCTGGCCGGTCAGCGGCGAGCTGTGCCGAACCGGCGCTGATAGGCGGCCGGGCTGATCGACAGCTTCTTGGCGAAGACCCGCCGCAGGCTTTCGTAACCGGGGAAGCCGGCGAGGGTCGCGGCCTGTGTCGCGGTGTGCCCCTGGTCGAGCAGGGCCCTGGCCAGTTCGAACCGGATGTTTTCGACGTAGCGGGCCGGCGTCGTGGCCAGCTCGTCGTGGAAGAGCCGGGTGAGGTGCCGGGTGCTCACGTTGAGGTGCTTGGCGAGCCCGGCGAGCGAGTGGTCCCCGCCGGGATCAGCCGTCACCAGGTCGGTGATCGTGCGCAGCGCCGGCGAGCGGGGTGGTGTCCCCCGCAGGGGCGCCGAGAACTGGGACTGGCCACCCGCCCGCTGCATGTACACGACCAGGGCGCGGGCGACGTCACGCGCCAGGCTGGGCCCGTGGTCCTCCTCGACCAGGGCGAGCGCCAGGTCGATGCCGGCCGTCACGCCCGCCGACGTGTAGGTGGCGCCGTCGCGGACGTAGATCGCGTCCGGCTCCACGCGGCAGGTCGGGCACCTGGTGGCGAGTTCGTGCGCGACCTGCCAGTGTGTGGTCGCGCGTTTGCCGTCGAGCAGGCCCGCGGCGGCGAGGACGAACGCCCCGGTGCAGATCGACGCGACCCGGCCGGCCGCCGAGGCCGGTACCCGCGCCGCGTCCGCCAGGTCGCCGGGAACACGGGCGCGCGGATAGACGTCGGAGCCGGCCACCAGAAACGTGCCCGGAGCCGGTTCGGCCGTGACGGCGGCGTCGACCGCGAGCCGGACCCCCCAGGCTCGACGTCACGTCCGCGCCGGTGGGCGACAGCAGCACGATCCGGTACTCGGCGCCGAACCGGTTCGCCTTTTTGAAAACTTCCGCGGGACCCGCGAGGTCCAGCAGGGTCACCCCGTCGTAGACGAGGAACGCGACACGGTGAACGGGCACAGGTCATTCGTAGCACGTCCGGATTCGAGGGGTTCCTGGCCGGACGAAGGCGGCGCCGGGCGGCGATCGGCGAGCAGCATGGAAGCATGTCAGAGGTCATCGCAGAGCTGGAAATCCCGGATACGCAGGCGGTCGCCGAGGCGACTTCGCACATCCGGGAAACGACCAGCCCACTCATCTACCACCACTCGCGGCGGGTGTTCTTCTTCGGCCTGCTGCACGCGGACCGGCTCGGTGTGCAGCCGAATCCGGAGCTGCTCTACCTGGCGGCCATGTTCCACGATGTCGGTCTAGGAGTCCCGTTCTCCGAGGCCGAGCAGCGTTTCGAAGTCGACGGCGCCGACCACGCGGAAGTTCCTGCTGGACCGCGGTTTCCCGGCCACCGCCGCCGAGACGGTCTGGACGGCGATCGCCCTGCACACCACCCCGGGCATCCCCGGCCGGATGGCCCCGGAGATCGCGGTGACGTACTACGGCGTCCTGACCGACGTGCTCGGCTTCGGCTTGGACGAACTGGACCGTGAACGGCTGGCCGAAATCCTCGCCGCCCACCCGCGGGGGGACTTCAAGAACGAGTTCCTGCGTACCTCCGTCGACGGGTTGAAGAACCGCCCCGACACCACGAACGGCACCGTGAGCTCCGACTACCTCGAACACTTCGTTCCCGGCTTCCGGCGCACGACGACGGTCGAGCGCATCACCGGCTCGCCGTGGCCGAGCTGACCCTCCGGAAAGGACTCGAGTATCCCCGATTCGCTCAGCCAAGGATCTTCCGGTAAGCATCCGAGTGGGGGGGAAGGTACGTCGAGCCGGCAAGCCGGAGGAGGGCGCGGTCGCGTGGTCGACGAGCGTGCGTCGCGAGACGCCGGGCAGGCGGACCGGCTCGGTGCCGAGTGGGAGACGCATCGGCCCGCGGTCTTCGGTGTGGCGTACCGGCTGCTGGGAAGCGTGGCCGATGCCGAGGACGTCGCCCAGGACGTGTGGCTGCGGGCGGCCGGTTCCGATCTCCGCGAAGTGGACGACCTGCGGGCCTGGCTGGTCACGGTGGCCGCGCGCCGGGCCTACGACATCCTCAAGAGCGCTCGCGTGCGCCGGGAAGCCTATGTCGGGCCTTGGCTGCCGGAACCGCTGCTGACCGGACCGGACGCGTCGGAGCCGGTGCTCGTCGACGAGTCGGTCAGCGCCGCGATGCTGCTGGTCATGGAGGAGCTGACCCCGCCGGAGCGGGTGGCCTTCGTCCTGCACGATGTCTTCGAGTTGGACTTCGGCCGGATCGCGGAGGTGCTGGACGTCTCCGTGCCCGCGGCCCGGCAGCTGGCCTCGCGGGCGCGGCGGCGGGTGGCCAAGGCGAAGCAGTCCGCTCCGCGGGCACCGAAGGCGGAGCGCGAACGGGTGCTGGCGACCTTCCGCGCCGCCTACCAATCCGGTGACCTGGCCGGCTTGGTCAGGCTCCTGGACCCGGACGCGGTCTACGTCACCGACGGCGGCGGCAAGGTCTCGGCGGCCCGCAAGCTCATCCACGGCGGCGAGCGCATCGCCGAGGTAATGGTGCGAGTGGGCCGCCAGTGGCAGGTGGACCGCATCGACCTCCTCGAAGTGGGCGGCGAGCTTTCCCTTGTGTGCTACCGGCACGGTCGCATCTACTCCGTCGACACGGTGCAGATCACCGACGGCCGGATCACCGCGTACCGCCGGGTCATCAACCCGGACAAACTTTCTCACCTCTGACTGTCACACCCGGAGGAGCTACCTCGTCTCCCTGACGAGAACGAAAAAGGGAGCCGAGGGAACGCTCGCGAGCAGGCCCGTTCGCGCATTTCCCCTCCCGGTGAGGAAAGTCATGAAATACACCAGGCCCGGACTGCGGATCGCCGGCGGTGTCCTGGCCGTCGCCGCGGTGACCGGGGTCACGGCCTGCGCGGCCGCGGACCACCCCGCCTCGGCAACGACCCCGACAACCGCGCCGGTGGCGCAGCCACCCGCGGAGACCCTGAAACCCTTGCTCCAGCAGGCACTTCCCGGCGTGCAGGGAAAGACCTTCACCTCGGCGATCGTCACCTTCCCTCCCGGCGCGCACGCGGCACCGCACCGGCACGGCAGCGCTTTCGTCTACGCCTACGTCCTCGAAGGAACTGTGCGCAGCCAAGTCGACGACAAACCCGCCGGCACTTTCCGCACCGGGGAGAACTGGACCGAGCAGCCGGGCGCCCACCACGTCCTCACGGAAAACCCGAGCGGAACGGAACAGGCCAGGCTGCTGGTCGTCTTCGTCGCCGACAACGGAGCCGAGCTCAAAGTCGACGACGCCCACCAGTGATATCCAAGAAATCGGAGAAAGTGATGACGAACACCCCACGCGTCAGCATCGACAAACAGCACCCGGCTGCCTACAAGGCACTCATCGGCCTTTCCTCGGAAGCGGAGAAGGCCGCCGTCGCGGCGGGTCTCGACCCGCTCCTGGTCGAGCTGGTGCGGATCCGCGCCTCCCAGCTCAACGGCTGCGCGTTCTGCCTGCGGATGCACACCGGTGACGCCCTCAAGAAGGGGGAGAACCCCGACCGGATCGCCGTGCTGCCCGCCTGGGAGGAGACGGGCTACTTCTCCGACACCGACCGGGCGGCGTTGCGGTTGACCGAGGCCATCACCCGGGTGGCGGACGGGCACGTCGGCGACGAGGACTACGCCGCCGCCGCGTCGGTGCTCACCGCGGAGCAGATTTCGGCTGTCGCGTGGCTCACCACGGTGATCAACGCGTTCAACCGCGTGGCCATCACCAGCCGGCACCACGTCGCGGGCTGACGTCCCCCGCTTCCGGACAGCCTGGGGACCCGGGCTGTCCGGAGGGCTCCCGCTCGCCGCAGCCGGCGAGGTCTTCGACCAGGAAGGGGTCCGGTGCGGAATCCCGCCGGGCCACGCTCACCCGGCCGTCGGCCTCGAGGACGACCCAGGCGACGTCGTCGAGGCGGGTGATGCCGGCCAGCCGGAGGTGCTGGCGCAGTTCGTCCGGGGTGATCCGGGCGTGCAGCAGGCCGGCGCGGCGGACCTGCGGACCCTCCATGAGCAGAATCGGCTCCAGCCGCAGCGCCCTGCCGAACCAGCGGCTCTTCCGCGCGAGTGCGAACAACCGCTGCAGCACGAACAAAGTCACCATCGCGACCACACCCCCGGCCGGCGTCGGGACGCTCAGGAGGGCGGTCCGGCCGAGTACCGCGCCGAACGCCATGACGGCGGCGGTGTCGTAGACCGACATCGCCGCCAGGCTGCGCCGGCCCATGACCCGCACCAGCACGAGGAAAACCCCGTACATCGCGACCGTCGTGAGCGCGACCGCGAGCACACCTCCCGGAGTGATCGACCGGATTTCGGCCAGTGTGGGCACGGGCACCTCCACGTCAGGGCCGAACGCCGTGCCAGGCTCCGGTGAGCAGTTCCAGGATTTCCTTGCGGGTCAGCGGCTGCGGGTTCGGGTACGGCGAGGCGGTCACCTGGTCCGCCACCTCGCCGAGATCGCCGAGGCCGAGGCCGAGCGAGCGCAGGCTCGTAGGACCGTCCAGCCGTTCGATCAGGTCGAACACGCCCGAAGGCGCGTCGGGCGTGTCCAGCGCCCGGCCGATCCGCTCCATCACCTCCGGCACGGCCGGTGCGTTGTAGCTCATCACGTGCGGGAGGACCACGGTGTGCGTGCTCGCGTGCGGCAGCCCGAAGCTGCCGCCCAGCACGTGGCAGAGCTTGTGGTGCAGGCCCATGCCCACCGAGGCCAGGCACATCCCGGCCAGCCACGCTCCCCGGAGCAGATCCGACCGCACATCGAGGTCGGTGGGCTCGTCGGCGAGGCGGCGCAGTCCGGTTCCGATGCCGGAGATCGCGTCGAAGGCCCAGCCGTCGACGATCGGGTTGGCCTGGGCCGGATACAGCGCCTCAACCGCGTGGGCGAGCGCGTTGACCGCGCTCGTGACGGCGATCGGCACGGGTAGCCCGCGGGAGAGCTCCACGTCGTAGATCACCGTTTCGGGCAGGATCGACGGCGACGATCGGGTGGTCTTCTTCCCGCCGGCGGTCTCGCCGAGCACCGGGGTGACCTCGGAGCCCGCGTAGGTGGTGGGGAGGATGACCTGGTCGACGCCGGTCCGGGCGGCCAGCGCCTTCGACAGCCCGGTCGTCGAGCCCCCGCCGACCGCGACCACGCAGTCGGCGTCGCTCGCGCGCAGGTGTCCCATCGCCTCCTCGGTCACGCCGACCGGGGTGTGCAGGGCAGCGCCGTCGAACCGGGCGACGCACAACGGCCCGAGCAGCTTTTCGACCCGGTCGCCCGGTTCCGCGAGATCGCCGGCGCTCAGCAGCAGCACGCGGGACCGGCCCAGGCGGGTGACCTCGTCGTCGACCTTTTCCAGCAGCCCCCGGCCGAAGAGGATGCGGTAGGGGAGGCCGACGTACTCGAACCCGGCCGTCACGGCGTGGCCCGCGGGTGGCGGGTGTCGTGCAGGATCGTGCCCCCGACCATGACCTCGGTGTCGGGCACCTCGACGAGCCAGACCCGGAATGCGCTCTCCGGCGTTCCGGTGGCCTCGGCGGCGGCCGCGGACACCGCGGCCAGCAGGTCGCGCTTCACGGACGGGTCGTGTCCCTGGGCGATGGTGATCTGGATGAACGGCATCAGGCCACCGGCTTCGTCAGGCCGCCGTCGACGCGCAGCACCTGGCCGGTGATGTAGGACGCGTCGTCGGAGGCGAGGAACGCGACCGCGGCGGCGATCTCTTTCGGGTGCGCCCAGCGGCCCAGGTGGATCCCGAGCGCGTCGGCCATGTTCGCGCGCACCGCGTCGGCGGTCAGGCCCTGCTTCCCGGCCATCGCCTCATGGCGGGCGAGCCAGCCTTCAGTCAGCGTCATCCCCGGCGACACGGCGTTGACCCGGACGCCGCGGGGCGCGGCTTCGGCCGCCAGGTAGCTCGTCAACGCCACGACCGCCGCGTTGGTGATCCCGGTGACCGCGGCTCCCGGGACCAGCACGTGCGCCGTGGCTCCCGCGATGTTGACGATCGCGCCCCCGGTCATCTTGGGCAGCGCGGCCTTCGCGACGCGGACGAAGCCGCGGAGCTTCGTGTCGAGCGCACCCCCGAGCACCCCGTGCTCGGTGTCGGCGAGCGGCGCCGAAGCGATCTGGGGGCCGGCGCAGTTGACGACGACGTCGAGCCGGCCGTGCCAGGCGTACGCCTGACCGACGGCGGCGTCGACGGACTCGCCGTCGCGCACGTCCGCGGGCACGGCCAGCGTTTCCCCGCCCAGCCGGACCGCGGCGTCCTTCAGCGCGGTCTCGTCACGGGCCAGCAGCGCGACCGCCACGCCTTGCTCGGCCAGGTGCCGCGCCACCGCGTAGCCGATCCCGCGGCCGGCTCCGGTCACCAGCGCCGTGCGCCGCTCCGCCTGCTCCCTGCGTGCCACCATTCGGGTCTCCTTCGGCTTGTCCCCGGCAGTTCGGCCTCCACTGCACCGCGAGCCGGCCGGCGCTGACAAACCGCGCTAACAGGGCCGTTCACACCGTGCCCGCCGGCGAGCCGAGCGGCTCTCGCGCCGCTAACACGCGGCGGGGCACGATCGGCGGCTTCGAGCCCGGAACGGGGGAGGAACCATGGAAAGTCCCGGAGTTGTCCGGACCCCGGACAGCGCACCCGCCCGCCTCGTCGACATCCGGCAGGTGCGGCCGGGCCGCCGCGCGGTCGCGGTCGGCACCTTCGACGGTGTCCACTTGGGACACGCGCGGGTGATCGCCGGCTGCGAGACGGTGCTGACCTTCGACCCGCATCCGCACCCGCGTTCGGTGGTGCGCCCCGGCGGCGGCCCCCGGCTGCTGACCGACGTGGCCGGCAAGCGGCGGAGACTCGCCGCGCTCGGCGTGCGGGAGGTCGTGGTCATCCCGTTCGACCGCGAGTGGGCGGCGCTGGCCGCGGCCACGTTCGTCGACGAGGTGCTCCTCGGCCGGCTCGGCGCGGTCCGGGTGGCGGTCGGGGCGAACTTCCGGTTCGGCGCGCGCGGCGGGGCCGACGCGCAGCTGCTGCAGGCGGACCGGCGGTTCGCCACCACCGTCGCGGAGATGGTGACCGTCGGGGAGGACGTCGTGTCCTCGTCCCGAATCCGGGACCTGGTCGCCGCCGGTGACGTCGAGCGGGCCGCGCGGCTGCTCGGCCGGCCGCACGCGCTGCCCGCCCGCGCATCCGGCGACGACCGCCTGGTGCTCGATCCGGCTCTGGCGATTCCCCGCCCGGGCCGGTACACGGCGGTCGTCGACGGCGTCGCGACCCCCGTGACCGTTCTCGGCACCGGCGTCGTCCAACTGGCGCGGCGGCGGGCGGCACAACCGGCCGAAGTGGCTTTCCTGCACCGGGACTGAGGCCGAACCAGGCCCGTTAATCCGCGCGAAATCCCGCGTTGCCCACCCGTGGTGCTCGGGAGACACTGCAGAGCGGACGAGCCGGACGCGAGGGGAGGTGCATCGCGTGGCGCCTTCCGAACCCGGCGCGACGCCGGAGCCGGGTGCGCGGACCATCATCCGGCGGAAGCTGGCGCCGCCGGTCGTCGGTGACCGGCTGGTCCGGCGGGACCGGCTGACCGGCCGCATCCACGCCCTGCTCGGGCGGGCGAACGTCCTCGCGGTGTACGCGGCGGCGGGCTCGGGCAAGACCACCGCCGTCGCCATGGCGCTGCAGGACCTCGACCGGCCGGTGGCCTGGCTGTCGCTGGACGGTACGGAAGCGGCGGCGGGACGCCTGCTGCTGTACACCGAGGCTGCGGTCGCGCCGCACGCTCCCGAGGCGCGGGGCGCGGCGACCGACGCGCTCGCCGCCGGCATCCTGATCGGCGAGGCGGCGGGACTGCTCGCCGAAAGCCTGCACGGCACCGGGCTCGTGCTCGTCTGCGACAACGCCGAGCGGATCGCCGGCAGCGACGAGGCACTGACCGTCCTGTCCGCACTGGCCCGCTACGCACCCGCGGACGTCGGGATCATCCTCCTTTCCCGGACCGCCCTGCCGCTGGACACCGGTTCGACCGGGGAACTGACCCGGGTCGCCGAGCTCACCGGTCCGGACCTCGCCTTCGACCTCGACGAGGCCGCGGAAGCGTTGAGCCTGGCCGGCCGGCCGGCGTCGGAGGCGGCCGAGGCCATCCGCGTCACCGGCGGCTGGGCGGCGGGAATCCTCTTCGCCGACGGTGCCGTCGCCGACGCACCGCACCGGTTCCGCGACTACCTCTCCACGCACGTCCTTTCCGGACTGTCCGAACCGGAGCGGCGGTTCCTGGTGTACACCAGCCTGCTGGACGAAGTGACCGTCGACGACGCGCTCGCGCTCGGCTGTGGACGAACCGCTTTCGGAGCATGCGCAGCCTTCCGCTGCGCAGGAGGAACGGCAGCAGGTGGTGCCGGCCGATCACGAAGTGGCCGGCCGGATGTCCGGATCGGACGGTGGCGGCAGTGTGCCACCGACGCCCGCCACGCCCGCGGCGAGCGGTGCCACCTCGGTGGCGTCGGCCGGGCAGCACTGCGGTGAGTCCGCCGTGACCGGGTCCGGTTCGAGCATGCCGGGCACGGACCGCACCTGGCGGGCCCCGCCGGGTGGCCCTCCGTCGTTGTACTGGCTGGTCTTCTATGGAAACGACCATCCGAGCTGACGAACCCTTTCCATCCTCAAATCCACAATGGACAGAGAGTGTGAAAGGGAAGTCATGCACAAGTACGTACGACGCGGCCTGACCGCCGCGTTCATCTCCGGCGGGTTCGTCCTGCTGGGTGGAGCGGTGGCCAGTGCGGACACCGGGAACGCGGGCCCGCTGGGCGGGCTCGGGAACACGCTGCACTCCGTGGTCTCCGGCACCTCAGCCGGCGGCAACGGCGGCGACTCCGGTTCCGGCGGCAACGCGAGCAGCGGCACCAACGCTGTCAGCGGGGACTCCGGCGACTCGGGCAACTCCGGCTCGACCGGCGGGAACAGCGCCTACGGCGTCTGCGTCCTGGCCAAGTGCAGCACCTCGGTGTCCTCGGCAACTCCGGGAACACGGGCGCGACCGGCTCGACCGGGAACGCCTCGAACACCAGCGCCACCACCGGCGGCCACTCCGGGAACGCCGGCCACGGCGGCTCCGGGACGTCGGCGGCGTCGGGCGAGAACATCGCGGACTCGCGGGGCACCCGCGGCGTCCTCGGCTCGGTGACCGGCACCGCGAAGGGCGGCAACGGCGGCAACTCCGGCGACGCCGGGAACGCCACCAGCTCCGACAACGCCGTGTCGGGGAACTCGGGCAACTCCGGGAACTCCGACTCGACCGGCGGCAACAGCGCCTACGGCCTCTGCCTGCTGGCGCAGTGCTCCACCACGGTGACCTCGGGTGACTCCGGGAACACCGGCGCCACCGGTTCGACCGGCGACGCCGGCAACACCAGCACCACCACCGGCGGGAACTCCGGCAACGCGGGCAACGGCGGCGATGCCGCCACGATCGCGTCCGGCGACAACTCCGCCACGAACAACGGTGGGCACGGCCGGAAGCACCGGGGCGGCGACACGGGCGTCCTGGGCTGGGTCACCGGCACCGCCAAGGGCGGTAACGGTGGCAACTCCGGCGACGCCGGAAATGCCACCAGCCACGACAACGCCGTGAGCGGCAAGTCCGGCAACTCGGGTGACTCGGGCTCGACAGGCGGCAACAGCGCCATCGTGTGGACCGTGGGCGACCAGAACAGCGGCCGCGGGAACCACGGCGGCTGGAACCACGACTGTGGCTGGAACAACCGTGGTGGGAACCACGAGAACGGCACGAAGTCGGCCACCACGGTGACCTCGGGCAACTCGGGTGACACCGGCGCCACCGGCTGGACCGGTGACGCGGGGAACCACAGCACCACCACCGGCGGCAACTCCGGTCGGGCGGGCAACGGCGGCGACGCCGGCGTCCTGTCCCATGGCTGGAACACCGTCGCGCACAGCCCGCACACCGTCTGACGGTTCGCGGGAGCACCGAGGAGCGGGGCATCGGAGGAATCCGCTGCCCCGCTCTTTCATGCGCGAGAAGGCGAGACGAAGGCGGCGGGTCAGCCGACTGTGAGGTTCGCGATCGACGGGGTGGTCGGCCGCAGCGATCCGGTGGCGGGCTCGACGGTCACCGCCACACCGTCGACGCCTGCGGGGAGGGCGACCTCGATGGTGCCGTCGGGTCCGACCAGCCCCGCCGACCGCGGCGCACCCGGCCCGGTCAGCCACACCTCGTAGGCGTGCCCGGCGTCCAGCGAGGGGAGCGACTGGGCGACGAGGACCTTGCCCAGCCGCCGGGAGATCGTGGCCGAGACCGAGCCGCCACCGGTTGCGGCCGTGCGCACGGTGGTCGCGTCGGGCGCGGACGTCACCGCGCCGTCGGCCACCGGCACCGGACGGCCGGAGACCGGCTGGTCCAGCCCGATGCCGATTCCCCCGACGAGCAGAGCCCCTGCCGCGGCGACGGACGTCACGCCGATCAGCGCACGCTTGCGCCACGGCGCGCGACGCGCCGAGACGGCCGGTTCGGCGGTGACCTGGGGCGGGAGCTGCCGCGTCTGGACGACCTCGGCGAGCACGCGCCGACGGAGGCTCTCGTCCGGGCCGACGGCAGCCGCGGTGCCCAGCAGAGCGGCGGTTTCGCGGAAGCCGGCGACTTCCCCGGCGCAGACCGGGCATTCGCCCAGGTGGCGGGTGAAGGCGGCGCGTTCGAGGTCGTCGACCGCGTCGAGGGCGTAGGCGCCGGCGAGGATGTGGGCGTCGGCGGTGGTCATCGGTGCACTCCCAGAGCGTCGCGCAGGCGGATCAGGCCATCTCGCATGCGGGTCTTGACGGTGCCGACCGCGACACCGAGTCGTTCGGAAACCTCCCGGGTGGTGTAACCCTGAAAGTAGGCGAGCAGGATCGACTCCCGCTGGAGCTCGGTCAGAGCCGCCAAGGCGGCGCGGACCTGTGCCCGGTCGAGGCGGTCCAGCGTCGTCTCGGTGACGTCGTCGTAGGGACGACGCGGGTCCAGCCGGTCGGCTCGGTCCTCCCGGTTGACGCACGCCTGCTCGGTCCGGACCCGGTCGATCGCGCGCCGGTGGGCGATGGTCAGCGCCCAGGTCTGCACGCGTCCGCGTGCGACGTCGAACGTCGCCGCCTTGCGCCAGATCTCGAGCAGGACCTCCTGGGTGACCTCCTCGGCGTGTGCCCGCGAGCGCAGCACCCGCAACACGGTGCCGAAGATCGGCCCGGCCAGCTGGTCGTAGAGCGCGGCGAAGGCCTGCTCGTCGCCGCGGGCGGCGAGGGCGAGCAGCTGTTCGGGTGTGCTCCGCGGTTCCGTCACCGGATCGGTGACGGCGCGGAGCGCGACTGCGCGGGCGGTCATGGCACCTGTCCTTCCGGGCGCCGCGGTCGGCGGCGTGCCATGAGGAGTTCGGTTCGGCCGGCCTCGCGGATTGGCGCTGTGACGGAAAACCCAGCTCGTCACCCACAGGGAGCAGTGCCTATTCGCTGTCCACAGTGGATCGAGCGAAGCGCGGACCAATACTTCGACCGGCCGGCTCCGAATCCTCCCTATGACCGTCACCGAGCTCGACGTTCCAGACGCTTCCTCAGCGCCACAGCGCGGTCGGCTGCGTTTCTTCGCCGCCGCGTTCACCGGCGTCCTCGCGCTGGTCGCCGCGCTGGCGGCCGGGCATCTGGTCGCGGGGTTCATCAGCGTCAACGCCTCGCCCTACCTCGCGGTGGGCAACGGCGCGATCGACCTGACACCGGTGGAGTTGAAGGACTTCGCCGTCCGGACCTTCGGCACCTACGACAAGCTGGTGCTGCTGGGCAGCATGGCCGTGGTCATGCTGGGCGTCGCCGCGCTCGCGGGAGTCCTGTCGCGACGGTCGCCCGTTCCCGGCACCGTGCTGATCGCGCTCTTCGGCCTGGTCGGTGCGTTCGCGGTGTTCGAGCGGCCCGACCTGACCGCCGTGGCGCTGCTCGCGCCGATCGCCAGCCTGGTCGTGGGCATCGCCGTCTTCCGTCTCCTGCACCGGATCGCGCCACGCGTCTGGCGGGAAGCCGGATCCGACGAGAAGACCGGGACGTCGCGGCGGGCGTTCCTGCTGGGTGGGGCCGGGGTCGTCGTCGGCGCCGGCGCGGCCGGGCTCGGCGGTCAGCTGATCGGCTCTTCCCGGGACGCCACGGCGTCCCGGGAAGCGGTCGGCAAGCTCGTGCCCGCACGCACCGCGCCGATGATCCCGGCCGACGCCGACTTCGCCAAGCTCGGCACTCCGCCGTTCGTGACGCCGAACGACAAGTTCTACCGCGTCGACACCGCGCTGTCGGTGCCGCAGCTGCGCACGGAAGACTGGAGCCTGCGGCTGCACGGCATGGTCGACCGCGAGATCCGCTACAGCTACAACGACATCCGCAACCGTCCGTTGGTCGAGCGGACGGTGACGATGACGTGCGTGTCCAATGAGGTCGGTGGCGACTACGTGTCGACGTCCAACTTCATCGGCGTGGACCTGGCCGACCTGCTGGCCGAGGCGGGCGTGAAACCCGGCGCGGAGCAGCTGTTCTGCACCAGCGTCGACGGCTGGACGTCCGGGACGCCGGTCGCCGCGGCCCAGGACCGCGGCCGCGGCGCGATGCTGGCGATCGGGATGAACGGGGAACCGCTGCCGCTGGAGCACGGGTTCCCGGCCCGGCTGGTCACCCCGGGGCTGTACGGGTATGTATCGGCGACGAAATGGGTCGTGGACATCGAAGTCACGACGTGGGGCGCCCGCCAGGCTTACTGGCTCAAGCGCAGCTGGGCCCGTGAGGCGCCGATCAAGACCGAGTCGCGGATCGATTCGCACCGCGGCTTCGCCACCGTGCCCGTGGGCAAGGTTCGCGTCGCCGGAGTCGCGTGGGCGCAGCACACGGGGATCGAGAAGGTCGAGGTCCGCGTCGACCAGGGACCGTGGCGGGAAACCACGCTGTCGCACGAGGTCAACCTGAACACGTGGCGGATGTGGTGGACCGAAGTCGACCTGCCCGCCGGCGTGCACCAGGTGTTCTGCCGTGCCACCGACAAGTCCGGCTACACCCAGACCGACCAGCGTGCGGGCACGGTGCCGGACGGCGCGACAGGGTGGCACAACGTCACGTTCACCGCAGCCTGAGAAAAAATCGGCGATCGACCAATCCGTTCCGCGGCAAGCACCGAATCACTGGCAACAAGAGGTTCTCGCCGACTCGGCAGCCTCAGCCGCGTAATCAATTGGAGTGAATTCTCGTGCGTAACCTTCGTATTGCCGGTATTGGTCTGACCGCGGCGGCGGCTCTCACACTGACCGCGTGCAGCGGCAGCGACACCGCTTCTTCCGGGAGTTCCAGCAGCGCCCCGGCCCCCGCGCCGTCGTCGATGGCCGCGCCGTCGTCGAGCATGGCCGCCGGGGACGGCGTGACGACCAACGCCGACGTCTTCGGCCCCGCCTGTTCGCAGCTGCCGCAGGGTTCCGCGCCCGGTTCGCTGGACTCGATGGGCCCGCAGCCGGTCGCTTCGGCCGCGTCGACCAACCCGCTGCTGACCAAGCTGGTGGCGGCGGTCAAGGCCACCAACCTGGTCGACACGCTCAACAGCCAGCAGGCCATCACCGTGTTCGCCCCGGCCGACCCGGCGTTCGCGGCGCTGGGCGACGCGAAGTTCGCCGAGCTGGCGGGCAAGCCGGCCGAGCTGGCGCCGATCCTGCAGTACCACGTCGTCGGCAAGCGCTACGACGCCAAGGGTCTCGAGTCGGCCGGCACGCTGGAGTCGCTGAACACCGGGGGCGGGCCGCTGAAGATCGAGGGCTCGGGCGACAACCTGACCGTCAACGGCGCGAAGGTCCTGTGCGGCAACATCCCCACGAAGAACGCGACGGTCTTCGTGATCGACAAGGTGCTGACCCCGGGCACCAACAGGTAACACCGGCTTGGCCGCCGACGGGCGGCCGGCACCGGACGGCTGCCTCGAGCTTCCACCTACTTCGTGGAGCCCGGGGCAGCCGTCCTTCGCTCGTCTTGACTCGGACAGCGATCGCAGTCTGGCGGCGGGTAGCAGGAGATCCGCTGCCGGGGACGCCGAAGCGGCGGCGTCCGCCGGTCGTCGCCACCGCCGGATCACTCCAGGGTCGTGGCGGCGACCGGCCCTTTGACCGGTTCGGACAGCTCAGTGCCAAACGGCGGGGAAGAGCCTGAACCGGCACCAGTGCCCAGACGCTCGATGCCGGTGTGCACGCCGAGGTTTCCGGTGAGGTCGCCGAGCGCGCCGGTGACGGTGGTGACCGGGTCGGCCTGGCCGCCGCCGACGTGGTCGATGCTGCCGGCGAGGTCGCCCGCGGCGGTGAACGGGTCGGTGATGTTCTGGGTGAGGGCCTTGAGCTGCTCGACCGCACTGGCCTGGCCGGTGATCGAGTCGAGGTCGAGGCCGTTCTCGCCCGCCGAGGTTGCCGACCGGCGCGAAGTCCAGCAGGCCGGCGCCGGCGGCGTCTCGCCCTCTGTCAGTGACGTGACGCTGGTCGCGCCGTGGTGAGCTGCTCGCGCAGGAATGCGCTCCAACGGCAGAAGTCCGGGGCGGCTATGGCCGCGGGTGGCGCCCTGCCGGGTTGTCTCGAACCCAGGAGCGACCGTGCACGGTGGGCCTGTGGGCGGCGGCCAGGTTGCCGGTTCTACGCTGCTGGAGCGCATCGTGGATGTTACGGCCCCGCCGTGCTCTCGTGCTCGACGGCAACTCCACCGAAACGGTCAGAAAGGTTCGAGAGTGACATCTGGAGCCAGTGATATCGGCAAGGCCGCCGGCGTCCTGCGCGCCGGGGGCCTGGTCGCCGTCCCCACCGAAACGGTGTACGGGCTGGGCGCCAACGCCGAGGACCCCGCCGCTGTGGCGCGGGTGTTCCAGGTCAAGGGCCGCCCGCCGACCCACCCGCTGATCGTCCACCTCGGCGCCGCCGAGCAGCTGGGCGACTGGGTCGCCGACGTGCCCGAGACAGCACTCGTGCTGGCCGAGCGCTTCTGGCCGGGACCGCTCACGCTCGTCCTGCGACGCGGTCGCCGGGTGCCGCTGGAAGCGACCGGCGGTCTGGAGACGGTGGCCATTCGGGTGCCTGCCCACCCTGTCGCACTCGAGCTGCTGTCGGCCTTCGGCGGCGGTGTCGCGGCGCCGTCGGCCAACCGCTTCGGCTCGGTCAGCCCCACCACGGCCGACCACGTCCGAGCCGAGCTCGGTGACGCCGTCGACTTCGTACTGGACGGTGGTTCCTGCGACGTGGGTGTCGAGTCGACCATCGTCGACGCCACCAGCGACACCCCGAGCGTCCTGCGGCCCGGCGGGGTCACGCCGGAGGACCTCGAAGCGGTGCTCGGACGCCCGGTCACAGCCGGTGCGACGAGCGCCATCCGGGTCCCCGGCCAACATCCGTCGCACTACGCGCCCCGCGCAAGGGTCGTCCTGGTCGAGCCGGAGGAGATCGCCACCGCAGCGCAGGCCGCGCAAGAGCAGGGACACCAGGTGGGCGTCTTTCTCCCGCCCGCCTGCGCCGACGTTCCGGTGAAGGCGCACGCCGTGGTGACGGTCCCGGACTCGATGGCCGGCTACGCGCGCGGGCTGTACGGGTTCCTGCGAGAACTCGACCAGCTGGGATGCGACCTCATCGTCGCGTCCCTACCGGTGGAGGAAGGACTCGGCCTCGCGATCGCCAACCGGCTTCGTCGCGCGGCCGGACCCCGCGAACTCCGTTGACCGGCGCCGAGTCCGGTCAGGGCGCGGAGCCGGCGGTGACGTCGAGGCCGCGGGCCGCCACCACGTCGGCTCGGCCGTCGGCCAGCCGGTAGCACAGGCCCACGACCGCGGCCCGGCCCGCGTCGACCCGGTCGGCGAGCACGCGGGAGCGCTCCAGCAGCAGGTCCACCGTGTGGCGAACGTGCTCGGCGAGGACCTCGTCCGGTTCCACCCGCCCGGCGGCCCGGGCGGCCAGCACGCTGGGCGTCACGCGCTCGACGACGTCCCGGATGTACCCGCTGGGCGTCACCCCGTCCTCCAGGGCGGCGGACGCGGCGCCCACCGCGCCGCACGAGTCGTGACCGAGGACCA
Organism: Amycolatopsis sp. MEPSY49; assembly: GCF_051337345.1. Lineage (NCBI taxonomy): Bacteria > Bacillati > Actinomycetota > Actinomycetes > Pseudonocardiales > Pseudonocardiaceae > Amycolatopsis > Amycolatopsis sp. MEPSY49. The sequence goes on along the minus strand of NZ_JBDLYJ010000009.1, from coordinate 44,294 downwards.
CCACCAGCGGGCAATCCAGCACCGCGACCCCGTACTCGATGCTGCCCAGCACCTCGGAGCCGGCCACGTGCCCCGCGGTGCGGACGACGAACAGGTCACCCAGGCCGCGATCGAAGATGATTTCGGCGGCCAGCCGGGAGTCCGAACACCCGAACAGCACGGCGAACGGCCGTTGGCCGGGCGCGAGCTCGGCGCGGCGGGCCGCGTCCTGGTTGGGGTGCTCCGGGGTACCCGCTACGAAGCGGTGGTTTCCGGCGCGCAGCAACTCGAACGCCTCGGCCGGGGTCAACGAATCGATCATGGGCATGGCTTGCAGCCTAAGCCAAGACCGGCGCAGCGGACGAGTTCGGGCGAAGCCGGCAATCACTGCGGACCCCCGCCGGCGGACCACCGGCCCGGCTGGGTGGGGAGCCGGTAGCCGCGCACTGGCGACGGCGAGGCAAAGTGGACACCCACCGACCTCCACTACGTCACCGAGGCTCCCCGTCCGCCGGTTCGGAGCCGCAAACGCCGGGGGCATGCGGCTGCCGCATACCCGCCGATCGACCGGCCAACCTCACGGTCGGTCTCGGGCGCCCGTTCCGCCGACGGCGTCGCTGACCTCGACCAGGTGTCGCCATGACGGTTCAGAAGGGGCCGGATCGGCGATGGCGCTCAACGTGGATGACCTTTCGCCGATGTCCCGCGTGGGCTTGCACCCGGGATGTCGCGAACCGAGCGGTGTTCGTTAGCGCGTGCGACGAGTGCTCGTGCCACGCCGTGGCGGAACAACCGGAGCCCCGGGCAAGCGGCTCAGCGTGGAGGCAGGGCTGTCCAGCGGACGGTTAAGCCGGTGTCGTCGTGGTGGAGCGGTCGGCGGGCAGGAGCCCGCCTTGTGGGTGAGTGGTGTGCTTCACACGATCGGGTCGTGACGATCGTCCCGCTCGGGTGTCTGTCCTGTGTGGAGGAAGCAACCGAAGTCGGTTCCTCCGTCAACAGAAGACATCCGTTCCGTGCTAAGGAGACACCGCGATGACCGCTGCTGCCACCAAGGTTCCCGCGCAGACCACCTCGTCCCAGCCCGCCGCGAAGACGGAGGGCGCACTGGTGAGTGCTCAGGGCTCGACGTCGATCTCCGACGTCGTGGTGCAGAAGATCGCCGGCCTGGCCACCCGCGAAATCCCCGGCGTGCACGCCCTCGGCGGGGGTGCGGCCCGGGCGTTCTCGGCGATCCGGGAGCGGATCCCGGGCGCGACCGCCTCGGCCGGTCAGGGCGTGTCGGTCGAGGTGGGGGAGAAGCAGGCCGCCGTCGACCTGCAGGTGGTCGTCGAGTACGGCGTCGCCATCGCCGACCTCTCGCGTTCCGTGCGCCGCAACGTGATCACCGCGGTCGAGCAGATGACCGGGCTGGAGGTGGTCGAGGTCAACATCCACGTCGGTGACCTCCACCTGCCCTCCGACGACGACGGCGAGACCACCGACACCGGCCGGGTGCAGTGACAGCCGAGCCCGACGCCGCCCGGATCGCCGCCGCCGTGCGGGCCTTGCCCGGGGTGGCCGGCCTGCACGGCGGCCGGTTCGGGGAGATCGCCACCCTCGACCCGCCGCGGCGGATCGAGGGCGTCCGGGTCCGCGAGAACGACGTCACCATCGCCGTCACCGCGCACGTTCCAATGGTGGCCGCCGAGCTCGCCGCGGCCGTGCGGGCCGCGGTCGCCGTCACCGGGCGGGCCGTGCACGTCATCCTGGCGGACCTCGCCGAACAGTCCACTGTGGAGCAGCAAGCGAAGGAGAAGGTGTCGTGAATTCCACCCAGCTCGGCCTCCTGGCCGGCCTCGCGCTCGGCCTGGCGGTCGCCTTCGGCGGGTTCGGGGCGTTCGCCGCCGTCGCCGTCCTCGGCGCGATCGGGTTCCTGGTCGGCCGCGTCCTCGACGGCAAGCTCGACCTGTCCCGGCTGTCCGGGCGCGACCGGGGCTGAGCGCCGTGACCGCCACCCTCGAACGCGGCACGCTGACCGTCGCCGATCAGGCCGTGCACCGCCTGGCCGCCCACGCGGTACTCGAGATCGACGATGTCGGCGGCGCCGTCGGCCGGGTCCTCGGCGTCAGCCTCGGCGCCGAAGACCCCGGCCGTTCCGCCAAGGTCACCGCCCACGTCACCGGCGGCGAGGTGACGCTGGAGGTGCGCCTCTCGATCACCTACCCAGCCTCCGTGACCCGGACGAGCGAGCGGGCCCGCGCGCACCTCGAGCGACGCGTCGAGGAGCTGACCGGGCTGACCGTCACCCGCGTCGACCTCACCGTCACCGCCTTGCACACCACCGCCGCCAGCTCTCGGAGGGTCGAATGAAACGCCGTCCGCGCCGCAGCGTCCCGGCCCTGCTGAGCGCGCTCGTGCTGCTGGCGGTGTGCGTGCTCGTCGCCGTGAGCGCCATCCAGCGCATCCTCGGCGAGCGCCCCTGGATCAGCTACGACACCGTCGCCGCCACCCTGCACGACCTGCGCTGGACCGATCTCGCGACCGCCGTCGCCGGAGGCGTTCCGGCGCTGACCGGCTTGGTGCTGCTGCTGGCCGCGATCCTGCCGGGGACGGCCACCGTGCTGCCTCTGGCCGGGCGGTTCGACTCCGGCGTCGCGCGCGGCGGCTACCGCACGACCCTGCGCGCCGCCGCGGCCGGCGTCGACGGCGTTTCCGCGGCCCGGGTGAAGCTCGGCCGACGGCGGGTCAAGGTCCGCGTCGACACCGCCCGCACCCGTCCCGACGGCCTGGCCGACGCCGTCCGCACGGCGGTGGCCGGCCGGCTGGACCGCATCGGCCCGGCCACCCGCCCCGCGGTGACGGTGCGGGTCCGCGCCCCGAGGAGGACGACATGACCGACCTCAACCGCCCGGCGCGGCTCAACCGCACGGTCCTGGCCGTGCTGGGGCTGCTCCTGCTGGTCGCCGGCGGATTCGCGGTGGCGACGCACTTCGGGCGCCTGCACGTCCTCGACCCGGCGGCCACGCTGGTGCCCGGCACGGCCGCGCCGCCGACGTGGGTCTGGTACGTCACCGCCGCGGTCGCGGTGCTGCTGGGCCTGCCGGCGCTGCGCTGGATCCTCGCCCAGCTGACCCGCCGGCCACCGACCGGGACGTGGCGCTTCGACACCGACCCGGACCGCGGCCGCACCGAACTGGCCGCCGACACCGCCGTCGTCCCGTTCACCGAAGAACTGCGTGCCCATCCCGGCGTCCACCAGGCGCGGGCAACGCTGGCGGGAACCCGCGACACCCCGACGCTGGCCTTGGTCGTCACACTGGCCCACGACGGTGACCCGCAGGAGGTCCGGGAACACCTGGCGGCGGAGACCCTGCCCCGGCTGCGCCAGGCGCTCGACCTGGAAGCTCTCCCGGTGAGCGTGGAGTTCCGCTTCGCCTCCGCCACCGGGCGCGGCCTCGGCTGAGGGGACGGGGGTGGCCGGAGGGCTGGTTGCTCAACCGTTCGGCCACCTCGCTTCCCTGAGCCCCGGGCGTCGCCGCAAGCAGCGGAAGTCGGGGTTTGACCCGTCCGCTGTCCGGGTACACGCGTCGACGGCGCCGAAGAGGCTGCCATTGTCGGTGTGCCCGGAGAAGGGAACGAGCCGGTGAACGACGACGTCGCCGACCACATCCAGATCGACGACGCCGTGCGGCTTTCCCTGCGCGAGGAGACCTCCTCGGGGGCGCTGGTGCTGGCCGTGGCGGGCGAAGTCGATCTCCTCACCACCGACCGGCTGACCGACGCGGTCACCGCCGCACTGGCCCGGCGACCCGCCGTGCTGGTGATCGACCTGACCGCGGTGACCTTCCTCGACTCCTCCGGCCTTTCGGTGCTGGCCCAAGCCCACGCCACCGGCGGGCAGGACACCGCGGTTCGGGTCGTCACGATCCAAGACAGCCTGGCCCACCGCGCCGTCACCCTCACCGGGATGGACCAGCTGCTGCCGGTTTTCACCAGTAGCGCGGCCGCGTTCGCCGCAGACGCCGCGCGATGACCGGTTCCCCGCTCCACCCTCCTGGGCGGCCGCGGGTTGCCGCTGATCCACCCTCTGGCCGATCAAGCCCTGGTCGAAACAAGCGCGCGGCGTCCCCGGTTCAGGCCGGGGGCGCCGCCCACGCGTCGAGGTCGTCCCAGGCGGTCAGGCGCAGTCCGCTGGTGAAGCGCCGGGGCGTCCCGGTCACCGGGTCGTCGAACGCGACGACCCTTGCCAGCAGCTGCAAGGGTTTCGTGAAGTCGCCCAGCGGCTTTTCGCGCAGCGTCGGGTAGAAGTCGTCGCCGAGGATCGGGATGCCCAAGCCGCTCAGGTGGACGCGCAGCTGGTGCGTCCGGCCGGTCGACGGCAGCAGCCGGTAGCGGCCCAGGCCGTCACGGTGCTCGGTGAGCTCGACGTACGTCTCGGCGTTCGGCTCGCCCGGCACCTCCTGGGCGGCCAGCACCCCGCGTTCCTTGACGATCCGGCTGCGCACGGTCCGCGGCAGCTCCAAGGCGGCGTCGAAAGGCGCGATCGCCTCGTACTCCTTGTGGACCTTCCGGTCGCGGAAGAGTGTCTGGTACTTCCCGCGCAGCTCCGGCGTGATCACGAACATCACCAGCCCGGCCGTGACGCGGTCGAGGCGGTGGGCGGGGGAGAGGTGCGGCAGGTCGAGGTCCCGGCGCAGCCGCACGAGCGCCGTCTCGAGAATGTGCTGCCCGCGCGGGATGGTGGCCAGGAAGTGCGGCTTGTCGACGACCAGCAGGTGCTCGTCGCGGTGCACGACGCGGATCTCGAACGGCACCGGCACCTCGTCCGGCAGGTCGCGGTGGAACCAGATGAACGAGCCGGGCGCGTACGGGGTGTCCACGCCGAGCGGGCCGTCGGAGCCGTGGATGCGCTCTTCGCGCAGCATCTGCTCGATGCGGTCCGGCGTCACCCGCGGCAGCCGGTCGACGAGGTGCGCCAGCAGTGTCGGCCACTCGCCGTCGGGCAGTTTCAGCCGGGCGGGCTCGAGCCCGTGGCGGGGCGGGATCGGGGGCCGGAGCTTGCGTCTCATCGTCCCCCGACTGTAGCTAACCCTCCGACGGCGTCCGGTAGCGCGCGAGGTAGCGGGCGGTCGCCTCGGCGTTCTTCGCTTCGGCGGCCTCGGCGCGGATGCGGCGGCCGGTGTGGTGCGGGAAGCCCTGCCTGCCGAGTCGGTGCTCGACGCTCTCCTCCATGTACGCGCAGGAGTAGAAGTACGCCACGAGCGCGGCCATGAGGACCAGCGAGAGCCGGAGCCAGATCGAGCCGGGCAGCAGCAGCCACACCGCGCACAGCGGCACGATGCCGACCGACCGCTGCAGCACGTACCGGGCCCGCCAGTGCTTCGACGTCGCGTCGTGCAGGGCCCAGTCGTTGAAGCGGGCCGGCAGCTTGACGCCGACCGCGTAGCCGAGCCAGCGGAGTGCACCAGGTCGTTCCATGACGCCTAGCGTACACTAATAGTTAGTGTACTAATTGTCTCGTGGGCCACGTTAGGATCGCGCCATGATCGACCTGGGTGAAGACCCGCTGAAGCTGGACCGGCAAGTGTGCTTCGCGCTGTCGGTGGCTTCGCGCAGCGTGATCGCGATCTACCGGCCGCTGCTGGAGCCCTACGGCCTGACCCACCCGCAGTACCTGGTGATGCTCGCGCTGTGGGAGCGCTCGCCGCGGTCGGTCAAGGACCTCGGGACGACGTTGCGCCACGAGCCGGCGACGCTGTCCCCGCTGCTCAAGCGGGTCGAGGCGCTCGGGTACGTCACGCGCAGCCGGAGCCGGGAGGACGAGCGGCAGCTGACGGTCGAGTTGACCGAGAAGGGCCGCGCACTGCGCGCCGAAGCCGAGAAGATCCCGTACAAGGTGGTCGAGACGCTCGGGATGGACGTCGCCGAGCTGGAGGCGCTCCACGGCGTGGTTACCCGGGTCATCGACGCCACGGCCTGAGGAATGCCCCGGAGCAGAGCCGGGTTGTGCACTGTGTGCTGAAGATCAGGCTGGGTGTCGCGCCGGCGGCGGGGACCGGGCCGGCGGAGTTCGCCGGGCTGGCGCGGCGGCTGGAGGACGCCGGCGTCGACTCGCTGTGGCTGTCCGAGCTGGTGTACTCGCCCGAGGTCGACCCGATGATCGGCATGGCGCACGCGCTCGCGCGGACGTCGAAGCTCAAGGTCGGCACCGGCGTCGCGATCCTGCCCGGCCGGCACCCGGTGCTGGTGGCGAAGCAGCTGCTGACGCTGGCCGGGCTGGCGCCGAAGCGGGTGCTACCGGTGTTCGGGTTGCGTCCGGCGCGTACGGCGGAGCACGACCTGTTCCCGGTGCCGCCGGGCCGTCGCGCGGCGGTGTTCGACGAGTCCCTGATCTTGCTGCGCCGGCTCCTCGAAGAGGACGAAGTGTCCTTCGACGGCGAGTTCTTCCAGGTGTCCGAAGTCGGTCTGGGGCCACGTCCGGCGAAGCGCCTGGACGTCTGGCTGGGCGGCTCCGCCCCGGCGGCCCTTCGCCGTACGGGCCGCTTGGCGGACGGCTGGCTGGGCAGCTTCCTCAGCCCGGCGCAGGCGCGCGACGCTCGGCTGGCGATCCAAGAGGCCGCGGCCGAGGCGGGGCGCGAAATCGAAGAAGACCACTTCGGGCTGAGCTTGGCGGTGGCCGAGCACGGCGTGCCCGGCGAGCTGGTGGCCGCGGCGGCCCGGCGCAACCCGGGCGTGCCGGTGACCGACCTGGTGGCGACGAGCTGGGCCGAGGCGCGCAGGCTGGTGGAGCAGCACATCGAGGCCGGCCTGTCGAAGTTCGTGATCCGGCCCGGGCACGGCGACTTCGAGAACTTCCTGGAGAAGTTCCAAGCCGAGCTGGTGCCACTCCAGAACTGACGGCTGAGGCTGTCGAGAAGAACAAGACTGCACTTCTCGCGAGTTCGCGGGCACCCTCGTCGGCATGCGTGAACTCGCCGTCGAGCAGGACCACCTGAACACCCTCTACGCCCGCCTCGACGCGATGCGCGAGGAAGCGGCCGACGCGCTCGCTCGCGGGCACGCGGCGGACGTGTGGCGGGCGGAGCTGGCGCGGCTGACGGCGGCCGAAGACGGGCTCTGCTTCGGGCGGCTCGACCTGACCGGCGGCCGGCGGGTCCACATCGGACGGCTCGGGCTGTTCGAAGACGACGAGGCCCTGCTGGTCGACTGGCGCGCCCCCGCCGCCCGGCCCTTCTACACCGCCACCGCCGCCGAACCCGGCGACGTCGTGCGCCGGCGGCGGATCACCACGCGCGGGCGGACCGTCGTCGCGCTGGACGACGAACTGCTCGACCCCGACGCACCGGGCGACGGGCTCGTCGGCGAGGCGGCGCTGCTCGCCGCGGTGACGGCCGAGCGCACCGGGCGCATGCGGGACGTCGTCAACACCCTGCGGGCCGAGCAGGACCGCATCGTCCGCGACCGCGCCCGCGGAGTGCTCGTCGTGCAGGGCGGGCCGGGCACCGGCAAGACCGCCGTCGCCCTGCACCGCGTCGCCTACCTGCTCTACACCCACGAGCACCTGCGGACCCGCGGCGTGCTCGTCCTCGGCCCCAGCCGCGTGTTCCTCGATTACGTCGGCCAGGTGCTGCCCGGGCTCGGGGAGGACCGGGTGGTCACGGCGACCGTGCCCGACCTCGTCCCCGGCGTCGTCGTGAGCGAGGTGGACTCGGCCGAGGACGCCGTCCGCAAGGGCCGTGCGGAGATGGCGGCCGAGCTGGCCGGGCGGGTGCGCGCGACGGTCCAGGTGCCCGGGGAGCCGGTCGACGTCGAGTTCGAGCAGCAGGTGCTGCGCCTGGAGCCGGCGGTGGTCCGCCGGGCCGTCCGGAAGGCGCGGGAGACCGGGCTGCCGCACAACCCGGCGCGGCTGGTGTTCCACCGGGAGGTCGTGGGCACGCTCGCCGGGGAACTGGTCGACCGCATGGAGGCGGTCGTGTTCACCGAGACCGGCGAAGCGCTCGACGGCGGCAGTGCCGACGGCCGGCTCAGCGAAGCCGACCTGCGGGCGCTGGCCGGTGCGGGCGTGGTGCTGGGCCCCGAGGACGACGAAGGCCCGCGTCTACTGCTGGACGACGTGGACCGGGAAGCCGTGCGGACGGCGCTGCTCGGCGACGCCGGTGTCCAGGACGTGCTCGACGAGCTGTGGCCGCCCCTGACCCCGGCCGACGTCGTCGCGGGGCCGTGGAGCGCCGCGGACGTCCCGTTGCTCGACGAAGCCGCGGCACTGGTCGGCGCGAGCGTCCCGGTGTTCGGGCACGTGGTGGTCGACGAGGCGCAGGAACTGTCCGAAATGGACTGGCGAATGGTGGCGCGCCGCTGCCCGTCCCGGTCGATGACCGTCGTCGGCGACCTGGCGCAGACCGGGACCGCGGCGGGCGCGACGTCGTGGGACCGGGTACCGCGGCCGCACCGGCTCGCCGAGCTGACCGTCAACTACCGCACCCCGGCCGAGATCATGGCGGTCGCGGCCGGGCTGCTCGCCGCGCACCACCCGGCGCTGCGGCCGCCGCGGTCGGTGCGCGAGAGCGGCGAGATGCCGTGGCGGGTGGAAGCCGTGGACGTGCCCGGCACGCTCGCCGCGCTGGCCGGCGCGCACACCGAGGGCAAGCTGGCGATCATCGCGCCGCGGACGGACGAGCTGGCGGCCGCGCTGGCGCTGCCGGTGCCGCCGGACCTCACCGACGACGTCGTGCTGCTGACGCCGGCGGAGGCCAAGGGCCTGGAGTTCGACGAGGTCGTGATCGCCGACCCGGCGGCCATCCTCGCGGGCAGGCCGGCAGACCTGTACGTCGCGATGACGCGGGCCACCCGTGGACTGGGCGTCGTGCACCCGGGCCCGGTGCCGCCGGAGCTGCGTTCGCTGGCCGTCCGGCGCGCCTAGAACTCCAGCTGTTCGGTCTTGCGCGGCATGAGCAGCAGCGCGACCACCGAAACCACCGCCACCACCAGCAGCCCGACGAAGACGTAGTGCGTCGCCTCCGCCAAGGCGCCCCGCACGAACGTCGCCACCGGCGAATCCGAATGACTGCCCAGGACCAGGCTCGTCGCGTCCACCGACGGCGGCAGTTTGCCCGCGACCTCGGCCGGCGGGTTCGCGAACCGCGAGGCCAGCGTCGCGTTGGCGATCGCGCCGAAGACCGCCGCGCCGACCGCGCTGCCCAGGGACCGGCTGAACAGGTTCGTCGCCGTCACCACGCCGCGGCGGTCCCAGCCGACCACCGACTGGACCGCCACCAGCGTCGGGCTCGACGTCATGCCCAGGCCCAGCCCCAGGACGAACGCCGCCAGCGCCGCCGCCCAGATCGACGACGACGCGTCCAGCAGCACCACCAGGACGCCGCCGCCGACGACGAACACCGTGCCGATCAGGGCCGTGTCGCGGAAGCCGATGCGCAGGTAGACCTTGCCGGCCAGGGACGCCGAGATCGGCCAGCCGACCGTCAGCGCGGCCACCGCGAATCCGGCGACCAGCGCGCCCGCGCCGAGGACGCCCTGGGCGTACGTCGGCAGGTACGACGTCAGGCCCATCAGGACCGCGCCGACCACCACCGCGAGGAGGTTGCCGCCCACCAGGATCCGGCGGGTGAACACCCACAGCGGCAGCACCGGCTCGGCGGCGCGCTTCTCCACCAGCACGAACGCCACGAGCAGCACCGCGCCGGCGGCGAAGATCGCCACGCTCGGCACGGACCCCCACGCCCACGCGACGCCGCCTTCGAGCAGGCCCAGGATCACCAGCGAGCAGCCGATCGTCAGCAGCGCCGCCCCCGTGTAGTCGACCTTGTGGGCCTTGCGCTCCACCTTCTCGGCGAAGTTGCGGTGCAGCATCAGCGCGGCGATCGCGCCGAGCGGCAGGTTGACGAAGAAGATCCAGCGCCAGTCGAGGTACTCCGCGAACACCCCGCCGAGCGTCGGGCCGACGACCGACGCGATGCCCCAGACACTCGCGACGTAACCCTGTACCCGAGCGCGTTCCTCCACCGTGTAGAGGTCGCCGATGATCGTCATCGACATCGGCTGGATCGCGCCGGCGCCGATGCCCTGCACCGCGCGCGCCGCGATCAGCACCGGCATGCTCCACGCAGCTCCGCACAGCACCGAGCCGACCAGGAACGCGGCGATGCCGAAGAACATCACCGGGCGGCGGCCGAGGACGTCGGCGAACTTGCCGTAGAGCGGGACGGTGACCGCCTGGGTGAGCAGGTAGATCGAGAACAGCCACGGGAACTGCGAAAACCCGCCGAGGTCGCGCACGACCGACGGGACGGCGGTCGCGATGATGGTGCTGTCCAGCGCGACGAGCGCCGTGCTGAGCATGACCGCGACCAGCACCGGGCCGCGCTCGGACCGGAAACCGACCCCTTTCACGCTGGTGGCGGCGTCGGTCGTCATCGGCGGGCTGCTCCTCGGGGTGGTCATGACCGGGGTCAACTACTTTGCAGTCCTAAGCATTCCATCCGGGGACCCCGTACCCCAGTGAATTTCCGTCACAGTGCGCATCACGCAAGATGGGTGGGATGAACGACTGGATCCGCCCGATCGGGCAAGGGTGGGTGGTGCGCGACGCGGTGCCCGGCCCCGACGTCGACGAGTTCGCCGAGCCCGACCGCGTGGTCGCCGCGCTGGCCGTGCCCGGCGCCGCCGACAGCCTGCTGGCCGTGCAGCACCCGGCCCGGACGCCGGCGGCGCTGGCGCGCGGGCTCGGCCTGGCCGACGCGGTCCCGGTCGCACGGGCCGTGCTCGAACGGCTCCGCAAGCGGTCCTACCGGCCGGTGCGCGAAGTCGTCGCGCCCTACCGGATCGACGGGCCGGACGGCGTGGCACTCGGCTTGCTCTGCCTGGTCGACCCGGCGGCCGTCACCGACGACGGCGCCGCGCGGGTCCGGCACACCGAGGACGTCTACGCCGACGTCGTGGCCGAACGCGCCGCGGTGCTGGCCGGGCTGGGCTGCGCGACGAGCGCGGCGATGCTCGTCCCGGCCTCGGGCGGCGACCTGCTGACCGAGCAGGTCGAACGAGCCTGCGCCGGGCTGGGCCTGCCCGATCTGTCCACAACGGACGCGGCCGGGCGGCGGCACGAGCTGTGGGTGGTGCCTCCGGGCCCGCTGCAGAACCGGCTGCTGGCCGCGGTCGCCGCGGCGGACCTGCTGGTGGCCGACGGCAACCACCGGGTCGCGGCGGCCGCGGCGGCCGGCCACGGCGCGCTGCTGGCCCTGGTCACGGCGGGCCCGCAGCTGCGGATCGGCGCGATCCACCGGGTGCTGACGGGCACCGGGCTCGGCCCGGAGGACCTGGTGACGCGCTGGTCCGCGGCCGGCCTCGACGTCCGCTACGACGAGCACGCGGTGCCGGTCCCGGGTGAAGCGGTGGTCCGCGCGGGCGCGGCGGTGCTGCGGGTCCCGCTGCCGGTCCCGGACTGGCCGCGGCCGGTGATCGACCACGAGGTCGTCGAGCGGGTGCTGTTCGCCGACGCGCTGGGGGTGGACCCGGACGGGCCGTGCGTCCGGCCGCTGCCGGCGGGACGTCCGGTGCCGGCCGGCGCGGACGCGGTCGTCCTGCTCGCGCCGGTGCGGTACGCGGACGTTCTGGCCGTGCACGCGGCGGGCCGGCGGATGCCGCGGAAGGCCACCTACTTCACGCCGAAGCCGCGCAGTGGATTGGTGCTGGCGGAGCTTTGACGGGGCCGAAATGACGTGAATGACTCATTCATGTCGTCAGGCGACATGAATGAGTCATTCACGTCATCAGGGGGAGCGGCGGCCGGGCGTCCCACCAGTTCAGGACCCGGGTCGCGAACAGCGTCAGCCACTTCGACGGCTCGCCCGGCGGCACGTCCACCTCGAACCACACCCGGCCGGGGTGCCGCTCGGTCCGCAGCCATGTCCCGTCCGGCTGCCGGGCCGCGCGGATCAGCTCGATCGCCTCCGCCAGGCGCGGGTCGGGGCGGTCCGCCGCGCGGAAGTACTCGGCCGCGTTCAACGCGGTGAACCGCCAGCGCATCGGGTAGGAGAACTCGCCCACACCGGGCACGATCGGCTCGCCGGTCGACAGCCGCCGCAGGAGGTGGCGCTCCAGCAGGTACTCCTCGCCGCCCCGGCGGGCTTCGCGCACGGCGTCGGTGCCGCCAGTGGCCCGCTCGAACGCCAGCAGGCCCTTCAGCGAGTTGAGTGTCGAGTGGACGGACGAGCGCGTCGACCCCTCGACCCACTCGCAGTTCCAGCCGCCGTCCGGCAGCCGGTGCTCGACGAACCACTCCGCGATCCCCATGACGCCCGCGCCGAGCCAGACGCCGTTGGCCAGCGTCCAGGCGTTGATGCAGCAGTCGACCTCGCCGTCCCAATAGGGCAGGTTTTCGTACTCCCACCGGGAGTTCTCGGCGAGCAGCTCCGCGGTTCCGCGCACCGCGTCAGCGTCCACACCCCATTCGCGCAGGGAATTCAGTGTCCACGTCGTCGCCGTCCACGGCTGGGCCTCGTCGCCCTGGAAACCCGCCGGGAAGAACGCGCCGCCCGCCCACTGGCCGTCCGCGTCCTGCAGTGCCAGCAGCCGCGCGCCGAAGCCTTCCGTGGCGACCCGGGCCCGCGTCGCCTCCCAGACCTCGGGTGGTTCGCCCGCCAGGTCGCGCTCGACCTGCCAGCGCAGGGCCGGATCGGAGTCGCGCAACCAGGCGAGCACGTCCATCAGGCCCCCGTGACCCCGTCGATGGCTTCGCGGAGGAAGTCCGCATGGCCGTTGTGCCGCGCGTACTCGTGGATCATGTGCAGCATGACCAGTCGCAGTGAGACGTCCTCGCCCCAGCGCGCCTGGTACCCGGTGACGTCCAGGGACTCGGCCGCTTCTTCGATCTTGCGCGATTGCTCCACTTCGGCCTGCCACGCTTCGAACGCTTCCGCGCGGGTCGAGGTGCTCGCGTCGTAGGCGGCCTGGAAGTCCCCGTCGGGTGACCACCGCAGCGGGATGTCCTCGGCGTTGATCACCCGCCGGAACCAGGTGCGCTCGACTTCGGCCATGTGCCGGACCAGGCCCAGCAGGGACAACGTCGAGGGCGGGCTCGACGCCCGGCGGAGGTCCTCGTCGGACAGCCCGTCGCACTTCATGGCGAGGGTGGCGCGGTGGAAGTCGAGGAACGTGCGCAGCATCTCGCGCTCGCCCCCGGTCAAGGGTGGTTCGGGTCGTTCGGTGGTCACGAGGGAGTGTGTAACACACCCTGCTCTGTCTTTCTCAAGGAATTGTCGTACCCGTGTTTTAAGCTCGCGCGGTGGACTTGCCCGTGATGCCGCCCGTGCGGCCGATGCTCGCGAAAGCCGTGCACGAGGTGCCTCGTGACCCGGGGCTGCTCTACGAGCCCAAGTGGGACGGCTTCCGCTGCGTCGTGTTCCGCGACGGCGACGAGATCGAGCTCGGCTCCCGCAACGACCGCCCGCTGACCCGCTACTTCCCGGAGCTGGTGGAGCTGCTGGCGGCCGCGCTGCCGCCGCGCTGCGTCGTGGACGGCGAGATCGTGCTGGTCACGCCGGCCGGGCTCGACTTCGAGACGTTGCAGCTGCGGCTGCACCCGGCGGCTTCGCGGGTGCGCAAGCTGGCCGAGGAGACGCCGGCCAGCTTCATCGCCTTCGACCTGCTCGCCCTCGGCGACACCGATCTCACCGAGGCGCCCTTCCGCGAGCGGCGCAAACAGCTGGAAAGCATCCTCCGCACCGACGCCGAAGGCCTCCAGCGCGTCCACCTGACGCCGTTGAGCGACGACCCCGCCCAGGCCGAGGACTGGTTCACCCGGTTCGAGGGCGCGGGCTTCGACGGTGTCATGGCCAAGCCCGGCGACCTGCCGTACGAGCAGGACAAGCGCGTCATGCTGAAGGTCAAGCACGAGCGCACGGCCGACTGCGTCGTGACGGGCTTCCGCTGGCACAAGGACGGCGTCGGCGTCGGTTCGCTGCTGCTCGGGCTGTTCGACGAGGAGGGCGTGCTGCACCACGTCGGCGTCGCGAGCAGCTTCACGAAGGCGCGGCGGGCCGAGCTGGTCGAGGAGCTGGCGCCGTTGCGGGAGAACGCCCTGGAAGGGCACCCGTGGCGGTCCTGGGCCGAGTACGAGCCGCCGGCCGGCCGGCAGCCGGGCGCGAACAGCCGGTGGGCGCCGCAGAAGGACCTGTCGTGGGAGGCGTTGCGCCCCGAGTGGGTGGCGGAGGTCCGTTACGAGCACCTGCAGGGCGGCCGGTTCCGCCACGGCGGGCGGCTGGTCCGGTTCCGGCCCGACCGCACGCCGGAGTCGTGCACGTACGCCCAGCTCGACGAGGCACCGCCCGCCGAGCTCGCGAAGCTGTTCGGGGAGGCGAGATGAGCGAGGCGATGCTGCTCGACGTCGACGGCGTCGAGGTCAAGATCAGCAGCCCGGACAAGGTCTACTTCCCCGAAAACGGCCAGACGAAGCTCGACCTCGTCGAGTACTACCGGGCGGTCTCGGGGCCGCTGCTGGCCCGGCTCGGCGGGCGCCCGCTGCTGCTGGAGCGCTACCCGGACGGCGCGGGCGGCAAGAACTGGTTCCAGAAACGCGTGCCGAAGGGCGCGCCGCCGTGGCTGAGCACCACGGTCGTCTCGACGCCGAACGGCACGACGAGCGACGCGCTGGTGGCCAAGGACCTGGCCCACGTCCTGTGGGCGGTCAACCTGGGGTGTCTCGGCTTCCACGTCTGGCCGTACCTCGCGGAGACACCCGAGGTGACCGACGAGCTGCGCGTCGACCTCGACCCGTCGCCGGGGATCGGGTTCGACGAGCTGCGCGAGGCCGCGCTGCTGACCCGGGAGTTCCTGGCCGAGCACGGCATCGAAGGGCACCTGAAGACGTCCGGGTCCCGGGGGCTGCACCTGTACGTGATGCTCGAGCCGCGCTGGGACAGCTTCCAGGTGCGGGCCGCGGCCGTCGCGCTCGCACGCGCGCTGGAGCGCCGGCACCCGGAGAAGATCACCGCGCAGTGGTGGAAGGAGGAACGCGGCTCGCGCGTGTTCGTCGACTTCAACCAGAACGCGCCGCACAAGACCGTGTTCGGCACGTGGTGCGTGCGGCCGCGGGTGGGCGGCCAGGTGTCGACGCCGATCGCCTGGGACGAGCTGGACGGCGTCGAGCCGGACGCGTTCACGTTGAGCACGGTGCCGGCGCGCGTGGCCGAGCGCGGCGACCCGTGGGCCGGGGCGGGGGAGCGGCCGCAGTCGATCGAGCCGTTGCTGGAGATGTCCGAAGCGGACATGGCGAACGGGCTGATGGACGCGCCGTGGCCGCCGGTGTACCCGAAGATGCCGAACGAGCCGCCGCGGGTGGCGCCGAGCCGGGCGAAGAAGGCGTGAGGTGGCCACGGTCGCGGAGTGCCCGGCCGACGACGGGTTCCTGCTGGCACTGCTGACGGCGATGACGGCCGAGCTGGTGGTGGCGTACGACCTGCCCCCGGACGCACGCCCGCGACCGCTGGCTCCGGCGAGCCGTTTCCTGTTGGCGCGCGAGGGTTCCCGCGCGATCGGCTGCTGCGCGGTGGAGCCGGTTGCGCCGGGCGTGTACGAGCTGAAAAGGATGTTCGTCGCCCCGGACGCGCGGGGCACGGGGGTGTCGACGGCGCTGGTGGCGGAGTCCGAGCGCTTGGCCCGCAGCGGGGGTGGGGTGCGGATTCGCCTTGAAACGGGGGTTCGCCAGCCGGCGGCGATGCGGTTGTACGAGCGGGCGGGGTACCGGCGGGTGCCCAACTTCCCGCCGCACGAGGGTGATCCGGAGTCGGTCTGTTACGAGAAGGAGTTGGCTTAGCCGGCCGGTGGCGCGAGCCGGGGCGAAAACTGAATCCAGGCAACCAAAGCCACCACCGCCGTCAACCCGAACACCGCCGCCTGCCCGATCCCGGAAGCCGCGGCACCGGCCAACGGAGCCGCCGCGGTCTGGCCGGCGCCCAGCCCCGCGAACGACCACGTCACCCCGCGCGCCGGCCGCTCGGGGAACAGCCGCGCGGCCCACAGGATGCACAGCCCCGTCAGTGCCATGTACGTCAACCCGAACAGCGCGCTCGACACCAACGCCCCCGGCAACCCCGGCCGGGGCAAGGCCAGCAAGCCGATCCCAGCCGCCGCCAAGGTCCACACCGCCACATTGGCGGCCCGCAACCCCGTGCGCGCGGCCAGCCGACCCGCCAGACCGCCGAACAACCCCGCCACACCGATCACGCACCAGCAGCACGTGGCCGCGACCGGGCTCAGCCCCGCCTCGGTGAGCCGGGAACTCGAGAACGTCCAGTACGGCGCGCTCGTCACCCCGATCAGAACCGAGTTGACCACCAGCGGCGCCATCCCCCGGGCCGAGCCGGAGTCCGGAACCACCGCCGCCGCCCGGGGCAGCACGCGCCAAGCGAGCAACGTCACCACCACGCCGAGGCCGGCGAACGCGGCCCAGATCGCGGGCCAGCCGAACGCCAGCAGCGGTGTGAACGCCGACGCCGCCAGCCCGAGCCCGGTCCCGGTGTTGGCCCAGGTCTGCGCCCGGTCCCGCACAGCAACGCCGACCGTCCGGCCGATCAGCTGGGCGACGCCGGGCGAAACCAGGCCCGCGCCGGCGCCCGCGACGACGATCCCCGCCCCGAACACCACCACCCCCGGGGCCGCCGCCATCAACGCCAGCCCGAGCGTCGCCGACGTGCCGGCCAGGACCACCGTGCCGTGCGCTGACCGGCGCGACGTGGCCGGCGACACCAGCAGGCCGAGGCCGTACCCCGCCGTGGACAAGCCGCCGAGGACGCCGACCCCGACGGTCGTGAGCCCGAACGTCTCGCTGAACCGCGGCACGAACAGCCCGTACGCGTAGCGCGCGAAGCCGTAGCAGAGGGCGATCACGCTCGCCCCGGCCGCGGCGGTCGACCACCACGTGGCCGTCGTCTTCCGTTCCGTTTCGAGGGCCATACGTCCACCAAACAGACAGGTCTGTCTGTTGTCAAACGATGGTACGATCAGTGCAGGCCAGAGTCATACCGATCAGTGGGGAGAGACGCTGTGGGCCGCACCCCTCCGGGCGCCGCGCGAGCCAAGGTGCTCGAAGCCGCGTCGACGCTCTTCTACCGCGACGGCATCCACGCCGTGGGCGTCGACACGGTGGCGGCCGAGGCGGGCGTGACGAAAGCGGCCCTCTACGGCAACTTCGGCTCCAAGACCCGGCTCGTCGTCGCCTACCTGCGGGAGCGCGACCGGCGCTGGCAGGAGGAGATCGACCGGATCACGGAAGCGCACGCCGGCCCGCGCGATCGCGTGCTGGCGGTGTTCGACGCCTACGAGGCGTGGCTGGCCCGCGACGACTACCGCGGCTGCGCCTTCCTCAACGCGACCTCGGAGTTCCCCGACCCCGGCGACCCGGTCCGCGAGGTCGTCCGCCACCACAAGACCGCGTTGCACGGCTTCCTGCGCGCCCAGCTCGAACGCGGCGGACGCGCCGACGCCGGAACGCTCGCGGACGAGCTGATGCTGCTGCTCGAGGGCGCCGCCGTCACGGCCGTGGTCGCCCGGAACGCGCAGCCGTTCCGCACGGCCAAGCGGCTCGCGGAGACCTTGACCGCCTAGACTCCCAGGTCCAGCGAGAGCTGGCCGAGGTCGTCGCCGGACGCCGCGACGCGAACGCCCGCCGGGGGCGCGGGCAGCGTCGCCACGCACGCCGGGCAGGGCGCCACCTCCGACGTCGTCAGGTCCACCGGCTTCCAGCTGCGGGATTCCCGTTCACCGCACGCCGAACGCCGGTAGCGCAGGTCGCCGGAGCGGGTCATCAAGTGCGCCAACGGCACTTCTTCGGGCAGCACGCCGACCAGGTACCAGCGTGGTGCGCTCACCGCGGTGGTCGTCATGGCCGCCAGTCTCCGTCGCCGCTCCCGCGCCTGCGGCGCATTTGCCGATCTTCGGCGTGGCGGGGCGTCAGGCCTGGTCGGGGAGGTACCGGAGGATGTGCAGCAACCCGCGCTCGTCGACCACCGACGGATCCGGCGCGACGCACGCCGCCAGCTCGGCGAGCACCGCGCCGGCGTCGATGCCCGCGCCGATCAGCACCAGCTCCGTGCGCGGGGGTTCGTCCGGCGGCCAAGCCGACCGCTCCAGCTGCACGAACCCGCCCACTGTGTGCAACCGGAAGCGCGCGTCGGCGCCGAAGTCCGCCTGGCCCTTCATCCGGTAGAGCCCGGCCGGACGCCGCTCGAGCCACTCGACGAACGCCTTCGGCGCCAGCGGCGTCTCCGCGGTGAACGTCACGGTCTCGTACGCGGCGTGCAGGTGCTCGGCGTGGTCGTGCTCGTGCAGGTCGTCGAACGACAGCTGGCCGACGCGCTCGCCGCGGGGTTCGGGGTCGAAGAACAGCCGCGGGTCGACGCGCCCGTGCGAGGTGACCAGCAGTGGCCGGCCGGGTGCGAGCTCCTCGACCGTCGCGGTGACCTTGGCCAGCTCCTCCGCGGGCACCCGGTCGGCCTTGTTCAGCACCACGAGGTCGGCCAGCCGAACGTGGTCGGCCAGTTCGGGGTGCCGCTCGCGGGCGGACTCGAACTCGGCGGCGTCCACCACCTCCGCCAGCCCGCCGTAGCGGATGTCCGGGTTCTCGCTGGCGATCATCAACCGGATCAGGTCGCGCGGTTCGGCGATGCCGCTGGCCTCGACGACGATGACGTCGATCCCCGCCTCGGCCGACGAGAGCCGCCCCAGCATGGCATCGAGCCCGCTGGCGTCGACCGCGCAGCAGAGGCACCCGTTGCCGAGCGAAACCATGGTGTCGACCTGGCCGGCCACGGCGAGCGCGTCGACGTTCACGCTGCCGAAGTCGTTGACCACGACGCCGACCCGGGCGCCCTCGCGGTTGGCGAGCAGGTGGTTGAGCAGCGTCGTCTTGCCCGCGCCGAGGAACCCGGCGACCAGGACCACGGGGATCTTGCGCACAAAACGACTCTAGCGCCGCGCGCGGGCGTGCGAATACACGGGGGACCGGCGCCGGAGAAGGCCTTCGGGCGAATATGCTCGAAAAGACGAAACCGGTCCGCCGGCAAAGGATCACGCCGGTTCGACTGTCCACAGTGATCGATTGACGAAAAATGCGTTCCGGCATGTCCGGATAACGCTTGGTAGCAGTTATTTTTCCGACGTTTTCGCTGGCGGGAACGGAATCGGCGGACGCGACGCGACGCTGTTCACGTCCGGTGGATTGCGTCCGGGAGAACGTGGGGTACTCTCCCCGGCCTGGCCGGAGTCGCTGTGGTGGCAGCGGCTTCGGCCTGCCTCGTTGCCGGCGACCATCGGAGGAACGGTGAACCTTTCCGTCGGGATGCAGCAGACGATTCCGGAGAGTGGGGAAGCTCGATGACGGTTACACCCGAGCGGGTGACGCCCTCGCTGCCGATCTACCAACGCGTCTCGGGGGAGCAGGACGTCAATTCCGCGGCGGCGGAGGAATTCCTGGACCGGATGTTCGCCGAAGGCGCCGCCGACGAAGGCGACCGCTTCGAGACCCGCCTCGCGGAGGTCCGCGCGGAAATCGCCGAAACGGGCACCTACCGGCACACCGCGACCGAGCTGGCGTACGGCGCGCGCGTCGCGTGGCGCAACTCCGCCCGCTGCATCGGCCGGCTGTACTGGCACAGCCTCCGGATCCGCGACCGGCGCCGGGTCACCGGCGCCGCCGCGATCGCCGGCGAGTGCGTCGCCCACCTGCGCCAGGCCACCCGCGGCGGCCGGATCCGGCCGACGATCACCGTCTTCGCCCCGGACACGCCCGCCGGGCCGGGGCCGCGCATCCACAACGAGCAGCTGATCCGGTACGCCGGGTACCGCCTGGACGACGGTTCGGTCCTCGGCGACCCGCGCTACGCCGAGTTCACCGAGCGGGTGCGAAGACTCGGCTGGCGGCCGCCGGAACGCAGAGGCTCGTTCGACGTCCTGCCGCTGCTGATCGAGGCCGAGCCGGGCGAGCCGCGGCTGTTCACGCTGCCCGCGGACGCCGTCCTGGAGGTGCCGCTGACCCACCCCGACCACCGCTGGTTCGCCGGGCTCGGCCTGCGCTGGCACGCCGTGCCGGCGATCAGCAACATGCCCCTGGAGATCGGCGGCGTCACCTACCCGGCCGCGCCGTTCAACGGCTGGTACGTCGGCAGCGAGATCGGCGCGCGGAACCTCGCCGACGAGCAGCGCTACGACCTGCTGCCGGTCGTCGCCGAGCTGATGGGCCTCGACACCGCCTCCGAGCGGACGCTGTGGCGCGACCGGGCGCTGGTCGAGCTGACGCTCGCCGTGCAGCACTCGTTCGACGCGGCCGGCGTGACGATGGCCGACCACCACACCGAATCGCGGCGGTTCCTGTCCCACCTGGACCGCGAAGAGCGGGCCGGCCGGCGGTGCCCGGCCGACTGGAGCTGGATCGTCCCGCCGCTGTCGGGCGGCCAGACCCCGGTCTTCCACCGGTACTACGACCCGCCCGACCCCGGGCAGCGACCCGCGTTCCTCTCACCGGACTGAGTTGCCGAGGCGGGCCGGGAGCCACGGAGAGCAACGTCGGAGCGCCCGTATGGCGGATCGTGAGCGGCCCGCGGCGCAAGACCGCGCGGCAGGGCCGACAATGGGACGCATGACCGCAGTCCTCGTCGCCTACGCCGGGCGCCACGGCGGAACCCGGCAGATCGCCGAGGTCATCGCCGCCGAGCTCGGCGAAGCCGGCCTGAGCGTGGACGTGCGCGACGCCGCCGACGTCGCCACCGTCGCCCACTACGCCGCGGTCGTCGTCGGCAGCGCCCTGTACTACCACCGCTGGCGGCCCGAGGCCGTCCGGCTGCTGGAGCGCAACGCCCGGGCGCTCGCCGAGCGCCCGGTGTGGCTGTTCCACAGCGGACCGTGCGGCCCGGGTGCCGCCACCCACCAGGTCAGCCTGCCGGCGAACGTGGCGCTGCTCGCCGCGCGCATCGACGCGGAGCGCACCGCGACCTTCGGCGGCCGGCTGGACCCGGCGACCGTGCGCGGGCTCATCCCGCGGCTGATGGCGTCGGGGCAGCGCGCGGGCGACTTCCGCGACTGGGACCGGATCAAGGCGTGGGCCCGCGACGTCGGCCGGCGCGTCCGGACGCGCGTGACGCTGTAGCCCTTGCCCGCGCGGGCCGGTGGGTGCTAGACCAGCCCTGAGGTCTTCCGGTGAAGAACCGACGGGACGGGGCAAACGTGACGGAACGGCAGGCGGCGCCCGCAGGAGGAAAGAAAGCGCTTACATCCGATCAGCGCAACGCGTTCCTCGCGGCGCTGCTCGGCTGGAGCATGGACTCGTTCGACTACTTCCTCGTCGTCTTCGTCCTCGCGGACATCGCGAAGGACAAGTCGTTCGGCGCGACGGCGTCCCAGCTGGCGTTCATCACGACGGCGACCCTGGTGATGCGCCCGGTCGGCGCCCTCCTCTTCGGCCTGTGGGCCGACCGGGTCGGCCGGCGGATCCCGCTGATCGCCGACGTCCTGCTGTACTCGGTGGCCGGCCTGCTCTGCGCGTTCGCGCCGAACTTCACGGTGCTGCTGGTCCTGCGGTTCGTCTACGGCGTCGGCATGGGCGGCGAGTGGGGTCTCGGCGCGGCGCTGGCGATGGAGAAGATCCCGGTCGCGCGGCGCGGGTTCTTCTCCGGCCTGCTGCAGGTCGGCTATTCGATCGGGTACCTGCTGGCCGCGCTCGCGTACCTGCTGTTCCACTCCGCGCTCGGCCTCGAGTGGCGCTGGATCTTCGTGCTGAGCATCTTCCCGGCGCTGATCACGCTGCTGATCCGCGCTCGGGTGCGCGAGTCGGAGGTCTGGGAAGCGACCCGGGAAAAGCTGAAGGTGACGCGGACGTCGGTCAAGGACGTCCTGCTGAACGGAAAGGTGATCCGCCGCTTCGGGTACCTGATCCTGCTGATGACGGCGTTCAACTGGATGAGCCACGGTACCCAGGACGTCTACCCGAGCTTCCTGAAGGCCCACGACAACGGCGGCGCCGGGCTGAGCGCGTCGACGAGCACGTGGATCGCGGTGCTGTACAACGTCGGCGCGATCATCGGCGGCCTCACTTTCGGCACGCTGTCGGAGCGGCTGGGCCGGCGCCGCACGATCGTGACGGCCGCGGTGCTGGGCCTGCCGGTGATCCCGATCTTCGCGTTCGACCACGGCGCCGGGATGCTGGCGCTGGGCTCGTTCCTGATGCAGATCATGGTGCAGGGCGCGTGGGGCGTGATCCCGGCGCACCTGACGGAGATGTCACCGGACGCGATCCGCGGCTTCTACCCGGGCGTGACCTACCAGCTGGGCAACCTGCTGGCGGCGCTGAACCTGCCGATCCAGCAGGCGATCGCGGAAGCCCACGGGTACTCGTCGGCTCTCTTGTGGACAGTCGTGCCGGGACTGGTGGTGGTCGCGGTCCTGACGGCGATCGGCAAGGAGGCCAAGGGAATCCGCTTCGGCGAGTCGGCGGTGACGACCGCCCCGGCGGGGACGACGTAGCCCGGCGGACGCGGGTGGCGCGGGAGCGTGTCAGTGCAGCGTCTTCAGCCGTTCCAGGAGCCGGAGCCACTCGATCGCCTCGGCCGTCGTGAAGTGCAGCGGGAGAGCGTCACCCAGGCCCAGTGCGTCGATCGCCCGGCGCACCACGGGGGCGCAGCCCACGATGGCGAACGGGACGCCGGCTTCGGCGGCGTCCGAGGTCGCCTCGACGAGCACGGCGACGCCCCGAGCGGAGCAGTGGGTGGCGCCGGTCAGGTCCAGGACGAGCACCGCCGGGTGCAGGCCGAGCTCCTCGGTGAGCCGCGACCGCAGCCGCAGGCTGCCGGCCAGATCGAGGTCGCCGTGCACGGAGAGCACGCTGACCTCGGCGGTCGTGGTGACGACGAGCTCCATCCCGGGCTCCGGGTCACCGCGCAGGCTGGCGTAGTAGCGGGCCATCAGGGCGTCGATGCCCAGGCCGGCGGGATAGGGGACGGCGTCGATCTCCCGGGCCCAGGCGCGGAGGGCCGCCAGCACCTCGCGGTGCCGGGCATCGTCCTCGGGCCACACCATGTCGGTTACATCGCTGCGGGGCCACGATTCGCAACACGGGGGTCACCCACTCGGCGCAATGACATCGTTACGGCGGCGGGCGGGTGGGCCCGGCCGGGCTCGAGTCCGGCCGCGCCCCGGGCGGCCGGTCTCGGTTGGGCAGCCTTTACGTTGAGGCGCTCGCTCCTGCGTGAAGTTCTCGCCTCGCCGGCCGGGGCGGCCGGAAACCCGGCCGCCCCGGAGGTTTCAGCTGCAGTGCTCGAACTCGCTGTTGTAGGCTTGACCGTCCACAGCGCCGCCCCACTTGACGCACTTGTCCGCCGCGGCCGCCGTCACCGGGCCGGCGAAGTACGAGAACGCTCCCGAGTCCGTCACCCGCGTCGAGCCCTGGACCTCCAAGTACGCCGACGTCTGCGTCGCCGTGCCCGCGTTCGTGCTCTTCATGGCGCTCACGCAGTTCTTGCCGTTCGACGCGTTGTACGACAGGTACACCGTGCCCGCCGTGCCGAGCGGGGCCTGGTCGATCACGCTGTAGCCGCCGCCGCACGCCGGGGCGCCCAGCTGGGCTTCCGACACCGCCGCGTAGCGGATCGTGTCGTTCGCGTGGAATTCGGGGCCTGCCTCGAACAACACGCCGATCGAGGACTGCGACAGCTGCACCATGTCCGAGTACGCCGCGTCGTCGCCCCACACGAGCAGGCTGCCCGCCGTGCCCGTCCAGTTGGCGCCCTCGTCGAACGACGAGTGGATGCGCAGCTCCTTGCGGCGGTCGCAGGTGGACGGTGCGGCGAAGACGATCCGGTTGTACTTGCCGCCGGTGTCGGTCGCGCTCATCCGGGCCGTGGAGCCCTCGACCGTCGGGGTGACGAGGTCGGTCGCGAAGGCGAACTTCGAGCTGAACGTCGCGCCGCCGTCCGAGCTGATCGCGAACGCGCGGTTGTGCGTGCCGTCCGAGAGGCACTTGTCGTCGCTGTTGGCGTCGTTGCGCGCCGCGGCGTAGATCCGCCCGTCCTTCAGCTCGGTGACGCTGATCTCCTGCGGGTTCATCAGGTCCGAAGTGGACGTGTCGGTCGCGCCGCGGTGCCAGGTCGCGCCCTGGTCGTCGCTGTACACCAGCGATCCGGTGTTCTTGCCGCTGATCGTGTAGCTCATCCCGGCGACGATCCGCCCGGCGTGCGCACCGCGCGTGAGCACGATGCCGTGCGACGGGCCCGTGGCCAGCCAGCCGGGCGCGCTCGCGAACCCGAGTTCGGTGGTCAGGACTCTCGGGGCGCCCCAGGTCTTCCCGTTGTCCTCGCTGATCGACACGCGCGGGACGCGGCCGCAGGAGGGGTTGGTGTAGCACTGCATGGTGGACAGCAGCACGATCCGGTTGCTGCCCGGGATGACGATCGGCGCCGGGTTGCCCTTGGTGTCGCCGTTGGCCTTGATGACGGTCTGCAGCGCGCCCCACGTCTTGCCGCCGTCGGTCGAGCGCTTCAGCACGAGGTCGATTTCGCCGAGGTCGGCGCACGTGCTGGCGCCGCCGTTGCGGCCTTCGGCGAAGGCGAGCAGATCGCCGTTGTTGCCCTTGACGATGGTCGGGATGCGGTAGCAGTCGTGGCCTTCGGTGTTCTTGGTGAACACGAGCGTGCTGGCGACGTCGGCCGACGCGGTCGCGGCGCCGACGGCCGCCGGGACGGCGACGGCGGCGCACCCCAGCAGCCCGGCCAGCAGGCCCTGGGCGAGTCGGGTGATCTTCACGGTGAAAGCTCCCTACGGATTCGTTCTACGTCCTACGTCTCGGCGGTAGCGTCGACGCGACCCGTACAAGACCCGTACAACCCGGCGTATAACGAACTATTCATGGCCGGGTGGGAAACATCAGGTGAACGCGGCCAGCGTGCCGAATCCGGTCGCCACCACGAGAAGCGTGGACAGGAGACCCAGGAGCAGCGCCCGGCCGCCGCCGCGCAACAGCGAGCCGAGCCGGACGGCGCAACCGAGGCCGAACAGCGCGCCGGCGAGCAAGAGCGTCGACGCCGTCTTCGCGACGTCGAGCGCGAACGCGGGAACGAGCCCGGTACTGCGGACCGCGACCATGGCGAGGAACCCGAGAACGAACAGCGGGACCAGGGGAGCGTGCCCGCCGCGGCGGGTGCGTTCGGCGGCGCCGACCAGCGCGACCACCGGCGCCAGCAGGACGACGCGGCTCAGCTTGACCACGATCGCGACCGCGACCGCCGCCGCGCCTGCGGGTCCGGCGGCCGCGACGACCTGCGCGACCTCGTGCACCGAGATCCCGGCCCAGCTGCCGGTCCGGGTCGCGTCCAGGCCGAGGACGTGCGCGAGCAGGGGAAGCACGCCGAGGGCGAGGCTGCCGTAGCAGGTGACGAGCGCGACGGCGGTCGCGACGTCTTCGTCCTCGCGGTCGACGACGCCCTCCATCGCCGCGATCGCCGACGCGCCGCAGATCGAGAACCCGGTGGCGACGAGCAGGGCGAGGCCGCGCCGCACGCCGACCAGCCGGCCGAGGGCGAGGGTGCCGAGGAAGGTGACCGCGACCGTCACCACGACGGCGGCGAGCGTGCCGGCGCCGAGCGCGAGCACGGCGGGGACGGCGAGCTGCAGCCCGAGCAGGACGACGCCGGCGCGCAAGAGGCGTTTCGTGAGCCGGGCGACGGCCTTGCGGTGCTCGTCGGTGAGCACGGGCGCACTGCCGGCGACGATGCCCAGCACGACGGCGACGGTGAGCGCGCCGGCGACCGGCCAGACCGAGCTCAGCGCGTAAGCCGCGGCGACGCCGAGCGCGGTGATCGCGAGACCGGAGGTTTTCGCCGACGTCATGGCCATGCTGCCAGCGTCGCCGGGTTCGCGTGCGCGCGGTAGCCGTCGGTCCGGCAGGAGGTCATAGACTGAGGCTATGACCGGACCGGATCTGGACTCGTTGCGCCTGCTGGTGCTCGTCGACGACCTCGGCAGCATCGGCCAGGCGGCCGCGGCGCTCGGCATCGCCCAGCCGTCGGCGAGCAAGCGGTTGTCCACTTTGGAGAGACAATTGGGACTGTCCCTGGTGGACCGGACCCGGCGCGGCTCCGCGTTGACCCCGGACGGCCGGGTGATCGCGGGCTGGGCCCACCGCGTCCTGACCGAAGTGGACGGTTTGCGCACGGGTGCGGAGGCGTTGCGGACCCAGCGCGGCGCGAAGCTGCGGGTGGCGGCGAGCATGACGCTGGCCGAGCACTTCGTCCCCGCGTGGATCGGCGAGGTGAAGCGGACCGGGCCGGACACGTACGTCGGGCTCGAGGTGGTGAACTCCGAGCACGTCGCCGACCTCGTCGCGCGGGGGCGGGTGGACCTGGGGTTCGTCGAGTCGCCGGGGCCGTGGCCGGGCCTGGCGACTCGCCGGGTGGCGACGGACCGCCTGGTGGTGGTGGTCCCGGCGGGCCACCCGTGGGCGCGCCGCCGCCGTCCGCTCACGGCGGCGGAGCTGGCGGCGACGCCGTTGGTGGTGCGGGAGCCGGGGTCGGGAACGCGCGACACGGTCGAGGCGGCGTTGCGCCGGGCGGGGGCGGGGCCGGTGACGCCGTTGCTGGAGCTGGGGTCGGCGTCGGCCGTGCGGAACGCGGTGATCGCCGGGGCCGGGCCGGCGGTGATCAGCGAGCTGGACGTGGTGCGGGAGGTCGCGGGCCGGAGGTTGGTGCCGGTGGCGGTGGCGGGGGTGGAACTGGGCCGGGTGCTGCGGGCGGTGTGGCCGGCGGGGCGGCGGTTGACGGGGCCGGCGGCGGAGTTGCTGACCTTGGCCGTGAAGTCCGGGGCGGTTTGAGGCCGGCGGGGGGATGAGCGGTGCGGGGTTGGCCGGACCGAGCGTGGTGTGGGTTGGCCGGGATCGCGCGGAGTGCGGGTCGGCAGGGCCGAGCGTGGTGGGGTGACCGGGATCGAGCGGAGTGCGGGGTTGGCCGGGTCAAGCGTGGTGTGAGGTGACCGGGACCGCGCGGAGTGCGGGTCGTCAGGGCCGAGCGTGGTGTGGGCGACCGGCACCGAGCGGGGGCGGCCTGGGTCTGCCAAAACGGTGCGGTGGTGAAGTCGGCCCGGGCCGAACCGGCCGTGACCGCTGGTGTGGGGCGTTCGATCCGAGCCGGAGGTTGCCGTCGATCGGACGGCGATATATCGTCGTAGTGTCGGCGATACGGCGAACCGAGGAGGCACCCATGGAGATGAGCGCAGGCGCGAACCGGATGTTCGGTGGTTTCGGAGGCGGGCTGTTCGGCGGGCACGGGCCCGCGGGACACGGTCACCCCGGCCACGGGCACGATCACGGATTCCCCGGCCACGAGGACTTCGACCCCGGCCCCGACCTGGCCCGCGGCGGCTTCCCGCCCCGCCCGCCCCACCCACCGCAGCCGCCGGGGCCGCCCGGGGCGCCGGGTGGGCCCGGGTTCCCCGGTGGGCCCGGCTCCTTCGGCGGGCCTGGCGGCTGGTTCGGCGGGGCGGGCCCGTTCCAGCGGGTCCAGGAGTTCCGTGGGCGCGGGCCGAGCCGTCCGGTTCGGCCGGCCGTGCTCGCGCTGCTCGCCGAGGAGCCGATGCACGGCTACCAGCTCATGCAGGAAATCCGGCGCCGCACCAACGAGCGGTGGCGGCCCAGCCCCGGGTCCGTCTACCCGATCCTGCAGCAGCTGGAGGACGAAGGCCTGGTGCGCACGGCCGAGACCGGCGGCCGCCGCGTCGCCGAGCTGACCGATGCCGGGCGGGAGCACGTCGCCGGTCGGGAGGCCGAGTTCGCCGCCCTCTGGGAGGAACCCGACGAGGCGCCCAACGCCGACCGCTTCGCCGCCTTGTGGCACGCCTTGGGCGAGCTGTCCGGCGCGGCCGCCCAGGTGGGGCACAGCGGCACGGAAGCGCAGGTCGCCGAGGTGAAGAAGATCCTCGCCGACGCGCGGCGCCGGGTCTACGCGGTGCTCGCCGACGCCGGTCTCGAGGACGAGGAAGCCTGACGGCAACTGGTAGGTGCCTGAACCCGGCCGGGCGTCCTGGCCGCTGGGTGCTTGACGGGTCGGCCGCCGGCCCGCCGTGGCCGGTTTGGCCGCCGGGCGCTTGATCGGTTCGCTGCCGACCGGCCTGCGGCCGAAGTCGGGTCGGCCGCTGGTTGCCGGAGAAGTCCGCGGCGGGCGCTCGATCGGTCCGCTGCCGACCGGGCCCCGGCCGAAGCCCGGGTCGGCGATCGAGTCCGCCCTGGCCAGTCGGGCTGCCGGTGCGCTCAGGCCGTCCGAACGGCCGACCGGGCACGCTGCCGCCCCGCGCCGGGCGGATCGTCCACTTCGGACGGTCCGCCCGGCCGGTAGACTCCGGTCGCATGGAGGAACAGGACTTCGCGGCCCACCTCACGGCTACCCTGACCGGCAGCGCCCTGACCATGCTGCTCGGGATCGGGCACCGCACCGGGTTGCTCGCCGCCGCCGCTCGGGGGCCTGCCACCAGCCCTGAACTGGCCGAACGCGCCGGCCTCCACGAACGGTACGTCCGCGAATGGCTCGGTGCCATGGTCACCGGTGGCATCTTCACCCTCGACGCCGGGAAGTACACCTTCCCGCCGCAGCACGCGAAGTTCCTGCTCGGCGAGACCGCGTCGAACCTCATGCCGTCGCTGCTGACGCTGAGCGCCTTCACCGGCATCCTGCCCGACCTCGAACGCAGCTTCGCCGAAGGCGGCGGCGTCCCGCGGTCGGCCTACGGGCCCCACCTCGAAACCCTCGGCGCGAAGACCGGCGACAGCTGGAAGCACATCTACCGCGAGCACCTCGTGGACGGCTTCTTCGGCGCGGTCCCCGGCCTGAAAGACCGGCTCACGGCGGGGGTGCGCGTGCTCGACCTGGGCTGCGGCACGGGAAACGCCATCGCCGTCGCCGCCCGCGCGTTCCCCGCGTCGCGGTTCACCGGACTCGACATCAACGAAAACGTCGTCGAGCAGGCGCGGGAGACCGCGGAAGACTTGCCGAACGCCGAGTTCGTCGTCGGGGACGCCGCGTGCCTGGCCGGCGAATACGACGTCATCACCGCCTTCGACGCCGTCCACGACCAGGACCGGCCGGACGTCGTGCTGCGCCGGATCCGGGGCGCCCTGGCCGAAGACGGTCTGTTCTTCATGGTGGACACCAACTTCTCGAGCCACGTCGAGAACAACGTCGGCAACCCGATGGCCGCGCTGTGCTACTCGATCAGCCTCATGTACTGCACCACGACGTCGCTCGCCGAAGGCGGGGCCGCGCTCGGAGCCATGTGGGGCACCGAGAAAGCCACGGAAATGCTCGCGGACGCGGGGTTCGGGCACGTGAGCGTGCTCGAGTCCCCGCGTCCGCAGAACTGCATCTACGCCTGCCGGCCGTGACTCACTGCTGGTACGGCGCCGCCGCGGCCTTGGCGGCGGTGATCAGCGCGCCCTTGTTCTTCGGCCAGAACGTGCTGTCGACGCAGGTGTACCTCGGCAGGAAGCCGCCGCACGTCCCGCTGGAGCCGCCGACCTCGAACGTCACGCTCGCGACGCCCAGTTCGCCGTAGGTGAAGTCGTCGGTGGTGCCGCTCGTGTCGTAGCCGACGGTCTCTTCGTTGGTGCCGACGAGGTAGCCGTTCGACGCCGAGTACTTCGCGCCCAGCCGCCGGTACTGCGCGTCGTTCGGCGAAGTGGCCTGCGTGAAGCCCCACGGGATGATGATGTCGTTGCCGTAGCTGTGCAGCGTGATCATCGTGCCCTTGGCGGTCGACGGCGCGGGGTCGTTGTTCCCGGTGCCGCGCTGATCGGGGAAGATCGCGCGGGCCAGCTTCTCCAGCGCCTGCACTTCGGGCTCGGAACCGGCGCTCACGCCCTGGTAGGTCTCGGCGCAGGCGGAGTTCGAGTCGGCGCCCCACTTGAACGTCGAGTTGCGGTTGAGGTCGACGCCGATGTTCGTGCCCGTGCAGCTGCCGCGGGAGTTGTTCGCGTTCTTGCGCTGCAGCTTCGGCGAGTTGCCGCCGGAGGCGACGATGTCTACGCCGTCGGGGTTGGCGATCGGCACCACCCAGACCTCGGTGGTGTCCAAAATGGACTTCGCGGTGGCGTCGGTGGCGTACCCGTCGGCGAGGTAGTCGATCCAGCGCCAGGCGAGTTCGCCGGTCGACAGCTCGCGCGCGTGGATCTGGGCCATCAGGAAGAACTTCGGCTTCGGCGACGTCGTCGAGAGCGTGCAGTCGCCGGACTGCTTCTTGGTGAGGCAGAGGGCCTGGATGTCGTGCCCGCCCTGACCCTTCGTCTTCTTCCACGACTGGCCGATGGTGTACTTCGTGGCCAGGTCGGGGTGCGCGGCCGCGACGGCGGTGAGGTGGTTTTCGTGCGCGGTGACCGTGCGGTACCCGCCGTAGTAGGTGTCGGCCTCCAGGGAATTGCCCCGCGCGGGGAGTTCTTTGTAGACGGTGTCGTGGTAGGACGGCCGGAAACCGGCGGCACGCAGCTGGTTCGCGACGGCCTGCCCGCCGACGACGAGGACGGCGCCCGCGTCCCCTTCCTCGACGTCGAACCCGGCCGCCTCGAGTGCCTGTGCCTGGGCGGCGGTGGCCGGGACGCGCCAGAAGACCGGCGTGTCCGCGGGCTGCGCGGTGGCCGGGCCGCCGAGCAGGGTGGTGAGCAGGACACCGGTCGCCGCGAGGGCGAGCCGGGACAGGGACCTTGACGCCATCGGGGGATCTCCTCACGCCGCACGGATGGAGGCTCGGTCGGCACCCGTGGTCACCGTACCGGCACGCACAGTGTGTCGGGCGGGGACAAAACCGCCATACCCCCGAAAGTCGCGAAGCGCCGGAATGCCGAAGGGCGGCACTTTCACGTGAAAGTGCCGCCCTTCGCAAGACGCTGCTACTGCTTCAAGCCGTGTTCGATGGCCTCGATGATGCGCGGCCGCAGCTCGGCCGTGCTGATGATCGCGTCCACCGAGCCGACCTCCACCGCCCGCTGGATGCTGTGGACCTTGTCGAACTCCGCCGCGATCTCGCTGACCTTCTCCGCGCGGACCGACGACTGGACCTCGGCCAGCTGGGCGCTCAACGCCGCCCGGGAAGGCGCGTCGGCCGCGGAAACCCGGTTCTGCAGCTCGGTCACCCGCGGGTCGTTCGCCGTGCGCTTGGCCACCTCGCCGGCGAACACCACCGCCGCCGCCGGGGCGCCGCCCAGCACCGAGGCGAACGAGCCCTCCAGCGCCAGCACCGTCATGTTCGGGTTCAGCGCCTTGGAGAACACCACGAACGCGCCGCCGTGGTAGCGCGAGATCACGGTGAACACGATCGGGCCCTCGAAGTTGACGATCGCCCGGCCGATCTCCGCGCCGTACTCCAGCTGCAGCTTGCGCAGCGACTCCGGGGAGCCGTCGAAGCCGGACAGGTTCGCCAGCACCACCAGCGGCCGGTTGCCCGACGCCGCGTTGATCGCGCGCGCCGTCTTCTTCGACGACCGCGGGAAGAGCGTGCCCGCGGTGTAGGTGTCCGGGCCGTCGGTGGGCGGGAAGCCGCGGCGGGGGACCGACCGCGACTCGATGCCGACCAGGCAGACCGGGCGGCCGCCGATGTGCACGTCCTGCACCGCCGCGGTGTCGGCGTCGGCCATGCCCGCCCAGCGCTCCAGCACCGGGTGGTCCTGGTCGGACAGCGCGCGCATAACCGTGCGGATGTCGAACGGCTTCTTGCGGTCCGGGTTGTGCTCGGCCGAGAAGATCTCGCCGACGGTCGTGAAGTCGCTGCCGACGATCGCGTGCGGGAACGTCGAGACGTCGCGGTCGACCGGGTCGTTCGTGCCCACCTTGCGCGGCCCGGCCTCACCCGGCACCACGTACGTGTGGTCGTAGTGCGCCATCAGCACTTCCCGCGCGGCCGGCAGGTTCGGCGCCCAGTACTGCGCCTGGCCGTTCGGGCCCATCACGCGGTCGTAGCCGCCGATGCCGAAGTTGTCCTCGGCCGACACGCCACCCGAGAAGTCGAGCGCCTGCTTGCCGGTGAGCACCATCGCCGAGTCCGGCGTCATCACCAGGACGCCCTTGGTGTGCATGAGCATCGTGGCTTCGGCGTTCCAGTACGGCTGGGCGCCGACGTTGATCCCGTTGACCACGATGTTGATCTCGCCGCCGTCCTGGGTGAACGTGACGATCCGCTTGAGCGCCGCGGCGACCCAGTCCATGTTCTCGGTGCCCGAGGACATCGAGATCCGCGCGCCCGAGGACAGCGCGAACCACTCCAGCGGGACCCGCATCCGCTCGGCCAGGTCGAGCGCCGCGATGACACGCGAGCACTCCGGCTCCGACAGCGCGCCGAGCGACTTCGTCGGGTCGCCGAGCAGCACGACCCGCGTGACGCCCTCGGGGTGCCGCGCGGTCGGCGTCGTGACGACGCCGGCGACGATCGCCGCGCTGTTCTGCCCCTTCGGCCGGTCCACCGGGACGAGGACCCCCGAGGAATCCAGGTCGTGCTCGGCGAACGTGCCCTCGGCGCCGGCGAGCAGGTCGGTCAGCTCGTACGGGTAGACGTTGCCGCGCCGCGCCGCGCGCAGCACCTTCAGGCGGTAGTCGTCGAGGGGCTTGACCGGCTCGGTCGACGGCGGCCCGACGTGCAGCCGCGCGCCCTGGCTCGGGTCGAAGGTGATGCGGACGGCGAGCTCGGCCAGCTTGCCCGCGTCGGTGCGCCGGCGGGCCAGGAACTGGACCTCCTCCAGCCCGGCGCCCACCGACGTCGGCAGGATGCGCTGGACGAGGGTGTTCAGCTCGTCGGTCGTCAGGTCCGTCTGCGGCCAGACGTACATCATGATCCGGTTGGTGTCGAATCGCTTGTTCTGCGGCCGCTGCGCCTGGATGTTGCGGATCGCGTCGAGGCACGCGGTGACGGCGTCCTCGAGCGCGGGCAGCGCCACCAGCCGGCCGTCGGCCTCGCGCAGCGGCGTCAGGTCGCGGACCTGGCCCATCGCGATCAGCCGCTCGTCGGCCGGGTTGCTCTTCGCCACGGCCTTGAAGAGGTAGATCTCCTCGTCCGAGGACGGCAGCCGGGTCAGGTCGAACTCGTGCAGCCGCTGCAGCTGCAGGCGGTTCGCGATCTGCGGGTGCAGGCCGCGGATCAGCCGGTCTTCGGCGAAGGCAGTCAAGCCACTGTCGTCGCGGCGGAACGTGAAGTGGTGGTGCATCACCGCGCCGCCGGTGCCGGCGACGGTGACCACGATCCGGCGCACGCTCGCCGGCACCCCGTGCTCGGCCAGCAGCGCGCCGAGCCGCTGCGCGGTCGCGTCGACGTCCGGCTGGTCCTCCCAGCGCAGGTACAGGTCGGCGACGACGCCTTCGGTGGCCACCTCGCCGAGCGCGCGCAGCGCCTCGGGCAGGGCGGCGAAGTCGACGGCCGTGGTGACCAGCGGCAGCGCGCCGTCCGGGGTGTTCAGCTCGGCGGTCAGCCACCGGGAGCCACCGGCGTCGCGCACGACGACCCCGGACAGCCTGCGGTTGCCGTAGTAGCGGCGGGTCAGGACTTCCAGCAGCGGCGCGTGGTCGCGGCCCGGGCGGCCGATCCGCTGCCCGATCAGCCGGACCAGGGGCTGCGAGCCGGTGATCATGGCCTGGATCCGCTCGGCGCGGTCCGCGGCGTCGGGGTGCTGGTCGAGGTAGCGCAGCTCGGTGCGGACCGCGGCGTAGACCTCGGCGCGGTGGCGGCGCAGCAGCGGCTGGGCGAACCAGCGGAAGACCACGCCGCGGGCCAGGTCGGACACCGCGGGGAAGCGGACCTGCGTGGCCTCGACGACGTGCTCCAGCGTCCGGCCGGCGCGGTCGCTCAGCGCCTCCGCCGGCGGCGGCCCGGTCAGCCACTGCCGTAGCAGCTCGGAGACGACGGCGACGTCGGCCGAAGTCCGTTGCTGCGCCAGGAAGATCCGGAAGACCGCGGCCTCCAGCTCCGGCGTGCGCTCCAGGTCGGCGACGCCGTAGTGGCCGAGGACCTTGGCCAGCTTGGCCTGGAAGCCTTCGGTGACGCCGGCGCGCTCGACGTCGAGGCTCTGCAGGTAGCTGTGGAAGAACTCGCGCGGGCTGTGCACCGCGCCGTTCGGGACGGTGTCCTCGCCGCCCGGGGTGTTGCGGCTCAGCTCGGACAGGTCGGCGAAGACGGTGAGCAGCTCCAGTTCGCCTTCCACCGGACGGCCGCCCAGCTCGGCCCGCGCCGCGGTGTACGCCGCCAGGACGCGCTTGCGCTCGCCCGGGTCGACGTCGAAGCCGAGCAGCAGGCTGCGCAGGTCCTGCAGGCCGCGCTCGACGCGGTCGGCCGCGGACACGTCCGCCGCCTCGGCCGGCAGGTCGATCTCGACGGTCTCGGTCTCCTCGGCGACCTCGTCCTCGGCGCCGTCGGCCAAGGGCTCCAGGCGCATCAGCGGCGCGCCGGTCTCGACCTGGCTGCCGACCGACACCGGGCACTCGCGGACGCGGGCGCGGAACGGCGCGCGCAGCACCGTTTCCATCTTCATGCTCTCCAGCACGAGGATCGGCGCGTTCGCCTCGACCTCGTCGCCGACGGCCAGGGGAGTCGCGACCACCAGCGCGGGCGCGGGGGAGCGGACGACGCCGCCTTCGTCGCGGCTGACGCGGTGGGTGACGCCGTCGACCTCGACGAGGTGGATCGGGCCGTGCGTGGCCGCCACCAGGCGGAAGCCCTGGCCGTTGACCCGGATCCGGCCGCTGTGGGCGTCGAAGCGGTCGATCTCGACGTCGGCGTGGTGCACCTCGGACGTCCCGGCCGAAACGCCGACGCGGAAGCGCTTCTGGCCGATGCGCGCGACGCCGACGCGGTAGCCGACGCCGCGGAGCTTGAGGTCGAGCGGGCGGCCGGTCTCGTGCTGGACCTGCGGGCGCCCGCCGTGCGCGGTGGACAGCAGCCGCTGGACGGAGACCTCTTCCCCGTCCTCGTAGGCCTCGATGGCGGCCGCGGCGAGCGCGACGGCGGAGTGCCGGTGGGTGACCAGGCGGCCTTCGGCGCGGACGCGGTCGATCCAGCCGGTGTCGGCGCTCGCGTCGATGACCTCGGGCTGGTCGAGCAGCTCGAGCACGAAGCTCTTGTTGGTCGCGCCGCCCTCGATGATGACGGTGGTCTCGGCCATCGCGCGGCGCAGGCGGCCGAGCGCCTCGTCGCGGTCGCGCCCGTAGGCGATGATCTTGGCGATCATCGAGTCGAAGTCGGCGGGGATGGTGTCGCCCTCGCTGACGCCGGTGTCGACGCGGATGCCGGGCCCGGCGGGCAGTGCCAGCCGCGCGATGCGGCCGGGGGAAGGGGCGAAGTCGCGGTCGGGGTCCTCGGCGTTCAGCCGGGCTTCGACGGCGTGGCCGAGCTCGGCCGGCTGATCGCCTTCGAGCTTGCCGCCGCCGGCGACGTGCAGCTGCAGCTTGACCAGGTCGGTGCCGGTGGTGATCTCGGTGATCGGGTGCTCGACCTGCAGGCGGGTGTTGACCTCGAGGAAGGCGAACAGCTTCTCGCCCGGGTGGTAGAGGAACTCGACGGTGCACGCGCCGCGGTAGCCGACGGCGACCGCGAGCCGCTCGGCCGACGCCTTCAGCTCGGCGGTCTGCTCGGGCGCGAGGACGGGGGAGGCCGACTCTTCGATGATCTTCTGGTTGCGCCGCTGCACCGAGCAGTCGCGGACGCCGAGCGCCCACGCCGTCTCGCCGTCGGAGATCACCTGGACCTCGACGTGCCGGGCGCCGGTGACCAGGCGCTCGAGGAACACGACGCCGGACCCGAAGGCGCGCAGGGCTTCCTGGCTGGTGCGCTCGTAGGCGTCGGCGAGGTCCTCGCCGGAGGCGACCATGCGGATGCCGCGCCCGCCGCCGCCCGCGGTGGCCTTGAGCATCAGCGGGTAGCCGATTTGCTCGCCGGCCTTCAGCGCGTCCTCGAGCGTGGCGACCTCGCCGCGGCTCCACGGCGCGACCGGCACACCGACCTCTTCGGCGATCAGCTTCGCGCCGATCTTGTCGCCGAGCTTGCGCATCGCGTCGGCGCTCGGCCCGACGAAGGTGACGCCGACCTTCTCGCACAACTCCGCGAAGGCCGGGTCTTCGGCGACGAAGCCCCAGCCGACCCACGCGGCGTCGGCCTTCGTCTCGACGAGGGCCCGCTCGAGCTTGGCCAGGTCGAGGTAGGGGCGGGCCGAAGCGGGCCCCAGGTCGTAGGCCAGGTCGGCCTCACGGACGAAGGTGGCGGTGCGATCGGCATCGGTGTAGAGGGCGACCGTCTCGATCTTCGTGCCGGTTTCCGCCGACAGATCCCGGACGGCGTGGATGAGCCGCATCGCGGCCTCTCCGCGGTTGACGATGGCGACACGATTGAACACCGGCTGAGCCTCCCAAGTACCCACGCACAGAAGGCGACGCACCTGTCCTGGGGCGTCGCCTGCACCTGTCTACACCCTGCTGGATTACCGAGGGGTAGACCAATGTCCGCCATGGCGCATGCCGAGGCGGCTGCGTTGTGGAGACCCCACAAAAAGCGACCCGCGCCACACCGGTGCGGCCGCTTTTCTCGCGAGGACTCTCACAAAGCACGCTGCGCAGCTTACGGCGGCGACCGCTGGGGAAACATCCGGTGACGCGGAAGTACGGGCCCCTGTTCGCAGGCTCCGCGGCAGGGGTCAGGAAGCCAGCAGGACGTTCGGGTCGAGCACCTGTCCCAGCTCACGCCGTTCCGCTTCCGACAGCGGAACCGCTGCGACGCTGCACCGGCCGTCCGGACCCGGGGCCGTGGTGATGGCCAGCACCGGCCGGCCGTCGATTTCGCGCAGGGTCACCCGGCCGCCGCAGGAGAGGTCGACGCTGATCCCCGGGCGGTCGCGATGCCTGCCCAGCCAGCGGCCGACGAAGTCGAAGGTCATCGCGGTCTCCCCTCGGTACGCACTCCCCGTCGAAGCACAGGTGTTGCCGGTTAATGCCCCGGATACCCCGGGTTTACACCCGATGGTGGGGAAAAGTCGGTCATGATGGCCTGATGAAGCTGGGGCACCTGGCCGCGACCGCGCGGGACCTGTTCACCGCCAAGCTGGTCTACGGCGATCCGGTGGAGCGCGACGGGACCGTCGTCATCCCGGCCGCGGCCGTCTTCGGTGGCGGGGGCGGTGGTGGCGACGACACCGGCGCGCTGCCCGTGCGCGAAGGTGCCGGGTTCGGGGTGTTCGCCCGGCCCGCCGGGGCTTTCGTGGTGCGCGGGGAGGCGGTGACCTGGGTGCCCGCCGTCGACCGCACGCGGCTCGGGCTGGCCGCCGCCGTCACCGTCGTCGCGCTCGCCAAGATCCTTTCGCGGCGCTGACCCGACGCCGGAAGTTCACCGCCGGTTCGCGCCCGCGTTCGCGTCGCTCACCTAGCGTCGGGGCGTCTTTCGATGCGGAGGTACGCATGAATTCTGGGGACTTGAGCCGGCGCACGCTGCTGCGCGCGAGCGGGGTGGCGGCCGCGGCGGGGCTGCTTCCGGGCATCGCGTTCGCCGACCAGCCGGGCGGCACCGGCAGCCAGACCCGGACGGTCACCGGCACGCTGAAGCCGGACGTCCCGGACTGGTACTACCTGCCCGTCGACGTCCCGCGCGGGGTGCGGCAGATCGACGTCGTCTACTCCTACGACAAGCCGCCGGTGCCCGCCGGCACCCGCGGGAACGCCTGCGACATCGGGATGTTCGGCCCGGAAGGCCACGACCTGGGCAACGCCCGCGGCTTCCGCGGCTGGTCCGGCGGCTTCCGCGACCGGTTCTCGATCAGCGCGGCCGAGGCCACGCCGGGCTACCTCGCCGGCCCGATCAAGCCGGGTCGCTGGCACGTCATCCTCGGCCCGTACACGGTCGCGCCGCAGGGTTTGAACTACCAGGTGGACATCACGCTCACCTTCGGGCCGGACGCGGCGCCGTTCACGCCGAACCCGGCGCCGGAGTCCGCGCCCGCCCGAGAGCGCGGCCGCGCCTGGTACCGCGGCGACGGCCACCTGCACACCGTCCACTCCGACGGCCGCCGCACGCCGGACCAGCTGGTCGCCGACGCGCGTGCCGCGGGCCTGGACTTCATCGTCTCCACCGACCACAACACGTCCAGCTCACAGCTCGTCTGGGGGAACTACGCCACCGACGACCTGCTGATCCTCAACGGCGAAGAGGTGACGACGCGGTCCGGGCACTGGCCCGCGATCGGCCTGCCCGCCGGCACGTGGATCGACTGGCGCTACCGCGCCGCCGACCCGCGGGACTTCCGCCGCTTCACCGACCAGGTGCACCGCGCGGGCGGCCTGGTCACCGCGGCGCACCCGTTCGCCAACTGCTTCGGCTGCACCTACGAGTTCGCGTACGAGATCGCCGACCTGGTCGAGGTCTGGAACGGCCCGTGGACCCAGGACGACGAGGCGAGCGTCATCCACTGGGACGGGCTCCTGCGCGGCGGCCGGTTCATCCCGGCGATCGGCGACTCCGACGCGCACAACCCGGACCAGCGCGTCGCGCTGCCGCACACCGTCGTCCTCGCCGACCGGTTGCGCCGCAAGGAACTCCTCGAGGGGCTGAAGGCGGGCCGGTCGTGGCTGGCCGAGTCGTCGGCGGTCCAGCTGGACTTCACGGTGTCCGGCGGCGGGCGCACGGCGGGGATCGGCGAGCGGCTGCCGGCCGCCACCGGGACCCCGGTAACGGTCCGTGCGGTGGTCGGCGGCGTCCCGGGGACGACGGTGACGTTCCTCGACCAGCTCGGGCCGGAGCACACGGAGACGATCGGCGACGGCGGCGCGGCGACGGTCACGTGGACGACGTATCCGCGCTACTCGCGGTGGGTGCGCGTCGAGGTCCGTCGCCCGTCCGGAGGCCCGAACACCACCCAGCCGAACGCGATGGTGGCGATGTCGAACCCGATCTTCCTGGGGGCCGACCACTGAACCTCCGCCCGGTGCGCCGCGTCCTTTGGCAGACTGGTGCGAACGGGTGAGAGCGGGGCAGGGTGCGCGGGTGTGGTCTGAAGGTGGCGATCTTCCTGGGGGCGGTCGTCGTGCTGACCGCGGGGATCGTCGTGGTCGTGGTGCTGACGCGCAGCCCGGTGCGGACGCCGGGCTGCACGGTGGCCCTGCCCGGGCAGACGTCGTACACCTTCACGCCCGAGCAGATGGACAGCGCGGCGACGATCGCGGGCGTCGGGACGAAGCTCGGCCTCCCGCCGCACGCGGCCACGGTCGCGCTGGCCACGGCGCTGCAGGAGTCGAAGCTGCGCAACCTCGAGGGCGGTGACCGCGACTCGGTCGGGCTGTTCCAGCAGCGGCCCAGCCAGGGCTGGGGCACGGTGGCGCAGCTGCGCGACCCGGTCTACGCGGCGACGGCGTTCTACGAGAAGCTCGAGAAGCTGCCGGGCTGGGAGACGCTGCCGATCACCGAGGCGGCCCAGGAGATCCAGCGCTCGGGCGTCCCGGACGCGTACGCGCAGTGGGAGCCGCAGGCGCGCGCGATGGCGGCGGCGTTCACCGGCCAGTTCCCGGCCGCGATGACGTGCCGCAACCTGACGTTGGCCGCCCCCGGCGACCTGGCTTCCGCGGCGACGGACGAGCTGGGCACGGCCCGCTTGAGCGGCGCCCACCCGGCGGCGCAGGGGTGGGCGTACGCGAGCTGGCTGGTCGGCCGCGCGGAAGCGCTGGGCGTCGACAAGGTGA
The DNA here is from genome assembly GCF_051337345.1 of Amycolatopsis sp. MEPSY49. Lineage (NCBI taxonomy): Bacteria > Bacillati > Actinomycetota > Actinomycetes > Pseudonocardiales > Pseudonocardiaceae > Amycolatopsis > Amycolatopsis sp. MEPSY49. The sequence goes on along the minus strand of NZ_JBDLYJ010000009.1, from coordinate 4,617 downwards.
GCTTCGCCGGCCAGACGTGGACGGCGAAGTCCGGGGCCTGGGCCCAGGACTCCGCCGCCGGTCCGGACCTGTCACTGCACCAGGCCCCGGCGGCCCAGCCCAGCCAGTAGCCGTCACTTTCGCTACGAAAGTGCTCCGGAACCCGGCTGTGGACGTCACTTTCCCTACGAAAGTGATCCGGAGTTCCGGCTCCGGTGGGCACTTTTGGGTGGAAGTTACGGCACCAGGATCGCGCGGCCGCGGATGCGGCCCGCCTCGAGGTCGTCGAGGGCCGTCTGGAACTCCTCCAGGCGGTACCGGGCCGTGTGCAGCTTCACCCGGCCCTGCGCCGCCAGCACCATCAGCTCGCACAGGTCGTTGTACGACCCCACCAGGTTCCCGATCAGGTTGATCTCCGTCGAGATGATGTCGATCGTCGGGACGTCGATGTTCTCGCCGTAGCCGACGACGTGGTAGTCGCCCGCCCGCCGCAGCATCGCGATCCCGTCGCGCGTCGCCCCGCCCTCGCCGACGAAGTCGATGACCGCCTCCGCGCCGTGGCCGCCGGTGAGGTCGAGCACCTGCGAAACCGGCGAGCCGGTCACGCCGTGGTCCGCGCCGATCGACACCGCCAGCTTCACCGCGTCCGGGTTGCGGTCCACGACGATCAGCTCCGCCGCCGAGATCGCCTTGAGCACCTGGATCCCGATGTGCCCGAGCCCGCCCGCGCCGATCACGACGCACTTGTCGCCCGGACGCAGCCGCCGCGCCGCCTTCGCCGCCGCGTGGTACGCCGTCAGCCCGGCGTCGGCCAGCGCCGCGACGTCCGCCGGTTCCAGGGAGTCGTCGATCTTGACGACGCTGCGGGCCGACGTCTTCAGGTACTCCGCGTACCCGCCCGCGGTGTCGATGCCGGGGAACCGCGACTGCTCGCAGTGGACGTCGTCGCCGAAGCGGCACGCCCGGCACAGCCCGCACGTGATCAGCGGGTGCACGATCACCTTGTCGCCCTCGGCGACGTTCGTGACCGCGCTGCCGATCGCGTGCACCCAGCCCGCGTTCTCGTGCCCGATCGTGTAGGGCAGCGTGACGCCGGACTTCTCCTTCCACTGCCCTTCGAGGATGTGCAGGTCGGTGCGGCAGACGCCGGCGCCGCCGATCCGCACGACGACGTCGAACGGGCCGGTGACCGACGGCTCGGGGACGTCGGTCATCCGCAACGGCGAGTCGTACCCGACGACCTGGACGGCTTTCACGCTGGTACCTCCACAGTGGACTCGGGGTAGCGGGTGCGGAGCAGGCCGCGGCAGAAGTGCGAGTTGCCCTCGATGGAGATCCGGACCGACCGGGCGAACCGCAGCCGCAGCGGGATTTCCTCGCGGGGGAACGGGGTTCCGTCGTGGTCGACCAGCACCGGCGACGCCGGATCGGCCGGCAACCCGAGGGCCGCCCGCCGCCGCAGCAGCGCCGCCGAAGCGGGTACGTCCGGCAGGTCCGCGAGGGTGACGCCGTGCAGGTCGACGTCTTCGTCGGCGCGCAGCAGCCCGGTCAGCGCGCGTTCCATCGCCGCCTGGTGGGCCTTGCGCCGGAACGTCTCCCGCAGCTCTTCCAGGTCCTGGTCGGCCTCGTGGCCGAACGTTCCCCGGTAGCCCGCGTCGGCGGCGAGACCGGCGTTGATGAGGTCCGAGTCGTGGTGGTCGTCCAGCTCCACCACGACTTCGGTCGTCCACGGCAGCGCCGTCAGCACGTCCTTCGCGTCCGACGCCATGAGGTAGGCGAAGTTCGGCGCGCAGAACGACGTCGGCAGTCGCAAGTGGACGGTCACCCGCCCGCCGTCGACGGCCAGCGATTTGACGAAGCCGAGGTCGGTGATGGGCTCGTCCAGCTCCGGGTCGAGTACCGCGTCCAGCGCGGTGTACGCGTCCACGTCAGGCCACCGAGACGGCCTGCGGCTCGACCGGGGCCAGCCGGAGTTCCGACGGGACCGGGATGTCGTACATCGCCGCCGCGTTGAGGCCGAGGATCTTCTTCTTCTGGTCGACGGTCAGCGGCGCGTACTCCGGCATGTCCTCCGGGATCTGGAAGTCGACGAACCGCTCGATCAACCAGCGGGGTGTCCAGAGCGCGTAGTCGCTGGAGAACTGGATGCGGTCCTCGTCGAGCCAGTACAGCAGCTCGCCGATGATCTGCGCGAAGTACCGCGGCCGCGTGTGGATGAACGGGATGGCCACCGCGAGTCCCGCGTGGACGTTCGGCTCCTGCGTCGCGATCCAGCAGAAGTCCTCCAGCCGCGGCAGGCCGCAGTGCTCGACGACGAAGTTGAGGTCGGTGAAGTCGGTGGCCGCGTGGTCGACGTCGGCGACGTCGAAGGCGTCGCGGTCGAGAGGCCGGATTGTCGGTCCCTTGTGGACGTGGATGTTCTTGATCCCGAGTTCCTGGCAGGCTTCGAAGTACTTGTACGTCCACTTGTCGTCGAGCTTGTAGCCGCGCGAGTCGCCCTGCCATTCCGCGGTGTAGAGCTTGACGCCCTTGAGGTTGAACCGCTCCGCGTCGCGCCGCAGCTGGTCGATGCCGGCCTGCTCGAAGCGCGGGTCGAAGAAGTGGTTGTAGGTCAGCTTTCCTTCGTGCTTCCGCGTCAGGGCGAAGGCTTCCTCGGTCTGCCCGAAGCCGTTGTTGTAGAATGCGCCGAGGTGGGCGGGCTGGAAGATCGCGTGGTCGACGTACCCGTTCTCGAACAGGTCCCGCATCAGCCGCTCGCCGCCTTGGTAGAGGTAGTCCTCGTAGGGCCAGACCTCGGACTCGGGGCTGAGGTTGCGGTGGTAGTCGTAGAAGCAGTCGATGAACTGCTTGCCGTGGATGTTGCGCTGGTTCTCCGGGCGCGCGTCCCAGAGCGCCACGTGCGCGTCCACGATGAAGTACGTCTCGCCGTCCTTGCTGTACATGCGGTCCCTCCACGTCTTCGTGTGTTGCTGGGACGGTAGGGACGTCGGGGCTGGTCAGGGGCCCGCCGGGTGTCTCGATATGAGACAGCTCGGGCCGCCGTCACCCGGGCGGCGGACGTAGGCTGGACGGAGTCCGACGCAGCGGCGCGTCCGGAGGAGGTCGAGTGGAGAACCCGCAGGTGTCCGTCACGCGGTCGTTCGACGCGGCCCGGCTGCGGGCGTCGTGGCAGCGCAGCGAGCGTTACGGCGTCCCCGAGGACGAGGTCCTGCCGGTGTTCTCCGGCGCGGTCGACACCGGGTCGCTGCTGTACGAGTGCGGCACGGAGGTGCTGCGCGGCCTGCAGGCGACGCTGGCCAACGAGCCGATCAGCCTGATGATCACCGACAGCGAAGGCCTGGTGCTGAGCCGGCTGTGCACGGACGCGTCCATCAACCGCTCGCTCGACAAGGTGCACCTGGCGCCGGGCTTCTACTTCGCCGAGAGCAACGCCGGCACCAACGGGCTCGGGCTGGCGCTGGCCGACCGGGCGCCGTCGCTGGTCCGGGCGAGCGAGCACTACTGCACCGACCTGCGCGGTTACACCTGCGCGGCGGTGCCGGTGCTTGACCCGCTGACCGGGTCGCTGGCCGGCAGCGTCAACCTGACCACCTGGTCGGAGCAGTCGTCGGAGCTGCTGCTGGCGCTCGCGCAGGCCGCCGCCGGCAACACCGCGGCGCTGATGCTGGCCCGCGCGTCCGGGCGCACCGCCCGGCCGACCCCGCGCGGCGAGGTCTTCCGCGTCTACGCCGACCGCGTCGACCCCGGTGACCTGCCGCGGCTTTCGCCCGCCTGGACCACCGCGGTCGGTTCGGCGCAGACGGCCTTCGCGGCGGGTCGGGTCGTCGCGGTCGTCGGCGAGCCCGGCGCGGGAAAGACGGCGCTGGCGTCGCTGGCCCGGCGTCGGCTTCGACCGCGTGAGCGCGTGCTGAACGCGCGCCCGCCGGCGCCCGACGACGTCGACACGTGGCTGACGCTGTGGACGCCGGAGCTGGCCAAGGACGGCACGTGCGTGATCGTGTCCGGCGTGGAGGCCCTGCCGGCGTGGGCGGCGGAGGAGCTGGCGCGGCGGTTCGCCGACGTCCGCGGCGACGGGCCGCCGCCGTTCGTGCTCACCGCCGAGGACGCCGGTGCGCTGCCGGCGGCGCTGCGGCCGCTGGTCGACCGGGTGGTCGAGGTCCCGGCGCTGCGGTTTCGTCCCGACGACGTCCTGCCGCTGGCCCACCACTTCGCCCGCCGCGACCGCGGACGGGACGTCACGTTCACGTCGGCGGCTTCGCGGGCGTTGGCGGCTTACGACTGGCCGGAGAACGCGAAGCAGCTACGTCGGGTTGTGCGCGAAGCGGCTTCGCGGTCCGGCGTGGTCGATGTGGGGCATCTGCCGGCCGAGGTGTTCAGCGCGGCGGGACACCGGTTGAGCCGGCTGCAGGCCCTGGAGCGGGACGAGATCGTGCGGTGCCTGGCCGAGCCCGGGGCGACGGTCGTGCAGGCGGCGGCGAAGCTCGGCATGGGCCGGGCGACGCTCTACCGCAAGATGGCGCAGTACGGGCTCAACGCGCGGCAGCTGAAGTCCTAGGCCGCGCGGCGGCTGGTGGTGGGCGGCTCGGGTCAGCGCGCGGCGGCTGGTGGTGGGCGGCTCGGGTCAGCGCGCGGCGGCTG